>JAFGJM010000026.1 GCA_016929095.1 Anaerolineales bacterium | reverse complement strand
CATCCCGTGCGTTCGTCGCCGTCGCCGTCCAGATCAAGGATCACAACACCGGTATCGGTGCGCGCCACCACCCCGGGTGCTATCGCTGTCACCCAATGGTCGCTCCACACACAACCCGGGTTAACCGAAGGCGGGGCGAAATCCAGAGCGGCAAAAGGTGCTCCGGTTCCCCAGCCCGTGTGAGGTCCCCCGGTGTAAGCCCAGGAGGCGCCGGCTAAAAATGGTAACGTAAACTCCGGCTGCTGTAAACTGCCCGGGATATGGTCTTGCACTACCGCCCAGGGATCGCCAAATAACTGGCGATATGTGGCAGCCAATCCTTCAGAACTGATGGCGTGATGATATTCATCGCCGGAGAGGATCAAGTTATAGTAATAATGTATAGCCACCGTGGCCGCGTTTTGCCAGGGGTCGAATTGTTCGATCCGTCCATCCTTATACTCAATCGAAAGCAGATTACCCGCACGCCAGGCGTAGTAACCGTTGTTCAAGGTGTTGGCGGTCCAGATGAGTTGCTGGTATAGCCCTTTTCTGCTCACGGATTTATAGCCCAGGGGATATTGTCGATTCTCTCCATATAATTCCGCTTGAGAAAGCGCCCCCGCTTTGAATTCTAATAGCGCTAACAAAAGCATCGGGCTAACGCTGTAATTTTGCGCCACATACTCTACGATTTCGGCGCCGCTGCGCGTGGCAGACCCGGCGTAATCTTCATAACTATTCAGCCATCCGCCATGTTGAGAGACGAACTCGATGGTGTTGAAATTGCCCTGGGCAGGTCCGTTCACAAAAAGACTATCGGGGATGATCTGGTAAGCGCTGCCCCAAAAAGGCACATAATAAATCGGGATTTTCATGGGCATCCCGGGCGGCATGGTGGTGGCCGATTGAGGGATAATAGGATTGGCTTCTAATATCTCCGCCTCGGTGGTATTAAAGCGCAATGCCAGAGCCGGTATGGTATCACCGGTTTGTGCAGTATAGTCCACCAGTTCTCCCGGTTTATAGACCGGTCGGGAGGGTGAGGGGGTTATTATCGGCGCTTCGATTGTGGGAGTGGAATGATCAAAAACTAATTCAAATTCATTCTGCGAGGCAGATGCCTGGTTCGGATTAGCAAATTTTGGAAAATTACACCCACTCAAAAAAACCGACAAAATACAACACATAAAAAAAGAACCCTTAAAAAACAACAAAACCCGGGAATAGACGTTTTTCGCCCGTGTTAAAGATTTATTATGCCACATAGGGTAATTGTATACCGAATCTGCGAATCAATCTATGGGACAATTGGTGTTTTGGTAGGCAATCCGATGCGGGTTTCGAACGAACCAAACCAATGCGCCACTACAGTCATACCATCCTTGGTAAGAGTACCCTGATACGGCTTTTCCCCATTATGAGCTATCCAGCCGCTTAGATTGAAAGGCAGGTAACCATCGGCGATCACCCATTCACCATTGAACTTACGGGCAATATGGACATGAGTCCCGGTGGAACGACCGCCTTCGCAGGACGGTTGTCCGATGCGTTCACCCGCTTTCAAATACGTATCAGCGGCAACCATCCCATTTTTGGCGATGTGATAATAAAATACTGCCCAGCCGGTTTGTTCTATTCCATCCCCCTCGCCAGTTACGGGATCGTCCAGGTCTTGCATGACCCCATTCAATTCAGCCCGCACCACCTGCCCGTCAGCAACCGCCGCCACCCAGGCATCGGTGGGCAGGCAGCCGCTGTTGTAGGTAGCTGGGGCAAAATCCAGGGCTGCCAGGGCGCCGTTCTTCTCCCAGGCAGAATGTGGCCCGCTGGTATAGCTCCAGCCGCGATTCTCTTCAAAAGGGAGTTGCATCGGGGTTTGAGTCAAATCTGCGGGAAGCAAGGGCTCAACCTGGAGGGCGCGTTCCCAGGGGTCGCCAAACATACGCTCATATAGCGCGGCAAATCCCGTCTGTGGGTCAATGGCTTCTTTCCATGACTTGCGGTCATTTTTATAGGCAAAATAGTATTGTAAAGCCACGCTGCCCGCATTCAAATTGGGGGCAGGTTGCATAAGACTACCATCCGCCAGGGTAAATTCGTTTAGTTGACCGGAACGCCAGCCATAATACCCTATTGAAAGCTGATCGGATGCCCAGCTCAATTGCCGGTATAAACCCAGACGCAGAAAATGGGTGTTCCCTAATAGTGCATCTTGATCCACGTCTTCTGATATTTCGCCTGACACACCGTGGCAATGATATTCCAACAAGGCGAGCAATAAGCGGGGGTTGATGGAGTTTTCTAAAGCGATACGCTGAATAATCTCCGCGGCGCTGTTCCAACCAGTGCTTGCCAGATATTCCCTATAGGTTGCCAGGTCGCCTCTCGAACGCCGTAAATAGAAATCAATATCGAAGTCTACGCCCGAGGGACCGAAGACCACCTCACTATCCGGCAATATAAAATCTGACGTCAGGTGCTTTGAAAGATAAGCGGGGAGATAAAGCGGCTGGTTGTAAGGGACCAATCCTTGATCGGGAATAGGATCGGGTGAGGTGATTTGCGTGGCAGAGATATTAAAATGACTGGCGATCACATCCAGGGTATCGCCAGATTGGGCGTAATAAATAAGGGGTGAATCGGTTGACATTACGGCTTTTGAAGGTGAGCTTGGTGCCGTTGGCACTAAAGTAGGCATACTCGTCGGTGTAACGGTGATATAGGTCGAGAATGGTGCAGGGAAAGAGGTTATTGTTGGCGGAATGGTCGCGTCTGAGAAGACATTCTCCGGTCTATTGGTCGTCGCGTGAATATTTGTCTGTGGCTGACAACCTGCTAAAACGAGAAAGAGAATCAGCCCACCGATAAAAACATTAATCGCCTTGCAGTTTTCAGGGATTGACCAGGTCATTTGCCGAACGCCGAATAAGAGAAGTGCCCGAGCTGCCCATATTGGCAATAACTTCTTCCTCGTCACGAGTAAGCGTGCCATAATAAGCAGCATACCCCGCGTGGGCTACCCAGCCGCTAAGATTAAAAGGCATCGGGCTGTCGGCGGCAATCCATTCTCCGTTGAATTTACGGGCAATATGGACATGCGTGCCAGTGGCATGACCGCCTTCACAAGATGGATGCCCCAGTGGATCACCCATTCCCACCCAGGTGCCTACCGGGACGGCACCTTCAATGGATACATGCAAATAAAGCAGCGCCCAGCCGGTTTGTTCGTAACCATCGCCGTCTAAATCCAATACAATAACGCCCTTCCCCGAACGCACAACCAGACCGGAAGCCGAAGCCACTACCCAGGCATTGGAAGGGATACAGCCTGAGTTGGCGCTGGGCGGGGCAAAATCCAGAGCTGCATAAGAACCTTCTGCCTCCCAGGCGCCATGTGGACCGCCCGTATAACTCCATTTTTGGTTCATTTCGAACGGGAGAATGAGCGGAGGCTGTTCCAAACCGGGTGGGTAAAGGGGTTCAACCATCTGCGCCCGCTCCCAGGGATTGCCAAACATGCTTTCGTAAAGCGCCGGGAAACCGTTTTCCAGATCGATAGCTGTCAGCCAGTTTGTACTGCTATATAATTTCGAAAAATAATATTGTAATGCCACACTTCCAGCATTGAGGTCGGGCGCCAGGCGGGTGCTGTAACCATCATCTATGAATTTCAACTCAATAATGCGGCCTTCCCGCCAGTTAAAATATCCCACAGATAGCTGGTCAACTGCCCACACCATTTGCTTGTAGAGGCCTTTTTTATTCAAATCGATTAAACCCATAGGGTAATCGATCTGGTTTTGATTCTCCGGGTACCCGGTAACCCAATGGCTGTTGTATTCCAGCAATGCCAGCAAGAGCCGCGGATTGATCGAGTTTTCCAGTGCCACCCTTTGAACAATCTCCGCCCCGGTGCTGGTGCCTGTGCTTTTCAACCATTGCGAATAAGTACTCAGTTTTCCCCCCGCTTTTCGGACATATTCTTCCACATCGAAATCTATCGCGGATGGCGAATACACCAATTCGCTATCGGGCAGGATTTTTTGGGAGGTCGATGTATTTGCCAGTCGTCGGGGAACGATCAGTAATTGTCCCGGGGAGAGTAGGGTATCCGTCACAATGGGATCCGGCGAAGTGATTTCACTCGGGCTGACATTGAAGCGCACCGCCACTACCGGCAGTGTATCGGCTGCCTGAACATAATATAAATACGGGGGTGCATCGGCTTGAATGGCGGATGTTGGCGTAGGTGTGGGAGAATCTAAAAGCAAGGGAGTGCGGGTAGCCGTGGGTGGATTGGTGGGCGCCGGAGTTTTGGTGGGTAAATTCTGCCACGGGACGCCCGTATTTGCCAACATGGCAATTTCGGGCGGAATGGTAGCGCTGGCATGAGGGGCGACAAAATATGCACCTCCCACCGTGCACGCCGTATTGATAAATAACAATAACGTGACGGTAAAAAAGATTATAAAAACGTTGATAGAGCGCCGGACGCTAACGCGAAATATCATTTTCTTCTGTTTCCAACTCTTCTGCTTCAATACGTACACCGTCGCGTTCCAAAAAGCCATCATATTCTACACCGACACCAATAGACACCCAATTATCCAGGATAAATGGCATGTTTTGATCGGCCGCGATCCATTCGCCATTATATCGCCTTGCGATATGTACATGGGTACCGTTCGAGAGCCCCCCTTCGCAGGATGGGTGTCCGATGTGTTCACCGGCTTTCACAGTAACGCCAGACTCCACCCGTTCCTGCTCATCGACATGCATATATAAAATAACCCATCCGGTTTGCTCGTAACCATCACTGGGCAGGTCCCCCGGTATATCCAAATCCTGAATGACCACCCCCTCTCCCGTGCGTATGATTAATCCATCGCCCACCGCCGCCACCCAGTCCTGGCTGATCATGCAGCCATTGGCTTCACCGGGAGGCGCAAAATCCAAAGCAGCCCAGGCAGAGCCGTTATCCCAGCCAGGGTGAGGCCCTCCCGTGAATGACCATACTTTACCGGGTTCAAATGGGAGTTGCAAAGAGGGATTTTTCAATTGGAGTGGTATTAGCGGTTCGACTGCTTGCTCGAAGGGAAAACCGAAGAGGGTATTGAAAGTTGCATAAAGACCCTCCTCAGATACCGCAATCGTCCATTTATCTTCCCCGTACAATTGGGCAAACAAATTTTGCACCCCAGCCGTACCAGCGTTGATGGTAGCCGAAACAGGAATGACCTTGCCATCGGTTAATAGCCAGGTGCTGGCGCCGTTCACCCGCCAAAGATAATATCCCCGGTTGAGCTGGTTGGCAGCCCAGGCGAGTTGATGATACAACCCTTTCTTTTGCGATTCTCGCCGAATGCCAAGGGGATAATCCAATGTAGCCGCCTTCGGATTGATTTTTGTGAGCCATTGGCTTTGGTACTGGAGAATTGCTAATAGTAATCGCGGGTTTACCGAATAATCTTGCGAAACCCGTACAACAATTTCCGAGCCGCTTAATACTTTATCGCTGATCTCTTCCTGATAACTGCTTAAATAACCGCCCTTGCTGTTCACGAACGCTTTGATATCAAACAACGCGGCAGATGGACCATACACCAGCTCGGAATCCGGAATGATCTTAAAATCAGGGCTGTTACCCTCCGGCTGTGCGATGGGAATAAATAATTCCTGACCTACCGCTAGCAAATTGGGATCATACAACTGGTTGGCTTCCATCAGTTGCTCTTGAGAAATATTATATTGTTCCGCAATGATGCCCAGCGTATCGCCATACTGGACAATATATTTTTCAGCATCGGTGCGCGGTGAAGGCACAGGATGGGGATTATCCGGTGTGGGCGTCAGGATGGGCTCCCCCGGAAGCCGAGTGGGGGGCAATAGTGAGAGCAGGTTGGGGCTTTGAATGACAGGGGCAGCTGTGGGCTGCAACCCGGGCACACGCCACGAAGCCTCCTCTTCAGGTAAGGCAGATCGGGAACAAGCCAGACTGAGACCTGTTAATAACAAGAGAATGGAAATAAAAACCGGGAGTCTTGAATTGGTCGATTTAGCATGCATGGTTTATTATATCGAATTTTTATTTATTATCACTTGCAAGAAATGCGCCAGACAATGCATAAACCGTGGAATATGATTTCAATGTAATCCCTCACTGGCTATCTCGATCCTTTCCAGGATTTCCGCAGCTTCCTCAGCCTCGGCGATATGCACGGTGCCGTTTTTCTCTACCCGGGTAGGGATGTATTCGTACCCGATATAAGTGCTACCCCGGAACATCAATTTCAATATGACTGCCTGTTGGTGATCGCGCTGCCATTGGTCAAATACAAAATTTCCCAACCCATAATATACCGGAATCCCTGCAATTTCTTGTACTCCTTGGACCACATGGGTATGGTTGCCTACCACTGCATCGGCGCCGGCTTTCACAATCTCATGGGCAAGATTGCGTTGCAGCCAATTAGGCGCAGAGACCTCTTCCGGCCCCCAATGCGGCATAAAAATCACCACATCGGCGAGTTGTTTTGCCGCATCGATGGCAAATGCAATGTTTTCGCTGTTCAATTGTGCCACACCAGCTTTTTCTTCCGTCGCAAATACACCACCCTGTTCCAACTGGCTCAAAGCGACGAAACCAAACCGTACCCCATTCACGGTCATCACCGCCGGCTGCAGCGCTTCCTGTTCATTTTTCCCCGCACCTACAGAGATAATACCAACCCGTTTTAAGTTATCCAGCGTATCGAAAAAAGCCCGGTCGCCGCAATCGGTCCTGCCGCAATCTTTGATATGGTTGGTAGCCACATTCATGATGTCAAAACCGGCGCGCTGTAAAGCGTCTGCGTTTTGCGGGCTGCTCACCAATACATATGTCGGCACACACCCGGTATGGCTGGGAAAGTCACTCATGGTGCCGTTAAAGACGCCCACGGCGATATCAGCCTGAGAGATGATCTCTCTAACCTCCGCATAGATATAATCGGCTTCGCCCACCTCATCGATTTTTGCCTGTACACAACGCGCCGGCACGATATTACCGGTGAAAAGCAGGGTGGTCACCGGGATGGTGGTGGATGAAGGGATAAGAGCTGGCTCAGGCTGTGACGCGGGAGTAACTGTTTGCGAAGGAAGCGCTGTTGGCGAGGGATTGGGTATTGTTGGATTAACCAGAGTAATACTCGGTGGCGAGTCTGGCGTGGGTGTCCCGGCGGTCTGGCAGGCGCTTATCCCAATTATCAATAAAATCATGAGGCAAGAGTAATGTATGCGTGTCGTCATTCCCGATAATCCAAAAAATGTTTTTACCATACCCTGCTCTAACAGGGTATTCCCGAACATCATCCGTCATGATAAACCGCCAAAAATCTCATAAATCCAGGTCATGAGAGATTTCACTATCATGGCAATGATTTTATGGCTTCAGATGATAATTTTAACCCCATTTCCTGCGTGATTGCCCTTACTGGTCTCGGGCAATTTGAATTTCATTTAGAACCGACGGGTCACGTTCCAAGCGGCAAGCCGTCTGAAGGATTTGCACCTCACCGGCTCTGCCCAATGCCCAGGCGGCATGGGCGCGTATGAGGGGTTGGGAATCATGTATCAAAGTCTCTCTTAAGGCGGCAACGGCTAAAGGCCTCTGTTTGTGATCTGGAAATGCAACGAGTTGGTTTCCCAGGGCTACAGCGACATTACGCAAGTATCCGGTGCGTTTAGTGCGTTTCACCGGACTTCCTCGAAATTGGCGGGAAAAATCTTCAGGGGTTAAAGAAAGCGCCTGGGTCAAATCGGGGTGAGCAATACCAGGCGGTGCATATGCCTCTGCCCCGGCAGGAGCAGTAAGACGCCGGTTCCACGGGCAAACCTGCTGACAGATATCACAGCCAAAAACCCATTCGCCCATTTTACTGCGAAGCTCAACCGGGATGTTGCCTTTATTCTCGATGGTTAGATATGAAATACAGCGGGAAGCATCCAACGTGCGATCCGGTAGTATACAGCCGGTGGGGCAGGCTTCAAGGCAGCGGGTGCATGTCCCGCAGCGATCCTGTTCAAATGGCGCACTTATCTCCAATTCTATCCCCAGCAAAATTTCCGCTAAAAGAAAGTAGGAGCCCATTTGTGGATTGATCAGGTTGGTGTTTTTGCCTATCCAACCCAAACCGGCGCGCTGAGCCAGGTCGCGCTCCAGGATATGCCCGCTATCCGTATAACAGGCATGGGGAACCGTCTTACCCATTTCAGTCTCAATGAACGCAACCAGATCATTCAAGCGTGTTGGGATATCCTGGTGATAATCCTCACTCCAGGCATAAGAGGCAACGCGTCCACGATAAGGGCTTGATTTCACATCTTCTACCAAACCGGAAGTGGGGTCATAGAACTCTGTCATGGTGCCCGGAGAAGGCGGATAGCGTATTCCCAGCACAAGGATCCTACGACAATCGGGCAATATCTCTAAGGGATTGGCGCGGCGCACACGGGAAGACATTTTCTCAAGGTACGCCATCCCGGCGTGATAGCCGGCAGATAACCATTCTTCAAATTTCTGGTAATGAGGGGGTGGGAATGGGGTGGTAACGCCAACCAGGTCAAATCCAAGACGATGGGCTTCAACCTGGATGGCGTGTGTGAGCGTCATTTATACAACCGGCGAGCCTTATTCGCAAGTGAAAAGGATATTGACTTTTGACGAATATAAATCCACCGGAGAGATTACATGGAATTGCAGCCAGCCGCTGGAAGAATCGAATATCGTTACCGTAAATTTCCCGGGATGGGTGCCGACCGGCATATTGCTGTATGAAGCGGGATCAGGCAACAGGACATTTGACATACCTCCCGTATCCGACCCGGCAATCAATTCGAAGGAAATATCGGTTTCTTCGTATACCGTGAAAGAAACCGGAACTTCCAAGAGATATGGCGCACATGCTCCCGAGTAATTAGGCGTGCTGACACTGATCCCTAAATTGCCGACGGCTGCCGAGGCCGTTGTAGAAGTAGACGTTGGCGCGGCATTCGTTGCCGTCGCGGTATTGGCGCTTGAACCGGTTGTGGCAGTCGGTGTGACGGAAGTAGTTGTCTGCCCGGTTGGGGTGAGTGTGGCGCTGCCCACCACATTGATCACTACAAAGATTGCCTGATCGGCGTTTGGACCAACCCCAAAATTTGTCCCGCTGGTATTGCGAAGCATCCAATAACTCACGTACCGGCCTTGTTCCATGGGGGCTATCAAATCCACAGACAGGTCAACTGAACTGCCGGGGACTATGCTGCTGGTCAGAGGAATCGATGCCGCTCCTCCCATCTGGTTACCGGTGGCATACACTAAAGCATAGTCTGTGGTCCAGGTTGTTGTTCCGCTATTTTTAATCCGCCAGGTTTTCGTAAAAGACTGCCCTGGCGCGAATTGGGTTTCATCAGGAACAGATACATCGCTTACAAAATCAGCTTTATCGGGAGAAACACCGGTAGCGCCACTAGCCACGGTGGGTGTCAATGTGAGGGTGGGGGTAATGGTTGGTGTTACAGGCGCCAATGTTTCAGAGGCTGTTGGGCTGGGAGTGCTGGCTGCAATTTCCGTCTGCAGAAAAGACGCCGTCTTTGCCGCCGCGGTAAAAATTGCAGCAGGATCAACTTGTGTCGCTGTGGGTTCTGCAGGTTCAGACTGGCATGCGCTTAACATGATTGCGAAAATCGTAAGCGCCGCCCACAACGAATATTTTTTTCTAGCCATCTCAACTCCTATTTGAAAAACCTTTCATTCAGAGTAATTTTGTTTGCCTGAATACTTATGGCAATAATTTTACCCCACAACAGATTAATACGATATTAGTATGTGTCACATAAAAATAATCATAGATTAATGAGGAATTCAGCCCCCCTTCCTGCCCTTCCCTGTTATGAAAAGCAAAAATGGGGGAAAATTCCCAAGATTTCCACAATAATTATTTACTGAAAATTGTTAACTTATTGTATTACGGATGTTCGATGCGCGGGGAATTCCAGATCGCCCAGTCGTTGGTGGGATCGCCATTGGCTGTTACGAGAAGGGCAAAGCGGATAGTGCGTCCTTTAAAATCCGAAAGGTTCACATCGACCGGAGTTTGCCCGCCATTGCAGGTCTGATTCCATTTTTTGATCAAATGGTATCCATCGTCATCTTTGTAAGCCAATTGAAAATACACGTCACCGCCGCTGCATGTATCGCCCGAAAGCATAAAACCCAGCCGCGCTTTAAAATGATCGCCCTTTTGAACCGTATACTCTTCATATACTCCCATGATATAGCCGTTGCTTTCATGCTTGGGAAAGGTTAATAGCACTTTCCCTGAAGTGGAGCCATCTTCTAATTTCACGCCGTCCATTATTTTGGCAACACCTTCAACACTATCCTCCGCACCGTCAAATTCCAGTTCGGTGCCAGGAGGGCTGCCAAGCCCGCTGCTCCATTCGGCGGATTTGGCGTTTGCAATGAAATCCAACAGTAAACCGGTGGCAGCAGTGACTTTGATCTGAACCCAAAATGCTTTATTCCCGCCAATGCCAAAGACCTGGTTGGTATCGCTGCGCAATTTATACTCCGCACGGTATGTGCCCGGTGAAGACGGCGCTAATAAATCCACCGAAATATCCACTGTTTCGCCGGGGTGTACCGTGTGTGGCATGGATACGGAAGAAGGCGTGTCCATCTCATCGCCGCCCATAAAGACGACGGCATAATCTTCCGACCAAGTACAGGCGCCGGTATTTTTAATACGCCATGTTTTGACAAAAGTAGTACCGGCTGCCAACTCGGTATTATCAGGATAACTCACATCTTTTATATACGTGGCGTGGTCGCAGGGAACAGCGGTAGGTGGAGGGGGTGGCGCCGGAGGTTGTCCTTCGTAATCATAATCATCCTCATCCTCTTCCTCGACATCCTCCGTTTCGGTGGGAGAGGGCGTTTCGGCAATTTCAGGAGTAAGGGAGGGTTGCGGGGTAGAAGAGGCAATGGCAGCCATGGAAGTTGCCGTGTCTAACTCCGCTTCCAGGGTCTGAGCAGCAGCCGTATATATCATACCCGCCGCGGAAACAGTTTTTGTGGCGCTTTTACGCGGCATGTTGCAGGCAGATAAAGCCAAAAGCACAATAACCATAGAACCTGCCAGCAGTTTTACTGGCAGGTCAATTTTGTGTGCTTTGCCTCTAAAAAGGCATACTATGGTATGGTAAATGTGATGACAATGTTGGTGCACGAGCCTTCCAAACTTTCTTTAGTGCAGAGATAGATGGCGGCTTTTGCTTCATGACCCGAATTACCTCCGCCAAGATAACCGGCTACATAGGCAGAATCGCCAACTTCCAATGTGTCATCGCCCGAGCAATCGCTTGTACCTGACAAAAACGGCTTGTTGCTCGAAGCAGATGATATGGTGTCGCCATCGGTTTCATCTTTAATCTTCACATTTGCCGATTCCAATGCCTTACCACCGCTATTGGTGACTTTGAAATAGGCATATTTATCGCCGCTGCATTTATGTGTGTCGGCGAAAGACGTGCTGAAGCTTGACGCTGTTTCAGAAGTGGATGTGGGCGGTGGTGGGGGCGGGGTCATCACCTGCAAGGCAGAAGTATTGCCTGTCACCGAAGTTGTTTCACCCCACACCCAGCAATAACTTCCCGGATTGCTGGGATTCTCGATGTACCACCAGGTGCTGGTGCTGTTGCGTCCGATCACCTGGGAAACATCGCCTACATTCAACGATCCTACGCGAGGATAATCCTTGCTGGTACCGGTGCGGCAATTGGTGGGCATACTGGCAGTGATCATCGGATTGGAACTGGTGGCGGTAAACATGGGCGTGTTGGTGAATTCAGGAGTTGATGTATATGGCGAAGGTGTATCGGTGGGCGGGATCAACGGTGTGTTCGTTTCTTCAACAACCTGAACTCCCGCATCAGGAGTATCTGTAGCCATTCCAGGGGTAGGCGCATGTTCAGTAAGCTGCACCGCCAATGTTTGCGCTGCGGCGGTGTAAATTACATCCGCGCCAACCGCGGTGACGGCAGGGGGTAAAGTAGTCGTGCCGGGTAAGTTGCAAGCACTCATGAATATCAGCACTATTGACAAAATTGCAATCGGACGAGTGTTTTTATTAATCATGGTAACCTCTTTCATCTTTCATCCGTGATCATTCTCAAAGTGTACAACGAGTTTTGCGTTTTAGCAACCGCGTTTATGTTAAAGATGCTTGCATAGACCATGGCCCACTCCAATCTATATGAACCAGGCGGGTTTGTCCACGCAAATTTTGCTGGCTGGAAACGAATACCAGCTTGTTTGTGGGTGTGCGTCCTCTCCAACGACCACGTACGTTTTCTTCAAAAAGCACCTCAACGATAATGTTTTTATAGGCCGCGTTAATCTCTCCGGCTATGCCCTCTTGTAATTGTTCCAGGTGGCGGAAACGAGACCACTTTTCCTGCTCAGGCACATCATCGATCAGGTGACGGGTGGCTACTGTTTCCGGGCGGGCGGAGTATCGCGCCAGATGGGCAACATCCAGACGTAAATCATGTAATAAATCATAAGTATTTAAAAATTGCGCCTCAGTCTCACCCGGAAAGCCCACGATGATATCGGTGGCAATGGAAACGCCTGGTGATTTATGACGTAACCGGTAGCGGATATCATCCACCAAATGTACATAATCTTCCACAGTGTAACCGCGCCTCATGTTCTCCAATACCTGGTTATCGCCTGCCTGAACGGGTACTTCAATATGCGGCATGACCTTGGGCAATTCGGCGACGGCATCCAACAACTCCTCGTTCAAGTAGCCGGGATGGGAGGTTAAAAATCGAATGCGTTCCAACCCATCTATTTCTTGTAGAAGGTGCAACAATCCTGCCAGATTGGGTTCCGAAGGCATATCCTTGCCATAACGGTCGACAATCTGTCCCAGCAATGTTACCTCACGAACACCTTGTTCCACCAGGCAACGCACTTCGGCGAGGATATCGGATGACGGACGGCTGCGTTCAATGCCACGCCGGTAAGGGATGATGCAATACGTGCAGGCATGGGAACACCCCAACACCACCGGCACATAAGCCGACACCAGTTTGCCCCATTCTGCCATGGGCAATACGATTTCTTCATCTTGAATGTTTAGACGTTTTTGCCGTTCAGCTTGTTCCAAAAACTGGTCTTCACTTTGACTCAGAAATGCCACCAGCGGTTGGGGGTCAGAAGGAGGTGAAAAGACATCCACAAATGGAAAGCGTTTTTGTAGTTTATCAGGACTTTTAACACCTACCAGGCAGCCCATAAGGTTGATGACCAGGTTGGGGTTTTGTTTTTTCAGAGGGCGCAGGTTATTTAGCCAGCTTATGGCTTTATCTTCGGCGCTCTGCCGCACCACGCAAGTATTCAGTACGATCACATCAGCATCCTGCGGTTTGGCAGCAGATTCGTAGCCCAATTGCTCCAGGGCAGATGCCACCCGTTGTGAATCAGCCACATTCATTTGGCACCCTTCAGTCCAAATTTGATACTTCATGTCGCGTATTATAACAAAAGAAGCTGTCAGCTATCAGTCATCAGCTCTCAGTTAATAATATTCCGTTCTCTGTTTTCGAGCATTATTTATGTAGCATTAGTTCCGGAGTACTGATAACGAGGCACAGGCTACTGGTCAACTTTCACCATTCACTAATCACCTATTCACTCCCCCGATGTTACAATAGCCGCCATGTGGAAGCGGAATATTTCATTAGCATTATTAACCGCAGCCGGATTGGTAACAATCGGGATACTTATCTACCAGATCCCCTATGTAAACCAGCGCCTTTCATGGCGATTGGATTTTGCATTCACCTATCTGCGCAGTGTGGTCAATCCGGCAGGGGAAGTACCCACGGCTTTGCCACCCCCG
The DNA here is from genome assembly GCA_016929095.1 of Anaerolineales bacterium. GTDB lineage: Bacteria > Chloroflexota > Anaerolineae > Anaerolineales > UBA4823 > JAAZNS01. The sequence continues at coordinate 53,274 of JAFGJM010000026.1, read as the reverse complement.
GCGGTTGCTATTACATCGCACCCTCAACCCACGGTTGCGGAAACGGGTGTAAAAATGGTAGCTGCGATTCCCACCCCCTCGCCAACCCTTACCCCGACCCCTCTGCCGGAAAGCGTTACACTCACCGCCCCGAAGTGGGAATTACAGGATATTAATAATTGCGGTCCGGCAGCACTGACCATGTATCTTCGCTATTTCGGTTGGGGCGGCGACCAGTTGGATATCGCCAACATCCTCAAACCGCAGCGGCACGACCGCAATGTAAACGTGGATGAGTTGGTTTATTATGTGCGTAATTACGCGGGCTGGTTGAACGCCGAATTCCGTGTAGCGGGTGATATTAAATTACTCAAAACGTTACTTGCAGCCGGATTGCCGGTGATTGTGGAAGAGACCTTTTATTTCGAATCGGCTTATTGGCCTAATGACGACCTGTGGGCAGCACACTATAACCTGTTGACCGGCTATGATGATGCCGAGCAAGTATTCATCACCCAGGATAGCTATCACGGGGCGAATTTACAGGTCTCCTATGAAATGCTGGATGAATACTGGCAAACGTTCAACCGAATTTATTTGGTGGTTTACCCTGTTGAGCAGGAGGAACTGGTTAAATCCATCCTGGGGGAAGATTGGGATGTGGATGCCAACCGCCAACGCGCCCTGGAAATTTCACAGGGAGAGACCAAAACCGATCCAGATAATCCCTATGCCTGGTTCAACCTGGGCAGCAGCCTGGTATGGTTCGAGCGTTATGCCGAGGCAGCCCAGGCTTATGATAAGGCACGCCAGATCGGTATTCCCCAGCGTATGCTGCGTTACCAGTTTGGGCCGTTCTTTGCCTATTTCCACGCCAATCGCAATGATGACCTTTTGGCGTTGACTGAGTACGCCCTCAAACGCACCCCCACTTCCGAGGAGGCGCTTTTATGGCATGGGTGGGCGCTTTACCGCCAGGGTGAAATCGCTGAAGCAGTAGCCGAATTTCAAAGAGCGCTGGTGGAAAACCCCAATTATCTGGATGCCCAAAACGCCTTGCGGTTTGTGGGATACTAGCCCCTACCCAGCCTCCCCCATTTTCACAGAACGAAAATTGGGGAGGGGTTGGTATATGCATCCCCCCATTTCTGGTTTTCAAAAGTGCCCCCTCCCCCTTTACTTTCTGCCCAGTTTTTGATATCCACAACAGATTCCCCCCACCCCTCACTCCTCACCAATCCCCCAAGAAGAATTGACGCATTTTGGAGAAGATGATAGAATGCATTCCGCTAAACAGGGGCGCGTAGCTCAATGGTAGAGCAGTGGCCTTTTAAGCCATTGGTTGAAGGTTCGAGCCCTTCCGCGCTCACTGTTATTGTTTTATATGGTGGGACAATGATAATTACGATCTTTGCAATTCCATTATTAGGCTGTAAAGATAAAACCGTATTTGGGTTTATACGATAATTTTATGTCAAGAACGAATTATTGATTTTCTTTATCGTTTTTCCAATTGCGGGGATTGTTTTGGATATATGTGTGAATGCGTTGCATTTCCTTTTCATTCTGGATGATATGTTCATAGAAATTTCGTTGCCAAACCGGAACGCCGATTGAATCTCGCAGAATATTTATTTGTTTGGCGGATACGGTTTTGAAGGCACCAATTAATTGACCGAGGGGTTTGATTTTTATATCCATTTGATCATGACGCGAATCAATGGTTGTAGGGGCGCGTCGCGAATCGACGGTAGAGATGCGTCGCGACGCATCCCTACCCGGAAACGCATCCCTACCATTAATGATGATAATCCCATGAACATGATTGGGCATGACGCACCATGCGCCAAATTCGACATACGGATATTGCGCCGGCAACCATTCCCATGTTGCGGTGACAATTTTGCCAAATTCGTTCAACCTCATTTGGTTCGCATCAACAATACCAAACAGACATTCGCGCTGCCAGGTAACCATGGTGACAAAACAGGCGCCCGTTTGGGTGTAATCATATCCTTTCAGGCGAATCGATTTTCGTTGATGGTTGGGATTGTATTTCATTTTGATCTATAAAGTAATCAATGATATTTATTATTGAAATTCGTGATTATATGATTGCGTAATAGTTGAGATGCGTTTATCTATTGGGATGCATCGCGACGCATCCCAACCATCATGTTACGACGCAACCTACGACGATAAAGTTGTGCTTTGATCTCAAAATAAATACAATACAGTTATATCCCTTATCCTGTTCTTAACCACCAAAAATACTTCTGCTCATTATAATATCCAAATCCATAGAAGGGTATTGCCGTTAGACTGGGTCATAGATCATGGATTCTTTTGGGGAGATAGGTATATGGCAAGGAGGTTGACATGCACAAGTTGACCAATATTTTCCTGGTTGCGTGCTTGATTTTGGGTTTGAAGACGGGGAGCGCCAGGTGTCAATCCCCTTCCAGCACAACCGAAGTGACAGCCGTCATCCGCCAGAGTTGCATCAGCTATGCGGGACCAGAACCATGTTATACCTCATTAGCAGCCTGGGAAGCCCATTTCGGCGGGATCGATTTCGGCGCTGCTCCGCAGGGTGATTTGGTGTCCGCCGGTCTGACGGCGGTCGCCCGCATCGAGGGTACCTGGACTCAAGCGGATACCACTCCGCTTGCCCTGGGGGGATGGACGACCGATGCCTCTCATTACATCCTTATATACACCACACCCGAAGCCCGCCATAAGGGCACACCCAACTCCGGCTACCGGCTGCAAACCAGCGGCGATAGACCGATTTACAGCAGCGTGGCTTATTTTCGTGTGGAAGGGCTGGATATTTCGGGGAATACTTGCGACCACCTGATTTATCTCAATCCCAACACCGATGAGGGGGTGGGTGAAATCCACTTCAGCCACAACCTGATCCACGGCAATGGGACGAGTACAGCCAGCGGGCTGATGAGTTATTCCCTGGGCGGCACACTCTACGCCTGGAATAATGTCATCTATGGGGTGGGGGAACCGGGTTACACTGCCGGCATCCAAACCGGCGGCGGTACAGCCTACCTCTATAACAACACCATCGCCGGTATCACCAGCGGCTTCGCCATCCGTTCGGGCGGGGTGGTGGTGGCGAAGAACAACCTGACCGATGCACCGGGGGAGGATTTCTACGGCAGCTATTACCCCGGTTCTGATTTCAACGCCTCATCGGACGATTCAGCGCCCGGCTTCCATTCTCGTTTGAATCAGACTTTTTCTTTTGTCAATCCCTCGGCAGGCAATTATCACCTGGCTGCCAGCGACGGGGGGGCGCGCAATTATGGATTGGATCTATCTCACGATCCGGTCAATCCGATTGCCGACGATATCGACGGAGTGGCGCGCTCAGGCGGCTGGGACATCGGCGCCGATGAAGCTGCCAGCGGAACAGACAGCGTGCCGCCCATCCGTTTCAATGGTGCGCCTTCTGGCGAATTGCCCTCCGATACCACCCAGGTCACATTGGCGCTGGATACTGCTGAGAATGCCATCTGCCGTTATGCGACCGGCGAAGGGGTGGCGTATAATGCCATGCCCAATACCTTCGAGAACACTGGCGGCATCACCCACACCCAGCTCATCAGCGGACTGCACGATGAACAGAGTTACACCTTTGCCGTCAAATGCCAGGATACTGCCACAAACACCAATAACGATGATTTTCTGATCAGTTTTTCCATCGACTCAGCGGATGTCACCCCGCCGGTGATCTCAAACGTACAGGTGAACAATATTACCCCTTACACCGCCGAGGTGACCTGGACGACCGACGAACCGACCACCTCGCAGGTGGCATTTGGCTCAATAACAGGAGATAGTCAATTCACGGTGCTGGACACAACCCTGGTGGCTGCCCATTCGGTGTTGCTGCGCGGTCTCGACGCCTCGACCCTATATCAATTCCGGGCGCGTTCGATCGATATCGGCGACAACGAAACCGTCTCCGACGAGAGTGATTTCACCACGGCGGCGCTTGGTTCATTTTATTACGTGGATGCAAACCATCCCCAAACCAGCGACCTCAATCCCGGCACACAGGCATTGCCCTGGCTCACCATCCAGCACGCCGCGGATATAGCCCAACCCGGCGACACCATTTTCGTCGAGCCGGGAAATTACGGCCGTACCGTAATCGAGCACGGCGGTGCTGCAGGGCAATATATCACCTTCAAGGGGACTACTGTCCCCAATACCAGTCTGGTGAATTGGAATGCCCGCTTCGACCCGGCGCATCCGGTGCAAACCCCGGGCAATCCGGCGGTCAACGCTGTTACCAAAGGTTTCGACCTGCATCCGGCTTATCCCGGCACAACCCCGGTCGGCTATGTGCGTATCGAGAATTTCGAGATCACAGCCATTTATCAAGAGGGAGGTTCAAACGCTCGCGGCGGTATTCGTCTGGCAAATACCGGGCAGGTGCAAATCGTGGGTAATTTCCTGCACGATCTCAACCCCAAATTTGACGGCTATGATTACATTGGTATTCGCGGCGAAGGGCACGATAATATTGAGGCGGTGATCAAGGATAATATTCTCTACCGGGTGCAGGGTACCGGCATCGGTATTGTAGGGCAGGACTGGCTGGTGGAGGGCAACAATCTCTCGCATGGGCTGGATGCCAACACGGATACCGGCGCTCACGTGGGCGGCGATTCGGATGCCATGCGCTTCTTCGGCAGCGGGCATGCCATCCGCAATAACTTCATGCACGATTATCTGGATGAGGAGCAATACGGCGACCCTCATATCGATTGTTTTCAGAGTTTCTCCGTGTATCCCGACAGCCAGTTCGCTCATGACATTTTGATCGAAGGCAACACCTGCGATGATTTTGGTCAAATGTTGATGATCGAAGATTCGAGCGAGGTGAACGGCACCGGCAATGAGATCCATCACATTACCTTCCGCAATAATATCTTCCGCCATGCCAGGGCGTTCGCCATCCAGGGCGGCAGAGCCGATCATTTCACCTTTGTGAACAACATTATCGCCGATAGCCATTACGGCGGCTTTGGTTTGAGCAATAACCCCTATTTGACCGTCTATAACAATATTTTTTATAACAACGGCAGCGGTTCGCAGATCAATGACAACGCCTCCAAGATCGGATCGGTGTGGGATTACAACCTTCATTATCCCGATTTCTCCTGGCCATCCAAACAACCCGAATACGATCAGCACAGCCTGTTCGGGATTGACCCGCGTTTTCGGAATCCCTCAGCGGGGGATTATCACCTGCGTACTTTTTCGCCCGCCATTGACCAGGGTATCCCACTCTCGGGTTTCAATTACGATAAAGAATTCCTCGTCCGTCCGCAGATCGCTGGGTGGGATATCGGTCCGTATGAAGCGATGCCTGAAGTGGAACTGGTAGGGCTTCCGGCAGATAAAGCGATCATCCTCACCTGGACCATCAACGTTGCCCTGCCCGCAACCACCACCTGGACCATCGATTACCAGGGCACACCCGGCGATCAGGCTTCTCCCATCACCGAAATCCCTGAACCCGCCCGTACTTTTATTCTCACCGGTCTGACGAACTATGAGTGGTACACCGTTACGTTACAGGCGATAGCAGACGGCGCTCCGACTCTGACGGATACGGTGCGCGTGATGCCAACAGACTACATATACTACATGCCGTTGGCATTCCAACCACCCACCCCCTGATCGGTTGCCAGGAGGCATGAAATGAAAAAGAACACGATTTTTGTGATAATCTTCACCTTTTTGCTGCAGATTGCCATAATACCGCACCCTCTTCTTGCCAATGCATCCGCCTCGCTTGAGGGTTTAAGCGACTCGGATACCACCTACTGGGTCAGCCCGGATGGGCAGGCAGCATGGACAAGCTGTAAAAGCATACTGCCATTAAGTGGCACCAATGCATGTTCCTTAAGCACAGCCAATACAAATGCCGTAGCTGGGGACACGATTTATCTCCGGGGTGGCACTTACACCGATCAGCAGATCCGCCCAAGTAATTCGGGCTCTTCGGACAGCGTGCGCATCATCTACACGCGTTACAACCAGGAGAACGTGACCATTCGCGATTCGTCTTACGGGATTTATATCTATAAAAAGTCATATATCACGGTGAATGGCATCAATTTTTACAACCTCAGACGGTTCATGCGTATCTATGGCGGTCACTATAATACGATCAGCTATTGCCATTTCGATACCCGCAGTCCCGAATCCGGAGACTGGGTGGGCGCACTCATTGCGGACGATTACAACGATAGCACCCCAGCCAGCGAAAACTCCACCTACAACTGGGTCCACCATTGCACGTTTTACCGCTGGGTGTATGGCAGTTATGCGGAACATAGAGGCGGCTTACTGGATATTGGCAGTTGGACGGAAGACCCAGTTGACGAGAGTTACTACAATCTCATCGAAGACAACATATTTGCCTATGGCGGTCACCACACGCTTGGCGTTTACAGCAAATATAATGTGATCCGGAATAATTACTTTCATAATGAAACCAATCCCGCCAATTGGGATTACGAAGGGTATCGCGGCTCGATCACTGAGGGACCAGTGGGAGGGTACAATTTATACGAGGGCAACCGCTTTGGCTATAACGGCGGCTCTGGGCTGGCGCTGCGAACCCCCTATAATCTTCTCCGTTTCAACTTGTTCTATCAAAGCGCCAGCGGCGGGCTGCAGGTCGTCTCCAGCGCCGCCGGGCAGGACCACGCCGACTATAACCGTATCTACCGCAATACGTTTTATCATAACGGTCACTACATGGCTGAGCCTGATCCCGGCTTCCAGGGGGGAATATATTTTGCCAATTGGAGTCACCAAAGCCCTGTCGGGAATATCGTCAAGGGCAATCTCTTCTTCGATAATAAAATAAACACAGTCACTTACGAAGGCAAGGTAGATCCCCAAATAGTGATAGACAACTGGGATCCATCTGGTACAGACCCGAAATTTACCAACCCAACTTCGACCGATCCTGATAACCCTAATCTGCCCGATTTGCACCTGCGCGCCGGCAGTCCCTGTATCGATGCGGGTCCGGTTACAACCAGGATCACCAGCAGCAGCGGTTCGGGTACGCAGTTCCAGGTAGAAGATGCCCGATATTTCATCGATGGATGGGGCATCCCCCATGTGCAGGGGGATGAGATTCAACTCTCCGGCGGACAATCGGCGCGCATCACAAACGTCAACTATGAATCCAACCTGATCACGGTTGACAGAGTTCTTTCCTGGACACAAAACCAGGGAATTAGCCTGTCTTACGAGGGAACAGCCCCCGATTTTGGGGCATACGAGTTTGATACACAACTCGAGTTGAGCGCTGTACCTGGCGATCGAACTGTATATTTATATTGGACCACCTATATTACTGTGCCCGACGCCACAACCTGGACGATTGCCTACGACGATTCGACGGAAGCTCCGCCTTCGCCCATCACCGGACTCCCACAGCCCACACGCACCTATACCCTCACCGATCTGACAAATTACACCAGATACACGATCACACTCACCACCGACCCGTCGCTGCTGACCGATACGATAATCACCATGCCAACCGATCATCTTATCTACCTGCCGCAAGCAGCGAAGTAGTAAAAGATTCCTGGGTGCAGAGTACACCTTAAGGAAAAATTCGTAACAATGTTCCCTGGCTGGTAACCCGCCGGTTATTGATCGCCATGGCGCATCTCTCGCTTTCTTTTATATTTCGCTGCAATTCTCTTACCCAAAAATCCCAAACATCACGTATAATTTTTATTGACATATCTTCGGAAAGGGAGTATTAAATCATATTTGAGAAGCAGCCTGACCAATCACAGATCATCATCCAGATTGCTATAAAATTACCCTCAAGATTGAATAGAAAATCAACTTACCATGTCAAAAAAACATAAAACTTCCCAACCACCATCTTCCAAACGTTCGGCAATGCGCACTCAAAGAGCCACTCAGCAAAAAAGAAATCGGCTACTGATGGGCCTGGGTTTAGCCGCCCTGGCTATTCTGGTTGTCGCTTTCCTGATTAAGCCAAAATCCACCGCCCCCATCGAAATTTCAGCCTCTGCGGCTTACCAAAAATTTCTTGAAGGTGCATTTGTCCTGGATGTGCGAACTCAAGAAGAATGGGCACAAGCCCACATCGAGGGAAGCACATCCATCCCCTTAGATGAATTGTCAAACCATCTGGACGAATTGCCTCAGGACCGTGACATCCTGGTGGTTTGCCTTTTGGAAACGCGCAGCAAAGAGGGAGTGAATATCTTGCGTCAGGCTGGTTTTTCGCGCACTTCATGCATCAGTGGAGGACTGCAAGCCTGGAACTCGGCAGGATACCCACTTATAAGCAGCACACCTTAGATAACCTCCGCGATATTATCGTATACAACGAAATCATCACAATGACTTCAGTTGTTTTCTCCAAAAATAACGACTGAAGTCATTACGATAAGGGAAGTCTTGCTAACAAACTATCGAAGATAGTAAGTTTTTGTTGATATTCGCATTGGGAAATAAAAGGAGTCCCTCTATTCATATTGTGTCCGAGACTACAACAGCCCGTGGCAATTTATGTTAAACTCAATATGTTTGGTAAAGAATAAAGAACATCAGCGTTAAGGAGTATCGGATAAAATCACCCCTAAAAATAACCCATTAGTATATTACAGAATGTACATCATTCTAATATAATAAAACCACTAACTTAACATACAGATTGAGAAATAAATGCATCGGTCGAGGGGTATTCAATTTTTCACGCGTCCATGGAAAGCATTCATTGATTTCTCAAACAAATTCAGTATAAATTAGGAAAAAATCCCATGAAAATCATTGAAGAAATAGAAGCAGGCTTGCCGGAAGGTGTCATAGAAGATATTCGCATCGGTGAGCATTGGAGTGCGGTGCTGGTTACGGTCGATGGCCAACAACGATGTGGGCTGGCATCTGTTCCGCATGAAAGTTATGAAAAGCTGGGGGAATATCAAGATGAGCTGCAAAAGTTGAAGAAGCAAAAATCTGCCAGAGCGCTGGCTCACCAGGCACCCCGGCATGGTACACCTTTGGCCAGCGCTGGGTTGGCATGCCTGAACGCATTGATCCGCCCCCAACCGGAAACCTGGGTGGATATCAATGCCGGCGAGATGCTTGCCCGCCAGGGAAAAGGGAAGCGGGTTGCCCTGATCGGGCATTTCCCATTTATCCCCGACGTGAGAGCCCGAGTGGGAGAATTGAACGTGTTAGAACTCCGCCCGCAGGAAGGCGATTTACATGCCAATGAATCGCCGCGTATTATTCCCCACATGGATGTGGTCGCCATCACCAGCATGGCATTTATCAATGGCACCATGCAATATTTATTAGAGCTTTGCGCCCCTCAAGCATATATCATTATTTTAGGCCCCAGCACACCCCTCAGCCCCATTTTATTCAATCATGGCATCCAGATGATTTGTGGTAGCGTCGTGGAAAAAATCAACCCGGTGATGGACAGCGTTGCCGCAGGGGATCGATTTCATCAAATTCAACATCAAGGGGTTCGCCTGGTCACAATGACCCGGCCTTGAAAGGTATGAATTTACAAGAGTTATTGCCCCGGGTTAAAAATTACCTTGCCGTTATAGATCTTTCGGTAGTTCCCGGATGGCGTAAAGGATATCCATTTATAGTCAGCGGTTTGGCGCAGGGGGAATATAACATGAATTACCATATCAGCCAGGCGGGGTATGATTACGTTTTGCGCGTAAATATTGGCACTCAAATTGACCGCCCGGATCAAATTCTTTATGAATATCAAACCCTGCGCCTGCTGGAAAATTCAGGCGTCACCCCTAAACCATATTTTGTCGATGACGCCCGGCAGAACTTGCCTTATGGCGTGCTGCTGATGGAGTACCTGCCTGGCGAAGCGTTGGATTATCACTGCGACCTCGATGTAGCTGCCCGGTTGTTTGCCCGTATCCATAGCTGGCCGGTTGAAAGGAACCACCTCATCATCGAAACTCAGCCATTAAGCATGACTTTCGAAGAATGCAGCCGCCTGTTAAAGGTTTATCTCACATCGGAATTAGCCGATCCAAGTATATACACCTACCTAAAAGAAGTCTTAGATTGGGCAGACACGGCGCGCTTGAAAGAAGCGTACTTTCTGGCTGATCCCTGGAATTGCATCATCAATACTGAAGTCAATTCCGGTAATTTCATCGTCAACCGGGCAAAGGGAACATTACACCTGGTGGATTGGGAAAAACCATTGTGGGGTGACCCCTCGCAAGATTTATCCCATTTCTGTGCCCCCACGACAACTTTATGGAAAACCGATTACCGCATGAGTAATGTGGATTACCAGCGGTTCATTGACATGTATAAATCTTCAATTCCCGATGCTCATCTGCGGGATACGATTGAAGAGCGTGTCCGTCTGCGCGATCCCTTCAACCGCCTGAGAGGCATTTCCTGGTCAACCATGGCTTGGGTCACTTACCAAAGCAACCAACATATCTTAAAGAATGAAGATACATTCCAAAAAATTAACCAATACTTACAAATGGATTTTTTACGGAGCTTGTTTGACCAATATATGGAAATAAAAATTTAAATAAGGTAATCAGGAATAAAAGGAAGCCAGAAGCCCCCCATCTCCCCCCAAACCCCTCCTATCCTGCCCCGTCCCCCTCATCTTCCCCCATTTTCGCGGAAAATGAGGGGATGTCCGGAGGACAGGGAGGTAGGAAAGCAGTCTACTCGCTCCTCACATTTCACCGCTCACTATTCATCATTCACTCCTCACTTATCCCTGATTCCTGATACCATTTTTATCATGCAGAAAATCATTCTTGATTGTGACAATACACTGGGGCTGCCCTTCAAAGAAATAGATGATGGGTTGGCGCTTTTGTATTTATTGGGCAGGCCAGATATTGAAATACTGGGTGTGACCACAGTGTTTGGTAATGGAAGCATGGCGCAGTCATATACACAAACCCGGCAATTGTTACGAATATACGGTCGCCAGGATATCCCCGTGTATAAAGGTGCAGAAAAAGCCGGAGAAATATCCAGCGAGGCGGCTCATTTCCTGGTAGAAACATGCGCTGCGCATCCCGGAGAAATATCGCTGGTCGCTACCGGTCCAATAACCAACCTGTTTTCTGCCGTAAAGCTCGATCCACAATTTTTCGCCAACTTGCAGCAGGTAATATGCATGGGCGGGTATCTCGAACCCCTGCGTATCGGCTGGCGCAATGTGGCTGAATTGAATTTTTCCGCCGATGCCCAAGCCTCGTGGATGATGCTCAACTCACCCTGCGCATTAACGGTGATGAGCGCCCAATTATGCTTACAGGCGAGTTTCGGCTGGCGGGATTTGCGTCTGACACGTTTTTTTGATAGGGAGATGCGCCGCACAATCCGCAATTGGCTGGTTGCTTTTGGCTTATTCTGTGGTGTGGACCGTTTTTATTTATGGGATTTATTGCCGGTGATATTTGTTTCCAATCCGGAACTGTTCGACAAAAGGGATGTAAACATAACCTCGACGGTGGAAGACTTAATGCACGGCTCGCTAATTCTAGGGCATGAAAGCAGCGACCATAAACGTATTAATCTGCCCTCAAAAATCAATGATGTTAAAAAATTTCGAAACATCATGCTCAATTCCTGGCATCACGCTATCATGCAAAACAAAATACATGGGGGTTAATATAATTGAATGGAGAATACAAGTTTAATGAAAAAGATATTTATTTTAGTAATTTGCTTATTATTTATCAGTGCGTGTACATCTACTCCCTCTATGAGTCCACAAGAAATCACTGATCCGAATGTGCAGGCACCCAAATCGGAAAGCGTTACTTCTGTTGAGCAGGCACCTGAGGGCGCCGAAGCGCCAGCCGGTTATAAAGGGAAGACCTGGGGTGACATTTTAGCCGAAGCGAAAGGTCAAACCGTGAATTTTTACATGTGGGGCGGCAGCGATACTACCAATACCTGGGTTAGTGGTTATGTCGCGGAGCATATCAAGGATAGCTATGGCGTCACCCTGAATATGGTACCGGTAGCAGATATCGTGGATACAGTGAACAAAGTCTTGGGTGAAAAGCAGGCGGGAAAAGAGTCTGGAGGTTCGGTCGATTTGATCTGGATCAATGGCGAAAATTTCCGATCCATGCACAAAGCCAACTTACTCTACGGCGCCTGGTCACAATTCTTACCCAACACACGTTATGTCAATTGGGATGATGCCAGTGTAGCGTATGATTTTGGTTACCCTGTGGAAGGTTATGAATCGCCTTACGGCAAGGCGCAATTTGTGATGGTGTACGACAGGGCGAAAATCGAAACGCCGCCTGCTTCGATTTCAGAATTATTTGCCTGGGCTAAGGAAAATCCTGGCAAATTTACCTACCCCGCCCCGCCCGATTTTACCGGCAGTGTATTCGTGCGCCATGTTTGTTACAGCGCAACAGGCGGTTATGAACAATTCCTGGGTGAATATAACGAGACGTTATTCAATGACAAGTTTTCTTCTTGTTGGGATTCATTAAACGAAATAGCCCCCGCCTTATGGCGGGAAGGCCAAACCTACCCGGAAAACCGTACCCGGATGCAAGATCTTTTCGCCAATGGTGAAGTTTACTTCGATATGACCTACTCACCTACAGAAGCTTCCAACCTGATCGCCCAGGGGAAATATCCGGAAACTGCCCGTACTTTCATTTTTGACGAGGGGACGATTGCCAACACACATTACCTGGCAATCACGTTTAATTCTGATCACAAAGCGGGCGCCATGGTAGTGGCAAACTTTGTGCTCTCTCCGGAAGCGCAATATCACAAAGCGCTCCCTGAAAATTGGGGCGACCTGACTGCCCTCGACCCGCAAAAGCTGCCGGCAGAGTGGCAGGAGAAGTTTTCCGGTATAGCGCGTGGCGAAGCCACTTTAGACGATTCCACCCTGGCAGCTCACCGTTTGCCGGAATTGCAAGCCGATTGGCTGGTGGCTATTGAAGAAGGCTGGGAGGATTATGTTTTGAATGGTAAATGAGCCGTTAAAGTTGGGAAAAGGCATATTTAGCAGGAAAACAAGCCGCCAGGAAATGTTCACTTCATGCATAAGGCTGGCGGCTTTATTGACGCCGGCATTGGGGTTGATCGGTGTATTGTATATTGGCGGTATGGCGCTGGCTGGATTGCAAAGCCTGGGGTATTTTCCTGTTGCTGGTTTGACCCATTTTTCATTGGATGCCTACCGAGCGCTTTTTTCACGCCAGGATTTCTTCCGCTCGCTGTGGTTAACATTATGGGTATCGTTTGCGTCCACGTCCATCGCCACCATCTTTGCTTTATATTCCGCCCTTCTCTTGCACATGATATTAAAAAATGGCTGGCGCAGTAAACAATGGGTCACTTTTTTTTATCAATTAAACTTACCGGTACCGCATTGTGTCGGCGCTGTGGGTATATTCTTGCTTTTCTCGCAAAGCGGGTTGCTCGCCCGCATGGCATATGCCGCCGGTCGAATTCAATCACCGGCAGATTTTCCCGCCTTGGTATTTGATCCCTATGGATTGGGGATCATCCTGGAGTATATCTGGAAGACCTCCGTTTTTATGGGAGTCATTTTATTGGCAGCTCTGCAATCGGTCGGCGAGGATTATGGAGCCATCGCCAGCACATTAGGCGCCAATGCCTGGCAGCGTTTTCGATATGTCACCCTGCCCCTGTTGCGGCCAGCGCTGATTTCATCTTCCATTTTAGTGTTCGCGTTTACTTTCGGAGGTTACGAAGTCCCCTATATTTTAGGTCAGCGAGCGGTTTCCATGCTGCCGGTTCTGGCATATCGTGAATACAGCCGGGTAGAACTGACGGCACGTCCCGAAGCGATGGCTATCAGCATGTTTATCGCTCTAGCGATCACCCTCCTGGTTGGATTGTATATGCGTTTTAACGAAAGGTAGGTCGATGAAAACCCGCCGCGATATCAAGAGGATATGCTTTCGCATGATCACCCTGTTAATGTTGGGTGGTTTACTGCTCCCATTTGCGTCGCAGGCCTTATGGTCGGTCAGCCAGCGCTGGTTGTTTCCTGCCTTGCTGCCGCCAGAGTGGAGTTTACGCCCCTGGGCATATCTACTTTCACCGGGAGCTAATCTATGGAAAACCGCGGCTACCAGCCTGGTTATCGGAATTATCGTTACCTTGCTGTCGCTAATAATCGGCCTCCCGGCCGGCAGAGCGTTGGGTTTATACCATTTCAAGGGGAAAACATTGGTGAAATTCCTGATCCTGGCGCCAGCGATTGTCCCCAGTTTCGCTGCCGCTATGGGAATTCACGTGGTTTTCATCCACCTAAACCTGGCGGATACACTCTTTGGGGTGATATTGGTACATCTCATCCCTGTATTGCCGTATGTGGTGCTGGTATTTTGCGGTGTTTTTGCCAATTACAATATAGAATTTGAAGAAGAAGCGCGCACCCTGGGCGCCAACATCTGGCAAGTTTTATTGTATGTGACCATGCCATCCATAATGCCAGGGGTAGTGGTGGCCGGGTTGTTTGCATTTATGATTTCGTTGAGTCAATATCTGCTGACTTTGCTCATCGGCGGTGGCCGGGTGCTTACCTTGCCGATTTTATTATTGAATTTTATCAACAGCGGGGATTATGCCGTGTCATCTGCCATCAGCCTGGTTTTCATCATTCCAGCCGTGATCGTCCTATGGGTGGCTTCTCCCTACCTGACGAACCAACACACATCCCTGGGAGGCTTCGGCAGATTATGACCCGGGTATCGCTTTCCAATCTCACCAAACAATTTCCCAATGCCGTTACCGCAGTCAATGGCTTGACCCTGGGCATCCCGGACGGCAAAATAACCGCGCTTTTAGGCCCTTCAGGCTGCGGTAAAACCACAATCTTAAAAATGATCGCCGGAATAATCCAACCCACTTCGGGCGATATATTATTCGACGGTCATTCGATACTAGGACAACCGGCAGAAAAGCGCGGGGCAGTGATGGTTTTTCAAAACCATTTACTTTTTCCGTATTTAACTGTCGAAGAAAATGTAGCCTTTGGATTAAAAATGCACCGTGAATCCCCCACCGCAATTCGGCGAAAAGTCGCTGATATGCTGGATTTGATGCAATTAACCGGCTATGAACGCCAGAAACCCAATCAGCTTTCGGGTGGTCAACAGCAGCGCGTGGCACTGGCGCGTGCCCTGGTCGTGGAGCCGATGGTTTTGCTGCTCGATGAACCTTTCTCTAACCTGGATGCCAATTTGCGGGATGAGATGCGTGAATTAACCCGCCAACTGCAGCGCCAGAAAGGGATACCCACCGTCTTTGTCACTCACGACCAGGAGGAAGCGGTGGTCATGGCAGACCAATTGGCGTTGATCCTGAAGGGTGTTTTGCAGCAGGTGGACGAACCACGCGCATTCTATGAAAAACCGGCAAATTTGCCCACCGCCGTTTTCTTCGGGGCGAACAATATCTTATCCGGGGCGGCAACAGGGACAAAAGTACAAACCGGTATTGGAGAATTCCGGCTTAAAAATCAACCTCCATTAAGTGGACCGGTCAATCTTGTGATAAGACCGGAAAATATCCGCATCGATCAAGAATACCGACACATGGAAAATTGTATCAGCGGTTGTATCCAATCCTGCTTGTTTTCCGGCACGCATACGCGGTTAAAAATCAAGGTCGGGGAGACAGTATTGGAATTAGCCACTGAAGCAACCGCCCAAGATGTTTTTCCCGAGGGGGAAAAAATACGGGTTTATTTACCGCCGGAAAAATTATGGGGTTTCCAATCCCAGTGAATTAATCGTGACGCTTATTGTCTTCATATTGTAATACCCCCCGCCGCGCCTCTCCGTTTTTTGCGATTAAAAATGGGGGAGCTATAATTGTATTTGTTTTCCTGCGATCAAGGCGTAAATTCTCCGCTCACGACCAGGCTTCGATCGCCGCCATCCTTTTCCTCATAAATATGATATTTGATCTCAATCGGACATACTTTTTCCATCATGGCGTGAGCCGGACAATATCGTGTGGCAGAAAGCTCGATTGCCCTTACCACGGCGTCTTCCTTGATCTCATGCCCGTAAACCACATATTCCAATACGATATGGGTAAACACTTTAGGATGTTCGTCGGCGCGCTCAACGTGTGCTTGAACCTCAAATTCCGTGACTCCCATTCGTTTTTTCTGCAAAATCGAGATCACATCCATCGCCGTACAACCCGCCAGCCCAATGGCAAACAACTCCATAGGACGGGCGCCATCGTTGTCACCACCCACACTCGGGTCGGTACCCAGCGGAATATCTAACCCGCTATCGGCTCTCCCGTTGAAAGACATGCGTCCCTGCCAGATGACTTTCGCATCCATCACTTGCTCCTTTAATTATTGCCTTATTCCCCGACGGGGAATGATTTGTTTATCAGGTAAAACTGCCGCCGGTAGTATTTGTATAACCGCACTGCGGGCAGCTAAGATTTAGCAACCCATCATAATCCATACGTCCTTGCCCGCATTGGGGGCATAAATCGCCGCGCCGTAATAGGATAATCGTCTCTTGCTTCAGCTCATCGGTTTGGGTTACGTTTGGCTCTTCACTTGCTTGGCAATTTTTATACATCGATTACTTTAGATACACATATAACAAACTCTTTTTAATGTCACGGCTTTTTGCTAAGCAAGAAATCTTCCAATTTCAAACGTTTATAGAGACGCTGGCGAACATCTTCCGGAGTTTGAGTATGTAAAGCCTCTTCATGGTATAGAGAAACCGTTTTCCGCAGAGTATCTATTACTACACGGCAGTTCTCGCAACCTGCCATATGCTGTTCGATCTCCTGACATATGGATTCATCCAGTTTGCCATCTATATATTCCGATAATGAACCCAGCAAATATCGGCATTGTTCGTGACTCATAAGAGAGATTTCCTTTCTCCCAATCGGTCGCCAAAATAATCTGAGAGCTCTTCCCGCAAACGCAGCCTGGCGCGTGAGAGACGTGTTTTTACTGCCATCTCACTGATGTCTAATACTTCGCTGCTTTCACGGGTGGAAAGCCCCTGAATATCTCGGAGTACAAATACTGCCCGCAGCCTGAGGGGTAAGCGCATCACGGCTTCATCCAGGTGAGCTTTGGCTTCGGCAGACATCAATTCACTCTCTGGTAAACAACACCAATCGACAATTTGTAAAGGTTCCTGCTCGCCTTCTTCGGTTTCAGTCGGCTGATCAATGGAAACAAGCTCAGGATGTTTTTTTCGCAAGAACATTAAAGCTTCGTTGGTAGCTATCCGATAAATCCAGGTCGATAAGCTTGAACGCCCATCGAATTTATCGATATTGCGAAACACTTTAATAAATGTCTCCTGCAAGATATCCTCCGCATCTTGCGGATTGCCCAGCATTTTCAGCGCCAACCGATACACGAGCTGATAGTATGCATCCACCAACCGGGCATATTCTGCTCGGTCACCGGATCGTAAGGCTTGTATGGAAAGTGTGATTTCTTCTGCTTTACCCATTTAGATGCTGTCAAATCATAAAAGATTCACGAAGCGCAATATTTATTAAGTCGAATAAATTAACGTCAATAAACCCCATTATAAAGCAATCAACGCTGCGGCAATCAAACAGGCAACCACTCCCATCCATTGTTTATGCAATATCTTTTCTTTCAAAATCAGCGCCGCCAATACAACCGTAACCGCAGGGCACAATGAAGATAAAACAACCGCCACATCCACACGGGTAAATTGTATAGCCACCATATAAAAAATATTACCGCCGGCATCCATCACGCCGGCGAACAAGGCCGCGGGATTGCTAAAAAGTGCCGGCATGGGAACGTCCTGGAATTTAATCATCGAAAAAGCCACTACCAGGGTCATTAGCCGTGAGACAATCAGGGGTGAAAAGATTTTCCCGGGTTCAACCTGATCGATCAATATGAAAAATCCCGAAAAACCAATCCCGGCAACGAAAGCCAGTAAAAAATTCTCTTTTGCTTTCCAACCCAATTTCATTGATTCGGAACCGGAAGTCAGCCAGATTCCCACCAACGCCAATCCAAATCCCATGAATTGCGTAACCTTAGGGCTGCCCTCGAAAAAAAGGCTGTAAATGACCGGCAACCCTGTGCTGATTACCGCGGCTGCCGGGGCCACACTGACAACATTTCCCAAAGAAAGGCCGCGATACAACGCGGCAACACCAAAAGCGCCTAATAAACCAGCCAATGCTGCCCAAAATGTACTGATGAAGTCCAACATCCCCTCTCGCCGTATGAGCATAGCCGCAATTAAAACTACCAGCCCCGATAATGCCGTGCCAACCAATACCTGGAACTGATTTTGCTTACGCGCGGCTAAGCCGCCGCTGAAGTCCGCACCCCCCCACACAAAAGCCGCTGTGAGACCCGATAAGACACCTAAAACGCTGGAAGACAACATAATCAATCCGTTCAACAATGAAATGGAGAAACGCCTGGATCAAACCACATTTACATTAGAATAATCCAATATCCCCGGCTTATTTTACCCGTTTCCCAAACTAAGAACAACACTCTATGAAAAGTGTATCTATATGCCGGACAAAGAACGATCGCATTTATATTGCAGAAAATGACCTTCCTGCTTTCCTGCTGTCCTAATTAAGAGCTTTTTATTCTCATATCAGGGTTACAGCAAATCAGATTTTGCTTTACAATTAGATTAACCAACCTTGAGGGTATTCACGGATAAGTCAATCTCATGTCCATCATTACGATAACGACCGATTTTGGAATAAAAGACGGCAATGTTGGCGCCATGAAAGGGGTTATTTGGAACATCGCCCCCCAAGCACAGATCGCGGACTTGAGCCATCTGATCTCGCCGCAAAATATCCAAGAAGCGGCATTGATCGTCGCCCGCGCCGCGCCATATTTTCCTGACGGCGCCATCCATGTCGTGGTCGTAGATCCGGGTGTGGGTACCGAGCGCCGTCCCATTGCCGGTAGGCTGGGCAGCCAGTTTGTTGTCGGTCCGGATAACGGAGTCTTCACTTTATTGTTGCAATACTTCGAACAGAACAACCAATTGGTGCAATGGGTACATCTCGACCAACCTCATTACTGGCTGAAAAAGATCAGCCATGTCTTTCACGGTCGGGATATTTTTGCCCCGGTTGCCGCTCACCTGGCTTCCGGTGTGGCGCTCGAAGAATTAGGGTCGCCAATCAACGATCCGTTGCGTCTGAATGTGAAACAACCTCAGCGTACCGTCTACGGCTGGCGGGGGGATATCATTCATATCGATCATTTTGGCAATATTCATACCAGTATCCGCGCAGAGCACCTGGGAGATGCATCTGTCGCGACCATTCGCCTGTGCGGGGTTAATATACATGGCTTAGTACAAACCTTTGGCGAGCGCTCCTCCGGAGAATTAGTGGCGCTGTTTGGCAGCAATGGTAATTTAATTGTATCTGTGGTCAACGGGAACGCCGTGCGCAGGTTAAATGCCCGGCTGGAAGATAGTGTGGAAGTTTTCTTAGAGGAATGAATGGCGCAATCTTCTGCCATATCCATCGAAAATGTTTCTTTTCGCTACCGTGATCGCCAGGAATTGGCTATCCGAGATATCTCATTTCAAATGATGCCGGGGGAGTTGCTGCTCCTGGCTGGCGCCAGCGGCTGCGGTAAGACCACCCTGATCCGCTGCATAAATGGGTTGATTCCGCGCAGCTACAAGGGTGAGATCACTGGTCGGATTTTATTACATGACCAGGAAACCACTGACTTCTCCCTGGCGCGCATCTCGCAAATCGTTGGCACAGTGCTGCAAGACCCTGAACGGCAAATCTTAGGCACCCGCGTGATGAACGAAGTGGCTTTTGGCCTGGAAAATCTCGCTTTATCCCGCCCCGAGATCATCAAACGCATCGATTCTTCCCTGGAATACCTGGGAATTCTTCAACTGCGCAACCGCGAAACCTTTAATCTTTCCGGCGGCGAAAAACAAAAAGTAGCTCTGGCGGGCGTTTTGGCAATGCGCCCCAGTATCCTGTTATTAGACGAACCACTTGCCAGCCTGGACCCCGCCAGCGCTCAAGAGACACTGCGCCTGGTGCGTCAGCTTACCGACCAGGGCATGACTGTATTGATGGTTGAGCATCGTGTAGAAGATGTATTTAATATCCATCCCGACCGGGTTATATTCATGGAAGAAGGAGAAATTCGCTATCTTGGCGCATTGGACGGTTTGAGCAAAGCGGTGAACTACCACGAGATCAAACTGCCCGCGCCGTTAATCGTTGAGCGTGCGGCCGCCGACCCGCCTCCCCATCCTGTCCAATTCCAACCGGCGGACGGCAAACCGCAGCCTCTGGTGCAGTTTGAGGATGTATCTTTTGGTTACGAAACCCATACCACAGTGCTCAAAGGGATTTCACTTTCGATAAACCGGGGCGATGTCATCGCTGTATTAGGCGCAAACGGCGCAGGCAAAACCACAATGGTGAAACATGCGATTGGATTATTAAAACCCAAATCCGGGCGCGTTTTAGTGGAGGGCAAGGATACACGTCACATAAGTGTGGCGCAGGTGGCTAAAACTCTGGGGTATGTCTTCCAAAGCCCCAGCCACATGCTCTTTGCCCCTACAGTCTATGAAGAGCTGGCATTTGGGCCTACCAACCTGCGCCATGATCCCGAAGAAATCAGAAAGGAGGTGCAAGAAGCGATTGATATTGTTCACCTTACCGGAAGAGAGAAAGATCCCCCATTGGCGCTCTCTTTTGGACAACAGAAACGGGTTAGTATTGCCGCTATCCTCGCCATGCGTTCGCGCATATTGGTCATGGATGAACCAACCGCCGGGCAGGATTACCGCAATTACATGGAATTCATGGACGCGATTTTACAACTCCCAAATTTTGAAGCCATCCTTTTCATCACTCATGATATAGACCTGGCGGTAATTTATGCAAACCGGGTATTGCTGGTGGACAACGGTCAGGTGGTTGCCGACGGCAAACCCGAAGAAGTATTAAGCAATTTCGACCTGCTTTCTGCCACACGCCTAGTGCCTACCTCTTTGCTCAAACTGAATTTACAACGGGTGGAGGCTACCGGGCACTTCCAACGCGCTGAGGCGTTGGCGCATATTTAAACATATTTTTATTCATTATAGAGGAGAGGTATTCATGGATAAAAAACTGCTTTCCGTCATTTCGGCGCTGGTAGCCGTCTTTATTGTTTTCTTATTGATAGCCTGGATTGGAGGAATGCTCAATCCCAGTTTACAGCTTGATCAAACCGCTTTATTGCGTTTTGTGTTTGTTGCCATCGGTCTACTCATCGTGTTCGCAATTTATTATGTAACTCGCGGAAGCCATATTTGGGAAGTGGGCACGCGGGAAGTCGTCTATATGGCGATTGGCGCTGCGTTATACGCGATCCTATCCTACCTGTTCAACGGTACCGTGTTTGCTGTGCCGTCTGTCAGCCAGGTGGCTTTACGCCCCGCGATTGTCATCCCCATGTTCTTCGGGTATGCTTTTGGCCCGACGGTTGGCTTGTTCACCGGTGCCGTGGGCAACATGTTTGGCGACGCGTTGACAGGATTTGGGCTTTCCCCACAATGGAGCATCGGCAACGGGTTAGTCGGCATGATCGCCGGTATGGTCTTCCTGTTCAAGGATAAGAAGAAAAGCATGGATACCGTCATGTGGATCAGCGCGGCGGTGGCTGCTATCGGGTTGCTTTTCTACCTGTTCAACCGAAATTTAGCCAATATGACATTCTACGATGTTGCCAATAACATCTTTGGCGATGCGCAGATTTCGGTTTTCGCCGGGCTCTCGGTAGTTATTGGCTTCATTCTGGTATTAGCGGTGCGCTTCTTTTTTGGAAAGAACATCGATGTGGCAGCCGCTGTCACCTGGAGTATGCTGGGCAACTTGCTGGGGATCGGTTTTGCCGCGGTGTCCGATATCTGGATCAATGGCTTCTCGCCCGCGGTGGCGATCGTGGGTGAATTCCTGCCTGCCGCCGGTCCCAACCTGATCTTCGCTGCCATCCTGGTACCCATTCTGGTAGCTGCCTACGCCGCAGTGAGGAAACAATCGGGAAGGTAAAGGAGCTGTCAGCTATTAGCCATCAGCTTTCAGTTTTAGTGAGTAGTGATTAGTGAGAATTACGTTTTTCCACTCACAACTCACTACTCACCCCACACTGATACCTGATACCTAATACCTGATTACCTTTTAACGATATGTTAGTCACCTGGCGATACCGTATCCGAAAATCTATCATCCAATGGTTCGATCCACGAGCCTGGCTGATTTTTTACGCCTGTTTTCTGGCATGCACTCTGCTTTTCTGGGATGTACGCTACCTGGCGGTGTTTGCGTTCATTGCACTGGTGATCTTGATCGGCTCGGGTATCCGGGTGAGTGAAATGCGCCGCCCGCTGATGTTCATCGCCGTCTTTGGCATTTTCTATTCGGCGCTCACTTTTCTCACCGGGCGGGGCGGCATGGAGGTTTACGAAAGCGAGCACTTAATTACCCGCTTACAGGCAAATTTCACCATTTTCGGCTGGCAGCCGGCAATCAATGTCACCCTGGAAAAAGCTTTCTATTCGCTGGGGATCTTTTTACGCGTGTCCAGCCTGGCAAGCATGACCATCCTGATCCCCTATTCGCTCAACCCGGCGCAATACGGAATCATCTTTCGCGGTTTGGGCATGTCGGACAAAATCGCTTATGCCATGGACCTGACCATGCGCTTCATCCCCACCTTTGGGCGAGATTTCATGATGACTATGGATGCCCAGCGGGCGCGAGGCTATGAATTGGAGAATCTGCGCGGCGGGCTGATTGCCCAGGTGCGCAAAATGGCGCCGCTCATCGTACCGGTCACCATCCACGCCATCATCGGCAGCGAAGACATCATCGATGCCATGGACCTGCGCGCCTTTGGTGTTGGTCCGCGGGTATGGCTGGAGCAGCTCCACTATAAAAAACGAGATTATGTATTGATCGCATTAGGGATATTATTATTTTTTACCTGCGGGGGGTTGTCCATGTTTGGGTTTGGAAAATTTTGGGTGCCGATATAATTTCCTATAAGAAATTAAACCGATTCAATTCTTCAACTAATAGATGCACGGTTGTAGAGGGATTATCTTTCACCGGATTCGATGGATTGTATTGTTTCAATAATATTTTTGCATTGCGAATTGCATCAGGCTGATATGCTAAAAGAACTTCATACATATTTTCATCATTTTTCTCGTATTTTCTTCCTAAATATTTGTTTAACCTTTTGCAATAATCATCTCGTGTTAATGCGGTATCCAAATAATCAAAATGAAGAAAATACCAAAGTTCGAATGATTCATTTGAATAGGCTATTTTGATTCCATTCCTAGATGCCAATTCAAATGCTGCATTAAAAATTTCAGGAGGAAAAATATCCCGATCAAAAACACACCAAACTTGATTGTAGTCATCATTTTTCATTAACTCAATCGCCTTAGTCACTAAACTTATAGTATTACATCCAAGCCCTTCAATATTGATTACCGTTTTATTTGTTCTGAATTTAATAAAATAATTCGGCTCGGTTTTTCCTCCTTCACATACAATAAGAAACCTTTGGCGAATTTCACGAGTATCAACATCACGCTGTCGATATCGAGAATTTTGTCTATACTGATATGATTTCCCCATCATTCCTCACATACAATATTTCGAATATTGCCCAGATATGGAATTGCACCATATTTACCTTGAATATAATCCTTTTCATACAATGCATCGTTGCGAACTTTTAATTCAGCTAAAGAAAATAAGTGGCTTGCGCCTCGACTATCTTTCTCAATAAACCAAATTTGATCTCTCCGGAAAAGTTCTTTAGAGAGTAAATTTATGTCATGAGTAGTAAAAATCAGTTGAGCCCGATTGAGATTAGTATCAATTGAATTGAAAAGTTGAACTAAAGCTTTAGTAATCAATGGATTTAATCTTGCTTCAAATTCGTCAATTATTAATATTTTGCCTTTAGAAAGTGTATCAATAATAGGCCCAGCAAGGAAAAATAATTTTTGGGTCCCATTTGATTCCATGTCTAGACCAAACATTTCATTACCAGTTGGTATACCTTTTTCATTGAACTTGGTATGTTTTGTATTGATCGCATATACTGATCCCCCTTTTTCGATATCTTTTAAAATCATTTTTTTAATATCATCAGAAATATCTTTATGGAAACTTATTTGCGCTTTTTCTAATTTTTCAATGTTGATATCTTTTACACCGATATCAAGCTTCTTTATTAGTTCTAAAATTTCATTTTTATATCGTCCCTCAGCAAAACTACCAATTGTAAAACCTCGATATCTTGTATCATCTACTCCAGAAATAGTTCCCACTCTTTGAAACCAATTAATTATTTTATTAGATATCTGCCCATTAAATTGAGCAACAACTGAAAGAAACAATGCATTAATTCGAGTTTTTCCTTCTAATTTATTCCCCTCTTTAAATGTTCGTGAAAGTTTAAAGCCGTTATCATCTCGTAAAAATAACAAGCCCTCTCTTATTGTTGGCGTATAAAATAACCATTCTGAGGTTACTTTTTCATTTGTTACTTCAAATCCATACCGATATTTAATATTATCAATCAAAAACACCATTTGAAAAAAAGCTGGTTTATTTTCAGTTTCCTCACTCAACCGAAAAGTATCGATTTTTATTGGTTCATCCGATTGAGTTTCTTTGGAAGAATTAAGAATAAACCATTTCATAAAAGTAATTGCTTTATATAAATTGCTCTTACCACTGGCATTGTTCCCATATATTGCCGAGGTTGTTAATAAAGTTAAATGTTTATCAATAACATTAATATTATTTTCATCGATTTGAGGATCTTGTGAGGTTATTTTAGCTGCCACCATACTAAACGTGACCGGATCTTTGAAAGAGCGGTAATTTCCGACGCTAAATTCGATTAACATGATGAGTTTTCCTGTATTATAATGCCTTTATATGCGTATTTTGCGCAATTTTGCTTATTATAATACAATAATAGTAATTGTCAATACACTGAACCCGCCTATATGAAATATATTATTAAAAATGGTCAGATTATAAAAATTTTTTCTACCTTCCAGCATTCCTTATCGAAATTTTCCTGGTTTCCTCATTTCCTGGATTCCTTATAAAATTATTCAGAATTTTCCAAATTCCCTCACCGCTTCAATCGTAGCGTGCACATTCTCCGGTGGGGTGAGTGTAGATAGGTCCAAAGCTCCGCAAGTTACAAAATCCCCGTTCCCCCAAAAAACTGATCGATGGGAAATTCAAGCGGCTTTCCATATACAATAACGTTCACCAGGGCGCGTAATAAGGGTAATTCATCGGATTTAATTTTGCCGTCTTTTTCCAACTTGGGGAGTGCCTTTCCCATCATCCCGATGATTTCCGCCGATTCAAGGGTTTCGCCAGCCATGATCTGGCGCGCTTCTTTATAGCTCTTCCCTGCCCCCAGTAATTTTCCCAGTCGTACAGTGCGACCACCGACGGCGGTCACATAAAGATCTCCTGACCCGGGTAGTTTATATGCAAATGACGGATCGGAACCGGAAATTTCCAGTAAACGCTTCATTTCCACGCAACTTTGTGCGAAAACCGCCGCCGCCAGGTTATGGTCATTGGCACCCGCTTCGTCGACGCCCCCTACTGTTTCTAAAAATCCATATGCCATTCCCACAGCCAGGGTATATGCATTTTTAAACGCCGCGCCAAATTCCAATCCAACCAGGTCGTCAGTCTTCCAAATATGATAATAAGAAGTGCGAAAAATGTCGGCTAATTTTTCCGCCGCCGAAAAATCGCGCGAGCCAAACACCACACAAGACTGGCGACGTCCAGCCAACTCGCCTGCGATGCACGGACCACCCACGGCGGCGAACTTCAATTGCGGTCGAATTGCCTCGTCTAATTCGCTGGCTAATACATCCGGTAATATACTCAGGTTGCCTTGAGCATCTGCTTCCAAACCCTTGGTGATAGCAATGATCATCTGCCCTGGTTTAACAAAAGGCTTGATCGTGCGCCCAATCCAATGTACTCCCAATGAATTGACCCCACTTAAAATAACATCGGCGCCTTCTATAGCTTCAGCGATTTCTTCAATAAAATAAGGACGAACGCCTTGTGGAAGAGTACGCTTCAAGCGCGGATGAAAATGCTTTTCCTTACAGCTTTTGATAATTTCACCATCCAAATGTGTGCCAACAAGGTGAACGGAATGTCCATTGTCAGACAGAGGGTAAGATGTGGCGGTTCCCATTAAACCGGCACCGATAATGACGACTTTAACCATGATTGCCTCCAAAACAAAATGAGATTATCGGCCACCATTCAGCGAAGTAGGAAAAAATTCAAATCTAATTCGCACGGTTATTTAAATTTCTCTCTTCCAATATCGTTCAACAAGATTGCCAATAATCAAATACTTGAAATTGAAACCAAACATAACCTTAATAGCCCCATAAATACCATAAACAATATATACCAAGAGAAAAAGCAAAATAATGCATAAGCCAATTATCGTGATGTTTTCTACAATTTTTGTTATTTGACCGGGATTGAGGGCTGCAGAGATATATATCTTACCAATAATTGTTATGGTCTTTGAAAAACTATAAGATAGCAATAAAAAAAGTATGGACAGCAATTGATAAAACAACGCCTGAAGAGATTGAAAAGCAACATAATGGGATCTCTTTTCTTGGATGGTCCAAATTAAAATTGGAATAAGAAAACCGAACAATGGAAATATAACCCCGAAATGCGCAATAGCCGCACAATTCCGATCTTCATCGGTAGTGAATTTCCGTGTTCGTTCATTTTTTACACGACGTAAAAAATCTTGTGCGTCTTTATTATCCGGATCAAGACAAAGCGCTTCCTGGTAAGAAATCATTGCTTCATCTAAATTATCCATGCTATCTAATACAATCCCTGTACAAAAATGCACTTTTGCATAATGAGGCGCATATTGGAGAGCCATATTGCATTCATTCAATGCCAATTGAAGGAAATCATCTTTAGCATATTCATTCGCACAATCAAGATGCTTATCAGCTTCTTTCCTATCCTCAAAAGAGGGCAACTCTACTCCCCTTGATATTAGAATTTGACGGATAGCATCAAATGCCTCATCTGTCCATTCATCATGATCGTGCAATTGCCAGATTTCTAATAGGTTCGAAGTCTCGTAAAAATCGAGTTCTTTTCGAATACATACCACCCGTTCAATGTTCATATCGTTTATCCGGTGATGTAGATTATGATGTAATTATAGTGTATGGAACAACAATACAATAGAGGCATATCTCAATCCCACTCGCTTTCATTTGCCTAATTTTCGTGGTCAGATTTCCAATTGGCTGGATTATTTTTTATATATACATATAAACTGGCAGTCTGATATTCTTTTTGCTTTCGTCTTCACATAAAAGGTAGATGCTTGATTGAGTGATTTTAATAATACCCTTTGATACTATTTGGACAAAAAAGGAAGGTTCTCCTAAGCTGAAATCGAGGGATTATCAGCCAAAGGAGAACCTTATAAATGCAGCAGATTTTTTACCCAATAGTTATCCAAAGTTGCCAATGCGATGCCAGATGTGAAAAATTTTGCCCAGCCAGTCTTCACCCATGTTAATTTGTTAGGTTAACGATCTTGTTCGCATTGGCTATTATTTCCTATGCATCCTGTGTTGATAAAGCCATAACCCGGCTAGAGTTATTAGAACCATCGAGATAATCCCTTCCCAACTGGGGGTAAAAAGGATCTCGGTCTTCTCCGCCACATCCAGGTAACCTCCAACTAACAAGGTGGTGATGATGACATTACTCATCATGTGCATCAGGTAGGCTGGCCATGTTGAACCGGTGATCAGACGTAGTTCGCCAAAGAGGATCCCAGCCAGGGTCGTGCCCAGGATAACCATAGGCAGGAAAACGGTCAACTCCTGGGATGTGTAAGCAGCAAGCGTCGTCTTATCCAGCAGAGCTAAATAATATGGGATATGCCAGATTCCCCAAATCAGACCGACCAGCAAGTGCCCTACAATAGGGCTTCTGACCACCGAGTCCACCTTGGGGGTCAGGTAACCGCGCCAGGCAAATTCCTCGAAGATATTCTTTGCCAAAGTAAAGGAGAAGAATGAGGCAACCATGGCGTGCAAGAAAGAGCCACCCTTGAAGTTGGTTAGTGAACCCCCGCCGAACAGAATGCTAACCAGCACGACCACAGCCACGACCAGCGGGAAAACCAAAAGGCTGAAGGCGTACCACCTGCCGTTGCCTTTGACCCTCAGACTCAGACCGATATCTTTCCAATCTTTGCTGAATAAACGGATCAAAAGCGAAACCAATAGGGGAGCGCCTAACCAAATCATGGTTCCTAACCCTATTGCTTCAACAGTACCATCCTCGGCAACCATCCAACCCAGCCAACTCAATAAGTTTATAGCGATCACAAAGAGAACCAGATCACGAATGGTGCGTTCTTTATCTAACTTGTGAGTATTCATAATATTTTCTTTCTCTCCGTCGATTATCGTTCTTGACTCTTTTCGTCTATTTTGCTCTGCCAATACAGGCTGGCGTTGGCCCTCCATTGAGTCATCTTTTTCCTGGGGGTGGACGCACTGATTATCTTCAATATTTTTTTGTCGACCTTCCCATTCAGCACGATTTGTTCTCCGGCTTTCTTCAAGGCTGTTATTTTCTCGATCAGTTGTGGATAATAAAGGGGATTTTCATAGTAATTGTTACCTTGAGGGGAAAGCAAATATGCGATGACAGGAGCATGGTGATTGTGGGAAATTGCTTCGAAATGACAGACTATAGGATCGAAATTTACGATCTCGGGAAATCCGCAGGTGGAAAGTACCACATAATACTGTTCTTTGGGAACCCGCCTTGGGTGTCGTGTCTTGGATATACCAGGTACCATATAGGGATAGAATCGGCGGGTCTGTCTATCCAAAAGATTCTTTAAAATGCCGGGTACACTATCTACATAAATCGGAAATGCATACACAACAATATCCGCCTCCTGGATCTTGGCTGATAGGTTCTTCATATCGTCTCGAAATGCACATTCACCATCCGCCTGCGTCCAACAAGTCCAGCAACCCGTGCAGGCATGGATTTGCTTCTTGCTGAGAACAACCATCTCGACATCTACTCCTTGCGCTCTCATCCCTTCAAGGACTGGCTCCAATAGAGCGTGGGTGTAGCCTCTGGTGCCTCTGGGACTCCCAGAGATAGCTAAAACCTTCTCCGGTTTTATCCATTTTCGTTTGTCCGGAAATTCGTAATCCTGAGGTGCATCAATAATCTTCTTCCACCTCCCATTTGAACTCCCCGAAGTAATCGTAGATAAGATTTTAATATCCCCGATAAACTTCACCCTTCCGGTTATGGCGCCAATCACAGGATTCAAGTTTTCGCCGGCGATGTCGAGCCAATCGAAGGCACTACACCGAACTGTCAGGTCGGCACCGTCAACTCGCCCGTCTCGTAGATCGAGTTTTTCAGGAGTTGCGACTAACGTGTATTGAAAGTTTTCTCCCCCATGATTGAGATCGAAGAGAATTTCTTTCTGCTCAATGATTTCTGAGCCATCATAATCTTTGATCATATAGGCGAACAAATTATCCAATACTTCTCGAATTGTTGGTATTTCTTTCATTAGTTTTTCCCCTGTGATTTTTTATCTTTTACAAATAGCCAGACCATAAACCATCCCACAATAAGCATTGAGAAGGTCAACTCGATAAAATGAGCCAGACGAACAATACCTGGTAAAAATGCCGAGGGGGTGATGAGCGATACGGCGGTCCCCGTAAACAGAACCAGAGGCATCAACCAGAAAGCCTGTTTGCGCGTCCTCACTCCCAACAGAATCGGCAATGAGAAAACGAACCAGAGTGCGCCGCGAAAAACGTTGAACAGCAACAACTGGTAAAGCGGCTCCATGGTTGCTGCCCACCCCGCATAGAATGCTCGTACCTCAGGGAAAATACGCGTGATGAATCCACAGCTATAATAAAATAACGAGTAAAGAATACAGAATAAGCCAATCTTCCAACCATAGCGCCCGGCATCGAAAATGGTCTGTTCATCCGCTTCTTCTCGATTAAAGCCACCCACCAGCCAAGTACCCACCAGCGCAACCATGCCGTGCACCACAAACCCAATGAGTAGCATTTTGGTTGCGTCTAAATAAGTGATCAACGGGAAGGATTCATTGTACCAAAACAACTCCGTATCGTTCACCATGCTGACAATTCCGAAAAAGGCTAGCCACACTCCAAGGTAGAGTTTCATACCTTTATCTCGTAGGGTGGTGAGTACCAGGTACAGCACAGTCATCTTGATAGACGTGTCGAAGTAAAAGAGTGGCATGAAGGCTGCCTGGTCCTCAGGGGTCATGGCTGCCATTAGGTCATTGGACAACGGTAGTGCCACTCCCATGGCGGCATTAACGATGAAAAAAACGATAGTCAATAATAGAATTTTCCAGAATGCAGAGAGGACTTTATTCATTAAAACAATTCCTTCTATGCCTTCCAGGTATACTAAACCTGAAAGGTCTACGCTTTGTTCGGACTTTGTAGTGCGACCAACGCCAGGGCAAATAAACCGATCCCCAATAAGGTGATGCTGGTGGCAGCGGTGGTGACTCCCAAAATGCCTAACACCAACACCGCGGCTGATGCGCCTAAAGCGACGGCTTTACAAATGACATTGATTGTTGCTTGATATTGCTTCATTATTCACTACTCCTTTTTTCGATGGTCTGAACGGATATGAGTTTAAGATTCAAGTTTCGGATATTATTGAGCACGCCGTGCAACGCAGCCTGATCTTCCAGGGAACCTCGTAGAATGGTGGTGTTTTCTGCTTCGTAGCTGAAAGCCAGGTCCTCGAACCAGGCAGCCCAGCGCTCCTCCAGATGTCCCTGGATCCTGATTTCATAAATTACTTCTTTTCCTTTTCGATCTTCACTCATAGATCTCCTCGTTCTTGGGTTTAAATAACTCTATTTATGCACCTGGAATATACAAACAAAGGTGATGAGTCGTCATCATCACATATGATGATTGAGTTGATGAGATTGGTGATCACCCCTCCCCAAAACTCCCCGCAAGCGGAGAGGGCGTTTATCGAAATGCTTCCATGGTTTTTATTTGATCAGACTTGATCGAAACGTGTGTTTAATAACAGGTGGGGGCGTTATACTCCACGCTCTCTGCGTCTCTGCGGTAAATTTTTTTGCGCATCGAAGAAACGCCGATGGGTTGATTAGTATGATTCTTCTGAACTAGATCCACAGTTAAAAACAGCTTTCGTTTTATCGCCATTGGGTAAAACCAACAGCTTCCACGGTGGGAATCCCTGGATGTAATTCGGGATATAAAAGAGGTCAGATTAACCCTATATATTGCGCCTTATTAACAGCTGCTCGCCGATTATTGACCCCCAATTTGCGGTAAATCTGCTGCGTGTGGGTACGTATCGTGCTTACAGCAATCATCAGCTCCCTGGCAATCTCAGGGCTGGATAACTCTGTGGCTAACAAGCGCAGCACCTCTAATTCGCGCTCACTCAATTCCTCTGCAAACATTCCAGTAAAGAAACCATCTTTGGGCGCGCTTCGCGATTCGAAAGCAGCTAATAACTGCCTGGTATAGTCTGGGTGTGTAGATACAGCAACCTGCAACAATACTCGCAGGGGATTTCCCAAATCTACAAACGTGCGAATATAACCTTCAGGAGCAGCTAGGGAAATTACTTGGTTAAAACACTCCAGCGCCTCGTTTTGTTTCCCCTGCGCCTTTGACAAGATTGCCTGTAAAGCCAATAACTTGATCACACATCCCTGGCGCTCACCGGCTTTCGCAGCCGACAAAAGCCTGTCTATCAACTCTGCGGCTTCGTCAAACTTCTCTTGGGTGATAAAAACCTGAGCCAGTGTGATGAATTCATCTTCGCGAGGGTAAGCAAACTCACCGTAAGGATCTAACCCGGCAGCATCCACCCACCGTTGAGTCTGATCCGAATTCCCTTGTCTGGCCCACAATAAAGCTCGTTGCGATTCCACAACTGGCTTCACGAGCTGCATATTGTTTCGCCCCAGTTTCTCAAGTTCATCGAGTGCGTCAAAAGCGCCCTGCCAATTTCCCCGGGCAGCGCAGATGTGCGCCAAGCCGGTCAATCCCGGAATTAAGGCATCCAGGAATCCCCATAGTTTAGCTACCCGTATCGCTTTCCGAAAGTGTTCTTCAGCAGCCTCCATATCGTTTCTTTCATACAGCAGCCAGCCATATTCCGCCCGCAGAAAACCAGAGAGTGGTGAATTTTCCCCCGTCATCTGTCTCACTTCAAATAATCCAAGCTGACAGGTTTCCAAAGCCTGGTGCAGATGCCCCTGGATGGCCTGTAAATTGGCGAGATGGCCGTATGCTAAAGCTACAATGTGAACATGATTTAGTTTTTTCCCCAAAGCCCCCGATTCGATGAGGTCTTTTGCAGCTTGTTCGAGATTTCCTGAAAGTTTCTGGGTTAATCCGCGGATAAAATGGGCGGCCATGCGCGATTCGATCGGCGGATTATGCAGGTAGGGACCATCATTGTCTTCCAGGTAGATCAGCGCGAAATCAGATAAATTCAACGCCTCAGGAATATTTCCGCCCGCGATCGCCAATTGAGCACGTACCACAGCCGTTTCGATCAACGCTCCCCTGGTCGTCGCATCGATGCCCCTCCCTGGCGCATTGAGCAGATCACTTAGGCTTGCACCTAATGCCTTTTCTGCGCTCTGGAGGCATTGTTCTGCTTCTTCTAATTCGCCGGTAGATGCCCAAGCCCAGGCAAAGATCAGGCATAACTTGGGTTGAGCCTCGATCAGGTGCTTAGGTAGCCGATGGTACCACGCCAGAAGGGTGTTCAACTGGCTGTTCAGGAACATCTCTTCTGCACCTGCATCAACCAAGCGTATTACATGGTCAGATTCGTTTGCCTGAAAAGCATGTTCTACGGCTTCGATGAGTGACCCGTTTTCCTCGAACCATAGGCTGGCACGGTGATGAAGGATCGCTATTTCTTCAGGGGAAACGGACTCCGCCAGACGTTGGCGCAAAACATCGGCGAATAAGTGATGATAGCGATACCACTGTCGGCGGTTATCCAGTGGGACGATGAAAATATTCTCTTGTTCCAATTGTCCCAGAGTTCCCTGGGCATCTTCTTGTTGGGAAATTGCCTGGCATAGCAAACCGGTCAGACGATTAAGAATAGAGGTGCGTAGCAAAAACACTCGCGACTTCTCAGACCGATGGGATAGAACTTCATCAACAAGGTAATCGATGATATAGCGGTTATCCCCTGCAAATTCGGCGATGAAGCTTTTGCGGTCATCTTGACCTTGCATGGAAAGGGCTGCCAGGTGTAAGCCGGTAATCCAGCCTTCTGTGCGGGTTTCCAGTGCCAGGATGTCCTCCTTGGCTAATCCCAGATTCATTGTCTGGTTAAGATATAGAGCTGTCTCTTGTCCCGAAAAGCGCAGATCACTGGCACGCAAATCGATCATTTGCCCCCTGGCACGTAGACGCGCTAAAGGCAGAAAAGGTTCATCACGGCTAATGATCACCAGTAATAAATTTGGGGGTTGATTTTCGATAATGAATTGGAGAGCTTTATGGATTTCGAGTGAAGAGATCATATGATAATCATCGATGACCAGGATGAGTTTCCCCTCGACCGCCGCAATCTCATTGACCACTAGCGTAAGCAAAACATCGATTTGGGGATTTTGAGAGGTGCTGAAGGCAGTGCGTAATTCCTCCCCAAAACCGGGTTCGATGTTTTGCAGGGCTGCGATGAAATAGGTAAAAAAACGAGGCAGATCGTTATCGTTTTCATCCAGGGAAAGCCAAGCTACCCTGTTGCGAAAATTTACCGACAACACGCTGTCGATCCAATGTGTGACGATGGTCGTCTTGCCAAAACCTGCCGGTGCAGACACCAGGATCAACTTCCCATCCAATCCCGCATTCAATCGTTCGATCAACCTCGGACGTTGAACAAGGTCAACTTTCGGATGAGGCATATGAAATTTGGTGGTCAGTAATGAAATCGACATCATTTAGGGTTCTCTATATTCAAAGCAAGTAATAAAATTACCCCTCCATTCCACTACCGTAACAACACAGGTAAAAACACCCTCTTACGCGGTCCCTCAATACAGGCAGAAAATTCGCTGGTATTTCCGTTCACATCCACAGCCAATGCACTGTAGTATTTTGCATAGGGCATTTGAATGGAAAACGATCCATTCCCTTCATCATCGGTGATTGAGGAGGTCGTACCTAAATATGTTTGCCCTTCACCATGACCGCTGGCATCACAGGCATCGTTACCGTATAAATCAACCCAAAAGCCTTTAGTAGCTTCACTACTGATAATACCCGTCACAGTAATATAATTACTATCCGAGATCACACCAGTTAATACAGGAAAATTGATCAAATCGTTGCTGCCGGTATCGACGTCACCCAGATCGTTGGCGGTTACGCCATCGCACCCCGATGCTTCCGCCAGATCAATGCCCAAACCAACCGTGGAAGTGACCGGCCCATTATTATAAATCGAGTTACCGCGTACTTCGATCCCTGTGCTGCCATCGATACAAACGCCCGCTTGTTTGATGACATAATTGCCATGGTTGGCAATGATGTTCGCTTCTCCGGTATTCAACCCACCGATCACCGTTTCCCCGGCTTGATAAACGAAAATACCATGATAATAACCGTACAGCGGGTCGCCATTGGCATCCACCCCGATGGAATTCCCCAATATGGAAGTTTGGGTAGTGTTAGCTGACGCCAATCGTATGCCATAATTTAAATTGCCCGCAATGATATTCCCTGCTCCGGCAGTGCTGTCGCCGATATGGGTACCATTTCCATCGGTGATATAAATCCCCGACCCATTGGGAATGGCTGCGGTGCCGCTGATGTTTGTTCCAATATAATTTCCCCATATGTAATTTCCGTCGGGAATCGTTGAACCGGAGCCGATCTCAATCCTTATCCCATAGTCATCGTTGCCCGAGATAAGATTACGATAATCTGCGCCATATCCACCAACAATAATTTGATCGGAGGCTGATAATAAAATACCATCATTAAAACCGCTGTCTTGTGATCCGCTGGCATCGGTGCCGATAAGGTTGCCCGTTATATAATTACGTTCGCACTCGAAAAATTCGATACCGGTGGCACTTAGATCATTCCCGGCAATAACATTGCCCGCGCTGGTATTCCCGCCAACAACGGATTCTTTTACATTATCAAAAAATATGCCCCCATTGTCATTTGGCACATTGGCATTACCGTTTCTATCCAATCCAATATAATTGTTGTGAATAAATATGGCTTGAATTTTGCTTGTATCACCCCTTGCCAATATCCCATAATGAGTATTGCTGTAAATATAATTACGGTCAGCAACCGAAGTGGTGCCGATATTATTATGGCTTGAATGGATTTCTATACCCGACTCGCCTGCCCCAAAGACCGTGTTGGCGGTCATCGTGATTGAAGCCGTTCCGGTTATTAAAACCCCCGCACCGTCGAAGTTTTTTACGATCAGGTCGTACATCCAGCTATCCCCACCTTGGAATATCAAACCCTCTGCACCCGTGCCGGCGCTGTCGCCATTTAAGGTGACTGCTCCGCCACCGGTCAGGTTGTCTCCGTCTATCTCAACGTCCCCGGCAATGGCAGGCAATTCACTCTGAATGTAAATTGTACGCGGTACGCCGCTAGGCTGCCCAATGCTAAAACGAATCGTATCTTTTCCGGTCAGTGCATTGGCTTCCTCGATGGCTGCCCTCAATGTGCATTGGTTGCCTGATGTGCCCCCATCAGAATCGCAATTTCCATCTCCCGGGGAAACATCACCAACATCAGTGGCTAAATTTACCGTGAGCGTGGTAGCTGCCCATGCGGGTGAAAAACTCGCTAAACATGCCAACAACATTATCAGACCTAAACTTGTACTGAAAAAGACTGACATGAATTTGATGTTCAAGAATCGAAGCATGACGTTCCTCCTTTTTTTCATTTGATTTTTTCCAATAATAGGGCTTAATGGTTATCGTTAAAAAATATGCGCACCCTGGCAAGCATTTTGAAGCTTGATGATTGCCTTATCAAACACGAATACACATGTCTAATTTTAGTATAGGTAATTTAAAAAGTAATAACATTTTTCTTAAAATATTTATTAAAAAATCAGAGTCAGAACTCATATCTACAATAAACGGTGTATTTCCATGGTTTTTGTTGTCAGAATTCCGATTGGCAGGTAATTTTATTAGAATTCCTGATTAAGTCGTATTCATCCCCGTCCCACATGGTATGTTCTTAACAATTACGCCGCTAATTGGGGATACATGGTCAATTGGCGCATGACATTGATACGCCGCGCCGAATACGATTAACATGCCCGTACGATTTCCGATAATGGCGTGTATACAGCAAATTCCAATTACCGCAACAACAATGGTAAAAACACCTGCCGGTCTGGCGCTTCGAAACAGGCAGAAAACTCGCTGGTATCTCCAAACACATGAACCGTTACCGCACTGTAATATTTCGCATAAGGCAATGTGATAGAAAATGAGTCGTTGCCGTCTCCATCAGTCACAGCCGAGGTATAACCTAAATAGGTTTTCCCTTCGCCATGACCGCTGGCATCGCATACGTCGTTGCCATAAAAATCGATCCAATAGCCTTTAACAGGTGTACTATTCAGAGTCCCCGTGATCGTGACCATATCATTATTCAAGGTCGCCTCGGTTATCACAGGATAATTGATCAATCCGTTGCTGCCGGTATCGCTGTCGCCGAGATCATTAACAGTAACACCATCGCAGTTCGATTCTCCTCCCAGATCAATTCCCAAACTGTTCGTGGAGGTGAACAGTCCGTTATTGTAAATCGAATTCCCGCGCATCTCGATCTCCGTACCTCTATAGATACAAATCCCGGCCTTTATTCCTTCAAAATTTCCATTATTTGCAATAATGTTCCCCTCTCCCAGGTTCACACCACCGATGGTTGCATCCCCTGACTGAAAAGCGTATATACCATGAAGAATATTGCCCAATGGATCGCCATTGGCATCCACACCAATCGCATTCCCCACAATTATGGTTTCCATTGTGTCAGCGCTATCCAACACAATTCCGTAATTTGAGTTGCCTGAGATGAGATTCCCTGCGCCTGCATTGCTTCCACCGATATGCGTATCATTCCCCTTTGCGATATAAATACCTCTCCCATTTGGGATGGCAGATGTACCCGAAATGTCCGTCCCGAGATAATTTCCCATGATATAGTTCCCATCGGGAATTATTGTGTCTGTGCATTCGATTAGGATACCATTCCATGCATTACCGGCAATGATATTTCGATCATCTGCAAAATAACCGCCAATGAAATTTTGACTGGAAGCGTTTAATAAAATCCCATTGCTAAAACCACTGGCTGTGGATCCGCTGGCATCAGTACCGATTAAATTCCCCGAAATAAAATTCCGATCGCTCTGATAAAACTCGATGCCGTTATTATTATAATTATTATTCCCAGCTATGACATTTCCGATTCCAGCCTCGCCAATCGTTGAATCAGCCACATTACTAAAGTATATGCCTTCATCACCATTTGGCAGGGCTGTATTCCCATTTTTATCCAATCCTATATAATTATTTTTGATAATAATCCCATGAAGTTCACCGGAGACTCCCGCGGCGTAAATACCACCATGATCATTATCGTAAATATAATTTCGATCGCCCGGGGATGAGCCTCCTATGTGGTTATTACTGGTATATATTTTAATACCAGCGTTTCCCCCGCCATAGACCATACTTGCCGTCATCGAGATAGTAGCAGTTCCGCTGATCACAACACCCGCGCTGTCAAAGTGATAAACCATCAAATTATGAAGCACACTATCCCCCGCCTCGAATATCAAGCCCTCGACATTCACTCCGGCGCTATTACCATTCAGGGCAACCGCTCCGCCGCCGGTTTGGTTATCACCGTCTATCTCAACATCCTCCGTAATGGCAGGTAATTTACTCTGGATATAGATGGTGCGCGGTACGCCGCTGGATTGTCCAATTCTGAAATTAATGGTGTCTATACCAGCCAGTGCATTGGATTCTTGTATAGCCGCCCGAAACGTACATTGGTCCCCTACCGTGACCATATCACTATCACAGTGCCCATTGCCAGGGGCTGCGTCAGAGACATCCGTGGCTAAATTTACGGTGAACGTTGTGGCTGCCCGTGTGGGAGAGAAATTCATCAGGCATAGCAGGGATATTATCACCCCCATAATCCCACTCATAAAGACAAAAATGAATTTTACTTTCAAGAACCGATTCATGGTATGCCTCCATGTGGATAGTCCGATATGAAAATTTTGTGTTTACCAGGTTAAAATTGGATGTTGTCTCGCGCCCCGGGTAATTATTTAGAAGCATAAATAATCACCGTTCAATATACAAATACTATTAAATATTCTACAATAAAATCAGTAATAATAAATAGTGAGTTATCATAGAAATTCTAGAAAGTGTTTTTTGATGCATTTTCAGAGAAACAGTATTGATACTCATTGATTTCGAACGATAAAATTATATGCATTCATGTATAATGTCCCCATTCTATCTACTACTCACCATTCTCTATTCACGGTTTTCTATTAGCTGATAGCAGAAAGTTGAGAATATATATTATGGCTTCTCCCCCTCATACGCTTATTCCCTTCTTTTCGCCAAAAGGCGTAGCGATCATCGGCGCATCCCGTGATCCGGTTAAACTGGGTTATGGGTTGGCGCGCAACCTGGTGGAAAGCAACTACCAGGGCGCAATTTACTTCGTAAACCCAAAGGGCGGCGAAATGTTTAACCGCCCGGTATATGCTTATGTTCAGGAAGTACCCAACCCGCTCGACCTGGCAGTCATCCTGATCCCCGCCCCCGCTGTACCCGATGCTTTACTACAATGCGCCAGGCGAGGATTACGCGCTGCCATCTTGTGTTCAGGCGGTTTCCGCGAAACCGGCCCGAAAGGCGCCGCACTGGAAGAGGAATGTCTCTCTATCGCCCAGCGCTATGGCATGCGCCTTATCGGTCCTAACTGTATTGGCTTGCTGGATACTCATTTACCATTGGATACAACCTTCCTGCCTCCGCCAGGTCCACCTCCGGGTGATGTAGCCTTCATTTCGCATTCCGGCGCGATCTGTGCCGCCGTGATCGACTGGGCACGCGGCCAGGGTTTTGGACTCTCCCGCCTGATCAGCCTGGGCAACCAGGTAGATGTCTGCGAGACAGACGTGCTGGCGCCCACCGTTGCTGACCCATTTACACGGGTTCTCACCCTCTACCTGGAAAGTGTGAGCAACGGTAGGCGTTTCGTAGAAGAAGCCAATCACACATCGTTTCAAAAACCCATCATTGCCCTCAAAGTGGGGCGTTTTAGCAGTGGTCAACGCGCCGCTGCTTCGCATACCGGCGCCCTGGCAGGACAGGAAAACGCCTATCATGCGGCATTCCGCCGCGCCGGGGTGATTCGCGCTGAAACCAGCGAAGAAATGTTCGATTGGGCAAGAGCATTGGCATGGTGCCCTCCTCCAAAAGGACGGGCAATGGCGGTGCTGACCAACGCTGGCGGTCCGGGTGTCACGGCTGCCGATGCCCTTGAAGCGAATGGTCTTCAATTAGCGACATTTACTCCCGAAACTCATAAGAAATTGGCGAAGTTATTACCACCAGTCGCCAGTTTACAAAACCCTGTAGATATGCTGGCATCCGCCACTGTTGAGCAATACGCGGAATGTTTGCGGGTGTTGATCGAAGATCCCAATGTCAATGGCGTAATGGTCATTCTGCCGCCTCCGCCCATGGACTCCGCAGGCGCGGTAGCGCGGGCGCTTATCCCTGTCATCCATACCGCGCAAAAACCAGTGATCATTGCTTTAATGGGTGACCGTATGATCCAGGAAGCCGTAGAGCATTTCCGCGCCTCGCATATACCGGAATATCGCTTCCCGGAACGGGCTGCCTCGGCATTGGCCATCCTGGCGGAACGCGCCGAGTTCTTAGTGCGCGATCAATCGCCGCCGCCTCTCTTTGAAGATATCAACCACCAGGCTGTCCAATCCCTGCTTGAACGTTTCGCCGGCGATTCCTCTTCTTTGGGCAATGTATTACCCCAAGATTTAGCCATGCAAATCCTGGATGCGTATCATATTCCTACCTTACCCATCCGCCTGGCGAAAAATGCAGAAGAAGCCATTAAGTTTGCCCATGAATTAACCTACCCGGTAGTGCTCAAGATCGACTCGCCCGATATCCCGCATAAATCTGATGTGGGTGGCGTCATGCTAAACCTGACGGATGCCGGCGCAGTAAAGCAAGGCTTCGATTTGATCTTGCATAATGCCAAACAGGCGCAGCCACAAGCATATATTAATGGCGTTCAGGTACAGCATATGCTGCCTCCCGGTCAAGAGACCATCATCGGAGCGGTGCAAGACGCCCAGTTTGGCGCGTTAGCCATGTTCGGCTCCGGTGGTTTGGAGGTAGAGGGGTTGCGGGATGTAGCGTTTGCCCTGGCGCCTATGACACAAGAGGAAGCAATCCACCTGTTAGATTCAACCTGGGCTGGGAAGCGATTAGAGGGCTTTCGTAACCTGCCCCCGGCTGACCGCCAGGCTGTCGAGACAATACTGCTGCGCCTGGGTCAACTGGCAGGCGATTTCCCGCAATTGGCAGAAATGGAGATCAACCCCCTGCGTGTGTTGGAAGAAGGGCAGGGTGCCTATGCTGTAGATGTGCGCATGAGATATGACCAAAAAGGCTAAAAGAAACCTGGGCAGCGTCCTGGGGATGCTCATGGGGTTGGCGTATGGATTGGTAGCAATCAATATCAATCATTTGATTTTTTCGAAAATTCCCCTCTATACACCTTTACCCGGGCGTGTGTTTACCATCTTCCTGATCGCAATATGCGGTGCACTGGTGGGGCGTCTGGCTGCCTGGTCTGGCGATGTTTTGCGCAATCTGTTAATTAGTGCCTTAACGGGCGCCATATTGAGCACATTGATCTCATATTTTATTGTTGCCGGAGGCGCACATAACCAGACAGGTTGGTGGCGGATACTCTTTTTGTATATCCTCCCCCGGGCAGCGGTAATTTTTGGCGTCGGTTGGTTAATACGGCGGGTGATTAAAATTTTGGAAAAGGAACTTCAAACGATCCATTTTTCGATGATCAAAATGGCGCTTCCCATTCTGGGTTTGGTGGTCATGGCGCTTCCCATTGGTTTATTTTCG
Source organism: Anaerolineales bacterium (assembly GCA_016929095.1). Lineage (GTDB taxonomy): Bacteria > Chloroflexota > Anaerolineae > Anaerolineales > UBA4823 > JAAZNS01. Next base: position 11,738 of record JAFGJM010000026.1, on the reverse strand, counting down.
ATTTATTCATTCGACGGGCAATATGCTTTGGAAAAAACCAATGAATATTTGGAAATGGGCTTGTCTGCCAATACCTATGAGCAATTACCGGCCGTCTTATTACCGGTCGATGCTTTTCTGGAAAGGGCGGTTGGAAATTACACTTTACAGCTAAGCGACAATCCCGCCGTCATGCCCGTTCAATTACCCCTGTCTGCCGAAGGGAACCATGGATATGCCGTGTTAGTCCGATTTGAAAACGGCTTTCGTTTTGGGTGCGCTTATGTTGCTTCCAATCCGGAGCCGGCGTGTGGGGAATATTAATAATAATTTATTGGTTTTTCAGGGTAAACGCTTGTTTTACCAGATCCTCAAGAATTTCCAATCCTTGAGCTACCGGCGCAGTCCAAATATATTCGCCAGGTGTATGCGCCCCCGCGCCGTGTGTAATGCCTACACCCACGGCTGGTAATCCTAAGCTGAGTGGAATATTGGCATCGGTTGAACTGAAATGGAATTGAGGCGTCACACCCTGGTTTTGTAAAGCATCTGCCGCTGCCTGAACCAGCGGGTGGTTCCTGGGTAATTCTCCGGAAGGACGGCTACCGATGAGTTCCGCAGTGATCGTTACATTCTGACGATTGGCGGCTTTTATGATATCCAATACCTGGCTGACCAAATCATCCAGCGTTTTTTGCTGTTCGGAGCGTATATCCAATTCAAACTGCGCACTGTTCGCAATGGTATTAACCGATACCCCTCCTGAGATAACGCCGACATTAATCGATGTGCGCGGATTGGCAGGAATTTTAATATCCGTTGTCAGACGATGAATGAGCGCTGCCAATTCATGGATGGCAGAAGGACTGCCATAATCTGTCCATGAATGCCCCCCTGGTGTTTGGGCTTGAACGCGGTAACGGCGAATACCCAGCCCGCGATGATAAATTTGACCCAGCGCCATCCCCTCGACGATGATATATGCCGAAATATTTTCCATAAACCGTCCCACCACCGCACGCATGCCGTGTAAATCCCCCAGACCTTCTTCGCACACATCCGCCACCAGCCAGATATCACCCGGAAATTCGCCGTGGTTTTGACGTGTACGCCAAATCAAACCAAATAAACCTGCCACACCCAAAGAATTATCGCCAATTCCCGGCGCGCAGATGCGATCCGGGTAGCGGGTCACGGTTAAATCCACCGTTTCCGGGAAGACAGTATCCATATGCGCCACGACCACCACAGGTGAAGCTTCTCCCCGCCCAGGCAAGCAGGCGTAAACATTACCCACCTCATCTATTTCGGTTTGCAGCCCCTCCAACTGGAAACGCTGATGAACAAATGCCGCCCGGCTCTGTTCGTTGAATGTAGGTGCAGGAATTTGCTGAATTTGGATGGCAAGATCAAGGACTTTTTCGGGGAATCGATTGTTCATTGAATTTTTCCACTAACTACCCAATGAAAAAAAATATGCTCAAATATTAGAATAATCTACTCTTAGTTATTATATATACAAATCAAGATGATGAATATAATAAACATAAATAATCTAATGATACGGCAGAAGAAAAAATGCCTCGAAGATACTTTCCTTTTTTATCAGATCAGTATTACCATCTGTACAATCGTGGCAACAACCGCCAGACTGTATTCTTTGAATACAGTAATTACCTTTATTTTCTACAAGGTATAAAAAACTACCTTTGCCATCATTTAGATATTATCGCATATTGCTTAATGCCGACACATTATCATATGCTAGTGAGGATCAAAGGTAATCATACATCAGATTTTTTAGAAAACCCCAATACTTTTAGCTCAAAGGTTTCAAAGGGAATGATGCAATTAGGCGTATCCTACACCAAAGGCATCAATAAGCGATTCAACCGCGTTGGTTCACTATTTCAAGGACAGTTTCGGAGTAAACCCATAATAGAATATGAACAGTTACTTAATATGTGCATTTATATTCACGCTAATCCTGTAAAAGATGGTTTAGTAAAATTGCCGGAAGATTGGGAATTCTCGAATTACCGCGAATGGATGGGATTACGGAGGGGAAAACTGGTAGATCATGATTTTATTAGAGAGAATTTCAAAACAATTGAAGAATATAAGATATGTGTTTTGGATTACATTCAATCACACTGTTTGTCTGATGATATAAGAAATTATTTACTGGATTTGGAGAAATAATATACAGATCTCCGAGGTCTTTGATACCTCGGAGATCTGTTATTAAACCCTCCTCACTCCCTGGCGGATCGCCTCCAGGCGTGCTTCTGCTAACCCGGGGAGAGCATCCAGGGCATAAAAGGCGCCGCTGCCCTCCACAACCAGAGAAGCAGCAATATTACCCCACAGAACCGCTGCCAACGGATCATATGTATTGCGATATCCTGCCAGAAATCCTCCGCAAAAAGCATCTCCGGCGCCGCTCGGATCGACCATACGGGATGGATAGGCAGGAATTTCCCATTTTTTATGCGCCGGCCAATCGAGAAGCGCCTGCCCACCCTCACCGCGCTTCACCACGATCAAATCGCATCCGTAAGCCGCCAATGCCTCCATCATTTCCCATAAGTCTGTGCTGCGACCCTGGAAAAGAAAACGAAGTTCCTCTTCCGAGGGTAAGAATGCCGACAGTCCGGTGACCAGGGTGGGCGCTAAATTAAAATAAGTAGGATTCATATACCCGGCTGCCGGATCGAGGGTTATGGTTGAAACCTGCGACTGGCGCAACAAAGCCGGAAGCAAGCTGTGCGTGAGATAATCTACCGGACACAGGTGCGCTGCGCTGGCATCCAGGTAAAGGTCCGGTATATCCCCCTGGCGTAACGAGGTGACTTTCAAGCGCGTCCGACTGTCAATTTGGGAAGGCGGTTGATAACCTAACAACGCCTTGGGAAACTGCAGTTCCAGACGGGCAAAATGGCTCACCGGATCATCGTTCACGCGGGTTGTGCGGCTGGTGAACGCACAAAAATGGCGCACATCCACGGCTTCGGGCAGGATGGTTATGCCGCGCGTATCCAGCCCTTTTTCCTGGAACATATCCACCCAGACTTGCGGGTAATCCTCCCCTACCCGCGCCACCATTCCGGGAGATGAATCAGGCTTCCACAGCAGCCAGCCTACAGAGGCATACAGCAAATTACCGGCAGGGATATCTAAATAAGCCTGACCTGAGGGAACGATTAAATAGCCGCGTTGAAGCATACCTATAAAAATCGCGCCAGGCGTGGAAAGTTTCATGGGGTAATTATACGTCAGGTTGCTTTTGAGGACGAGCCGCCAGAGCTAAAAAGACATCTTCCAAAGACGGCTCCACCCGCGCAATACTTGCCTGAGATATCCCATTCTCATGCAAAAACGATGTCAGGGTTTTTTGCGAAACATCCGAAGGGGTAATGGCGCGCAGGTGGTCACCAGCCAGCCCCGCCCGTATCACCCATGGACATTTCTCCAGTACTGTAAGCGCAGTCATAAGCGGTTCTGCAAAAACATCCCAGGCTAAACCGGGTAAAGCGTTCTCTTTCAGAGCTGAAGGGGTATCCATCGCCAGTAAACACCCATCTCGCATAATTCCCACTCTATTGCAGTATTCTGCTTCATCCATATAGTGAGTAGTAACCAAAATGGTTACCCCTTGGGCTGATAGATCATAGATCAAATCCCAAAATGTACGGCGGGCATTTGGATCCACTCCCGATGTCGGTTCATCTAAAAACAATAATCGCGGGTTATGAACTAATGCAATCCCCAGGGCTAAGCGTTGCCGCCAACCAGTAGATAGCTCGCGGGTCAGAATATCTGCCTGTTCGTTTAGTCCGACATGCGCCATCGTTTTTCGTATTTCAGATTTTTCAACAATGCCATATACACCCGCGTAGAACTGCAAATTCTCCCACACCGTCAAGTCATCATAGATAGCAAACTTCTGCGACATATACCCACAAACGGCGCGGATTTGTTCTGACTGGCGGGCAATATCGAAACCCAGTACACTGGCAGATCCCTCATTGGGCTTTAACAATCCTAAAAGCATACGAATGGTGGTCGTCTTTCCGGAACCATTAGGGCCAAGGTAGCCTACAATTTCGCTGGGTTGAACATGGAATGAAACATGATCTACAGCTACAAAATTACCAAAACGACGAGTCAGGTTATCTACCTGGATAGCGGGTTTATCTATATCAATCATCTTTGTTCGCCAGGTCAATGAAAACATCTTCTAAAGATGGTGGAATGGCACGGGCCTGATCAAAAAATCCGCCTGCCTGTTGAATCGATACCTGCAAGCTATCGATAATCTTCTGTTCTAAACTTTTTTTCATGCGCAAGTGCAACCTGTCACCAAAGGCAGTTACATCTTCAATGTCAGGATTCTGTAATGCAATCCGTTTCAATAAGGGCAAGGGTGTTCCACGCAATTCCACTATTCGCTCTTTCAATGTTGCGCGCATTTGATCGGCGGTGCCTTTAGAAATAATTTTTCCGCCTCGCATGAAAGCAAGACGGTGGCAGCGAGATGCTTCGTCCATATAAGGAGTAGAAATCAGCACACACACCCCCTGGCCATTTTGCGGAGTGGCAACCAGATGGATGATAAGCTGCCAGAAGTCCTGGCGAGTAACCGGATCCACCCCGGTAGTAGGTTCGTCCAGTAATAAAATCCTTGGGCGAGAAACCAGTGCCGAGGCTAAACCCAATTTCTGCTTCATTCCCCCCGAAAGCTGACCGGCGCGTCTATCTTTGAAATCAATCAGTCCAACAAAATCAAGGATTTCCAAACAGCGCGGTTGCCAGTCCCTTGATGAAAGGCCGCGAATTTCGGCAAAAAATCGGATATTTTCCAATACAGTCAGATCCTCATACAGAGAAAAACGCTGAGAAAGATAACCGAGTTGAGAGCGAGCTAATTCGGTTTCTTTGAGTACATCGTATCCACCAACTCGGATTGTTGTTGTTTGATCGCTCACTTGCGTCGGATGGTATGCACCACACAGTAAACGTAGCGTGGTTGTTTTCCCGGCACCATCGGGGCCTACCAATCCAAAAATTTCACCCTCTGCTACCTGGAAATTAACATCCTGAACAGCTTTTATCGCACCGAACCAGCGATTGAGATGTGAGATTTCAATAAGCCATTCCATAGAGAACTCTACTTAATAAAACTCACATCGGCAGGCATTCCGGGTTTGAGTCTTCCATCTTCATTTTCGATGGACAACTCAATAGCGAAGACTGTATTTCTCCGTCCTTCGACAGTTTGCACATTTCGGGGTGTGAACTCAGCCTTATCGGATATGTAAACGACTGCCGCTTGAAATTTCTCATCGGGGAATGAATCCACCGTCACCGAGGTTATTTGACCAAGCGATACTTCGCCAATGCGATACTCGGGTAAATATACGGTTATTTTCAGTGTGGATAACTTTCCAACAGTCATCGCCGATGAACTTGCCTGTATCACTTCGCCAACTTCCACACTGCTTGAAAGCACAACACCATCGATGGGCGATACAACCGTCAATTTTCGGATCTGCAGGTCAATTAGATCCAGAGCAGCCTGAGCCTGGGCTACCGCCGCTTTAGCAGCTTTCAACTGAGAGCGAGCTGTTTCAACTCCGTTTTGTGCAGCTTCCAATTGCACTTCTGCCTGCTTGGGAACAGCATCGATGGCAGCTAAATTGGCTTCCAATATGGCAACATCCTGGGGGTTAGGACCATCTTGCAGTTTTGCCAGGTCGTCTTCTGCTTTACGCAGCTGGGTTTCTGCGGCTTCCAGCGCGGCTTCCAATTCAATACGACGCACCGCACTGTCATATTCGCTTTGTGCATTATCCAATGCTTCTTTCAAATCTTGGCGCCGATCATTATGAATTGAATCGTTGCGATAAGGCTCGAAGGCAGTACGCGCCTGGTTAAGCAGTTTTTGGGTTACAGATATGCCCTCAGCAGGCGTAAAATTTTCTTGCAGCGATGAAACCAAATAATTATCCAGGTAATATGTGGCATCACGAACAGCCCGGTTCGCCGCTGCCACATTACGAGCTGCCTCACCACGCGCGGCTGCGGCATTGATGGTTAAATCGTCTAAGGATTTTTGAACAGGCAGACGCGCCGCCTCGGTATTTGCCCGAGCGACTTCAAGGTTTATCTGTGCTGTTTTCTGAGCCACTTCTGCACTAACAATTCCATTTTCCGCCGCTGCCAGGTTTGCCTGGGCAGATTGCAATGCTGCAGCCGCCTGGTTCCGCTGTGCCTGCAGCATTTCATCACCCAACCGGAATAACGGATCGCCCGCACTAACCTTCTCCCCCTTTTCTGCCATAATTTCTACCACCTTACCCGAAAGCTCTGGCGCCATCACGACATCTTCGGCTTCAACTATACCCGAAGCTTTTAGCACGTTATTGTTATTGTAGTTCCACTGGCTGATAAAATACCAGCCCCCTAATACAACCACAAATACAACCAGGATAATGATCCGCTTTCGGGTATCGATGGGGTGTTTTGTGAAGAATTGCTGAAAGCGTTTTCCAAAGCCCGAATTCGGCGCTTGCTTGTCAATACCATTTTGGTTCATTGATACCTCCATCATAATACTAATCTAACCGTTTCCGGAAACGCATTGTTGCTGCCCCCATGATCAGTAGACCGAACAAGAATAAGGCAAATACTTCCTCTTTTATAGCCCCTAACCCCACTCCTTTAAGCAACAATACCCGGATAATTTTAAGAAAATATCGCAATGGTAGAATATATGAAATCCACTGCAATACCTTGGGCATATTGGCAATAGGGAAGAAAAATCCCGCCAGAAATATTGATGGTAGCAATGTCATGAATACGCTTAACATGGCTTCTTGCTGGGTGTTGGCGACGGTGGATGCGAATAACCCTATGCCCAAACCGGTGAATAAGAATAAGATCGATAGTATGATAATCAATAGCACCGAACCACGCACCGGTACACCAAACCAAAAGTGCCCAACCACAAGGACTTCTACTGTATCAAACAGGCTGAGGATGACATAAGGCAGGATCTTTCCAACCACAAGCTCCCAGGAGCGGATGGGTGTGACGATAAGCTGCTCGATGGTTCCGCGCTCTCGTTCACGTACCACAGATGTGGCAGTCAAGATGGCGGTGATTGTATATAGGATCATGCCAATCACGCCCGGGATCATAAAATAAGCAGAAATCATGTCCGGGTTGTACCAAACGGTGGTGCGTATTTCTACAGGCAAGGTCATGTCCAAATTCATCCCACTGCGCGCCATTTTTTCCACCATTAACTCTGTAGCGTAATTCTGCCCGATAAGTTGAGCTGCCGATAATGCTGTGGTTGCCATAGTGGGATCCGTCCCATCTAAAATGAACGCCACCTGAGCCTGGTTTTGGTTTATTCGAGTTGCATAATCGGGCGGAATGATCAATCCTACCCCCGCCTTACCTTTTTCGATTAAATCACGTATCTCCGCATCTGAGTTGACCGAATAGGATAACTTGAAATAATCGGTTGCCTGGAATAGTTCCAAAAATTCACGGCTTTCTGGGGTAAGGCTTTGATCGAAAACTGCCAGAGGTATATTACGAACCTCATTGGTCGCCGCGTAGCCTAATAAGAATAATTGCATAAGCGGTAAAACCAGGATCAAAGCTAACATCCGTTTATCACGGAATAGCTGGATAAATTCTTTACGGATCAGAGAAACAAGCCGTGAATTCATGGTTTACTCTCCAAAATGCCATGTAGATAGATATCGGTAAGTTGCGCCATAGCGTTGGTATTGAATTCGGGTGGTGTATATTTGGATATGACTATCCCGGTGACGAAATATCCAAAAAATAAAGACAATATGGAACGCATAAAGATGTATGGGGATATTGGACGAATCTGGTCTTTGTATTTTTCCAAAAAACCCTGCGCAATCTGCATCCCCTGGGGGAAGAGGAATTGGAATATCTCGCCGGTATGAATGCCTTTGAATTCCACCATTTCGATAAACATGATATTCAAAAAATCGGGATGGGAGAATAATGCATTTTCCATAAGGGTAGTCGCATGGTGAATAAATTCCTCAATAGTGTCACCTTCAGCATCTAGCAAAAAAGGCAAAATATCGCGGTAAGGGTGATATTCCCAAAAAACATCTTTAAATACCATTTCTTTACTCTCGAAATAATTATATAAGCCGCCCAACGCCATATGAGCATTTTTTGCGATCTGGCGCATGGAAGTGCCGTGGTAGCCCTGTTGGACAAAGAGATCGTGAGCAACTTGAAGAATTTCTTTGCGGGTTTGCTCGCCGCGTTTAGGGGTTAATTCATCCATTGTCTCTCCAGTATGAACGAACGTTCGTTCATATCTTATGCTATTTTTGCCGTTTTGTCAAGATTTCGGGAGTTTTTTTTCGATTAATTGTTAAAATTTTAGTCACTTTTCTTATCTTCACACTTGTCAATTACATCATTAGGTGATAACCTGTATATTACATACATTTTTTTTTGTTATCTCACTGGTATTTTTTCTTCACTTTTCGGTCAATTCATTGGAAAAAGGAGTGTAGATTATGTCCAGCTACAATAAATTTCCCCAAAGGTTCTTTCTAATTTTTTTAATAGCCTGTCTCATCCTGGCGGGCTTAACCCAGTTCTTTCTCGTCCCTGGCGTATCACAAGCTGCTATCCCTGCCGAGGAAGACCCTCCATATACCAGCATCACCCTGTCGCCATCCAGCGCTGGTACTCTTGCAAATGTTAACGTAAGCATTGATTTTCCCGCGAATTCCGTCGATAAAGAGACTATCGTTGACCTTTATGCTTTGGAAACATCGCTCAATGCGACTGAGTGGCGAGGTGAGTCGCTTACCCCGTTTTTAGTACGGGCTGATGACGGCAGCGGTGAACAGGTCGAACTTCTCCTCAATGCCACGGTAACAATGATCTACAATGAACCTGCCGATGTCAGCCAGGAAAGCCTGCTCAAGCTCTTCTACTGGCAGGAAATCCCCGGGGAGTGGCAGGAAGTTGGCGCGCTCTGCTCCTCCTCAGCCACATATAAACAGGACACAGCAGCTAACCAGATATCCGTTGAAAGCTGCGTACTGGGCGAATTTGCATTAATGGCAGATGTAGACAAACCATCATTCGCCTATATGCCATTTGCCGGCTTCCAAAATGCGCCCAGCTATAGCGTTTCCGGTCAGGTTATCGATGAATATGGTTCTCCGGTACAAGGTGTGCAACTGGACGCCGGGTCTCCGTATTACACCACCACTGACCTCAATGGAGAATATGTATTAAACAATCTGAACCCAGGCGTGTATACATTAAATCTGCGAAGAAATGGTTACGCCTTCCCTGATTCTGGCAACACGATCGATGTTTACAACTCGCAAACCGGGGTTAATTTCACAGCCGCTCTGGCGCCGGGTTGTTATGAAGAAGTGGTGAACGGCAAGTTTGAAAAGGACAAAGCCTGGCATATTCACGGTTCAAGATTCCCAGCCGGCTATTCCACCTGGGAAGCGCACAAAGGCTTGCGCTCCATGCGCACCGGTATTTTCCACCCCTGGTTAAACACATACAGTTATTCAGTGTTCAGCCAGTATGTCGATATTCCCACCGCTACTGTTGCCGTAACACTGACCTTCTGGATTTATCAAGACAGTACCGAATACACGACCGCGGCTCTATCTTCAGAAGCCAATGGTCTTGAATCATCAGATGAAGTGCTGGCTGGCGACGTTAACTATGTTAAACTTTTAGACACCAACCACAACACGCTTGCTACCCTGATGCAGGAAAAAGATGATGTCGACGCCTGGGTGAAATATACCTTCCTATTAGAGGGTTTCGATGGACAGCGGCTGCAATTGGTGTTCGGCACCTATAATGATGGCGAGGGCGGTGTCACGGGTATGTTCGTGGATGACGTTTCATTGGTGCATTGTGTCGATCCTGGTACGATACCACCCGCACCTGTAGAAGGCTGTAATACGAATATCGTCACAAATCCGAAGTTTGAAAAAACCAATGGCTGGGTTATTCGAAATTCTCAATACATAGCCCGCTATACAACCGCCAAGGCCCATAGCAATAAATGGTCGATGTTAGCCGGCATCACATCCAAATGGGATAACACATATAGTTTCTCCATCTTCACGCAATCGATAAAAATCCCATCGGTAGCGACCAGCGCCTTGATGGATTATTGGATATACGCCACCACCACAGAATCCGCCAATGCCGTGCCATTGGCAGCCGTACCAACCGGAGAATTCGATGAGAATTCGCCTCAAGCGATGATGGCCGGCGACGCGCAATACCTGGCCATTAAGGATGCAGAAGGTACTCTGCACTACATCCTGTGGCAAAGAGCCGATACCGATGCCTGGGAGAACTTGACCGCCGATCTGACACCATACGCCGGTCAAACCGTGGAGCTGCGGTTTGGCGTTTACAACGATGGCGATGGCGGAGTGACCGCTATGTATGTCGACGATGTGTATGTAAACACGGTTTGCCCGTAATCCTAAATTTATATATGGTAGGGGCGATGCATGCATCGCCCCTACACAAAATTACGTATAAACATGCGAAGTGTTTTATGAACGCGTCGCATGTTTTTATTTTATCGATACGGTATAATCCCCGTGATTACCCATGTCTGCTCCCCTCTATCTGCTCATTGGAATGATACAGGCGGTTTGCCTTGCCGCTCTGACGATACTTATTGAGCGTATCCTGGCGGTCATCCGTATTTCGGATACCTGGCGTTACCGGGTGGCTTTTCTGCTTGGCGGCGCCTGTTCTTTTGTTCCCTGGTATACCCTTATCTCTTCACTCCATCCACTGTGGATGATATTTGCAGGCGTCATGGGGGCGTTCTGGGGGGGGCTCTTAGCTACCCGGCAGAAAACACCTTTATGGGAAAACAACTCGCCGCCCTCGCCCGAAATCCAGAAAGCGGTGATGCAAATTCACCAACAGGTCATTCCCAACGTTGATCCAACCCCTGCCTGGAAATGCCTGTTCGACCGGACATTGGCAATTCTGGCTCTGATTTTTCTCTCCCCGCTCTGGATTATCACTGCTTTTCTGGTCTGGTTTGAAGACCCGGGTCCGCTGCTATTTGTAAAAAACTCCGTAGGGCAAGGCGGCATTACATTTCATCAATTGAAATTCCGCACCATGATCCAGGGCGCAGAAGAAGCGACCGGCCCCATCCTGGCCAGCATTCACGATATGCGCGCCTTACCAGTGGGCAGGTTGTTACGTAAGAGTCACCTGGATGAACTGCCTCAATTGATCAACATTCTCAAAGGGGAAATGAGTTTCGTTGGACCACGCCCCCAGCGTACGGTTTTAGTCTATTCCTATCTCCAAAAAATGCCGGAATACGCTGAACGCCATCGGATCAAGCCGGGAATTGCCGGATTAGCCCAGGTCGCCGGCAGTTATTACCTGACACCCCGTCAGAAATTACGCTTTGACCGGCTGTATATCCGCCATATTAGCCTTGGGTTTGATCTCAAACTAATTTCTTTGGCGTTGCTCATCGCTTTGTGGTATCGATGGCAAAAACGCTGGAACGGGCGTTTACCTAGACGATTAATACATTAACCGATTATTCTAAATATATATACACATATTATGTAGGATTTGTCCCAAAAGAAGCCTGTCACCCTGAGCGAAGCGAAGGGTCTATACTTTAATAATGTGAGATGTTTCGCTTCGCT
>JAFGJM010000025.1 GCA_016929095.1 Anaerolineales bacterium | reverse complement strand
TTCTTTTTTGGTTTGAGCAACCTTCAAGAAAGCACACGATGACTTTTTTGTCAACTCCTTTTTACACCACTATATGAGACATTATCCCCGCCCCATACGCAAAACTCTATTAATCTAATATTTATGTTATTTCTACAATACGAAACGAGATTATATGGTAAACTTTGGGTCATTAGCAGTATAAATTATGCAAAAAAACCAAAAAATACAAACTTTCAAAAAAATCGACGCGCCCGATCTTCCTCTCATCGAAATACGTAACCTGACAAAATATTACAAAACCGCCGCTGGGGAGACGCTCGCTCTTAATGGTGTCAACCTGTCGATCTTGCGCGGTGAATTTGTGGCAGTGATCGGTAAATCAGGCGCAGGGAAATCAACTCTGGTCAACCTGATCAGTGGGATCAACCAACCCACTTCTGGTGAAGTCCTTTTTCAAGGCGATCCGATCCATTCCCTGGATGAAGACAGAAAAGCGCGTTGGCGCGGTAAAAACCTGGGCATTGTTTTTCAATTCTTCCAGTTATTGCCTAGCTTGAATTTAATCGAGAATATCACCATCCCGATGGACTTATGCAGGTCGTTCCCCTTTCGTCAACAAAAAGCGCGCGCCTTGCAATTACTGGAACAGGTGGGCATCGCTGAACATGCCTATAAATTACCCTCCAAAATCTCTGGTGGGCAACAGCAACGGGTGGCAATTGCCCGCGCTCTGGCAAATGATCCCGAATTGATCGTGGCCGATGAACCAACCGGCAACCTGGATTCCCGCACCGCCGCTGAAATCTTCACGCTTTTTGCTGAGCTTGTCGACCATGGGAAAACCATTTTAGTTGTGAGTCACGATAAGGAGATCGCCAAATACGCCACGCGGATCGTCGAACTATCGGACGGAGAGATCATTGCCGATTACCCGGCGCCTTCCCCCGTCGATTCTGCCTCATCGAAGAATGCCTCATCGACGTCACCGAAACCGCTTTCACCAAGCAATCATGCCCTAGGGTATTCGGGAGGCGCGGTATGATACTCCCAACCCGTTGGGTAAAAATAATCAAAGATATATGGAGCAATCCATCGCGCTCTCTGGTCGTGATCATGTCCATTGCGGTGGGTATCGCCGCTGTAGGAATGATCACCAACACCGGTCGGATCGTAAAACGCGATCTTTATAGTCAGTTTGCCGCTGGCAACCCTGCCAGAGTGAATATCTACATAGCCGGTTTCCCCAAAGAACTCGCCAATGCCGTAGAAGGTATGCGTGAAGTCGCCGATGCTCAGGCGCGGAGAACCCTTTCCGCTTCACTCATCGCCTCTGAAAACAATGAATATGATCTAAGCATGGATGTTTTAGCTGATTATCAGGACATCCGTATTAACCGATACAACGTCGATGAAGGTGCCGCCACCCCTGGTATCCGCGAAATCTTATTGGAACGCATTACTGCCCGCGAATTGGGGGTAAAAGTGGGCGATAAAATTACCGTCGAAATAGATAACCAGCGCCGCTACCAGCTTACGGTCACCGGTATTGTTCACGATGTGTACATTCTGCCCATGACCATCTTCGAAGAAGCATTTGGTTACATCAACATGGATACGCTGGAGTGGATGGGGGAAACGCCGTATTATACGCGCCTCGATATCGTCACCTCTGAAAACCCCGGCGATAAAACTCACGTTTTGGATGTTGGCGCATTGGTGCGAGATCGGATCATCGAACCCGCCGGTTATCAAGTTGCCAGTATCGCCATCCCCGGCATAGGCTCCGACCCTGGGGACCATTGGGCGCACGATCAAATCACCGGCTTTTTGCTCATTCTGGAGATTATGGGCATACTAGCGGTCTTTCTAACCAGCGGGATTGTGATCAATACCGTTTCGGCGATCTTAGTGCAGCAGATCAAACAGATTGGCATTTTACGTTCAGTTGGGGCAGTGCGTTCACAAGTAATCATGATGTATTTGTTAAACGTGCTGATATTCAGTGTGCTCGGTCTGATTGTTGCAATCCCATTAGGGCTGGCCGGTGCAACCTGGCTGGCAAATTTTGCCGCTAACTTTCTTAATTTTGATGTTTCCGTTATCGATCTTCCCCCAAACATTGCCCTGCTCCAATTGGCTATTGGATTGATCATGCCCACCGCCGCAGCGGCTTTTCCCATTTATTCCGGCACGCGCATCCCGGTTTACGACGCTATTTACCAATATGGTCTAAGTAGCCGTAACAAGGTCAGTCGGTTTGAAAAATTATTGAGCAAAATACGCAGCATCAGTCCGCCGCTTACGCTTTCTTTGCGTAACACGTTCCGCAAGAAAACACGCCTGGCTTTTACGCTGGTTACGCTTACCCTGGCAGGGGCGATGTTCATCGCCTCATTTTCCACCCGCGATTCACTCAATGCTCAAATCAAGCAAGTGGAAAATTATATTGTGTTCGATGCCTCTCTCAGTATTCCCGGCGGCGCAAACCGCTCCACCGTCCTGCGTGAAGCTATGCGGGTCCCCGGCGTTACTTTAGCCGAAGCCTGGGCTGAAGCTTATGGAGTCATTGTTGAAGCGGACAACCATGAATCGGAAGAGTTCGCAATCGTTGGGCTGCCTTACAACTCGCAGACTGTTGACCCCGTGATGCTGGAAGGTGAATGGCTGCAAGGCGCGGGACAGGCTCAGGTTGTGGTGAACGCCGATCTGATAGAAGCGAAACCCGATATAAAAACCGGCAGCAAGTTAACGTTAAAAGTGGGCGACCATAAACGCACCTACGAAGTGGTGGGAATAGCCAGTAAACATCTTTTTGGGTCGCGTATCTATATGGATACAGAAAGTTTTACTCGCCTCACCGGCAGACAAAATCAAGCCGATGTTGTGCGCGTGATCGCAGTGCCAGGAAAACCCGGTAAGGATGCAGATCAAGAAGCCATAGCCCACGATCTTCAAGAGCGGTATAAAAATGCCGGTTTGAGCACTGCCATTCCAACGACCCAACACACCTTTTTTAAAAATTTCACCGATGTGTTCAATATCATTTTAATGGTATTAATGATCATGGCTGGCATTCTGGCGGTTGTGGGGGGGTTGGGATTGACCGGCACCATGGGCATTAATATACTGGAGCGCACGCGTGAGATTGGCGTGTTGCGCGCTGTGGGTGCGGCAAATATCGCGGTTTTACAGGTTGTTGTGGCAGAAGGCCTGGTGGTCAGTTTGTTAAGTTGGATATTTGGCGCGCTGGCATCTGCGCCTATATCGCCAGCCCTGGCTGCTGTGGTCATCAATGCCATTCTGGAAACCAATTTAAATTTCAGATATTCATTTGAAGGCTTGCTGATCTGGTTGGCGGTGGTATTGGTTATCGGCATATTGTCCAGCCTGGCACCAGCGCGCAGAGCCGCCAGTTTACGCGTACGCGAAGTGTTGGATTATGAATAAAAGAATAACAGCATCGTGAACAGAAATTCGCGATTTGGCGTCAGGAAAATATGAAAAAAAACGGTAATGCGCGCCCCAATGGAAAATTAATCGAACTGGTAGATGTGACCAAGGCATACCATACCCCCGCCGGAACATTTACCGCATTGAATGGGGTTACGCTATCGATCGATTCGGGGGAGTTTGTTTCGATAGTTGGAAAATCGGGCAGCGGGAAAACCACACTGATCAACCTGGTTACAGGCATTGACGATCCATCCAGCGGTGAAGTATACGTAGGAGGCACACCGGTGCATACACTAAAGGAGGGTGAAAAAGCCTCTTGGAGGGGAGCAACCGTCGGT
Source organism: Anaerolineales bacterium (assembly GCA_016929095.1). GTDB lineage: Bacteria > Chloroflexota > Anaerolineae > Anaerolineales > UBA4823 > JAAZNS01. The sequence goes on along the minus strand of JAFGJM010000025.1, from coordinate 30,791 downwards.
GTCGTTTTTCAATTTTTTCAATTATTACCCACCCTGACCGTATTGGAAAACGTAATGTTGCCCATGGACTTGAGTAACCGTTTCCCCATATCCGAACACGCAGACCGCGCTATGGCGCTGCTTGAATTAGTCGAATTAAAAGAAAACGCCCACCAGCTTCCGGGTTTACTCTCTGGCGGTTTACAGCAGCGAGCAGCCATTGCACGCGCCCTGGCCAACGATCCGCCCATCATCGCCACGGATGAACCGACCGGCAATCTCGATTCTCGATCTGCTGAAGCCGTCATGCGCCTCTTTGAAAATCTGGTCCAACAGAGAAAGACCGTATTAATGGTCACCCACGATCCCGACCTGGCACAACGCGCCGTCCGTATCATCGAAATCGCCGATGGGAAGATCGTGAACGGGGATTAATAAAGAGAGCTGTTATCCTTCAATCAGGTTATCAGGAAAACTAAAAGACCGAAATATCCTTCGTATCGCTCAGGATATTTAATCGCTTATTTGATAACCCCACTCATCACATTTTTTTATAGTATATATTTCAGAAAACTGATCACCGATCACGAATATCTATTTTGATTCTTGTTCCTTATCGTCTTCCGGCATATACACATACGACCAGCCGGTGCCTTTACATATCGGACAAAAATCATAATTGAAACCATCGCGGCAGCCACCCCCGCCCTGACCAGCGCAAAAGGCACATTTCTTGGCTACCTGCGCCACCAAAACAGAGCCGGGTCCATTGCAAACGGGGCAGGTATCGTATATTTTTCCATCTCTACATCGTCCACTGCCATACCCGGAACAAAACGCGCATGTCTCCGGTGCATAATGAATGGTCGGTTGGATTTTTCTTTCTATTTCATAGCGCATAACAGTATCCTCGGATGAACTCAATCAATGCTGGAATTTACATCATACCATCTACTCAAAATTATATCCGATATAAACATAATTATTAGTTTAGGGTTTATGATCAATAATCGGGTATACCCATTTGCACACAAAAATCAACCAGTTCGGGGTGAATGTAACGCCCGTCCTCTTCAATTTGTATATCATCCAGCCAAATGGAGGGATTTAGGCATATCGTATCGGTATGGATTTTGGATCCATAAGTTAAAGCGCCAATCCCAAAAATAATGCCTCCAAACAGATGCGTATCTGCCATGTGATTTCCGCTAATTTTTCTCACCCCTGGATTAAAACCATAACAAACATGGTCGATTATATATGCATCGGGGTGATTGGCGCTTTGTAAATACCTATCAAATAACTGCGCCTGATAACCACCTGTTATTTCTTTTATGTATCCGCCAGAGATTTTTAGGGTTATTGGTTCTTCGATTTTTCCTATCCAGGTGGGAGGTGAAATATTACCGTCAATAATTAGAGTACCTTCCACACTTTCACGGTAAATACATAAACCCGACATTCCGCTTAATATCTGCGTATACCCTCCACGCTCTGGAGGAAGTTCCCAAAATGGATCACCAGCTTTATTGACCTTACATATTATATCGGTGCCTGCGGATGATTTAACCCGAAGCGTTTTTGAAGCCTGTGAGTTTGTATATAGCCAATTACCCATTTTTCGTAATAATTTATGGTCAACCCGGGCAACCATGCGCACCATCATATCTATGTTCATGCCGTATAGTAAAAAGTAAATACAACCATTCACCAGGGCTGCATCATAAGCTGGCGAATAAAATTGATAAGAATTGGCAAAATCAAACCATATCTCAGCTTTAGAGGCAGCGCCAAGAAGGGGCTCCGATATCAATTGCATAGGCTCTTTCATGGCAGGATAGACCAGAATCGTTGGGACGCCTCCTGCCGCATAAATTGCCTGTGCAGTAGCTTCCACTACTCTCATATCGGATGTCGTGTCGGCGCTGAGCAATACCTGATGACCCTTTTCAATAGGTCGCAATTCATTTACAAGGATATGCGCAGCACGGGTTAATTCAAACCCATCATAGGCAGTTTTTTCTTCCATTTTGTATACAAATTCCATAATAGCTTTTTTCCCGTCTTTATTTCAATCTATGAAATCATAGAATACTTTCTTAAGTTCGAAAAATGGCTTTACTCGCTGCAGACACACCTGAACCAGATTCAAAACGGTAATCGCATTGTATCAAGGCAAACTCGATGGCGCCCACCGTTGCCAGTACGTCCCCGATTTTCGTAGCCCCCATATGACCAATGCGAAAATATTCATTTTTAATATCAGGATGCAAACCGCCTGCCAGATAAGCGCCGGCTTTAGCAACGCGTGGCAAGAATTCAGCCCCTGTTATCCCCGGAGGGTAACGCAAAGCGGTCATGGTATTGGCAGCCCATTCCGGCTTAATCGCCACCTGATTTAATCTCAGAGCTGCGGCGGCGGCTTTACAGGCATTACTTAATACGCGGTGACGCTCAACCCGCGCGTTTATCCCCTCCTCCAATATTTGCCCCAGACTCACATTCAGCGCCCAGACCAGGTTAACCGCCGGTGTACCAAAATAACCCGCCTGGCGGGCTTCATAAGCCTGCATGACCGGTAACCAATTTGCCCAATCAGCGTAATAATTGGTGATTGGTGCTTTACGTCCTTTGAATGCCTGCATCGCTCTTGGGTTGACAACAAACAACGCCAGCCCCGGCGGAACGCCAATCGCTTTTTGCGAAGCGGTCAACGCAACATCTACTCCCCAGGCAGACATATTCAGTTCTTCGCCGGCTATCGAACACACCCCGTCTACCACACTCAATGCGCCGTATTGGGCTGCTAATGTAGCAGTACCCGGCACATCAGCGATCACGCCGGTGGAAGTATCTACGTGGGTGACAAACACAATTTTGTACTTTTGTTGTTTCAAAGCTTTTTCGATGTCTTCTAATGACGGCCTTCCCCCCACAGGCGCTGTGACCTGGTCCACCTGGGCGCCATAGCGTTTCAGCAAAGCAGCATAGCGGTCGCCAAAATAGCCGGTGCAAATGACCAAAACGCGGTCACCTGGTTCCACCAGATTAGCGCCTACCGAATCCATTGCCAGCGTACCGCTTCCCGCCAGAATAAACGGCTGACCATTCTCGCTCATGAAGACGCGCCGCATCCGCTCTAATGACTGACCAAAGGCTTCGATAAAATCCGCAGCTACATGGCTTGTGGTTGGAGCGCCCATGGCAGCCAATACAGCCGGTTCGAATTCAATCGGACCGGGGATCATTAACAGCGTTCGATTTTTCATTAAAGGTGCATCCTTTTCAAATTAAATCGAGGGAAAATTAATCGCGGTGATTATTCTTCCCTGCCATATTGGCCAATTCTACCAATAATGAGATATTCTAATTGGGCGGGATAGCTGTGGTGAACATTTCTTTGCTATTCGCCCACTACATTTCTACCTTTTTCTTTAGCGCGGTATAGCGCCAGATCGGTATTTTTTATCAGCGTTTCAAGCGTGTCTTCTTTCCCTAACACGGCTACACCCACGCTGATCGTGATCTTTACCTGGGTAGTGGGCGTATTAAATGTCATCTCGGATACAGATTTCCGCAGCCGTTCGGCGATAGCCATGGCTTGAGGCAAATCGGTTTCGGGCAGAAGGGCGATGAACTCATCACCGCCGTATCTCCCTACCAGGTCAACCTGGCGCAATGTCTTGGTGAATTCCGTGCTCACGCCTGCCAATATTTGATCCCCGACCTGATGCCCGTGAGTATCATTGATCTGTTTAAAATGATCGATATCTAAAAGCATAGCGCATAACGGATGCTGAAAGCGATGAGCGCGCATCACTTCTCGCTGAGCCAGATCGAATAACCCCCGGCGGTTGTACAACTTAGTTAAAGTATCGGTGACGGCTTGTTTTTGCACCGCGGCATGCAATTGCGCATTGTTAATGGCGGTTGTAGCCATCGCTGCAAAGCTAACCAGGAGCTGCAAATCGGTTTCGCTGAAAGCATGGCGGCGATACGAGCTTAACGAAATTGCGCCTAAAGTTTGACTCCCCAGGGTGAGCGGCGCAATGATCGTGGACGCCGCCTGGCGTTCATCGGGTAGATCATCATCGTGGTGGTTGAGGGCAGTATCAGCTTGAATGTCGTTGACCAACAACGGTTTGCGCTCGCGCACCGCCCGGGCAGTGAGGCTGTTTTCTGCAATCGGCTTTAATGGGCGAATTCGCGGGTCGGTATACCCGTGCATGGCGCGGATTTGTAATTCACCTGTTTCGGGCGCCACCAGGTGCAGCATTCCTTTGTCTGCAGGAATAGCACTCATCGATTCATCCAGAAACTGACCCAACAAGGCTTCCAAATCTAAAGTCGAAAGTAAAGCCGCTGCACCGCGCTGTAATGCTGCCAACTCGTGTGCTTTTTGTTGAGCAGTATTCAAAGCATTCACTTTAGCCAGCGCCAGGGCAATTTGGCTGGCGGCTTGCTCTCCGGATGCAATTTCATCTTCATCAAAGGTGCGTTGTTTTTCGAAGGCAAGAATGGCAACCCCGAGTTTTTGTTGATCGGCAACCAATGGTAATGTTATCAGACTGCGCGCTTGAAGCTGCGCCGACAGACGCGGGCTGACATACAAGGACATATTGGCTTCTTGTACAACCAAGGCTTTACCGGTATTGAGAGCGTTGGACATCATCCCAAGTTCGGCAGATTCGAATTGCAGCGTCCGCGCCACTTGCCGTAAGGGGCCAGAGGCAGCCATTGGAATCGGATGTTCATGCACTTCATCCCACAGAGCCAGCACGCAGCTTTCGGCATCGTACAGCCTGCCCAAATGTTCGGTCAGGGTTTGCAGCATTGCTTGATAATCACGATTTTGTAAAGCCGCCCTGGTGATGAAATTAAGTAAAGAGTGATAACGCTCACGCTGGCGAAGCTCTTCTTGGCGGGTTTCTGCGGATGTTTGCTGCAGGCGCAGGCTGCTAAAAAGACGGGCATTGGCAATTGCCAAAGCAATTTGATCGGCAATGGCATGGATAGAATTCGTCTCTTCCTCTAATGTAATCACAGAATCGGGTGGGCTCTCAATCACCAGCCCGCCTAAAGTCTGACTTCCCCGGCGCAAAGGCGCATAGACGCGCGTGGGCTCGTTCGTAGCCGCCTGCCGGGAAGACAGGTTGGCGGAGGCTTCATTCCAGGTGCCATAATGGGTTTGGGCGCCGGTGACCGGGTCTGAAAGATAAAGACTGAATTTTTTATATCCCAAGGAGTTCTGCAAAGTGTCCACGGCGATGCGGCAAATTTCCGCTTCATCCATAGAGGCAGCCAACCGTGAATTCAGTTGTAAGATCACATCTTTGTGACGGGCTTTTTGTTCACTCGCCCCTGCCATCTTGCCAAGCTGGTTTTGCAGCTTATTAACCTGGCGAAAGCCCAATTCCACAACCCCGCCGGATACAGCCAGCAACAGAAGCCATTTTATTACAAGGCTTACCGGATTTTCCCCCTGGGTTAAATCGATGATTGCATAGACAGTAATGACGAGGAAAAGGATGCCGAGAAATATCCATTTAAACCTGGCGGTGGCGCTAACAATTTGACGACCAGCTTCCATTTCGGGTAGTCAATCCCCTTTCAAAGGCATAAATCCCCGCCCCAATATTTCCTGCGCCGGAGAAACTATAATGAAGGCATTGGCATCCTCTTGACGGACCAGGGATTTCAAATAGTTTACCTCAGTTACAGTTAATGCGCAAATTAATATCATGCGCTCTTTTTTAGTGTACATTCCTTTTCCATGCCAGCCTGTAACGCCCCTACTCATATCTTTTAATATCCGCTGGCTGATTTTTTCGGGCTGGTCGGTAATGATGGTGGCAAGCAGTTGCTGGCGCCGCCTTCCTGAACGAAACCAGGGCGTATGAAAAGCGGGTTGTTTTTGCTCATCGTCTGATGCCCCGGTAAAAGTTTGCTCCGTAACAAAGCGAGGCAGCACCTCGCCGGTAGCTTGATGCAATGTCAGGGTCAATAAGCCAATGATTATCAAAGTCGAATTGAATACCACGCCAATCAGCAGCGTCACCCAGCCGGGGATATTCCCAATAGTGGCATGCTCGAAGAATTCTGCCCACGAGTTCACTGCCTGCGGCCAAAGCGCCGTCTTTGCCACCCATGTCAAACTCAAGATCAGATAAATCCAAAAATAATTACGGCGAAACCGCCTGCCAAAGGCTTCCCACATGGTGATGGGAAAATCCGGATGGAGCAGGTTTTCTGCCAGACTCTCTGCCCAATCTGGCGCAGGGTGGAACGGCGGCACCAGCATAGAAGCGAAGAAATCTGTTTCCATTAAGCGCACCCGATAACTCCATAATTCATAATATCGGTAACGGCGCGCCTCGATAAATAGAAACAGGGTGATGAGCAATGAATTTAATATGACCACACCGTGGTGGCTGGATTGTGTAAAAGCGATCGTGATAGCTGCACCGGTGGTGATCACTGCCCAATTGGTAGTAGCATCCAATCGCTGGCGCCAGATATTGGCGCGCGAGATCTCCGCCCGAAAAAAATGTACCATGGCAGTAGAAAACTCACTCGGGCGCAGTCGATATCCCCGGAAAGTCCACACGGGCTCAGAGCCTGGTGCGGGCTGTTGAGAAGAAGCCTGCTCAGATTGCGGGGATTCCGTATCCTGTGCAGCGTTCTGTGTCATATACTTGTCCTCTTTTCCTTTATTATAAGCCAATATAGGCATTCGCTTTGTAAAAAATTCTTGTCTTACCTCATCGGCGAATCATCGATACACACCATGCTCAAGAGTTGCTGCGCGGTACGAGTCAAGAAACTCGTTTTGCAATAGTAAAAACGTGTTTTCATGTGTGCACAATCAAACTTGCGCCCTCTTGCATTCCATCATCGATTAAGGTATGCTTAACCGCGCTTGGGAGTGGTTGAGTCCCGGTGGGCTCCCCGGTCTTCAAAACCGGTGGCAGGTCGCGTTGCGAGCCGCGGTGGGTTCGACTCCCATCCACTCCCGCCTGCCAATGTTAATGGATTGTTTCGCTATATGCATTTCATAAAAGACAGGAAATAAAAACTCGTGATTCTACATTGCTCTCTTACTCTCGGAACTTTCAGGGAGGAGAGAGGACTTTTTCAACAAACATGGCGCAAAAAAAACAATGTTTTCCAATGAAACTGATGTAATAACCCCTATTGTTGCCCGTTTTTTATCGATTGATGATGTCACTCAGGGGGATTCACGACAATCCTATTTAGTACGTTACCGCGGTTTATTGAGGATGGATTCCGTACAAGCCTACGACCAACTTTCGGAATTATTACGCTCGCACAATATTACGCCGCTTTTCCGAAAAGACGGCGACCGGCATACCATCCTGCTGACCTCTGGTGTAGTCAAAGAAAAAAAGCCGAAAATTTGGGTCAATCTTCTATTGATCGGGTTGACCATCCTGAGTGTTTTTTGGGTGGGCATTCTTCACGCTGTTTCTTGGGAGATGACGGGATACGCCAGCATTAATCTCGACAATGTTAAGCCCCATCTTCCGGCGATTATCCTGGGCGCATTGGCATTCACCGCCAGCCTGCTGGGAATTTTAATGGCGCACGAATTTGGGCATTATCTGGTGGGACGATTTCACGGGGCTTTAGTAACATTGCCATATTTCTTGCCATTACCTTTCCCCCCTTTTGGTACGCTGGGTGCATTTATTTCCCTGCAATCGCCGCCTAAAAATAAACGGGATTTACTCGATGTAGGCATCGCCGGTCCGTTATCCGGTCTCATCGTTGCCATACCGGTGTTGATATTCGGGCTGAGTATATCCCGGCTGGATACATTACCGACTGCCCTCCATGATACGCAAAGCTTTATGCTGGAAGGCAATTCTATCCTGTATTTGGCATTAAAATATTTGGTTTTCGGTAAGTGGCTGCCAACGCCGGCAGATTATGGGGGACTGCTGCCGATGTTGTATTGGGTGCGCTACTTCTTCACCGGGTCGCCCTTTCCATTTGGCGGCACAGATGTCATGATCCATCCGGTAGCAATGGCGGGCTGGGCTGGAATATTGGTGACAGCGTTGAACCTGATCCCGGCGGGGCAATTGGACGGCGGTCATCTCATGTATGTGTTGCTTGGTAAGCGGACGAATAGTTTACTACCCTTTATTCTGGGTGGATTAGTTTTACTGGGTATGGTATGGACAGGCTGGTGGTTATGGGCATTTCTCATTTTCCTTTTCGGGCGTATGCACGCAGAACCATTGGATCAGATCACAGAACTCGACCCACAACGGCGATTATTGGCATTTCTGGGGTTGATCGTCTTCATTTTAGTATTCACTCCGGTACCTATGCTGGCTGTTGGCGCCGGATTTTGACCTCTATCGTCAGATAAGGGGAGGGAATAAAATAAAGCCATGACTGATGATGTAATGCTGAATGAAGCGATCGAAGCCATCCGTCAAGGGCAACGCCAGCGGGCGCGCGATCTGTTGACCCGCCTGTTGCGCAACGATCAAAATAATCCTACCTACTGGCTATGGATGAGCGCCGTAGTGGAAACGGTAAAAGAACGCATTTTTTGCCTGCAAACCGTGCTGCAATTCGAACCGGATAATAAGGCTGCCAAATTGGGGTTGATCATGGCTGGCGCAATTCCCCCGGAAGAGACTACTCAGGTCACCCCCCCCATGAAACGCAAATGGGATGTCTCCATCCCCAGGGAAGCCGCCAGTGTAAATTTCAAGAAATATCTTTCCAATCCCATCGTCCGTCTGTTCGCATTGATTTTCGCTGTTTTAATAATTGGGGGAGGCGTTTGGGCATGGCGGTCTTTTTCAGCCCGACCCAGCATGGTAATCCATTTCACACCCACAGAAACGCCTCTGGTATACCCCACTTTTACAGCCACACCCACCTATATCGGTTATCAAGAGCCCACCGCAACCGCCACACTCGAACCGGTATCAGGCAGCCCCACCCCGCTGTGGATGCTGCTTGAAGCGACCTATACGCCCACGCCCTTGTATGTAAATACCCCCCACCCGCGCAGCGAAGCGTATCGCACGGCGCAGCGGGCATTCCTGGAGGGCGACTGGGAAAAGGCATTGGAATTCTTTGATCAGGCGCTCACCATCGAACCGGAAGCCGCAGATATTCAATATTTCATTGGCGAAACCCACCGGTTTTCAGGACAGCCACAACTGGCTCTGCAGGCTTATAACCGGGCGCTTGTCATAGACAGCAATTTCGCGCCCGCCTACCTGGGAAAGGCGCAAGCCAGCCTTACCATGAACCCGGAAGCTGATGTGGAAAAGGATTTAAATAAAGCCATCAATTCCGACCCTTCTCTGGCGGAAGCATATTTAGAGCGGGCTGCTTTTTATCTATCAACCAATCAGGATGCAAAAGCTCAAAAGGATATCGATTCTGCCTCAGAACTGTTGCCCGATTCCCCTCTGCCTTATTATTATCAAGCCAAAGCCGCATTGGAAGAAGGTGACAGCGCAGCCGCTCTGGAATTTGCCCAGAAAGCTTACGATTTAGACCAAACTCTATTGCCGGTTTATCAGGTTCTTGGAGAAGCCGCGCTTCAAAACAATGATTTTAAAAGCGCCCGCCAGAAGCTGGATATGTACCTGTTATATGAGCCGGAGAACGCAGCCATCTGGTTATCCCTGGGCAGAGCTTATGCGGCGTTAGGGTCTTACGAACAACTCTATACCCGGGGAGAAAACGAGGAAAAACAGGCTGACTATGAAAAAGCCCTGGAAGCGATAAACCAGGCTACCCAAATGAATAGCCGCTTACCCGGTATTTTCATCTACCGGGCGTGGATTTACCTGCTGCAAGGTGAAAGCAATGCGGCAGTAAACGAGTTTTTGGATGCCAAAAAAACAGAAAGTGAAAAAATCAACGCCGGTAAATTATCCACGTTATGGTTTCCCATTAACCTGGGATTAGGGCAGGCTTTGTTGCTCGAAGGACGCGCCAACGAAGCTTATGGCACTCTTAATTACGCAGCTGGCTTGGCAGAAAATGATTACGAGAGAGCAGCCATTTATTTCTGGCGCGCTCAGGCTGGCGAACAACAGGAAAAGGGTAAAGAAGCCGTGAAAGATTGGGAGGCTTTGATGGAACTACCCGAGGGCATTATTCCACAAGAGTGGCTGGATATGGCTGTGGAACATCTGGATGCCCTCTCTACACCCACGCCCACACCCAAAGTCTCACAAACACCAACCCGCACGCCAAGACCCACCGCCACATCCACCCCGCAAGCCTCGCCAACGGACGCCGTCACGAAGACCCAGCCTGCTACCCTGACGCCTGAATATTCACCCACGCCGTGACCATGTCTGAAAAAGATGCTGTGAAGCCCGATTCCGCACAAGGCAAACGCCCGCCTGTTGTCTCTAAACAGCGGAGGAATCGCTGGCTTTTTTTGCTCGTTAACATCACCGGCGGCCTGCTGTTAGGCGTCGCGTTATGGCTGGCGCTGCCTCACACCCCCTGGCTGTCCACTGCTTTGGTTGTGGCATTGATCGCCGCCCTGATCGCCATAGTCCTTTTAGCGTATCGCGTCTATCAAACCCAGATCAATTTACGCCGCCGCCTAAAAGAGATCTCTACACTCAACCAGATCAGCCAGATACTGCGCTCTACCCTGGAATTGGATAATTTGCTGGCTATTCTCCAGCTCCAGGTGCGTCAATTTCTGGGAGTAGATAATTTCTATGTTGCCTTGTATAACCAAATCGATGGACGATTGTGGTACCCTATGGCTGTGAAGGGGGGGCTAAAAGTTTACTGGCCTGCCCGGCAATTGACCGACCGATTAACCGATCGCGTGATCCGCGAGCGCCAATCGATATTATTAGCGCATCACGCCCAAATGCATCTTTCGCGCATTGGGCTGCCGGTGGGGGAAGACGCGCCCTATGCCTGGATGGGTGTTCCACTTATTGCTTCGGAGCGGGTGATCGGGTGTCTGGCGGCTTTTACCTTAAAGACTGATATCGAATTTACCCGCGCCGATTTAAATCTTTTGGAGACCATATCCGGGCAGGTGGGGGTTGCCATCGAAAATGCTTTGCTGCACGAACAGGTTCAGCAGCGCACCAGTCAACTGGAAACAATGAACCAGATTGCCGCCCTCACCAATGGCGGTGTGAATATGCCCGAAGCATTAGATAAGGTATGCCAATCCATCACCGATGCAGCCGGCGCATTACATAGCGCTATATTCATTCTAAATCAAGAATACGATGAAATTGTGATGGCAGCCAGCAGCCATTTGTCTCAGGGCTTCATCCAAACATATCAACGCATGCCAGTCATACAAGATGCGCACACACGCTGCCTGCGCACCGGTCAACCCAGCATAATTGCCGACTTAATGTCTTCAAATTTAGACCCCAGCTATGTGGCCGCTTTATCGCGGGAAGGTATTCGCGCCTCCGGTGATTTCCCCCTCATCACTCCCGAAGGACAGGTGGGATATCTGTCGGTTTACTACGCGGCCCCCCACGCATTCTCCAATGAGGAAATTGAACTCCTGCAAACTTTTGCAGCCCAGGCAGCTCTGGTAGTTTCCAACGCCCGGTTACACGCTCAGAGTGACCTGGCATTGGCAAGACGCGCTAACCAGCTAACCATTCTGGAAACCATTGGACGGCAATTAGCAGCCGCGATCCGTTCCAACCATTTATTCGAGATCATCCTGGATTACGCCCTGGAATTCACACATTCCCGCTGGGGCAATATTGCCATTTACAATCCCCAAAAGCACAATCTGGAGTTCAAAGCCTGGCGTGGTTATTCGGTCAACCCTGTCGATCTGCCGGCTACAAAAGGATTATGCGGCAAAGCGGTGCTTTCACGTCAACCGATCAATTCCCCCGATGTAACCTTAAACCCGGAGTTTCTCGATTTCACCAATGGCGAAGCGCGTTCGCAGTTGAGTATCCCCTTGCTGCACGAAGAACAGGTATTGGGTGTACTGACCCTGGAAAACCCTCAACTCAATGCCTATTCTGCCCACGAGCAAGCTTTTGTGGCGCAATTAGCAAACCAGGCGGCAGTCGCCCTGACAAACGCCTTGCTCTACTCTGACGTGGTTTCCGGCAGGGAACGTTTATCCGCCATCATCAATTCGACCCGCGAAGGTATATTTATGGTAGATACCTCCGGGCAGGTGACTTTAGCAAACGCCTCATTCCAAAAAATGGCTTCCCTGGCATTGACTGACCTGGTGGGAAAACAACTTACCGATCTACCCTTATCAGCGCTGCATGTGCTGGGGTTCACCCATGAACAGACTCTGCAAATCATCGATTCATTGCGCCAGGGAGTAGAACCCGCCTGCACTCCTGAAATCATATACCCCGATGAACCACGGCGTGTGCGGGTATTGGAAAGATTCCCGGCTTTGGTACACCGCGGGGATGGGGATATTGCCGGATGGATGGTCGTGGTGCGGGATATCAGTGAAGAACAGGCGCTTACGCAAACCCGTGAATTCATCACCGAAACCTTAGTCCACGATCTGCGCTCGCCGATGAGTGCCGTGCTGGGCGCTTTGAATGTGATCGAGGAGACCTGCCACGACTCCGAACACAGCCACCTGAACCGGGCAGTTGAGATCGCCGGTCATGGCGCGCAACGGGCGTTGAGATTGGTAGAAGCCATGCTGGATATTGCCCGCCTGGAAACCGGCCAGGAGCAGGCGACTCTGGATAATATTGACCTGATGGCATTATCCAGGGACGTGGTGGGGGAATTCACAACCCAATGTCACAGCTACGGCATCACTTTGAACAATCTTATTTCTGAAGATTGCACGATGGTTAAAGCCGATGCCCTAAAAGTGAGCCGCGTGCTGGCAAACCTGCTGGATAACGCCGTGAAATTCACCCCGCGTGGCGGCGAAATCGTCATCTCCGCTGCCCAGGTAGGCGATGAAGTACAGGTTTGCGTGAGTGATACCGGGCCGGGAGTACCCCCGGAATATGGGGATAAAATATTCGAGCGCTTCAGTCAGGTGCCAGGGCAGATGGGGCGGCGGCGAGGGTCAGGCTTAGGCCTGGCATTTTGCAAATTAGCCATGGAAGCGCAGGGTGGGCGCATCTGGGTTGAAACGCCGCCGGAGGGGGGAAGCAGGTTTGTGTTTACATTGAAAAAAATGTAAATTTTTTATTAATTCCCCTCTCATCCTCTCTTGTCAAGCCTGGATTAGCGCGCTATAATCACAGTTTGTTACGACCTCATCGGAGAGGTAAGTTCGAGGTGTTTTATGCCAGTTTATACGTATCGCTGCGAAAATTGCGGTATTCAATTTGAAAAGCAGCAACATTTTAGCGACCCGCCCCTTACACGTTGTCCCGAATGCAATAAGAAAACATTGCGCAAAGTGTACATGCCGGTTGGGATTGTGTTTAAAGGTTCCGGATTTTACGCCACCGACCATCGTTCCCCTTCGGGCGGTGGACGACCAAGTTCAGCCTCCTCAGAAAAATCGGGAGAAAAAACCGCGGAAATGAAATCGGAAACGAAAAATGAGAGCGGTGAAAAAAGCGAATCGGTGACTGCGAAAGCAAAAAGTGAATAAACCGGGTGCAGGTATCAGGTTATTGGGATAAATGTCGAAAATATTGGAATTGAAGCTACGGAGATATCCGTAAAACCGAGAAAAAAAAGCAGAGACGCCTCCGCAAGTGAGGCGTCTCTCTTTATTGAAATCACATGAAGGAAATCATAAATAAAAATCTTTTTTTTTATACCTGGAGGAAAAGATGGACATGAAGGAATTATATGCTCGTGTAAAAGAGGACGATGTAAAGTTTATTTCACTTCAATTTACCGATGTAACCGGCGCCGTGAAAAGCGTGGATATCCCCAGCCAGCGTTTGAATGTAGCATTAAACGACGGCGTATGGTTCGATGGCTCATCCGTGGAGGGGTTCGCCCGCATTCAGGAAAGCGATATGCGCCTGGTGCTCGATGCCGACACCTATGCCGTGATGCCCTGGACGACGTCGGAATACCGGCGGGCGCGCATCTTCTGTGATATCTATCAAATGGATGGCAATCCGTTTCCCGGCGACCCGCGCGGCACACTCAAACGCCAGTTAGAAAAGCTGAAAAATCGCGGTTGGACATATTATGTTGGCCCCGAACCGGAATTCTTTCTTTTCCGGCGCAACGGCGGCGATTCGATCCACCCCGTACCCCACGATGTCGGCGGCTATTTCGACTTTTCCGCCCATGATGAAGCCGTGCGCGTGCGCACCGAATTGATGGACGCCCTCTCAAGTTTGGGACTGGAAGTCGAGATGGGGCATCATGAAGTCGCCCTGGGACAGCACGAGATCGACTTTCAATACACCGAAGCTTTGCGCACCGCCGATAACGTGCTGACCATGAAATACACCGTTAAAGCCATCGCCGCCAAGAACGGTCTGGTAGCATCCTTCATGCCCAAACCGATATTTGGCATCAACGGTTCGGGGATGCATTGCCACCAATCGCTGGTGGATTCCACCGGAAAGAATATCTTCTTCGATGCCAATGATCAGCACAATCTTTCGCCGGTTGCTTATGGCTTCATTGCCGGACAACTGGCGCATGCCCGCGCCTTTTCCGCCGTCACGGCGCCAACCGTCAATTCATATAAGCGGTTAGTGCCGGGATATGAAGCGCCGGTCTATGTGGGTTGGGCGCAGATCAACCGCTCCGCATTGGTGCGCATCCCACGCTATACACCGGGAATGGAAAACGCCACCCGCGCCGAACTGCGCTGCCCCGATCCTTCCGCCAATCCATACCTGGCGCTAACGGCTATGCTGGCATCCGCTTTGGATGGCATCGACCGCAACCTGCCCTGCCCTGCACCGCTTAACAACATCAACGTTTACGATCTCACCAGGGAAGAACGCAAAGCGATGAACATCAGCGAACTACCCGGCTCGCTTGCTGAAGCGCTGCGCGAGTTGGAAAATGATTCCGTCATTAAGGAAGCCTTGGGCGATATGACATACGAGGCGTTTGCGCGCGCCAAATGGGCTGAAGTGGATGATTACCGCCTGCATGTCACCGATTGGGAAGTGGAACGCTACCTGGAAACCGCATAAAATACGCAAACCTTGTAAGTATGATCGAATTGACCATCTTCCCGGCGATCGCACATTATGCTGGGAAGATGTTTTTATTAAAGGGGATTCATTGCACATTTGATTGGTGGAAAAATAAAACCAATTTTTAACGCATTTTTCATGGTTTTTTGAATATTGAGGATATAAAATCAAAATCACTATTGCGCCTGCCTTTAATTGGTTAGGGCATTCCATATATTCCTAAAGCTTTTTCGTTGTAATGGGTAATCACAAGCAGTAATTATTAGAAATTGAACGAATGCGAAAACTTATATATGTACGGCGCTTATCGTTAATAATCCTCGTAATATTTTTTTCAACGACGATCCAGGCTTATAGCAACATCCCCGCCAACACTACACTAACAAATCCGCCAGGATATACACGATCTGCCGCTTCCAAATCGAATGAAGGCGAACCGGTTCAAACACAAGAAGTCTTGCGGTTTGATCGGGCTGTTTTAAATACCGACACGCAAAACAGCGGCGCTATCTTACAAGATAACGACGGATTCCTGTGGATTGGCACGAACGGTTCCGGATTATTCCGTTTTGACGGTTACGACCTTAAAGTATACAAACCGGGCGGTATAAACGCCATATCCGATACTACTGTACATGTGTTGTATGAAGATCGAGACAACTTCATATGGATTGGCACCAATGGCGGCGGCTTGAACAGGTACGATAAAGAAACCGATTCATTTACCCAATATAAACACGACCCTCAAAATCCTGAGAGTATTTGCGGCGATGCGGTGGTTCCTTTTCGCACACAGGTGATTCAAGAAGATCCTCAGGGGAATTTATGGGTTGGTACCCAAAATGGTTTGAGTGTATTAGACAAAGCTACTGAGACTTTCAAATCCTACCGCCATGATCCCCGCCGCAAGGATAGTTTAAGCCACGATAAAATAGGAGCACTCCTTTTCGATTCGCAGGGCGTCCTTTGGGTGGGTACGGAAGGCGGCGGTTTGAACCGTTTTGATCAACAGACTGAGACCTTTACTCATTATCTATACGATACTCAGGATCCAAAGAATTTTGGCGAGAGTTCAGTTAGCTCTTTGTTGGAAGACAAACAAGGGTTCATTTGGATTGCCACCTGGAATGGACTTTATAAATTCGACCGCACCACTGAAAGCTTTTCCAGTTATTTCCACAATGATCAAAACCCCAATAGTTTGACAGGAAATAAAATCAACGCCATCTATCAGGACCAATCCGGAAAAATCTGGATCACTTATAACAACTCGGATCAACTTGGTTTATCTATATTCGAACCCCAAACAAATACTTATACCCACTATACCCATGACCCCGAGAAAAATTTTAGTGTAAGCAGCACATCCATCACGGGCGTGTATCAAGACCGCGCCGACATTATTTGGATCGTGAATAATACTGGTTTGATAGATAAACTCGATCCCCATAAACCGGCGTTTACTCTGTTTCGCCATGACCCCCAAAACCCCAATAGTATAAGCAGCAATGTGGTGGTTCCTGTTATTCAAGATCGTCAAGGCAACATTTGGGTCGGCACGGAAGTTAATTTACAAATGTATGATAAGCAAACTGGCGCCTTTACCGATTATTTAAAAGGCTACTATCCGGCGTTATATGAAGATCCCAGTGGGGTATTTTGGCTGGGCAGCACTATTCCCGGGAATTTGTATATCTATGATCATAATTCAAACAAAATCGTCAAAACTTTCTCGTATAACCCCAATGATCCGAATAGCCTGGTTCAAAATCGGCAAATATTCTCTATCCTTGGTGATAACCAGGATTCAAATATTCTCTGGATCGCTACAGCCGACTCCGGGATGGATAAATTCGACAAATCTACTGAAACCTTTACCCATTATCAGACCGATCCCCAAAACTCCAACAGTCTCAGTAGCAACAATTTAATGACCCTGTTTCAAGATAGCGAAGGCATTCTTTGGATTCCCACTCTTGGCGGGGGATTAGACCGGTATGATCCGCTTTCAAAAACATTCACCCACTTTCTCCATGACCCGCAAAATCCCTCCAGTATAAGTTCTGATATCGTCAATGTTGTTTTTGAAGATAAAGATGGATGGATTTGGGCGGGTACTGCGCTTGGTTTCGACCGATTCGATCGTCAGGCGAAAACCTTTAAGCGTTACAACAGCGATACGGGATATCCGGTGACAATGATCGCGTCCATTAACCAGGATGATGAGGGGCATCTTTGGATGGGCTCATTGGGGGGTGACGGTCTGGTGAGATTTGACCCTGAAACAGAAACCATGCGGGTATATCAAGAGAGTGATGGACTTCAGGGAAATGTATTTTATCCATTAAATGCCCTTCGTGATAAGGATGGAATGATGTGGTTTGGCGGATCGAATGGATTAAACACATTCTATCCGCAAGAAATCAAAGATAATACTTATATCCCTTCTGTGGCGATCACGGCGCTCAAACAGGGTGGAGAGCCTCTTCCGTTGGGTAAATCGCCCGAACGCGCAAAACAGATCACCCTGGATTGGCAAAATAACTTTTTCGAATTCGAATATACTGCCTTGAACTACACCCAATCCAGCAAGAACCAGTATATGTATAAACTGGAAGGGCTGGATAAGGATTGGTTCAATGCAGGCACGCGCCGTTTTGGCCGTTACAGCGGATTGGGGGGAGGCAATTACACCTTACATATCCTTGGCTCGAACAATGATGGCGTTTGGAACGAGCAGGGAGTCTCGATTCAGGTAACTGTCGTTCCGCCCTGGTGGAAAACCTGGTGGTTCTACACGCTTGCGGTCCTGGCTGGGTTAGGGGGATTCTTGCTTGTTTACCGGGTGAAAAACAACCAACTCAAAACTGCCCGCATAGCTGCCCAATCTATCCGGGAAAGTGAAGAAAATTATCGCATGCTTTTCGAAAACACGCCCATGGGTATTATCATGAATACATTTGACGGTAAAATCATTGCTTTTAATCATGTGATAAAGGAAATGTTGGGCTATACGGAAGAAGATTTGAAAGAAGAAGAGCTGGCTAACATCTACCAAAATCCCCAAGACCGAGATGCGTTATTGGAACAATTAAAACAGGATAATGTTGTACATAATTTTGAAACAGTGCTAAAACGGCAAGATGATTCCCTGTTCCACGCCAGTATAACGGCCACACCCATTACACTGGCCGGTCAGGGCAGCCTGTTGTCTGTAGTGGAAGATATCACGGGGCGCAAACGGGTGGAAGAAGCACTCGAAAAACGTATTGTGGCGTTAACCCAGCCGCTCGATAATGCAGAAGAAATCAAATTTGAAGATATCCTCAATCTGTCAGATATCCAGCATCTGCAAGACTTGTTCGCCGAGACATTCGGCGTGGCTGCCCTCATCACGCGTCCGGATGGCACACCTATCTCTCAGCAGAGTAACTTCTCCGCTCTCTGTGGCGGGATCATCCGCAACACTGAAATAGGCGCCAAGAACTGCAATATCTCAGATGCGATAATCGGGAAGCACAATCCCTCTGGTCCCAATATCCAGCCATGCCTGAGCGCCGGTCTGTGCAACGCGGGGGTGAGTATTACAGTTGGCGGTCGTCATATCGCCAACTGGCTGATTGGACAAGTGCGTAATGAAGCCCAGGATGAAGAAGAGATCATGAAATACGCCCGCGAGATAGGGGCAGATGAAACCGCTTTTCGGGCTGCGTATCGTCAGGTTCCCACCATGTCGCAAGAGCAATTCGAGAAAATCGCTCATCTCCTTTTTGTGCTGTCCAATCAGGTTTCCACCTCTGCCTATCAAAACATTCAACAGGCGCGTTTTATCACCCAGCGCAAGCAGGCAGAAGCGGCTGTTTTGGAAAGCGAACGAAAATACCGGAACTTGTACGAGAGTATGATCGATGGATATGCCTTTGTTTCGATGGATGGGGCAATATTAGAAAGTAATGCCACTTATCAATCGATGCTCGGATATACATCCGAAGAATTACAACGATTATCATACATGGATATAACACCATCAAAATGGCACAGCTTTGAAAGCGACATTGTTAAAAATGAGGTGCTGCGCAAAGGCTATTCCCCCGTTTATGAAAAAGAATATCGGAGAAAAGATGGCGCCATCTTCCCGGTGGAGCTGCGCACTTCTCTAGTCAAAAATGCAGAAGGTGAACCGCAGGGGATGTTTGCCATCGTGAGAGATATCACGGAGCGCAAGCGCGCAGATGAAGCCTTACAGCAAGCCAACCTGGTGGTGGAAAACAGCCCGGCGGTACTCTTCCGCTGGAAGCCGGAGGAAGGGTGGCCGGTTGAACTGGTATCCAATAATGTGACTCAATTTGGTTATACACCTGAAGAATTATTATCCGGCGCCACCCTTTACGTTTCGATGATGCACCCCGAAGACGTGGAACGGGTGGCTGGTGAAATTCAGGAGCATGTCCAAAGGGGCGCTGACCAATTCCAGCAGGAATATCGTCTGATTACCAAAGATGGAAATATACGCTGGGTAGACGATCACTCGGTCATCGAACGAGACTCAAACGGGCATATTATGTGTCTCCAAGGCATCGTGATCGACGTCACCGAGCGAAAGAAAGCCGACGAAGAAATCCGCAAACTCAACGATGAACTGGAACAGCGCGTGATCGAACGCACAGCCCAACTTGAAACGGCAGTTAAAGAATTGGAAGCTTTTTCCTATTCTGTATCTCACGATTTGCGGGCGCCCTTACGCGCCATGGATGGTTTTTCGCGCATCCTGCTGGAAGAATACGCGCCACAGCTATCGAACGATGCTCAGCATTACCTGGAGTTGGTACGGGATAGCTCAAAGAAAATGACTTGCCTGGTCGATGATTTGCTGGCATTTTCGCGCTTTAGCCGCCAGCCATTAAATAAACAAGCCGTAGTGATGAAAGACCTGGTAGAACAAGCCTTGAAGACTGTCGAAATTGAATATAAAGACCGGCAGGTGGATATAAAGATTGGCAGCTTATGCGATGTCCAGGGAGATGCCGCCATGTTACACCAGGTATGGGTGAACTTACTCTCAAATGCCATTAAATTCACCCGCAAATGCGAATTTACCCTGATCGAAATTGGCAGCACGCAAATAAATGATGAGTGTGTGTACTATGTTAAGGATAACGGGGTCGGCTTCGATATGAAGTACGCCGATAAAATCTTCAGTGTTTTTCAACGCCTGCATAGTGAAAAAGAATTCGAAGGCACCGGGGTCGGGCTGGCCATTGTACAGCGTATAATCGAACGCCATGGCGGGCGCGTGTGGGCTGATGCGCAAGAAAATCACGGCGCTGAATTATATTTCTCGCTGCCTTATCATAAAGAATTAAGCAAGGAGCAATAAAGAACGCAACTACCCAAAGCGACATTTGTGAAAGAGATTTTATGTTTGATATATTTGGTAATATGAAATTAAACGTTAAAGTATCGCTGTTGGGCATTGCCAGCGTGTTGACAACTGCCATTGCGTTATTAGCATTGGCCGGTTGGCAAAGCAGTCAGTATCACACGCTGGCTCAAGGTGAAGTGGACCAATTAATCGACGATAATCTGGATCAAATTACGCAAGGGGTGTATAACCTGGTCGAGACGGAGAACGAAGCCGTACAACAGCAGGTCAATTACAACCTCAATGTTGCCCAATATATCCTCGCCCAGGCTGGCGGGGTAAGCCTTTCAAAAGATACTGTGAACTGGAACGTAATCAATCAGTTTACCAATGAGCAGACCGATATTGAACTACCCAAGTTGTTGGTCGGTAGCCAATGGTTGGGACAGAATACCGACCCGGCGATTGAAACAGCGATTGTGGATGAAGTAGAAGAATTAATAGGCGACACTGCCACCATCTTTCAACGCATAGATGAGAGCGGCAGTATGTTGAGGGTTGCCACCACGGTTAAATCCATCGATGGCAGCCGCGCCATTGGCACGTATATCCCGACCGTCAACCCGGATGGCGCGCCAAACCCGGTGATCGAAACCGTGGTCCAAAAAGGCGAAGTATACCGCGGACGCGCCTATGTGGTGGATGCGTGGTATCTCACCGCCTACCAGCCCATCAAAGATAACACCGGGAACCTGGTGGGTATGTTGTATGTTGGAGTAAAACAGAAAAGTATCGAAGCGCGGGTACGCCAGGCAATTTTACAGACGAAGGTGGGTAAAACTGGCTATGTGTATGTCCTGGGCGGCACCGGTGAGGAACGCGGCCATTACATCATCTCGAAGAATGGCGAGCGTGATGGGGAAGATATTTGGGAATCCAGAGACGCCGACGGGCGGTTTTTTATACAGGCGATCATAGAAAAAGCCATAACCCTTAAACCGGGAGAATTGGCTACCGAGCGTTATCCCTGGCAAAATATTGGCGAGACTCAGCCGCGCTGGAAAATCGTGCGTCTCGCTTATTACGAACCTTGGGATTGGGTCATCGGCACCAGCACCTATGAGGATGAGCTTCAGGTATATCGGGCTGTTTTAAGTGACGGGCAGGCGCAGATGACCAGAAGTATGGGGATTACCGGGCTGGTGATCTCGCTTTTGATTGGTTTGATCGGTATCTTAATTGCCTGGACGATCACCCGCCCGGTGCATCGCCTTACCAAAGCCGCCGAAGCCATAACCCAGGGCGACCTGAATCATGTCGTAGATATTAAAGCGCGGGATGAGATGGGCGTGCTGGCGGGCGCCTTTAACCGCATGACGGGTCAACTGCGCGAAATGCTCGAAGCCCTGCAGCAAAGCGAGCAAAAACTGAAAGCGGTGGTAAATGGCTCTCCCACTCCCCAGTATGTGATTGGTCCCGATCACCGGGTGATATATTGGAACAAAGCACTGGAAGAAATCAGCCGGATCAATGCCGAAACCGTGATCGGCACCCGGGATCACTGGAGAGCGCTGTACAGCGAGGAGAGACCCTGCCTGGCTGATTTGCTGGTGGATGGCGCACAAGACGCTATTCCACAATGGTTTGGCGGTAAGTATAGCCAATCTACCCTGGTGGCAGACGCTTACACTACCATGGATTTCTTCCCAACCCTGGGTGAAGACGGAAAATGGTTGATCTTTACCGCCGCGCCGATCAGAAATTCAAACGGAGAAATCATCGGCGCCGTTGAAACACTCGAAGATATCACGGAGCGCAAGCGGGCGGAAGAAGAAGTGCACCAGCTAAATGCCGAGTTGGAGCAGCGCGTGACCGAACGTACCGCCCAACTCGAAACAGCGATCAAAGAAATGGAAGCCTTTTCTTATTCCATCTCGCACGACCTGCGCTCGCCTCTGCGCGCTATGAACGGCTTTTCGAGTATCTTGTTGGAAGAGAACGCTGCCCAACTGCCGGAAGATATCCAGCGCTACCTGCGCCATATTCATGACAGCGCCAGGCAGATGGGTTGCCTGATCGATGACCTGCTGTCATTTTTCCGCCTGAGCCGTAAACAGGTGAACAAACAACCAATAGCCATGAAAGACCTGGTGGAACAAACGATCAGGATGATGGAAGAAAAGCATAAAGACCGTAATATCGATATCGAATTGGGTGTGCTGCCCGAGGGTACCGGCGACCCCGCCATGCTGCGCCAGGTGTGGGAGAATTTGCTCTCCAATGCCCTCAAGTTCACAAAACAGCGGGAAGTGGCGCACATCGAAGTCGGCAGCATGCAGACAAACGGCGAGTGTGTGTATTTCGTGAAAGACAACGGCGCCGGCTTTGACATGCAGTACGCCGACAAGCTGTTTGGCGTCTTCCAGCGTTTGCACAGCGTGAGAGAATTCGAAGGCACCGGCGTCAGCCTGGCGATCGTAAAGCGCATCATCCAGCGCCACGGCGGCCGCGTATGGGCAGAGGGTGAGGTGGACCAGGGGGCTCAATTCTATTTTACGCTGGGGTAGAGAAGGAAAGGCAACCAGGTTATTGGGCAATTGGAGAATCGGTAGAGCAGTGCATTCCGCTGAATTGAATTTTTGAGATAAAATGGGGGTATGTAATAAAATAAAGGGAGAGACCATGCAATTCAATACCCGATTAATTGAATCACTCAAAACCGATCCGCGCTTTGTAGATGAAAATGGCGAATTGCTTATCGCTGCCGGGCACTTCTAACTTATTGTCATTTTCAGTATAAATTTTTCGTTTTGGTGTCACTCACATAGAATAAAAATCCCGCGATAATTCCGGTCGGCTGGAAATATGTTATAAATATATATCCGTCATGCTGCCGGATAAAGAACGCCCATATATTTTTTATTAGAAAATAACCTGCCTGCCTTATATGCATTTCATTTCTACCTCAGGTGAACGATATTCTGCGAGGCGATATCATGAGTAATAAACCAATCTATATTACGGAATATGACCTGGAGCGTTTGAGAGTTCTTCTTCAAAACGCGTATGTTAATGATTATCGTAATAGCGAATATCTGGATATGCTGCAAAACGAATTGAACCGTGCTGTGATCGTTCCAGCACAAGATATACCCGCAAATGTAATCACCATGAATTCCACCGTGGCGCTTGAAGACCTTGATACCCGGGAAGAAGAAACGTATACATTGGTTTTTCCCGACGACGCAGATATTGGGCAGGGGAAAATCTCTGTGTTGGCGCCCATTGGAACAGCCATGTTAGGATACGAGGTAGGCGACACTTTTGAATGGGAGGTCCCGGCAGGGAAACGACGTTTGCGTGTCAAGCGGATTATATATCAGCCGGAAGCTTCCGGAGACTATCATTTATAGGTGTGCGTAGAAATTCTGCCCTGTCATAGTGAATATCTTACTTATGATGCTGGCAGTTGCGGCTTCAGTCGTATTTTCAGTTAAACAAACAACTAAAGTCGTCACTACACTTTTTTTACGCCCCGGCTTTGCCATTTATCGAAGGCAGGTTGGATGCTCAAAGATATATTGTTGACAGTCAACCGGTAGCCGGGGAGTTATATTTTAGTACGATAATCAAGAGTGGCTAGACCTGAAAGTATATACGGTCATGATATGTGTTGTTTGAAATTTTTGTCATGCGCACACAAGCAATTGTGATGTGTTTGTTGATGTATATTTTGCTATCGGGATGTACCCCGCTTGAATCCCAACCGACGGCAACACTTCCATCCACGCCTACCAGGTCCTTACCCCCAACCATCTCCGATACGCTAACTCCCACTGTTAGATTAACTGCAACGGTGGTGCCTGGGGATATACTTACGCCATCTCCCACAAATACTCGTCGTGTCAAGACTCCTGATTTGGATCTATACTTGCCCACCGGAAGAGCGGATGCCGAATGGCAGGGCATCCCGATCCTGCCCTTTGCATTCGCCGGTGAAGAACTCGAAGATGGAAGTGGCTATCGGTTCACGGTTCGAGGCAACGAAACCATTGTAGAGAGATTCTACACCGCCCAATTGCCCGGTTTAGGTTGGGAGATGTTCATGACGGGCGAGGGGGAGGGGGATAGTAAAATGCTGCTATTCAAGCAAGGGAACAGCCTCCTCACGATCTCGATTGTTGAGATCGATGAAGTGGAACGGTATATGATGGTTATGATTGTACTGACAAGGTAAATCACAGCGCAAAGGAGGAAGAAACGCTTTATGAAAACGCAAGGCACCCCCCTTACTTTCACCATGGTAATGTCCAGGCTTGAAGCTTCCGGAACAGCACAAAACCGGAAAGTTTACCTGCGGCACGGCGCGCATGAACCCCTATTCGGTGTGAGTTTCGCCAGCCTGAATGCCCTAAAGAAACAGATCAAAACCAATCAATCGTTGGCAGAGGCATTATGGGCATCGGGAAATTACGACGCCCGCATTCTGGCAACCATGGTGGCAGACCCGGCGAAAATGGGCGATTCAATAATGAACGCCTGGATACCCGACCTGGATAACTATGTCCTGTGCGATGCATTTGCCAAACTGACAGCGAAATCACCCCTTGCCCGGCAAAAAATGGTCGAATGGATGCAGTCCACTGACGAATGGATCTGCAGGGCGGGCTGGATCGTGCTTACCCGGCTGGCAATGCACGATAAATCACTGCCGAATAACTTCTTTGAATCATATTTATCGACAATCGAAAGGGACATCCATAATGCCAAGAATTGGGTGCGCGATGCCATGAACAAAGCCTTAATTGCCATTGGCATACGCAATGATGTCCTTCGCCCACAGGCGCTGGCTGTTTCCGCTCGCATCGGCAAAGTGGAGGTGGATCATGGCGAAACGAATTGTAAGACCCCGGATGCCGCCCAGTACATTCAGAAAACGGGTGAAAATCTAAAACGTCGTCACGAAGAAATCAAGAGGCGGGCTTTATGAAAATTGAATATTCACGCAGCAAGAAGATTTTGAATTAGATGATCTGAAGATCGCTTTGCAGCTTTTTGATACTTTTCTCCCGATTATATTGCGCTGAATAGACTATTAGCGTAAACAATAATATAAAGCAGTAACGCCTTTAGTCATTCTCCCTTGTCATAAAAATAACAAAAGTCGTTACTACGATTTCACCATATTTTAAGTATAGGGGGAATTTTTTTTTATTTGATCAACTTCGCTTTTCGCAATGCATTCTCTAGTTCATCGATCTCCAGCGGTTTGATCAAAACCTCCTGCGCGCCCAATGAGCGCATAAGGTCTGCGGTCTCGGGCTGGTCATCGGAGGTCACGACAAATATTGGCAGATCTTGGTATCCCGGCAATTGGTGAATATATTTGATGAATTCGAATCCATCCACGCCGGGCATATGCACATCCAGCAAAATGACATCCGGCTTTTTTTCGCGTATCATCAATACGGCATTGCGAGCCGTATTGGCGTGCTGACCGGTAATGCCGAACAGACTCAATATCTTGATATGACTGCTGGCAGTCACCCATTTATCATCAATTACTAGTGCCGATGGCATGGGTATGTAAAGCTCCTTTTGTATATTTGTGGACTAATTATAATAAAAATTACTCGATATCTCAGGCGAATATTACCATGAGCGATACCTTACTCTTTTGGCAGCGCCATACCGGGGGCATCGGCAGGGCGCTCCATAAAACCGTGTTGACGATAAAACGGCGCCTTTCCTTTGGCAGCAAAAAGCTGAATATCCCGAATACCGGCTGCTTTACACTTATCTACCAGCATATTTATAATCACGCTGCCAATCCCTTGCCCCTGGTATGTTGGATGGACGATCATCTCATAGACCATGGCGTGCAGCACCCCGTCGGTTAACACCCGTCCGCAGCCCACCAGTTGCTCGCCATCGTACGCCATAACGATAAACTGGCTGTTTTTAAGCGCTTCGATCAGGTCTTCGGCGCTGGCTTTATATTTTTGGTTCCACCCGGTGGTCTCGAATAAGCTGAAATATTGCTGCCTGTCGGGTAGGTCTTCGCAATAATGAATGGTTGTCATTGATATACTCTTGAATTCACCAGATTCCCGGCAACAAGCGGTAACGCACCCGTTTTGCATAATCACAATATCCTTCCAGTTGCGCTTGCAGCGTTTTATCTTCCAGGTGGGTGCGGATAACGATCACAATGGATAAAAATACGACGGGGATGAATGCCCAAAAAGCATCCAGGAAAATGGGTGTGGCGACATAGAAAAGCAATGCGCCGGTATAACCGGGATGTCTCACCCAGGCATAGGGTCCGCTGGAAATGACATGTTGGCCGCGCTCCTTTTGAATGCGCACCATGCCTGAGAAATAAGCATTTTCAATCAAGGCATACGCCCCGAGGGCATAGCCAGACAGCAGCGCCGCCAGCGATATGATTTTTGCTGTTAGTGAATAAGCCGGTGACCAGCCTAATAACGCGTCCAACCCGGCGGTTATTGGGATCAACCCCCCGCCCAACCCTACCAAGGGCGAAAGCAGCCTGTCCCAGGATTCGGCGTCTTCGTGATCTAAGTATTTGGCGCGCTCCCTGAGCAAGTCGGGGTTACGCCGGGCAGCCAGGGCGCGGCTGATGATAAAACCAAGAATGCCGATGCCAGCATATACCCAGGCTTCCCACCAATCCCACCGCCAGGAGATCAAGATGGGCAGGAGAGGAATAACGACAATGAATATTAATGACAGAAAAACGGCACGGATAGTGAATATCTTCGATTTTTCGTTCATTTTTCGCCTCAATCCCTGGTATCAAGTGATATGAACAATATTAGCATATTTCAAAAATTATAAATAATCCAAATAATTCTTATCGTTATCAGGAGAAGGAGATTTGCATATTAAACGCATTTTAGATTTTCGGCTTCTACGCAGATATTCTTTAAAACTGTAGATTGGATCGGCGATCCAATCTACAGTAACTATTACTACCTTAGACATACATAAGCAGCGGATCGTTGGCTGGGCGCCTTTCTTGTATTTGCAAAACATATAGAAACCCATGATAAATGACAATAAGGACAACAGGCAAAATTCATATTCAGGCATCAAAAACGATAGATCATCCCCCAGATTCGTTCCTCTCAATTCCCCTATTTTGCCCCTCCCCAGCCTCCCCAAAAATTCTGTGTATTTGAGGGAAGTGAGCTTATCCTTTACTCCTCCCCCATTTTGCCCCTCTCCTACATCCCCCCAAATTCTGTGAATTTGGGGGGAGTGAGGGGGGTGAGGGTCACTCTTTCAACTTAACCCTCTTCGGTCTTGTTTCTTTATGCAGCTTTACCCGGCTTTCCGATTTGCCCTCTCGGGTTGCTAAAAATTTTCCGACCACAGTCGGCAGGATGAGTAAGATCAGCAACACACCCAGCAGTCCGAAGAACACGCCCCAGGAAGCCGGTTGCGCCACTTCGGGTACCAAACCCCCGGGGTTATAAACTGAGCCTTCCGCCACGGCGCTTCTTGTCTTGCCGGTTGCAAGCGAAACGCTCAAAGCCCGGTTCACGCCGTCTCGCAAGGTGGAAGGAGAGCTATACGTAATGGCGTATTCGCTTTGCAGCGCCCTGCCATAGCGTTCGTAGAGCTGGGTAAGTGAAGCAGAATCGTTGGCGTAGCCATACACTCCGCCCGCCGTCTTTGCCAGGGCGCTCAGGGCGGCTTCATCCAGCCCGCTCAGCGCCCCGGACGGGTGCTCCGGGTCGCCCAGACCGATGGTCGAGATGGACAGCCCCGCCGACTCGACCCTGACGATAATCTGAGCCGCGTCCGCCTGGCTGCGATTATCCAACCCATCTGTCAGCACGATGATGGCTTTTCGCCCGCTTATGGGCTGCAGTTCATCGATAGCCTGCATCAGGGCGTCATACATGGCGGTGTCGTCTTTGGCTTTCAGCTTCTTGATGGCGTTCAACAATTGTGATGTATCGGTGGTGACAGCCTGCGCCAGCTTGATACTGGTGTTAAAAGTCATCAACCCCGCCTGGTCATTGGGGCGCATCTGGCGCACATAAGCCCGGGCGGCGTCTTTGGCGGCTTCCAGTTTGTCATTGGCGTTCATGCTGCCGGAGATATCCATCACCAGCATGGTGGTCAGGGGATTTTCTGTCTCGCCCACGCCGGTAATGCTTTCGGGGGTCATTTCCACACCGTTTTCAAGCAGCGTCAGCCGAGAGGGTTCGACCTCCATCGGTTCGCCGTCCGCATTGGTGACCGAGACATAGGCGGTTACATGCGGGAATTGAGATGTGTCCACCTGGGTTATGCGCACGATCAGTTCGTCTTCTGCCTGGGCTGAGCTGACAATCCATGCCAGGTTTGCCAATAGCATCAGGCAAACGACCATGATTCGAGGTAGATTTTTTATATGAGTGAACATGCTTCACCTCTTCTCGTGATAGACCAATTCCGTATTACCCAGCTTGAGGGTTTGCCGGTTTTTCAGGGTCGTCTGTTCGATTTTTTTGTTATTGATAAAAGTGCCGTTCAAACTCATATCCTTCAGATTGAAGTGGGTGTCGGCGCCTTTGAGCATGGCATGCTGTGGAGCAATGTCTGGGTCGGGCAATACGATGTCCGATTTGAGCGGGCTGCTGCCGATGAATGCCGAAGGCGCTTCGGTTTTCATGAATTTATCCAGAATAAATTCGCTGCCTTTGAGCTTGCCTGAAGTCACCTCCAGCCAGGCGCGCGACAGCAAATAGACGATCAAGGCGATGAATAAACCCACCGAGGCGCCCAGCAAGAGTAAACCGGCGGCTTTACCCAACAGCGGGTCTTTCAACCAGGTGCGGGCGCTCTCCAGCAGCATCCCGCCAAAAGCGCCGCCCAGCAAGCCGCCCAGGGCGCCTTTCCACATCTGGCTGCCGCCGGTGAAGCTGCCGGCAACGCCGATCAGCAATCCAAACAACCCCCAGCCCAGGGCGCGTCCCCAAAATTCCCCACCAGCCAGTTGGAACAACCCTTCAGCCACAGGCAAGCCAATCCCCCCGCCTGCCATCCCCAGCAGCCCGCCATAAAGGCAGGCTTTGGCGGTTTGTACCAGGTTTCGAGTGAGCAACGCTTCACCCAACCCGATCACCGCACCAATACACAATCCGATCAGGG
Source organism: Anaerolineales bacterium (assembly GCA_016929095.1). Lineage (GTDB taxonomy): Bacteria > Chloroflexota > Anaerolineae > Anaerolineales > UBA4823 > JAAZNS01. The sequence continues at coordinate 1,145 of JAFGJM010000025.1, read as the reverse complement.
CGCCGGCAATGATCTCACTGAGATACACATTGGGAGTAAATGACAGCCCAAGCATATTACTGGCTTGCCAGGCAATCACCCCTCCAATGGCGCCCAAAACGGCGTAATAATACAACCGCATCATACGGCTCATGATAATTGACCTCCAATGACGTCTTTTCTTTCCGATTCTGAGAGCATATTGCGCCAGTGCACCACGCTGCGCTTACGGCCGTTATTCAACTCGAAGAAGCCATAATAGCGCCTTGCATCCAGCCAACCATCCGGGCGGCGGACGAAAAAACCTCCGCTGGCGCTATGGGGTTCCACCACCAATGCCACCTGATAAAGGTCCGGAAAGAAATTTCGGTGTAACCAGGTATCCAGCTCAGAAAGAAAGACGCCCATGCGAGGATGTGTATGGTACCAGCCCAACACATCCTTATTCGGGTAGCGCTCTTGCACCTCGTTGTAAAGGGCTACCTGACTGTTTTGGGTAAAGGTCAGGTGAGCGCTGCCATGGCGGGTATCGCGGGCGGGCAGGCTGTTCTCGATGACAATGAACTGTTCACCAGAAAGACGATCTGCCCGCCATTTGCCTAACAACCAGCCGCCCACTTCGTTATCCAGGTCGCTGCCGGCGTGGGCGCAAACCCGCACGAAAGCCCGCGGACTCATGAACACCGCTACGGCTGTTTCATGGTCAGCAGCTTCGTAGGGTGACCACCAGCGCACTGCGCGGCCTATGGGAATACGCCCGTTGCGCGGCAAAGTAACTTCCGGCGGCGTCAGGCTGATACGCGAGGCTTCCATCTGTTATCCTGCGGTGATATCGGCAGTGATGATCAAGCGGTCGTCTTGCGGCACATTGGCAGAAGAGAGTGTTTCCTCCTCTTGAAGCTCACGCCCCAAGGCTTTGCTATCCAACCGGTAGCTGATCGGGCGACCATCAGGACCGGTGGTGGGCAGTTCTAACGATGTGGCGAGCTCCGGGATCAATTCTTTCACTTCCACATCATCGGGAACTTCGGCGGTGCGGCTTCCCCCGGAGGGGAGCACCAGGGTTACGGGTTTGTCTGTCATGAGATTTACCTCCAGAATTTTTAAGTAAAGTTTGAAAAGTCTTTCTATACACTCATCAACCTCTCGAGAAGGGTTGTGTATCC
>JAFGJM010000024.1 GCA_016929095.1 Anaerolineales bacterium | reverse complement strand
GTCCAATAGGCTGAAGAAGCAGCCGTATGCGATGAGATGGCAGACGCGGCGTTATCAGCCGGCGATGGTTGAGATTGGGGGGAGCTCGCCTTTACACCAATTACAAAGAGCAGCAAGAGTGCCAGAACAACTACAAAAGGTACACCAATGAGCATTCGTTTTTTGTTCATTCTCTCCTCCTACAGGGATTGCAGATGACGAATAATTAGTGTTTTTACAGACTGATTACAGACTAATAAAATAAATTATCTTCTGATTGCTGATGTGCTGGTGCTAAACCAAAAAGCACCAGGTTCTTAATATTAGTTTTTTGGGGGTAATCATTTGTGAAATATATGGAAAGTATGGCATTTATTCTTAATAAAGTCAAGTAAAATTGGCGAATTTCGGGATTTGTCCTTTTCGATGCCTTGATTTTTCGTCACTTCAGGGAATGACGAGAAAGAGACCATGCATGAATCTTTTCCCCATTTTCGCTTGTTGAAAATGGGGGAGGGGGTGGATTTTCATCCTCTTCACTATATTCAATTTTCTTTCAATATGCTCTCCTCACGCATATTTTTCCGCAGGATTGTGGCTTACTTCTTATCAGGCTCCTCCCTACCACCGCCAGCCACCCGTGGCGTTACGCCTGTTTTTCATTGCCGTGTTTGAAATGGCCGGTAACTTTAGCCATGATCAATTGCGCCTGGTGGTCATCTACATCGATTATCTCAGCCAGGAATTTCTCTGCCGCCCTGCCTTTTAGAACCATCACCTGTTTGCCGTTCCAATGGATGAACACTTTCCGGTCTTTCGTCATGCGGAACGAAAAGGGATGCGCTTCGAGCCTGCCGCGTTTGTCGATGTCGCCCATGAATGGATTATATCCCGTTCTTTGCATCCTCTTCCCTTAAATAATCAGCCCCCCACCCAACCTCCCCCCAAATTCGCAGAATTTGGGGGGAGGCAGGAGAGGGGCAGGATTTATCTTCCATCCTTTCTTCATTCTCAATCCCTCTAAATCCTTCTCACAATCACCTCCCACTGCTCATCCTTTAAGAAGCTCTTATCCATCTCCCCCCAAATTTCCACCAGCAAATCGAAAGGCATGGAGAGGGTCATCAGGTTTTTGGGCAGCCGGGCGCGAGCCGAAATATCGTGCAGACCCCATACAGCTTTCTTTTCTCCGCTTTTGGCATAACGCAGGGGGAAGGTGGCCACCGAGGCGCAGGCGGAAGCGAAATGGGTCACTACCCGCTCATCCTGCGGCGCGTTGAAGTGTAGCAGATACACCAGCCCGCTGATTTGATCTGCATTGACAAAGAAGATGACTGCCTCAGGTCTTTCCTCGTTGGAAAAGGCTTCCAACGGTTTGAATATCGTAAAGCCTTCGGTTTTTTTGACGGGTTTCAGCGCTTCGATATAGCTTTTTGCTATGGCAGGCGTCTTGAGAAAGCGTTCGCAGCGCGGGTTGAGCAGCGAGCCGCTAGAGAGGAAGTGTTCGATCCCCGGGAAAATCCAATCTTTATAGCCCAGGTAAAAAGCCGAACAATCGTAACCGCAGGACTGTGCGTCGAAAGCCACCGTTTTGCCGCGGGCAGCGGAAAAGATCAAGGGCATGATGCAGCCCGAGCCGCCTTTTTTGAAGCCAAGCGCACCTTCGGGCTTCTTATCGGCGATGGTGAAGCCTACCGGAGAATACGGCAAAGCGAAAGCCATTTTGAAATCCTGGCTTATTTTCGAATGATCGATTTTTCGTTTGGGCATTGCACTTCACCTTTCAATCTTTTGTTTCCTGGATCAACTCAATCGGCGCGCCGTTCTCTTCGATGAAAGCCACCACCACCCCTTCTGATGGACTGTTGGGTTCGATGATCACATGCTTGCCTTTGATCGCTTCGTATACATCATTAACCAAAAAAGCCACATGCGGTACGGTTTTGACGATTTCCGGCAACGGACAGTCGTCTTCGTAGCGCATCCATTCGATGCCATATTCGCTGGCTTCATATCCGAAATGATAAACCTTATAATCCGCAAGATAAACCTCGCCGTCGATGGGTTGATTGGTGGGGATGCCAATGTGGTGGTAACGTAATTCTATATTTTTCATATTTCCTTTCATTTATCTAACCAGCAGATGTATCATATACCGATATAAATACTCACTCACCCCATACATTCCCAGTATAAATGGAATAGCCAAAATGGTAGCCGAGAAAAAATACACCAGTAGCCCGGGAATATCAATGATCCCGGCAGCCAATAATCTTGGAAATAAAACCCAGCCATAAGGGATAGCGATGAATATCGATGTCAGCATAGCAGGAATGTATTTGCGCATGACGACCGCCTGACCGATATGCATGAAGCTATGCATAAAAAACAGGCTGCTGGCAAACAAGAAAATTGAAAAAATCCCAAACTCAGCGGCTAATATCGATGAAAGGCAGGTTAACATAAAGATCAAAAAGATTGTTAAAGCAAATTGGGTGGTCGATTTATTCAAGAGTGTATTCAGTTGTTTTTCGATATAGGGAGGAACTTTACCCTGGAACCTGCCCATGATATTGGAGGCATTCTTTTTTAGCCAGGGTTCGAATAAGATCAACTCTTCGAAATCGTGCAGCATAAATGCAATCGGAAACAACCAGATCAATTCATTGGTATCAATATGCATCGAATCCTTCCCTTAATAACGCAGTCTGCTTTTTACTCACAACTTTCAGTTATTATAATTACTTTACTAGCCACCCGAAAGTTTACGAATTGTCATTGTGGCAATACTTCTATGGAACTGTCATTGCGAGAAGCCCGCCAGGGCGACGATCGCGCAGCATCCCTTTAGGGAAGCAATCTCTCCTCTGTTCTCAAGATTGCTTCGCTCGTTCCTCGCTCGCAATGACATTTGGGGCATTGCCCTTTCGGAAAGAAACATGTTTAAGCTTTTTGGAGTCACTCACAATGACTGTTATTCGATGTCACTTTCGAAATGAAGCTAGATTATCACGAAGGAGTTTCTCACATTGACCGAATATCAAAAGTGTCCAGTGGTTAGTTACTTTATCAATTATTCCCGGTTTCTTTTCTTCCGGTAATCCTTAGAGATGCTCTGTTAGGGATCCGCTTGCCTGGTTCGCCGTGAAAAGAGGCGGATTGTATGATGTATCCCAAGCCCGGCGATAAAGCCCACCGCCATATTGCTCAACAGCGACACAATCACGGTGGCAGCCATTGGCAGTAGATCTATATTCAGGCGCACGCCTCTGGCAAATTTGATCAATTCCACGCCCACCATCAACATCATGGCGCCAAGAATGGCTAAAGGAAACACGGAAAATAACCCGGTAATCGAGGCGGCGAAGAACAATCCCAGGCAAATTTCGATGGCACCTTCGATGATATTGGTTCCCCCTGTGCGCGCCCCGAAGTAATACTGCCCCGCCAGCCCGCCCGCGCCATGGCACATGGGCATCCCGCCAAAGAAAGGTACAACCAGATTCATAATGCCCTGGCTCAGGGAAAGTTGTTTTTCACTTATGGGTTTCTCCGGCCAGAAGGTCTTGATCAGGGCGGTGGTTGAAATGGTGGCGTTGGTAATGGTCAGAGGGATTTGCGCAAACCCAGCCAGCAGCAATGTTTGCCATATCTCCTGAATGCGGAAACCGGTCAGGGGCGGCAGGCGCAACGCCGGTGGGTTTATATGATAGACATCGCCATTGATTATCACCATCACAGCCCCCAAAATAACCAGTACGATAGCCGCAGGCGCATAGCGGCTTTGGCGGAGGGCTAAGATGATCACAAGCGACACACTACCCAGCAACCAGCCGGTGGAGAGCATTTTGAATGCTTCAATTGCCAGCAGAATACCCAACGTGACCTGGATGCCCCAGATTACCGATTGGGGAGTGATTTTCGCGATCCAGCCCACCAGGTTGGTGACCCCGAAAAATAGCCAGATAATCCCCATGGCAAAGCCTGAGGCATATACCATATCCGGGGTCCAATGCTGCGCAATGGCAACCACCGCCAGCACCTTCATCGGTTCGATAGGCATGGGCAGCCGGTAGATCAGTCCGGTAGCGATGTTTGCCAGCCCCATCATCACCAGGAAACCCGCCGGGTCAAGTCCGTTGACGGCAATGTATCCAATGGCTAAGGGGAAGAGCGTACCGAAATCCCCCATCGATCCTGCCAGCTCTCTGAGATTGAATTCAAAAGATTTATATTTCATGGGGTGCGGGCGTGATCTCTCTTAATAAATCCATACAATGCTTATTGCGACGACCAGCATTAAAAGGTTGCTGTATTGTGGGCGCGGCGCAGGGATTAAAAATACCCACAGCCAAATTATCGCATAAAATGTAGATAACAATATACCCGGGATGCCAGCCCCCATGAGAACCATTCCAGCGATGCCACATGCCGATAAAACTAATCCCAATAACCATAAATTATCCACCCAAGCTGGTATCGGCCGTTTCTCCGCTGCGGCTTTGAATCCCATCATCATCCGTCTTTCCATGATGTAATGCCCCATCTCACCGAGAAAATCGCTAATTTTCCCCGGGATATTGTGCGTTTCCTGCCCGTGGGTGCGCACGATCAGGCGGGTTTTGGTTGGGTTGAGTTCTTTCAATACAAATGGTCCCCAGCCACCCAAAACATAATATTTGCCGGGTTCGACAGCCACCACCGGGAAATTGAGTTTAATAGCGCTTTTTGACTCATCAATTGATGCCGGAATAATACGACCCATTTGCATATCTTGAGGTTGGGAGATGGATTCTGTTTCCTGAAATTCGTACCCCAATATTTTTTCGATAAATGCATAGCTGAAAAAACCACCCCGGTCTGCGCCCAATTGGATCAGCCATTGCCAAACCTCATTGATAGGCGCGTCGATGGTGATTGCCCGTGTGGCGCTGATAAAGGGCGCCAGTTCATCGCCGGGCAGAGGCATGTCCGCCTCCTGTTTTGTGGCGCCCCAGGTCAGAATATTGGGGCGAAGGAAAATAATATGGACAATGGGCAGCAAAACAATGATGAGGACGAGATTTAAAATAATGGACATATTAAATTATATGGTTGCCAGTTAATTTTTTTTCGTGCATTCCTAGTTTCAAGCTATATGATATAGGCTTTAAGTAAAAATACCTTCCTGGTTTCCTTTCATTCCTGGATTCCTCATAGAATCTTTTCATGCTTTCCTGCCTTCCTCATAAAAAAGGTATCAGGGATGAGGTTTCGCCTCGTCATTGTACTCGGTCAGGCAAATATCCAGGTTGTATAGCAATGACATCGCCTCGGGCAATGAAAATTTGGTTTTTTTCAAGGTATTCAAATTGGCGGCAATGGTGTAGTTTTTTGCGCCTGTAAAATCTGCCTCTGTCAGATTGGTATGGATGAAACGGCTGTTTAAAAAATCGGTAAACCTGCAATCGGCCTGAGTTAGATTAGCTTCCTCAAAACTTACTTCCCGGGCAATACACTTGCTCAGGGTCACGTTTTTGAGATCCATCCCTAAAAATGTGGAATAATTGATCACGCAATCGTAAAAATCGACCGGCTTGAAAATGACCTTGGCGTTTGCCCAGGCTGTTTCCGTCCAATTAATGCTGATCAATTGTGAATCTTCGAAGCGGGTATTGGCGAACGAGCACCCCTCGAAACCGACCAGGCTGAGGTCACACCCGTTAAAGGTGCAATCCCGAAATTTGCAATTCTGAAAAACAGTATCGTTGAACGCACATTTAATGAAAGTACAATCGTCAAACTCTTTACACATAACCTGATCGGTTTTAAAAACTAATTTTTTGAACTCTTGCGATGTATATTCTTTTTGCTTTGGATTGGATAAAACCATGATCGAAATCCTTGAGGCGGGATAATTTTCCCGGTTGCCTTTTGAATAAGATGAGTTAGATTATATCAAGCCGACTCGCCATTTTAACCCCGGCGTCAAAAGCCTGCTGCATTTTCCCTGCATCCCTTTTCACGCTGCCTAATTCATTGTCTTCGTGAGCATAGAGGATTGTTTCCATAAGCTTGATATTTGCCCACGTGAAAAAACCGTTTACCGTGGTTAAAATGATATTGAAATCCTGGTCCAAGCCTGCCGCGGCAACAAAAACGCCTTTTTTGGTTTTCTGTATCCTGCGATCAAAACCGCTCGTTCCATCAGGGCTTTCAACATAGGGCATCAGGCAATTACAGCGATCGATCATTAGTTTCGTTTGCGCGCTGACAGTATCGAAATAGACAGGAGAACCCAAAACAATGCCATCGCTTGATTCGAGGACAGTATAGACCACGTTCATGTCGTCATCGTAGATACAATAATTCGGATAAGGATCGACTCCGCAACTCTGGCATGGCTGTATATGCATGTCGTTCAGATAGAGAGTGTAAACTTTGGCACCTTTACTGCTTGCGCCTTTCAGTACTTGCGAGACGAGCAAGTCAACATTCCCGCTTTTATTGGGGCTTCCAACTATTCCGCAAATTTTCATGGGTAATCATCCTGATCGGAAATAAAGTTGTCAGTAAAAGTAATTTCCTGGTTTCTGTTCTTCTTGGATTCCTCATAGAATCATTTTCTGCCGTCAGTATAAAAGAAGCTTTAGCCAAATGGAAGAGTAATTGTTGTGTTTGCCCCCTCCTGCCTCCCCCATTTTGCCCCCCTCCTGCCTCCCCCCAAATTCTGCGAATTTTGGGGGAACGAGGGAGGCTGGGGATGACGTCGGGTATAATATCCCGGCAATTATGGAGTACCTACAAGATCTTAACCCCCAACAACAGCAAGCCGTCACCGCCGGATTGGGGCCGATATTGGTATTGGCTGGTCCCGGTTCGGGCAAGACGCGCGTGCTCACTCAGCGCATCGCCTACCTGATCGGCAGCCTGGGCGTGCGTCCCTACCAGATACTGGCGGTTACCTTTACCAACAAGGCCGCGCGTGAGATGGAACACCGGGTGATGGATCTTCTGGGGGGTGAAACGCAGGGTTTATCGCTAGGCACTTTTCATGCCAATTGCGCCCGCATCTTGCGTCGTGAAGCGGAAGCCATGCCTTTCAATGCAAATTTTGTCATTTATGATACGGATGACCAGCTCAGCCTGGTAAAAAATGCCATCAAAGACCTGAACCTGGATGAAAAATATTTCCGTCCCGCCGGGGTGCATGCCGCCATCTCTAACGCTAAAAACGAGCTGCTTTTGCCAGATGACTATCCGATCACCAATTACCGTGACGAGACGGTGGCAACGGTTTACCGCCGCTATCAAGAATCGCTGCTGGCGAACAATGCCCTCGATTTCGACGACCTTTTATTGTGGACGGCTTTTTTATTGGAAGAAAGCCCGGCAGCGCGGGAAAAATACGCCCGCCGCTACGAGCATGTGCTGGTAGATGAGTTCCAGGATACCAATATGGCGCAGTATATCCTGCTTAAACATCTGGCGTCTTTTCATCATAATATATTCGTGGTCGGCGATGTCGACCAATCTATCTACCGCTGGCGGGGCGCCGATTACCGCAATGTGCTGCGCTTCGAGAGAGATTTCCCCGATACCCAAACCATCCTGCTGGAGCAAAACTACCGCTCCACTCAATCGATATTAGATGTCGCTATGGCGGTGATCGACCGCAACCCGCAGCGCGCCCGCAAGCAATTGTTCACCGAAAGAGGCATGGGCGAGAAGGTGCGCCTCATCGAGACGGAGGATGACCAGGAAGAAGCGGCGCTGGTGGTAGAAAAAATCGCCAGCCAGGTACTGAAAAAGACCGCTCAACCCGGCGATTTTGCGGTGATGTACCGCACTAACGCGCAATCCCGCCTGCTGGAAGAAGCCTTTTTAAAAAGCGGCATTCCTCATAAGCTGGTTGGAGCGCAGCGCTTCTATGGGCGGCGGGAGGTGAAGGATGTTGTTGCGTACCTGAGGCTGGTGCATAACCCACAGGATGAAATCAGCCTGACGCGCGTGATCAACACCCCGGCGCGCGGCATCGGCAATAAAACAGTCATCACCCTGCGCACTCTGGCGCAGCAGACCAAACAATCCCCCGGAATGTTGCTGCTGGCGCTGGGGCAAGACCCCGATTCTATCCCAGGGAGTCAGTCATTGGGAAGAGGATTTCAGTCACTGTGTAAATTCGGGACGCTTTTGGCGGGCTGGAAGGCGCAAATCAATGCATTGAGTCCCATGGGCTTGATGGATCGCATCCTGACCGACACGGATTATCATGAATATTTGGATGACGGCAGCGAGGAGGGGCAGGAACGCTGGGAAAATGTCATAGAACTGCGCCGGCTGGCAGCGGATTTTGCCGAAAAAGGGCTGACAGCCTTTTTAGAGCAGGTCGCCTTAGTCTCAGATCAAGATACCCTGGACGCCTCCGGCAATGCCGCCACACTGCTTACGCTGCATGCCGCCAAAGGGCTGGAGTTCCCGGTAGTTTTCATCGTTGGTTTGGCGCAAGGCACCCTGCCGCACAGCCGCTCGCTGGAAGACCCGGAAGAGATGCAGGAAGAGCGGCGATTATTATATGTGGGCATCACGCGCGCCAAAGACCGGCTGATCCTGGTATATTCCAGGCGGCGCAATCTCTTTGGGTATTACGAACCGGTGGAACCCTCGGAATTTTTGGATGATATTCCCGATGAACTGTTAACGCGAACAGGCGCTTCGATGGTCATCCCCCGGCAGCGTTCGGTCGGGTTATTTTCGGCGCAACGCTGGCAGCCGTCTTCAGCAGATGAGGCATTACCCATGGTGCAGCGTTTTCAACCCGGGCAGCGTGTAGAGCATGGCATATGGGGTGAGGGCATGGTTTTAAACAGCCGCCTGCAGGATGACGATGAAGTCGTAGATATTTTCTTCGAGAGCGTCGGCTTGAAGCGCGTCGCTGCATCATTGGCAAAATTGACGATAATATAATCGTGACCAGTTATCGGTTTTCGGTCTTTTTTTCCTGCTTTCCTGCCTTCCTTATAGATTCTTTCGCTGCTTTCTACGTAATCTGAATAATCACATAATCAGCGGTTTTCTTTTCACTCAAACCGGCGTATAATCTTTTCAATATGCCAATTTTGGATGCCAATTCGATGGAATTTATAAGTCGCGGCGCGGAGCAAACTCGCCGCCTGGGGATGCGCATGGGTACGCTTCTGCAAAGCGGCGATATGATATGCCTGGTGGGTGATTTGGGCTCCGGGAAGACTACCCTGGTACAGGGGCTGGCTGCCGGTTGGGGCTCGTTAGATAATGCCACCAGCCCAAGTTTCGTACTGGTAAACGTTTATCGGCGCCCGGATGGCTGTAAGTTCTATCACCTGGACGCTTACCGTCTGAGCGGGGCGCGTGAAGCTGAAGACCTCGACCTGGATGCCATGTTAGACACCGGTCCCATGGTCGTGGAATGGGCGGAACGCATTCAAGACGCTTTGCCCGAGGACAATCTGCGGGTGAATTTAAGCTGGATGGATGAAGATCAGCGTGATCTGGTATTCGTTGCCCGCGGCGAACGGTATCAAAAAATGTTGTCGTTGGTACGTAAGCAGGTGTTTGGAGTGACATGATGCGCGGCACAGACTCTTTACTTCTGGCCATCGATACATCAACCCGGTCAGTGGGGTTGGCAATATTTGACGGCGCCCAGGTATTGGCGGAAAGCATCTGGGAGAGCGGTGATTATCACACCGTGGAGCTGGCGCCCGCAGTTGTGAATATGCTTGCCCGCGCCCAATTGAAGGCTTCCAATATAGGCGCTGTAGCTGTTGCCATTGGACCGGGTTCATTCACCGGGCTGCGCATCGGTCTGGCGCTGGCAAAAGGGCTGGCATTTGCGCTGCGCATTCCCCTGGTTGGCGTTCCGTCGCTGGATATTATGGCGGCTGCCATAACGCCGGGAGACATACCATTAGCGGCAGTCTTACGGGCGGGCAGGGGCAGGCTGGCCATCGCCTGGTATGAAAATGAAAATCATGCCTGGAAGCAAACTTCAAAAATCGAAGTGTGGACCTCGCAAGATATTTGCGATCGGGTGACTTCACCAACCATCGTGTGCGGTGAGTTGACCACGGCTGAACGGCGTATGATCGCGGAAATGAATCCCTTCATTCAGATGGTTTCTCCAGCCCAATCGCTGCGCCGCCCAGCCTACCTGGCAGAGATCGGTTGGCAGCGTTGGCAAGCAAACCAGGTGGATGATCCCGCCTATTTATCACCCATTTACCTTCACTATAACGATCCCATTCCCGAATTATGAACCAGGTTTCCAAACCTCCCGCCACAGTATCCATTCGATATATGCGGCTGAGCGACCTTGAGCAGGTACAGGCCATAGACCGTATTTCGTTTTCTTTACCCTGGCCTTCCAACGCCTTTCATTACGAATTAATGGAAAACAAAAATTCCCTGCCCATGATCGCTGAATTCGATCAATCTAACGAAAACAAGTTGGTCGTGGCAACGATAATTTTATGGATCGTGATGGATGAGGCGCATATCGCCACCCTGGCGGTCCACCCCGATTATCGGCGGTTAGGTATTGCGCAAAAACTGCTTGCCACCGCCTTGTTGGAAGCCATACAAAAAGGCGCTCATCAGGCGACTTTAGAAGTGCGCTCCGGAAATCAAGAGGCGCAATCACTCTACCACCGCTTTGGCTTTAAAATTGTAGGGCGTCGTCCCCGTTATTATAAGGATAATTACGAAGACGCCGTGATCATGACCCGTAATGACATGGGTCAGCAATATCGCGATTGGTTGCAGATTACTGCTCAAATCAGCACGGCAAGAGGTTAGAATATGAGGGTGATTGATCAGAGTTGTGAATAGTTTATCGGAGGTAAATTTTGAATCCCATCGAAGAGTTGAGTCAGGTAGGAAAAGAAGTCACCGAATGCAATTTGTGCGAGTTACATTTTTCACGCAAGAATGCTGTGCCCGGCGAAGGTCCGGCGGATGCCGATATCGTCTTTATTGGTGAAGGGCCGGGATTTCATGAAAACGAACAAGGCAGACCGTTTGTGGGCGCGGCGGGGAAATTTCTGGATGAATTATTAGGGAAAATCGGTATGAAACGGGAGCAGGTTTTTATCACTAATGTTGTAAAATGCCGTCCGCCGGGGAACCGCGACCCGAAACCCGAAGAAGTGGGAACCTGTGTCAGCCATTACCTGGAACGCCAACTGGCAGCCATCAATCCCAAGGTAATCGTCACCCTCGGGCGCCATTCGATGGGCTATTTTATCCCCAACGTTAAAATTGGAGATGTTCATGGGCAGTCTTTTCAAGTGCGAGGCAAGTTGGTGATCCCCATGTACCACCCCGCGGCTGCGTTGCACCAGGGATCGCTCAAACCTGTAATAGAAAAAGACTTCGCCCGCTTACCCGAGTTGATTGGTAAGGCTTCCCAGGTAAACGAAAACGCCAAACAGAGTCCACCTCAATCACAAGAACCTCCGCAGCAATTAAGTTTATTTTGAGGATGTTATGCAAACGATGAAAGAGAACTTGATATTAAAATTCAGCAATCATTCCGCCAATATTGCCGTATTGGGATTGGGATATGTTGGTTTACCCCTGGCGGTGGTTTTTGCCGAAGCGGGGTTTAATGTCATGGGGATTGATCCCGACCAACGCAAAGTCGATACCGTGATGCGGGGAGAAAGCCATATCCAGGATGTGCCTGCCAATCAGGTGAAACGTCTGGTAACTCAGGGGAAATTGTCGGCTACCACCAACTTTGCAGAATTACAAAACGCAGACGCCGTGAGCATATGTGTGCCCACACCTCTGCGCAAAACCGGCGACCCTGACCTTTCTTATATTCTCAACGCGACAGCCGAACTGGCGAAATATATGCACCCCGGCATGGTGGTGGTATTGGAATCGACTACGTATCCCGGTACCACGCGTGAGATCCTTTTGCCTCAACTGGGCGAAGAAACCGGGCTGAAGGTCGGGGAAAACTTTTTCCTGGCGTTCTCGCCGGAAAGAGTAGATCCGGGTCGAAAAGATTGGACGACTTTAAACACGCCCAAGGTAATGGGAGGTATTACCCGCGCTTGTGGAGAAACCGCCACCACCTGGTATAAGCAGGCTTTGCAGACCGTGGTAACCGTCTCCTCAGCAGAGGTGGCTGAGATGGCGAAATTGCTTGAAAATACCTTCCGGATGATCAATATTGGTATGGTCAACGAAATGGCGTTGATGTGCGACCGACTGGGGGTAGATGTGTGGGAAGTTATCGATGCCGCCGCCACCAAGCCTTTCGGCTTCATGAAGTTTACCCCCGGTCCCGGCCTGGGCGGGCATTGTATCCCCATCGACCCGCTCTACCTGTCGTGGAAATTACGGGCGTTGAATTACACTGCCCGGTTTATCGAGCTGGCTTCGGAAATCAACACCGGGATGCCGCGTTATGTAGTCTCTAAAGTACAGGATGCACTGAACGAGGCTGGGAAGCCGCTCAAGGGCAGTCAAATTTTAATTCTGGGAGTGGCGTACAAACCAGATATCGATGATCTCCGCGAATCACCGGCATTGGATGTGATGGGCTTAATGGAAAAGAAAGGCGCTAAAGTATCCTACCACGACCCCTATATTCCTCATGTGGCGCATGATGGGGCTGAACGCCATAGCGTAACCGAATTAATCCCGGCAGTCAGCCAGGCAGATTGTGTGGTGATCATCACCAACCACAGCAGTTTCGATTACGCCGAGATTGTCGAAGCCGCAAAACTGGTGGTCGATACCCGTAACGCTCTGGGCGTGGACCGGCACACCAATCCCAAGATTGTGAGTCTTTAGCCATGGCGCGCTATTTAGTCACCGGCGCCGCGGGATTTATTGGTTCCCGCGTCACCGAAATGCTGTTGGATGAGGGGCACACCGTTATTGGATTGGATAACCTCAACGATGCCTATGATGTGCGCGTGAAGATGTACCGCCTGGCCCGGCTGGAGGAAATCCCCAATTTTACTTATCACCGCGTGGATATCGGAAACAGGCATGCCCTGAATTCCTGCCTGGGCGATATCTATGCCTCTTTCGGCGCCGATAATTTCGACGCCGTGATCAACCTGGCAGCCAGGGCAGGTGTACGCCAGTCGTTGGATAATCCCTGGGTTTATCTCGATACCAATATCACCGGAACACTGAACCTGCTGGAAACCTGCCGGCAATATCACATCCCGAAATTCGTGTTGGCTTCCACCTCCAGCATATACGGAGAAAATGCGCCGCTGCCAACCCCCGAAGAAGCCGATAGCGACCATCCCTTGCAACCATACGCTGCCAGCAAAAAGGGCGCCGAAGCATTGTGCCATAGTTATCATTTCCTTTATGATATCGATGTTACTGTGTTCCGATATTTCACCGTATACGGCCCTGCCGGTCGTCCTGATATGGTCATGTTCCGTTTTTGCCAGTGGATCAGCGAGGGGCGCACGGTACGCGTGAACGGCGATGGCGAACAGTCGCGGGGCTTTACCTATGTCGATGATATCGCCCGCGGGACATTGTTGGGTTTAAAGCCCCTGGGTTATGAGATCATCAATTTAGGCGGGCATGAGACTATCAAAATCAATGCCCTGGTTAAAATGTTGGAGGCTCAAATTGGCAAACCCGCCCATGTCCACTATCAGCCTAAACACCCGGCGGATATGTATGCCAATTGGGCAAATGTCGAAAAAGCGAAAAAACTACTGGGCTGGTCGCCTCAGGTTTCCCTCACACAGGGAATTACCAGCCTGGTGGATTGGTATAGAGCGGAAAGTCACTGGGCTAGCCAGGTAAACACAGATTGAAAGCGGCATTATTAGAAAATCCACTCATCGCCAGAGTGATTAAAAATTCCGGTTATTTGTTCAGCGCCACGGGGATCACGGCGGTGATCAGCATGGTGCAGGGTATACTGGCGGCGCGCCTGTTGGGTGTAGAAGGTTTTGGCATTTTGGGCACCATCACCATGTTCACCAGTGTGGTCAACAAGTTCGCCTCCTTCCGTATGGGGGAATTGGTGATTAAATATGTGGGGCAATACACTGAAACCGAGGATACAGCGCGGGCTTCCGCGTTATTTAAAGCCGCCGCTATCGCCGAAATGGGCGCCTCCATCTTGGCTTTTATATTGATCTGGCTGCTTTCGCCTCTGGCAGCGCGTTATTTTGGGAAAGATATCAGCCTGGCGCATTGGTTTGCATTGTATGGCTTGATTGTCATCGCCAATCTAATTGCAGAAAGCTCCACCGGTCTGCTACAGATTTTTGACCGCTTTCGCCGTATGGCTGCTTTAAGTGTGGTACAAAGCCTGGTCACTTTAGCGATCATCACTTATGTTTATATTCAACAGGGCGGATTTGCGGGCGTTCTGGCGGCTTATATTGCGGGCAAGACCATCGGTGCACTGGGCTTGACTATCGCCGCCATCATTGAAGCCACCCGTCGCTGGGGGAAAGGCTGGTGGAATACTTCACTTAAGGTGTTACGCCCACAGGGGCGGGAATTAGCGCATTTTGCCATCAGCACCAATATCAGCGCCTCTTTAAGTCTGATCAATAAAGACAGTGAATTGTTGTGGGTTTCTTTGTTACGCAACCCCCTGGAAGCGGGTTATTATAAGCTGGCGCTGGCTTTAGCGAATATGGCGCAGATGCCCGTCAGCCCATTGCCGCAAGCCACTTACCCGGAAATATCCCGCGAGGTTGCCCGCAAGAATTGGGGTAATGTGCGTTTCATATTGAAGCGCGGCTCACTGCTGGCAGGCGGATATACCCTGGCTATCTCACTTGGTCTATTGGTTTTAGGAAGGCCGCTTATTCGAACCTTGTACACGCCGGAATACCTGCCGGCTTTCCCGGCATTGTTGATTTTGCTGGCAGGGTTTCTGGTTGCCAATACCTTCTATTGGAACCGGATCGCCCTGCTTGCCATCGGTCACCCCGATTTTCCTGCCAAGGTGAACATGGCGCTGGCGGTCATGAAAGTGATCGGTATGCTGCTTTTGGTACCGCGTTTTGGTTTTCTGGCAAGTGCGGCGCTGCTGGCTGGTTCTTATCTGATTGGGGTGACGGTTTCGGTCATTAAATTCAGGCTTAGTCTGGCAAAAAAGGAAATGGTATGAAAGTTGCTTATGTTGTGCCCTCATTGCGTAATCCCTCTGGGTGGCGGTCCCATGCGACTGCATTTTTACGGGGTATCAGCCAGTTTGTGGAACCGTCGTTATACGTTGCAAAAACCGATCAATCTGAAGCAGAAGCGCTTTTCCCCGATTTTCCGCTTTTTGTTTTGCCGGTAACTCAGGAAGCCTCGTTGCATAACGTGACAGGCATCCGCTCATTACTGGCAAGTCAGCAGACCATTATTACCAGCCGTTATCCATCGGCTGACCTGGTACACTCATTGGAAGCCTATCCTACCGGGTTGGTGGGAAGCTGGCTGGCGCGCAAGCTGGGCTGCCCGCATGCCATGACATCGCATGGTACATATGGCGTCATCTGGCGGCGCTATTGGCTCGACCGGCGGGCTTATCGAGGCGCATTGGCTCGCACCCGCTTGATCTGCCCGGTTTCTCACAGTACGGCTTCCATGATGCGCAAATACTTTCACAAGTCATTAAAAAAGTGCCTCATCCGCCCCATCATGAACGGGAACGATTATTATTTGAAATTTCCTCAGCAGGCGGCACTGGAACGCCGCTTCCCAGAAACGCCTACATTGTTAACCGTAGGGGATATCAAACACCGCAAAGGGCAGCACATCAGCCTGCTGGCTTTCGCTAAGGTGAAGCAGGAATTACCCCAGGCGCGCTACATTTTGGTTGGAAATTTCACGCATAACGATTATTTTCAAGATATCGAAGAAAACATTGAAGAATTAAAGATCAACGATGTGATCTTTACCGGTGTGGTTTCCGATGAAGATTTACAGCGTTATTATCAGGAGGCGTCGCTGTTTGTGCTTACACCCCAAGAATTGGAAGGCGACCAATTCGAAGGCTTTGGTCTGGTTTATCTTGAAGCCGGTGCGTATGGTTTGCCCGTCGTAGGCACGCGCACCGGCGGTGTTGCCGACGCCGTTCGCGATGGTATGACCGGGTTGTTGGCCCAACCGGAGGATGTGGAGGGCATCGCCGAAGCCATCCTGCGCATTCTAAAGGACCCATCGCTTGCTCACCAGATGGGACGCTCCAACCGGTTATGGGCAGAGACACTTACCTGGGACAAAAACGCCGGCGAACATTTCCAGGCATATCAGGAGGTAGTAAAGCGGTGAAAATTGCCCTGGTAGCCCCCACGGAACTGCCTGCCCGCCGCGCCAATACCATCCAGGTCATGAAAATGGCGCAGGCGATGGCAGAAGCAGGGCATGATATCCGGGTAGTGTCGCCTTCTGCACGCATGGAAGATACGATGCAAGACCGGTCTTCCAGAGCGTGGTCTCATCTTGAAAAGTTATATGGATTGAACGTGCAATTCCCGGTGGAATGGTTGCCTGCGCCTCCCTGGATGCGGCGTTATGATTATGGACTATCGGCATTACGCTGGGCGCGCCGGTGGGGTGCGGATGTGATCTACACACGCTTGCCGCAATGCGCTGCCATAGCCAGTTACTCGGGCATGAAAACTATTTATGAGATCCATGATTTTCCCGGCGGTTTTATGGCGGGGTGGTTGTTACGTTGGTTTCTGGCAGGCAGGGGGGCTGTTCGTCTGGTGGTGATCAGCCGTGCCCTGGCGCAGGATCTGGCGGATCGTTTTCCCATCCCCTCGCGTCCAGCGTTTACTTTGATCGCTCCGGACGGGGTGGACTTGAAGCGTTATGAGGATTTACCCGTCCCGCCTCAAGCCCGCCAATGTTTACCCTCTGAAATCGGAGGACATCTGGGAGAATTTGTGGCGGGTTACACCGGGCATCTTTATTCCGGCAGAGGCATTGAGATTATTCTGGCAATGGCAGAGCATTTGCCAGAAATTTCGTTCTTGATCGCGGGAGGGGACCCCGAAGATGTAACACGCGTGCGGGCGCAGGCCGATAGCCGAGGCTTGAAAAATGTGCTTTTGACAGGTTTTGTCCCCAACGCAGAGCTGCCCCTATATCAGGCCAGTTGTGATGTTTTATTGATGCCCTATCAGGCTCAGGTAGCCGCATCTTCGGGTGGGGATATCGCCCGCTACTTAAGCCCGATGAAGCTCTTCGAATATATGGCGTGCGACAGAGCTATCCTGTCCAGCGACTTACCAGTATTGCGCGAGACGCTTTCCCCAGAGATTGCTATTTTATTGCCGCCGGCGGATATCGCCGCCTGGGTGGAGGCGATCCAGGTGTTACAATCCAGCCCTGATAAGCGCCGGACACTCGGTGAAGCAGCCAGGCGGGCTGCCGGACAATATTCCTGGGAAAATCGTGTCCGGCGGATATTAGATGGGCTATAATAGATAGCCTGTCAAAAATCTCAATATTGATATTATCGTCCCTTATGTCTGATTCTTCTTCCGTTCCTCATAAATCTTTTAAAAATGTTGGTTTATTGATTGGGTTATGCTTGGTAGCCTTGGTTGTGGCTTTGTGTCTGGCATGGGTCTCAAATCGTTTCACAGGGTTACAGGGATGGGGGTCTTTTGTAGGCGGCATGGCATTATGCGCGGGGATCATCGCTTTGGGCTGGTTCTCCTTCAAAAGCGAAGCGCTTCCCAGGTGGTTATTATGGCTGGTGTTAGGGGCGGCTTTGTTACGCCTGGCGTTGGGCGCTTTATGGTTCATCGTGCTGCCTACCCAAGGCTATCAATCACCGGCAGAACTACACGGTTATGTCATGGCAGATGCCTATAACCGTGACCGGGCTTCGTGGAATCTGGCGCAATCCGGCAAGACCATGTGGAAAGCCATCACCTCTTATCGTAAAGCCGACCAATATGGGGGCTTGTTGTATATCAGTGCGATCACCTATCGCTATTTGGGCGGTGAGGAGCATCAGCCCCTGTTGATGGTAATGGTGACTGCGGCATTTTCCAGTCTGGCAGTGCTATCCACCTGGGCGTTGTCCTGCCGCAACTGGGGCATCGAAATTGCTAACCTGGCAGCCTGGGGCATGGCGTTGTTCCCGGAAGCTGTGCTCATGGGTAGCTCGCAGATGCGAGAAGCCTTCAGCGTGGTATTTATCACCGCTTGTTTTTATGGGTTCACGTGTTATTGGCAGGATCGCACGAAAAAGGGTTTGATTTGGGTTTTTAGCGCCCTGGTGTTTTGCCTGTTTTTTTCTCCCCCGGTCGCCGGCTTTGTGCTTCTTTTGCTTGGAATATACGCGGTCATCATCAGCAACGGGCGGATTTTTCACCACCGCTGGTTTTGGATTTTAGCAGCGGGGGTGGCCGTCCTGGCATTGGCTGGGATCTGGTTCACCTGGCGGCGCTTTGCACCAGAGAGCATTACCAACCCGCTGGCGCTGATCTGGTGGTGGTTAAAGAAATCGGCAGACCTGCAAGCCTATATAGGGATGGTCGATTCGGGGTGGGTGAAGAAAGTCGTCGTCGGCACCCCCGATTGGTTGAATTTACCCATGTTGTTGGGTTACGGTGCGGTGAGACCGCTGCTTCCGGCGGCGATATCCGATACCACGGCTTTCCCGGTGTGGCGCTGGCTCAATATCTGGCGGGCATTGGGCTGGACATTAATCCTGCCGTTTCTGATTTACGCTCCCTTCCTGGCGATATTCCGCGGCAGAACCGCCAAGGGCATCTACCGAGCCAGTGCCCGTGGTTTAAGTCTGGTAGTATGGCTGGGCATCCTGGTAGCTTCGTTTCGCGCCGGGGCGGATTTATGGGATAATCCACGCTACCGGGCTATGTTCGCGGGCTTGCAGGTGGCTTTGGCTGCCTGGACCTGGGTAGACCAGCACCGTTCAGGGAGCCGGTGGTTCATGCGGGTGTTGATCGGTATTGGGATATGCTTTGTGTGGATCATGCTGTGGTATTTACAGCGCTACACGGGCTTGAAATGGCCAGTGACCGGCTTGTTCAATACCTTGGGTTTGGGAGTAATTACCGCCCTTTTATACGTCTTTTGGGACTGGGTGAGGCATATTCCGAAGAAATAATTTGAATCCCTAATCCCGGTTTAGCATTCTTTACTCACCCATCTTTTATTCCCACTCAATCGTTGCCGGGGGTTTGCTGGTGATGTCGTAGACAACCCGGTTGACGCCTGCCACCTCATTGACGATTCGGCTGGCGGTGCGCGCCAGCAGATCGTGGGGTAAACGCGCCCAATCGGCAGTCATGAAGTCTTCGGTGGTAACCGCCCGCAGCGCCACGCATTCCTGGTAGGTACGCTGATCGCCCATCACGCCTACCGAATGTACCGGCAGCAATACGGCAAAAGCCTGGGCTGTACCGGTGGGGTTTTCTTCGCAGTGCTGCATTCGCAATAATCCGGCGGCGGTTAATTCTTCGGTGAAAATGGCATCGGCGCCTCTTAAGCGCTGTAAACGTTCGGGAGTGATCTCTCCCAGGCAGCGCACCGCCAGACCGGGACCGGGGAAAGGCTGCCGCCAAACCAGGCTGGCAGGCAGACCTAAAGCCTCGCCAACCAACCGTACTTCGTCTTTAAAAAGGTAGCGTAATGGTTCCACCAGCTTGAAATTCAAGTCGGAGGGCAACCCGCCTACATTATGGTGGGTCTTGATGCGGTGGGCTTTGGCGCGGTCGGGTGCGCTGGATTCGACTACATCGGGGTATATCGTCCCCTGGACCAGAAAATTCGGGTGACCCAATTGGCGGGCATGTTTTTCGAAGGTACGGATGAACAGTTCCCCGATAATGCGGCGTTTTTCCTCAGGTTCGTTGACCCCGCGCAAAGCCTGTAAGAAAGTGTCTATGGCGTCCACCACCACCAACTCCACGCCCAGGCTTTGCTGTAAGACGGATTTTACCTGAGCCGCTTCACCCTGACGGAGCATGCCGGTATCGACGAAGATGGCTGTAAGCTGGTCGCCGATGGCGCGTTGCACCAAAGCCGTCGCAACGGCAGAGTCCACGCCGCCGCTGATTGCCGAGAGAACGGTCTGTTCACCCACCTGTTTTTGGATGCGCTCTATACTTTGTTGGATGATCGATTCGGGCGTCCATTCCGGCTTTGCGTGGCAAATTTCCACCACGAACCGGCGCAAGATTTCTTCACCATGGGGGGTATGACGCACTTCGGGGTGGAATTGAAGACCGTAATATTTTTTGTTGACATCACCCATCGCGGCGACCGGAGAATGACTGCTGTGCGCCAACACGGTAAATCCATCCGGCAGCTGCTCGATACGGTCGCCATGCGACATCCATACTTTACGAGTGCCCGTGGGCATGAGTGGATTAACAAGGGTGGTTTCAATTTCAGCCAAGCCAAATTCTCGCTTGGCCGACGCTGCAACTTGCCCGCCCAAAGCCAGGGTGAGTGCCTGCATGCCATAGCAGATACCCAAAATCGGTAAACCACTCTCCAAAAGATAACTGGCAGCCTGAGGGGCATCTGTCTCGTAGACCGAGGCGGGTCCTCCGGAGAGAATAAAACCCTTCGGACGCAGCGCCATCACTTTTTCAGCCGGGGTGTCCCATGGGAAAAGTTCGCAATAAACCTGAAATTCACGTACCCGGCGGGCGATCAGTTGGGCATATTGCGAACCAAAATCGATGATTGCGATCGTATCCATTTGCGGCTTAATCATCCTCGAAGATGATTTGATCGTCTTGCATCGCTCGAATGCGAGCCAGCGATTCTATGGGAATCTCCAGGCGGGATAAGACCTGTCTTCCGCCTTCGAATGTTTTTTCGATCAACGCACCAATACCCACTACTTTTGCCCCGGCGGTTTCTGCCAGGCGCACCAAACCCTGGATGGTCGCGCCGGTTGCCAGGAAATCGTCAACGATCAAGATTTTTTCCCCTTTGCATAAAAACTCCGGTGATATGATCAATTCCACTGTTCGCCCTTTGGTGTGGGAGGGAGTGAGGGTGAGAAACACCTGGTCGGGCATGGTGATTGGTTTATGTTTCCGGGCATATACTACGGGTAAATGCATATGGAAAGCCGTCGTAAGCGCCGGAGCTATGCCTGAAATCTCAGCCGTGAGCACTTTTGTGGCACCCACGCCTTGGAATCGTTTGGCAAATTCTTTACCGCAAGTATCCATTAACCCCGCATCAACCTGGTGGTTTATGAAACTATCTACCTTTAAAATCCCATTCCCCAGGTATTTTCCCTCCCGTAAGATCCGTTCTTTAAGCGCTTCCAAGATAACCTCCTTTAACAATTAAAAGCAATGATTAAGCTTCGATTTTACTTCTGCTTTTACGAATGGGATAGGGGAAAGGGGGAAAAGAAAAAGCTTTCAGCTGTCAGCTATCGGCTATCAGTTTTCAGTTAAATGTTATCAGTTAATACTGGGACAGGATGCCCAGGATCGGCAGGATATTTTTTTCGCTTTATCCCGTCAATCCTGATCGTCTTTAAAATTTACGATAATTTTTCCAATCTGACCAACAAATCAACTATTTGTTCGTCCAGCAATGAAAGTTTATCGACATCAAGATACAAATCCCGAATTTCCGATTGGTTTCTGAGTTTTTTAATCAAATCAATTACAGATACTATTAATATTTCTGAAATATTGAAATTTAATTTTTCAATCCTATGTTGAAATGCTTCCGGGAAACGCAAATATTCTTTATTCGTAAGTGCTGCCATGATTTCACCAATGATGAGAATTTGAATGCACTGGTTATAATCTAAATAATCACATCGTTTGCTGCCGGAAATTATTGTATTTACATAACCGCCTACATTCTTTGTCGGCAATTCTTCAAGCAAATCTAATGCGGTGTCATTTTCGAAAAAATCATATCCCCAGGCTCCCATGATAATCCTGCTTTCTTTATATATTCTTATGATATTGTTATTCGATTTTTACATAACCAATTTTATTCAATATTTCTGCGCCCCTCAAAATTGCATAATAATAAATTGGATTATTAGGACCAATACTATTTATTTTGTTATACAAATTTTCTAACCCATATAATTCTATTAGAGTTTGTTCAACTGCCCTTGCATCAAATATATTAAGCCTTTGGAGCCCTTTAATTGGTGCGATATTCCATCCGCGAGTTTTTAACCACGTTGCAGCTCTAATAGAGAAGTTGTTCGTTTGTCCAATGTATCTTACGCTTCCATTTTCTATTAATTGATAAACAGAATATGAGCCAGTGTTTACTCCACCCCACCATCCCATCTGAGTCCCTACCCACCAACCTCCATAAAAGCCTCCCCCAAGGAATGCCCCAATCCCTGCGCCAACACCACTCCAAAGTAATGCCTCTTTCCAATCCCAATGAACACATGGATCGTTACTCAGATATGTTTTCCCGGCGTAGTAAGCCAAACCAGCTATCAAACCGCCTGCAGCACCAACTGCTATTGTCACCAGGAATGCAAGATGCCCGCTCGGATCGGTGTAATTAATCGGGTTATTCTCAGTATACGTGTAGCGGTGCTGCGAGGCGGGGTTGGTCAGCGTGCCGGGGTAGGTGTCACGGCTGATGAAGGTTCCGGTTGCGGGGTCGTAGTAGCGCGAGCGGAGGAAGATCAAGCCTGTCCAGTCGCTTTGTTCGCCAGTGTTTGGATCGCCGGATTCCCGATATGACTGTTTTGTATAACGAGGTGCAAGCCTGGCAAGATCAACGTAACTCTGAGGTTATTAAGGTTCATTGACAGTTCAACAATGCCGATGCAAGGATAAAGTTAAAAAGTCTTTACTCTAACATTGAGGTTTGACAGACTACTAGTAGATTGTCCAACATAAAAGCTTGACGTGGCACGCAACTTGCTACCTTCACTGGGATAGCCAACAAGTGAAGGAGAACAACATGAATCAATGGTATATCGTCAAGTTAACCGAAACCGAACGTTACCAACTGAAACAACTCATTTCCTCAGGCACAGCGCCAGCTCGTAAACTGCGTCGAGCACATATTCTGCTCAAATCTGACTGTAGCAAAGAGGGACCGAACTGGTCTTATAAAGAGATCATGGAGGGTTTCGAAGTATCGAATGTCACCATTAGCGATGTGCGTCGCACTTTTGTTGAACATGGTTTAGATGCCGTACTAAATCGAAAAAAACCAGAGCGAGACTATAAACGTCGCTTCGATGGTGAAGCAGAAGCCCACTTGATTGCCATGGCGTGTAGCGAAGCACCCGAAGGGCAGGAACGCTGGACATTACGACTTTTGAAAAAACATTTGATCCAACTGGGCGTGGTGGAAAACTGCTCCCCCGAAACTGTGCGGACAACGCTCAAAAAAATGAACTTAAGCCTTGGCTGAAAGAGCAGTGGTGCATTGCGCCAAAAGCCAATGCCGAGTTCGTTTACCGCATGGAAGATGTTTTAGGGGTATATACTCGCCCCTATGATCCAAAGCGGCCGCAGGTCTGCATGGATGAAACAAGCAAGCAGATGTTGTCCGATCTTCAAGAGCCGCTGCCAAACAAACCTGGACAGCCGGAGCGGTACGATTATGAATATAAACGGGAAGGTGTTGCCAACCTGTTCATGTTTGCCGAGCCACTGGCTGGGAAACGGAAGGTAAAAGTGACTGAACGACGCACAAAGCAGGATTGGGCACATGCCATGCGAGAACTGGCGGATGTTGATTATCCGGAAGCTGACGTGATTGTGGTTGTAATGGATAACCTCAATACACACTCCCCGGCTTCGTTTTATGAAGCTTTTGAACCTGAAGAAGCCAGCCGCCTGGTTGACCGTTTTGAATTTCATAATACACCAAAGCACGGGAGCTGGCTAAATATGGCTGAAATCGAGTTGAGTGCTTTGGGAAGGCAATGTTTAGACAGGCGCATTGCTGATCAGGCCACACTTGAGTCAGAAGTCAACGCTTGGGAAAAAGAAAGAAATGCTTCAGTTGTTAAGGTTCATTGGCGGTTTACCACCGCTGACGCGCGGATCAAATTAGCTCATCTCTATCCAAGGATTTAGGTTGGACAGACCACTAGT
>JAFGJM010000023.1 GCA_016929095.1 Anaerolineales bacterium | reverse complement strand
TTACACTGGCTCCTGTTCATTGACATTTAAAACATTCCTTAAAGAAAGTATGCGATTAATTTACACCATTGACAGAGACGTAAACAAATTTCCAAAAGCTAATATCAATCCAGTTAATAACAATTCACAAAATGGTCATAATTTTTTAACCAATCAAATTTTTAAAAATCCAGATTCACAAATAAATATAATAAAAGAATTTTTGAATTTATTAAAATCTCAAGATAATTACGATTTACTTTATGTAATTCTAAAAGAAAACAATGATTCCGAAGCTTTTATTTTAAAATGCATAAAGGAATTGTCATTAAGTGATGAAGTGTCTAAAGCTATTAATCCAGAGCAGTTAATAAATATTTGGGATAAAATTATTAATAATTTTAATGATGATGAATTAAATTTATTGTCAAAAAGAATGGTAAATGGAATACAAATATTAGATTATTTACAAAATCAAGAGTTTGATGTTGATCTTGAATGTCTTTATTTATACTTATTAAACAATGATGGTATAAATAATAAAAAATTTGTAAGATGGCTTGTAGATAATATCAAAAATATTGAGAAGAGTAAGTGGGTTGAAGAATTATTGGACGAATGTTGTTTAATCGATATTATTATAAATTTACAAAAAAATAAGATAAAAATAGGGTTGGAAACAAATTTCTTGGATGCCTTAATTGAGCATGGAATCGCATCAATGGATGGGAATGCAAAATTCGAACAATTTAATTCCTCAGATTGGGAAATTATTATAACTGCCTTAAAAGAAGATTATCAAAAGAAGAGTCTTCGAAACCGCTTAATTACTCATGCTGAAAGTCGAAATGGTATTATAAATAAATTGTTTTATGATATTTATGGGAAAGAAATATCTGACATGGAAATCATCAAAAATGATAATAAAATTATTATTAACTTATTTACACCGATATTGGTTAACAGAGATTTAAATGGACTTAAGTGGTTATTAAATTTAATTACAAAAAATCCATCCATTTTCAGAGGATATAAACCTGCTTATGCCGTAAAGGATTTTAAAGATCGAATAAAATCAGCATGTCAAAGTGATTCAAATGATGAGGCAAGTCAATATATTCGTCAAATCTCAAAAATCCTAAGAATGAAAATATAAAAAACCTCGATTTCTATAAACCACGCTCAACCTCTTACCGGCGCCAAACCAGGATTTAACGCACCCATCACCCCACCCTTTAACTCTTTTTCCTCCACCTTCTTCGCCGTCTCGAACCTGCCTCCGGCAGCCATGGCATCGATCTCTGCGCGGTCATCGATAATCTGATAAATCTTCCCATCCACCATCTGGATCACGCGGTCCACGTACTGCGTCATGCGCAGGTCATGCGTCACCATAATGCCGGCGCGCTTCTGCTCGTGAATTAATTCAGAGAAAATCTGCACCACCTGATACGCTCGTTCGGTATCCAGGGATGCGGTGGGCTCGTCTGCCAGCACCAGACTCGGGTCGTGGATGAGGGCGCGGGCGATAGCCACACGCTGCTGCTGCCCGCCGGAAAGCTGCTTGGGCAGGTTGTTCAATCGGTCACTCAAGCCTAACCTGCCGAGTAATTTTTTAGCTTCTTCCCGGCAAAATTTGGAGTTGGTGCTGTTCAACCGCAGCATCAATTCTACATTTTCCAGCGCCGTCAGATAAGGAATGAGATTATTTGCCTGGAAGGTAAAGCCGATCTTCTCCCGGCGGAAGCGTGTTTTTTCTTGTTCGCTCATCTTTCCCAACTCGTGCCCATCGATGTGAATTTCGCCTTCTGTGGCGTTCAATAAACCAGCCAGCATCGCCAGCATGGTGGTCTTACCCGAACCTGAAGGCCCAACCAATGCAACAAACTCGCCGGGTTGGATCTCGAAAGAAACCTGATCGACGGCTCTCACAATCAGAGTACCGGTCTCAAAAATTTTCGTCACAGCATCTGTTCTAAGTATAGGCTCCATGAATACCTCTAAACTACATCCCTAATGCGGTCAGCGGCTCGACCTTGATTGCCAGACGTACCGAAACCAGTCCGCCAATCGGACCGATCAACAATAAAGTGGCAATGGTGAGAATCGCTGTGCTGCCGGTTAGCGTGATGGGAACACTCCCCGGTAATCCCAGGGTAAGCAGAAAAGTACCAATGCTCCCCAGGGCAACCCCGATAAAAGTTACCAGGATAATCTGCATGATTACCGTCAGGGCAACAATTTTATTATTGGCGCCGATCGCTTTTAGCATGCCAATTTGTGGCACTTTCTGCAGGGTCTGAATTTGAAAGAAACCGCCAATCACCAGGATACCGATCAGCAAGGTGAATCCTTGCTGCGTATTCAACGTGGATTGCTGCGCTGAATACCCGGGAGAAGATTGATAGGCTGTCTTGCGGTCCACCACTTCGATACCACTTACCTGGCTTTCGATGGTTTTTGCCATCGCTTCCCAGTTTTCCGGATCGGTCAACTTGATGGCCATCACATTGGATACCAGGTCACTTTGATTTTGTCCCTCTATGGATGCCTGTGGGCGGATTTTTTCCCATGTTTGTAAGGGCATAAATACCGAGGGTTGATATAAATATTGCCGCCCATCTGTCACACCCACTACCTGAAATTGATAAAACTTATCCTCCGAGCCGACAATTGTTTTAATGGTGATTTCATCACCAACCTTTACCTCATTTCGGGAGGCAATGGAACCATCTAGTACTGCGTAGTAACCGCGGTCTGAACGAAAAGAGTTCCCATTGTAAACAGGAGGCATTCCCGGTTTTCCCGGTTGCACACCTACCAGGGCAACATCCAGAGCTTCCTGCCCGTCCGCAAACACGAGAGAGCCAGAGCTAAAGCCGATAGGACCAACATCCGCCACTCCGGGCACCCGGCGTAAGTTATTCAGTTTATCCAAACCCACCCGGCTGGTAGACGTGGATAACTCCACCTTTTCCTGAAATACGATCAGGTCGGCGTTCAGCTTTTCGATATATTCTTTGTTCGCCAGCGCCAGGCCTTGCGCCAATGCGGCGATGAACAATACCAGTATAGTGATCAAGGCGATTACCAGACTAAAAAGAAAAAATCGCCCTTTATTTCGCCACATTTCTTTGAATGCCAGATAAAAAGACATAATAACTCCCATCGTTGGTATTGCATTCATTTTATACTTATAATATCGTATTAGTCAAGTAATAGAGGGATTTTTCAAATATATTTTACATTTCGTTAATGCTGTTGAAATTACATAACTATAATACCCAATAATTACACTTGATCACATTAAGAAAATATATAAACCAGGTTTTTTCTCCTGGTTTCCTAATTTCCTGGTTGCCTTATCAACTATTCTTTATATCACAAACTGCCCGTTGCGATAGAACACTTCACCATCCACCGTTATTTCCGCATTTTCACGCATATCACAGATCATATCCCAATGGATAACGCTTTTATTCTTGCTGCCGGTTTCAGGATAACCGGCGCCCACCGCGGTGTGGAACGAACCGCCAATCTTTTCATCGAACAAAATGTTGCGGGTGAAGCGGTTGATTTCAAAATTCGTCCCGATGGCAAACTCACCCAGGTAACGCGATCCGGCGTCAGTGTCCAACATGCGTAACAGATAATCCTCGTTTTTAGTTGCAGTAGCTTTCACAACCCTGCCCTTCTCAAAGGTCAGTTCGATGCCTTCCACCAGCCTGCCCTGGTACATCGCAGGATATGTGTAACGCACCCACCCATTGGCAGAATCTTCCACCGGTCCGGTATAGATTTCGCCATCCGGTAGATTTTGCTGACCGCTGGCATTCCGGAATGTGCGCCCTTTGATCGATAAAGTAAGGTCGACGTTTGGTCCATGCAAAACTACCTTGTCGTGTCCTTCGATATGGCTTACGATTTTTGCCTGCTCACGTTCCACACCCTGCCAATATCCCACCGGATCGGAGGTATTCTCATCCGCATGGCAGGCGCGGAAAAAGAAATCCTGATATTCTTCGAACCCCATATCAGCTTCCATGGCATACGCGTTGGTAGGATATTGCGTGCTCATCCAACGCAAGCTTTTTTGAGCTCCGCGCACCATTTGCGCTTCCAGTAACGGCGCCAGACCCCGCTGTCGTCTGGCTAAACGGGCGCCATCCACATTGGTTAACGCGCGGGTGTTGGTCTCCGAACGCACTTTGATCAATACATCGAATTCTTCGAAGGCTATCTTGTGAAACACCGGGATGAAATCAAGCTGTTCATCTTTTGCATTGGCATATAATAATTCGTCCTGTCCGGGTAAATCAACCAATAGATGAGGATACCCACCACGTGTCAGAATCAAGGCATATAGGGATCGCAGTAAAGGTTCCGCTACAGTCGTAGCCGTGACAGCCACACGGTCACCGGGTTTTATCTTGGTGGAGTGGTCAACAAGAATTTGTGCAAATTTATGGGCGCGCAAATCAAACATATACTCTCCTATTTATAATGAAATGAGTGGTGTAAAGTAATTAGTTTTTGGATAATATGATTATTTTACCAATCATTATCATGATAAAACAAATATGAAAATATCAATATACCTATTTTATACTCGCTTCATTTACTATTATAGCCGCCTTTCAGAGATGAATCTAAATGTCGAGAAAAAAATTATCCACTCACCATTTGCTCCCGGTTTGTCTTTCCACGATTTCTGAGAAAAAGTATCGTGTCGATTTCAACATTTCAAAATGGAGAATCCAAACCCCCTCCCCCATTTTTGTTTTTTTATGGCCAACTAACTACCCCCTCCCCCATTTTTGTTTTATAAAATGGGGGAGGTAGGGAGGGGGTGTTTTCTTCATTTAGCAATTGCCATAATATCAAGATGATTTCATGCCGCCTTTTCACGAACGGCTTTATAATAAGCTTGAAAGGACTTTTCAGCATCATGGATTTTATCAACGATATTCAGGAATATTTTTCACATCGTCTTCCTCATTACCTGGAATTGCACCGCAAAATGGTGGAAATCAACAGCTTCACTGCCAACCCCAAGGGCGTAAATACTCTAGGGGCTTTCACGGCGCAAGAATTTGCCAAATTCCAATTTTTACCTGAATTCGTTCAATCAAACAACAAGGAACAAGGGAAACATCTATTCCTTACTCGTCACACCAAAGATCACCTTGAATGCCCGACAATCGCTCTGGTCTCTCACCTGGATACGGTCTTTCCTGAGGAAGAAGAATTGCAGCATAATTTTCATTGGCGGGTGGAAGGCGACCGGTTATTCGGTCCAGGAACAGTAGATATTAAAGGCGGTACAGTTTTGATCTATATGATATTGGAAGCATTAATAAAATTTACTCCACAAGTATTCGACAAGGTAAACTGGGTTGTCTGTTTGAATGCTTCCGAAGAAATTCTAACCGATCATTTTTCTCTGCTTTGTCTGGAACGTCTGCCAAAAAATACTTTGGCGTGTCTGGTGTTTGAGGGAGGCGCAGCCAATGACAGGCAAATGCAAATTGTCACATCCAGAAAAGGCCGCGCCACATTCCAAGTCACAATAGAAGGCAAGTCAGCCCATGCAGGTAACTACCACGCCAAAGGGGCGAATGCTATTGTTCAAATGGCGCATACCATCCTGGATATCGCCACCCTGACCGACTACAATCAAAAATTGACCTTTAATGTCGGCAAAGTAAACGGCGGCGTGGTTATGAATCGAGTACCTCATTACGCCGAAGCCGAAGTGGAGATGCGAGCTTTTTCCCCCGATATTTTCAATAAAGCCATCACCGATATGCTGGCATTGAGTAACCACAGTCGCGTGCAAAGCCGGGACGGCTTCACCTGCAAAGTAAACATTACAAAACAAAAACAATCCAACCCCTGGCCGCGCAACCAACAAACCGACCATTTATTCAATATATGGCAAAATGCCGGCAAAAAAATGGCGATAGATGTTTTTCACGAAGCCCGCGGCGGCTTGAGCGACGGCAATATGCTTTGGCAGCATTTTCCCACTCTGGACGGATTGGGGCCCATGGGAGAAAACGCCCATTGCTCGGAACATGATCCTTCAACCGGAAAAGAACAGGAATTCGTACTGGCGAGTTCATTTGCCCCCAAGGCAACACTCAATACCTTAGCCATATTAGCGTTGATCGACCATAACGAGGCATAAGCATGAAACAAGTCCTACAGAATATCCGCAACGGTGAAACCTATGTTGCCGAGGTGCCCATCCCCACAGTAAAACCAGGCACAGCGTTGGTTAAAACGGCAGTATCACTGGTATCTGCTGGCACCGAAAGAATGGTGGTGGAATTTGCCGAAAAATCCTTGATCGGTAAAGCCAGTTCCCGCCCCGACCTAGTGCGCCAGGTCTTGGATAAAGCTCGCAGGGAAGGGTTGCTGACCACTATTGAAGCAACTTTCAACCGTCTGGATCAACCCATGGTTTTAGGTTATTCATCCGCCGGAGAAATTATCACTCTGGGGGAGGGGCTTAATAATTATCGAGTTGGACAAAGAGTAGCCTGTGCGGGAGGAGGTTACGCGGTTCACGCGGAATATGCTGTCGTACCCCAAAATCTGATGGCAGCAATTCCGGATCAGGTCAGTTATGAACATGCCGCATTTACCACATTAGGCGCGATTGCCATGCATGGCTTCCGGTTGACCAGAGTTCAGGTAGGTGAATATATCGCGATTATCGGTTTGGGGTTGGTGGGTTTGCTGGCTGCAGGCATCGCCAAAGCCTCCGGCTGCCTGGTGTTGGGTATCGACATCGATCCCCGGCGGATCGAACTTGCGACTCAAATGGGCATCGAGGGAGTTTTACGCGAGAATGCTGAAAATATTGCGTCTGGTTTTACCCGTAATCGAGGCTGTGATGCGGTATTGATTTGCGCTGATACTCCTTCCAACGACCCTGTTGAGTTAGCCGGTGTCATTGCCCGTGATCGAGCCAATATCGTCGCCACCGGCGCAGTAGGATTGAATATCCCCCGTAAAATATATTATGAAAAAGAGCTATCTTTCATCAACTCACGGTCATATGGTCCAGGTCGCTATGATAAGAATTATGAAGAATCCGGACATGATTATCCCATCGGATATGTTCGTTGGACAGAAGGACGTAACCTGGAAGCATTCCTCGACTTGATGAGTAATGACCAGATCCATCTCGAACCATTGATCAGCCATCGCATACCAATAGAACAGGCCCCTCAGGCTTACGACTTGATCGCAGGGAAAAAACAAGAACCCTTTTTGGGTGTGTTATTGACCTATCCGATGACCGCCCCAGGAGAAAACCTGTCTAAGCGGATCGTATTCCCCCAAAAAGCTGTGCCGACCAAACCATCCTCATCTCAGGTATCCGTGGGTGTACTGGGCGCCGGTAACTTTGCCTCAGCCGTGATGCTGCCGGCCTTATCCAAAATACCTAACATTCGGTTAACCGGCATCGCGTCTGCCTCCGGTGTAAACGCCCATTCTGCTGCCAAATGTTTCGGCTTTTCCTATGCTGCATCTGATGAAAAAGAGGTAATCGAAGACCCGCGAACGCAAGTGATAGCGATCCTCACCCGCCACAATTTACATTCCCGTCAGGTTATCGCAGCATTACAAGCAGGAAAATCGGTATTTTGCGAAAAACCATTGGCAATCAATCCCCAGGAGTTAGACGACATAGAAAAAACGCTAAATGATATCCATAACGGTGAATACGAAAGCAATAGCCAAAATCCACCGCCGATACTGATGGTTGGGTTTAACCGCCGCTTTGCGCCTCTGGCAGTCAAAATGGCAGGGTTTTTCACGCATCACCGCGAACCGATATTTGCCCATTATCGTGTTAATGCCGGTTATATCCCGCTTTCTCATTGGGTTCATGATCCCACACAGGGCGGCGGGCGGATCATAGGCGAGGGCTGCCATTTCATTGATTTTCTGACCTTCCTGGTGGGAAGCCCTCCTGTGGATGTGCATGCTCAGGCGCTCCCGGATATCGGGAAATATGCGCAAGATAATGTGGCGATCACACTCTCATACGCAGATGGCTCAATATGTACCATGGATTACCTGGCAAATGGGGATAAGTCTTTTGCGAAAGAATATGTAGAAGTGTTTTGTGGCGGTCAGGTGGCGGTATTGGATGATTTCCGGAAATTAATTCTAATAAAAAACGGAAAGAGGCAAATAGCGCAATCTTATCTGCGGCAAGACAAAGGTCACCGTAGTGAATGGGAAGTATTCATTAACGCCTTACAAAACCAATCAAAGCCGCCCATCCCATACGATCAAATCTTCGGCGTCACCCGCGCTTCCTTTAAAGCTGCCCAGGCATTGAAAGGTAAATAACTTATCATTCTTGTTTTCTTATTTTTACGCCCGAATCTTTCATCATCATTACTTGTGCGCCTTTCGTCTCTACCGCCTGATGTGTGATCATAATCACGGATTTTCCCTGAATAGCGTTTTCCAACGATCCCATCACGTGCCTTGCAGTAACCGCATCCAGATTGGCAGTTGCTTCATCTAATAAAAAAATCGGCGTGTCCCTGAGTATTGCCCTGGCAATTGCCACCCGTTGCCGCTCGCCGGCACTCAAACGTACACCGTGTTCTCCCAACCAGGTATCCAATCCTTCCGGTAAAGAATTCGTCAATTCTTCAAGTTGGGCTTGTTTAAGGGCAAACACCACCTGTTCCTGATCGGCGTCGGGTTTTGCCAACAAAAGGTTCTCGCGTAA
Source organism: Anaerolineales bacterium (assembly GCA_016929095.1). GTDB lineage: Bacteria > Chloroflexota > Anaerolineae > Anaerolineales > UBA4823 > JAAZNS01. The sequence continues at coordinate 79,475 of JAFGJM010000023.1, read as the reverse complement.
TGTGGTGTTGAATAGATAGGCATCTTGTGGAACAACCGCAATCTTTTTTCGCAAGTCATCTGAGTGATACAGGCGAATATCGTTACCGCCCAATTTAATTGTCCCTTCTTGGTAATCCCAAAAACGTAACAACAAATGCAGCAAGGTCGTTTTTCCCACGCCGCTTGGTCCGACGATCACCATTCGTTTTCCCTGTGGCAAGGTAAACGATAGATTGCGAAGTACTAGTGGGACAGTATTTCCAGCCCCTCCTTCGCTCTCACATATCATTGACTCAGAATGGTGATCTTGGTCCTTTTGTGGATATCCAAACGTCAAACCATCCACAATCAAATCAAATCCATCCGGTAAAGGCAGGGGATTTTCAGGATCGATGACCTCTGCCTGAGTGTCCACCAATTCAAAAAGACGGTGCGCTGCTTTTAGATTACTTTGCAGGTATTGGCCTGCCTGCGGTAAAGGCACAACAGCTTCAAATCCTGCCAGTGCAGCTAATGCCAAACCGGCCAGATGGACTCCCGATATTTGATTGGCATCTACCAGCGGGATTGCAAGCCACAAAACAACCCATAAACTCGAATTTGAAAACAATCCCATTAAAGCATTCTGCATTCCACTCAGAGATATCATTTTCTTGCAGTTGGCTTCCAACTCATTGCTCGCGTCTAGGATACGCTGAGTCTGCCGTTCCGCATACCCAAACAAAAGCACATCGGCTAATCCTTGAACACCTTCCACTAACCTTTCACTTAATATAGCCCGCTTATCGATCAACACCTTTCCGGAATTCCCTGAAAGGTAGTTCATAAAGCATGGGACAGCGAGACAGGCTCCCACAAAGAGAATCAAAAATGGTGCAACCAATTGCAACGAAAACATGCCAAAATATACACCTAATAATACAGCCGTTGCAATGGCTACCAGAGGTGGATATAAGGCGCGCACATAGAAATTTTCTAATGCCCCGATATCCCCTATGACGCACGAGAGTAGATCGCCAGAATGTCGCACCAACAAACGCGCTGGCGCCAGTGGTTCCAGGGCTTCATAAAACCATAATCGTAAACGTCCCAATACTTGCAGCGTCACTTTATGCGACACATACCTTTCCAGATAACGAAACACTCCTCGACTGAGACCGAAAAACCGTACTCCCACAATGGCAACCTGTAATACAGCAATCGAAGGTTGCAGCGCAGCCGCTGAAATAATATACGCCGATGTGGCTGCCAATCCAATACTGCTGGCAACCGTGGCAAATCCTAATAATGCGGATAAAGCAATCCATCCTGAATAAGGGGATATCAGACCGATAAGTCGAGAGAATAAAGCCAGGGAGGTGTAACGAGGAGGATTTGAATCCTTGTCGATCGAGTGTGGTATAAACGCGTCCTCAAAGGATTGCTGGGTATCTATCATGGGGTTGACTATGCTCTCATTATTCATATCTTGCGAGTAAAAACCTGAATCGAGCAATTCACGATAAATACCATCTTGTTGCGATAATTCCTCATGCCGACCAGATTGAACGATCTGTCCATTATCCATTACAAAAATCCTGTCGACTTGTCTCACAGTGCTTAGCTGATGTGCTATGACCAATACCGTTCGGTTTTCAGATAACTGTTGAATGGTTTGCTGCACCAGCGAGGCGGTAATGCCATCCAAATGGGATATCCCTTCATCGATGATCAATAACGGCGCATCCTTTAAAAACGCTCGCGCCAGGGCAATACGCTGCATCTGCCCGGCGCTTAACCGTGCTCCCCGCTCACCAATAATCGTCTCATAACCATGCGGTAATTCCCGAATAAATTCATCCGCGTTCGCCAATTGAGCAGCTCTTATCACCTCATGATGGCTTGCTGCCGGATTTGCCAGACGAATATTGGCGGTAATACTATCCCGGAAAAGATATGGTTTTTGCGGCACCCAGGCAATTGCCCTTCGCCATGATTGGAGTGATATTTCAGAAAGGGATCTCCCCCCCACCATAATTGCCCCTTTATCTGGCGCAATAAAACCTAAAAGTAAAGCAGTCAGTGTACTTTTTCCCGCTCCACTCGCCCCCACCAGGGCGATTTTTTCCCCCGGTTCAATCGAAAAATCAACGCCATTAATCGCCCCCTGCTCCTTTTCGTATTCAAAATACACTTCCCGGAATCTAATTTCCGGGATTGCATCTTTAATTTCATTTCTCGATACCGGCGCTGCTGGCGCCTGTGCGTATAATGCTTGATCACATGTTCTCTCTTCTCCCAGCACTTGAAAAATGCGTTTGCCTGCTTCCACGCCGGCAATCCCGGCATGGAAACGTGTTCCAAGCATGCGAAGAGGCAGATAAAATTCAGGAGTAAGAGCAAGTACAAATAGAGCCTGCTCAAAGGATATCCATCCATATAGCAGGCGTAAACCCAATTGCACCGCCACAACTGCCGTAGAAAGTGTAGCAACCAGCTCGAGCGTAAAGGCTGACAGGAAGGCTACACGCAGCACACTCATGGTTGTTTGCGTATATCGCTGGCTTACCCGGGCAATTACCTTTCCCTGTTCCCTGCTTCTCCCAAGCATTTTCAATGTGGTTAAACCCTGAAGAACATCTAAAAAATAAGCACTCATCCGGCTTAATGACAGCCATTGCCGCCGTGTTATAGCTTGAGCCACATAACCGATTAAAATCATGAATATAGGAATTAAAGGCGCGGTTGCCAGCATGACCAGTGCCGAAATCCAATCTACCGGCGCTACGAATACTAAAAATATCAATGGTATAAATACCGCTAAAAACACCTGCGGAATATATTGGCTGTAGTAAGCCTCTAAACCTTCAACGCCTTCGACTGTCGTATTCACCAATTCACCAGTACTCTCCTGGCTGGTATATTGCGGTCCTTTTTCAAGGATACGTTGGTATAGCCTTTGACGAAGGTGTTTTTTGATAGGATTAGATATATACCCCCCGGCTGAGTCATATCCCCAGGTGACTATAGCCCTGAGTATGATGAGTATCAACAATGCGAATAAAACAGGTAAAACTTGTTGAAATCCCAACCGATTGATGAATACCTGCGTGACAATTCGGGCAAAAATCCATGCCTGCCCGATAGCCAGAGCGCCCCCGGTTAATCCGAGGGCGATCGTAATTATCAACGCTCGTTTGCTTATTCCGAGCAAACTCAAAAGGCGCCGGTCAAAATTCAAAATTCTCCCTAATACACTAACTTCTCCGGTGATTGCCCGATCCGCTTTCGGAAAACCCAGTAACTCCAACCCTGGTAAATCAGCACAATTGGCGTAAAAATAAGCGCTACAATTGTCATTACCCATAAGGTATACGGGCTGGAGGCGGCATTTTGAATGGTCAAACTCCAGGTGTCGTTAAGTGATGACACCATTACCCGTGGATAGAGCCCCACAAAAATATTCACCAGGGTTAAGGCAACTGTCGCTGCCACCAAAACAAATGCCCACCCTTCTTCCTTACGGGAAAGATAAGAAGAGCTGATCAGTAATGTGACAATTCCAACGAGGGGAATAATGACGCCTAACGCCCCGGTACGCGCCATCATATCTGTGGTTGTGAAACTGACCACCCAGAAGATAACCTGTATAATCACCCCCCATGGCCAAAGCCGCTTGAAGGCTTTTTCCGCCTCATCTTTTACCTCCCCCGTGGTTTTTAAATTGAGGAACAACGCGCCATATATCGTGAATGTTATCAGGGTTGTTATCCCCCCCAACAAAGCGTAAGGATTCAATAAATCGAAAAATGTGCCAACATAATTCATATTGGCATCAATCGGCACGCCCAGCAGTAAATTGGCGAAGGTTATACCCAACAATATCGCCGGTATCAAACTTCCGATAAATATTGCCCAATCCCAGGTTGCCCGCCAGCGAGGATTTTCATCCTTACTACGGAATTCAAAGGCTACCCCTCGCATAATCAAAGCCAGCAAAAGCAAGAACAGTGCCAGGTAAAACCCGCTGAATAATGTGGCATACCAATGGGGAAATGCCGCAAAAGTGGCGCCTCCGGCAGTAATCAACCAGACCTCATTACCATCCCAGTGTGGACCAATCGTATTAATCATCAATCGCCGCTTGATATCCACTCGATGAGCATCGCTATCCTTACTTAAGAAAGGCAGAAGGATGCCAACCCCGAAATCAAAACCCTCCAGTAAAAAATAGCCAAGATACAACACAGTTATAAGAACAAACCAAAGAATATTGAGGTTCATCATAGCCTCCTGTTAGCCTTCATTGACCACATACGCGGTAAGCATATCATCCGCTGACGGATCTTGTGTTTCTAGGATTCCTGCTTTGGCGAATTTTTTCAGCAGATAGATATCTGCAACCATCAATATGGCATAAATTAAAGTAAAACCGATTAAAGATATCAACATACTCCCCGCGCCTACCGTCGGAGAGACGGCATCTTTGATTTTCATTAAACCGTAAACAACCCATGGAGAGCGACCTAATTCGGTCATCAACCAACCCGTCGTGTTTGCCAGGTATGGTAACGCAATTGCCCAAATAAATCCTTTCCACATCCATGGCTTTGGTTGAAAAGATTTTTTGTAACCCAAAAATACGGCAAATGCTGCCAGTGCGGCCATCAAGAATCCAGCGCCAACCATGGCGCGAAAACTCCAATAGCTTACCATGACCGGTGGGACATAATCACCTGCACCATATTGTTGTTCAAATTCAGCCTGAAGATTATTTATTCCCTTCACTTCCCCCGAAAATCGGTTATATGCTAACAAACTCAAAGCAGCCGGTATCCTCAGAGAAAATATTTCTTTTGTTTCAGATAAATCGGTGATGGTGATCAATGATAAACCAGCAGGATCTTCAGATTCAAATAAGGCTTCGGCAGCCGCCATTTTCATGGGCTGGGTGCGTACCATGTGTTGTGCCTGACCGTGTCCATTGATAATCAACAGGACGACAGAGATCAATCCAAAAATAGCCGCGATGTTAAAAGACCGTTGAAACACCTCCTTATCCCGTTTATGGAGAAGGTGATATGCACTGATGCCTAAAACGAAAAACGCAGCGGTTGAAAAACCTGCCAGAACAGTATGAGGAAACATCACAAGGACATTTGGATTTGTGATTAATGCCCCAAAATCCACCATTTCTGCTCTGCCGTTGCGCAAGGCATACCCTACGGGTTCTTGCATGAAGGAATTGGCAATGAGTATCCACAGAGCTGATAGATTTGAACCCAGGGCCACCAACCATATGACGATTGCATGCAAGCCTTTGGATAGCTTATCCCAGCCGAAAATCCACACGCCTAAAAAGGTCGATTCTAAAAAGAAGGCTAACAGCGCTTCGATTGCCAGGGGCGCGCCAAAAATATCTCCCACAAAGCGTGAATATTCTGACCAGTTCATTCCAAATTGAAATTCCTGCACAATACCGGTGACCACTCCCATAGCGAAATTGATCAAAAATAATTTCCCCCAAAATTTTGTCATCGCCTTGTAACTTTCTTTTCCCGTTCTCACATATAATGTTTCCATGATGGCTACGATAACGGACAACCCAAGGGTTAAAGGCACAAAAAAGAAGTGATAAACCGTGGTAATACCAAACTGCAAACGGGCGATCAAGATAGGATCCATATGTTTTTCTCCTTTGCTAGTAATCTTAACGATTTTTCGCAATTGACATTCATTTTTCCTAGTCCATATGAAGTGCTTGCTTTTTTTTCAATTCATGAGATAAATAACCTATGGTTACAGTTTCCAATTCCCTTTGCATAGCTTTTTGTAATTTGCCCCAACAATCCCGCACCGGGCAATTTTCATGAAGCGGACATTCTTCCGGCGATTGGAGACAATCGGATATTAATAAAGGACCTTCAATAGCCTCCCATATATTCCTTAATGTGATCTCTTCAGGCCTGGCATTAAGCTGGATACCGCCATTTGGTCCCGGAAAAGTTAAGATCAATCTTGCTTTGGAAAGCTCGGCAATGATCCTTTCTAAAAACGCACGCGGTACCAACATCTTTTCTCGAATAAATCGCGTGGAAAGTCGTTCCCCATACGGGTGGTCCGCCAATGCTAACATGACCCGAACTGCATAATCAGTTCGGCGATTTATCCGCATCATCCGCAATCCTCCCAGAATAAGGTCAATTATATACCAACGATAATCACCACTAATGCTTACTTAAATAGTAAGCATTTTTGGGTCTCGCGTCAATTTCTAATTATCATATATTATGCATGACAATATTCAGTTCGGCATTGGTTTTTAGATTTCTTCACTTTTCATTATTATTTGATAAATTCGTTTTAAGCCCGCCAAAATCCCCGCCTGGCAAGCCGCACATCGTCGATTGTAATGAATGCTTCCGCGTCGATCTCTTCAATCAAATTTACGACACGCTGTATTCCCTTGCGAATAACGCTGCAATACAGCACCGTCACCATACCATCTTTTCCCCTGCCCGGGATTTCTGTGAGAGCGAACCCTTCCTGGCGTAATTTATCAGCCACGGCGTTACCAAGGTGAGGGCTGATAATCCGGATGTGCACCAAGCCAATGGCCATTTTCTCCTCAATGAACATCCCCACCACGTTTCCGGTTGCAAATCCCAGGGCATATCCAATCATATTTAAAGGATTACTCAAGTTGCTAAGAACTGAGGAGAGCGCAATAACATATATTCCCGATTGAAAAGCTCCCAAAATCCAGGCTAACCATTTTTTACCGCGCATCACTACTAGAACACGCAAGGTGTCCAGGGTCATATCCAGGACACGCAATATGAATATTAAACCTGCTCCCCACCAGGCTTGTGGTGAATACAAAATTTCCATATTTTATTTTCTTTCTAAGATTTGGATTTTTCTGATACCGCTGCTTGTTTCGATTGAATGGCAGGTAGATATAATCGCTCCATATATTCTTTTAACATTCTTCGATTGCAAAATTGAGGTGATAGCGTGCGGATAGATTCCTTCATGCGCGCCATCCATTCAATCGGCATCCCTTCAGCATTTACATCCCGGTAATAAAGTGGAACGATCTCTTTTTCTAAAAGATCATATAAACTGGCAGTATCCGCTTCATCTTGCAGCTTGGGGTCTTCAATATCATAATCCCCTCCAATCGCCCAACCGTTCATCCCATTATATGCTTCTCGCCACCAGCCATCGTACACTGAAAAATTCAACACGCCATTAACCGCAGCCTTCATGCCAGAAGTGCCCGAGGCTTCCATAGGACGCCGAGGCGTATTCAACCAAACATCTACTCCCTGAATTAAATATCGCGCCAGATTCATATCATAGTCTTCCAGGAATACCAACCTGCCCCCATTTTCGGAACTCTTCACCACGCGATAAACATCCTGAATCAACATCTTACCTTGTTCATGATCGGGATGAGATTTACCGGCAAAGATAATCTGCACCGGCATATGAGTATTGGTCACAATTTTTAATAATCGATCCACATCATTTAAAATCAGGTTAGCGCGTTTATAGGGCGCAAACCGTCGTGCGAAACCGATCGTCAATGCGTATGGGTCTAATAATGCACCCGCGGCTACGATTTGAACAGGATGAACTCCCCCGCCAATCCATTGTTTACGCGCCCGTTCACGCATGTAAGCAACCAATTTCCGCTTGAGGTGCCGCCTTACCTCCCATAACCGCTCATCCGGTATGTTCAGCGTTTGCTCCCACAATTCCATTTCATCGATATGGTTGATCCAATCTGGCCCAAAATAGTCAGAATACAAATGAAATAAGCGCCTGGCAAGCCATTTTCTCAAATGGACGCCATTTGTAATATGAATGATGGGTACATCTTCTTCCTGGCGGTCTGGCCATAAAAATTGCCACATGCGGCGGGCAACGATACCATGCAGCTCAGAGACAGCATTCCGCCCCTGGGAGGTCTTTAACGCCAGGATTGACATGCTGAATTGATCCCCCCAGGAAGTTGTATGCATGGCGAAATTATTGAGATCTTCCCGGCTAATTCCCAATTGCTCGCGATATCCGGTCAGATATTTATCGACAATCCATAAGGGGAATTCATCATTCCCTGCAGCGACGGGTGTATGCGTGGTAAACACATTGTGGGCGCAAATTTCATCGAGACTCTCTCTGACATCATGCCCAGACTCAACAGCCTCACGCGCCCGTTCCATAGTAATAAAAGCGGAATGACCTTCGTTCATATGCCACACTGCCGGGTTGTAGCCCAAACATCTTAATGCGCGCACTCCGCCAATACCTAATAATATTTCCTGCGAAATGCGTAATTCAAGATCGCCACTATATAATCGAGCGGTCAGGTCTCTATCGGCGGGCGTATTGCCTTCCACATTACTATCCAACAAATATAAAGGCACCCGTCCCACATGGGCTTCCCATAACCGCACCAACACATCCCTGCCAGGCAACTCTACTGAAATCGTATTTGGGGTACCATCTTCATTTAAAACTGGCATTACAGGGAGATCGCTGAAGGGTTGTGTAATATACCGGGCTTCTTGCCAGCCATCCTCCAGAATGTGCTGGTTAAAATACCCTTGAGTGTAAAAAAATCCAACAGCTACCAGTGGAAAACCTAAATCACTTGCCTCAGCTAAATGATCTCCCGAAAGCACTCCTAACCCGCCCGCATAGATTGGTAAAGTTTCATGCAAACCGAATTCCATGGAGAAATAGGCAATCGGTTTATTTATTAATTCCGGGTAATTGGTTGAAAACCATGTATCCGTTTTATTGATATATTGATCATAGGCATACATGATTCGATCGTAGAATTCTAAATATGAACGATTATTGGTGGCAGCATTTAAACGTGCGCGTTGCACCTGTTGTAAAAACCGCACCGGATTGTGATTGATAAGTTCCCATAATATTGGGTCAATCCGTAAAAACAGTCGCTGCGCATCAGGATTCCAGGTCCACCATAAGTTATATGCCAATTCCCCCAACCGGCTTACACGATGAGGCAAAATAAATTTTTTAGGAGGAGTCGAGTGAAATAATGGCATATCGATATTCCCTTCACACCAGGATAAAAAGATTTAACAATGAATTAAAGAGAATTAATCTTACCATAATAAAGAAATTATCAGATATCAATGATTAGATGTTCGGATTCAAGAAATGGGTTCGAGAATCGCAAAGAATTAATTCGTCTTTTTGGCTTTCCATGTTATTACCAATCTTTATGCTTAAATAAATATTACAATGTGCCATATCGGTTGATCACCCCTCTTTCAACAATCATTTTTCATGGATGAAACAGATGATTATGTTAAAAAAAACTGTTGTATATTTTATAATGGATGATGAAATCGGCAATCTCATCCTTGTTAAAATTTATTATATTCATCCATTGGGTCTCACAACTCGGCTATTGGCCAATTGGGCAGAACGTCCATATCCATACTATCATTTTGTCCCCTGGCAAAACGTTGATACCCAACAGCCCCTGCCATAGCTGCGTTATCGGTACACAGATCTAATGCGGGAATGTGCACGTGCAGTTTCGATCTGGTTTGGAATTCCTGCCGTAAACGTCGGTTGGCAGACACCCCTCCTGCAACCAGCACGTGCTTTGCGCTAAACTGATCGGCGGCTTTTATCGTTTTCTCCACCAATACATCCACAACCGCCATTTGAAAACTGGCAGCCATTTCCGGCACCGGTAATGGGCGTCGAGAAGCCTTGATTTTTTGTGTTTCACGGAGCACCGCAGTTTTCAAACCGCTAAATGAAAAATTCCAACTTCCCTCCAGCCAGGCGCGCGGAAATTGGAAAGCTTCATCATCTGCCCCTTCTGATATTTTTTGAATAGAAGGTCCACCAGGATATTCCAGGTTTAACAAACGGGCAACCTTATCAAAAGCCTCGCCGGCCGCATCATCCAACGTCGTCCCCAAGGATTGATATTTTAAATGATCCTCCATAAAGACCAATTCAGTATGCCCACCAGACACGATGAGAGCCATTAAGGGGAATTCAACTTCCATTTTGGGTTGCACTCCCGCCTCATACAGCCAGGCGGAGTATAAATGTGCTTCCAGATGATTTACCCCCACCAAAGGCAACCCGCTGGCGATTGCCAACCCTTTGGCAGCATTCATTCCTACCACTAAAGAGCCGGGTAATCCTGGCCCGCGTGTAACGGCTATCGCATCCATATCACTCAGGCTGACATGCGCCTTTTTCAATGCCTGATCGATAACTGAATAAATCGTACGAATATGTTGACGTGAAGCGACTTCGGGAAATACGCCGCCAAATTGCGCGTGCAAACTGGCTTGAGATGCCACTACATTCGAATGAATGATCCTGCCATTCTCTACAACTGCCGCAGCTGTTTCATCGCAAGAGGATTCCACAGCCAATATCCTGGCAGGAGGTAAGTCTATCGTAACTTGATCAAGTGTATTAACCATAAAATGAGTACATTACCCGTAATTATTTTTTACGCTTTACAGGTAATACCAAATCTACAGGATAGTCTACAACTGGTGAAATTTGCCCGTCTGACCGCGCCCAAAAGGTATCCTCAATACGCACTCCCATATTTCGATTGGGGTAATATAACCCTGGTTCGCAGGTAAAAATCGAACCTGGCACTATTTTCTCATCGGGTGAAGCGTTCTTACCAAACCAGGGACGTTCATGAATATTCAATCCGACACCATGACCAAGACTGTGAACATATCCCTCTTCCGTTTGAGGATTGCTTTGAATGGTTGGATACCCCCTGGCTTCGAACAGATCGCATGTTAATTTTTGATACTCAGGGCAATGTGTACCTAATTTGAATTTGCTTTTTACGTCATTGAAAACCGATAAAACATCCTCATAAAGTGCTTGCACTTCATCCGGAGCATAACCCAGGCACCACGTGCGCGTAAAATCATAAAAATAACCTCCGCCAGCTTCACAGGGGAAAATATCAAAAACAATTGTTTTTCCAAGACAAATATGATCGGTCGCTGTTCCGGAGCTATGGGGAACACCTGCGTCGCGCCCAATGGCAAAGATAGTGTCTTCCGGATTTTCTGCCCCCGCTTCCGCTATCCATAAATTGATCTTGCGTTTTACATCACCAATGGTGAGCGGTTTTCCATCTGGCTTGATCAAGGTATCTTTTTCAACAGGCATTGAGGTAAGATACTCCGCCACCTTACTAACAACTCCCACGGTGATATTTCCAATCCGACGGATGTGCTCCACCTCTTCGTCATCTTTGGTCGCCATGGCTTCAAGCAACATGGAATTATCCAATTCACCAACGAAAGTTATTTCCGGCAACAAATCCTGTAATTCTTTAAATTGCGCGTAAGCAGCGCCGATATCCACCTTGCCATATAACGCGACTCTGCCAGAATTAACTCCGAATTCTGTAAGCATTTGTTTGTAGCGCAAAACGAGTGCTTTAAGAAAATCCCCTCCGGTTTGTTTCAACAATTCGATCAATTGATAATCAGACAGATTTTTCGTCACTAAGCCGGTCTTGGCTGCTTCGTCTCGTTCCATCGAGTTATAGAATAATACGGGGTCGCAGCCTCTTTTTTTAATCAAATCGGCTGACGTTATATGTGCAATGCCAGTCAAATATGTCATCGGCGGATTATGTTGGGCCGAACCTGTGATTAATATGGCATCCAGGTTATGTTTTTCCATCAGCCTATCAATATCAGTTTTCATGGTTTAGCAAAATACCTTTCTTATTAAAGAATACCGGATAATATAGTCTTCAAGCTGCGTGTGAAAACTTCCTCTTGCTCAATCAAGACTGTGCGCGGATCGAACACAATCCGGTCATTCTGGATACGGGCGACGATTGCAAGCTTATTGTTTCGTAGTTTTTTGAGTACCGCCTGCGGGTTTTTTATTTCAATGGAAAAAAGAGTTGTAGGCAATGTTTCACCCGGAAGACTGCCCCCCCCGACAGTGGATAATCCGTTAATGACTTCTCCCGCATTCAACATTTTTTGCCAGTTATTCGCCCTCGTAGTTATTTGCTCTAATGGCATACTGATCATGCGCCATACGGGGATCTCTAATTCGGCTTCATTTTTTAAGTAATGCAACAAAGTTGCCGATAGTCCTGCCAGGGTGAATTTATCTGTGCGAATTGCCCGTGCAAGAGGATGTTTTTTCAGCTTTGTTATCAAAGCCATCTTCCCTAAAATAATCCCCGCTTGAGGTCCACCTAATAATTTATCGCCGGAAAAACATACCAGGTCAGCGCCTGCCTGAAGTGATTCCTGGATTGTGGGTTCGTGTCCTAATCCAAATTTTGTGGTATCAATCAACGCGCCCGATCCAAGGTCATCGATAAAAATAATACCGGCTTTATGGGCAATAGATAAAATATCCTTCACTTCAGGTTCACTGGTAAAACCAACCATCCTGAAATTTGAACGGTGTGCTCGTAAGAATGCAACAGGGTTTTCCTCTAAAGCTTGTTCATAATCACTCAAATGAATCCTGTTTGTCGTGCCAATTTCAATCAAACGTGCTCCTGATTGCTTCATAACATCCGGTACACGAAAGCCTCCGCCAATTTCTATCAATTGTGACCGGGCAATAACCACCGCTCGTCGACGCGCCAGTGCCGTCAAGATGAGTAACACCGCTGAAGCATTATTATTGACCACTAATGCCGCCTCAGCGCCGGTCAATTGCTGCAGAAGCGTTTCTGCATGGATATACCGTGAACCCCGTTTCCCATTTTCCAGATCAAATTCCAGGTTCGAATACCCCTGCCCAATTACTTGCATTGCTCGGATAGCCGTCAGGCTTAAGGGCGCCCGGCCTAAATTGGTGTGCAGAATGACCCCCGTTGCATTGATTACCGGCATAATTGATGGTGTTGCCCACTCCGATAAATGTTTTTGAATTTTTGTCAACAAAAAAGATAACTCAGGAATTGAGTGATGTGATTGGAAGGTTTTCCGTGTTTCGTCAAGCGATAGCCGGATTGCTTCCGTAGTTAACGGCCTTCCATATATGGACATTAACCCCTTCACATCCTCATTCTGTAAAATAGCATCCACTGAAGGAAGCGCCCGCAATTCACTCATGCACATCTTCCTGACGTGGTTTCCAGCGGCTGCGTTCCCGCAGACGCAACAAGCCCTCAAGTATCACGAAGCTAACCGCTAAAATCACCGCCAAACCAATGGTCAATACACGGGCAATTTGTAACCAGGCTAGGGTAGGGATATATATGCCAATCCACAGTGTTTGCCTTAAAATCACACTTACATTGACTGGTGGTTTGCTGGGAAAACGATGATTGAAGTAAGCAACCAGCGGGAGAAATGTACCGGTTATCGCCAGTACAGAAAAGAAAAAAAACAACCAGCGGGGGCCCACAGTAGGTAATGAATAATAAATTACTCCAACTATACCCAACCAGCCTATAACCGCAAGCATCAGGGCTACCGGGACGATTGTCTTTACGGAGGGAGAAGGTTGATTTTCCATTGTCATTTTTCAATTTTTGCTAAAAAGATTTAATTAAAGGATAGATTACGCAAACATTATAGCATTCCAATTTTCTTGGGTCAACGCGGCTTTCGAATTCCCCTGATATATTTATTAATGCCTGTATATTACTCAGAAAACTCAGTGAGTCACCTTCTAAAAAACCATGCAAAATTTATCAAACAAGAGGGTGAGAATTATTTGTTCATAGATAGAATAAATATTATTTGAGAAGTAATCAAATACCCTTCTTGATATTAACCCTCACTGATCAATTGGTAAACCGCATTGATTTCTTGGATGATTTCCGATTGCCGTTGGGCAATAAATTGACTTATGACCAGCCTTGAAAATTCATCTAATACTAACCGAACGCCTATTCGACGGCGTTTTTGACTTTCTAATTCCAGAATGTTAGCAATTGTTCCTTGCATCGTCAATTCCGGTGATATCAATCTTCTCACATTTGACGCATCTGTAGCCTGTTTTGGTTGGTGTATATCGGAATACCTTAAACTAGAACGATTGAAGCGTGCCATTTCATCGCGGTCATAGGGTGTTTGTATGTAACCCTTTGATTCAAAAATTTGATATGTTCCCGGAAGTTTAAAACATAAGCCAAGTTTCCGCCCGGGTCGATAAACACGTGGGAAAAAATCTCTCTCATTAATATAAATCCCCATCCCGCTTTGGGATATATCCGCCAACTCTCCCTGGTATACATCCGCCAAATCCTGGCTCTGGATTTCTCCCTCTATGCTGAATTTTGGACATACCCGCACTTCTTGTCGTTCTCCGATAGTTTTGGTGACAATTTCAAAATCCGATAATATCACCGTAGAGGTTGCTGCATCCAATCCACTCACTTTGGCTTTAATTATTTCTGAAATCTCCGGGGATTGAATATATGTTTCTCGTTCATGGTAAAGACAAACCAACTGGTATTTTTCTGTAATCACTTGAATGACGTTTTCGCCCACATTGATAATTGTGGCAGGATAAGAAATTGGGATGCCTTGATAAACATTGAGCAGCGATATTGTTTCCCGCCCAGAGGCTAAGTTCCAGAATATGGTCATAAAATCCATTGCCATCCTTCACCCTCTTTCTTTTCGATAACGCTATTATAAAATAGGATTAACATGTAAGATGAAAAGCCCCAGCTACCCGCTTCTCATTCGCTTTTGCATTATAAACCTGCCAGGCTTTTCCACTAGGCATACAAATCAATTGAATTCCCCGTTTGTGAGTTTCTTGTTTAATAGCTTCGGATATTTTCATTCGGTCAACAGAACCGGTGCCTACCACCAGGATTTCCGGCGCTGCCTCAAAAACCGGGACGATATCTTCTGGAATTAACAAATGTCCCTCTCGACGACGCCAATTACTGATCACACCCTCCGGCAATATCATCACATCGCGTGCGTAAGTAGACCCATCAATCCTTATCATTCCGAAGGAATACGCTTCAATTTTTGGAGCGCTCATCTTTTTCCCTATCTTTAGGTCATATTTATAATACCACATCCGTAAATTTTCTTATTGGAAATATTTATTAACATATAAAGTTTTTCCTGTGCCATAGCAAATATAATGCCAGTAGTAACGACTGAAGTCGTTGCTACAAATGCAAATCATTAACCAATCACAGGATATTCAGGGTCATCAGGGGTTATCCTGACTCATCTGTTTATCCTGTGATTTTTCAAACGCGATTGAATATGATTTTTTTTACGAAGAGGGTGTCTCGGTTGCCTCTTCACCGGTTATTTCTGTAGGTGTATTGGTAGGGGTAAGCGAAGGTTCTGTCGTAGACGTCGGTTGACTGGTATTGGTTGGCGCAGTAGTCGCCGTGGCAGGTATTGGAGTATTAGTTGCCACAATCACCGTAGTAGGGGTTGGGGTAGAAGTTGCCGCCGATTCACTTGTAGAGGTTGGTGTGCTGGTGTAAGTTGTTGCCGTGGAGGTTGGGGTGAGAATGGATGCGCTGTCCGATACCACAATTTGAACATAAAAGGAGGTACCAAAAGTTGCCCCCTCTTCGTTCATCATCTTCCAGAAACCCGTATATGACCCTTCGGTATCCGGAGCGATCATTGAAACGGAAACTTTAACCTGTGAACCACTGGAAACATCTGTATCGATCGCCGTATCTTCTCCATCCATATCCTCGCCGCTCACAAAAATAACTTCATAATCCTCCGTCCAGTTGCAGCTTCCATTGTTTTTTAAAAGCCATGTCTTTTCGAAACTCTGTCCTGGCGCCAGCACTGTGCCATCCGGTATCGTGGTATCACCGACAAATTCCGAGCTGTCGCACGCGCTCGTCGAACTGCTGGATGAGGATGAAGATGCGATCGCTGGTTGAGGCGTGTCCGCCATTGTAGGGGTTTCAGTGGGCGTAGTCTCGATGGTATTCGTATAGGTTGGCAGCATTGTTTCGGTTGCTGTGGCAGGTGTATATTGCGCAGTCGTGGTGATGGCTACCGCTGTGTATATATCCTCCACAGAAGCCGTGACAATCATTGATTCATCTTCACCACAGGCGTTCAAAATAAGTGATACACATAAAATTAATCCAAGAAAAATTTTTTTCATACGTCACCTAAAAACACTCGATCTAATTATGAAAATTGCATATAAGCATATTTCGGATTCCTGATCTTAACCGCCACAATCATAGAGGGCATTCCCTGCCTCTCTGCTGCCTGGGCCTTGAGGAAACCCGCCATTTTGTCCAAAGATTGAGTTACCCAATCCAATGTTCGTGTTGTTACCGATTTTATTGTTGGTCATGGCAACATCATAATTCTCAATCGCCACACAGGATGAAGAAACCCAGGAAGAAATATCCCCGTTCCCGAAAGGATCTCGTCCACCACCATTCAACAAAAAATACCGCAATTCCCCTTGTTCGATCATCTGCAGTAATTCATCCAGGGTAACTACTTGATCCTGTCCACCAAACCCACCCAGGTAAAGCACCGGGCGACCGGTAGCCAGGACATAATCACTGCCCGTTTGCGAACTGGATACCGCCACCAGATAATAGACATTTTGTGTATGGGATTGCAGGTATTCAACTAAGGTTTTATTCACCGATAAACCTCCAGCGTGGGTCACCCCAATGGCTTCTCCCCCATAAGCGCTTGGTAAATTTGAGTTGCCTCTTGCGCTGAAGGTGGTATAACCGGACCAGATTCCCGGGATCAGCAAGATGGAGATAACCAACAGGGTATAACCCAATGATGAAGGCGCACGCTTTTTATTGAATGCTGACATGATCAATACAATACCGCCCGTTGCGAACAACCCAACCACCCAGGTAAACCATGGCGTTTGATCCACATAATAATTCGCAGTCAATAATTGAAACGCTAACGTCCCACTGATCATAACGATAGCTAATCCACACCCCAACCAGGGGCTTTTTGTTTATTAGTATCTCAGGGCCAATCGAAACCAATCCTGAATACAAAGTGGAATTTACCCTTGAGGGTTTTTTTAATGTGGATCGAGATTTTAACGAAATCGATGAAAATCTCTGGACTGAATTTAATGAATTATCAGGAATTTCAATGATCTGGCCATACGCCAGAGAATTTACTTAAAATATCTTCAATCGCATGCGTGAAGATTTTCCGCTCTTGCCAACATTAAATCGATTGAAAACTTTTACTATTGAATAATATTTAACTTTTTTGGCGGAATACTTTATAAATCTATTGAATTATGCAGGCTCTTATACCATCATCTCCAAACTTTATGTAACAAACACGAACTTCGTTGTGATATTTGTATATAGGTTTTCCCATTCACAAACGGTTTTCCAAAATTCCCCAACCTCAATACCAGTTATTCCTTGCGATTCAGCTTATCCCAAGACTATAGTCCACAAAACTCACTGCTTTTGACGGGCAATATCTATCGCCTTAACTTCAGAATGGTGATATCTGCCTTTTATTGTTGTTTTTCTCCCCTCGATCTGCACTGCTTCAACCGGGCAATAATGCAGGCAGGCAAAACAATATACACAGTCGATATCGGTCGACCATTCCGGTTTTCCATTTTTCATTCGAATTCTCTCTGACAAACATACTTTTTCACACAATCCGCATCCATTACATCTCGAGTCCACATAGAATGATCTGGCCATTCCGGGGAAACGAAATTTGAACATGTAGGCTGTAATCATGGGATAAAGTATATGCCCTAATACAAAAACCAGCGGAGAGTCTTTTTCGCGGTCAATCCGTTTATTTTCGACAATTATTTGGATTTCATCTAACCTTTTCTGTAATTCGTTTTCCATTCTCTCAACTTCGCTTTGCGAAGGGAGTGTAAAAATCGGGATATATGTACATGGCATTTCAACGGAGAAGTATGCATCGAGTAATTTGCCTTGTTTCTTCAATATCTCATCAATAATCGAAAAGACGGCATCTGAACAAAAGCGTGTAGCAATGGCAAATATATACTTTGACGAGCGCAAGTCTGCCTTCAGCAAAAACCGTTTCACCAATACCGGCACTGTAAGGTTATGAATCGGAAATACCAATCCAATTATTTCCGCTTTAGTTTCAATGCGATCGTTTTTTAACACCTTGATAATGGGTATGAGTTCAGTTTCGGAGAGTCTTTTTTCGAGTTCTCGCGCTACATGCAGAGAATTCCCTGTTCCCGACAGATAGTATATTTGTGTGCTCACAAGATTTTCCTCCAATTGATCCCATCACCGCCCAATTATTCACATAATTCTTGACTTAATATACCATATCAAATGATGATGATTTCTAAAAAAAAAACGAATGCCGGACTGGCATTCGTTTTTTCGTTATCTCATTTCTCTCCTTATTCCCCCAAACTCATCCTCGGGTTCTCCTTCGTTAAAATCTCATACCGGCAGCAACCGCCGCAAAACTCCTGCACCATCGCCATCACCTCCTGCGCAATGGCGTGGATTTCCGCTTCCGTCACCATCGGCAGCGCGTCGATGTTGAACTCTATCGCCGTGGTCTCGGGCAGGGTCAGTGTGCGGTTGGCCTGCCGCCAGGTCCAGCGGCGGGTGAGTACGATATCACCTTCGCAAAATACCACCTCGCCCGGCAGGGGATGCTCGATTTCGCTGGTGCCAAAGGGTTCGAAAGTCTCTTCACCTGACGCCAATCGCAGCTCCATATTATGTTCCAGCTTATCGATGGCGTGCCCTCCGATCGGCACCAGGCGTCTCAATGAGATGATATTGCCGATATCCACCAACGGGTTGATGTTGGGTAATTGATCCTCGCGCAGCACCCGCCTTGCCATCGCCTCTATCGAGGAGCGGAACTCGCTGGGCTTGGCGCCAAAGGCTTTGTATGCTTCCCGCCAGGGTTTAATGCGCGGGTGTTCGGCAATCTTATCTAAAACCGCATTGCAACGTACCGATTCTTCGGCTTCCCGTAATAACTGTGCCAATTTTTCCGCTGGCGCATCATTCTTGACATCAAACGCCAGCACGACCCCCCTGGAATAACCGGGGTACTTCTCGAAAATCTCTTTTGAAATCACATAATATAAATCAGTCACGAAATAATTCCTTTTGTCGAATTCGAATTTCTTTTCCCCTTCTCCCATTTTTGGGAGAAGGGGTCAGGGGATGAGGGCAATAATCTACCCGCCGAATCTTCATCCACCACCCCAGCGGAGGTGAAGGTATCAAACTAAATCCCGATCAAACTGGAACCTTCCGCTACTTTTAACCCTTTAGCGCGCAAGAATTCTTCCACTGAAAACAAAAAATCGATCAGGTATTCACGCCGGGAGGCTTTTCCTAAATGCCCAACCCGGAATATTTTTCCCGATAGTTCACCCAAACCGCCGCCAGCCGCCATATCCCGCTCGGCAACCAGCCACTTGAGCAGCTCCGATACTTCGAATTCAGGGCGCGCCTTCACCCCGGTAACCATAGGTGCTGCATATGCGTCAGGGATGAACATCTCGAATCCTATGTTGCCCAACCCCTTGCGTATCGCCTGGCTGGCATAGCGGTACTTTGCATAATGCGCCTCCAACCCAACGTGCATGATATTTCGCAGGCTGGTACGCATAGCAAGAACGATGTTGGTCGGCATCGTCACCGGTGAAGGATGCCAGGAACCCCACCCGACAGCAAATTCCCGCCAGGTTTTCAAATTGAGGTACCAACCATGCCCGTTGTCTTTTTTTGCATCCACCATCTCCCAGGCTTTGGGGCTGATGCTGACAATCCCAATACCCGGCACTGCTTCCAGGCACTTGTTAGGCGTCGTGACGCAGATATCGATCCCCCACTCATCAACCGGTAATGCCACCCCCCCCATGGATGAAACCGCATCCACAATGATCGCCATACCAGCTTGACGGGCAATTTCTGTGATGTCCTGCAAGGGATTCATCACGGTTGTCCCTGTTTCGTGATGCACCAGGGCGATGGCGCGTGCATCCGGATTTTGCGCCGCCAGTTTACGCAGCTCATTTGTATCCAGCGCTTTTCCCAAGGGCGCAGTAAACGGAATTGTTTTCAAGCCATATCCATCGGCGATGATTTGAAGCCTTTCACCAAAAAAGCCATTCTGCCCAACGATGATCTTTTCTCCCGGGGATAACAGGCTGCCAATTGCCATATCCAGCAAGGCAGACCCGGGTCCTTGCACCAAATAAATATCATTTTGGGTCTGATAAATATCCCTTAATAAGGATATTGTTTCGTTGTAGATTTCCATCCATTCCGGCCCATAATGGCGAAGCACGGGTTCTGCCATGGCATCCAGCACATCTTCATCCACATCACCGGGACCTGGCGTAAAAAGTTTAACATGATATTGCATATCTTATCGCCTCCGAGCTATAAAATTGTTATAGATAGAAATAGACCGATCGATCAAAGTGTGTCTATGCGCAATGTGCTTGATAAAAATCTGGATCAATTGTCTGATTGTGTGTTGGTCTGACCATCCGATATACAGTTATCCTATGGTATTATTCTTTTCCTCATTTCGCTAAAATTTTATTCACTTGTCGTGTGCATCAAATTGAAAAAATATATATGTTCACTCAATAAATGCTGTGCGTTTTCACCATCCCGATTGCGTAATGCTGTAACGATGGCTTCCCAATCCTTGAGCATCCGTTCTTTATATAATTCCGGCATCTGGGAAGAAAACGAATGCAGCCAGGTTGCCAACGAATGCAACACCGCCATGCTGACCCGGTTGTGAGAAAGGTTGGCTACCAGGAAATGAAATTCAATCTCCCGGGTTAAAAACGTCTGCCAGTAAGCCGAGCCTTTGTCTGCCAACGCTTTCAATTCCTGGAATTGTTTTTCAATATTTGCCAATTCTTCATCGGACGCCTTTTCTGCGGCCATTTTACAGCAGTAACTCTCCAGCACGATGCGAAATTCCGACAATTCTTCCCGGGTAGCGCCCTCCCTGCGGAATAGCAAATCCAATGAATCGCTGACCTGTCTTATCGAGGGTGCGGTGACAAAAGCCCCGCCGCTTCCGCCGGTACGGATGGTCAATAATCCCGATTGCTCCAGGATGCGGATGGCTTCCAGCAGTGCCGACCGCCCCACGCCAAACGTCTTTGCCAGGTCGCGCTGTGAAGGCAGCCGATCGCCGGGCTGGAACTGCCCATCGATGATCGCCTGCCGGATTTGTTCCACGATGGCTTCACTCACCCGGGCGGTGGATACTCTTTGAAAGGGTTGCATCGTCATGGCATGACCATCATACCAAACATCGATTGTCCGGTCAATGTAATAATATACGTCATTCTAAACTACCCTCCTCGTCTTCAATGCATGAAAAGTTTCATTATGTTTTCTAAATAAAATTCCCGCTTCCCATGTACCCAACTAATCAATATATTTTAAATCAATAGGGGGAATTCTGCAATTAATTTTCCACCCAATTTTTGGTTTTTTTGATAAATCCTAAAGCTTTCAGAAGACCCTAAAGGTTACCATTGCGAGTCATCAAGATTTATAGCTGGGATATATTATTGTAAAAATTTATAATCTTATTTACAAATATTGACTAGATATTGCAGTGAAGTACTTATTTCTCCTCAGCAAATCCTGTCCATGGAAAATACCCATCTTCAATATTTCTATTCAAAAATTATTCAGGCATATAGTACCATACCTGTTGAATAGGCAAACTTGTAGAAGGTTTATATTCATTCTCTTTTAAATCTTGCACATATCATTATCACGATAATTGAAATATCTTATTACCATTTGACGATCTACCCAAAATAATTCTATTTGGCAATCACGGCCAAACATTTTATCGGGGGTTATTGACCTAAACGATAAAAAATCTGGTGGATTTATAGTATCTACTACTTCTTGCAAATTAATATTGAAATTTGGTGCTAATCCAATTGCGTCAAGACGATCCTCGTAAAAATATAATATTGTACAAATGTGTTGTATAGGTTGTTTGCAATAATATGTTGAAATACCTAAAGGTTTTTCTGTAACTTTTTGTGAACTAATAAATGGTAATTGAAGAACTTTTTCTTGAGCAACAGATTTTGAGGTTGATCCAAGAGTTAAATCATACCAACACGGCGCACGGCAAGGTTGATCTGTCAACCAACTGCGATCCATTAATTCCGGAGACAGAGTAGGCGTAGGTGAAGGCCATAATCCAGGAAATGCTTGTTTTACATTACAAGAATTCAAAAATAGAATTGAAAACAAAATCATTAATTTGATAGATATTTTTGTGATTTTGGACATACAATACTTTCCAAGATTTCATGAACCCCAGAATATCAGGTGGGTGAGAAACTGTTTATGATATTGTGCCGTAGAAATCGAAGAACCTAATGGCTCTTTCAGTCAGTAAGTCTATCTGTTCCTTTCGGGTTTGGGGCATAGCCACGTCTCATTCTTGCCAGTAAATTTGTCAATCTAAAGGGTTGATCAGCATAATTCTTTTTGCGTATTCACTTTCATGGCACATTATATATTCTTATCCTGATACCCCTGTCTATTAACACTACCCAAGTTCAACTGTGTAACCCAAACCGGGAACATCAGTAGCCACAAGCCAGCCATCTTCCAGTTTAAAGCCTGCTTTTGAGGGGTCATGGGACAGATCTAGATAACCATCAAGGTCGCCGTATGCCACATTGGGGCTGCTCAATGCTAGACTGAGGCCAGCGCTAATGAGAAGTGCAGGCTCGATATAGCAACTGATCATGGTGGTCATTTTTGCAGCGCGGGCTATAGAGTCTATCTGGCGGGCATTGCGTAATCCCCCACTGGTCACTAATTTGATACTCAGCCCATCGACTATTCGGTTAGCTACAAGCTTCAGCGCTAACGCAGGTCCTTTCAGGCTCTGATCGGCTAGGATGGGTATAAGGCTCATCTCTTTCACCCGGAGCAGTCCGGTCAAATCATCAGCGGGTGTGGGTTGTTCTAGCATCTCTAGGGCGTTCTCCAGGGCACGGGCGACATCCAACGCCTGTTGGACAGAATATCCACCATCAGCGTCCAGACGAAGGATATGATTGGGCAGGACCCTGTGAATCGCTTGTACACGTAAGACATCTTCTTCGGGATCGATTCCCCCTTTTATCTTCAGCATTCGAAATCCCTGGTTGGCGCGTTCGCAAGCTGCCTTTACATTCTCATTGACCGAAGCGATCGGGATGGTTACTGAAGTTTGGATACGGTTGCGGTATCCTCCTAGAATTCGGTATAGAGGCATTCCGGCTGCCAGGCTCAACAAGTCATGAAATGCCAGGTCGAAGGCGCACATAGCAGATGGAGTAGCTTTTACTCGTGAAGCTAATTCATCCAAAGAAAATTCGATATTCATAGGATGTAAGTCAGGAGCGAGAATTGCACACTCCCGACACGCCTTGATGACATCCTCCGGCTTCTCACCGGTCAGATCGGGATTGGCAATCGTGCAGCCCCAGGCATTTTGTCCCTGGCGGGTTTCGATGCGTACAAATATGGCCGTGATGTGGTCGATCGCCGGCAATCCAGCCATTCGGACAGGTTGCCGTAATTTCAGTTCAACGGGTGTGACTTCAGCCTTTATGATCTGCATCCGGAATCTCCATCCGATAATAAGTCCTAATTGTATATAAATTCTAACAGAATTTAATGGTTCGCCAGATCTTTCGAGATAATTAGCGGGTTTGGTTTAGGTTTACAGCTCAATGTTGCTCTCGATATCCCGCACGATTGTCCTCGACTTCTGGATCGTCAATAAGGAGATATAAATCCGTATCGAATATGCTTGGTAAGGGTTGCATTATATGAAACGTATAAACGTTTTTATCATGGTTCTTGTTAATAATAACCTATCATATCTTTTAGTCAAAGGAGGCTAAAATGAATCGTGAAACAATTGGTAA
This sequence comes from Anaerolineales bacterium, assembly GCA_016929095.1. Taxonomy (GTDB): domain Bacteria; phylum Chloroflexota; class Anaerolineae; order Anaerolineales; family UBA4823; genus JAAZNS01. The sequence continues at coordinate 55,557 of JAFGJM010000023.1, read as the reverse complement.
ATGGGCTTTCATCATCGGCCTGGTTCTTGCTGTGCTCGCCGGGATTTTCTTTCAACCTGGATGGGCTATTTGGGTACTGGCGATCCTTGGTGTAATCGTCGGCTTTCTAAATGTCACTGCCGAAGAAACGCGAAGTTTTTTATTGGCTTCGATTGCGTTAACTCTTTCTGCCACAGCGTTAAATACTGTACCTGTTATTGGGACTGTTTTTAAATACATCCTGCCGTTTGTGGTAGCATTCGTTGCTGGAGCGACGATTGTGGTCGCATTGAAAGAGCTATTCCAAACCGCCCGGAAATAATCCTCATCACCAACCCAAACCACGAAAGCAGGTGGCAAATCGCTGCCTGTTTTTGTTGCATCCGACCTCACTTCGCTCGGATAGCATGCGGGGTGATTTGTTAGCATCAATCCTGATTAACTAGATGACCTTACCTGTACTGCTCGTTAAAGGAACTGTCACTGCGAGAAGCGCAGCGACGAATCAGTCTCATACTCCACATGTAACTATTGCTTTGCTTTGCTCGCAATGACAGGCGGGTTTGTTCCTTCCAGGAATACGAGCGCTTGTGCGCATTGTTATTACTCGCAATGACAGTTCATGAAAACTGTCAGGTGGTTAGTAAAATAATTATCTTTCAAATAATATCGCGTATGATGTGAGAATAACTAATGTTAATCGCCCAACCTATAGGGGTAGCGTGGTTGTTGAGGTGGACTGATAATATGCTAATAAATCAGCCGCGGACATATCTCCCGCTACCTAACTCACTTGCCTCTCTGTCCTACGGACATCCCCCCATTTTCTGCGAAAATAGGGGGAAACAGCGGGGTCCGGATTTCCTAATATTATTTGCTATTTCCGGTTCAATATTCTAAATGTAGTGGGATATTGGTTTTTCTCATCCACTGGTAACTCAATCCGCTGCGCCTCCACCCATTCCCCTTCATCCCATTCGGGAAAAAAAACATCCGCTTTGGTTGCAGCATGCACCTGGGTGAGATACAGTCTATCCGCCCTGGGTAGAGCCATCCGATAAATTGTCGCCCCGCCAATCACAAACGCCTCATCTTCCCCTTCTTTTTGCGCCAAAGCAATTGCCCCTTCTAAAGAATGCGCTACCAAACACCCCTCAGCTTCAAAACTCTTATTACGGCTGATGATTATCATCGTTCTGCCGGGCAAAACCTTCCCAATCGATTCAAAGGTCTTCCTGCCCATGATCACGTGGTGGTTCATGGTAAGTTTTTTGAAACGCTTTAAATCAGACGATAGATACCAGGGCAGCCGGTTTTTATAACCAATGCCCCGCTTTTCATCCATAGCAACGACGATGGAAAGTATCAAACCGCAATCTCCGCTTTAATACCCGGGTGAGCCTGGTAATTTTCCAGGTGAATATCCTCATACTTGAAATCAAAAATGGATTTAACCTGTGGATTTAAACGCAGCTCCGGCGCCGGGAAAGGCTGGCGGGAAAGCTGCAATTGCGCCTGGATGGTATGGTTTAAATAAAGGTGCACATCCCCAAATGTAAGAATGAACTCCCCGGGGTTGAGATTACACACCTGAGCGATCATGGAGGTCAACAGCGAATAGGAAGCGATGTTGAATGGCACCCCCAGAAAAATGTCCGCTGACCGTTGGTAAAGCTGGCAGGACAAACGCTTGTTCACCACGTAAAATTGAAACAAAACATGACATGGAGGCAATGCCATCTTATCGATTTCCCCCACATTCCAGGCGCAAACGATCAAACGCCGTGATTCAGGGTTGTCCTTTATTTGCTGAATAACTTGCGAGATCTGGTCGATAACCCTGCCATCTGCTGTTTTCCACGCCCGCCATTGCATACCGTAGATCGGGCCTAAGTTCCCCTGCTCATCGGCCCACTCATCCCAGATGGTCACGCCATTATCATTCAAATATTTTATATTATTATCGCCGTGCAAGAACCATAGCAATTCATAGACAATCGAACGAATATGCAATTTCTTGGTTGTTATCAGTGGAAAACCTTGTTGAAGATCCCATCGCATTTGGTAACCGAACAAGGATAATGTACCAACGCCAGTCCTGTCTTCCTTCTTTACCCCATGATCTAAAATTTTTTGAAGCAGATCCAGGTATTGTTTCATTTCGGATTATCCTGATAAATATTACAGTTCTATTTATATTGGTAAAAAAACGACTAAAGTCGTTACTACAATTTCAATATCGTATGACACGGCATAGAGGAGCTATCAGCTTTTAGTTTTTTTATCATCTTCCTGGTTTCTTGTTTTTCCGGATATCCTTATAAAGGCTCTTGATTTTCAGATCGGACGCCATGCCGGTCAAAGTACGTCCGCATTTTCTAAAACCGAAAACAATTATCCTGCTTTCCTGCCCCTCAGTCCTTCGGACATCCCCACCTCCTCCTTACCTCCTCCAAAATTCTAAGATTTTTGGGGGAGGCAGATGGGGGCAGTGGAAAGGGAGAACTTCTGCTTTCCTCATTCATCCTTTATTTTCATACTTTGATGATTTTTTATCAAAAATTTTCGTGCGACTTTTATATCCTGGTTGACCTGGGCAATTAATTCATCGACATTAGCAAATTTGCGTTCGTCGCGCAGGCGGGAAACGAATTCAATCTCAACTTCCTGACCATATAAATCCCCGCTGAAATTCAGTAAATGCGCTTCCACCCGGGGATTAACCGGAGCATTTTCAAAGGTTGGCCGCCTGCCGATATTGGTCACTGCCATCCATGATTCATCTTTGATCGATACCCGGCATGCATATACACCCGTTTTGGGTAAAGCTCGCTCAGCCCACGTGTGCATATTGGCGGTTGGAAATCCGAGCTGCTTGCCGCGATGGTCACCGGGAATCACTTTCCCGGTAATTTGATATCTTCTTCCCAAATAGCGCTCGATCTCTGCTACTTTACCCTGTGATAACATATTCCTTATCAGGCTGGAAGATACGATATTCCCATCGATTTCCATCGCCGGGATGGTAGAAACAGTAAACCCAAATTCCTTACCGATTTCCCGTAATTGCGCTGCATCGCCTTCTCGATTTTTTCCCAATGCGAAATCATGTCCAACACATAAATGACGAAACCCGAAATGTCCATGTATCCGTGCCACAAATTCGTGTGCCGACATTTGGGAAACCTGGAGGTTGAACGGGTGGGTAACCATGATATCCACCCCCAGCCTTTCCAATACAACAGCCCGTTCTTCCGGTGAGGTTAAATAATACGGCTCCTGCCGTTTACTTAATATCACAGCAGGAGGCGGGAAAAAGGTGACGACAACAGAAGGAATTGCTGCTTTTTTTGCGCCTTCTATTACACACCGGATGATTTCTTGATGCCCAAGATGGATACCATCATAGGTACCAACGGTCAGCCAGGACTTATTAACCTTTACGCCCTCTAATGTTCGAAGATGCTGCATTGAAGGATTTATTAGGATTGGAAGAATACTTTCCGAGGTTGCCACTCGTGGGTTTCTTCATCAACCTGCAATAATGCCACCAGGTCACCTTGCTCGCTTACACCACGCGCCCAACCCGTTTCATCCTGTACAGCCGGCACACGATGACCATGACGAACAAGTTCTACCTGGTCTGCATCTAGTTCTACCATTGGCCAATCTGCAAGCGCTTCGGCTGCCGGGATTAAATTTTTATACCAGGTTCCTGCCGTAAATGCTTCTTGTAAACGGCGCAATGGTACAGCATCCCGCAACGTAAATTTACCGCTTTTGGTCCGCCTCAATCCAATGAGGTGTGCACCGCACCCTAACTGATTACCCAGATCATTCGCCAGTGAGCGTACATAAGTACCCGAAGAGCAATAAACATCCACAACCGCTTCCGGTGGCGCCCATTCCAATACTTCCAGGCTATATACGTTGATCTTGCGCGGTTGTAACTCAACCTCTTCTCCATCACGGGCTAAATCATATGCCTTTTTTCCATGCACTTTCACCGCAGAATACGGCGGAGGAACCTGTTCAATTTCACCGACAAAATTTTGTAAAACCTCATCAAAGTGTTCCTCGGTGATCCCGTCAACGGAAAAAGAACCTGTCACTGTACCTTCCGAATCGTAGGTATCGGTTGAACTGCCCAAGCGGATGGTTGCCTGGTAGCGCTTATCTGATGCTGAAACATATTCGCTAAGACGTACTGCCGGACCAATTAACACTACCAATACTCCAGAGGCGCGGGGATCTAATGTACCTGTGTGCCCTGCCCTGCGAATCCCGGTTCCGCGTCGTATGATTTGGACCACATCATGGGATGTTAATCCAATCGGTTTATCTACGACTAAAACCCCGGAAACAACATTTTTCATCTGGTCGATATTATTCATTGCTTATTCCTATTTATTACTCCCAATATTTGTATATATTTATTATATATCAGGAACTCTTATAATTATTAAGTAATTTTCGAGTATTCCTGATTACAATCTCTTGTACTTCTTTCAATCCACTATCAAACATCGCTCCCGCAGCCGCGGGGTGCCCTCCCCCGCCAAATTCCTGAGCTACTCGGGAAACATCGTATCCTGGTTGAGCGCGCCAACTGACCTTAACGCCTCCCCCAGGCTGCTCAATAAATATGATGCTGATAGGTATCCCTTCGATGCCGGAAATGATATTTATTAAATCGGCGTCATCCTTGCCATAATAACCAGTTTTGTTTTGATCATCAAGGGTTAGACTTGTCCAAACCATCCCGTCTTCTTTTTGGAGTTTATTCAACCCTGCCCCCCAGTATCTCATCGCTTCAAGCGATCTGTTAACCAACGCCTGCATGTATATTTCATTAATACTTATACCAGAAGATAATAAATCTGCAGCTATCCGTAGCGTGCGCGGAGATACATTACTCGTACGAAAACCAATTGTGTCTGTAATAATGGCGGTTAATAAAGCTCTAGCAATCTCTTGATTTAATTCCAATCCCCAAGATGTGATGTTTTCTGCAATAATCTCTGCTGTGGCAGCCGCGGTCGTATCGACCCAATTTATCCGGGCAAAATGATCATTGGTTATATGATGATCAATATTTATACCTGGCTTGTCCTCGATTTTTGTTGCCAGCCCCGTTCGTTGCCAGTCAGAACAGTCAACCACAATGAGAAGGTCAAATCCATCCTCTACTGATTGATTTATTTTTTGATACCCCGGGAGGAATTTTAAACTGGACGGCGCGCCATCTATGGAAACCAGATTGACATTTTTCCCTGCTGCTTCCAAGGCCAATCCCAAACCGATAAGCGAACCTATGGCATCACCATCCGGACGAATATGACTCACCAATAAAACTTTTTGCGCCTTTGATATTTCCTGGCGTATCAAATTATTCATACTTTCATTCATTATCGTTATTCATCTATACCGGTTTTCTGTGGATTCTGATTTTGCGCTTCTTCATCCTGCAGCGATGCAAATAATTTATCCAGCGAGGCGGCCCTTTCAGGTGTTGGGTCCCAATGAAAACGCAATCGGGGAAATACGCGTAACTCAATACGTTCGGCAAGCATATGGCGGATAAATCCCTGGGCATGTTCTAGCCCCGATTTTATCTCCCTCCATAGCTGAATTCCCTCAACTGCAGAAATATAGATATCTGCAAAGGTCAACTCACGATCGACTTTCACATCGGTAATGAAAATACCACTAAGCCTTGGATCGGATATATCATTGATCAACATCTCGGATAATTCTTCTTTGATCCGACCACCTATCCGTTCCGCTCGTAATTTTGAAACCACGGTAAGCCTCGCAACTTCTAAATCCTATTTTACAGCAACTTTCTCTACCGAGAAGCATTCAAGTTTATCGCCAACAATAAAGCCATCGAAGCTTTTGATCGCCACACCGCATTCAAAACCTTGTCTCACTTCTCGTACATCTTCCTGTAAATGTTTTAATGAACTGATCCATCCTTCATGAATAACATTACCAGATCGAATGACGCGCATTTTCGCATTTCGGTGAAGGACACCGTCAGTCACATAACACCCGGCAATATTCCCGACCTTTGATATTCGAAAAACCGCTCGGATTTCTGCGTGTCCGCTGACCACTTCCTGCTCTTCAGGTTCAAGCATACCTTTTAATGCTTTTTCGATATCTTCTATCAGGCGATAAATAATATCATAAATTCGGATAGATACTCCCTCAGAATCTGCTAATCGACGGGCTGCAGTATCAGCCTGAACATTGAACCCAATGACAATGGCTTTCGATGCTGACGCCAACATAACATCACTTTCGCTTATCATTCCCGTTTCTGCATGTAGAATATTGATGGCAATATCCCCTTTATCTAAATCCTTTAATGAGGAAACAACCGGTTCGAGCGATCCCTGAACATCGGCTTTTATAACCAATCGTAATTCGCGGACATCGCCTGCTTGAAACCGATCAAATAATTGTTCCAGGCTCATCACAGATTTTTGATCGGATTCTGATTCGGCTTTTGCCTGATTCAGTGAATCAATCATCATACGGGCATCTTTCTCAGAATCGACCACCTGAAACAAATCGCCCGCTTGAGGGATATCATTTAAACCCATCACAGACACCGGAAATGATGGACTTGCTTTTCTCACTCTTTTACCTAAGTAGTCGAACATGGCTTTAATTTTCCCACAGGTATTGCCCGCTACAACCACATCACCTACCTCCAAACTGCCATTTTGAATCAAAAGTGATGCCATCACCCCTTTTGCGCGCGCAATTTCTGCTTCAATAACCGTCCCGATCACACGTCCTTTCGGGTTTGCACGAATATCCATATTATCCGAAACCAAACTGATGGCTTCGAGTAAATCTTCAATGCCTTCACCTTTTTTTGCAGAAATTGGGACAACAATGGTATCCCCATCCCAATCATCTGGCACCAATCCAATTTCTGCCAATTGTTGTTTTACTCGGCTTTGATCAGCATTTTGTTTATCAATCTTATTCATGGCAACGATAATGGGCACCTGCGCAGCTTTCGCGTGGGCAGCAGCCTCCTTGGTTTGTGGCATCACGCCATCATCCGCTGCTACAACCAGGATCACAATATCAGCGCCTTGTGCGCCACGTGCCCGCATTGCTGTAAATGCAGCATGACCCGGTGTATCTAAAAATGTGATCAAACGGTTATTATGCTCGACTTGATAGGCGCCAATATGCTGCGTTATGCCACCCACTTCGCCGCCAGCTACATTTGTATGCCGAATAGCATCCAATAAAGTGGTTTTGCCATGATCAACATGCCCTAAAATTGTAACCACCGGGGGTCGTTTTATCAACTCATCAGGATTTTCGTCTGCAATTACGCGCCGCCATAATGGAATCTCACCTTTATCTTCTTCTTTTATCGGCGCTTGCGTCTCAAGCGTTACTTCATATCCCAATTCAGCCGCGACAACCGCTGCTGTATCAAAATCAATCTGCTGGTTGATATTCGCCATTACCCCATTCGCCATTAAGATTTTAATGATTTCAATTGGACTTGCTTTTATGATTTGTGATAATTCCCTGACTGTAATATTGGGGGAAATTTCTATGGTTTTTCCTTTTTGACCGTTCTCGCTCATTAGATACCTCCTGTATTAATGTGCTTTTGCCAGCTTTTATGGCACTCTGTCCCTATAGATCTTCGCACAAGATCTCCATCCAATAAGCGAGTAGGGGAAACGGAGTATTACACCGTCATTGCATACCTCGCTGGCGTACGCTTTCTAGCCGGAGATTGAAAAAATATCATCTTATATCCAGCAAAATCTGTCTCACTATTTTTTAATAAGTTCCTTCTATCAGCTTTCACCTTTTTCTTCCTTGCCTTCTCTTGAGGCGTCGGGCAATGATTTAGCAAAAGCAGATAATTTTTCCTTGTCTTCCATCGTTAACTCAATTTTCAGGGCTTGAGCCAAGGCGCCTTTTAGCCCTTTTTCCCAGCACGCGTATGCGTCGTGCAGGTAAGCTCCCCTGCCAGGCATTTTTCCGGTTAAATCTACCATGATTCCATCCGGATGCCTGACAATACGGATCAAGGAGCGTTTTGGCAAAACTTCCCGACAACCCACACACGTTCGTTGGGGGATGTGTTTTCGTTTGGAAGATTTTTTAGTCACCTCTAATTCTCTGTATAATAATATTTTTATTCTACCAATTTTCATCCCAATCAAAATCGGTTCGTTTGTGTTTCTTCTTAACAACCATCATATCGTGATCGGGATCATACTCAACTTCAACAAACTTCCGTTGTTTTTTCTTCTTCTTTTTCTTCTTGTCGCCTTCTTCGTCTTCAAATTCATCGTCATCCGACGGTGGTACCATATCCAATACTTCAGGTCGTAAGGCAAATAATTCGTCGAACGAGACTGTCTCTTCCTCTTCTTCAACAGTTTCAGGTTTTTCTTCTTCCTTTTCCGGTTCAACGATTTCGCCTACTACAGTTTCTTCTGGCTGTTCCAAGGTTTCTTCAGCAATAGCTTCTGCCTTTTCTGTTTCCAGAATAGCTTCCTTCTCCTCTTCCACTATCAAATCGGGTGTTGGAACAGCTTTTTCTAATTCCTCACCCAGAATTTCAGCCTCTACTGCTGCACCTTCTTCCGGTTCCGCTAACTCAACTTCTTGTACTGCAATCTCCGCTTCGGGTTCTTCTGATACCGGTTCGGGGAAAGACAAGTTGGCAAATGCGGTTTCAATTTCTTGCATGGCTTTAGGGCCAATGCCATCAATACTTAAAATAACATTTGGATCCAGGTTCATTTGAAGCAACAGGTCCCCGATAGTTGTATAACCCATGCCTCCCAAAAGTGAGGTGTATCTCAAAGATATCCCTAAATCTTCCAGTGGAATTTCGAAAGCACCTTCCGGGACATTGGCTTGAGCGATACGCTGCATTTCTTCTTCTGCAGCTTTTTCCTTTTCTCGCTGGCGCACCAGGCCTCGCTCTATACGATCGACAAACTGACTCATCGCCTGATACTCTTCAGGGTTAATGGGTCTTCCTTCTGCTTTTTTAGCCAATGTTGCTTCTAATTGAGTGACGATATCCTTTTCATTTTCGGCGATCGTCGCATAAGCGGGGTCATTTTGTAATCGATAAATGGCATCTGCGGCAGCTTCTGGCAGGCTTTTGATATCGATTTTCCAGGCTGTTAATTTGGCTGCCAGCCTGGCATTTTGACCATCCCGCCCAATCGCCAAACTCAATTGATCTTCCGGCACCACCACGGTTGCCGTTTTGGTCCCTCGTACATGATCGTTCAAATAAACGCCATTCACCCGAGCCGGGCTGAGTGCTTTAGCAATATATCCAGCCGGATCCGGATTCCATTCGATCACATCGATTTTTTCACCATTAAGTTCATTCACAATCGCTTGAATTCGAACCCCCCTCATTCCAACACAGGCGCCCACAGGATCTACTCCGGTTTGTAGAGCCGAAACAGCAACTTTAGATCGCTGCCCGGGTTCACGCGAGATTGAGCGAATTTCAACCAATCCATGATAAATCTCCGGAACTTCATTTTCCAGCAATCGCCGTAAAAAATTTCGGTGTGCGCGGGAAAGGATAATTTGCGGTCCACGAGGAGAAGATTTAACTTCCAAAAGCAACGCTCGTACCCGTTCATGTACGCGGAAACGTTCACCCGGTATTTGGTGGTTGCGCGGCATAGACCCTTCTGCTTTCATATCCAGGCCCAATGTTACGCCCTGGTTGCTTACCGCCTGAACAACACCGCTGACAATTTCACCCATTTGTTTGCTAAAGTGATCCAGTTGTGCTTCTCGTTCTGCTTCACGGATACGTTGTTGAATGACCTGCCGGGCTGTTTGAGCGGCGACTCGCCCAAAATTTTTAGGCGTCGATTCGACCATGACCATGTCGCCAATTTTAGTTTCTGGATCTACCTTATGCGCGTCCTCTAATGTAACCTCAGTACGCTCATCCTGGACAACATCAACGATTTCCTTTTCCGCCCTGATGATCACTTTCCCAGTTTCAATATCAATGTCAGCTTCAATGCTTTGCGCATTCGAAGCATTTACGGCACGCCGATATGCAGATACCATGGCGTTTTTTAAAGCATCCAAAACAACCTCTCTTGGAAGTTGTTTTTCTTCGATTACCTCATTGAAAGCTAATACAAATTCGTTCTTCATCCGTTCATTTCTCCGCTTGGAGTATTCCAATTCCTTTGCCTATACGAAGAAAAGTGGGGAGTTCCCACTTTTCCGCAATTCCTTATTCTTATCTCGAACCTTCCCGAAATCAAATTCTATCATGATTTATTTTTTGCATCAAGTTAATTTTTTCTCCATCCGCCAGGCAGGTTCGTTCACATCCCTACGTTTGCCTTTATCATCAATATAGTTCCAGATTCCTGCTTCTTCTGCTACCACCTTATATCCGAGGCGTTCATACAGGTTTCTGGCTTGCATATTATCTTGATTAACATTTAATATTGCCCATTCATATCCTTTTTCGACAAGTTCATCTTCCAGCCTTAACATGAATTTGCTGCCAATCCCTAAATTGCGATAGTCGGGTTTGATACGAAAACCGAATATATAAGCTCGTGTTTTTCCATCAGCCAGCTCAATACGAGCGCTTTTCAGTTGAACAAGAACCTGACCGATCAATTTTTGTTTATTCCATTCTGCTATCCAAATCATCGCTTCGCCGCGTAGGGAGAGCAAGAACATATCTTTATAGATTTGTCGAAAATGCTGATATTCTCCGTTCCACTCTAAAGCAGGCAGATCAGATTCAGCAACCTGCCGAAATTTAACCTTGGATATCAAAGAATGATCCGTTTGCACAGTCATCAATACTATTGATAGTCAAACAATGTCTCCGTGGTTAATTTTTCCCACGATAGTATCTAACAATATTGATTCCTCGGCTACAGATTTCACGTCTCCATTCAACCACGCATCTCTTAATAGCTTCAAGATAGACCGGTAGTCAGGCCCGGGAGGAATCCCCATTTTTTGCAAATGACGACCCGTAATGGAGGGAATCATGTTTTGCCAACCGGTAATATACTTTTCGACTTTATTTTTATAGGATTCATCATTGGATGCAATATAAGTGGTATACAGTGCTACGCGGTCGATATCATCGAAAATTTCCACTATTCGGCTTATTGAAGCTGTATATAATTCCTTGCGATTATTCCACATGCGTCTGGCATTCCAAATTGACTTTCGCAAATTAGCGGGGAATTTCAAATGCGCAGCTAATTCCTTTGCATCCTCTTCAGTGATACGTAACAAAAACAGTGAATATATCACATTTCGCAGTAGCGCTTTACGATCGGGAATTTTAAACCGCCATTTAGAAAAATCTGGCTCACTTTTTAAAAGATGAGTAACCTGATCATTCATCCAATCATCCCATTTGAACGAAGTTTCGATCGAAGAAAGCAAAGCCAGGTCATCCAAACGTTGCAGAATCTCGATCACATTTTTCTCTGCCAGGATACTATCCATCTCGTGGCGGATACGGTCGCCAGAAACTCGAACAAGCAGATTGGCTGCCTCTTTCATTAACGCGAGAGTTCGTTTTTCAATTTTAAAGCCCAGGCGTTTTTCAAATCGCACCGCTCTTAATATGCGCGTTGGGTCATCTACAAAAGACAAAGAATGTAAAACTCTCACCCGTTTATGGCGGATATCATTTCCCCCTCCCCAATAATCTAAAAGCTCTCCATAATGACGCCCGTCCAGGCGCAATGCCAGTGTGTTGATCGTAAAATCTCTACGGTGCAAATCTAATTTAATACTCCCTTTTTCCACTGTCGGGAGAGCGGTAGGATGTGTATAAAATTCCGTTCGTGCGGTTACAAAATCCAATGATTTTGGTAAGCTCAAATCCGTGTCTTCTTGCCCCTTATCAGCATCCAAATCTAGATCCAATAAAGCAAGGAGCTGTTTTGGATCGCCTAATAACCACTTGGCGGTTCTAAATTGAGAATGACTGGTCACCCTTCCGGTATATTTTTGAGCTAATCGGCGTGCTAATACTATGGCATCTCCTTCAACGACCAGGTCGAAATCCAGGCTTGGCTGTTCAAGCAATATATCTCTAACAAATCCACCTACAATATACAACGCAGCATTGATTTCGAAAGCTTCAGCGGCGACAATTTTCAACAACGCCAATCGAGCAGGAGAAAGGCTGGCTTCCAGGCGTTTCGAAATGTTATGGCGAGGCATTGCCTTAGATTTTTCACTCAATATTTTTAGTAGATCCGTTCGCGTCACAATGCCGATGATCTTTCCAGATTCGCGTTCCAAAACCGGAATTTGTCCCCAACCGCTGTCTGTCATGACAATTTGTAAGCGTTCTATGGAATCGTCGGGTTCTACGTAATATTCTCCCGCTTCCATGATACTTTCTGCTTTGAGATTGAGTTTATGGGCAATCGCCCGATCAACGGCTCGCCGGGTAAGCAAACCGATGATTTTCCCTTGCTTGACCACAGGAAATCCCTCATAACCGAAGCGTTGCATGCGCTGTAATGCCTCATCAACACTTGTGTTAGGCTTTAGCAATTGAGGCGTGGAAGACATGATTTGCTGCACAGTAACCGCCGGGTGAACATAATCTGGCAATAAACGAATGAGGTCTGCTTTCACCTGGTTCAATGCTTTATTCTTGATCATTCCGGCTGCCGCCCGATCATGCCCCCCTCCGCCAAATTGTATGGCAACGTCGGCGACATTTATTTGGTCACAGCTTGAACGGGCAATCAATTGCACCCCAGAACGAGTGGTAATTAGCACAAATATGGCGTCCGGGTCTAAAAAATCGCGTAATTTATGAACAATCGTGGCGTATTCTTCTTCAATATCCGTATTATTTTCGCAAGCCAGAACAATGCTATGTCCGTTAATCTCTAAGGTTTCAGCATTTCGGTATAAACGGTCATATAGGATTTGTTGATCCATGGTCAAGGGATGGTTGAGGAAATCATTAGCAATGGTTAGATTTGCGCCTTGTTCCATGAGAAAGCTGGCCGCGCGCAAATCTCTCGCCGTGGTACGAGAATATGTGCACGAACCGGTATCTTCATATATTCCCAATAAAAGCAATGTTGCCTGCACCATACCAAGATGTATTTCTCTTTCGCGAATACTATCCACCAAAATGGTTGCATTTGCTCCGGTTGCCGCGACCGTGAGTGTCCAATTCGTGGGAAAATCCTCCCGGATTGGATGGTGATCGATGACATGCACTGCTGTATCCGGTCCAGTGCCTTTAATACTAATAGGAGATTGTGTATCCACTAAAGTGATTTCATCGACAGGTTCATTGGGTAAGTCTCGTGCTTCTACAAATGGTAATTCGCCGCCATAAAGCGTCACAAACGCCCGCACATTTCGGTTCATCTTCCTGGGCAAAACCGGTATTGCTTCTTCTTGAAGATAGTGTGCTCCCAATAGAGAAGCCAGGGCATCAAAATCTGCTTGCTCGTGAGTCAGGATAATTTTCATACGATATTCCCGTTTATATTTTCATATATATTGTAATCCACAATTAATACATTCTAATTGACGTTCTCCAATAACATCAATATAATTCGTCTAAATGGATATAAAAGAATTAACCACAGCCATGCACCAATTCGTTGAGTCACAACGTTGGTACGATCCTGATAGCCCAAAACCACAAACGCTAAAAAACCTGGCAATCTCCCTGGTTATAGAAGCGGGTGAAGTACTGGAACATTTCCAATGGGATGAGGCAATGAAAGACAAACTGGCGTTGGCAGATGAACTTGCCGATGTATCACTCTATTTATTACAAATTTCAAGCATAGCCGATATCGACCTTGAGCAGGCAATTTTGAATAAATTACAAAAAAATTACTTGAGAAAGTGGGATAAATCGTGACGAAATTTATTTCGGTTTTTGGCGGCGCCCAAACCCATTCTGGTGAAACGTTGTATAAGGATGCTTATCAATTGGGCCGTTTGTTGGGATTATCCGGTTACACGATACTTAACGGAGGATATATTGGTGTGATGGAAGCGGTTTCTAAAGGCGCCGCGGAAGCAGGAGGGCATGTTATCGGAGTGACCTGTGATGAAATCGAAGCCTGGCGTCCCGTCCTTCCTAATCCCTGGCTAAAAGAAGAACTGCGATTTCCAACACTTAGAGAAAGGTTGTTCGCACTCATCGACCGTTGTGATGCCGCGGTTGTCTTCCCGGGCGGGATTGGCACTTTGGGAGAATTAGCTGTAATGTGGTCTCAACTGCAAATTGGAGGCATCACTCCCCGCCCGTTAGTTATCGTTGGCAAGGAATGGGAAAATGTTTTGTATACAATGTATGATCAATTGGGAGACTTTATAATCGAAAAGCATCGACGCAGGCTTACTTTTTGCACCGACGCCCAAGAGGCATTCAATTATCTAGACAATACCTTGGCGAGAAACTTTAATAGTTAAATCAATCCGATTTCTTCTTCCTCACCCATGACCGCGATTCAACCAGCCCGTCTTAGAGAGCAAGTTTCCAAACTGGCATCTCTCCATAAAAATCCGGACGAATTTATCCGTGAACTCCATGGATTATTAAATCATTATGGACGGCACGTTTATCGAGCCGGTAAAGCTGCCGCGCCATCCCGATTACTCCCTTCCTACCAAACTCCCGAACCCGTTTTACGGCAGATCGAGTTAGAAATGACCCCCATATTGGAAAAAGATACTGCAGCCGGCATTGTAATTTGCGATGCCCTATGGGATGAAGCATATTTCGAGTTGAAAATGCTGGCTGCCAGAATCATCGGGAAAATCCCGCCTCAATACTCCGTGGAAGCCCTCAACCGCATTTTTAACTGGTCGTCTCAGACCAAAGATAAATCGCTTAGTGAAGCTTTATATCATAGGGGTCTGGTGGATACCATTTCAAAAGAACCTGATAATGCGATAAACCGGGTTCAAACATGGCTCGACAGCACCAATAAAAAAGAAAAATTATTTGGAATTCAGATCATTTTGGCTACATTGGAGAATAAAAATTTTAAGAATCTTCCTCTGGTTTTTGGATTGATTGGGCCCCTGGTGCGTCAGGCGCCATCGGATTTGCGCCCCTATATCATCCAAATATTAATACATTTGACTCATCGAACGCCAAATGAAACAGCTTATTTTTTTCAACAAAACCTGGAGTTCTCCATCGATAACGATACTGCCTGGTTTATACGCCGATGCCTTAGTGCTTTTCCTCAACCTACCCAAGAATCATTACGAGCATCCATTCGCAAGAGAGAAAAACAACGAAATCTTAACGAATAATATGATATAATCCACCCGCTTTGACTAGCCCTACCTTTGGCTCATGTAATCTCGAAATATCGGGATAATAAAATATCATGCTGGAGGTATGGAGACCTGCTTAAAAAATTGAAAGGAGTCAGCAGACGTCATGTCGTTAGATAAAGAGATAAAGGAAAAATTGATGACAGAATATTCTCGTCATCAAAAAGACACAGGTTCGCCTGAAGTTCAAATTGCATTATTATCTAACCGTATTACCCAATTAACCGAACACCTTCGTACTCACAAACACGATGAATCATCGCGGCGTGGTTTGCTTCGATTAGTAGGAAGAAGACGAAGGTTATTAGCCTATGTCCGTCGAAATGATTTTGCCCGCTATCTTGCACTCACAGAACGGCTTAAAATTCGACGGAAATAATTTTTGCAATATGGCTGTCTGAAAAGCACATAATTGTCTGGTGGGTATGACAAATATCTCCCTTAAATATTTGATTTACCATCGTTCAAACAAAGTGATAATCTGCGTTTTAGACAGCCTTATTAAAATCTATGATCGCTGGAGTAATGATCCATGGGGGTGAGCGGAGTAAGCTCAACGGAAATGAAAAAACCCCTCATAACTTTACAGCGAATTTTATTCTGTTTTTCCTGCCGGTTGGGAATTGACAAAAGTTGAAAACCCGATCATATTTATATTTAACGGTTTTTACCTTTTGTCAGTCCCTGACCTGGCGGGCTATTTTAGGAGAAAAATGAAACCCGAAAACAAGCAATACCAAGCAACCTTAGGAAATAAATCGATGCTGTTTGAAACCGGTAAGTTGGCCGGTCAGGCAGGCGGTGCGATGACTGTCCGCATGGGCGAGACTATGGTTTTCGCCGCAGCCAGTATCAGCCCCGATGTTCGTCCCGGAATCGACTTTATGCCACTGACTGTGGATTACGAAGAACGTATGTACGCTGGTGGAAGGATCCCCGGTTCTTTCTTTCGTCGTGAAGGAAGACCCACCGAAGAAGCCATCCTCACAGCAAGGTTGACAGACCGTCCCCTCCGCCCACTTTTCCCCAAGGATCTACGCAACGATGTCCAGGTGATCCTGTATTCGTTCTCAATTGATGGTATCAACCCCATCGATATCCTGGCCGTTAACGCAGCTTCTGCCGCCATTATGATTTCCGACATCCCGTGGGGAGGACCTATCGGCGCAGTAAGAATCGGTAGGATCGAGGGAGAGTTCATTATCAATCCAACCTACCCCGAACTTGAATATTCTGATCTCGATCTCCGGTTGGCTGGCACGCGGGATGCTATTCTCATGGTGGAATGCGGCGCTAACGAAATCGCTGAAGAGGTCATGGTGAAAGCCCTGGAATTTGGTCATAACGCCATTCAACCTTTGCTAGACCTGCAAGAAAAGATCGCCGCTGAAGTTGGCAAACCAAAATTAAAATACGTCCCGTTTTCCGAAGATGAAGACCTGGGAAAGAAAATATTCGAGCGTGTTCATACCCCGCTTAATGAAATGTTCGATCAACCGTATGAAAAAGCAGATCGCAGTGCAAAATTAAAATCCCTGGAAGAAGCCATAAACAGCGAGTTTGCGTCAGAAGACGGCGCCTCGCTTGAAGATGTTAGATTCGCCTGGGAGAATGCCTATAAAACCGTAGTCCGCCAGCGCATTCTAAATGATGCAAAACGACCGGATAACCGGGGCTTAGACGAGATCAGACCTATCTGGTGTGAGGTTGAAGTCAGCCCACGGGCGCATGGCTCTGGCTTGTTTACGCGTGGCGAAACCCAGGTATTAACCCTGGCCACGCTTGGTACGCCTCGTGAAGCTCAGGAGTTGGATAATCTAACCCCATCCGAAAGCAAACGTTATATGCATCACTATAATTTTCCACCCTTCTCTACAGGAGAGGTGAAAATGTTACGCGGCGCTTCCCGCAGAGAAATCGGGCATGGCGCACTGGCTGAACGAGCACTGCTGCCAGTCATTCCACCCGAATCGAAATTCCCATATACCCTGAGATTAGTTTCCGAAGTTCTTTCATCAAACGGTTCATCTTCAATGGCATCTGTGTGCGGTTCTACATTAGCGCTCATGGATACCGGTGTTCCAATTACCGCCCCTGTTGCAGGTGTAGCAATGGGATTGGTTAAAGAAGGTGAGCGGTATGCCATTTTGACGGATATTCTTGGCGCCGAAGACCACCTGGGCGATATGGATTTCAAAGTAACTGGCACTCACAAAGGTATCACTGCTTTACAAATGGATATCAAGATCAAAGGTATTTCATTTGAACTGATGGCGGAGGCGCTTGAAAAAGCACGCAAAGCGCGTTTTACGATTTTAGATAAAATTATAGAGGTGATTCCCACGCCCAGAACAGAATTAAAAGCCCATGCGCCACGCATCACTGTGGTAAAAATACCGGTGGAGAAAATTGGCGCCATCATTGGTCCGGGTGGCAAAACCATCCGTTCTATCCAAGATGAAACCGGAACAAAAATCGATATCGGCGAGGATGGTTCGGTATTTATCGCCGCGACCGATGGTGAAAGTTCCCGAATGGCCGTGGAACGCGTGGAATCACTCACCGAAGCTCCCGTTATTGGCAGGATATATACCGGAAAAGTGGTTCGCGTCACCGATTTTGGGGCCTTTGTTGAAATCTTGCCAAATATCGACGGTATGGTGCATATCTCACAATTAGATAGCGAGCGCGTGGAAAAAGTCGAAGATGTCGCCAGAGTTGGTGAAGAACTTACGGTAATGGTTACCGATATCGATGCGCAAGGTAAAATCCGTCTTTCACGCCAGGCAGTCTTGGAAGGATGGACGGCAGAAGAGGCGCAATCACGTGATCGCAGCCGAAGCGGGTCTCGCCCTTCTGGCAGGCGCGATAGTTTTCACAAATCAGGCAATAAACATCGGCACTAACTCAAATTTAGTGTGGCGTAGAATATAATTTTCTAGAGGAGTTGCTATACTATAGTGACTCCTTTTTTTGCTTTTCTTCACTTTAAGGGTTTCTTCTTCATTTTGCATCATAGAAAAATCCCGATTTTTTACCCAACAAATTCACCTAAAAAGGATATACTTTCTTATCTGGAGGAGATACACTCATGACTTTTTATGATATTAACACTCGGGAATATAAAACTCTATTAGAGGGTGTGCAAATGCGCACCTTCTGGGGAGAGAATATGCTGCTCGCGATCGTTGACCTGAAAGCGAATTCGGTTATCCCTGTTCATAACCATCCCCATGAGCAGGCAGGCATTGTATTAAGCGGAGAATTGGATTTCGATATCGATGGCGATCGTCGCCTTTTGCACCAGGGTGACATATATATCATCCCCTCCGGCGTAAACCATAAAGTGTGTGTTGGGGTACAACCCGCTCAGGTATTGGATATCTTTTCACCCGCGCGGGAAGAATATAAATATTAAAAAGACCGATCGGATTATCAGGAAATTATTGAGTCGAGAGTTTTGGTCAATCAACTTATTTTTTTGTATACAGCACAAAGAACGTCTGCATTTTATATTACAGAAATAAATCTTCCTGCATTCCTGCCTTCCTTATGAAAGCTCTTTTTTTTTACTATATAGGAAGATATGGCATATCCGGACCAAGGATCCCCAAATATTCCGAAATTGCCGCCCGCAATGCTGTACGGTCATCCCACGGGTATTCAATTTGCCCAAAACACATGGATTGCTCGTGCCCCTTGCCAAACGCGATCACCAGGTCTGTGGGTTGAGCCATATTCACTGCCAATCTTAACGCTTCCCTGCGATCGGGCACCCGCCAAAAAGTTTTACCCTCGACTGCGCCGTTAGCTTCCATGCCTCTTGTCATTTCGGCTAATATCACATCCAGGGATTCAGTGCGTGGATCTTCAGCAGTTATTATCGAGAGGTCTGCTAACTTAGCTGCATTTTCTGCCATCGTCTGTCGCTTTTCGCGGTCTCGTAACCCCGCAGAGCCGAACACCGCGATTACCCGACCTGGGACAATATTGCGGACAGTTTCAAGAGCCACCTTAAGAGCATTGGGAGTGTGTGCAAAATCAACAATCGCCATGAATTCTTGCCCACATTCGATTCGCTCCATTCTGCCTTCAACACCTTTCATCTCCAAAATCCCGACCGCGGCTAAATGACCTTCAATACCTAAACCGCCAATTGTCGCAGTCAATGCAGCAAGGCAATTCGATAAATTATGAACACCCCAAAGCGATGTAGCTATATGAATTTCATTTCCTGGATAAGATAAATCAAATTGCATCCCCATTTGAGATGAAAAAACATTCCTGGGATGAAAATCCGCCTGTGAATCCAAACCATAACTAATCACACTTCCCACAGGTAATGATTTTTGGGTTAAAGTGTTTAAATACGTACATGATTCATCGTCCCGATTCAACACCACTCGACGGTAATTCCCACAGTTTTTATCGACTGTCTCAACCAAGTGTTTTATCAGCATGGCTTTAACATCGCGATACGCGTCAAAAGTTTTATGATAGTCTAAATGCTCGTGTGTGATGTTCGTATATACCGCCAGATCAAATTCACAAGCCGTCACTCGGTGTTGAGCCAACCCGTGAGAGGTGGCTTCCAAAACCACATGAGTAAGCGGTTCTGGTTGGTGATGAACCATTTGGGATAGATAATTTTGTACATCGGGCGCCTCAGGCGTGGTGACGTGAAAACCGGTATCCCGAATTTCATCACCAATGATCGCATTAACCGTTGAAACGATCCCTGCTTTATATCCGGCTGCTTTCAAAATGGAATAAATCAAGTTTACGGTGGTTGTTTTACCATCTGTCCCGGTGACCCCGATGACGGTCAATTCGCGTCCCGGAAATCCATGATAGGCAGCGGAAATGTATGCTAAAGCCAGGCGGCTGTCGGTTACTTGAATATATTTTTCTGCGATATGTCTTTGTGGTTCATTTCCCACTACTGCCACTGCTCCGTTTTGAATAGCAGATTGGATGAATTGGTGTCCATTAACATGCTCACCGGTCAATGCCGCAAATAAAAATCCTGGTTTTACATTCCGGGAATCCAGCACTATTCCTTGGATAGAGATACTTAAATCTTGAGGAGAGGCAAGAATCATCCCCCTTGGCAATGCATTTAATAATTCAGATAGTAGAACAGCCATAGCAAAGGTCTTTTGAAATCACAATTAAATCATGAATCATATCATTTTTTTAGCCACCCGACAGTTTACGAATTGTCATTGTGAAGGAGCACATTCATTTCGTTCAATGCAAACTTCGCGACTGAAGCAATCTTCTTTATGGACGTTTATTTTTACAGATTCTAGATTGCTTCAGGGCAAAGAACGCCTTTCACATTGACAGAAAATTAAAAGTGTAGGGTAGCTAATCATTTATATATTTCATATAATAAATCAATCAAACCCAAATGACAATTCTTTTAAAATAATTACCCTCACCATTCCCAGTATCTTTTGCTTCCTCGCATTGGCTTGTGATAAACAAAAGGTAACGGAAATCGTGAGGGTAGATTCTGATATATTTTTTTTATGATAAACTTTTATGTAAACTTTCCAGTTGTCCGGCGACCGACCCATCCATAACTTTATCGCCCACCCGAATAATGACGCCTCCTAAAATGGATGGATTGACTTTAAATGTGATCGGGGTATCCTGGCCGATTTTTGCAGCCATATTTTGTTTAATCGCTTCTTGTTCAACTGGCGTAAGTGGTAGTGCACTGGTAACGTGTGCAGCCTCACCTTTAATCACGCCTGTTTCTTCCAGAATTACGACTTTACCGGCTTTAACACCAGAGAAAAATTCATCGATCAAAGTCCGTTGCCGTTGTTCATCCAGCGACTCGCCAATTAATTTCTGGGCAGCTGCCATTGCCAGGGCAGCAATTTGCCCGCGCATATCAGCTAAAATCGAATCACGCTCTGATGCAACATCTGCTAATGCTTCTTCTCGCACCTTTGCAGCTTCTCCTTCGGCCTTCGCTTGTATTTCCAGCGCAGATTTTTCCGCTCTTTCGGTTGCTTCACGTATTTTTTGCGAGGCTTCTGCTTGCGCTTTTGTGATGATGTCCTGAGCTTCTTTTTCTGCATTGGCACGCGCATCTGCCGCCACTCGAGCATCCTCTATACCTTGAGCGATTTTCTTTTTTCGGGTTTCCAGCATATTTAATATTGGCTTGTATGCCAAGGCATACAATAATATGACCAGAATGGTGAAATTAAATATCTGGAAAAGAAGAAAACCAAGATTGATACCAAGCTTTTCCATGAATTAAACGCTCCTTCGCCTGCTAACCAGCGACAAATACGAGAATAATCGCTACTACCAGGGCGTAAATTGCTACCGCTTCTGCAAATGCCATACCCAGGATCATATTCGTTTGAATAATAGGCGCTGCATCGGGATTTCTCCCCATCGCCTGTACACCACCCATAGCGGCCAGTCCAACACCCAAACCAGCCCCAATTGTGCCTAACATGGCAAATCCTGCGGCTAACAATTTCATTCCCATGATAAATGATGCCGGATCATTCATTATAAGTCTCTCCTTCTCTTAAGTAATTTATTGCCGTCCTAATCGCTAATTTAATGGTGACTGACAGTCGCCATACTGATAAATATGGTGGCAAGCAAGAAGAAAACATACGCCTGGATCACACCAAAGAATAATTCAAATATATAAAGCAAGGGGGGGACTCCCACCGCAACCAGCGCGCCAATCACGGAGAGCAAAATCGCGCCGCCAAAAACGTTGCCAAACAACCGGAAGCCAAACGAGACAATTTTCATGAATTCAAGAATAAGTTCCAGGAGACCCACAATAAAGTTTATTGCACCAAAAATTCCCCCGCTAATTAATTGTTTAATGGCAATAAATTTTCCAAAGTAGCCAATACCTCCTGCCCATACACCAAAAACTTGAGTGAACAAAACCGCCAAAATACCCAAGGCTATCGTGAAATTTAAATCTGTTGCCGAGCCCCGCAGATAAGGGACGATTTCACAGGCTGTACACATTCCGCCGCTCTCATGGCTTTCCCCTTCGCTGCTTGCAGAAATTTCATGCTCACCCGATTCCTCGACTTCATGCGGTTGTCCTTTATCAATGCTAAAAACATCTAAGCTGCCAATATTGAACAATTTGACCGGCGCATAACCTTCCCCTTTATGGACTCCTTTCAGGTATCCAATGCTTTCAAATCCGGGAACCAGCTTAACCATATTCGCCATGAATACAATTAAAAATATTGTTGCCGGAATAGGGAAAATCTTTTTGGCCCACTTCCCCGCTGCTCCTTCAACTGTATTCCATAAAAACTCAATAATGGCTTCAAAGGCATTTGTTATTCCCGAGGGGACCAGTTTGCCAGTTTTCGCAAATTGATATGCTCCAAAATACGCGATCAATAATAAAACAATGTCTGCGATCAGAGTTCCAAGAATTGTATTGGTAATTTGAAATCCGAAAATGGATAATCCGGTTGGTTCAGGAGGTAAAACAACCACCGGGCTGACTGGTTTATAAATTGTTGGGCCAAAAAACGCACAATACGCCCCCAAAATAATCAAACCGATGACTATCCACCGTTTAAATCCATAGCGTTTTTTCTTTTTTTCTTCACTCACCAGAATGTTTCTCCTCTCTCTGAAGCGATTCATCCCGTTTTGTGGGTTGGGAAAGGATCATTGCTTTTCTTTTTGCTAAATAATACGTCAGTACCAAAGCAAAAGGCACAGAGCCTAAAACGAATACAAGTGTAATTGCAGGTTTAGTGCCTAATAATTTATCCAGCCAAATTCCAGCAAAAAGACTGACAAATATAACCACCAGATTCAAACAAGCCACTTGCCCCCCTAATGAGAAAGCATTACTAAAAACGCTTCCAAGGTCAGTTTTATTTGATTCTTGTCCGCTTTGGCTCATGGCTTGCGAATTGTAACATACCCAAGTTAATACAGTCAACAATATACGCGGCTTATATCGTTCCTATTTATAATTTCGAGAAGCAGGCATTTCCCAACTATCTAAAAGAGTGCATGGGCAGCTGCCGTTGAGAGATTGAACCAGGGCGACATAACAATACCAATAGCCAGTATCCCAAACACCAGAACGCACAACGCAATACTGTAAGAACGAGGAATTGGTAAAGGTTTTTCCTCATCTTCAGAGCGATAAAGATATACCACTTTAAGAACAGTTAAATAGTAGTATAAGCCTACAATGGAATTGAGAACCCCAACGACAGCCAGCCAAATTAAATTAGCTTGCACCGCCGCTGAAAATACGATAAATTTCACCACAAAACCACCAAATGGCGGCATACCTGCCAATGAGAGAAATGCCACCATCATCGTCAATGCTAACACCGGAGAGCGCCTGCTTAATCCGGCGTAAGCAGCAATATCATCAGATCCACTCACTTTCCCAAAAGCGGCTACCACTCCAAAGGCTGCCAGGTTGGTGAGAACATACGCCACAAGATAGAATACGACGCTGCTTATCCCTAAAATCGACAGGGAAGAAATGGAACCCAAGCCAATCAGTGCATAACCTGCGTGAGCGATGGAAGAATATGCAAGCATGCGTTTTATGTTTTTCTGAGTAAGCGCCAGTAAATTCCCGACGGTCATTGTCAGCGTGGAAATGGCGACTAAAAACGCGCTCCAATAAGGCAGAACCCCCGGAAAAGCGATCAACAACACTCTCAATAGCACTGAAAATCCGGCTGCTTTTGACGCAGTGGACAGAAATCCAGCCACCGGAGTAGGCGCGCCTTCATAAACATCTGGTGCCCAAAAATGCATCGGAACGGCTGAAATTTTAAATATGAAACCAGTGACTATCAATAATAAAACCCCGAATACTACCACGATCGGAAAGCTCCCCATTTGCAGTCCGTAGCTGATTTTATAGATATTCGTGGTGCCGGTGAAACCAAAAAGCAGGCTGAACCCATAGAGCAAAATGGCAGAAGTCATTGCGCCAAATAATAAATACTTGAAACCCGCCTCAGTCGATTTATCATCCTCGGTCATAAATCCAGCCAGGATATATAAAGGAATGGAAGTGGTTTCGATGGCCAGGTACAACATGATTAGATCGGATGCGGATGACATCAGGCACATCCCTAATGTAGATGCTAACATCAGGAGATAGAATTCACCCCGCTTTCCAACTTTATCCATGCCCATCACAAACATCGCTGTAATAGCTGCACTAAAAAGGAAAATCATTTTAAAACTGAAACTTAATCCATCGTGGCGCAGCATCCCACCAAAAATCTGCTCGCCGATACCAGATGGTTGGGCAACAAACAAACTCCCGATAATGATCAATGTCAACCCGCCTGCAGTAACCCACCCCAATTTATCATGCTGTTCTTTGGGTAAAAACAAATCGAATAATAGTATTAACAGCCCTAAAACCAGTATCATTATCTCTGGAAAGATAGCCAGGAACATAGAGGGATCGAAATTTCCTGAAACCACTTATACACCTCCCAACAAGCGCATCACATTTTCTACGCCCGATTCTACTAACGGCACCATTAACCTTGGAAACACACCTAATAATATCAATATCCCGGAGAGGAATACCAGGGCAACCTTATCCAATACCGTAACATCATGGATATGTCCTTCCAACTCTTCGGGGAGCTGTCCGAAGAAAACTTTTCCGATAATACGAATGATATACGAAGCGGTTATCACAATAGAAACTGCTCCGATGACAGCCACCCAGGGATATGATTGCCATACCCCCATGAAAATCGGAAATTCTGCTACAAATCCGGAAAATCCCGGCATACCCATGGATACGAGACCTCCGACAATGAAAGCCACCGCAACCATGGGCATGAATTTCCTAAAGCCGCCAAGATGCGGGATATCACGTGTGTGCGCTTGGTCATATACCATACCAACTACGGCAAAGAAGAGAGCCGTCATCACGCCATGCGAAAACATTTGCACACCTGAACCGATAAATCCTGTCTTGGTTAATGTCGCGAAGCCCATGAGAACCAGGCCCATATGCGAAACAGATGAAAACCCGATGACATATTTGAAATCATTTTGAACACTGGCAATGAATGCGCCGTACACAACATTTACCAGGGTAAGACAAATGACCCCGACCATCCAGAATTTTGCGCCTTCAGGCAATAACATGACACCAACCCGTAAAGCAGCAAAAGCGCCTAATTTCATCAGCACGCCCGCGTGGAACATGGATACGGCTGTCGGCGCGGCGACGTGACCATCAGGGCTCCAGTTGTGGAAAGGCCAGATACCTCCCAAAACACCAAAGCCCAGAAAAACAAAAGGAAACCATAACTGTTGAAAGGCGGTTGAGAAACCAGCCTTTTCCAACTCCAGCATATCAAAGGTATCTAACCCGGAAGTGAAATACATGGCTAAGGCGCCAACCATCGCAATGACTGACCCGATGAATAGATACAGGGTCAACTTCATGGCAGCATATTCGCGGGTTTCTTTCCATCCCCAGATCGAAATCAATAAATACATGGGGAAGACGGCAATCTCATAAAAGAAAAACAACATAAATAAATCAAGCGTAACAAATACGCCAAATACGCCTGTCGCAAGAATAAAAAGAAAAGCGAAAAATTCTCTGGGGCGATCATCGATGCCCCATGATATGAGCACTCCGGTGAACATAACGACACCCGTTAATAGTAATAACGGGGCATTCATGCCGTCTAAACCTACATGATAAGAAATTCCCATCATAGGAAGCCATTCGAATTTTTCCACGAATTGGTATCCCCCTGCCGCGATGTCATATGAAAAATACGCCCACAGGGATAAGCCAAGTGCAAAAGTCGCGGCTGCCAGAGCAGTCACTCTAACTTCTGTCTTCCTTTCAGCCGGGAATAATAAAATCAACACTCCTGCGATGATAGGTGTAAAAATTATGACACTCAAAATCGGAAATTGCATTGTTCACCTCTGAAACATAAAACGCAGCCTGCCTGATAGATAGTCAGGTTCATATCTCTAAAACAACATGGCAACAGCCCGGTTGATCACATCTAAAATCCAGGCTGGCCAAACACCTATCCATAGCATCAGAACCATTAATGGCGCCATGACCAGGATTTCACGAGTATTGATCTCACTAAGATGTCCAACCCATTGTTCATTAAGTGGACCATGCAGAACCTGTTTTATGCCGCGTAAAATATATGCGCCGGTAAATAACAAACCGATCATCGCCAGGGCAGTGTAAACTGTGAAAACAGGCCATGAACCTCGCACAACCAGGAATTCAGAAACAAAACCATTCAACCCCGGCAATCCCAAAGAAGCCATCGATGTAAACATAAGAATACCGCCGTAAACCGGTATAAGTGGGAATAATCCGCCAAAGTCATTCAAATTGCGGGTATGGGTTCGCTCGTAAATCACTCCTACCAGAAAGAACATACCCGCCGCTGAAAGCCCGTGATTGAACATCTGTAAAACCGCGCCATTCATGGCAATATTGGCATTCTCTGAGCCAACGGAATGAGCTGCCGCCGCAATACCCAGCACAACAAAACCCATATGGTTCACTGAAGAATACGCCACCAGCCGCTTGAAATCACTTTGTCCATAGGATGCAAACGCGCCAAAGATGATCGCCATTACCGCCAGGAAACCCAAAGCCCCGGCGAAATAATTCGATTCCGCCGGATAAAGCGGCAAGACAAAGCGCAGAAAGCCATACGCGCCCAGTTTTAGCAGTACACCTGCCAGGATCATCGAGCCTGCGGTGGGCGCCTCGGTATGGGCATCTGGCAACCAGGTATGAAATGGCCACACCGGTACTTTGATTGCAAAAGCTAAAGTGAATGCCCAAAAAGCAATCGATTTTACCGTGCTGACCGGTAAACCAAGCAAGGGTTTTTCCAGCATCGGCCAGATTTTATATAATTCCGGTAAATCAAAAGTGCCTGATACCACCCCGATTAATTGGATCGCCAGGAGCAATCCTAATGAGCCTGCCATGGTATAGATCATAAACTTAAAGGAGGCATATGTCCGCGCGGGGATTTTCCTGCCACCCCATATTTCCCGTTCGCCTTTTTCACTGCCCCATTGATTGATCAGGAAATACATGGGTATCAAGCCAAATTCCCAGAATACGAAGAAGATAAGTAGGTCTAGCGCCAGGAATACACCCAACATTCCCATTTCCAACAGGAAGAAAAGGATCATGTAGGATTTCACCCTGTCTTTGATCGAAAATGATGCTAAGATGGACAGGGGTGTAAGGATTGCGGTGAGGAGTACCATCGTTAAAGAAATGCCATCCACACCTATATGATATGAAGAATTGATCGCAGAATACCAGACTGCCATTTCCTGGTATTGAAAACCTTCCAGCGATCGATCAAAACCAAACCAAAGAGAAATCGTCAATGCCAACGGTATACAACTTAATACCAATGCCGACCAACGAATCAGGTTTTCTTGTTCACGCGGTATTATAAAGATGATTGCCGCGGCAAAGACCGGACTGAATAATATCAATGTGAGCAAGTGACTGCTGATAAAATCCATCATTCGCTCCTAACCCTAAAAAGGTCTCATAACGAAGAAATAAAAGAATAGGGCGCTAAAAGCTAAAACGCTCAATCCAAACATCATGTATTGCTGAATCTTTCCGGTTTGAATGGGACGTAGATCTTGACCAACTTGTCTAATAGAGTTGCCAATACCATCCCCAAACCATTCGTTGATAATCCGTTTGTCGATTTTGTTGCGTAAAAAGTTACCCAAAATACCAACCGCTTGGGCTACTCTATGCAGGAAGCCATCAATAACACCGCGATCCATCCAAGCTGAGGTAAAGGTTTCAGCAAACCAAAACGCTGGTTTTATGAATAAGAAATCATATAGCTCGTCAAAATAATACTTATTTTTGAGCACTTTGTGAACCGGTCCCAGTGCTTTTTCTACCGGGTCTGGCGCTTCAGCGCGTATATCTCGATATACATACCAACCTAATGCTAGCCCCCCTAAAGCGACGACCAAAGATGTCAAGAGCGGCCATATACTGAATTCAACGCCTTCCGGGTGCTCAAGTAATGTGCTGCCCACAAATTCGTGGAACCAATTGGGCACCAAACCTCCGATGACTGGGAAGTGTTCAGGAATACCTGCCCAGCCTGCTGTGATGGCGAAAAATGCTAAAACCACCAGGGAGAGCGTCATCGTCCAGGTTGTTTCTTGGGCATGGTGAGCAGCCTTGGTACGTGGTTCGCCCAAGAAAGTAAGCGTAATTTGACGCATGGTGTAGAACGCGGTTAATAACGCAGCAACAGCCAGGGTAATAAATACTGCCCAATGACCATGACCAAAGGCATCTGCCAGAATTTCATCCTTAGACCAGAAACCCGCAGTGATCAACGGGAATCCCGAAAGGGCAAACCCGCCAATCAGGAAAGTCCAAAAGGTTAACGGCATTTTCTTGCGCAACCCACCCATATTGAACATATCTTGTGGGTCGATATGATCCCCGGTATGCAAAACGCCGTGTTCCATGCCATGAATGACCGAACCGGAACCCAGGAACAATAAAGCTTTGAAAAACGCATGGGTGATCAAGTGGAAAGCAGCGGCAACATACGCGCCAATCCCCAGAGCTGCTATCATATATCCCAGTTGTGATATGGTCGAATATGCCAACACTCGCTTGATATCATTTTGCGCTACAGCAATTGTGGCAGAAAACAATGCCGTAAATGCTCCGATAAATGCCATGACCATCATGGCTGAAGTCAGTTGCCCGCCTTCATGCATTCCTGCTGAAAGCAGCGGAAAAACCCGAATAGACATATAGACGCCAGCCGAAACCATCGTGGCAGCATGGATCATTGCGGAAACAGGGGTGGGCCCTTCCATAGCGTCGGGCAACCACACATGCAAAGGCCATTGCGCCGATTTTCCCACCGCGCCAATGAACAGAAGCAACCCGATCAATCCCGCTGTTGACATACCCAAAAACCCGGACGGCGTAGAAGCCAGGGTATGGAGTGTTTCTTCATTATACAAAATTGCCCGATAATTCAATGTACCGGTTTGGGCATATAAATAAGCAATGCCCAATAGCATAAATACATCGCCAACCCGGGTGGTCATGAATGCCTTGATCATCGCTACTCGAGCCGATGGTTTGCCATACCAAAAACCGATCAATAAGTATGAACATAAACCCATGATCTCCCAGCCCACAAACAATGTAAGCAGATTATCGGAGACTACTAATGTGTACATTCCAAAGGCGAATAATCCAATGAAAGCAAAAAAGCGGGAATACATCGGTTCAACAGATGGCACCTGATGGTGATGTCCGCTTGCATCGGTAACCGTAGCACCATGCGGCGGTAAACCAGGTCGGTCGTGGTCGCCTTCGGGTTGACCATAATTTTGATAGCCGACGCTATATATGAAAATCATAAGTATTGTCCAGGCGACAAAAAACAAAGTCACCGCAGACAACGGGTCAATTTGAACCCCGATATTAAACCAGCCATCTCCTATGGGCAACCATTTGTAAGGAGATAAGATTGGATTTTTTCCCAATTCCGGCGTGTTGATTGCTCGCCAAAATACCACCATACTCCCTGCCCAAGATAGCAACGCTGCGCCAATGGCTATGGTATGGCTGAGCGCCTTGCTTCGATTTGTGAAAAGCACTATCAAGAAAAAAGCCAGGATCGGCGGTAAAGGAATGAGCCAGATCAAGGTTTCAGTCGTCATCCATCCTCCAATAATCTCATTTACTTTTTCTCACTGCGTAATCATTAAAACTAATCATCCAATAAAGCGGATCAAAATTTCAACATATCAATGTCTTCGGCAACAATCGTACTCTTGCGCCGATAAACCGAGATGATAAGCGCCAATCCAACAGCTACCTCCGCAGCCGCCACAGCAAATACGATGATCGCGAAAACTTGCCCGGTGATCATCTCCGGAGATAAATATCGCCAGAATGCCACCAAGTTGATATTGACCGAATTCAGCATCAATTCGATACCCATCAGAATCGCGATCGCATTCTTACGCGCCAACACACCAAAAAGACCGATTGAAAATAATGCGGCTGCAAAAATCAAATACCAGGATAATGGGATCATGCTACCTCCTCTATCATTTTCGTTCCCGAGCGACCATGATCGCACCAATTAATGCGGCTACCAATAACACAGAGGCTATTTCAAAGGGTAACAGGAACGCATTTGGTGATACTAACCCTTCTCCCAGTTGAAGTAATGGGTCAACAGAAGGATTAAGATTTGGCAAATTGAATTGAAAGTTTTGCCATTGGAACAGCATCAGTATTACACCGCCAAACAATAATAGCGAGATGATCCCAGCCCCCCACCAATTTGAATTGAGTTGTTCATCAGTATCTTTGGCAACTTTTCGGGTTAACATGATGGTAAAAATCATCAGGATTGCTATAGCCCCAATATAGATCACAACTTGCGCCATTGCCAAAAATCCAGCGTTCAACAAAACAAAAGTAACTGCCACACCAAACAAAACCAGGATGAGCCATAATGCGGCATGAACCAGATTCTGTCTGGTTACAACCATGACAGCGCCACCCAACGAAATGGCAGCCACGAGTAAAAATATTATTTGTAATGGTGTCATGAACACACTCCACCTTTATGATTGAGAAGTCGTTGCCGGTGTTATAGCCGGAATTGGAGGCGCCCCATCCGGTCGAGCGATCGGTTTAGGTTCTGCAACCCGCGGGGCTTCTTTCTTCCTGGTTTTGCGTAATATCAAAACCGTACCCCATCCAATTAATATATTGGCTGCTAACATAACCCCGAAGTAAATCAACATGGGAACGCCTGTCAATAATTTATCTAAAACAGCCGTGACCATTAATAACACCAACGACAACGGCGTAAAAAACTTCCAGTTTAGATTTAACATTTGATCGATACGAATGCGTGGTAATGAGTACTTCACCCACATGATGACCCAATAAATAAAATAGGCTTTTATGAAAAACCAAAATGTACCCACAATCGGATAGGTCATTGCCCCAATCCCTCGCCATCCGCCCAAAAATAATGAAGAAAAAATCCCCCCAACCGTCAATGCATGCAATAATTCACCAGCGTAAAACATTCCGAATTTCATACCCGTATATTCAATATGAAATCCCGCAATCAACTCAGATTCTCCCTCTGCAATGTCGAATGGTGCTCTCCCCAGTTCGGCTATCGATGAAATCAGAAAAACGAGTGCAGCAAGTGGCGCTGCAACGATATACCAAATATTTTGAGATTGAATAATTTGGTTCAATTCCATCGAGCGCGCCAAAATCACCGGGATAAGTAAAGAGATAACCATTGGAATCTCATAAGATATCATTTGCGCGACTTCACGAAAGGCGCCCAGGAGAGCATATTTGTTATTGGAAGCCCATCCTGCCATGATAATTCCCAGGCTGATAAATGCCCCGCAAGCAACAAGATATAAAACCGCCACATTAATATCTGTTCCGATTGTCGTTGGTGAAATTGGGATGACCGCCCAAAGTAATAATACCGGAAACAAGCCAAATAGTGGCGCCAGATTATAAATAAATCGATCAATACCCTGAGGGTAAATATTTTCTTTGATCAACATCTTTATTACATCTGCAATCGGTTGAATCAAGCCAAATGGACCCAGCCGATTTGGGCCAAATCGATCTTGAAAACGCGCCACCACTTTTCGCTCCACCCAGACTAAAAACACATCCATTATCATGACAAAGACAACAATCATGATTACCCCAATGAGGTTCATCACAACCGCGGTCGGTCCTTCTGCTAACCCCCAGCCGGCTAATAAACCCTCTAACCATTTCGCTATTAATGTTACCGGATCACCCATTAATCAACTCCTGATGTCATATACGATCGCTCGATATGCTTTCACGCACATAAAAGGCTGAAGGAAATTCCATCAGCCTTTCAAAAAGAATTATGAATCTACGAATTAAAACCACTCCAGTGCACCCTTTCGCCACGCATATACCAACCCTGCGACCAGGATAAGAATGAACAGGATGCCTTCTAATACCCCAAAAAGGGTTAATTGGTTAAATGCCACAGCCCAAGGATACAGAAAAACCAATTCAACATCAAAAATGAGGAAAATCAAGGTAAAAATATAATACTGAACTTTGAATTGGATCCATGTTTCGCCCTCAGTTTCAACACCGCATTCATAGGTTTGAGATTTAAGTCGGCTGGGTTTTCTTGGTCCAATGAAATCCGGAATCACAGTCGCGGCCAATGGGACTATCGGCGCGATGACTAGAAGAATTCCGATGAATAACCAATCATTAAGCATGTAATCTCCTCATCATCTAATTATAAAGGGTATCCTCCCTTTTGACTCAACGGCAAAAATTTTACCATAGAATTTAAGTTTTTATTAATAAATTGAGAAATATTACGGCTTTTTTCATTCATTTTTCCAATATTGTGAAAATATATTTTACATATTGAAATTATACCTTAATGGTTGCCTTTTTGTTGTTTTTATACTTCCAATAAGGTGATCGATATAAAAATCTAAAAATCTTAAAACGTCTACTTGAATACTCATAATGTAATCATCTCTTGATTGAATTTTTAACATATAATAAACCCAATCGTTACGAAGGTGTTGTCCAATTTTGCCTGACTAATTATGGCATATTTCACCAAAACTTACGAATAGACTGAACCAGATGGTTGGTTAAATCGGTATATATGGTGAGTTATTAACCAAGTAATTATGAATAACCAATCTTCTTCTCCTCATTGGTGGGATCTACCAACATTCATATTAATCATTATCATATATACAACGGTTAGTATGCGACTGATAATGACTGAGTGGGCACGGCATCTGTCGATTACTATCCCGGTTATGTATTTGGGTTTGCTGGCTGGAGTTACCCTGGGTATCAGCCGCTTTAATAAAACCAGATGCTTTTTATTTTCTGTGTATTATGGAATTTTTTTCATCGTTTGGCAATTGGGGACTACAATCAACCAGGATTTCCCCTGGTACGAGCGCCTGATCATCATCAAAACCAGAATTGGCGTTACGACAACTCAACTGATTGAACAAAAACCGGTCACCGATAACTTGTTTTTCTTATTGCTCATGGCATCTTTATTCTGGATACTAAGTTCGTATGCCGGATTCACATTTATCCGGTATGCCGATCCGTGGAAAATCATTATCCCTTCCGGATTGAGTATCGTTATTCTTCATTCATACGACTACTACGTCACCAAAAAAATATGGGCTCTTGTAGTTTATTTATTTTTTGTATTAATCCTCATGATCCGGTTTGTATACTTGCACCAGCGTCAAAAATGGCGATCATCAAAAACATATATACCTTCAAATACCGGGTTGCTTTTTTTGAGAGTTGCTGTTATTTCTGCAATGTTATTACTCATAATCGTTTGGGTTGCGCCGGTTGAAGCGAAATCATTTCAGACAGCCGTAAATGCATGGGAACAAATAAAACGTCCTTTTAAAGAAATACGTCAAAACTTTGTAAATGCCTTTGCATCATTGCAATC
The DNA here is from genome assembly GCA_016929095.1 of Anaerolineales bacterium. Classification (GTDB taxonomy): domain Bacteria; phylum Chloroflexota; class Anaerolineae; order Anaerolineales; family UBA4823; genus JAAZNS01. Next base: position 21,589 of record JAFGJM010000023.1, on the reverse strand, counting down.
TTCGGTTGGTATTGTTCCAGAATATTACTCATCTTCTCTGGACTTGGGCCGCGGGGCGAGTTTATCAGATGATCAATTATTTACTGTGTTAACTCCGGAAAACGTACCAGACGGGACTCGGTTCTATTGGCGAGTTCGGGTGTACGAATCCTACGAAGATGGTCAATGGAGAAGCATGGCTTCAGACAGTGTCTCCGTTGAACCGGCGAATACAAATCTCCAATATCCCGTAGATCCCGGGCGTAGACCTAATGATTATATTTTTTATTTCACAAGCGTGCGACCGATCAGTACATTGTTCCTTGTTCCCCAACCTTTATGGGTAAGTGTCCCTGCTCAAGCAGAGTTGGTTGTTAATGAGGATGATACCGTAGATATATTCGCCATAAAGGCTGCGCCTTACCTTCCGGCGGGTTCATCCTACCGGACTCGGGCTTCTCTGGCAGGCGCCACAATTCTCGCTATGCAGGAAGCCGGGGAAGAATATCCGGATTGGGTCACAAAAAGATACCTGCAGCTTCCCGCTTCTATGACCCAGCGTACTAAAGACCTGGCTTTAGAAATAACACAAGAACAACCAACACCCTACGATAAAGCTAAAGCCATCACCAATTTTTTGCGTAACTCGATTAAATACTCAGAGACCATTCCAAATCCACCAGGCGCACAGGATGTGATCGATTGGTTCCTTTTTGATCATCGGGAGGGATTCTGTAATTATTACGCCACAGCCCAAGTTATTCTATTGCGTTCGCTGGGTATACCTGCTCGATTGGCAGCGGGTTATGCCCAAGGGGAACCCATAGAATTAACAAACACGTATCTCGTTAAACATCGTGATGCGCACGCCTGGCCGGAGGTATATTTTCCCGGATTAGGTTGGATCGAATTCGAACCCACAGCATCACAACCGATACTGGACCGTCCCTCCGGAGAAATTCAGGATATTGCCCCTGAAATCCCAGTAAACCCACAAAATAATCATAGGATTGAACCGGAGCGTGAAGAATCGATGCCTGTTCAAGACACTCCCTTGCCGGAAAATCAATCACCGCTGCTGGTTATCCTTAAATCGTTGTTGGCAGGAAGTGTTATCGCCGCCCTGATTATCGTCGGTATACTTGTTTTAAAATCCAATAAAATCCCATGGCAATCATTACCACCGTTCCCGGTCTTTATCGAGCGAGCTTTGCGCAAAATCGGTTTGGCGCCACCCGAATTTATCAAAAAGTGGGCATATCGAGCGTCTTTACCTGCGATCAGCCAGGCTTATCTAAAACTCAATGAATCACTTGCCCGCCTTGGAAACCTGCCAAATCCAAATAAAACCCCCAGAGAGCGGGCATTCATACTTGGAAATATCATACCCGAGTTGAGTAAACCAGCGCATACACTGGTCAATCAATATGAATTGGCAACATATGGGATTTCATCCCCCGATATCATCTCTGCGCAAGTTTCAAGCCAACAAATCCAACGCCTTATATTTAGAGAATATGTACGCCGATTGTTGGGCGGCAGTACTCCTCACCTACCTGAAGAAAATAACTCGGATTCATAGCGATGGGCAAATATAGCCGAAGAGCCGCCCGTGTGCCAGAATAATATGACCTCATCAGAGGAAAAGAATCCTGTACGGACAAGGTCGATTAATCCGGCAGCAGCTCGTCCGGTGTAAACCGGATCCAAGATTATTCCTTCATATTTTCCAAATAATTGGATCGCCTCTTGCTCTGGTTTTCCCATTACACCGTAACCCCCTCCCAGGTAATGATCGTTCACCAATATTTCGTCAACGGTAAACGTACGTTTTTCCTCTACAAATTTTGCACTCATATTGGCTAATTGGGCAACACGTTCTTTCAATACCGTTTGCGGTTCGTCCACACTGATCCCCAACACTTTACCACGATAACCAAATAATCGAGCGCCTAAAGTTAATCCTGCCTGGGTTCCACCGGATGAAGATGGAAATACAATCCAGTGGGGATACGCCAATGCGGTGTTTGATTTTAATTGTTGCGTAAGTTCCTGCATGGCTGTTACATACCCCATGGCACCGATAGGATTTGAACCGCCATAAGGGATCAAATATGGACGCTTGCTCTGTTTCTCAGCCTTGGTATACGCATCTTGCAAAGCATTTTCGCGCTGATCTGGCGTTGTCCATACGATTTGCGCCCCAAACAAATAATCCAACAACAAATTACCGCTGGGAGGCAGGATATTTGGGTCAGATAACTGGTTTCCCCTCACCAACGGTTCTTGTGACATTTTTGATTTCAAATCCTGACCGGTTAACACTAAAATGCATTCAAAACCGAATTTCGCGGCAGCCGCCGCCGTTTGGCGGCAATGATTTGATTGAATCGCTCCGGCAGTGATCAGCGTTTTGGCATTGTTTGCTTGTGCATCGGCAACCAGGTACTCTAATTTCCGGGTTTTATTACCGCCAAATGCTAAACCGGTTTGGTCATCCCGTTTAATATAAATACGTGCCCCCCCCAAGTATGCTGAAATACGGGGAAGAAATTCAATATATGTGGGTAAATGTGCAAAACAGATGCGGGGAATTTCTTTCATCACTACTCTCCATAGTGGGCTATTTGTGCAATTTGCTTACGGCTTTGATACCGTCTGAATGCTAATAATTTGGGTAGTAATTGCATGTATAAATGATATGCGAAAGGTTTTATTGGTCTATCCCAGGCGCCTATATGGCGAACAACTCTTCCACCTAGTCCCTGTTTAAACCGATACACATTGCGAAGCGGATCAAATTCCGAATTGGAATCTGGAGCCCCCCATAGATCATACTCGTTACATCCTAGTGTCTTCGAATAGCGTATGGCTTCCCATTGAAGTAAATAATTAGGCATCTTATCCCTGTGTTCTGTGCAAGACATTCCATACAGAAACCAGGATTTACATCCAAAATGGAACAATATCATCCCAGCGATTACATCCCCTTCATATTCTGCGATGAATGGCTGTCCCATACCCGTTTTTAAAAATAAATCCCAAATGGCCATGTAATATTGCTTTTCCCGAATAACAAAACCATCTCTTGACGCTGTCTCTGCATATATATGAAAAAGTGTCTCGAAATCATGTTCGTCCCCCATCCTGACGTTGACTCCTTTACGACTGGCCAGCCGTAAATTGTAACGGGTTTTTTGTTTCAAGTTTTTCAATAATGTGATTTCATCTTGTGTCAGGTCAATGATCACTGTATTACGAAATTGAATTTGTTCTTGAGAGAACTGCCATTTCAGAGAATGCATGTGTTCGACGACAGATTTTCCAGTATCAGTCTCGTTATAATCGACATCCCCCGGCAAGCCAAAGCCGGTGATAATGTCGGGGTCAATTTTTATGAAAATCGCCTCGTTTTCTTGTGCCAGAGCATACAAATCGTTTAATACCATATCCCTATGCATGGTATTCGACCAATTGATTAACAACGGCCCTTTTGGAACATACATAATCCGCCACTTAATCGGTAAAAAACCGAGCTGCACAGTGCGCATCAATATCATGGCGGCCGCGAAAACTTGCCCCTCTTCACGCCATATTTTATACATTGACTGCCAACCAAACTGGGATTTTATCTGGGCCCATTCTCGAGTTTGCAAAACATGGGAGTCGGGAAACGCTCGAAGTATTCCGTCCCATGATTCTATATCGCCGAACTGGTACACCGAGGATTTCACCTGCCCCCTCTCCTAACCCATGCATTATATAACCAATAAACCGGAGCATTATATACCCGGTCAAAAGGCCCCATATTACGTAAAACTCTCCCACAAAAACCGCGTTTAAACCGATATACTCCCCATAATCCGTCTGACCTATTAAGGAAATTATCTTCCAGTGTTTGTTCATCGAAGTCGGGAACGCCCCAGAGATCGTACTCCGAACACCCATGTGCCCGAGCCCAGCGTATAGCTTCCCATTGTAACAAGTAGTTAGGCATTAAGTCCCGCTTAATTTCCGAAGATCCACCATAAAAATACCACGCACGTTTCCCTCTGGCGAAAATCATTAAACCGGCCAGAATCTGTCCTTCATGCTCAGCTATTAATAATTCAGCCTCTTCGTTCGGATGAAACAGGGAATATGCTTTTGAATAATACTCACGGCTGTGAACACCAAACCCATCCCGTTGACTCGTGATATCCAAAATTTTACTAAAGGATAAAACATCCGATGATGATTTAACCATCACCCCTTTTTTCTTGGCAAGACGGATGTTATACCGGGTTTTTTGTTTCATTTTTTCCAATAATTGCTCTTCGTTGCTGCGGATATCAAGAACCATAGTGCGGGGGGGCTGAATTGAATGATGGCTATATCGGAAACCCTTTGGAATATCTCTTCCATGAGAATCGGGCGTAACTTCCCAGATATCCGGTTCGATTTTTAAGAAAGCACAATGTTGCGCCTGACAAAGAATATCGATCTCTTTCATCAATCCAACAACATTCTCATCTGCCTCTCGAATGTCACCTTTTGGAGAATTATTGAACAAACGGTCGCCCCCCACCGGACCTTTTGCCAGATACGCCAGATTGAAACCTAAAGCAAACCGGCGGATCAATAATTGGGCTGCCACATCACCGTAATACAGCCAATATACCTGCCACCCGAAATCGGATTTTAATTCTCCCCAGGATGCTGATTGAAGGATATGTGCTTGTGGGTGTTTCGAAAGAAAAACAGCCCATTCATCTTTGGTCAATTGCGGCATAACAGCCCGTGGTTACCTTCCCCGAAATCCAAAAACCGTGGCAGGAGTGCGTAGAATTATCATGAGATCAATGAAAATATTACGATGCTTAATATAATAAAGATCATACTCAAGTTTTGTAATCGTTTCATCGATGGTCGCGGCATAACCGAAATTAACCTGTGCCCATCCGGTCATACCGGGCTTCACCAACAACCTTGCCCGGTAGAAAGGAACATGCTTTTCAAATAAAGAGACCAATTCCGGTCTTTCGGCGCGTGGTCCAACCAGACTCATTTCACCCTTTAACACATTGATAGATTGTGGTAATTCATCTAAATGTGATTTTCGCAGATATTTACCAACTCGGGTGGCGCGTTGATCGTCCTCCGAAGCCCATTGAGGTCTTCCATCTGCTTCTGCATCTTTCCGCATGGTACGGAACTTATAAATGTTATAACGGGCATCCCGCTTTCCAGATCGTATCTGCGTATAAAATATCGGTCGTCCGCTTTCCAAAACAATGGCTAATCCGACAAACGGCAGGATAACCAGCATAGCTAATAATCCAATCAATCCTCCCATGATATCCAATAAGCGCTTGGCTAATTCATAAAATCCCTTGGCGCGTATATCATCGACAAATGACCGTAAAATCCAATCCGCTTCAAGAACACGGATAGGGACACGCATGAGTAATTCCTCATAAACGCGCGGCATACGGATCACCTCAACACCAGCTTCGTGCGCCACCAGCAAAGCCTGGAACATCTTCCCCATCATTTCACCGGTAATAGCCACGATCACATCCGTGATTTCTTGCTCTTCAATAATTTCCATCAAGCTGTCGCTGTTTCCAATGACACGATACCCTTCGATTTCAGTATTCGCTTTTTCAGGATCATCATCGATCACACCGATAATATTAAATGGCAGCGGTGATAGTCTTCCAATTGAACTCAGCAATAAATGACCCGATTTTCCTCCTCCCACGAGCAGATAACGGCGCATAAATTTGGGATTAGAAAATATTCGCAGGTATATCAGACGCCAAATCAACGTCAGTAACGAAACGACGATCAAGAAGCTGGCTACACCCCGTCTTGGTAATAACGATTTTGGTGGGTCTACATAATAGAAAAACAGCAATAGATAAATACCAAAACCGGTAATGGCTGCCATGGCGATTCCTCTGACAATAGCTTTCCAATCAGTGGCTTGGCGAATATCATAAAGCTCGATCAATAATATTAACCAGACCAATGGGAAAAACAAAAACCAGGCGGGCACACGTCGTTGTATAAATTCAAGCGAAAAACCGATGAACTTTTCACTGCTTGCCCATATCACCAAAGAAATGATCAGCGATATCAATGCTACAAGAAAATCGCCAATGATCAGGATTGTCCGTCGCTCTTGAAGATTAAAACGTAGGAAGCGGGTTTTTACAATTGGTTTTGAGTCAACCATTTTTATTTAGCAAGCTCCATAAGAAGGATGTTCCCCAGGATAAATGCATGGTGGATATTGCCGTAGGAATGCCGATGATTAATTTCCAATTCTTCATTGAGAAGGCTTTCTGAAATCCTGCTAATAATAAAATCATCAGATACAATCCAGCTTCGGCGGTAAATGCCAATCTCGCCAGAGGGAAAAACCAACCCAAGATAAAGAAACACACGAGACTGGAAACAAATACTGGCGGCAAGATTTGGCGCCAGCGTAGTGTATCAGGATAACGCTGCACCATTTTACCTTTCCAGTAACCGTATCGCCAATATTGGCGCGCCAGATCTTTAAAAGTAGCGCGTGCAAAGTATTTCGAACAAATAGCCGGATTAAACCAGACCTTGCCACCCGCTTTGGCGATTCGGACGTTATACTCATAATCTTCATTGGTCAGTAATTGCTCGTTATACCAGCCGACTTTGTCGATCAATGTTTTACGAAAAGCGCCAAAAGGTACCGTTTCAACGATTTTCGCCTCGCCTCCCACCCTGTAGCGCGCATCCCCCACTCCCAGGCGATGAGCAGCAGCCAAAGCAATAGATTTCGCTTGCCAGGTATCTGCGCCTGGATTTATCTCCCACCTGCCTCCCACATTGTCACCGCGCCCGGATTCTATGTCATTCACACATAACTCAATATAATTCGGGTAAGGTACAGAATGCGCATCCAGGCGGACGATCAAGTCTCCCTCTGCGTTCTCGATGGCGCGGTTTAAAGCTGAAGGTATATTCCGCTTAGGATTATCTACAATGATAATATCCATATCACTTTTTTCGGAAGCAAACCGGTTGATAACCTCACGAGTAGAATCGGTAGACATACCATCGGACAGCACCACTTGAATATCCTTGCGCGGGTAGGTTTGATTGTAGATGGCATCTAACAACAACCGGATGGTTGCCTCTTCATTATAAATGGGTATAACAACCGATACTTTTGGCATGTTCTCGTTTATGAAGGGATTATACCCCAGGCAAATACGCCTGTATTCTGATGATTATGCGATGAACGCGATGGTTTCGATTTCTACTGCGCCGCCCTTTGGGAGGGCAGCGACCTGAACCGCGGAACGCGCCGGGAAATTCTCTTTAAAAAATTCTGCATACACGGCGTTCATACGGCTGAATTCGCCCATGTCCTTCAAAAACACAGTCGTTTTTAAAACGTTTTCTAATGATGATCCTGCCGCTTCCAATACATTTTTGACATTGGTTAAAGCCTGGCGGGTTTCTGATTCTATTCCTCCCGGAGTCAATTCATTCGTATTTGGATCTAAACCCAGTTGCCCCGCCGTAAAGACCAGGTTTCCCATAACATTAGCTACAGAATATGGACCGAGAGCTTTAGGTGCTTTATCGGATGTAATGATCCTTTTCTTACTCATATAATCTCTCCTAATCGTCGAATTCAAGTAATTGTATTATATCTTTCAGGCAAACCTCAAATAACTCTTGCATAATCTGTTCATCCACTTGATAGAGACCGCCGAAAGATCCATCGCCATAAAGTGCTTTGGTTTGTTTTGCACCGCATAATCCTGGCACAATCGGGGGTGTTTTTTCTTCTTTTGGTAAATCACATACTCGCGTGAAGGCGAAAGCCTCTAACCAATTCGCATGGCTTGGCCTTATTTCATATTTTTGTGCGACCATTTGCGCCGAATTTGATATCCACCAGGAATACCACTTAATTTGCATTCCGGGCAATTCATTCTGTAATTCATACAACCGTGTCATGGCCAGGTTATTTCCACCATGCCCATTTAGAAACACAAACCGGCGAAACCCCTGCCGGTAAACGGAACGTAATAAATCTTCGGTTAAATCCAAAAAGGTGGTCGCTCTCAAACTCAATGTGCCGGGATAATCCAAAAAATATGGCGAGCAACCAAAATTAACCGAAGGCGCTACTAACACTCCCGTCTTTTGGCTGGCGGCATCGGCTAACGCCTGGGGTATTTTTACATCGGCAGTTACGCTTAAATAGCCATGTTGCTCACATGCCCCCATCACGAATATCAATCGATCTTCCTTTTTGAGGTAATTTTCTATATCGAACCAATTCAATTCTTCGAATCGCATGGATGTATCCTATCGTCTTAATAAAATATTTGGGTAAATATTTTCTAATATTTCCAATGATAACAAACAAAGCAGTAAATATATAATTTTAATTAAAACTATAAGGAGATCTTTATTAATAATAAAAAGTGTAGGTAAACCATTGTTACACCTACACTTTTTATTATCAAACATGTTTAGACCACAATATTCACCAATTTACCCGATACAATGATCACTTTTCGAGGCGTTTTTCCCTCCAGATATTTTTGGATTCCTTCACGGTTTAATGCTAGCATTCTGGTTTCTTCATCACTTATGGTTAACGGAGCCGTGATTCGGTCGCGGACTTTTCCATTTACCTGGATCACAATGGTGATCATATCTTCAACAATCGCTTCTTCATCCACTTCAGGCCATGGCTGTTGATGAATTGAATATGGTTTCCCAATTGCGCCCCACAGTTCTTCTGCAATATGGGGGGTCGCGGGGGCCATCATGAGTAAAAATAATTCCTGGGCTTCTTTCCATTCAGCAGACCCTGTCGCCCCAGCATCCGCGGCTTTCACCATTTCATTCAGCAATTCCATCAGGCTCGATATTACCGTATTGAATTCAAAGCTCTCATAATCGTGTGTGACACGTTTCAGCGTCTGATGAACTTTTCGGCGTAAATTTTTCAAGGTTTCTGCGGTCGGATTTCCTTGCTTTGGCATATCCTGGAATAGCGTCCATACCCGTCGGATCCAGCGTGAAGCGCCTTCGATACCACCGCTGCTCCAAGGAGCTCCCATATCCCAACGTGCAAAAAACATTAAAAATGCCCTCACTGTATCGGCGCCATAGCGGGCAACTAATTCATCTGGGGCAACCACATTCCCCCTGCTTTTTGACATTTTCTCCGAATCCTCACCCAGGATAATCCCCTGGTTGCGTAATTGGATCATGGGTTCTGGCCCCTTAGTGATGCCCATATCACGGCAGGCTTTATGGAAAAATCGGGTATAGATAAGGTGCATTGTGGCGTGTTCAATCCCGCCGGTATAAGTATCCACAGGCATCCAATAATCATATTCTTCCGGATCGAATGGCCCTATGTCATAATGAGGGCTTAAATAGCGCAAATGGTACCATGATGAGCACATAAAAGTATCCATGGTGTCGGTTTCACGCTCTGCGGGTTTTCCGCAGATAGGGCAGGTAGTGTAACGCCAGCTGGGATGGAGTTTAAGCGGGCTTTCCCCGGTGGGTCGCCATTCGACATCCTCAGGTAATAGCACCGGCAACTGGTCTTCCGGCACATCCACCGCGCCATGTTCCGGACAATATATAATAGGGATCGGTGCGCCCCAATAGCGCTGGCGCGAGATCAACCAATCGCGTAACCGGTAATTAACCATCCCTTCACCATTCCCCCTCTGCTGTAGAAAGTCAATGACCTTCTCTTTTGCCTGGTCGCCGGGGGTGCCGCTAAAACTCTCAGAATTGATCATGGTGCCGTAAGCATCATGGTATAAAGCATCCCTATAAAAGGGACATTGCCACAACATCTCCATTAATATTTTATAATTTTTCGTTTCAGGACATAGTTTTTGGCATAACCCCAATATTCTCTGTCCGCTCTCTACCGAATCCCAATCAATGATTTCCTTCTCAAACACAAATGCCCATTTCCCACCTATGACTTCAACCCATCCTTTATCGGTCACATACTCTTTTGCTGTAAAAATATATTCCTCCGCTTTCTCCGCGGTGAAAGTAAACTCCCAGCCTTCGGATGTTTCATTACAGGTAATCCCTGATTTTGACACAGCCTCAGCAAAACCTGTTTTCACTGCCTTTCTCGTTACGAAAGATTTGGTTAAACCATCTATACGATCGATCACAGGCAGAATGGGTAATCCGAATTTTATAGCAAAATCAAAGTCTCGTTGGTCGTGTGCAGGGACAGCCATTATTGCCCCTGTGCCATAAGTCATTAGTACATAATCGGCAATCCAAACCGGGATCCGCTTTCCATTTACCGGATTAATGGCATAGCCGCCGGTAAATACACCGGTCTTATCTTTATCCGCCGCTTCACGTTGTATCTCGGATTGTCGTAATGTTTGCGCAATATAATCGCTAACCTTAGATTCTTGTTCGATAGATGTCAATGGTTTTACTAAAGGATGTTCCGGTGCCAGAACCATAAATGTCGCCCCCCACAGCGTATCCGGCCGGGTGGTGAAAACTTCTAAGGGATCACCTTGTTCCGTACGGAAGATCACGCTGGCGCCTTCCGAACGACCAATCCAGTTCGTTTGCAGCAAACGCACTCTATCAGGCCAATCCAGATGGGAAAAATCCAGCAACTCTTCGGCATAACTGGTTGTTTTGAAAAACCATTGTTTCAATTCTTTTTTGATCACCGGTGTATTGCAGCGTTCGCAATGCCGGTCTTCTCCCCACACCTGCTCGCGGGCTAAGGTTGTGTTGCAGTTAGGGCACCAATCAACCGGCGATTTTTTGCGATAAGCCAAACCATGTTTATGTAATTGCGTGAAAAACCACTCCGACCACCGATAATATTCCGGATCAGAAGAAACCGCTTCCCGACGCCAATCGAACATCGATCCCATGCTGCGCAGTTGTTTACGCATCTTTTCGATGTTTGCGTATGTCCATTTTTGGGGGTGGATGTTTCGTGATATGGCGGCATTCTCAGCCGGCAATCCAAACGCATCGAATCCGATCGGGAATAATACATTGAATCCCCGCATACGCATATAACGTGCACGCGCATCTGACGGCGCCATTGCCCACCAATGCCCCATATGGAGATCACCAGAAGGGTACGGGAGCATCGTTAATGCGTAGTATTTCGGTCGCTCGTGATCAATATCCGATTGGTAGATACCATCCTTTTCCCAGCGTTCCTGCCATTTTGGTTCGATCACGTCAGGTTTGTATAATTTTTGATCAATCATTGCTTAACTCCTAGATTATGGCATGGTGTATGCAACAAATGAATTTGGATAAAAAAAATTTTCACGCCGGAGTTTCCATGAACACCTATCCTGAGGAAGTGTGGGTAAAATTATTAATAAGCCTCTCCAGATATATCGATACGCAAGTGTCTTGTTCTGGAAGACATAGCGCCCAAGTTGCAGAGTGGGTTAAATCATTAGCGCGCCGTCTCTTTTTAGACGAGAAAGAAGTCAACGCTGTTTATTGGGCATCTTTGCTCCATGATATCGGAAAAATCAGCATTCCAGGGGACGTGCTCTCAAAAGAAGGTCCATTATCGAAAGACGAATGGACTCTGATGCGCCTGCATCCAACCATCGGAGCAAATATTGTTAAAATGCTAAAATCAATCGAACATATTGCGCCATACATAAACTATCATCAAGAGAAATATGATGGCAGCGGTTACCCAGAAGGTCTGCGGGGTGAGGAAATACCCTTTGGCGCACGTATCGTTGCCGTAGTAGATGCCTATGAAGCCATGACCAGCGATCGATATTACTGTAAAGCGCGCTCTCACAATGAAGCCATTCAAGAACTTATCCTGATGGAGGGGCACCATTTTGATCCGGATGTGGTCGAGGCGTTTGTTGAAATCATGACACCTGTGGAATGCTATTAATAAAAAAACCTTCGCCCATCAGGGACGAAGGTTCACTCCGCGGTACCACCCTGCTTGCTCAATAATGAGCCGCTCTGGTTCGCTGTAACGGGCTTTCCCGATCGTGGTTTTATATTTCACCCGGAGGTTTCTTCCATCCATGGCTACAGGCGAGTTCAGTTTTTATGGCACTCTACGATCACCCTGCCGGGCTCACACCTCGCTCTCCCGGCTCGCTGGTAGATAACTTACTACTCCTGTATTCACCTGATTAAGTATTTGTAATTTAAAGAACAAGGTGGACCCAGTGGGATTCGAACCCACGACCTTCTCAATGCCATTGAGACGCGCTCCCAACTGCGCTATGGGCCCTTTTTTCCTTTTTTCCGAGGTTCTTTTCCTCTCCAGTGGACCTGGAGGGATTCGAACCCTCGACCTCTTCAGTGCGATTGAAGCGCGCTCCCAACTGCGCTACAGGCCCCTTCTTCAGGGTAGCGGGAATTGTACCTGAGGGCTATCAAGATGTCAAGCAAAGCCTTAGCCGATAAAATGTCCGGTAAAAATAAAAAGATAAATAAGGAAGGCAGGAAAGCAGGTAGGATATATTCTAATGTAAAATATACTGGCACTCTTTACCCGGCATTTTAACGAATATGAAAATATTGAGCCCTTTCGAGGAAACAAGGAAAAACCGGAATCCAGATAAGGCTTGTTATTTCTTATTAATTTGTCTTAACATATTGCAGATAGCTAAAAGCTGACAGCTTCTTTATTTATGTAGGCAGGGATTTTTTTTAGCTCTAAGTTTCGCCTTTAGAATTGCGGGTTTCAAATATCCTTACAACGACCACTGCAATTAACCCGAACACAAAGAACGCTAACAGGATACCGGCAGTGCTCTGAAGCGTTGAAATGATGGTCTGATAAATTTCCAATATCCAGCGATAAGCAGAAAGTTGCACTACTTCTTTCAATGGTTCCTGTGGGGTGAGATATTTTTCCATGTCCCATACCCTCACACCGCCGCCAATGCCAAAGACAAAAATTGCAAATCGCATATATCTTTGCCAGGCGTAGCTGATTTCATCAGGTACCACCCTATTCAATATACTTTCGATAGATTTATTAAATAGAGCCACAACAATGAATGACACGACCAAGGCAATAACAAAAGTTGAAAGGAATAATAATACGATCATCATAAACCTCCTGAATGCAGATTCTTCATGAACTTATTAATATAAACACAAAACTTCTTAACAAGTTCCATGCGCCAGGAGTGCTACGCGCATTCCTTCACGATAAAGTTCATTATACTTCTTGCATGCGTCAGGCGTTTTTAAAACATAGACTTCGAGGATGCCCGTTTTTTTTATTTCTTTAATCACTTTGTTCTTGCATTTAAGCGCCCCATAAACACCCACCCCTAAAACCAACACGTCAACATTTTTATTCAACACTCCCGTGATCATGTCAATGTTCAATTTATGGCCTTTCCGTTCCTTCCACGATGTAACTTTTTCCCCCACTATACAGATATCTTTACCAGCGCCTATTTCTCTTGTTGCAGTCGACGAATGTTTTTCCCCCCATATTACAAATTCTCCCCAAGAAAAATGTTCAATCGGACCAAGGGGATCATCAAACATGAGTTTTTTCCTTCATAATATATTCGTAAAAAGAAGGTCAGGTTTTTCGCAGCGGTAGATTGGCGCCACAATATGGACAATCGGCTGATTCTGGGCCGGTCCAACGGACTTCTGCACCGTGGATAGGAGCACCGCACTTCAGACATTCAGAAGGCAATCGATGAGTCGAATATGCTGGCTGTACAGAATCTTTCGATGAAGCTGCTTTCAGGGATTCTTCATCAAGAGGCTCTATTTCTGCAAATGGACGGATACTCTGCTCTCTATCCGGCGCCATGGATTGTATCACCGCCTGGCTGATCATACTAATGGCCACCAGGAAAAGGATACCAGGCCACCACCAATCATTTAACGCAATGATTCCCAGCCCAATCAACCAGATTGCCGAATGAATACTTTTCCAGGGACCTTTTATTGTATTTTTAGATTTTTTACTCATCGATAATTCTCCATTGCATGTGATTGTCGATTTAATCGTGATCTTCGAACGCCAATTTGGAATAATTTTTGTTTTTTATCACAAGGATATATGGATTATGATACCCATATTTTAATCGAAATATCTGACTAAGAGTAATACGACATTCGAAGAGAACAAGAATGCAAAATTTGTTTATATTTCATTTTAGCATTTCAGGGGTTTTCTGATATGATTAATTTATCCCCCTCGTGGGGCAAGGCATAGCCCGCTAGACACTCGCCCAAGAGGAGCGGGCTATGCTGATTGCCCACGCGTGGTAACTTGTTAGTTGCAATAATTGCACCATAATTCTTGAATTATTAAAATAAACTTCTCGTAAAAATTTCCCTTGCCTTCCTGGTTTCTCCTTTTATTTATTTATTAAAACCCTTATTTGTTTACCGCTTCCCCCAGATTAATAAAAATCGTTAACGGAAACCTGAAAACCGAAAACTACTAACCAATAGCTGAAAGCAGACAACCGATAGCTTCCTTAATAAATTATAATGGTCAAAATTCATTAGGAGTGGTTATGTCCGACAACATTCAAAACACCTATAAAAACCGACAAAACCATCTGATCAAAGCCATACAAAAATCAGGTTTAGACGGTGTGGTTGTAAATCCCTCACCGAGTCTTATATACCTTACCGGTTTACACTTTCATCTCATGGAACGCCCTGTTTTAGCGCTTTTCACGCCTTCGATGCCTCCGGTCATTGTCATGCCCGAATTAGAAAAACGCAAAACCGAAGGATTGAGTTACCCTATCCAGGTGTTCGCCTATACAGAAGATCCCCAATCCTGGGCTGGAGTCTTCACCTCGGCATTCAACCAGGGTTCCCCTCTGGCTCACATCGGTATCGAACCATTGCACCTGCGTTACCTGGAATATAATTTCCTTAAAACAGCCCTGCCTCAAACAAGTATTGCAGCAGCAGAAGATATCTTTTCCGGGTTACGTATATGCAAAGACGAGCAAGAGGTAATGGCTATGCGCAGTGCGGTCGCCGTCGCCGAAAAAGCCATCCGTGCTACTCTGCCTTCCATAAAACCCGGTGTTTCCGAAATCGATCTAGCTTCAGAACTCACCATACAATTACTTCGCTGTGGCTCCCAATCCGAATTGGCTTTCGAACCCATTGTCGCATCTGGACCCAATTCCGCTAACCCGCATGCCACCCCCACCCAACGCAAACTCTCTCACGGCGATTTATTGGTCATCGATTGGGGCGCCCGTATCGACGGATATATATCAGACCTGACCCGTACCTTTGCCATCGGTAGTGTCGACCCTGAGCTTGCCCGTATCGCCAAAATTGTCAAAGAAGCTAATGCAGCAGGGCGAGAAACGGCAAGCCCGGATATAAGCGCAGGCGCCATCGATCACGCGACTCGGAATGTCATTGCAACCGCCGGTTATGGGGAATTCTTTACCCATCGCACCGGTCACGGCATCGGTTTGGAAGCCCACGAAGAACCTTATATCAGGGGAAATAATTCGCTGATCTTAAAGCCTGGCATGACATTCACCGTTGAACCGGGCATCTATTTACCCGGTCGAGGCGGTGTGCGTATTGAAGATAACGTTCTGATAACCCTTGAAGGTGCCGATTGCTATTCTACTCTGGACCGCGATTTGGTTGTTCTCGGTTAATATCATGCTCACTCATCCATTCCGTCATCAAGGCAGGCATTCGTGAATCGCGACCTTATATTCATCGCTGTCTCACTTTTTTTATGGGGCTTAGGTGAAAGTGCATATTTCCCTTTGCAAACCCTTTATTTAGAAAAATTAGGCGCCAGCGCCCTACAAATCGGTATGGCAGTTGGTGGTTTTAGCCTGGTCGGCGCCCTTTCATACATTCCCGGAGGCTACTTAGCCGACCGTTTCGGTCGACGCCCATTGATCATTGCCGGCTGGGCAATCGGCATCGTTGCCACCTTTCTTATGGCGCTTTCAGATCGATTGGCATTTTTTGTCGCCTCCATGTTGTTTTATGGCTTAACCGTGTTCGTTTTGCCTCCGCTTAATAGTTATGTCACAGAGGCACGCGGTAAGCTTTCCATCGGTCGAGCACTCACCCTGACTTCAGCATTCTATAGTTTGGGGGCGATCGTCGGTCCGTTATTTGGCGGGAAAATCGCCGACGCTTATGGGTTCCAGCGGCTGTATTTTATCGCCACGGGGATTTATGTGATTTCAACGATCATTGTGTGTTTGATCCGCTCCCAGCCGCCGGTATCGCAGGCGAGAGACGCACATGAAGATCAGTTAATGAACAACCCAAAATTCATTAGTTTCCTTGTCGTTCTTTTTGTAGCGATTTTTGCCATGTATCTACCCCAGCCGCTGGCAGCAAATTACCTTCAAAATCAACAGCATCTTAATCTGACTTCGATAGGTCAACTTTATTCCATGAATGCCTTTGGAATTGTTGTATTGAACCTTGTGCTGGGACAGCTAAACGCCCGCCCCGGCTTTTTACTGGGGCAAATTGCCGTGGGTATTTTTTCGTTGATTCTCTGGCAATTCAGCGGAATGCCCTGGTTTATGATCGCGTTTTTATTACTGGGAGGTTTCCGTGCTGCAAAGTCTTTGGCGGTAGCCCAGGTACGTGATCTGGTTCTCCCCTCAAGAATGGGCGTCGCCTATGGACTTGCGGAAACTTTCTACGCAATCGCCATGATCCTCTCTCCACTCCTGGCTGGTTACCTTTATGAGAATAATCCTCCCTGGCTTTTTTCTGTAAGTCTTGTTGCGATCTTGTTTTCAGTTTGCCTGTCTTATCTATTTACTCAAAAGCAAAAAGCTGATATCAATATAGAAACAACGTGAGGTGAAACATGCAATCTATCCTCGATCTGGGAATTCAACTGATCCTTATTCTGCAAGATATGGGCAATTGGCTAATAACACCCATGCAAATCTTCAGCTTTTTAGGCACCGAACAATTCTTTCTGATCATCGCCCCCGTCGTGTATTGGTGCATTTCCCCCGGCATAGGTCTACGCCTGGGGCTATTTTTAATGACCAGCGCCAGTTTGAATGATGCATTCAAGGTTTTCCTTCACGCCCCGCGCCCATACTGGATCGATACACGGGTAAAAACCCATGCCGTTGAATCCAGCTTTGGCATCCCCTCCGGTCATTCGATGAATTCTGCCACTCTGTGGGGAGCCCTGGCCGTCTCTGTAAGAAAACAGGCGGTGTGGATGATCACCATCTTTTTGATATTCTTGATCGGGTTATCGCGGCTCTACCTGGGCATGCATTTCCCCACTGATGTCCTGGTGGGTTGGCTCATGGGCGCCTTGTTGATTGCCCTGCTATTTTGGATGGAAAAACCGTTCTTGAAGTGGATCGAGCCACAATCCGATGCTCAAAAAATCATCATCGCATCGATATTCTCCCTGATCTTGATCGCCTTCGGCTATGTGGCGCGCCTCACGTTGACCGGTTGGGCGTTACCTGCCACCTGGATTCAAAATGCCGCCTCCGCCACCGGGGTTGCAGACACCATCAATCCATTAGATCCTTGTAGTTTGGTTTCTTCCAGCGGGGCGTTGTTCGGACTGGCGCTCGGGTACATTCTTCTGGAGAGCATGGGCGGTTTCCAGGTCTCGGGTAGTTTTTGGCATCAAAACGCCCGCTTTTTTATCGGTCTGGTGGGGATACTACTTTTCTGGAAAGGCCTTGATCTGATTTTCCCCGATGGCGTCGATATCATCGCCCTCAGTTTCCGTTATATCCGATATACCCTGATCGGCGCATGGGTTACCGGGGGGGCACCCTGGGTCTTCATTCGCCTGGGTGTGAGCAAGAGGAAGCAGGGCTGACCCGTCATTCCGAGGAGTCGCTCCAGCCTCCTGTCATTGCGAGAAGCCACCCAGCCTCCTGTAATTGCGAGGAGCCTGCCAGGGCGACGAAGCAATCTCCGCCGATACTCAAGATTGCTTCGCTGCGCTCCTAAGGAACTGTCATTCTGAGGAAGCCCGCCAGGGCGACCGAAGAATCTACACGATCATCAATTAGATTCTTCGCTTCGCTCAGAATGACAAGAGAGTTGAGTTCCTTTCAGATGGAAGAACGCCTTTGTGATGTGGACTTACTCGCAATGACAGGAGAAGTGAGGCTCGACATAACAGAAGAAAAAAGCGAGAAATCGGATATTCGATTTCTCGCTTTTATTTTCAACAAAATACAACTGAAATTTGAAAAGCGTCCCCAGCCTTAATGATTACCCCTCTTTATTAGCAGCCAACTCCTTTTGGCGGGTGTCGATCACTTCCTGGGCAATGTGCGCAGGAACAACTTCGTAATGGGAAAATTCCATGGAGAAGACTCCCCGCCCACCGGTGATCGAACGCAGGTCGGTGGTGTAGCGCAGCATCTCCGCCATAGGCACCGTGGCGGTTACGATGGAACGCCCTTTTTCTGTATCCATACCCTGCACGCGCGCTCGGCGGGTGTTCATATCTCCCAAAACATCACCCATGTTCGCCTCGGGCACCACAATCCGTACATTCATGATCGGTTCCAACAGCACTGGCGCGGATTCCTTCACTGCCAGCTTGAAGGCTTCCCGACCGGCAATTTCAAAGGCTACCGGCTTAGAATCTACCGGGTGCTCTTTACCGTCGTAGACCGAGACATGCACGTTCTTCACCGGGTATCCCGCCAACACGCCTTCTTTCATCACGGCTTTGATGCCTTTCTCAATGGCGGGCATATAGCTGGATGAAATCGCACCGCCAAACACATCGTTCGAGAACGAATACTCCTCTTCAGCATCCGGCTCAATACGCATAGCGACTTCGCCAAATTGTCCCGAACCGCCGGTTTGTTTTTTATGCCGGTAGGTGGCTTCACCCTTTTTGGTGATGGTCTCCTGGTAGGGGACACGCGGGATATCGATGATCAGGTTGGTTTGGAATTTCGATTCCGCTTTGCGAATGGCCACATCGATATGCTGGTCGCCCATGCCCTGTAAAATCGTCTGGTTGGTAGCCGATTCCTGGCGCCAGGAAAGAGTCATGTCTTCGTCTACCAAACGGGTAAGGGTGGGGCTGATCTTAGAAGAATCGATCTGCGTCTTGGGGAAAATCGCTACCTGGTATAACGCGTTGGGATATTCAGGCACGGGTAATGTAAGCGGATGACCTTTATCACACAGTGTGTCACCGGTGGATGTGCCGCCCAGTTTAGAAACTGTGCCGATATCGCCGGCATGGACGATCTTTACCGGCAACTGCTCTTTACCCCGCAGAAGGTGCAAGGTGCCCAGGCGTTCTTCTTCGTTTTTCTTGCTGTTCCAAACCCGCGAATCGGAGCCGATCATGCCGGAGTAAACCCGGAAATAAGTGATCTTGCCGACAAATGGGTCGGCGGTCGTCTTCCAAACATAGGCAGCCAGAGGGCCACTATCACTGGCTGTAAGGGTCTCTTCACCATCTTTACCCTCTGCCACCACGGGGGCAATTTCCAAAGGCGAGGGCATTAACTTAATAATGGCTTCCAAAATCGGGGCGATACCAATTTCAGCCGATCCGGCTGCCACAAAAACGGGTACATAGGCTCCCGATAATACAACCTTCTTCAAGCCGCGCATAATTTCTTCGGCGGTTAAAGACCCGCCTTCCAGATATTTTTCCAGCAGCGCATCTTCGCCTTCCGCCGCCGCTTCGATCAACTGCATACGCGCCATTTCCACTTCATCGGCAAACTCGGCGGGAATTTCTTTTTCGAGGCTTTGTTCTCCTTCATAGGCTTTGTTGCTCAACAAATCCAGCACCCCCTTGAAATCGGCGCGCTCACCCCAGGGTAATTGTACCGGCAGCATGTGCCCATCGCCAAGATTGTTGAGTGATTCCAACGCCTTGCTGTAATTGGCGTTTTCCCGGTTCATTTTATTGATAATGACAAAGCGGGGTAAATTGAACTTATCGCAATAACCCCAGGCAATTTCGGTGCCCACTTCGGTGCCCGAAACCGCATCTGCCATCAGCAGCGCGCCATCAGCTACCCGCAACGCCGAGATCTCTTCACCGATAAAATCGTTATAACCCGGCGTATCCAGGATGTTGATCTTATAGTCTTTATATTCCACCGGGATCACGGCTGTGGAAAGCGAAATCCCGCGGCGTATCTCCTCCTCCTCAAAATCTGCCACCGTGGTGCCGTCTTCGATCTTGCCCAGGCGGGTGGTGGCGCCTGTGAAATGTAAAAATGCTTCCGCCAACATGGTTTTTCCGGAACTGCTGTGCGAAGCCAAAGCAATGTTGCGGATGAATTCAGTTGTATATTCTTTCATGTGAGAGCCCTTCCAAAAATATTTGAGTCGACATCATATTCTAAGTTATGTTGTCATCCTTGTCAAAGCGAGTTTTAAATTTGCGGGAATATTAGTTGGAAAGGAAATTAAGAAGAGCTTTTTGGCTAAACACCTGGAATTCCGCTGCCCCGCGCCCGGAGCACCTGTCCCGGGCTGGTGATGAATGTCGAAGGGCGATGAGGGGTGCGAAGGTTATCTAAGCCAACTCCTTTTATTATTGTATCGAAATAGCCAATCTTTTTATCCCAACCTCTGTCAGTGACTTAAATACTGAATCACGAAATCTTTGGGAGATAATATGGGGGTCCCTTTATAGCTTTTTAATGACAATAAATGTGGATCGCCGGATACAATAGCATCCACATTTTCCCCGATAACGCAGGCAAGCACATAATCATCATCACGATCGATACTGATCGCTTCTGTGGGTACGCCGGCAGTGAGAATCGAGAACGCGCGAAGGAAATCAAGCAATATATCGGCATTCTCAGCAGCTTTGGGATATTTTTTAGCAATATGGCGACGGGTAATAACTTCGCTAAACTCTTCCAGCATATGTGCAGATGAAACCAGTTTTATCTCTTCTCGTAACGCGGCGTCAATAATCAAAGCGGAATATCCTGATGCGATTATCCCGCTAACCAGAATATTGGTATCAAAAACGACTCTTAGCATGGTGTGCTTTGCGTGATTGCCGCGTAGTTTTTATCGCATCTGCCAGAACTTCTTCTTCGCCAATCTGCGCATATGCCCGGCGAATGTCATTAACTGCGGCGGAAAATCGGCGCGTCAAGGCAGCCCTATCGATTTCTTCATCTAACAACCGCCAAAGTGCAATCTTATCCTGTTCCGGTAATTGGCGCATTGCTTTTTTGATTTGCTCAATCGTAATATCGACACTTACCATGCCCATCAGAAATAACTCCTCACCTCTAATTATAACCGTTATGAATCGCTCTCATAAGTAAATAATCCTTATACAAATAGAAGATATGAGAAATTCCGGATGAATTGTAACTCGTGGATGAATGCGACGGCTAATTAATCAACCTGTGTATGAAAATCAAGTATCAAAAGTGTTGAAGTTTATAAGTACCCCGTGCCCCGCGCCCTGAGTCCTTCGAAGAGTGTTGAAGCAGCACACCCAGATCCTAAAGGTTTGTGTTGTTAATGTGCAAGATTTCCATCTGAGATTCTATACCAAAATTAATCATTGCATGCAGTGAAAACCTTTAGG
>JAFGJM010000001.1 GCA_016929095.1 Anaerolineales bacterium | reverse complement strand
TTCTTCGCTGCGCTCAGAATGACAAGAGAGTTGAGTTCCTTTCAGATAGAAGAACGCCTTAGCGATGTGGACTTACTCGCAATGACAGTACATGAAAGCTGTCAGGTGGTTAGTTTTTTTTTATATTTTTAGAAGAAATCGATGCGCGGTGATAATATTATTAGATTGTTATAAGAAATATAAGGTAGTATTGAATTCTATGGAAACAGGATATATAATATCTAATTAGTGAGAATAATGACGACAATTATTCATAAAATTATGGGTAAACTACTATTTAAAAATGATATAAGAAGGGAGAAATCTGATGAGAAAATTAGAAAACAAAGTTTCACTAATCACCGGTGCAGGTGCCGGAATGGGGAAGGCTATTGCTCTGTTGTTTGCTGCTGAAGGCAGTAAAGTGGTGGCTACCGATATTGTTCCATCCAGGCTTGATGAACTTAAAAATGAAATCCAGTCAACAGGCGGCGAAGTGACCACGCTTGTCACCGATATGGCAAAAGAGGAAGATGTGGAGGCAATGATCAAAGCTGTCATAGATACTTATGGCACTTTGGATATTTTGGTAAACAATGCCGGCATTATGGATCATTTCCAACCGGTAGGCGAAGTTGACAATGCCATGTGGGAAAAGGTGATGGCTATAAATGTGACGGGACCTATGCAAGCCATGCGCAGCGCTGTAAAAGTATTTTTAGGAAAAGGAAGCGGCGTGATCATTAATGTTTCCTCTTTGGGCGGCATTAATGGCGCCAGAGCCGGGGTAGCTTATACGGCAAGCAAACATGCCTTGATCGGATTAACCAAGAATACGGGATATATGTATTCGAAATCCGGCATTCGCTGCAATGCGATTGCTCCCGGGGCAGTGAAGACCAGCATAGGTGAAACCATTGATAACACAAAAATTACTCCTCTGGTTCAGGAAAGGATCATGTCCGGAATGGTGTTGAATCCCCGTACGGGAGAACCCGAGGAAATTGCCAGGGCAGCGTTGTTTTTAGCCAGCGATGATTCAAGCTTTATTAACGGGGAGGTGCTCGTAGTGGATGGCGGGTGGAATGCTTATTGATAAAAAAAAGTGAGGTAACTCCCGTATTTTATAAGTTTTTCTAGATTAATAAATTGTAACATGAGAAACTTTTTAAACTCTATGCTACAATTTGTTTTAGATTTGATGTAGTTTGTTTGCGTCATTGAGGTTAACAATATCGTATGCAATAGAATCATTGGGTGGAAGATTTGACGTGGCAATAAATCATCCGATAACTATGGGGGGGATATTACCTTCAATAATGATTTGGTTTTAATGGCTCTAGGTATTTTGGTTGTGTGGGAAATTCTTATCTGGTTGCTCTAGTGATTGCATATTGAATGATCAAACCGTAATACAAGTCGCCTTGATAACATTAATTATAAATTTCCTCACCTGGAGGGAATCACAGTGAAAAACCGACGCGTAATTCAAAATATCACAGTATTTTTCTCGTTTTTGATATTGAATTCTTTCCTTTTGATCACCCTGGCAATCCCGGTGGAATCTTCGCCATTGATAAATGATTCTCATATAATGAAAATTCAAGATTCGCCCCATTTATCATATTTACCGATTATACAAAAACCCTACCCAATTTTCATATCACCCGGTACTTATTCTGTGAATAAATGCGTAGAAAGTAGCGTATACGCGCAAAGCACCGGCGATTATATTGGAGAATTAACTGAATGTGTTCCGAGTATTGAAGTTAGATTGAATGGTTATATGCAGTTTAATTTTACATGGACGTTGGATTTTATTGATGGCTTGCCCCCGATAAAAAAATATGCAGACACTGATAACAGAAACATGTATATCACGGATAATATCAGCCATCGTTATGATCACATTGAAGTGGGTGGGCAAGCAGCGTATGATATATATATCGGAGATGCTATACCCGTAGAGGGGTGGTTCCTTTTCCTACCGGCGAAACAAAATGCGACGATATTTTCATTTCACGATGACGACCAAGGCCTTCAAATTGAGAATATCGATCTTTCTTCCGGAATTGTTCTTCAATAGCTTTAGCATTATGATTGATAAATAATTTGATTTTTTGATAGGAATTCTAAATCTTTCATGAAAACCAACTATAAAACCATTTTCGAATTCCTTCGCCTGGGATTAGTGAGATGTTTGCAAAACACAGCGCATTTAATTTAAACCGAAAAACATATCGTCCATAGCAATATGGGTTACGATTCTAAATATAATAAATCATCAAGGAAATCGACCGGAGATGAAAAATGGTCTCTAAAGCGAAAAATATTTCTACTGGTGAACAGGTTATTGAAATGCAAATGGATTCACCATACTTGGTGCTTATCGACCTTCTGGTTTTGGATGGAATATCCAGGGAATTTTCATTACTTACCGATCCAATCACATCGGATCCGATAGAGTATCTGGCTTCTTTATCAGGACCCCTGCGAATTGGCTTGTATGAAATTCCCGATTTTATGCCGGGTAATTACCGCTTCAGCGCCGGTGATTTAACGATTTTCGATCCTGATGAAATCAGCCCGGAAATCGTGGATATCGATACCGGTGAAATGGTTCTGATAGATTATAGTCATCTTGGTGCGGTAGCGAAGCATCTCACCTGGGACCTATTTGATCGTTATCTGCAGGCTCCCGATAATGACGATTCAATCATCGTTTCGATAAACAACAAATTGGGCGGGGCTTATTTTGGCATCCTTGGGGCAGACCCGGAGACTGAATTCGATGGCGATGGATCGTATATGATGAAACCTGGCGCAGGAGTTAGATTAGCGGGATAATTCTTTTGAATATTATGGGAGGCGCCCGAGTAGAGGTTCAGTTCTTATGAGGATAATTTGTGCCTTGATGCTGATTTATTTCTATTAACTTTTAGTTATACAGATTTATGGATTTGCTTGTATCGGAATGTTTCTTGTGCTAGAATGCGACTATATATTCGCATTAAAAACCCAGTCATAAAATTTAAATTTTCAATTGAATAATTTCTGCATAAAGAAAATCGAGTAGGGCTTTTGTAACAATGTTTTAAAAGATATGAAAGGTTATACATGTTTAATCAACCTTTCCAAGGAGGAAAACGATGAAACAGCAGTCTAAGCGCGCATTGATATGGATCGTCATGTTGGTGGTGGTTTTGATTGCAGGAGGTTTCTATCCGTTACCATCTTTTGCGAACAACCAGGGACAAGATCCATTACCTACCCGAATACCTGAACAAATCGACCCAACCCCGGAACCGCCCTCCGAGTTGCTGGGAACCATTCAGGATGATCTCATGCAAGCCGAATACAACATCACCTGGCAGGAGCAGACTTACCTGAGCGACCTTCCGGCTGCCTACCAATCTCCCAACCGGGCAAATAATTTTCGTACATATTTCTCGCAGAATGGACCGATTGTCATTCCGCGCACCTGGCTGGAAGTAACCGATATACCTCCCTGGCGTGTGGAGATAACCCTGGCAGCCTGGGGAAGGGCGGGAACACTTAACCCGGTCATGCCAGCGACACTAAATAGTGTTAGCGATGAAAGGTCAGCTAACCGCATCGAATACCAGCGTGACCAATTGGTTGAGTGGTTTATGAATGATGAAAATGGTCTGGAGCAAGGCTTTAGCCTTTCCTCCTCACCAATGGATGGCATATCGCCGTTACAACTGGATCTGACATTTTCGGGTAGTTTAATTCCTCAGATGAATAGCACCGGTGATGGGATTGAATTATTGGATAGTGAAGGTCAGCCGGTTTTGCGTTATGGCGGTTTGCAGGCTTTTGATGCAGAGGGCAAATCGCTGTCTACCTGGATGGTGTTAGAAGGCTTGATGTTATCCCTGGTTGTTGATGATAGCGGGGCGGTTTATCCCATAGAAATCGATCCGCTTCTCACCAGTCTGCCGAGTTCAGCCAGTTGGCATTGGAACAGCTCTGCATCGAATACCCTTTTTGGTTATTCTGTGGCTACAGCCGGGGATGTCAATGCAGATGGTTATTCCGACGTCATCATTGGTTTACCTTATTACGATGGCGGTCAAAACGATGAAGGCAGGGTGGCAGTTTTTTATGGTTCGGCAAGCGGATTGAAAGTCCAAACGACCGGATTGGAACCAGATTGGGTAAAGGAAAGCGATCGGGCTGCTGCTCTATATGGTTATGCGGTATCTACAGCGGGGGATGTGGATGGCGATAACGATTGCGAAATCATTGTTGGCGCCCCGGGTTGGAATGAGTCTTCCTATGATGGCGCTGCCTGGGTTTATTATGGGTCATCCGGTGGACTCAACACAGTTCCCGGAGAGTATTACCATGAAGGAGCTGGAGTTACTGCGGATTTTGGATTTTCAGTGGCATATGCCGGTGATGTTAACGAGGATCATTATAGCGATATCATTATCGGTGCACCAACGCGAGCCAGCGAGGTGGCGCAGGCAGGGGAAGGGGCTGTTTTTGTGTATTATGGCTCTGGATCAGGATTGAGCAATATCGCTAATTGGCACGCTGAAGGTCAGCAAGCCGGGGCTTCGTTAGGGAGTTCGGTAGCCACTGCTGGTGATGTAAATCGGGATAGGTATGCGGATGTGATTGCAGGTGCATATCTATATGACGACGGTCAGAATAATGAAGGAAAAGCATTTGTTTGGCATGGATCAGTTGGAGGCGTTAATGGTGGTTTAATTGGCACCCCTGCTAACGCTGATTGGGAAGCCCAGATCAATGATGCGGATGCCCATTTCGGTGCCTCGGTGAGCACAGCCGGTGACGTGAACGGCGATGGTTACGCCGATGTGATCGTAGGGGCTCCTTATTACACCAATGGGCAAACAAGCGAAGGCGCAGCCAGGTTGTATTTGGGTTCGTCAACCGGGTTGGACACCAATTATGATAATCATGACGAAGGGAACGACGAAGGGGCGCGATTTGGCACCTCGGTGAGCACGGCGGGTGATGTGAACGGTGATGGTTATGCGGATGTGATCGTAGGCGCTCCGTATTATACAAATGACAGCACCGATGAGGGGATGGCATTTGTCTGGTATGGTCATTCGGGCGGCATCAGTTCTTCCAGGGATTGGTATGCCGAGGGGAATGCAACCAATGCCTGGTTTGGCTTTTCAGTAGCCACGGCTGGGGATGTGAATGGTGATGGCTATTCGGACATCCTGGTTGGAGCGCCAGGCAAGAGTGCGACAGCCGGCTCGGTATATGCTTACTATGGCGCGGCGGATAGCATAGCTGAAGATGCCGGTTGGACCAAAGCCAGTAATAAAGAAAATTCTCACTTCAGTCATGCGGTAGCCTCAGCTGGCGATATCAATGGGGATGGTTATGCTGATGTGATTGTGGGGGCACCCCAATGGGATGATGGGCTGGCGTTTGAAGGTGGGGCATTCCTTTACCTGGGTGCGGCGACCGGTTTAAGCGGCTCTCCCTCCTGGCATAAATACTCCAATCAGGAAAGTGCATTTTTTGGCTGGTCGGTGAGCACTGCCGGCGACGTAAACGGGGATGGATTTGATGATGTCATTGTAGGAAGTCCTTATTATCAAAATTCATCCGCAGAAGAAGACGAAGGTGCTGCTTTTGTTTATCTTGGATCAGCTTCGGGTTTAGCGACTTCACCGGCGTGGTCGAAGGATAGCGACCAGGAAGATGCACAATTTGGCTATGCGGTGGGAAATGCCGGAGATGTGAATGGCGATGGATACGGCGATGTGATCGTCGGATCGCCGTTTTATGATTACACAAATACAGACAATGGCGGAGCCTGGGTATATGCGGGTTCAGCCAGCGGGTTGATATCTGCACCTATCTGGCATGCGCATGTTTTTCAAGATGGCACCCAGTTTGGCTTTGACGTGGGAACGGCGGGAGATATCAACGCCGATGGATACTCGGATGTCATCATCGGCGGTCCTTATTGGGATAACAGTCAAAATAATGAGGGCGGCGCCTGGGTTTACCTTGGTTCAAAGGATGGATTATCCGATACTTATCAATGGCGCAATGATGGCGACCAAATTGGGGCAAACTATGGAAGTTCGGTAAGTACGGCGGGGGATGTGAATGGCGATGGACGTTCGGATATCATCATCGGTACACCAGGGTGGGATGGCACGTATGAAAACGAAGGTAAAGCAGAGGTGTATCTTAGCTCAGGAAACAGTATTTATCTAACACCGAACTGGACGAAGGTAAGCAGCCAATTAAGCGCTAATTTCGGATGTTCGGTTGGCAGCGCCGGCGATGTGAACGGCGATGGCTATGCTGACATCATCGTAGGAGGCTATTTGTGGAATGATGGGGAAACGAACGAGGGGGGCGCCTGGGTGTATCATGGATCATTTACAGGGGTTATATCCGCACCAAAATGGTATGGTCAAGGAGACCAAACCAGCGCCCATTACGGCAGCTCGGTAGCCAGCGCCGGAGATACGAACGGCGATGGATACGCTGAAGTGGTGGTAGGCGCACCCTGGTATGAGGTATCTTATAATCATGAAGGGCGGGCTTTTGTATATTATGGCAATGGCGGCAAAGGTAATTCCTTTGGATTGTATATGGTCAACTTGAGCACAGGTTATGTAGCCAACTTGGGTAAATTAAACTCTTCAGGATTTAGGATTTACTTAAATGATAACAGTCCATTTGGTTTTGGGCACATCAAGTATGAAGTTGAAATCAAGCCTATTCGCGTGCATTATGATGGACAGAATACAACCATCGAACCGACCGCAGCCTGGTATGACATACTTCTCGGAAGCAGAGTTGCTGCCTCAGTTCAATCAGTATCGCAATGTGCACCCTTTCACTGGCGGATGCGCGTTCTGTATAGACCCGTCACCACCCCCTTCATGCCTGCCAGCCGATGGATAACAATCCCATGGAATGGTTGGGATGAGATGGACGCTCGTCCATCGGGTGTATGTGTCAATTTACCGGTGATAATAAGAGAAGATTGATCGATAATAAAAGAATGATTTCATCGATTGTTAAATCTATGAGATCTATCAATAAATAATGTTCTGAGTAAGTTCTACCAATAACCTCACTTCTAAGCCATTTCCCGTTTATGGGCAGAGGTGAGGTTATTTTTTGTTATTAGAAAGTGCATCTTGTTATATATTTATATAAT
>JAFGJM010000004.1 GCA_016929095.1 Anaerolineales bacterium | reverse complement strand
CTTTTTAGGTTGTGGTACCTTAAGGATACTTCTGACTCACCATTCTGTTAAGGTTCAGAAATTTACAGAAAATATGTTACACCAACTTTTTCCTGATGATCTGGGAGATATATTTAAAATCAATATTGAATAAAACGTGTACCAATATCAACTATAAAATTAGATATCTTATGATTTTTTACAACAAATTATCAATTTTTGAACCGAATTATGGTAATTGTATTAGATTAAACTTATCACACCCAATAACATGTTTAAACCATTCGTGCATAATTTTTTAAATTCAATTCTTCACTAGTTAGTTAACAAACAGAGTTGCCTTTCCTTCCTTCATGCCTGGTGCAGAAGTGGTGCAAATGGGGTACCAAAGCATGGAAAATATAGACAAAATATATAAAGCACCCCCCATATCTAGGACTCAATAGACTCAATAGACTACATATACGGTATAGATCATCTGTTCTAGGACTTCGGATCAGACGGTTGCGCGTTCGAATCGCGCCGGGGGCGCCTTAAGTGGGAGTTATCGATATCAATATATAAATATTTGGCTGTAAAAAGTTCGAAAACAAAACGGATTATTTAATGCTGGTGCAAGTTAGTGCAATTGGGAAACCATAGCTTGAATAATTTTTACTATTTATATAAATTGTCCTACATATATAGAACTCTATAGACATTAAAGACAATTGATAGTATAGACGGTTTTTTTATGGAGATGGAATCAGCCGATATAATCCAGGGTCATCACGAAGAGATTTAATAGATGCAATCGGATTACCCATTCGACCATTTGTCCGTCTACGCACCCCACCAGAACGATATGCCCGTTTGATGACTGCATTGGAAGATGAACCGGAAGTTCTTGAATGCCATCATGTGACCGGTGAAGATGCTTTTTATCTACGCTTAGCTGTAGGATCGATGGAAAGATTAGAGAAAATCGTACAGACGTTAAGCGCTTTTGGAACAATCTCTACCGCATTAATCCTGTCAACACCCCATAAAATAAATCTGCCGTTAATCCAAAATATATCTTCATAAAAGTAATAAATAAGCCAAAATTTTATTCATTCGTGTTTTTTATTTCGAGAGAATATTTTCAACATAACTCTAAAAAATGGAGTAATTTACCTTTAGTATTTTTGATACACGTTGCCATGCTAGCGAAAGCACACCCGCATTTTACATGGCTGAAAATTATTTCTTACTTTCCTATCCCCTTGTTCCATGGATATACCCCTAATTTCGTAGAACAGAGGAGAAAAGAGGAAATTTACTGGCTCCTGGTATCCTTATTAATCTTCAATTTTCATAATAGTCGCGATGCCAGACGAGGGCACCCGTATATTATTAACGGAAAATAATTTTCTTGCTTTCCTGCTTTCCAAAAAATAATTCTCCTGGTTTCCTCATAAATCGTTTATTTTTATATTAATGGTTAATATTTTATAACTGTTATGGGCAGTTATATTTAGTTTTTCGTTTTACAAACAATAATTATATGATTTTTCTTCGCTCTTTTATCACTTCCATCACCTTACTCCAACTTTTAACAAAACTGCTGCGAAACAATTGTACCGGACCAAATCCTTCATATTCTTCTACTGCCAACCCATTTGCCTGGTAACCCTTTCGGAAATCAGGTAGTTTCTCCATCAACTCATCAATAACCTTCGATGGTACCGGGTTAAACAAGCGATAAATCACCGAGGGATTCAAGTCCAATAGTTTATCGGCGGTGCCTTCCCAATTAATTGTGATACAAACATTACCTCCCACCATTTCAGTAAAATGATGTAGCCCACGTGCCCCTCCACCCACGAATATCGCACTATATCCTTCATCCACCATTAGGGCATAAACCTTGCGCGCCACAGCTAATCCTGCCTGAGCCATTACATCTGAACTGATCTCTATTTCGTTATCTTCGACATATTTTTTCAAATAATCGTCGTAAATACCGGCAATATGCGAAACAACAAAATACGGTTTTTTGCCGCTTTCTTTTGCCAATTTCTCGTATGAATTACAAATCCCATACACCTGACTGACCGCAAAGCATTCAGTGGCATTTTGGGGTATTCCCATTGGCACTAATGTTTCCATGGCTTTGATGCCAGTTTCCGTGGTGGGGATTTTACAGCAAATATTTGGAGCGATTTTGCGGTTTTCAAACGATTCTTGCACAATATAGTCAGCCTCTTCATCGTGGAAAGGATCACCCTGAATACTCACATAACCATGTCTTCCACCACTTTGCTCGTAGATGGGAATAAATTTCTCTGCAATGGGTTTCGCCATGCGCGCTTGAAATTCAACGGCTGCCTTGGCATCATCACGGACATCCCTGAGCACCTGATCCAATACATTTAGTGCATATGCACCTTCCGTGGGATGATCGAGCATTTTTTGTGTGTAAGAAGGATTATTGGTGCAACCTAAAGCCCCTTCCGCAATTGCCCAGTCAGCTTGCTCGCGGGTAGGATTATTGATCCAAAACCTAGTGGGAGTTTGTTCTAAAACCCGATGAAAGTATCTATCGTTTGTATTCATAGCATTCGTGTCCTTTCATAGTCGCAATAATTGCGTGCACTCATAAAACTGGTAACAAATAGATAGAAGAATCTAAAATGGATATTTTCCATAATGTTGTACAGCTGCCTTTAGATAATCCAAATGAGCTTGTGGATAAGGCATCGTTTGATCCACACAACAAAAATAACCACCTTCTTGACCAAGAAGATGAATTCGCTCTTTTACCACATTACTGATTTCCTTTTCTGATCCTTTCAAAATAGTCTTTGAACTTACTCCGCCTTGCAAGGCTAATCGCCCTTGAGTAATCTGGCGTACCCTGGACAAATCGTTAGCGCTATCCTGAATTGGATTTAAAATATCGGCTCCCAACTCCATAAGCGGTTCAAGAATGGATAAAACATTGCCACATGAGTGGAAATTGATCAAAACATTTTTATCTTTATAGAATTTGAACAAGCGTTTATATTCCGGAATTAAAAATTTATTGACTATTTTTGGCCCCAAGAGAGGTCCAATTTGCATCCCAAGATCGTCGGTCATTTTCACCATCTCAACCCCAATATTGATATAATGCTTCGCTATCCCCAGGTGAAAATCCATAATCCTATGAAATATTTCTCTCACAAATTCGGGTTCAGTATAAAAATAACCCATTAATTTTTTCATCCCCACCAGCATGTAGGCTTTTTCCCATAGAGTATCGCGGTGAGAACCAGTGATAAAAGTACTTTCATAAACATATTCTGACTTAAGTCGATAAATTTTCTCAATAATCCGCTGATCATTTGGGTCAGGCCATTGATAATCCTTGAGGTATTGCATTTCAGATAAAGGATTCTCTACTGGCAGCCCCATCATCTCATCCAGTTCCTTATGCCACCCCACACCCCAAATATCTGTCCATCTAGAACCAGGCGGGTGTTCGTCTCCTATGCCCTGATAACCTTCATGATCGCATCCCTGGTATGAAACCATATAACAAGGAGGTTGTTCCATAACCCATTCTGGGTGATCGAAGTGAATAATTCTTAATGCATTTTCCTTTTGGTTCATGACAACAAAAATAATGTCTATACGAAGGCTGTTTGCCCACCATCCACAGGAAACGCCACTCCTGTTATATATGCGCTTTCATCAGATGCCAGGAATAACACCGCTTGTGCAATTTCCTCAGGGGCAGCCAGTCGCTTAATAGGAATACTACCAACAAAAGCCTCCAATTCTTCCGGGCTCCTGCCCCCCCTGATCATCGGTGTATCGGTTGGACCAGGACAAATGCAATTCGCGCGGATATGATCGGTCAGATGTTCGCACGCAACGGATTTGGTCAACCCTGTAATGGCGAATTTACTGGTGGCATATGCCGCGATATTTGGTGCAGAATCATGCCACCCTACGGATGATGAGGATAAAATAATCGATCCACCCTGATTGCGGACCATTTCCGGGATCACTGCTTTACATAGTAAGAAAGCACTTTTAACATTGATTTGCATAATGCGATCCCACAATATTTCATCGGTATCTATCAACCTCGCCCTGGCATACACACCAACACTTGAAAACAGTATATCGATTTTTCGGAATAGCTTTAATGTTTGGGAAACCAATTGTGTAATATCTTCCCAATCCGTAACATCGACTTGAATAAACATCCCATCTCCACCAT
Source organism: Anaerolineales bacterium (assembly GCA_016929095.1). Taxonomy (GTDB): domain Bacteria; phylum Chloroflexota; class Anaerolineae; order Anaerolineales; family UBA4823; genus JAAZNS01. Next base: position 169,477 of record JAFGJM010000004.1, on the reverse strand, counting down.
TGGATCGGATACCCTTGAGCGTTTCCAAACCTCCCTCCTCATTCAGGTCAGCGACAACCACGTTGGCGCCTTTTTGGGCTAATAACATAGCTACAGCTCTACCAATTCCCATACTCCCGCCGGCTACAATGGCAACTTTTCCACTTAAATCCATCTCATTCACCCTTTCCCTCATATTCAAAAGTTTCGCCAGGGTTTAATACCAGAGGTTTGGTAAGGGGTTTTTCATCTGAACTTCGATTTTGCAGGATTGCAAAAAACCGGTCGATATCCGGGTGGCCCTTAATATTTAAATAATGGCATATGATGGCATAATCCAATCGCAACCACATCGCCGCTAATGCCCCTTCATCGCCATTCATCTCATTGCCATAATGATCCATCAATCCCAGTTTTTCAAGATAATCATTTTCAATCTCACAGGCGCACATTAAACCGATATTTGGTCGGTAAAGCTCACCGATTAATTTCAAATCGCTAAAAATAGCTGTATCCCCTGAGTGGTAAATCCGTACCCCTGGGTCAGCATAAAGAATAAAACTAAGAGGATTTCCACATAAATACTCGCCATTGGGTGCCTTACGAAAAGATGTGTGGTGGCACTCTACGGCTCTTACGCGAATTCCCCGGGGATTAACTTGCCCGCCCCAGGGTACCGTGCGTATGAGACTTGGATCTACCCCTTTTTGCATCAAGTAAACCTTCACTTCTGCGCCACAAACCACCGGGCATTTAAACCTGTTTACAATTTCCGCAGCATCACCAAGGTGGTCATAAGCCAAATGTGTCACCAGAACCAAATCTACCCTTTCCAATTCAGTGACTTTTACCGGGCAGGCAGGATTTTCATCTAAAAATGGGTCGATAAGAATCACATTCCCTTGTGTATTGGTAATTTCAAAAGCTGCCACGCCTAAAAAGCGTATCTTGGTCTTCATCGTTTAATTCTCCAGTCTAAGCTAAGCGAGCTCAGGGATCTCATGAATAATCTCGGCGTAATCATCATGTACCAAAACCGTTCCCCCGATAAATGCCCCACCAACCCCCATTTTTCGAACCGATGGGTGGATAACAATAACCATCCCTTTTTTAATGATGGTGTTATCTTTGAATTCGATAAGCGGGGGTTCGGGCAAATCTAAACCAATGCCATGCCCGAAATCCTGCTCAATGGAACCGCCATAGCCACGATCTTCTAAAAAAGTCTGGATCACTTTCGCTACACCACTGCATAGCATTCCTGGTTTAACTGCTTTTACACCTTCTTGAAATGCCTGGTAAGTATCTTTATAGATTTTCGATTGCGCTTCTGAAGGACCTCCCACGTAAGCAACCTGGGCGACCTGAGTCCAATAGCCATCTTTTTGTACTGCGGCTTCCAGGATAACGTTATCTCCAGGTTCCAGTATTTTATTTTCTGGAGGCCCAATTAGATCTGTCAATCCTTTAGAGGCAATCACCACCAGATGAGCATCAGCACCCTTCTTCCGCATTTCCGCTTCTGCAGATGCCACTACTTCATACTCGGTACAACCGGACATTATCGCACTTTTCGCAGCTCTGATCCCCAGATCGGCTAATTTCGCTGACTCTCTTAATGCCCCATATTCGGTTGATGTTTTAATCAACCGGGCACTTTGGATCATATCGTTTGCTTCCACCCATTCCACATCGGGAAGTGCTTTTTGAAGGGCAATAAATAGACTTCGTGGCATTTCATCCATCACATTATCGCCTGTAACCAATCCAATGTGAGCAGTAGTCAATCCCTTTCTCTGGCAAATGTCCGCACAATCATCAGCCAGATTGAGAACATTTCCGCTGGCCCCCACATCTTTTATCCAGCTTTCACCTTTTGCCCGATCCAAATCAAAGGGAAAGCGAATACGTAATGCAGGTTCATCCTCTCGGGGCAGCAGTACCATGGCTACATTGGCAATATAGTTCGGATAGTAACCGGAGACAAAAAATATCTGTCCGCGTTTCCAACCATAAAAAAGTAAGGCATTTAAATTTCGTAATACCATTTCAGCGCGAAGTTGTTCAGCACGTGATAAATATTCTGAAGGGTTGATTTTCATGGTTAAACCTAACGGGTGGTTTCAAGTATCTCTTTTACATCCATCAAAAACGGAGCCGCAGTTGCCCCATCCAAAATTCGGTGATCAATACTCAAACGAAGAGTCATCAAAGGATAGATCAATGGCTTATCGGTTTTCATGGTTACTTGTTCACATATTTTTCCCACAGCCAATATCGCTGCCTGGGGTGGGTTGATCAAAGCCGTAAACCGGTCGATACTATACATCCCGAGATTGGATAGTGTAAACGTTGCATGGCTTAAATCTTCGATGCTGAATGATTTACCATCTGAGTGACTTTGGAAATAATTTATCCTTTCCTGGATTTGCGCCAAAGTCAATGTATCCGCATCATGGATTACCGGCGCTAATAATCCTTGCCCGGTAGCCGTAGCCACAGCTATATTGATTGATTTATAGCATCGGATTTCACCCTCTACATATGTAGCATTGAGGCGCGGGTGAAGGTGGAGAGCTTTAGCTGTCGCGTCAGTTATTAGGGTTGTAAAAGATATTTTCACACCTAATTGAGATGATAAGAAATTCCTCAATCGGGATGCTTCCGCCATATTGACATCCACTTCCAGGGTAAATTGAGGGATAGTAGTTGCAGATTGGGTCATCCTCTGACCTGTGATTCGTTGGATATCGGTTAATGGAATAATCTCATATGCCATATCCTCAACTGGTGTATAAGCAACAGATGCCAGCTCATTCCGCTGCGCGATCCAAGCACGAACATCCGCTTCAACAATCTTGCCGCGAGGTCCGCTACCCTTCAATAGGTTGAGATCGATGTTGTTCTCAATCGCCAGTTTGCGAGCAATTGGGGTAATGAACACCCGTCGTTCTGGTGGTGATTCTCTTTGTGCGACATCTCGATTTTGATTCTGTTCTTGTACTCTCCTATTATCTTGGGAAGGGGGAAAAATGGATTTTCCCAAAATTCCCTTTGCTGATACTGGTAATTCTTCACCATATGCAATGATCAAAGCCATCACCGCGCCAACTGGTACATCTTGCTCTTCTTGAAACGCGATTTTTTGTAATAATCCACTGGCTTCTGCCTGAACTTCCGATACAGCCTTGTCGGTCTCAACCTCAAACAATGTTTCACCGATACTCACCAAATCGCCTTCCTTTTTCAACCAATGTAATAAACGACCACTGGTCATATCATGGGTCAGACGAGGCATGAAAACTTCACTAGCCATTAATCCACCTTATCTATTTGAAATAACACGCATTCTTAACTACATCGACTATTTGAGTCGGGTTTGGCCATACTTTATTCTCCAACGATTGGGCATAGGGGATGGGGACATCCGCACCCGCCACACGGGTGATTGGGGCATCCAGCCAATCAAAACACGCTTCATTTATACGCATACCCCACTCTGCGGCTACGCCACCAGACCGACATGCTTCCTGAACTAATACAACTCGATGGGTTTTACGAATAGATGTAAAAATACAATCTTCATCCATAGGATTTAACGTACGTGGATCGATTACCTCCACTTCGATACCCTCGATAGCCAGATTTTGCGCGGCTTCTAGAGCATATTGCAGCATATATCCGGCAGCAATAATTGTGGCTTGATTGCCGCTGCGCTTGATATCCGCTTTCCCTATTGGGATGAGATATTCTTCTTCAGGGACAAGACCTTCGGTGCTATATAATGCCTTATGCTCGATATATACGACCGGATTAGGGTCGCGGATTGCTGCTTTCAACAATCCTTTTGCATCGTACGGTGTGGCAGGGAAAACCACTTTCAATCCGGGAATATGGGCATACCAGGCTTCCAGGCTTTGGGAATGGTGGGCTCCTGCGCTTTTATAGGATAACCCGCCTTGCGGACAGCGAAATACAATTGGCGCATTAGTTTGTCCGCCATACATATAACTCACCTTGGCAGCTTCATTACAAATTTGATCGATTGCCAGGGCAGAAAAGTCCATGAACATGAATTCCAAGATCGGGCGACAACCGGTCATGGCAGCACCCAATGCCATCCCAGCCAGACAATTTTCCGAAATTGGGGTGTTTCTCACCTGGGCATCCCCGAATTCTTCCCATAATTCTTTCGATACACCAAAACCACCGCCGTGTCGCGCTACATCTTCACCCAACAGGATCACGTTTTTATCCCGGCGCATTTCTTCTTGCATCGCTTCCCGAATTGCCAAAAGGTAACTTAATTTTCTTGGTGAAGTGCCCTGCTCACGCGTAGACATATTTAGCAAACTCCTCCGGATTGGGGTCGGGGCTTTGTTTGGCAAACTCAATTGCTTCTTCTATCTCTGCCCTGGCAGATATTTCAATTTCATCTCTGGATTGCTTATTCATCATTCCTGCATCAAGTAAGTAGGCACTGAATATGTCAATAGGGTCCAATTCATCTCTGGATTTCTGAACTTCCTCTCGTGTGCGATAAATTTCCGGTTCTCCAAAGTAATGCCCTTCAAAGCGATAAGTATCAAAATAAAGTAATGTCGGACCTTGGTTTTCTCTTGCACGTGTTATCGCTGCTCTTGCTGTTTTATATACATTAAGGACATCTTGTCCATTTTCTCGCACGCCCGTAAAACCGAAAGAAGCAGCGAAGGAAGGGATATCTTTTAAAGCCACAGTTGCTTCTGTTCTGGTTGAAACTGCAAAGCAATTATTCTCGCAAACGAAAACTACCGGTAATTTCAAGACAGATGCCAGGTTAAAGGCTTCATATATCGTCCCCTGTCCGAGCGCCCCATCTCCAAAGTAGGCCACCGCCACTTGATCTTTCCCTTGGTGCATCATCGAAAAAGCCGCCCCCACAGCGCACGGAACTCCGGCGGCTACAATAGGGAAAGCTCCCAGGCTTCCCACCTCAAACGCTGCCACATGCATCGAGCCACCGCGTCCTTTGCAATACCCGGTTTCTTTGCCCATCAATTCTGCCATTAAGCGTTTGACATCTGCTCCCTTGGCAATGTGGTGGCCATGCCCGCGATGGGTGCTGGTGATGTAATCATCGGTTCTTAGATGAGCGCTAATACCCACCGGTATCGCTTCTTGACCGATACAGGCATGAACTCCGCCTTTGAGTAACCCTCTTTTATATAAAGATCCAGCCGTCATTTCAAAATATCGGATTTTCAACATGGTTTTTAGCATTTCCAATTGAATTTCCGGGGATAAGTCAGTTTCGATTTTGCTCATAATGCCTCATAAATCCAATAAAAATGCTGGGTTTTGGCCAGCCATCTTTGATATCTCACTTTTGCTGAATCCGAATTTCGCTAAAGAAGCCAGATATGTAACCATACCCTCCACCGGGGATGGGTTTTCAGGTTGCCCTAAATCCGTTGAAAGCACCGTGGACCCAACACCAACCTCGCGGATATGATCACCGATTTCCTCTATATTGGTCGCATGGTGCATGAGGGGCGTTGTATCCACAAAACATCGCTCGAAAAATATCCCTGAAGCGTGGATCTCTTTTTGTAAACTTACAGGCATTTTGATAAATTCCGCCTCCGGATGAGTGATCATAACTTTCGGGAGATTCTTGGTTTTTGCCAGGTTAACCAGCGCAATCGATTCGTCAACCGATAAATGGCCGGTTGCTAGCACAATTCCCGCTTGCTTGATTTGCTCCAGAATAGTATGGATAATCGGTAGAATCGATCTATCTTCATTGAAGATACTCAATCCACCTTCCAAACCTGCCCGAGAAAACATGTTCCTGGCGCTGCGCGTTGGCATCCATATCACTTTTGCCCCCATTTTTATGGCAGTTTCCACTGCTTCTGGATTAAAACCTCCCGAAGCATAATTCAACGCTAAACCTCCAAAAACATTAATATCCCCCATCACCTTTTCGGCAATAGCCGCCCGATCAGCGGTTAATACCACATGCGATTTAATCAGGATAGCACGCATACCAGCATCTTTCGCCTGTTGAGCAGCTTGAATATCATCCAATTGTCGAGGTGAAACATCTGGCTGTGTATGTATATGCATATCGATAATCCCGCTAAGATCGTATTCCATCATTTCTCCAAAAACACCACTTTATTTCCTGCTGCCGATTCATAGGCAGCAAAGGTAGCTTGTAATGTACGGTAATTATCTTCCGCTACGGTTTCAGGTAGCCTCCCATTCCGCAGACATTCAGCAAAGTGTCGCTGAGCGGCGTTATAACTGGCTTGATATGCTTCTTCCGGTGTACAATCGAAGGCTGGTTTTTGGTGCGTTCCTTCTTTTTTGGATATTTTCAACAGATCCTGTCGATCTGGAATCAACTCGATTGTACCGACATCTCCTTCTAAAGTCACTTGCTCCAACTGACTGGCTCGTTTTTCACCATTGACACTCGCCCAACTGATATCGATCAAGCCATTTATCGAACCGACTTCCAAATTGATGATCGCCCTATCTTCTCCGGAACAAATCGGGCTGACATGATCCATACGGGCATAAATGTTTTTCACCTCGCCAAATAAGAAGCGCATCACGTCGATCAAGTGAATGCCCCATTCGAAAACAATCAATTTTTCCATAGTAAGCATATAGGATTGGTTAATAAATACTTGTGGTAAACTACCATCCGGTAAAGGCAACGTTAAATCATTGTGTTTTTCTATGCGCATATAATGGGGAGAACCAATTATTCCTTGCTGAAGATATCGTTTAAGATCCCTATACCAGCTTCGCCAGCGCCAGTTATCATTGATAGCAAAGAGAACACCAGCCTCATTGCAGCTTCTCATCATGTGTAGTGCGTCCTCCAGGGAAGGTGCAAACGGTTTTTGACAAAAAACATTTACCCCGTGAGCAGCAGCATCTTCGACCTGCATTCGGTGAATATCCGGAGCTGTGGCTATATCGACAAAATCCAGCACTTCATTTCGTAATAATTCCCGATAATCACTATAAACATGCTCAATAGGAATTCCGAATTCCCTGGCACGCTCTTCAGCCTTGTTTTTAGTGCGATTTGCCAGGGCTACAATCTTAACACCTTTGACCTGTGCCCAGGCTCGCAAGTGATGGATAGAAATATGTCCGCAGCCAATAAGAGCTCCCCGTAACATATGATCAGTTGGATATGTTTTTGGTTGCATTAGAATCCCTTAAAAATGAATATATTCTCGAGGTAATCGAAGAGAAACTGGCAACAATTCTGGAAATGGTTTATGTGGTTCGCATTGATACCAATATGCAGTTGAAGAATAATCGTTGGTCAGGTTATTGGCATGTCCGTGCTCGATGGTTACCAAGATAGATTTCTCAAAATATATTGGATCCTCAATATGGAAACGGTAAACAGAATTTTTACCCGCCCATGCCCACTCAGTATTCCCGGAATTAACAGTGATACCGTGGTATGGAGAGCAATATTCCTGTGTCGGACAATAAGCCATATTAAAATAATCTTCGCTGCCGGTGCCATGAAGGCGGGGTGGAAAAGCTAATCCATCAATAAATATCATATCATCCCCCTCCCCCCACCATCGGTTTTTACCTAATTTAAAACAATCCACGTCGAGATGACAACCCACATACTGTCCTTTACCCTCTGCATCCAATATCACGTAATTTTTCCCGGCAGTCAAATTTGATGTGCCGTAGATATCATCACGGTATTGTTTATCGATCCAGAAATGGCGATTGTCATCTCCCCAACCGGGAGTCGGATTTTGTCGTCGCCATTGCGTATGAAACCTCCCAAAACCACCGTCCAGTGATGGATAACTCTCATAATCCACATAGAAAAACAGTGTGACTTCCGATTGCGTTTCATTCATAATTGAAATTTTGACTTGTTCGCAAAATGGCATGGGGAACCAACAATTAAAACCCTTCCCGTTTTCCGGGCTCATTTGTAATGGCATGCTCCAGAAGTTTTTTATGATAGCATGTCCGATACCAAAAAAATCGCCAATAGGGCATGCAATACTGGGATCATTTTCACCATCCCACCAGGCAAGTAACACAATTTTCCGTGCGTAATGTATCTCAGAACAACCCAAGGTGATCCAAATATGTTTAATACATCCAGCTCCGGTCTTCTCGAAAATTGTTTGTGTTTCTCCCGGATTCAATACCCAATAATCCTGGTTTCCCCCCGTTTTATCCCAGGATGACACCCGTTCTCGGGACACACCTTCACGGAGGCGTGCTATATTTGTTAGAGATGAATTCCCGATTTGCATCATTTTACGGTTGTATTCCTTTTGATTTTTGGTGATGATAATGGTGGCTATATAACCGCTTAGTGACCACCTCATGCGCAGTATTAAACGTGTTTTTTAATACGTTGTGTCGTTCAGAGCTAATTGGGATAGATAATGTATCCAGCCAGGTTAATCCGCCTTCAAGTAACGTGAGAATATGGGTTGCATCAGAAAGGTTGAAAACCTCAGAATTACCACATTGAATATAAACCGGAGAAGTATGCGCTGCTACATGATTTACCGGCCATGTGTGTTGTGCTTTTAATTTACTCACACAGCGAGCTGCCAACCAACAGCTCTCCTGTGTGATTACTTCGCCGCCAATATTCAGCTTTCTTTCACCTTTCTGTGAAACAACGCTGTCGATTATGTTCCCGTTTAATATAATTTGTACCTCATCAACCGGATAGATCGATTCAATATTCGCTTCGTAGAATAATTTCCCGCCCTTTTCGGATAGTTTGATGCAATCGCCAGGGTGTTTGCCTTCAACCGCAAATTCGATCAAAGGTCCACTGGTGGTAAATGTACGTCCGGCTCGAACCGCCTGCGCCCATGAGTCAAATGATAAATCCTGATCACCTAATAATCGGGCATATGTGCGAACACCGCCTATCGGTATACCGGCTGACATCTTATCGGTTCCCCCAACAACCGGCACCTGGTATCCACAATTAAGATAGCGATACCACTCTTTCATACTGGAACTCTCGATACCGGGAATGAAGTTGCGTATTTCAACCGCATCGATTTTTCCCAGGGCAATATCGGCAGCCGCCTCGCAATAAGGTTGAGGAAAATGGGGAAGAATTACTAATCCTTCTCGTTCATGGCAAAGATCAGCCCATTCCGCCAGACATATCACGGTAGGATCACCAAAATAACCTTCATCCGGTCCTCCTGTCCCCATCGGGAAAACCGGATTACCTTTTACTCCCAATAAACTAATATGTCCAAGCACATGCTGGCGGTTTTCTGTTCCTACCCATATAATGGTATCGTCCTCGCTGGCACCACTAACTTTACCGGAAATATCATGAATATTAGTGAAAAGCTCACCCCACTGAGAAGCCAGTAAATTAACCAGATTTACACCTTCTGCTCTCGCTTCCAACCAGGCAGTTTGAGGGGATATAAAATGGACATGCGTATCGGCAGTAACCCACCCGTGTTCCCGCCAATGAGCAGCTCTTTGCATTAAAAACGTGAGTTCGCTTTGTCCCGGCTCGACCGTCAGCCGTTTACGAATAGGGTTATATTCAAAACCCTTGGTTATTTCAACCAGAACTTCTTCTCCCACAGGCAACTCAATTCGGAATGTACCATCGATGTATGCATAAGGTGTGGAGCCTAGTAACAAGTCGCCCCCGTAATCTTCGAACCAATTGGCATTGATCGTATGCCGGTGACCATATGGAGGAAAATAGCGTCCGTCGATTGTTCGAAAACTGATTCGCACCGGTGTGACTTGAGAAGTTGTTTCTTCAATGACCTTGCCTTGGATACATACTGTATTAGGTGAAAGGATTTCAATCGACGCCAATTCATCTTTGCTCTCACCCTTAAAATTCGCAAAGGCCTCGCCAAGGTCAAACTTGTGATTTTCAATGGATAAAATGGCATCACAATTCGCAGTTATATCTAACCACTGAAAAGAATTTTGTAGAATTGATAAAGTCTCTTCCCCCAACCCTGCTGTAGGTGCCTGTAACCATTGTTGAGGTTCGATCGGAATTGTTTGATAGCGGCGGGTAATAATCCCGGTATCAATCTCTATATGCAGCTCATCCAGGCATATTGGTTGCTTTAAATTGATTTTTAGGCTTTTCAATGCACTGTAACGAAGTGGATGATCTTTTCCATGATACATGGTTATTCCCGCAATAACCACCCCACTAATACCAGTGGATGAAATTCGAAGAGCTTTTAATGGCATTCTCGGATTGGGATTTTTTAAGGCATATATCCAATAGCGTAATGAAGTTGGCGATTGATCACTGGTTAATCCCTGTTGATAAAAACCCCATTTCCCTTGTGGAATAGTACCTTTGAACGAAACAGGCCGAAAACCTTCGTGAGGTAATGCAGCAAATGCTTCTTGTCCCCATACTCTTAATGCCTGTTCAATCTCAAATCGTCTGCGGATTGGCGTTGTGAAATCTTCACCATCCTCATAACAAAGTGTGTAATTGGCTAATATTTCACCAGCGTGTGCATGAAAACCGACCTCATTGTCGGATGTTAACCATGGATTTTGCTGATCGTCTTTTACCAGGTCACAGAAATGCACAAATATTAAATAAGATGCAGTTCCCGACAACGGAATATCTATCCGGCTATCCTTTTCTTTGAGTGCCAGCCAACAGTTTTCCTCATGAGAACCCAGCTCAAAAGGTATGCCACGGAAATTTTGTTTTCCATGGGGTAAGGAAGAAAGGCGCGAACCTACTGCCGCATGCCAACCTTCCCCTGCTCGGTCAATGTTGAAAAATGGTTCCAGGAAAACCGGAGTAAATTTCCCATCCAATTTAATCACCCATCTTTATCAAAGAAATTGTCCGTTTTGCCAGGTCAGATATTTTCATATCTTGAAAATTTATGATCAAACTTTTTACCTGATCATTCAATGGCGCAATCCATTTTTCGGGGAGTGCTTTAAACCCTTTCATAGCACCGACCATCGAGCCAACTGTCGCACCCGTGCAATCGGTATCACCACCTGCCATGACCGTGGTACAGATACTATTTTCCAGATCACCTTCACCCAGAATCAATCCCATCACAATAAAACAAGTATTGGGAATTACATGGATGGAATGATAATGGCCATATTTGGTATGAATTTGCTCCCAGATAGTTAGCCAATCCCTGGATTCTTGAGTCCATTTCATGGTTGACGATATCGCTTCAGATAATCGGTTATCTTCCGGAATTACACTCAGCCCGGCTTGAATAACCCGGCAAGGATCGTCTTCTAGAAACGCCGTTGCAATGCAAGCAGCCGCCCACATCTCGCCATATATACCCACCCCGGTGTGTGTATATGAAGCATCCCGGTAGGCAAATTCAGCTGCCCGTTGTGGATTGCCGGGGTTGACATACCCCCACATATCTGCCCTAATTTGAGCGCCAATCCATTCCTTATATGGATTACGATAAGAAGCCGTGTGAGGTGGTGTAAGACCGTTTACCAAATTTCGGTAAGCAATGGCTTCAGCCGTATATACAAGATAGAATGGCAATGTACTGAATGTCGCCTGAGCGACATTATTTGCGGTGAAATCACGTCCATATGTTTCTAGAATATATAAACCAAGGATTGTGTAATCGAGGTCATCATCACGCGGCATGAAATGAATATTTCCTAAAGTTGCTACCGGATGGCAGGAGTTTAATTGCAACCCATCGGCAAACGACGTTCGCATCGGAATGTATGATTTTAGCGGGTATGCATCCACTGAATGTAAATAGGCTTCGATCTTTTGCCGTGTCCAGGCTTCGACAGGTTTCCCTAAAACACAACCGGCACATCTGCCTGACCAGGCGCCATAAACGCGATCATACAAATCTTTTTTATCGATTTGCGCACTGCTTGGTTTGAACAATCCAGATTTCAAGCTTTCAATGGATCCCCAATCCGATGGCTCGTTATATAGAGTAGGGTGCTGGGCAAGTTCTTCAAGCTCTTTCCAAAACTCCTCTTCACGAAATGCATAATCACTCGATTGGATTTCAGCTTCAATTCGAGTCTTTAGATTGCCGGTATTAATTCCCGATTCTTCAAGCCGGCTAATTTCGGCTAAATGTAAATTCTCAGGATATAAATCTTTTTGAATAAGCATCAAATCATTACCTGTTTTCACTATTTGGTATATCCCGTGGTTAAGCCACCCACTAAATGTTTTTGGGCGAATACGAATAAAACTACTGCAGGAATGGAAATCAAAACACTAAATGCCATCATTGGTCCCCAATCTGTTCGTTCAAATCCCAGGAAATTGATGATTTGAACCGGTAGTGTTCGCAGCTCTTGTTTCTGCACAATGGTAAGGGCTGCCATAAACTCATTCCAGTGCGTCATGAATACATAAACAGTAACAGACACAATTCCGGGAAGCGCTAATGGCAAAATGATATATCTGATTGCCTGAAGGCGTGTCGCGCCATCGATCATCGCCTGTTCTTCCAGATCGATAGGGATGGTATCGAAATAACTTTTCAGCATCCAAATTGCCAGTGGCAGACCAATGGCAGTGTAATAAATAATCAAGCCGGGATGAGAATTAACCAATTTTATTTTCACTAAAAAGATAAACATAGATATCAAGATAAGAGTCGGAGGCACCATATTAATCATTAATAAATAAATCGCGAAGAAATTTTTTCCAATAAAGTTGAATCTGGAAATGGCATAAGCTGCCAACACGGTAATCAATGTAGAAAGCAGTGTAGAAATACCAGCCACTATCAAGCTATTTAGAAACGATCTACCTACCATTGCCCTGGGATTCTGAAGGACTTCGGTGAAATTTTCAAGCGTTGGTTCAAGAGGCATCCATTGAATTTGTGGATTGCGAATGAATTGCGGTGTTTCAAAGGCTGTTTTTATAATCCATGCAATTGGAAAGATACAAAATACGGTAATAATGATTAAAAGAATATAACAGAAGGTTATCCGTAATACATTCAATACTTTCTTGCGAGTAAGAAAATTTTTTTTCATACGGAACAGATCCTTTGCGTTTTTTCTGGTTATGATTGTATCCATATATTACCTGCTCTCTTTTACGTCGCCTAATTCTCTTCGGGCATTGATGATAATAAAAACAAACATTACCACAAGAGAAATAACCGAAATGGCAGCACCTCTTCCCAGGTGTTTCCATTGAAAGGCTTCGTGCCATGCCAAAATAGGGAGAGTCATCGAGTTATACCCCAAACTAAGCACCGGAGTCATCACACGTTGAATATCGAATGAATTCCACCACCACATCGTGGTTAACATCAACACAACCATGGTTACCGGTCGCATCAGAGGAAGAGTAAGATATCTGAAACGTTGTATAACTGACGCGCCATCTACTTTTGCTGCTTCATATAACTCATCAGGGATAGATTGCAACCCCGAAAGTAGCATCAGAGTCAAAAACGGAACACCCCGCCAGATCCCTATTATCACCAATGGCCAGATTGTTGAATTGGGCTGACCAACCCAGGTTATATATTCTTTAATAAAACCTAACTCTTTTAAATAATAATTGATAAGTCCAAAAAACGGATCGTACATCCATTGCCAGGTTAGCGCCATAACCACGCTTGGAATTGCCCAGGGTAGCATAATTAACGTACGGAAAATAGCTTGACCGGGCAGTTTTTCATTCAACAACAGTGCAGCAATATAACCAATAATGAGTTGCCCGCCGATAACACAAACTGTCCAAAGAATGTTTTTTTGAAACGCTTTATAAAAATTGATCGAGGTGTTTACTTTACCGCCAAACAAACGAGTAAAATTCTCCAAACCCACCCAGGTAGCAGTTCCACCAACAAATTTTATATCAGTGAATGAGTATAGAATTCCACTGACAAAAGGGTAAACCGAGAAAATGATCATCGTGATGACTGTTGGGAGGATTAACAAATAAGGGGTGCTATTTTTACGCAAAGCAGTATATGAATGCATTTATATTTCTCCAAAATTTGGGATACCTGGTCAGGATACCCTTCCCCTGACCAGGTATGGTAAAAACTTATCGGAGGTTATTGATTTAATATATCTTTTGAAAGCGCTTTGATTTCCTCCATGGCTTGATCCAATGTCTTTTCTCCAGAGACAACCGCCATCAGAGTAGGCGCATAAACGGATGTCACAAATTCCGATTGATTTGTATTGTATTCAACTACCAGCAGTTTTTCGATTGAACGATAGAAACGCATCGTATCCCAATTGGGATCGTCTAGCAGAACCGGATCTTGCAATGCATCTGGGTTGACCGGCGCCATGCTGATAGAACTGGCATATTTGGCATTTTGTATAGCTTCTTGAACCCAAAAAATGAATTCGGCAGCTTCTGCGGGGTGCTCGCTGGTTACCGGAATGCTAAATCCCTGTCCCCAATTATCGACATAATATTCTTTGTTTTCTGAAGACATCGGGATAGGCATAACCGCAAATTCGAAGACGGGATACAAACCTTTTAATACGCTGATATTGAAATATCCACGCAGGATCATAGCCGCCTGCCCCTGTGCGAAAGCTTCATTCTGGGAATCGCCGGTAAGTCCGATGGCTTTATCGGGTGTAATGCCAACATTGACAATATTCAAATAGGACTCCAAAACCGGGATTCCGGCTTCATCAAAAAAGATATCCCAAACACCATCATCGCCTTTACGAATCATAGGTTGACCGGTGGCTTGCATGACGAATATCTGACCTTCTTCCCAAATTTTCTCGTTATCCAACCGAGGCATGAAGCCCCACTGAGCTACATTGGCAGAATCAAATCCATCTTCACCCAGGTGTTTTCCATTCGCATCCAGGGTTAATAACTTGGCATTCTCAACCAATTGCTCCCATGACCATAGATTGTCCGGTGAGGATGGTTCAATACCAGCTTTCTCAAGAGCGGCAGGGCTATAGAAAACAATGATTTCACTGCCAGTTACCGTACCACTTAAGAAAACTTTGCCATCTCTTGCAGTGCGGGAAGCCCAATATTCTTCAGGCATTGTGGCGCGTATTTCATCGGTGATGTAAGGCGTCAAATCAACCAGGAAACCTTGATCATACCAGCCCAATCCCATGCCGGTATCGCCTTCAACAATATCTGCGATACCACCGCCACCAGCAACACCTGAGGTGATGTAATTTTCCACTTCGCCCCAATCTCCCTGAATGTATTCGATCTCAATTTTCCCTTTATGCTCTTCATTGAACTGGTTGATAAGTTCGACAGTCATATCCTGGTTATCTTGAATCCAGGCTAAAGAGTATAAGGAAAGTTTCACTGGCTCAGTAGTAGCTTCCTCTGGTTCTGCCGGAGCTTCAGTAACCGCGGGTTCCTCAGACTCCGCAGGCGCTTCAATGGGTGCTTCTGTAGCAACCGATTCTTGAGGAGCCGCGGTCGGAGTGGATGTACAAGCCGAAAATACAAGGCTCGCAATAAACAAAATCGTAATTATTGGCATAAATTTACTTCTCATCTTTAACTCCCGTTATTGAATGAATTTTTATTGGCGATTTATAATTGAATTTAATTTTATCTTCTCCTATTACTCCTTTCTGAGTTATTCGTATAGTCCATTTTTTCTCGTAACGCTTTTTTATTTACTCATGAATGGTTACTACATAGTAATATCATTTATCTATTGAAATTAGTTGCGCTAAATCTAAAGCCAATGCTTGAATATCCAACTTGCTGGTAAATGCGAGGCATCGTCCAGTTGGTCTCCGAACTTTCATAATCCAATCCTCAGGAACTACCTTTATCCCGTTTTTAGCGCCTGCAAGCGCACCGACTATGGCAGCTAAAGTATCGCTATCCCTACCAAAGTTGGAGGCTGCCAGCACTCCATCCACAAATTCACCTTTTGTTAATCGAAAAATTGCAAATGTCTCTGATATGGCTTCAGCACATGATGCACGATATTCAGCTCGTAATCGATGGTGAAGTGGATTCCAGGCTTTCCATAAATCGCCATTCGCATCGTCAACGATGTGCATCGCTATATCAAACCAACGCCCAAGCCAAGAATCGTCGGGAATAACGCTTCTTGCTGTTGATATAATTTGTTCGGTTGAGGCTCCGATCATCGCCATTGCTACTGCAGCGGCAACTGCTTGCGCTCCCCAAACACCGTTTCGGTCATGGCTGATCGAGGCATCGATTGCAGCTAACTTAGCCGCTCGATCCGGATCACCTGCACAGGCAATGCCAATAGGAGCAATTCTCATAGCAGCCCCATCGCTATCATTGAACGAATTATCGATACCAGAATAAGGTGGCATTACACCTCGCCGCAGATTGTTTACAGCACCTTTTTCACTTTCGCCGCCTTTTTCACCTAAAGCTGTTTGAGCCACCACGTGCTCCATCCAGGCATCCACAACATGTTGCGTTGTAAGTTCCCCTTTTGAATTGATCATTTCTAGCGCAACAAGCAGTGCAAACTCTGTATCATCTGTACTCCAGGAAGTGTTCTCATACATATCTCTTGTTATGCCGTATACAGCTTTATTTTCCTGAGAACGAGCCTGATCACCGATTGAATCTCCAATAGCCAACCCAATCAAAGAGGCGAATGCACGTTCAAATAAATCATCTTTAGGTATGCTCAATTTGGTTTGTTCACTCATTACTCGTATCCTTTATATTGGATTTAAAAAAAACGAAAAAAAACAGTAAAACCTTTACGTAAACGTTTACGTATAATGAAAAAAAAATTAATTACTTTAACGCAGCCGTAGATTCGCGTGCAATTACTTTATGCGTCATTACAACCCGCTTCCGAGTATTAGTTTGTTTATTTTCTATTTGTTCCAGTAAAATAATTGCTGCTTCTTGACCCATTCCGTATTTCGGTTGGGCAATGGTGCTCAACCTGGGTCTGGTTCTCGATACTTCCGGAATATCATCAAAACCGATTAAAGATATATCACCAGGAATCTGCAATCCCACATCTTCAATGGCTGTTTTCGCGCCTAATGCCATTACATCGCTGGTAGCAAACACAGCTGTGGGCAGTTCGTTTTTAGATAACAACTGCCGCGTGCACTGATACCCACCCTCATAGGTTATCGGTCCTTCTGCAGTCAGGTCATCTTGAAATGGTATTCCATTTTCTTCCAGAGCTTTTAAATATCCCTGGTATCTCAACCCACCTGAAGTTGTATTCAACAAACCGCATACCAATCCGATTTTTCGGTGCCCTAAATCGATCAGATGTTGTGTTGCATCAAAACCACCCTTGACATTATCGATCATGACCACATTAAAATCAGGATTGTCGATCTGCGAACCAATTAATACTACTGAAATACGCGCTTTTACCAGACGACTCAGATCTTCCACTTTCACCATTGCAGGATTTAATACCACTCCATCCACCCTCTGTTGCCATATCATTTCTAAAAATCGAATTTCCCGAGTGAGAATTCGATCACTATTACACACCAAAACCAAAAAACCCTTTTGATCGACTACGTCTTGAAACCCCCTGGTAAAATCAGCAAAAAATGGATTGGTAATATCCGGGATAATGATTGCCATCGTGTTCGTTTTTTTTGTCCGCAACCCTCGTGCAACTGCGCTTGGTTGATAATTTAACGTTTCCATGGCATTCATGATGCGCAATTGGACTTCTTTACTCACGAACCGTGTACCATTAAGGACATGAGAAACCGTTGCGATACTTACATTTGCCAATTGAGCGACATCTTTTATAGTAGTCAATCGAAGACCTTTATTAAATCGTTTACGTAATCGTTTAAATTAATATAACATTATTGATTATTACTGTCAATACAATTTATTCAACATGTTTGTAACTTAAGCTGTGGGTGAAATTTATAAAAGACTCAAAATAAATTAAGGACCTATTAATTGGTACTCAGAGATTTATTCCAGAACCTTAGCACATCAAAACAGTCAACATTTACTGGTTTGATTTGTTACCTGATTTCTTTCCTGGAACACATTTTCATTTTCCTATTACTTGTTCAGGTCAATTATATACTTAAGGAAAGTCATTATTCCTGTTGAATATCCTGCAACTTTGTCACTGTTCACTTATACAGATCAACAGAACGGTTGTGTGGGGTTGAAATCTCAGCTGCGCAAGTTAGTCGGGCAGCAGCTCAAAATGAAACTGGATTATAGCCATTATTTACTGATCAATGGCGAACATGCGCAGGATTCGTAATTTTATTAGAAAGTAAATAAAAACGTTCTCATATAATAACATTCGCACGTTAGATAGGATTCAGCAATTACATGTATAATGTATTTATCCAAGGCATCTATTCAACCGCTTCGATATCAGTGACTGACTCCAAATAGAAATCAATGATACGCTTAAAACGTGATAAACAATATTATAAAAATCTGGCTGCATTCGCAGGTTGGACACTTCTGATCGCCGCGCTCAGCCTTTATTTCGGTATACCAATCTATCAGGCGCATCTGGTGATGCACCCCACCCGGTTCCCCATAGGAGATATTTCACCTGCGGGCTTGGATTTAGAGTACGAAGATGTCATATTGATCACAGAAGACAATCTTCAGCTTAAGGGGTGGTATATTCCTTCTACAAATCGAGCGGCGGTTATCCTTGTCCACGCCTATAACGGCAATCGAACAGGCACAATATATCATGCCGCCTTGCTTGCCAAACACGGATACGGTGTATTGCTCTATGACACCCGGGCACAAGGTGAAAGTGGTGGCGACCTTTATGCGTTAGGATGGGAAGATCACCTGGATATTTACGCCGCATTAGATTATTTACAGCAAAGAGAAGAAATCGACCCTACAAGGATCGGCTTGCTTGGGCTATCCGCGGGAGCGAAAGCATCCCTTTACGCAGCTACTCAAACAGATGAAATTGCTGCCGTGGTGGCAGAAGGGACAAGATGGCGCACCTTCGAAGATATGATGATTGACTTGCCGCCGAAATGGTATATCTGGATTCCGACAGAATGGTTGTCCTATCAATATGCCGAATTGGTTTCAGGTGTTAGAAATCCTGAATCCATGCAACAAGCTGTTTCCATGATGCCCCCTACTCCAATTCTTCTTATTACTGCAGAAGGAGAACTGGCGACCAGCCAGGCTTACTTTGATGAAGCCAGGGGTGAAAAATATCTGTGGATAAGAGATGAGCCCGGTCATCAGATTGATGCAATTTTCGATCAGCCTGAAGAATATGAGAAACGGGTCATCGGATTTTTCAATCAAACGTTGTTGGAAAATGATTGATCGACAATGAATATCGAGGAAAAACGTTTGAACGGGACACGTTCAAACATTTCAATACGATTAGATGCTTTCTACACAATAATACGAAAATTAACTGTTGCATTATATACAACTTTATTGTATAATTAGCAACAATGAGCGAAATCCAATCCCTTGCACGTGGCTTGAAAATACTCGATCTCCTCCGAAATGCCCCCGACGGTCTCAGCATCACCGAAACCGCTGAGAGCCTGGACATCGATAAAGGCAGCGCTTCACGGCTGATGTCTACACTCGAGCGCTACGGTTATGTCGAGAAAGACGAGCGAACCCGCCGCTGCCACCTCGGTCCACAGGTAGTCAGCCTCAGCCGTAGCTTGTTAAACCGCATATCCTTGCGCGAAGCTGCCAAGCCTTATTTACGCCAGTTGATGGAACGAACCGGCGAATGCACCCACCTGGCTGTCCCGGCTCAAGGCAAGGTTTTATATATCGATCAAGTCGAGTCGCCAGCCACCTTGCGCGTCAATGCCCAGGTGGGGACAATGAATCCCATGCATTGCACTGCCCTCGGCAAGGCTTTATTGGCTTTCGGCGACCTGGATTTACCCAAAAAACTCGACTCATTCACCCCGCGCACCATTACGGACCCCAACGTTTTGCGCCTTGCATTGGACGAGGTACGCCGTCTGGGTTACTCCGTAGATGATGAAGAATTCGATCTTGACGTGCGCTGTATCGCTGCGCCAGTTTTCGACCACCGCGGCAAAGCGGTGGGGTCGATCGGTATCTCCGGACCAGCCACACGCATCACACTCGAGCAATTGCCCAGATTGGCTGGCGTCGTAATCGAGATCAGTAAGGCACTCTCGGAGCGCATGACTTTTGCCAGTTAGGTTTCACCTGCCAGTTGAATGGCGGGTGTTTTTGTTGTCTATTTGACACAACATAGTTGCATAATACGCAACTCCTCTGAGGTCAATATGATAATTTTCACAAAATTATACTCCCCCCATGAAAACTACCAGCGAACGGCGTAGCCACTCCCTTGTCACCTAATTGCTTGCCGAAGAAGAGACTGCAAAAACATTGCACTCAAAAGTTGAGAACAATTAATAAAAACAGGGAGGTGAAAATCATTATGTGGACGACCCTCAGTAAGGAGGTGGATCGAATACAATTAACAAAAAAAGATGATTAAACCATTTTAAAGAATAATCCACCAAATGACAAAGACAAGGAAAAAACCATGAAAGCCAATATATTGATCATTCGACTGCTATCGGTTCTGATTGTTGGCGCCACGCTGATTTCCGCCTGCACCCCAGCTACCACCCCGGCGCCAACAACAGCACCCGTTGAGCAAAGTGCACCTGCCGAACAGAGTGCACCCGCCGAGGAAAGCGCACCTGTCGAGCAGAGCGCTCCGGCAACATCAGCTCCAAGCCCCATGGAAGAACTGATCGCGGCAGCTAAAGAGGAAGGCACGTTAACCACGATCGCCTTGCCGCACGATTGGTGCAATTATGGTGAAGCCATTGAAGCGTTCAAGGCTAAGTACGGTCTGGAGGTGAACGAACTAAGTCCCCTGGCAAGCTCGGGTGAAGAAATTGAAGCCATCAAAGCCAACAAAGACAATAAAGGTCCGCAGGCTCCAGACGTGGTCGACATCGGCTTTGCATTCGGCCCGCAAGCCAAAGAAGAAGGGCTACTCATGCCCTATAAAGTTTCCACCTGGGATAGCATCCCTGCTGAAACCAAAGATCCCGATGGATACTGGTATGGCGACTATTATGGCGTGATCGCTTTCCTTACCAACATCGATGTCCAACCAAGCGTTCCTCAAGATTGGTCTGATCTACTCAAACCAGAATATAAGGGACAGGTTGCACTCTCTGGCGACCCGCGCACCGGAACCCAGGACATCCTGGCGGTGTTTGCATCAGCGCTCGCCAATGGCGGCTCGTTGGATGATGCCCAGCCCGGCTTGGATTTCTTTGCGAACCTAAACAAAGCTGGCAACCTCATCCCACTAAGCGCTACCAACGGTCTGGTAGCCAAAGGCGAAACTCCCATCCGCATCGCGTGGGACTACAACTTGCTTGCCGCTGTGGATTCTTTCGAAGGCAATCCCAAAGCCGAAGTTGTAATACCCAAGAACGGACGCATCGCCGGTATCTACATCCAGGCTATCAGCGCCTATGCGCCGCATCCAAATGCAGCCAAGCTGTGGATGGAATTCCTCTATTCGGATGAAGGTCAAGAAATCTGGATGAAAGGTTACTGCCACCCCATCCGTGAGACGGATATGCGCCAACGCAATGCCATCTCAGATGATATTCTCGCTAAGTTACCCGACGTCAGTGGTGTTGTGTTCCCGTCCCTCGGCCAACTCGAAGCAGCGCAAAAAGTCATCACCGAAGGCTGGGTTTCAGTAGTAGGAGTCGAGATCCAGAAAGCACCTTAAACAGATACGATCGTTTCAACACGGGAGAGGTTTCGCCAGGATGCGGAGCCTCTCCATAAATCCCACCGAATTTTAGGTGACAAACATGACTGAAAATACACTTCCGCCCCCGAAAGTCAGGGTACTAAACTCCAAAATTGGAAGATGGCTTGGGATCGTTCCTTTCTTTATCTTCGCATTTCTCTTCCTTCTCTGGCCATCTTTTCGTTTGTTAATAGGCAGTTTTACAGATAACCAGAACCACTTCACCATATCAAATATAATCCAGCTATTCACGGTGCCCACAATACGGGACGCTTACTGGCTGAGCATACGTATCAGCGCTGTCTCCGCGCTCGGAGGTGGGTTACTTGGGTTTTTACTGGCTTACTCGATAACTGTTGGGGGATTACCCCGCGTAATCCGGTCAGCCTTGATCACATTTTCTGGTGTGGCTTCCAACTTTGCCGGTGTACCGCTCGCCTTCGCCTTTGTAGCCACATTGGGGCGAACTGGTTTTATAACAGCCATATTGATGCGAGTTTTTAAGTTGAATCTGTATGACCTTGGTTTCAGCCTGTACAGCTTTGCAGGTCTGAGTCTGGTTTATATGTATTTTCAATTCCCTTTGATGGTCTTAATCGTAGCGCCAGCGCTGGATGGATTGAAACGCGAATGGCGCGAGATGGCAGAAAATCTCGGGGCATCATCATTACAATATTGGCGGGACATTGCCTTGCCGATTCTCCTGCCATCAATTTTAGGCGCTATCATCCTTTTATTTGGAAATGCATTCGGAGCATATGCCACCGCCCTGGCATTGGCAGGGGGGACTCTACCCCTCATCACCATCCAGATCGGAGAGCAAATCCAGGGCGATGTGATGCACAACATGAATCTGGGATACGCTATGGCATTGGGAATGGTGATCATCATGGCAATCTCGCTGGCAGGTTATTCATGGCTTCAACAAAGGACAGAAAGGTGGTTGAAATGAATACTTTCGCCGGTTTGCGCAAGTTACCACTTTGGAGTTGGATATGGTTTATCCTGGGCCTTTTGTACTTTGTATTGCCTTTATATGGCACACTCGATTTTTCGCTGCGTATGCAGCGAGATGTGATCGGTTTAAAAGCATACCATATGGCCTTTGCCGATAAGGCATTCTGGCAAACATTCGGATATTCTTTCTTTCTGGCGACGATGACCATCATCGTGAGCATCTGCTTGATCGTGCCGACAGCTTATTGGATACGCTTACGTCTTCCCGAGGCGCGCAGGATCGTCGAATTTATCACCTTGCTGCCGTTCGTGATACCTGCCATCGTCCTCGTATTTGGCTTGATCCGTTTATTCAGCTCGCCCATTACACTGCCGGTTGCAGGTATCGTGTTATTACCGCCCCTGACCAATACGGTTTTTGGCACAAATGTTTTGATGGTGGCTGGCTATATGGTCTTGGGTTTACCTTATATATACCGGTCTGTAGACCTGGGGATGCGCACTGTCGACGTGAGGACCCTCACTGAAGCCGCAGAAAGCCTGGGTGCCAACTGGTATACCATCATTCTTACCGTAATCTTACCGAACATTCGGGCTTCTTTACTTAGCGGCGCTCTGCTGATATTTGCCATCGTTGTGGGGGAGGTCGTGTTGGCTTCGTTCTTGGGTATTAAAACATTTGGCCCCTATTTACTCCTGTTGGGGCAACAGCGTTCGTACGAGCCAGCCGCACTTTCCTTTACCACTTTTCTAATGACATGGGCAGCGATGGGCATCATCCAAAAGATATCCGGCGGACAAGGACACGTTGCCGGCGCACACTAATCATAATGAGGTCATTATGGCATTCTTAGTAATAAACAAGGTGAATAAGGCATTTGGGAAAACGATAGCCGTCCAGGATTTCAACCTGGAATTACAAAAAGGCGAATTCGTCTCCTTTCTTGGACCGAGCGGTTGTGGAAAAACTACTACCCTGCGTATGGTAGCAGGCTTCGAAACGCCGACCAGCGGAAGGGTGGTCATCAATGGTGAAGATATTACCAATAAACCACCCAACCAACGCGACGTGGGTATGGTTTTCCAAAGCTACGCCCTCTTCCCCAATATGACAGTGGCTGGAAACGTGGGTTATGGCTTAAGAATAGCCAAAAAGCCCGTCAACGAGATTAAAAAGCGTGTGGATAATATGCTTGACCTTACCCACATGTCGGAGTTTGGCGACCGCTACCCCTACCAGCTCTCCGGTGGGCAACAACAACGTGTGGCTCTCGCCCGTGCCCTGGCATTGAGTCCTCAAATACTACTGCTCGATGAACCCCTCTCAGCCTTAGATGCGAAACTCAGGGTCTCATTACGTTCGGAAATACGCGCCATTCAACAAGAGCTTGGGATTTCCGCCATTTACGTCACCCACGATCAGGAAGAAGCCCTATCCATCTCCGACCGGGTGGTCGTCATGAACAACGGAGCTATCGAACAGGTTGGCTCTCCCTTTGAAGTTTACAACTTCCCCCAGACCTCGTTTGTAGCCAATTTCATTGGAACGTTGAACACCTTTAGCGCAGAAATTATCGACCCAGAACAATGCACATTGAAAGTGGGCGACCAGACACTCGCAGTCGTCCATGATCTGAGTGCAAAACAACGCGGGGAATACGTATCTATTGCGATCCGCCCGGAACGCATCAACTTCGCATCCGCCGATCAAAATAACAACTTGCTGGAAGGCTCAATCAAGTCTGTGACCTTCCTGGGTTCCATTGTGCGCGTGCTTATCACTTGCGGCGATAATATGCTGTGTATGGATATCTTCAACAATCCGTATCTCGAATTACCCAAAACCGGCCAGCACGTACAAGTAGCCTGTCCGCGCGAAGCGGTATTGGTGTTGGACAAATAATATGGCAACCACTCTGCTCTCATTTGATCAGTCAGGTCGCTGGTATAAAGGCAATCTACATACGCATACCACATAGCGGGTGCATTGTTGCTTAATACAATCAACTACGTTGCACAATATGGAACAATTTCGAGGCAATTATGATTTTCTCCCAAAAGCCATCTCCACTAGATCTGGTCTCCCAGCGAACGGCCCATACCGAAGCCATTGCAAATGGCACCGGTTTACCCTTACACCTGGACCTGACCTTATCTGAAGCTTTAATCATTGGTCTTATTCGGTTGGGGGTCAAAACGTATCTTACTGTCTTCGGACATGGTTCCACCGAAATCGGTGAGGTACTGCGTATTTATCATGAGGCCGGGTTGGTGAACGTCTACGGGGTGCGCAGCGAGATCGAAGCTTCACACGCTGCAGCCGCCTTGCGTTGGGCGACAGGTGAAAAAGCGGCTGTAGTGACCTCCATCGGACCGGGGGCTTTGCAGGCACTGGCGGCTTCATTGGCGCCCGCCTCCAACGGCATCGGTCTTTGGTATTTGTTTGGCGACGAGACCACCGAGGACGAGGGCTATAACATGCAACAAATACCCAAGCACCAGCAGGGCTTGTTTTTGCAATTGACCTCCACGATGGGACACGCCTACAGCCTGCACACCTCGGGTGCGCTTCCAACCGCTTTGCGCCGCGGCTCCGCCATCGTGGATCACCCCTATCGTCCAGGACCCTTTTATTTGCTGCTGCCAATGAATACACAATCAGCCTGGATACCGAATTTCAACCTGGGTGAGTTGCCGGAACCCCACCAGATCTCCCTGGGTGCAGCAGAGGGAGATTATGTGAAAGCAGCCGAATGGATCCGTCAAGCCGAGCGTGTGATCGTGAAAGTTGGGGGCGGCGGGCGAGGGGCAAAAAAAGATTTGCAGCCTCTCTTAGAAAACTCCGGTGGCGTCCTGGTGCATACCCCAATTGCCAGCGGTTGCATTCCCTATACCCACCCACACTACATGGGGGTGAGCGGCTCGAAGGGATCGTTATGCGGCAACTATGCCATGGAAAACGCCGACTTGCTCATCGCTGTGGGGACGCGAGCTGTCTGCCAATCGGATTGCTCACGCACCGGCTATCCCAACGTGAAAAACGTGATCAATATAAATGCCGATACGCTGGACGCCACACACTACAACCATACCCTGGCGCTGGTTGGCGACGTAAGCCGTACCCTTGCCAAATTGAGTGAAGCGCTAAATAGCCTCATCATTGAGCCATCCCTAGAAGAGAAGGTCGATAAAAGTGAATGGCTGTCAGAATGTGCAACGAAGAAATACGAGTGGCAAGCCCTCAAAGCGGAGCGAGAGCGCCGCCCCGTTTTAGACGATGAATACTGGGGCGAAGCTGTTCTAACCCAGCCTGCGGCGATCAAAATCGCTACAGATTGGGCCAAGAAACATGGAGCACTATGCTTCTTTGACTCCGGAGATGTGCAAGCCAACGGCTTCCAGATCATCGAAGACGACCAGCCTGGGCGCAGCTTCACCGAAATTGGCGCTTCGTACATGGGGTTTGCCGCCTCAGCCGTGCTGGCAACAGCACTGGCGTCACAGCCATTCTATGCCCTGGCTTTGACCGGCGATGGTGCCTTCACCATGAACCCGCAAATCCTGATCGATGGCGCCGAACACGGGGCTCATGGATGCATTCTGTTACTCGATAATGGGCGCATGGGCGCCATCTCCAGCTTGCAAAACGACCAGTACGGCCAGGCTTTTGCCACCTGGAACACGATTCACGTGGACTATCTGGCATGGGCCAGCGCTATCCCAGGTGTGCTGGCTGTGGATGGCGGGCGCAACCCCGAGTCACTCCGGGCAGCCCTGGATAAGGCGGGAGAATATCCCGGCTTGAGTCTTATCCATGTGCCGATATATTTCGGTCCAGACCCATTGGGCGGCATGGGTGTATACGGGCGCTGGAATGTGGGTAACTGGTGCGATCAGGTGCAAGCGTTACGGCACAAGATCGGTTTGTAATCGAGGAATTAAGAAAAGATTCCAACACATCGAGGTGCTATGAAAACATTATCTCCTGAAAAGATCAACGAACTGGAAGAAATAGCCCGCCGATTACGCGTGGATAGCCTGCGGTTTATCCATCGCCGTGGTGCAGGGCATCCTGGCGGGGCGCTCTCAGCAGCGGAAATCATAGCTGTATTGTATTTCCAC
The DNA here is from genome assembly GCA_016929095.1 of Anaerolineales bacterium. Taxonomy (GTDB): domain Bacteria; phylum Chloroflexota; class Anaerolineae; order Anaerolineales; family UBA4823; genus JAAZNS01. The sequence continues at coordinate 142,643 of JAFGJM010000004.1, read as the reverse complement.
GCCTTACTCATCGATCCGTCCAACCCGGATTGGGAGGAGCGTGACCGTTTTATCCTTAGCAAGGGTCATGCCTCGGCAGTACTGTACGGTGCGCTGGCACGGCGCGGCTTCTTCCCTCTCTCTGAGCTGGATTGCTGGGGTGAACTGGATTGTCCCCACCAGGGGCATCCCGATCGGTTCAAGACGCCTGGCGTAGATATGACCAGTGGTTTGCTCGGTCATGGCGTGGCGGTAGGGGTTGGGTTAGCGCTGGCGGCCCGTATGAAGCAGCAAAGCTATCGCACCTACGTCTTGCTCGGCGATGGCGAGTGCCAGGCTGGCATCCTGTGGGAAGGTGTTATGACGGCAGCCAAGTTCCATCTCTCGAACCTTACCGCTATCGTGGACTACAATGACGTCCAACTCGATGGACCTGTCCACGAGATTATGCCGCTCGAGCCGATGGCAAATAAGTGGGCAGCCTGCGGGTGGCATGTGGAGAAAGTGAACGGGCACAATGTCCGGCAAGTGGCAGAAGTTTTAGACCTGGCGACCAACATCCACGACCAGCCGACAGTCATCCTGGCTTACACCACTAAAGGAAAGGGTGTTTCGTTTATGGAGAATCTCAACACGTGGCATGGTATTGCCCCCAGCACCGGGCAGCTTGAACAGGCTTTGGTCGAGCTCGGGGAGGTGACTCATGGCTGAAATCGCCATGCGGGCCGCCTACGGGCAAGCCCTGGCTGAGTACGGCGCTCTCAATCTACAAGTTGTCGCCCTGGATGTGGATACTTCCGCCTCCACGCTCTCGAATATCTTCGCTCGGCGCTTTCCCGAGCGTTTCTTCAACATCGGCATCGCCGAACCTTGTATGGTAGACGTGGCTGCCGGGCTGGCTCTGGGTGGCTTCCTGCCGTTCGTCAACGGCTTTGCATCCATCTTATCGCTACGAGCGCTGGAACAGATCCGTACTTGTATCTGCTATGCCCGTACCAATGTGAAGATTGCCGCCAGCTATGCAGGCGTTTCCGACTTCAAGGATGGGGCTACCCATTACGCCATCACCGACCTGGCCAATCTGCGCGCACTGCCGGGTATGACCGTGATCGTCCCGGCAGACGCTAGCGAAGCGGCGGCCTGGGTGCCGATCATCGGCGAATACGACGGACCGGTCTATTTTCGCATCAGCCGGGCGGAGACATTGCCGGTGCATACTGCGGATCCACCGTTGCAGATCGGGAAAGGGCGCAGCCTGCGATCCGGTAGAGACCTGACTTTAGTAGCCACCGGATCGATGGTCGGCCGGTGCGTTCTGGCGGCGGATCAATTAGCCTCCCAAGGGATCGATGCCCGGCTGCTCGAATTCCACACCCTCAAACCGTTCGATAAGGAACTGCTCCTTCAAGCTGCCGAGGAGACAGGCGCCCTGGTCAGCGCTGAAGAACATAGTATCATCGGAGGGTTGGGCAGTGCCATGGCCGAAGCCCTGGCTGAGGGTTGCCCGACACCGTTGGAACGCGTAGGCATCCGCGACCGCTTCTGCCCAACCGGGCGAGACCTGGATAAATTAATGGACGCCTGCGGTCTTTCTATAATGGAAGTGGTCGCCGCGGCTCAACGGGTACTGGCTAGAAAAAAGAAGTAAACGAGGAAGTGAATCATGAAAATAGCAATCATCAATGAAATCAGCGCCGCCGACAAGAATGCCGATATCTTGAGCGCTCTTGAGGGCTGGGGGCACCAAATCTTTAACCTGGGAAATACCTCTCGCAACGATACTCCCGGCTTGTTGTACATCCACACCGGCTTAATGTCGGCGCTGCTGCTGAACTTGAAAGCGGTGGATTTCGTCGTCGGTGGATGCGGTACAGGCCAGGGCTTCCTGAACGCCGTCATGCAATATCCGGGCGTGTTCTGCGGCCACTTGTTGACCCCGCTGGATGCTTTCCTGTTCGCACGCATCAACGCCGGGAACTGCGTCTCGCTTCCACTGAACCAGGGTTATGGCTGGGCGGGTGAGGTCAACCTGCGCCAGATCTTCGAAAACCTCTTCACGCCACAGGCAGGCGCCGGCTATCCAACCCAACGCGCCGAACCCCAGCGTCGGGGGCGAGAGTTATTGGCTCAGGTCTCGCAGGCGACCCACCTGAAGATGGCGGAAATCTTGCTTCGCCTTCCCGAAGAGGTGTATCACCCGGCTATAACCTACACGGCTTTCCGTCCCGTACTGGAGGAAGCCGCCAGGGGTTTCCCAGACATGCAAGCATCTCTGGATAAGCTCGCTTGAAAACGAACAATTCCAGGAACCGGAATATTGGAGATATAACAATGAACCCAATACGTGTTGCCATTGTCGGTTGTGGCCGCATCTCAGACTTACACCAGATGGGCTATCGCGGTCGCCAGGATGCCAAAATTGTGGCGGTCTGCGACACCAACCAGGGACTCGCTAAAAAGAAAGCCACGGAATGGGGGGTAGAGAAGGTATATAACGATTACCAGCAAGTGTTGGAAGACAAACAGGTCGACCTGGTGGAATTGCTCACCCCCCATCACTTGCATTGCCCTATGACGGTGCAGGCAGCCCAGGCAGGCAAGCACATCTCCGTACAAAAGCCGATGGCGCTCTCCGCCGACGAAGCGGACCGGATGATCGCGGCAGCCGATAAAGCCGGCGTTATGCTGCGAGTGTTCGAAAACTTCGTCTATTACGCTCCAGCCGTCCGCGCGAAACAGATCATCGAAGCCGGTGAGATCGGTGACGTGCGCACCGTGCGGCTACACGTCTCGACCGGCACAGCCGACACCGCCTGGGAGGTGCCGCTTTCAGCCTGGCAATGGCGCTACGACGAAAAACTATGCGGTGGTGGGCCATTGGTCTTCGATCATGGCTACCACCTGTTCTCGGTAGCCTATTTCCTGGGAGGCCTGGTGGAGCGGGTCTACGCCTGGATCGAGAAAACCCCCGTTCCACAAGGCGAGGGGATGGCTACCATCGACGCGCCGGCTACCATCATATTCCAGTATAAAGCGCCCAGCCGCTATGGTCTGCTGGACATCGAGTACACCCCCGATATGCGCATTTATTCGCAATACTACGGTGACGATGACCGCATCGAAATCGTCGGCGAGAAAGGCATCCTGTTCGTCAACCGTTATACCGCCAAAACCATAGATTTGCCGGAGCTGATGCTTTTCAAAGACGGCAAGACAAGCGCCATACCGGTCGAAGGGGTGGAATGGCATGACAGCTTCATCGCGGCTACACAAGACTGCATCGAAAAATTAAAATCAGGAGAACAACCTCGTCTCGACGGCTCAACCGGCAAGGCCGTACTGCAATTCACGCTGGCAGCCCTGCAATCGGCAACCAACGGAAAAGAAGTCCGACCGGAGGAAGTCAAGTAGCCAGGGAGCGCTGCGGTCTCCGATAATCCAATTCTTCCCCCGGTAACTGTATCGGTAGAAAGATAATATATCAAAGGAATACAACATGGATGATGACAATAATATAATGAATTTCATAAATGGAGAATGGCGAAATTCAGAAACATTAGAATACTTGAATGTAGTAAACCCAGCAACACAAGAGATATTGGGGAAAGTGCCTTTATCTACCATCAATGATATTGAAGCCGCTTCACAAGCGGCTTATAAAGCGTATCACGAATGGAGAAGGATACCGCCAACCGAGCGGGTGCAATATCTTTTTAAGTTAAAAAGTTTAATGGAAGCCAATTTTGACAATTTGGCACGCACGATCACTATGGAATGCGGAAAAACATTCGATGAGGCGCGTGGTGAAATAAAACGAGCCATAGAAAATATCGAGGTGGCTTGCGGGATACCCATTTTATTACAAGGGTATTTTTCAGAAGACATCGCCTCAGGCATTGATGAATTTATGATACGTCAGCCAGTCGGTGTGGCATCCGTCATTGCCCCCTTTAATTTCCCGGGAATGATTCCCTTCTGGTTCATGCCCTACGCATTAGCATGTGGAAATACGTATATCGTAAAGCCCTCGGAAAGGGTTCCCCTGACCATGCAAAAGGTTTTCAAGCTCATCGAGCAGGTTGGTTTCCCGGAGGGCGTCATAAATTTGGTTAATGGCGCCAAGGTCGCAGTGGACGCCATATTGGACCATCCTTATATTAAAGCGATCAGCATGGTTGGGTCAACCCCCATAGCAAAATATATATATTCCAGAGCCGCCGCCAATGGGAAACGAGCGCAATGTCAGGGGGGGGCTAAAAATTTGTCCATCGTTATGCCTGATGCAGACAGAGAAATGACAACCCGGGTTATTGCGGATAGTGCTTTTGGAAGCGCCGGGCAGCGTTGTTTGGCTACGTCTCTGGTCTTGACCGTGGGAGAAGCGAGAGATTGGTTCCCGGATATGATTTGTGATAATGCCGCTAAAAGAGTGGTGGGGTATGGGTTAAATCCTGATGTGGAGATGGGTCCAGTCATCACACCCCAAAGTAAGGAAAGAATTGAAAATATCATCGAGCAGGGTTCTAAAGAAGGGGCAAAGATTTTGGTAGATGGCAGGGGGACAGTCGTTGAAGGCTACGAGCAAGGTAATTTCATTGGACCAACCTTATTAGGAAATGTTCCAACCGATGGATTCGTTTTTAAAACAGAAATTTTCGGACCTGTATTGGGCATGACACACGTCATTGATATTGAAGAGGCGATATCACTCATCAACAATCATGAGTACGGAAATATGGCCTGCATATTCACAAGTAATGGCGAATCTGCCAGAAAATTCCGCTACGAAACAGAAGCCGGGAATATCGGTGTGAATATTGGTGTTGCCGCGCCCATGGCATTTTTCCCTTTTAGCGGTTGGAAAGAAAGCTTTTTTGGTGTATTGCACGGACAAGGCAGGGATGCCGTTGAATTTTTTACACAGGAGAAAGTAGTCATCGAGCGTTGGCCAAAAGAATGGACTCGAAAATTCTAAGTATATATTTTGGAAGATAAATCAGGTTGTTTATGAATCCTTCAATCTGCCCATTTCATTATTGGGAATTATCATAACTTAATGGAAAAAGGAAAAACAAAAAGTGAAACTATGTTTACTCTAAAATCCCGCAACCGTTTTTCTGTAAAATGAGTCAAAAATTCCAAATCGCACCTTAATAAATTAGTAACTTACTGAAACAATATCTTTTTCCAATTTACCAATGTTCATTGATTTCCATCAGTATTGTAGAGATCAAGCGAAGACAAGAAGCTTTAATGGGAAAGACGCCAACCACACGAATTAATCTGCGGATTTACTTCTCCTACCAGGCATCCAAGAAAAGAAATCTGATTTCTCCCAGAGGTCATTTATGCCACTCTTGAAGCGCCGCACATAATTAGACCATAGCTCGGCTGACTTGCATGGCGGACACACTCACTTCACACAATTTTTCAGTGAACGCTTTGATCTTGTTTGTGGATATCCCTTGTATATTCATTACTGCCAGGAACATGGTCAATGTTCGCTAACTTCTTAAGCCTTTATCAAGGGCAGATGGATAGAAATCACTTTCTCTCACTTGAGACACAGTAAACAAGGTCTTGCCCAATCTGGTTTTGACCGTATTTAAATTACACCCATCGGCATATCCTTGTCATTGATACTCATCTACTTGAAGATGCTTCTCTCTCACTTAGCAAGGCAGAATTGACAATAATGCGCATCAAATCCAGTAATCCATCTAAACCGCTTGACAGTAATTCTTCTGCAAGATCGGCTGAAAAAGTGTAATCTCTTTGGTGAGTTATTATGTTCTCCTTTTTAGGTCGTGATACCTTAAGGATACTTCTGACTCTCGATTTCTGTTAAAGTCCAGAGTTAACAAAAATTATGTTACACCAACTATCCACCATATCTATTACCTCCGTGGATTGATATTAATACTTCACTAGATTAATATCTCTCTAACGAGACAACAAATTTTGATCTCCCCATTGCTATGAAAAAACAGAGCTGCCTCCCCTCCCATCATGCCCGGTGCAGAAGTGGCGCAAATGGGGTACCAAAGCACGGAAAATATAGATAAAATATACAAAATACCCCCCATATATAGGACTCTGTAGACTCAATAGGCTATATATACGGTATAGAACGCTTGTTCTACTTCTTCGGGTCGGACGGTTGCGCGTTCGATTCGCGCCGGGGGCGCCATTTATTGGGTGAAAACATTGTATTTGTCAGATACAAAATAGGAAAATACCTGTTCTCCGACATAATATCTTTATACTAACAATCTGGACAACCACCCAATCACCCAATTATGGATCCTTAATTTCCTCTAACTACTTGTAATCTAATACAATAAACGATTAAATAAATTCACCGTTGTACACGACCAGAAGAATCTCCTTTCATCAACCTCTTAACTTCATCCACAGATACACGGTTAAAATCTCCATATATTGAATGCTTTAAGCAAGATGTACTTACTGCAAAATCTAAGGCATCTTTAAAATCTGTCTTTTTTATTAAACTATATATCAAACCAGCAGCAAAAGAGTCACCCGACCCAACACGATCAATAATATATGGAATATCAAAATACGGTCCATTATAAAAATATTTTCGATCATGCAAACATCCGGACCACCCATTATGATTTGCATTGAAACTATGACGCAATGTGATTGCTTGCATCTTTAGATTGGGATATTTATCCAAGACCGTTTCACAAAGTTCTCGATATTTTTCAATATTTAATTTCCCAGTTTCAATTTCCTGTTCCCAAGATTTCTCATCTACTTTAATATTTAAAGCAAGTTGGCAATCCTCTTCATTAGCGATACCGATATCTACATACTTCACCAATTCACTCATAATTTCAACAGGTTTCTTACCATACTTCCATAAATTTTTGCGATAGTTATAATCACAAGAGACAATTAATCCATGTTTCTTAGCCTGTTGGACTGCAGCAAGTGATGTTTCTGCCGCTTTTTCACTAATCGCCGGTGTGATTCCCGTTATATGGAACCAATAAGAGCCACTAAATATTTTTTCCCAATCAAATTGCTCAGGACCTATGTCGGCTATTGAAGAATTCGCTCGATCATAGATTACGCGAGACGGTCGCTGATTGGCTCCCGCTTCCAAATAATAGATCCCCATCCGTTCCCCATAACGAATGATAAAACTGGTATCCACACCCAACCCTCGCAAAAAGGTAATACATGCATCGGCAATGGGATTGTTGGGTAATGCAGTTATATAAGCCACATCCATTCCAAAGTTCGCTAGCGATACAGCCACATTTGCCTCACCACCAGCAAAGGTAGCTTCGAAAATACCAGATTGCAGAAACCGCTCAAATCCTGGGGATTTCAATCTAAGCATGGTTTCACCTAATGTAATGATACGATGATTTTTGTTGCCCATATTTACCCTCTGACTTCTTTAATAATTGCTAATGCTTCACGAGTGAGACGGCTGATTTCTGAAAAATTTCCTTCTTCGATCAATTTTTTATTGACCATCCACGTGCCACCGATTGCATGAATAAAGGGTAATCGAATATAGTTTTCGAGGTTATTAGCAGAGATACCCCCCATCGGGATAAATTTTATTCCTGGGAATGGTGCTGATAAAGCTTTCAAACCATGGATTCCGCCCATAACTTCGGCTGGGAAAAACTTTAACACATTAATCCCGCGCACAACCCCCATAGTTATCTCGGAAGCTGTTGCAACTCCGGGTAAGATAGGTATTTGCTTATCTATACACCAATCTACCAATACAGGATTAAAACCGGCTGCAACGATGAATTTTGCTCCTGCGGTAATCGCTTCTTCTGCTTGGTGAACATGAATGATTGACCCGGCGCCAATAATCATATTAGGAAAGCTTTGTATCATCTTATTTACAGCTTTAGCAGCAATCTCAGTTCGAAAAGTGATTTCTGCAACAGAAATTCCACCATCCAACAGAGCTTGACCTAGTGGAACAGTTTTATTTAAATCCTGTAACTCAATTGCCGTAAGAAGACGATGTTTTCCGGTAATCTCAATAATGTCCATAATAATCTCCATTTGCAATACAGCACACTGAATAATTTACTCGAGATTTCAATTAGAATCATTTTCTAGTATGAAAATAACCATAAACCTTTGCTGCCTTCGACAGGCTCAGGCCACGGATCGGTAGCTGAGCTTGTCGAAGCCATCGATGAAGCGTTATTTTCTTCCATGGATAATGCGGGTGTTTTTCTGCCCGGCATAGCGACTTATAACAATTTAAAAACGCCAAATTTCTGCTCCAGCATCAATTTTAAAGATTGATCCAGTCACTTTATCGTATGCAGGGGTGCATATACTCGCAATTAATGCAGCAACCTCCTTGCGGGTTACCAGGGTTCTTAATGGGGATTTGGCAGTATAACGTTCACCAAATGTGGGATCGAGTTTATTGATATCTGGTAAACTCTCATAAATTTGCCCGGGCGCTATAGCGTTAACGGTTACCTCCGGACCTGCTTCAAGGGCAAGTTCCTCCGTAATAAACTGGACTCCATATTTCGCCAACCCATAAACGCTATGATCGCGCACATAAGCCGATCCAGCCGACATATTCACAATCCTTCCCCAGCCGTGAGATTTCATAATCGGGATAATTTCCTGAGAAGTCAAATAAATCGCTTTCAGGTTTACATCCATTACCAAGTCATAAATTTCTTCCCTCAAAGATAAATACGGATCCATATTGAACGGACCAGCGTTATTAACAAGAATATCCACTTTTCCAAAGTGTTGAATAGCCGAATGGCACATAGCTCTAACCTGATCGCTCTTAGACATATCAGCAGGAATAGCAATTGCCTGAACACCCATACCATTAATTCTTTCAAGTGCCTGTTTTCCTATTTCTTCTAAATCGGGATGATCAATGTCATTTAATACAATCGAGGCACCATAGCTGGCAAGGGTTTCAGCAGTGACTAATCCTAAATTGCGATACGAACCTGTTACCAGCGCGATCTTTCCTTGCAATGATTTTTCTTTCATTAAGCACCTCCAAAAAGATAAATGATTACGATTTAAACTGGTTCAATGCAGAAAGAACCCGATCTATGTCTTCTTCTGATGTTGTAGGAGCCATGTGACTAATTCGGATTATCTTATTTTTTAATGATCCCAACCCTCCCGCAATTTTTATATGGTGTTTTTCTTCCAAATAGGTGATTACTTCACTTGCGGGAATACCCGGATAACTATAAGATGCTGTAAGTACTGGCGACATCAATTCGTCTGGTGTATAGAGATTTAATCCAAGCCCACGCAATCCATTTCGAAGGCGAATTGCAAGCTGGCGATATCGTTCCATGCGCAATTCAACCCCCTCCTGCAATACACTATCCAGACTGGTTTTTAAAGCCAATACATTATTGGTTGCCATCGTAATTGGAAAAGGATGCCAATCAGCCCATTCTTTGGAAAATTTGCGCCAGATATTAAGATTCGTATACCAACCATGCCCTTTAGATTTATTCCGATCAATAAATTCCCAACCCCTTTCACCAACAGCCACAGGGGCTAATCCCGGAGGCGCACCCAAACATTTTTGTGAGGCGCTGGCACACAAATCAATATTCCAGTCATCTATTTTTAACGGAATGCCACCCAGTGATGACACGGCATCAACTACATAGCACATGCCTTGTTTTCGAACAATCTTTCCAATCTCCTCTATGGGGTTGATAATCGTTGTCGAAGTTTCAAGATGAACAACACAAACACCGATTGCATCTTGATTCTTTTGTATTACCTTTTCAAAATCACTTGGTTTAAATGGTTCCCCCCACTCAGATTCAACGATTATGGTATTTAAACCATAACAATCTGAAATCGCCTTTAACCTTTCACCAAAAAATCCATTCACACCGACAATGACTTTTTCACCCGTACTGAAGGCACTTCCCAAACAACTATCTAACGCGCAAGATCCAGAACCAACCATTAGAAATACATCTCCTTGCGTATTAAATATCTTTCTTAATGCTTCGATAGTGAGATTATATATTTCAGTCCACTCTGATCCATAATGTGCCTTAACCGGGTCGCCCATAACTTTCATCACTTCCCGTTCTGGTTGTATAGGACCTGGAATCATTAATAATAAGTTTGTATCAACCATTTCATTTATTAGTCTTATTACCTCAATCAGATGAGGTTTAAAGACTCAATTCTCCTTTCATGACATATAAAAGAAACCCTTTATAAAAATTGATTTTCAATAAGATATTTTTGCTTTATCCAATCCACTTATTTTTCCTTTTCGTTGTTAAATGATGACATTGGTGATACAAATGGTTCACTTATTTGGGGCACCGCAGGTGCGTTAGCAAGCATAATGGCTGTCCGGGCAACCCTGCGACCTAATACGCGAGCTGAAAAAAGTCCCCAAGCATCCTCTTTTACAGCCTCTCTTCCCTGTTTACCAGCAACATCTTCCCAGCCTGCGCCTCCAAGATACCCAATCGGTCCATGTAATGGATCCACACTTCCAACAACCGTCATGCCAAGAATCGTGCAAAAACGAAGAATCGTAAGGATAGCCGTTTCTTGACCTCCATGCCGATGGAATCCAACCGATAACGCACCAGCGGCAGTTCTTGAGAAATCCGGGGCGTTAAATGAAATGCTTGGGAACCAATAAGGTTTAAGTAATGATGTACAACGTTCCATAAAAGCTCTCATTTGAGCATTAACATCAGAAAAATATACCGGAGAAGCCATGATTATTCCATTTGGAACCGGATCCACCAATGGTTGGATAAGATCCTTCCAATCATCTTTAAGCACACATTGATCAACGAGAACAAACATCCTTCGGCGTTCACAAGCTTTACAATCAAAACAAGGTTTAATAACTTTACCTTTCAAACTAATCATCTTGGTGACAATCTCTGGATATGCTTTTTCAGCAGCTTTTAAAGCTTCCTGTAGCATGATTTCTGTGTTAGCATGGCGAGGACTGCTACACACACCTATTATTTGAACTTTTCGCGTCATTGGTTCATCCATGAGTTTTAACTTTTACAATTTGTAGATATTGATTATCAATCACCCAGATTTTATCTGCCTTCCAATATAGCAACACTGTTGATACCATGATCACCAGGAACTCAGGCACCATTTCAATCTGGATATCTTATATAACAAACAAATCCCGATTCCAATCTTGTTGAGAGAATAAATCCAAAACATCAGATAAACTTACTCTTTTCTCATTAATAAATCCTTCAGGTGAACACCCAGCCAATCATGTATTTCACCATGCACTACTATTTGCATGCTTGATGTCAAAAATTCCTCGTGACAAATTCCGTTGGCGGAGATACAGGTTTACCAGCAGTTTTTAAAACCAACAATTGTGCTATTGGTTTAAACGGTTCTTTGTCTTGTTCTGGTATTTCTTCAAAAGTTATCGCACCAGGGTAACAAACCATTACGCATTTCGGTTCGCCATTGCAAAGATCACATGTACATGGGTAGCCTTCTAAATCTATATGAATAACCTGATAACGGCATTCGTCTATGCAAGAATTGCACTGCACACATAAATTTTTATCAATATCAATAGCACCAGTATCTGGATTCACCGTAATCGCTTCTGTGGGGCAAGAAGCCACACAAGGAGTATCTTTACATTGCTGACAAAGGATAGGAATTGAGAGACAGATATCTTCCCATTGAATAATTCGGATATTGCTCTGGCTCAGATCAAATGTACCCACATTCTTAAATGAGCATGTTAAGACACATTGACCACACCCGGAACATTTAGAAACATCCACTTTTATCTGTTTCATTTGACCTCTCCTATAAAATTATTTGCCTAATTTCCCCTTGAGTAATTCTTCGATTGGAATATTAGATAAGTGGGGTTGTCCAAAACGTACCGGTGAAAATGCTCTCTTTGCTTCTTCTGAATCTAGTGCAGCGCGTAAACGGGAATGACAAGGTGCTACAACCAATGCTATCGAATCTCCTACTTTGAGATCTGCGCTCATCAAACCACGACCTGTTTTAGGATCTAATCCCAGTATTAAATCCGGGAAAATTGTTACCGGTTTTCCACTAATTATCAAAATCATGTATTCATTTTTAATTATCAATTCAACATCATTACTCAATCGAACATTGATAAAATAAAACCCTTCCCATTCTTTTTCTTCCATCTTTTCAATAACACCAGTATGGATATAATATCCACCAACAAACTTTGTTATGGAGCTAATGGGATCTTTATTTTCTTTCCTGGCTTTGAATACTTCTTCACCCAATGCTAATGCGCCACTAATGGTATTGGGAATCACCGATTCCTTGAGTTTTTTACCACTCATTGGATAGTGGCAGTTTGCTCCCATTCCACCACCGTGTGTAATGACCCATCGACCAAGCATATCGGGAAATGTGTTTTCGACTCCAGTACGAACGACAACTGCATTCCCGGCAGCATCGACTAGAGGCATAGGGGTGAGTGAAACACCATACCCAATAAACGAAATCATTTGAGTTTCCGGGGCAGCCCGACCCAATCCATCTCCGTCGATTATTGGTATTCCGGTGCGCGCGCTAAGTGAAAGCATGACCGGGGTATTCAACCCGCCCATTTCGAAAGCAACAATATAATCAATATTCTTGCCAATGGTCTCCGCCTGCAGTTTAAAAGCCTCGGTTAATTCAAAGCGTTTCTCCCACCTCGCAATCAATTCCAGAGGTTGAATTTTATCCAACACCTTTACCGATCCCATAATGCCGCCACTGGCAACAGTGGCGTCATCAGGAACATCCTCAGGTTTTACAATTTTTACATTCCGTCCCCGATCAAAATCATTGTGCAAAATCGATTTACCCCATTCAGGAGAACCTCCACCACCCGTACCCAAGATTGCCAAACCTTCCAGAAATGCATCTATATTTTCTTTTGTAATCATAGTAACTTTCTCTTTTTTTATGGTAAATAATTATGTTTATTAAGCTCATCCGCCCAAGCTTTTAATCCATATTCTTCTAATACAGACCTGGTTGGTCGCCCGGTTGCGATATCCCAACCATGCATCTCATAATAACGGTCCAACAATGGGCTCATAATTTCCATTGAATTGATATTTAGCCGATTGGGCGAGTCTTTCAGTTTTTCGGTCATCAAACGTTTGGGTAAACGGTCATCCTTCCGAGTGGCTCCCTCGCGGGTATTAAAACAACGCTCCATCGTAACTATCTTTTTACCCAGCTTCATACACTGCTCCTCGCTACAGGGTATGCCAACCGAAGCGGAAAACAGATCAGCCATCAATTGAGGCGTCATATAGTATTGAGCAGTGGATGCAAAAGCGCACAACCCAAGCCCATCAGTTATGGCATAAACATCCTCATGCCAACGAACAATTTCTGGACGTTTTTCAGTGGTGAGCGGTGTGGCGTATTTTTTATCACCGGTGATTTTTTCTATGACATCTACCATTTCGGGCGACGTGCCAAATTCTGCAAGAGTTTCTGTCATCAGATGGTCGGGACCTCTCGGGTTAACCATGAAAGCTAAAGCATAAGAGTAAGCCGATCGCGTTTCCACACGAGATTGTTCTAAACCTTTCGCTTGTATTGCCCATTCTTCGGAGTTTTGTCCCATCTCCTCGGAAGCTCTTTTGACCCCATTTGCAAGCATCCGACCCAAGCCTTCCTGATATGCAATCTTCTTGATCAATGAAATAACGGTGTCTGCATTACCCCACGAAAAATCCAAACCATCCCTATCAAAATTTAATTTTCTCTGATGACACTCCATAGCCCATTGAATGACACTTCCGGTAGATATTGTATCGAGGCCGTAAATATTACATAATTCATTGGCATGAATAATTGCTTCGATATCCCCAATCCCGCATCCAGCTCCCAATGACCCAAAAGTCTCATATTCTGGTCCCCCTGTATAAGCGCCTTTATATTTTCCTCTATTCACTTCGGAATATCGATGACATGCCATAGGACACGCATAACAACCAACCCGATGCTTTAAATACCCGCCTTCTACTAAAGCTTGTCCGGTAATTTTATCAGCATGCTCGAAATGTCCGATTTGATAATTATATGTTGGAAAGCTATTCATTTCATTTATTGCACTTACACTTACCGATGTCCCATAAAGATGAGTATCTAAAGCACCGCTTTGTTTGTGATAGAGATCCCAGGCAAAATCAATCAAATCCTTAAACCTTTCCGGTTCAGCAACGCTAACAGGTTGTGTTCCACGCACAGCGAGTGCCTTCATGTTTTTCGAGCCCATCACTGCACCAATTCCTCCTCGGGCAGCAGCATTGTAGTTAGAACACATAATTGCTGCAAATAAAACCAGGTTTTCCCCAGCCGGGCCAATGGAAGCAACCTTTATATTCCCATCACCAATTTCATTTTGAAGGATGTGTTCAGTTTCACGAACATCTTTTCCCCACAAATGTTGAGCATCCCTGATTTCCACCTTACCATCGTTTATCCATAGATAAACTGGACGATCTGCTTTTCCTGTAATGACAATAAAACTATATCCTGCATACCTAATTTCTCCCCCCCAAGCGCCTCCTACATTTGTTTTGAGATATAAATTTGTAGCAGGGCTTTTAGCCGTAACAGAAATACGACCTGATGAGGGAGCAGAAGTACCTGTTAATGGTCCAGCCCCAAAAATCAAAACATTTTCCGGGCTAAGTGGGTCAATTCCCTTGGCAACCATTTCCCACAACAATGCAACATTGTAGCCTCGAGATCCAATGTATTGACTGGCTAATTCTTTGGTATAGGGGCTTTTCGAAATCTTCTTGTTTGTTAGATCGATATATAATACATCACCAAGAATTGATGAATTCATATGATTATCCTGTGATAATTATCTAAAAATAGCCATTCGTTTGATTTAATAATGTTTTTGATTTTTCAAAATTTTTCCAACATTAATCTTTATGGTGACATCCCATTGATTGTGAAATGCGATTTGCTGTTCGTTTTACCCGGTCGGAAAATAATTTAATGTTTTCGGGTGTTAGATCCTGAATTAAAGTTGAAAGGCTGACTGCTCCTATTACTTCATCATCGTAACCATAAATCGCCGCGCCAATACACCCGATTCCCGGCTCATTTTCTTCGTTATCAATCGCATAACCAAGTTCTTGTACTCTTTTAAGATCAATAAGAAATTCTTCAATGGAGGTAATGGTATTTGGAGTACGTCGAGGAAAATTAGTACCAAGCAAATCCCTAACTTCTTGTTCACTCATCGTCGCCGCTATTGCTTTACCCATTGCCGTACAATAAACTGGAACCATCATGCCAGGCCTGGATCGCATCTGTATCGGACTATTGCTTTCGACTTTGTCTATGTAAACAATTGATGATTTGTTCAAAACACCTAAATGTACGGCTAAACAGGTTTCGCCAACCAAGTCTTGCAAAAATGGATGTGCTACAACTCGCAAATCCAATTGCTGGAGTGATGCCCCTGCAATTTGAAGAGGTTTTGCGCCAATACGATATCGGTAAGTTTCTGTGTCATACTCTAACCAACCACAATCGACCAGGGTTTTTAAATACCTGTATACATTGCTGCGATGCATACCACTGGCCTTTGTTGCTTCCTGAAGAGTTACACCATTCTTTTTGCCGATAAAGGCAGTAAGCTCAAGAAGCATTAATCCATGAGCTAACGTACTTGTTTTCATACTAGGTGATTTAGATATTTTCTTCACTTCTCTCCTTCAAGTATCCTGTTTTATATTCATGAATGGTTATTTCATTCATGACTTTAATAAGGAGTCTCTTCGTTGCTAACTCAAGATCCGTTGATAATTTCGCTTCCGGCTAATACGCAAGCGACTAAATGTCTTTTACCTAAATCGGTGTAAGGAACCGGGAAACTGCATTCCTGACGTACATATGGGCAGCGTTTTTGCAGACTGCAACCAACTTCGATATCACGAGAATTGGGGGTCTCCCCTTGTAATAGAATTCGCTTACGCTTTATGGCAGGATCAGGGATTGGAATTGCAGAAAGAAGAGCACGAGTATATATGTGTTGTGGGTTATTAAAAACATCTTCAGATGTACCCATTTCTATTATTCGACCCAAATACATTACCAACACCCTGTTACATAAGTTGTGAACCGTACTCAAGTCATGAGAAATAAATAAATAGGCCATATTCATTTCTCGCTGTAAACGACGTAATAGAGATAGTATATGAATTCGCAGAGACATATCTAATGAAGATGTTGGTTCATCGAGAACAACAAAATCAGGAGATGTAGAAATTGCACGTGCAATACCTACGCGCTGTTTTTGTCCGCCACTTAATTGATGCGGATATCTTTCGAGATGCTCAATTTCCAGAGTAACGCGTTTCATCAGTTCACCCAGTTGATGACTGTCTTGATACAAACCATGGAGAAATAACGGTTCCTTCAATGTTCGTTTCACATTGAAACGAGGATTAAGTGACTCATTTGGGTCTTGAAAAACAATCTGGAAAAATCTACGCCAACTTCGCAAAGGATGTTCAGACATAGCTGCGAGATCTTGATTTTTGAAAATTATCTTTCCATGAGTAGGTTGTTCAAGCATTAAAATGCAACGAGCAGTTGTGCTTTTTCCACATCCACTCTCTCCAACTAATCCTACTGCTTCACCCGGGAATATATCGAAATTAACACCATTGACAGCATGTACTGTGTAACGCCCATCCTTATAATGTTTATGCAAATCTTTCACTCGTAATAACGGTTCCATTGAGGTAGGTTTAATCCTTTTCTGAAATATTTTTTATAGATGGGATATTTACACTGAAAACACTTTGCTATTTATTATCCCTGGAATAATTAAAACAATATACAGAATGACCAGGTGAATCGGTATAAATTTTTGGACGTTCCCATAAGCATTCCGGACGAACACAATCGCACTGACTGGCAAATCTACACCCTGGTGAATCGAAAACTGCTGAAATTGGAGACAGAGCCTTATTTGTATCCAAATCACTTTTCCGATCAACTCTTAAAATACTTTTTAATAGACGTTGTGTATATGGATGTTTTGGATTGGTAAAAACATCAATAACACTGGAAATTTCCATAATTTGTCCTGCATACATAACTCCAACTCTGTCACAAACCTCGCTAACCACTCCAAAATCATGCGTAATTAGCAAAACCGCAACTCCTATCTCAGATTGAATTTCTTTGATAAGTTTAAATATTTGGGCTTGTATTGTTACATCCAAACCAGTTGTTGGCTCATCTGCAATTAATAATTTTGGTTTACAAGCAAGCATCATGGCTATCAGTACCCGCTGCGCCATTCCTCCACTCAATTGGTGTGGATAGGAGCGAGCCCGAGATTCTGCATCTGGAATCCCCACCTGCGACATCAGTTCGACTGCCATTGACTTACTTTTTTCGGAAGAAACTTCACAATGTAAGCAAACCGCTCTTGCAATCTGATCACCAACACGCATGAGTGGATTGAGCGCCATACGCGGATTTTGAAAAATCATCGCTATTTTATTCCCACGTATTGTTCTAATTTCTCGCGAGGTCATTTTCAATAAATCTTTATCCTCATACCAAATACTCCCCCCGCATATTTTTATTGTCTTTGGAAGCAATTGCATAATCGAAAGCGCAGTCATCGTCTTTCCAGATCCGCTCTCACCTACCAACCCCATGATTTCCTTGGGGAACATATCAAACGATATACTATCGATGATA
Source organism: Anaerolineales bacterium (assembly GCA_016929095.1). Classification (GTDB taxonomy): domain Bacteria; phylum Chloroflexota; class Anaerolineae; order Anaerolineales; family UBA4823; genus JAAZNS01. The sequence continues at coordinate 124,877 of JAFGJM010000004.1, read as the reverse complement.
TTGCGCTGATGATCATCAGTGTTTAACGAAACCGTTAATTCCTCAACGCGAATAATCGGGGCTGACATTATTGTTCCTCCCTGGTCATAATATCCCGCAATCCATCACCAACAAGATTAAACGCAAAAGCAGCCAACACAATTGCCGCACCAGGGTATAACCAAACCCACCACTCACCAGTAATAATCCGTTGGGCGCCCTCTGAGACCATAACCCCCCATTCAGCCGTGGGAGGCGTTATCCCCAAACCCAGAAAAGCTAATCCGGCAGCATCCAGAATTGCCCATCCTGATACCAATGTCATTTGTACTAACGACGGAGTCAATGCATTGGGTAAAAGATGAATTAACGCTACCCTCCAACTTGGATTACCTACACTAATGGCTGCATCAGCGTATTGACGGGTTCGTAACGTGAGCATCTCTCCTCGTGTTAGACGGATGAAGTATGGTGTGTAGGCGGTCGCGATCGCAATAATTACATTTTGTACTGTATCCCCCAAAGCTGATGTTATTGCCATCGCAAGAATAAACGCGGGAAATGCAAACATCACATCAACAACCCGCATGATCACTTTATCAAGCCAACCGCCATAATACCCAACAATACACCCCATTAAAGAACCAATGCTGAATGATAATGAAGCTACTAATAAGGCAATCATTAAATCAAGTCTGGTCGCGTACACTACTCTGGTAAGAATATCTCGCCCAAATTTATCCGTTCCAAATGGATAATCGCTATTTGGCTGACCTAATGTATATTGTGGATTAGGAATAGTTGGATCGTAAACGGTTAATGATGGGCCAAAAATCACTACCAGTAAATAAAATAGTATTACTAATATTCCGAAAATAAATAACGGGAAACGAGTAAAAAATCGAATCTTTCCCAAGAACTCCGATCTGCTAATTACACTCGGTTTAATTTCAATATTTTGAATACTATTTTGTGTTGAGCTCATTCTATAATTTTATTCCAATCGAATTTGTGGATTGATCAAAGCATAGATCAAATCAATGATGAAATTCAAAGACACATAAACCACAGCAATTAGTAATACAAAACTTTGAACAGCATTAAAATCGTTGGTACTCAATGCTTTCCATGCATATTGACCAATCCCTGGCCAGGCGAAAACCTGTTCAACGATCAGGTTGCCACCCATCAAATACCCAAAGACAATACCCAACATAGTTAAAATCGGAATAAAAGCATTTAGTAAGCCGTCTTTAAATAACAATTTCGTAGGTGGAACACCAATGGCTTTGGCAGTTCGAATATAATCTGCATTCAATACATCCTTCATAGATGAACGAGAAATCTTAATAATCGGCGCACTGACAATAAAAGCCAATGTGCAAGCCGGCAACCATAGATGATTAAATGCGTCTTTAAATGTTTCAATATCTCCCGCTAAGAGACTATCAATAAGAAAAAGGCCAGTAATTTCAGGAGGTTCATTAATCCCGATTGTTAATCGACCAACCGGCGCTGCAGCCCAATGCAATAAATAATAGAAAATGTATACACCTACTAACGCCAACCAAAAAAGAGCAAGCGAAGCACCTAATGTAGCAAAGACTCGCACTATTTGATCAATCCATGAGTCAGAATAGAAAGCTGCAATAATTCCGAGGGGTACCCCAAAAAATAATGCGATAATAAACGCAGATAAAGCCAGCTCCAATGTTGCAGGAATGCGAATACCCAATTCTTCCCGAACTGGTTGGCTGGTGCGCCAGCTATCGCCAAGATCACCACGCATTAATTGACCTGTATATGTACCAAATTGGACAATCAAGGGTTTATCTAACCCCATTTCTCTTTCGTATTGCTTAATTAATTCAGCATCTGCCAAAGGTCCAGCTCGCAATGCAGCTGGGTTATTGGGAAGCAATCGGGTTAAAAGAAAAACCAAAATGATAACACCAAAAACTGCGATTATCGTAAGAAGAAATCTGCGTAAAATAAAATTAAAGAAATTTGACATAATATCAATTCATAAGAGAGTATATGGTTAATTTCCAACAACATTCCAAAATCATTTTAATAATAATAGAATTCTTTTGGAAGGACGAGTTTTTTAGATCCCCGTCCTTCCGATGCGATATAAATGATCTTTTGGTTTATTTAGTTAGATTTGAGAAGTGAGTATGAAGATCATTAAAGAACCCTACGCCAGTCACTCCCTTTTGTGCAGCAACGACCCAATCGTTTTGGTAAAGGTAAATCCAGGTAGCCGTATCAAGTGCCATCTTTTGACCTTGATAACTTAATTCTTCGCGTTTGTCAGGATCAGACGTGACAATCAAATCATCAATGATTTTATCCATAGCCGGATCGCAATACAGCGCATAATTTGTCCATGCCTCACAACGGAAATTCCAATGGAGCTGGAAAGCAGGATCGTTCCCCCATGAATACCACTCGAACATATAGAAAGGTTGTTCATGCGTGTCAAGTAAGCTGTTGAATTGTGCAGTAGGCTGTGCATTGATATTAACCTTCACGCCAATTGTCGCCAATCCCGCTTGAATCCAGGTCGCTGCATCCATCCGTGCCTGATCTTCTTGAGGAACAAGCAAATCAACCTCGAATCCATCCGGATATCCAGCTTCTGCCAGCAATGCTTTTGCATCTTCGATGTTTGGTCCTTCATATGGCCAAAATTCATCAGTATGAGTTGGCATACTAACACCTACCGGAGATTTTGGGTTTTCTCCAAAGCCATAGATTACATTATCAACAATAGCTTGATAATCCACTGCCATAGAAACAGCTTTGCGGACTCTGACATCGTCAAAGGGTTTCTTAGTGACATTCATGCCGGCATGATAAACGCGCGGAGTCTTTATCTTGAAAAATGTTAAATTAGAATCTTTCTGTAAATCTGCAATATCCTTGTAAGGAATACCTTGTGCGATATCGATGTCCCCAGCTCTCAAAAGCTGCTCTCTGGTGGATGCATCGGGAATGACCCGATATATTACTTTTGAATTACCATAATAATCTGGACCACGCCAGTAGAAGGGATTCGGTTCGAATACATATTCCTCACCAGGTTTCCAGCTTGTGATGACATATGGCCCACTGGGGTTAGCATTATTTCGATGCCAGGTTTCTGCCCAAGGATCATCAGCGGTGGCATGATCTTTAATTGTCTTTTCGCTCATTGCGCCAAGCACCTGGAAACCATAAATGATCAATGATAATGAAGAAGCTTTATTTTGTGTAATTTGCAGGGTGTAATCATCTATAACTTTCACCTGGTCTATCGATTCAACACCTGCAAAAGAAGGCAAAAGTAATTTTATATAACCATTCCCGTTTATGGCTCTATCAAAGGTAATATAGTAATCTTTTGCCGTAACAGGTGTACCGTCAGCAAACTTTGCTTCTTTCCGAAGGTGGAAGGTGTAAACCAAACCGTCATCGGATACCTCCCAAGATTCAGCGCCCGCACCGACATAATCGTTCGATCCGATCCATACGCCATTTTCATCTTGCACGGCTTTTTGTGTGACAAGTGGTTCATAAAGGTTTGCTGTTGCGTCATATCCGGCAATCGTGCGGAATTGTTGTAATTCAATATGATCAATATCGCCATCAATGGCTACTATAATAGTCGGCTTTTCTGATGAAGTCGCGGGTTGTTCTGTTTCTTCAACAACCCCTTCAATTTCATCTGTTAATTGCACTGCCTCAGTTGGTATTGTTTCTTCAGGCGTCGGAGCCGACTGACAAGAGACAATAATCATGGAAAAAATGATCACCATGACGACAAGAATATTGGTATATCGGACTTTCATCTTTTTCTCCTTTTATTTTTATTTATCTCAGTTGTTCATAAACCATAATCATTGATCTTAAAAATCAACATTTATGTTGAAGCCACCTCCTTCGCTAAAAATGCGTTCAACATTCATGGCTTTCCATAAACATGTTTACCGATAATTAACATTCACATGAGAATATAACGATATTTTCTTAATGTTTTTTTTCACGAGTAAAACCGTTTCTAATAGTGAAACACCGTGCCATTATTCGAGATGATTATTTTATATCTAAAAAATTATTTAAATCCAATGACCAATTGTCACTGTTATTGGGTGATACTTGTCACTCACAATGAATTATTAAAACGGCATCATACCCATCGAATATTAGTAATATAACATTCTATATAAAAAACCAGAGCTGCCTTCCCTCCCATCATGACTGGTGCAAATGGGCACTAAAGCTTGGAAAATATAGACGAAATACACAAAATACCCCTCATATATAGGACTCTGTAGACTACATAAGCGCCAAAGAACGCTTATTCCACTTTTCGGATCAGACGGTTGCGCGTTCGAATCGCGCCGAGGGCGCTATGCTAGGCGAGGAACCCTCTTGACAAGTTTTTTCTCCACAATGTTACTTTTATTCAATTCTACACAGTTAGCCATAGCGGGTTTTTAGACAAATATTGATATGGCGTTTATCGACTATAATGGGCAGAAAATTCAAAAATACCCAGAAAAGCATGAATTAAATATCTCAGGTTGAATGCTTTCTTGAACAGGATATTACAACCCGGTTACCATCACTCAAAAGGAGAAGAAATGACCCTTCCATATGATTACACTGAACGAGTCTATGCCGGAATCCTTGGAAAAATAATTGGTGTTTATTTGGGACGCCCCTTCGAAAATTGGTTATATGAAAAAATAATGGCTGAACTCGGAGAGGTAAATTATTACGTCCATAATAAGTTCAACGTTCCTTTAGTCGTCCCTGATGACGATATTGCAGGAACTTTCACCTTCCTTCGCGCTTTACCCGATCACGGTAATCAACGCAATATCACTTCTGCTCAAATCGGTCAAACCTGGTTGAATTATCTGATAGAAAAACGTACCATTTTATGGTGGGGGGGAATGGGACATTCAACTGAGCACACCGCATATCTGCGACTGAAACATGGCATTCCAGCCCCTCAAAGTGGGTCTATTGCCATGAATGGTAAAGTGGTTGCCGAACAAATTGGAGCACAGATTTTCATCGATGGCTGGGCTATGGTAGCTCCTGGCGACCCGGAACTGGCAGCCGAGTTGGCAAAGAAAGCCAGCAGTGTCAGTCACGATGGGGAAGCTGTTTATGCTGCTCAAGTATTGGCTGCAATGGAAGCTCAGGCATTTGTTGAACGAGATCTAGGTTCTCTGATAGATACCGGTTTGCAATTCATCCCAAAAGATTCAAATATTTACCGCCTGATTAACGATTTAAGAGAGTGGCGCGCCATCGAACCGGATTGGCGGAAGTCGCGTAAGAAAATCAATGAAAAATATGGATACTCGAATTACGCAGGCAACTGTCATATTGTTCCTAACCATGCATTGATTCAATTGGCACTCCTTTACGGCGATGATGATTTCCAAAAGACATTAATGATTGTCAACACATGCGGATGGGATACCGATTGTAATTCCGGTAATGTCGGATGCTTTATGGGTATCAAGAACGGATTAGCCGGTATTGATCATGGCCCCGATTGGCGTGGTCCGGTAGCCGACCGGCTATATTTACCCAGTTCTGATGGTGGACGGGCTATTACCGATGCCGTTCAAGAAACATACGTCCTTGTTAATATCGGTCGAGCACTAGCATATCAGGAACCACTCAATCCTAAGAGGGGAGCACGATTCCATTTCGAATTGCCAGGATCAGTCCAAGGTTTTCAATGGGATGAAATGCTCTCATCGAACGCCACTATAACAGTTACCAATATTGCAGGTCATAGTATTATAGGCTCTCGAAGTCTGGCGCTTCAATTTCATAGCAAGGAACCCGATTGGTTTTGTGCTGTTTCCACCCAAACCTTTATTCCTTTTTCAGATCTTAAGCAGCGTACTTACGAATTGATTGCAAGCCCAACGCTCTATCCGGGACAAACAATCAAAGCAGAAATTGAAGCAGATCCAACAAACTCAAGCACAATAGAAGGGTGTCTCTTTATAAAGTATTATGGTGCGAAAGATACTCTCCAGGCATTCGAAGGACCAATGGTTTCTTTCAACCCCGGTGAACGTTGCCATTTTTCATGGACAATACCCGACTTGAACGGATTGCCTATCCAGGCTGTTGGTATAAAAATTCATGGAAATGGCGAAGAATCTGGCACACTATATCTGGATTACCTGACATGGAGTGGCACTCCTCACCTGCGACTAACTCGACCAAATGTCGAAAACTCCCTTTGGCAACGCACTTGGGTTGATGCTGTTGACTACTGGGAAGGTTCGGTTAGTGAATCATTTCGATTAATCCAAAACGAGGGGATAGGCATGATCATTCAAGGTACTCGTGAATGGAATAACTACCAGGTGAAAGCCAGCATTAGCAGCTTTATGGCAGATTCAATGGGGGTTGCAGTATCTGTACAAGGGTTAAGGCGTTACTATGCTTTGCTGCTATGTAATGACGGTAAAATCCGTTTGGTAAAAACATTGGGGGATAATTCTGTACTTAAAGAGGTTGATTTCCCACTCCAATTCAATGTCAAATATAATCTGGTGCTCAAGGTTAATGGTACACACCTCCAGGGTTGGGTAGATGGAAATCAACTATTCGACCTGGTTGATAACGATCAACCCCTGAATGGTGGCGCGGCAGCATTGGTAGTTAAAGAAGGGATTCTCACTTGTGATGAAGTCGAAATAAGTTAAATTGACTCCGGTATCTTATTCAATTATCAATAGTAGTCGCCGCCTAATCGAAGAGTCTGGTAGTCATGTTTTAAAAAAGAAAATATATCGGGAAACCAAATTCCTGGCGATTCTAAAATAAATTACATTCTGGGATTCAATCGTTAACAATAATCCCCAAATTTTCCTGACACAAGCTGTGGTTCAGGTCCGATGAATATCGGATTGGTAAAAGCCAACAAATCACCTTTACGATTGCATGCTTCCAGACGGAACCATTGGTTCTCCCTTCCATCGAGATGCACCCGTGTTTTAAATTGCGCTTCCTCTCCTCTGACAGGGAAATTTTCGAAATTCGTCCCATTCTGAATAAGGCGGAGGCAGCCTTCACCCTCAAGCGCTTCAACTCTGGCAAATATCTCGATTTCACTTTCAGCCAGTGGCAAAGATCCCCCGATTCCTACAATTTCGTCAGCACATTTTGCCTCAAATATCAATTTGGGTCCAATACTAATGAAAGCACGATGCTGCCGCAACCCATCCAGCACTGCTTTTCCGGAAAGCTCCTCTGCATACACCCAGGTACTTGGCATACCCATATACTCGCCGGGCCATTCAGGTTGATCGCCAGGTAGAAAATGGAAATCGCTGCCTCCAATAGCAGTCAACCGCATTCCAGCGTTTAGAGTACGAGTCCAGAAATCCAACGCCATCGGAGTTGCTTGTCGATTATCAGGCCATAGATGATCATTCCACACTTCAATAAATTGTACATTGTTAAGCTCGGTATCGGCATCACGCCATTCCCAGGGGTTTAAGAACGGGTGATTAATTGAAGTGAACAATCCACAAGCCGCGATTTCCCGGAGCAGACTAGTTGTGGTTCGCCCATCTGATAATGGCACCCAAATTTGATCCCCGCAAATACCCTCCATCCAATGTTGCCAGGCGCTAGCAGGGTTACCCTCCATCCCAAAAATATTACAGTGTCCCATATCCAAAGTGACTTCTATCCCGGGGATGACAAGCATCGCCGGGTCATCACCGAATTGATCGAAAGAATTTATGGTATTGTGGTCGGTGATAGCGAAAAAATCCAGACCTTGAGCCAATGAAAGCTGAATCACTTCAACAGCAGAATATCGACCATCGGAGCAGTCAGTGTGGGCATGAAAATCACCCTTGTACCAACCAGCATTCGGGTTGTATACCTTGGAAAGTGATAGTTCACTCATTATTGAAATTCTCCTATGTTACTATCCACTAGATTCATGAGGATTTTTACAAAAGGAAAGATCATGCAAACCTCATTTCCAATCGATTTTCCTCGTTTATGATCATACTTGGATCAATTTTTATTATTGTTTTTCCGGATAATTTGTCATAAATAATTGGAACATTATTTGAGCCAATTTTTGATGCCGCTTTTGTAAAAGATCCTGGCAAGTGTATAACTAATTCATCGATTTCTAACGTGCCGTAAATTATGTCTATGAATAAATCAAATTTGTCGTTATCGAATTGTTGGGAATAACTTCCCCAGCAACTACCTGTAGTGAACAAGCCCTGAAAATTATTTGATTGATATACAGGATTGAATGAAATTGAATGGGTGTGTGCATCATAATGAAATCCCGTGAGTGCCAGGAGAAGCCCCCAACTGGCCATACTCCGGGCATAATGATTGCCACATTCGACTTCATTCCACGGATTGCGGCGAACACCATTATGACGTTCTCTTACCGCTTTCACAATATCAAGCCCCTCTTCGATCATCCCTTCATAAATCAATAAAGTAGCAATTTCATATTCGATGCCAGTCCATACCTCATCCGAATAGACAAATGGCTGGATCGGTTCACCACCATACGGCCAGGAACAAAGGATCAATCCCGATTCATCATTAAATGTATAATTCCTTTGACAATTATGATGGTTATAGAAGTCTTTTTTGAAATTGTATTTATTGATAGCCTTTACCGTTGTTTTAATATGCTCCGGAGAAACCAGGTATCCCAGATCAAGTATTTTGGCGTGTAATTGCCCAAGCAACTGGTCGGATAAACAGCCTGTGCCATGCTGATATTTATATTGATTAATATCATCCAGCTTCTGGGTATAATATTCTCCGTTCCATAAAAGAAGATCCGCTTTTTCGCTTACCGATAAGAATATTTGGTGATATTCATCTGCTAAATCATTTTCTCCCAGTACTTTCGCTAATTCCTCAACAGCCCGCAAAGCAGCCAGGTAATAAATCGTTCCCAATGGATTAGGGCCATAAAATTCGATATCATAGGTGTTGTGTTGACGCCCGTCTGGTAATCCATCGCCATCAGTATCCCAATGATGAGAAACATAATAGATAGCGCGTTTTACACCACCCCATACATCACGCAACCATTGGATATCGCCGCTAATACGCCACTCGCGCAGAACGCGCAAGATACATCCCATTTGACCATCAATCGCCGCTTCGGGTTTTTGATCACCCCAATCCCATTTGAATTCTTCTTCGAAACGGTTATAGCCGCGAAAATACATATACCCATCAGACTCCGTCTCCTTCGTAAACTCAGTAGCTCTCATATTCCGCTCTAAATCAGGGAATAAATAAGCAAGAGTATGGGCGTAACTCCAGACATGAGTACAAGTTCCGTCACAACAGCCTCGATCATTACAGCAACCTTCATAACCATAAAAATTTCCGTCGTCATGCCAAAAACAGGTTGTACTTCGAAGCGGAACAATATTTGCCGAAAGCGCATCCTTCACATAAGCAGGCAAAGTGCTTTGATGGATTGTCCGATGGAATTCTCGTGTTTTCCCCTCTAGATAGTTTATATTCTCAACAACATATGCGGCCACGTCCCAGGAGTTATCGAACTTGAGAACATAATGATTACGTATAATTTTATCTCTGCGGTTTTGATTCCAACTTTTCGGCCGATTTGGAAAAAACCAGGATAGGATGAATCGATAGTTTCCAGTCTGACCAGGTTCAAGTTCATCAATTACACCCAAAGATCCTGTGTCATTTTTTCCAAGCGGGGAAGGTGTGTCATATCCTAGGTCTTGAAGCATGCCATCATTACGGAAGTCATTCCAAAATTCACGCAGATAATCAAACCAACCTGCTCGTAACCATACCTGTTTATAAGTGATATTTGGATAGTTAGTGGTTAAACAAAGATTTCCGTATTTAAGTTCGTGTGTTTGATACCGATCCGAAGAAAATTTTATGCCATGTAATCGTTCAGTTTCGTAGAATTCATTTCGGCTTTGACCGATGTCATCCGGAACAATACTCCCGCAAGAAGTTATTTGGATTTCCCCTACAGGATTCATGAAAGATCCAACCAGGCTTATCTTGACAGTTTCTTTCGATGTGTTTTTAACCGAATAAGTAAAAATAGCACAGGGAAGACCTGAATCTTCTGTATTTAGTGGTATTAATGGTGTAAAGGCTTCTAAGGATATTTCTAGTGGGATATCGGGATCTCTAAAAATAATATTTGCGAGAGGATATTCTCCATAGAAATGTGCTTCTCGGAAATGAGGAAGTCCCGCCACTGAATAAGGTTGGTACCCTTGGGAAGCATTATAAGGCGGCTGTATTAGGCCTTCCAGTACTTTACATACCGGTTGGTTATCTCCTTCTTTAACCCAAATCGAAAAAAAAGAATTCGGATTTATAGCACCTTTTCCGGGATGATTGAATATTTCCCAGTCAATAAAATTCCCACGAACACCCAGTGAAATATTACCCGTACCAATACCGCCTAAAGGGAAAGCCAGTGCACTTGCATCGGAACCGTATTTTCGCATTAATGATGTTTTCAGTCGTTTTTCCTTCATAATTAAACCAACCTCTTCTTATTTTTTTTTACACTGCATGACAGGCTACGAAATGTTGTGGAGCAACTTCTCGGTACTCCGGGATTTCTTGCGAGCACCTTTCAAACGCTATGGGGCAACGAGTATTGAAAACACAACCCTTTGGTGGATTAGTGGCGCTGGGTACTTCGCCGGAAAGGATTATCCGCTGGCGATTACGCTCGAATTTGGGATTTGGTGTCGGAGCGGCAGAGATAAGCGACTTGGTGTACGGATGCAATGGACTTTTGAATAAAGTCTGCCGGTCTGCCATTTCCATAATCTTGCCAATATACATGACTGCAACCCGGTTCGAGATAAAACGCACCATATTCAAATCATGCGCAATAAACAGATAGCTTAACCCAAATTGCTCTTGCAGTTCTTGAAGGAGATTCACAATCTGGGCTTGAATTGAGACATCCAAGGCTGAGATCGATTCATCGCAGACGATAAATTTGGGATTCAATGCCAGAGCACGCGCTACGCCAATCCGTTGTCGCTGTCCTCCCGAAAATTCATGGGGAAACCGATTGACATATCCCGGATTCAAACACACCATGTTCATCAATTCGCTTACACGCTCTTTCAATTCCGCACTACCTCGCCGGGCAATTCCATGGATTACCAAGGGGTCGCTAATAATCCTGCCGATTGGATGACGCGGATTAAGCGAATCATATGAATCCTGGAAGATCATTTGCATCTTAGGACGCATACACCTTATGGCTTCCTTGCCAAGTTTGGTTAACTCGATATTCTCAAAGCGTACACTCCCCGCTGTTGGTCGAATTAACTGCAGGATTCCACGACCTGTGGTAGATTTCCCGCAACCGCTCTCGCCTACTAATCCAAACGTCTCATTTTCACGCACATCGAAAGTCACACCATCAACTGCTTTGACTGCCTGGCGTTTACGATTGAAGAACCCACTCGCTTTTAGATAAAAATGAACTTTTAAATCTTGTACCTCGATGAGGGTTTTATTATTTTCATTAGACATATTCTGATCTCAATTGTTCGGCAATAAAACAGGCAGCCTGATGATTATTCCCAAGTTCGACCAATTTCGGTAATTCCTTATGACACAGATCGAAAGCAAACTTGCAGCGTGAAGCAAAAACACAACTATATGGCGCAGTATATATATCTGGCGGTGAACCAGGTATGCTAATAAGCCGTTTGGATGATTCCATGTCCGGGTTGGGTAATGCTCCCAACAAGCCACGTGTGTATGGATGTGACGGATAATCATATAATTCATCCACTTGCGCAATTTCGATTCCGGTACCTGCATACATTACCAACACCCTATCTGCCAATCCAGCTACAACACTCAAATCATGCGTGATCCATATCACCGAAAGGTTTAATTCTTTACTTAAGTTCTCGATTAGATCGACAATTTGAGCTTGAATAGTGACATCTAAAGCAGTGGTAGGTTCATCGGCGATAAGGATCTTGGGAGAACATGAAATAGCAATGGCAATCATGACGCGTTGGCGCATTCCACCGGATAATTCATGTGGGTAAATCCGAATTCGATCAGCAGCATCCGGGATATGGACTCTTTCAAGTAATTCAATGGTACGTCTCTCTGCTTCATTTTTATCGATCTTCAGATGCTCCATCAATGGCTCAGCAATTTGCTGTCCAATCGTCATGACTGGGTTCAATGAATTAAGCGGATCCTGAAAAACGAAACCAATTTGACCGCCGCGTACCTTTCGAATACCCTCTTCACTCATTTTTAGCAAATCTTTTTTTGATACGCCGTCATTAAAGACGGCTGTACCGCTCATATTATTCCCCGATATCTTTGGAATCAAACCCAGGAGGGACATCGTGGTAACACTTTTTCCGCAGCCACTTTCACCAACCAATGCCAATGTCTCGCCAGGGTATAGATCGAAAGATATATTATTTACAGCATAAACGGTACCATCGGTTGTATTGAAACTTACAGAAAGATCTTTAACCGTAAGTAAGGGTTCCATAAGATGGCTACCTCCTTGCCCGGCGTTGGCGTGGATCCATAATATCGCGCAACCAGTCACCCATCAGGTTCATCCCTACCGCTGTGATCATAATGGAAAAGCCTGGCCACATCGCCATCCATGGGTAAGATAATATATATTCTCGGGCTGCATTCAACATATTCCCCCAACTCGGAACACTGGGAGGTACACTCAAACCTAAAAATCCCAATCCGGCTTCGGCAAATATTAAATTCGACATTTCCAGAGTGCCCAGTGTGATGATTGGGCCGACCAGGTTAGGCAATATCTGTTCAAAAAGGATGCGCCAGTTTTGTGCCCCGATACTAACCGCTGCTTCGACATATCCACATTCTCGAGCACGCAACACTACACTTCGAGTAACGCGCACGAATACAGGAGCATCGGTTATACCGAAAATTAAAATCACATTGATTAAACTTCGCCCCAATACGGTCGCAATGACGACAACAAGAAGCAGGTAAGGGATTCCCAACATGATGTTAATGACATTAACGATAATATCATCCACTCGTCCTCCCAGATATCCCCCTATCATTCCGATGATCAAGCCAAGGCTACATGCCAAAAGTACACCGAATACACCTACAGTCAACGAAACACGACTTCCATAGATAATACGAGTGAGTAAATCCCGCCCAAGGGGATCGGTACCCAGAGGATGCGCCCAGGATGGAGTTACTTTACCACTTCCCTTTGGAAACCAGGCAGGTGGGGTTTTACCTTCCCGCAGATTTTGTAGCGATGGATCATAAGGCGTGATATGGTTGGCAAATACGGCACAGAAAATCAGCAGGATGACAATAAGCATGCCGAAAGCGCCACCCTTATCGCGTTTAACTAAACGGATGAATGTTGCTAATTGCTGTAGCCAGCGCGGGCGATTGTCGGCTAATTTACCATACGATGGGAGCGACATTTAGGCTAATCTCCATAGCGGATGCGGGGATCAATGAAAGTGTATATCACGTCAGTCAAAAGATTGACACACACAACAATCAAGCAAGTTAGGAAAGCTACCCCCTGTATGATCGGGAAATCGCGCAATCCTACGGCGTCTGAAACCAGACGCCCCATACCCGGCCATGCAAAAATCGTCTCGATATACAGGGCGCCGCCCAGTAAACCACCCAAACTCATTCCAATGACGGTGACCAAAGGCAGTGCTGCATTAACCAGGATATGGCGGTAATAAATCACATTCTTGCGCAATCCCTTGCTAACTGCTGTACGAACGTAATCCTCTTGGAGCACTTCCAGCACAGATGAGCGCGTCAACCGGATTAATCCACCCATCGATGAAAGCGCCAGGCAAGCAACGGGAAGAATATAATGTTTCCAATTTTCAGACCCAGAAGAGGGCAGCCAGCGCAGTTTGACGGCGAAAATCGAAATTAACACTAAACCAAGCCAGTAAGTAGGCGTGGCTTGACTAATGAGCGCCAATGTACGGGCTATATCATCAATAATTCCACCCGATTTAACTGCCGCCATCACGCCCAATGGGATCGAAACGATGAGTGCAACCAGTAAGCTAATAGATGTCAACTTTAGGGTTGCCGGTATTCTTTCGATGATCATCATTGAAGCAGGCAGTTTATAGCGGAATGAATTGCCAAAATCGCCGACAATTGCTTTTCGCATGAAGTTGATAAATTGCACAGGTAAAGGCAGATCAAAACCCATCGATCTACGAAATTCAGCAATTGTCTCAGGGTCGATTTCTCTCGTCCTCCCCGAAAACCACATCTGCACCGGGTCGCCGACAATGCGTAGCAGAAAAAATACCAGGCACATCACGCCTAATAAAACTAGAATAGATTGGATGATGCGGTTAAAAAGGTATCGATTCATAACAAGTCAATTCTACTTTACAGCAAATTTTTTACGCTATTAAATATTTTCAAATAATCAACAGGTCTAATGCCTTCTAAAGAAACGATAAACTTCAACCGAGGAAAGACACCACGATCTATCGCGCAATTTACTTCATCTCCAATCGCGATATTTGGGGATAAATGCTTTAATTATGCTCAGCCCATTACTTGCCGTTATGAATATTATTTTTCACATTCATGAAACCGCGGTGTGGGTGATATATTGTGCCTATTCCTGACCTCCTTTAAAAAGGGAGGTCAGGATGGTTGCTTATTACTTTCAGTTAATGTTCAAACACTTATTCTGTGATAGAAATCGGCCAAACGTCGAAGTATTCATTTGAGAGGGGAGCATATCCTTCAACATTAACACTGGTTGCTTCGAAAGTATAGGGTTGATACAGAAAGATAAAGAATGGATCTTCTAACATGATTTTCTGAATTTCAGCGTAGGCATTATTGATCACATCCATATCACCGGTGCTTTGGATTGTATCGAGAAGGTCTTGGATTCGTTGATCATACCAGTTGCGGTAGGAACCGGTTTCTCCCATGGTACCATTCACCCGACCAAATGGGTCGCCATCAGAAGACCAACTGTCCATAAAGAGTGGCGGCAGTTGCGATCCGCCTACTTTACCTTCCAAATCCCAGAACTTTCCGGTATCCATAAATTCGACGCCGCCACCCGTAAATGTTATACCGACAGCTTCCAGGTATCCCTGGATAGCCTGACATACATCATTGGAATAGGCAGAATAACCATCCGGGCAAGCCATACCAATTTCAAAGCCATCTGGGTAACCGGCAGCTGCAAGCAATTCTTTAGCCTTTTCAACATCGTAGGGGATAGGTTCGAGCCCAAGATCAGGATCGTAACCGATATCGCCAGGTACAATTAATCCTGTAGGAACCCGCCCTTTTCCGGAGAAGAAGGTATCGATGATGGCTTGCTTATCGACTGCATGATTTAGCACCATGCGGACCTCGATTTTTTCAATGGGGGTACCAATTCCAGTGGTTAGATTATTGAATGCAACATAGTAAACGCGATTCAGGGCATATTCTGATATCTTGATGTTCGGATCATTTTCCAAAGTGGTGATATCTTCCGCAGACAATCGGGTAATGATATCCACTTCGCCGGTTTTCAAAGCTGCCACGCGTGTGGCAACGTCGGGTATGAATTTGAATACAATATTGGCGGCTTTAGGATAGCCCTCACGCCAATAGAGTGGATTAGCGTGACCGGCAACATGGCTGCCGCGTACCCACTCATCAACGACAAAAGGACCAACACCGACTGGCTTAGCCAGGAATGCATCGATGCCAACACTTTCCACATACTGTGGTGGCACTACATCGGTAAAGGCATCATTACACCAGTTTGGCGTAGGCTCTGAACGCACCATCTCCACAGTCAGATCATCGATTTTCTTGACAGTAACCAGATCTGGACCTGGCCAAGGCCAGGCGATTTTCACTTTCGATGTATCAGAAAACAGGGCATAAGAATAAACATAGGCGTCCGCGGTATATGGCTCCCCATTTGAGAAGACAACATCAGGCCGGAGATGAAAGGTGAAAGTTTTATAATCTTCGGAGGCTTCGCAGCTTAGAATCAAGCCTTTTTCGGTTTTCCCTGTCTCCGGGTCTACCCAATCTCCCCCCCCCTCGTGGAAGGCAGCCGCAGCGATGGCTGATTGCCATTCAGGGGCATTGCTCGGCCAAATACCAGCGATGTCGGTAGTCAGGGCAATCCTTATCGTACCTTTCGGCTCAGCAGTGGTGATCTCCTCGGTGGAAGGAGCCTCTGTTGGTTCAATAGCCTCTTCTGCGGTAGGATCAACCTCCTCAGCTTCAGTGGGAGGAACCTCGGTAGGCTGGGTTTCCTCCGCCGCTTCCGGCGCGGGCGCTTCAGTAGGAGTTGGTGTACAAGACGTAAGCGTGAAGCTCAATATTAGCGCCAGGCTGACGAATATCAAAAGTTTCTTCATTTTCTCTTTCTCCTTTTAATGGTGATAAACACGGATTGTTTTTTTGGAGATCGTTTTTTTCGTTGTTTGGGTTCATCTACCTCCTTCATTGGTGTATCAAAATGATTCCTATAGGTAAAACCACATTGAAAATTATGAAATCGATTTCATTACCGGCGAAAAAAACCTCGATTTTCTTAGAAATTCTTCCTCTTCAGCCATACAATCCTTCTTTTAATGTTCCATGGTTGGATTCCGAAAAATCGGTAACGTTCAATATGATTTTCACGACAAATCATGAACGATTTCCTTTGTCTGTTCATACAACTTTATGTAATTCTTATATAAAGGATCATAAATTTTGAAGATTGTTGGGTTCGGTTGTGTTTCTCCAGCCTTTTTTACCCATTCTTTTAAATCATCGCGTTTAAGTGCACCGGATGCAAGTCCCGCGAGAAAAGCATCTCCCAGACAGGCGCCGATAGTAACTAAAGGTAGATATTGAGGAACCCCAGCCACATCTGATACGATCTGCATCCAAGCTCTGCTTTTCGTGCCACCCCCAACACCGACAATTCTTTTTACATCTGCACCCATCGATCGAATCGTCTCAATATTATGTCGAATTCCATACGCAATCCCCTCCAATATCGCCCGAAATACATGCTCTCTCTTATGCGCAAGAGTTAATCCAGCAATCACACCTCTCGCAAGGGGATCATTAATCGGTGTTCTTTCTCCACTAAAATATGGCAACAATATAATTCCACCCGCTCCAGGTTCAATCAATTCCATTTGACTGAATAACAACTGATAAGCTTCATCCTCTGATAAATCCTTCGCAAATTCATCGCGGAACCAACGTGTTATTGAGCCGGTGGTTGCCATTCCACCTGCCAAACAATATTGTCCACGAAACGCACCGGCTAATGACCATAGCCGTTTGTCCGGTATAGGTTCATTAAGTATCAAAATAAAAAACGCTGTACTGCCATACATGACCATCAAATCACCAGGCTGTACAGCGCCCACGCTTATCGCTTCACTCAAGGCGTCAACCGCACCGACTGCTACCGGTGTCCCAATCTTCAACCCGGTTTGTTCAGCGCCTTTTCGATTAATATACCCGGCTATTTGATCCGACCAGGCAAGTCGCGGCAGCATATCGAGGGATACAATCTCGCTGGCAAATTTATCCGACCATGAGAAAATATCCGCATCAATGAGAGGCATAAAGTGACAGGCAGTATGATAATCGATCACTTTTTCACCGGTTAATCGATAGATTAAATAACTGCTGGCTGTAGTAATGTGATCGACCTTTTTCCACAAATCTGGCTCATTTTTTTTCATCCATAAAATTTTTGGTCCAACCGCCTGGCTACTTAAACTCATTTTTGAAAATTGAAAAATCGTTTCTTCCCCCAACTTGTTATTGAGCCATTCAATCTCCTGATTGGCGCGCCCATCAACTCCATACAATATACCGGGGCGTAACGGCAATCCATTTTTATCCAAAGGCAACATACATGGACCAATGGCACTTACTGCAACAGCGGCAATATCATCCCCAGAAAATGGATCCTTATTAAGCAGTTGATGACAAATCTGAACCACATCACCCCACCATACTTTATCAGCATCCTGCTGCGCCCAGCCTGGACGAGGAATGTCCATTTTATGGTTAACTACACTCGATAGTAATACTTTTCCAACGGCATCGACTATTACGCCCTTACTACTATATGTTCCTACGTCGATACCCAAAAACAATTGACCCATGGTCATCCTACTTTCACATCACCACAGATATGTACCTCTATGCCTATTTCAACAAGCATGCTGATTTTCACTGCCAATGCCTTATCCGCCAGTAGAGGAGAAGGTGCATAAACAACATGGATATGATTTGCTTTATGACGCGCCATTAACTGATTCCGTGATATGCCGTGTAACCTTGCCGGCATCATTGGCCATTGGGGATCCGTCGATTCTGAGAGGAAAGTTTCTTCATCGTGAGGTAATTCCACAACCGTTCCTCGGCCCACGTCGGCGTGCAGCTTCCCACCTTCAATGTATACCCGGCTCCAAACGATCTCTCCCGGTTTACTCACACCTTTTATTGTTCCGCCACCTAATGGAAAATACATGGGCACCTGGCGCTCACTGACCGCGCCGGTATACCCTCCGCGAAGGTGCGAGGGAGGAACCGCTCCTGAAATTTCGAAAACCCAAATAAAGGCGTCATCGAATAAACCAGGATAGTCTTTTCCCCAGCGGATGTCATGCAAGGTATTCGCCGGGTCAAATCCTAATGCAGTCCAAATTCTATTGGTTATCAAACAATCTATCGCAGCGCCCTCGTCAACCTCATTAAAATGAGGCAAGGCTTGATTTGGAAAAATTTCTTCGCCAGTTTGTTGGTGGTAAACAGGTGGTCGCTCGACGTTATTGAGTAACCCTTCCGCAAGGTCGGAAGCCGGCGTCATATCTTTCAATCCTTGCTGATATTGAATTCCAATGGCATCGCAACCGAAGAGATGCGCAATTCTCACGGCGGCGATATACATTTTGAGTTGTTCGTTGACCTGATATTCAGTCAATTGTGTGGCTTTATCACTTCCAAAATTGAATGTCATTCCCCGCTTATCCAACCAGGTCTTTGCCGCGTTTACTTCACAATCTTTAACTGATCGCATTTCCGCTAATAATGCAGATTGGCTGAGACGCTCTTTGTAAATCCCGCATTCATTGAGTAATTCGTCTTCGATGATGGCGTTATACATGCCCATACATCCCTCATCAAAAATTCCTAATATTGCTTTTTTTTCTTTTAATTGCTTCCCCAGTAATTTTCCAAGTTCATACTCTTCTTTGGGCAATCGAGTCATATCCAGGTCACGCACGTGACTCAAATCGTGGACAATATTTCCTGTATGAAGCCATTCTTCTATCCCATTCAATAAAAATCTGTCGGTAAAATCCTCACTCCATATGGTGCTATAAGGAATACCCAGTTTAGTTAAACAACCGTTTAAATTCAAAAGCCCTACTAAACCAGGTCTCTTGCCACTCCAGTTCGCCACCGTAAGAATTGGTCCACTCCGATCACGTAATCCCGCTAAAAGATGATAGCTATATTGCCAAACAGCTATTGCGATGATCACTGGCGCTTCTTTTGGAATACTTCGAAATACATCCATCCCCATCCTTTGATTCCAGATGAAACCATGTTTAAGGTTGGGATCATAAGGATGCGCTCGGATTAGATTAAAGTCGAATTTGCTGAATGCATCTGCAAGTTTTGCTTCCATCTCCTCTTGAGCTGACCAACATTCCTGATTCGCAGATAACCGAAGGTCACCACTTGCCACTAAAAATCCCTCTCGTTTTGATATTGTTAGATCATGTTGATGTTGAGGATTTTTATTATCAGACATTATTTTCTCCAGATAATTAATGAAATAGAAAACATCCAAATATTTTCTAGAAATTATTTTGTTTTTTTATAACCCCTGTTCATTTTACAAATCGCTATCATTTTCAATACAGCTTCTGTATTGTCAAAAGCCGTATCACAATAATCATTCTTATCCGGAACTTCGTATTAATATTTTGGGTTCAAATTGAACGAATTCCGTTGGTTTTGAAGGATCTTTAATGCGAGACAAGATTAATTCCGCAGATTTTATGCCCATTTCATAGGTGGGTTGGGTAACAACGGTGAGTGGCGGCTTAATCAATTTACTCCAAACGGTTTCATCAAATGCAGCAATTGAAATATCCTTTGACACGGATAACCCACGTTCGTTGATAGCCTTTAATGCCCCCATCGTAAGCAAGTTATTTCCGAGGAATAGAGCAGTTGGACGATCTTCGAGATCAAGTAACTCGTTTGTGAACTTATATCCAACATCTTCTTTGGGAGAACCGAATTTTATCAATTCAGGGATAATTGGAATTTTGTTATCTTTTAAAGCCGATTCATACCCCTGGTATCGTTCGCGCCCTGTAGTAATTTCTGAATGACCGACAATTGCAGCAATTCGTTTATGTCCCTTTTGAATAAAATGCGTGATCAATTCATAGGCGCCTTTTTGGTTATTTAATACAACTGTGTCAACATCACATCCAAAAACTTGCCGGTCAACTACAACAATTGGAATCTTATGGGTAACGATAATTTTTTTACACGGGCTGTTATGCTCGGATGTAGGAGTGATAATCATTCCGGCTACCCGTTCTGAAATCATAAGGTCAATGTAAATAGACTCTTTATTAATATCTTCATCTGTATTGCATAAAAAAACGGCATAATCATTTGCAAAGGCAATGTCTTCGACTGCGCGTGCCAGGGTTGTAAAAAAAGGGTTCTGGATATCGGAGACCAAAAGCCCGATGATTTGTGATGAATTCACCCGTAAACTGCGGGCTATCCTGCTGGGCTGATAACCTAATTCTTCAATTGCGTGTAAAACTTTTTTCTTTGTCGATTCTTTGATGTATTCTTTGTTTGCTAAGACCCGCGAAACAGTTGCGGTTGAAACACCAGCCAATTTTGCAACATCTTTTATCCTGATGGTCATAGTTCCGTTACTCCAAGAAATCGATGTGAATACTTGAAAAGATACAAACGAGATGAAAGTAAAGTCAATTTATGTAATCGATTACATAAATTTTACACGATTAATTATCATTGTCAAGTGGATTATCCCCCAATGTGAACCAAACTTGAAAAGTGAAATCGAGAACAAAAAGCAGCCTATCTCCAGTTACAAACATGCCGCTCTTACGGATCGTCTGAAGAAAGTCGGTATTAACCTATCAACCACTATTACTATTATGCGCAATACAACAAGGCTGTCATATTCCCAAAATTAAGAAAAAAGACGGTCATAAAAAGGAAGTCATCACTTCGGCGGTGGGAAATTTGATCCAGCATATCCCTGATGAATATAAGCACCAGGTCGAAATACGAGTTTGTGCTTCTGGAAAGTTTGTGCATACTACAACATTGCCAATTTCAGCTTTAGATAAAACGGTTCATTTTTCTATTTTTCCTAACACGAATTTTATAAAGTACTTATATATGGTTTCTCCATAATTCTATTCTTTAGATAGTGCCGCTATTATTGACATAATAATAACTAGTATATATAATATGATTGTTCTAATGATTGTTTATGATTGTTTTTGAATTACTTAAATCTAATTGGGTATCTTACTCAGGAGATGAAAATAATGAAATTAAAAAATTCTCTTTCAAGTGCTGAGAGATTGGATGGAATACTACATTTAATTGAAAACAATAAACGGGTTAATGTTGAAACCATTTGTAAAGAATTCAAGGTAAGTCCTGCAACCGCCAGGCGAGATTTAAAATACCTTCACAATCAAGGAAGTATTATGCGTGTTCACGGAGGGGCGACTTCTTTACGAAAAAGCCCTCCTGAGAATCCTGTTTTCCAAAGAATGAACAATAATCCCGATTATAAAAAGAATATTGGAATCGCAACAGCCGCATTAATAAACAACGGCGATACGATATTTATCGGTAGCGGCACCACTGCTTATGAGGTATCGAGAAATATAAAATCATTTGAAGATTTAACAGTAATCACAAACTCAGTGCTGGTTATCAACGAGTTGATTTCATGTAAAAATATCATGCTTGTTGCCCTTGGAGGTATTGTGCGAAAATCCGAGTTTTCAATGATCGGTAATTTGACAGAAGCCGCACTATCAGGTTTATATGCCGATAAAGTAATCATTGGTATCCATGGTGTCGATCTGCAACAGGGGTTAACAAATCATTATTTACCCGAGACGATGACCGATCGAAAAATACTCCAAATGGGGAGAAAAATATTTATTGTGGCAGATCACACCAAATGTGGCGTGATATCCACATCGCAAGTTGCTCCAATTTCAATTGTACATACATTTATTACAGATAAAGATGCCCCCCCAGATTTTATTCAGTCGTTGATTGATCTCGGGATCAACGTTGTACAAGCTTGATATTCCAGTTATATAAAATTGAAAATTAAATAAAAATGACCTCGAGTAAAAACATAAGCGTTTTATTGGAAAAAATCAAACAGAACAAGCAAGGAGCAGGAACAGGCATCTACTCTATTTGTTCTGCGAATAAAAACGTCCTTGAAGCCTGCCTGAAAAAAGCATGCGACGAGGACTCAATTATTCTTATTGAAGCAACTTGTAATCAAGTCAATCAATTTGGTGGCTATACCGGAATGAAGCCCATTGATTTCAGAAATTTTGTCTATTCAATAGCAAATGACGTGGGATTTCCGGTTGATAAAATTATTTTGGGAGGCGATCATCTTGGTCCATACCCCTGGAGAGATCTACCTGCCAATACTGCGATGGATAATTCGGAACAGATGGTGCGTGATTACGCCAAAGCGGGGTTTCAGAAGATACATCTTGATGCAAGTATGTATTGCGCTGATGATGATTTTTCCATATCCCTAAGTAAACAACTGTCTGCCCAGCGGGCAGTTAGATTATGTGAAGCGATTGAAGCGACAATTGCTTCAAATCAGAACTTATCTGACCCATTATATGTTATTGGTACTGAAGTACCGCTTCCCGGAGGTCAGCAAGAGAACGAAAATGAATTGAGAATCACCTCGGTTGAGGACGTTGAAGAAACTATTTCGATTTTTCGAAACACATTCGAAAAAGCAGGGGAATTTTCAGCATGGGAGCGGGTGATAGCCGTTGTCGTTCAGCCTGGGGTTGAATTCAATGAAAATGAAATAATCGAATATCAGCCTCAAAAATCTATTCCTTTGAAAACTTTCATTGAAACTATCCCCGGTATGGTTTACGAAGCCCATTCAACTGACTATCAAACCTCACATAAGTTAAAGCAATTGGTAAATGATCATTTTGCGATTCTAAAAGTAGGTCCGGCGTTAACATTTGCATTTCGAGAAGCAATAATTGGCTTATGTCGGATTGAAGAACATCTTATGGGGGATAGTTATCCTGCTAAAAAATCGAATTTGATAAAAATCATATCTCAAGTAATGGATGAAAATCCGGAAAACTGGGAAAAATATTCAGAAGCACATAATAATGTTGAAATATCAAAGTTTTTTAGCTACAGCGATCGAATCCGATATTATTGGAATTTTCCTCAAGTTGAAATGGCTTTAAAAACATTGCTGTTTAACCTGAGAAAAAATCCCGCCCCTCTCACTTTAATTAGTCAATATTTTCCTCATCAATACAGACGTATTCGGGAGGGTAAATTGATAAATGATCCCGGTCAATTAATCAGCGATCGTATTGGCGAGATTTTAGAAGATTATTCAAAAGCTTGTTGTTAAACAAATTCATATTAAATCTGAATTTACATTATTCGAGAATTAAACGAAGCAATGATATTTTTTCCAGCTATTTAGCTCTGCGGCATTTTTAATTATTAGTACATTACATTCGATAGTCAATATATATAATTCAATATTGGTTAAGTATAAACAGAAATCCGGCATATATTGATTCTTTTTGGTGATATTCAATCATAACATTCAAGTATTATGATTATTAATGATTGGATATTATTGTTAACTGTTGACATTATGATTATTTATTGTATAATACGTACATAAAAGATGAAATGTAATGATATCTTTCTCGTTAACTTTATGAAATCACAACTTTTAATATCCCCCAAAATTAAATACTAATGATTTCGAAACAGGAGGTGTTATGGATTGATTGAATTATATAAATGTGTACACCGTATAATAAATAGAATATATGAGGAGAATTTCATGAAGACAAGTATCAAGCTGTTTGTGTTTTTTGTAATTTTAACGATGGCAGTTGCAGCCTGCACACCAGCAGCAACTCCGGAGGCGGTGTCTGAAGCGCCAGAAGAGGTTGCCGAAGTCGTTGTGGAAGAAGTCGAAGAAGTACCAGAAGAAGTGGTTGCCACGGAAGAAGCTGAGCCTGTGGAAGAACCTGCAGAAAAAACGCCGGTAACTGTACTTTCGATGGGTTCCGATTGGCTCCTGGTGTCGTTGTGGGATTCAGCAACAGGAGAAGAAACACCTTTACTCCAAGAATTTGAAGAAAAGTACAATATTGATGTTATCTTTGCGGGCATGTCTGAAGATCAAGCGCGTCAAAAAGCCATGTTAGATCTTTCCTCGCACACCGCCCAATACGATATTATGACCACCGATGCCTGGTCGATGGCAACTTACGCTGGCGCTGGATACCTCATGCCTTTAGATGACCTGATGAACAATAATCCGGATCCGGACTTCTTCAGCATGGACGATTACCTTCCTGCATCACTCGAGGCTGATTCATATGAGGGTAAGATTTATGCAATGCCGTTATACACATTTGGCCCAGCCCTGGTTTATAACAAAGCTCTCTTCGAGCAATATGATGTCAAAGTTCCGGAAACCATGGAAGAGTTAGAAGAAGCAGCAGCTAAGTTGACTCTGGATACCGACGGCGATGGCAAAACTGATATTTACGGCATTACCATGCGCGCTCGTGCGGGTGAAGAGCCCACGATCGACTCAACCGGTATGGCATGGGCATATGGCGGCACCTGGTTCGAGAATAACGCCCACACGGCGGAAGAGATCCGAGCTCAAAAAGCCAAACCAACCGTGAATTCTCCGGAATTCGTGGCTGGTTATGAAGAATATGCCAAGTTACTCCAAAACTGGGGACCTCCCGAAAGCGCAAACTGGGGGTGGGTAGAATGCATGGATTCCCTGGCGCAAGGCAAAGCCGCTATGCACCTGGCAGCCTCCTCCGCGTATTGGTATACCAAATCCACCGCCACCATTAACCCTGAAGATATCGGGATTGCTCCCGCCCCTATGGGGCCTGGCGGTCATCGTATGATGAATTTCTTCGATATGGCATTGGCGATTAATAATGATACGAAGAACCCCGATGCTTCATGGTTAGTTCTACAGTTCCTTACCTCCAATAAAGTTCAGGAAGCTCAAGCCGCCGCGGGGATCACCGCACTTCCGCGTATATCTTTGGTGATGAGTGATGCATTGAAAGCCAAATATCCCGAAGAAGATTTACAAATGGTTTTGGATACGTTGAAAGAATCTGAACCTGAGTATATGCCCAAAATCCCTGAATATGTGGAAATTTGCGAAATTCTTGGTACGGCAGCCTCTGAGGTAGTTGCCGGAACAAAGACAGCGCAAGAGGCTCTCGATGAAGCTCAAGAGCAAATTACTAAAATTATGGAAGATGCAGGTTACTATCAGTAAAGAATAAAATAGTAAAACAAAAAATACTTGCACGATTTTTTATTATATGGTGGAATTTCTGGGGAAAGTGCATTTTTACTGCTTTCCCCAGATTCCGCAAAAATCCCCTCTTGAATTAGAAAAGGGTCCGCTGAATGAATCAGGCCAATCGTAATCTAATCAAACTTTATCTTATACCCCCCTTAATTTTTCTATTTATTATCACAATTTATCCCTTTATTTTTAGTTTTTATCAAAGTCTTCACGATTGGTTATTATATAAACCTCAAAGAACGCCCCCCTTTGTTGGTCTTAAACAATTTATTACCATTTTTACGGATAAAGATTTTTGGATGGCGCTGGAACGGTCTCTTATATTTTTAATTCTTGTCGTTTTTTGTTCAATCATTTTTGGCTTATTGCAGGCGTTAGTTCTGAGCAACGACAATATCAAAGGTAAAAATGTCATTCGATCACTGCTCATCGTCCCATTGGTGATTTCGCCGGTTGTGGTAGGGTTTGCCTTTCGTTTCATGTTAAACACAGATCTTGGCGTCATTCCCTGGTTTTTGGATCAAATCGGCATCCATGTACCCCGTATCTTAGGAGATCCCAAAATTGCCCTGTATGCCGTGATTTTGGTTGATATTTGGAATCAAACACCAATAGCTTTTTTAGTGCTTTTAGCATCTATCCAAAGTATTAACCCTGAATTATATGAAGTTGCGGCTATAGATGGCGGATCTTACTTTCAATGCTTCCGCTATGTAACATTACCATTAATTAAACGCTCCATAATCGTTATCTTGATCATTCTTTCAATTGATGCATTCAAAGCTTTTGATATCATGTATGTGATGACTGAAGGCGGGCCAGGAAGATCGACCGAATTAATGAGTTTATATGGGTATCGGATTGCGTTTATTAGCTGGAGAATGGGAACAGCTTCAGCTTTTGCCCTGATTCTTTTCTATATCATTGTTGGCATCACGACTTATTTTATGCGTCATACGCAAGGAGTATCAATTAATGACTGACAATTCCAGGTATAAAACCGGGCGCAAAAAAATCAACTTAAAAATGATAAATCTGGCAGGACAATATATTTTTATTGCCATCGTCCTGCTCTGGACACTTTTTCCGGTTTATTGGATTTTGATTACGTCTCTAAAAACACAACAACAAATGAACACCATGCCGCCTCTTTTTATTTTCAAACCAACTATCGCTGCTTACCTTAAGATTATTACTGGGGAATCGCTGCTCTCATTTCGCAACAGTTTAATAATTAGCTCCTTTTCGGTATTACTTGGACTTATCGTTGGATTTCCGGCGGCTTATACATTAGCTCGCACAAAATTCCAGGCAAAAAATCAAATCAACTTTTTTATTCTCAGTATGCGTATGGCGCCTGCTTTTGCGTTTCTTATTCCATATTATTTGATTTTTAGAAAATTAAATCTGATCGATAATTTTTTATCGTTAATTATTATAAATTTAACGATTACCGTCCCATATACGATTTGGATGCTTCAGGGTATGGTACAAGATATGTCCGTAGAAATTGAAGAAGCTGCCTTAATCGATGGATGTACTCCTACAGGTGTCATTTGGCGGATTGTTGTCCCCATATTAGCCCCCAGTATTGCAGCCACGGCAATTCTATCTTTCGTGTTTTGCTGGAATGAATTCTTCTTTGCCCTTGTACTTACCGGGAACGCGACCAGAACTGTGCCAGTTATGATGACTTCCCTCATAGGACTCATGGGAGTAGATTGGGTAAAAATGTCGGCAGCAGGAACGCTTGCCATTATTCCTACTATCATTCTGGCATTGTTAGCTCAGAAATATCTGGTCAAAGGACTTATGATGGGTGCAGTTAAATCCTAAAACATAGAAGCAGACAATCTATCTGTCTCATCACATGTTTTTATTTGACCAATATAAGGATAAAAAATTATGAAAGAAGAGCTCAATATTCCAATCAAAGAAATGACGCCTGAGATCATGAAAATGTTAGAAACCAAAGGGCTGATTATCCGATTGGCTCCAGGGAATCACGAATCGAGTCCTTTAGAAGGGGACGTTGGGATTATTACAATCTATGAGTCGGACGAAAAATACGGCGCACATATGTTGATTTCAGCAACGATAAATCGCACGGAGTTTTCTGCTTTTGGGAGTCATCCTGATAACGAGGAGGTTTTTCTTATTGGAAAGCCTGATGCAAAGCCCTGTTATTTTTTGTTCAGTTTTTCAAACCGCTGCGAATTAGAAAAAAAAGTAAAAAATCATACATTGACAACCAATGATTTTATTGCCTTAAAAGCCAGATATAACGATCCGGAAGTAAGCTTTTTTACAATTCTTAAAGAGTTTCCTCATGGCGAAGCAACAATTGCAGGAGAAGGTATAGCTCCTTCTTTTTATGTCACCGAACAATCAAAGTTACCATTAGAAATATTTGATTTCGGTTCGTACAAAATAAAATTAATGGATTAGATATCGTGTTCTTTCGAGAAAGTACAAATTCATTTCAGCTTTATTGACAAAAAACATATTAAGAACCGAAACGGATAGTAAATATGAAAAATACACTTGGAAATTATTCATATCAAGAAATCATCAGTCAAGGAGATATTTGGAAAAAAACATTAGAATGTGCTACCTCTCAAATACCCCCCACCAGAAAATGGTTAGAAGACTGCCAGGATGAAATTATATTTATTGGATGCGGGTCAACATATTATTTATCATTAGTGGCAGCAAATCTCTGGACCCGACTTACTCATAAACCTGCCAGAGGTTTTCCCAGCTCAGAATTGTGGTATTACCCGGCGACAATACTGTCTGATAGAACACCGTTATTAGTTGCCATCTCCCGTTCGGGTGAAACAACTGAAACAATTCAAGCCATTAAATTATTCAAAGAAAAATTTACACAAGATTGTTTAGTCATTTCCTGTTATCCCGAATCCAGTATGGTGAAGAATTCGAAACTGGCGCTCCTGGCACCCCATGCGCATGAAGAAAGTGTTATACAAACCAGATCATTTTCGAGCATGTTAATTCTTACTCAAATATTAGCTGCTTCTGCAGCAAAGAATGCTGCATTTATCGAGCATCTCACCATGTTGCCGGAGGTATTCCCTAAATTAATCGAAAAATACGAAAGTTTGGCAAAAAGAATAGCTTTTAATCAAAAATATAATCACTTTGTTTTTCTTGGGTCTGGATTAAATTATGGTCTGGCAAGCGAGATTATGCTGAAGATGAAAGAAATGTCTCTCTCGGTTTCTGAAGTATTTCATTTTATGGAATTTAGACATGGGCCTATGTCGATGATTAGTGATCAGTCATTAGTCATTGGCTTAATGTCTGAAACTGCAAAAGATCAAGAGATGAAAGTACTTCGGGATATGAAGGCTTTGGGTGCTGATACTTTAGCACTAACGGAACACTCGAGTGGCCTGGATGTAGATTTTGTGGTTGAGTTTAATGCTGGTATTCCACAAGAGGCTCTGGGTGTTTTATATCTCCCAATCCTTCAACTGATGAGTTATTACCATGCGATTTCAAAGGGAATAAATCCGGATCAACCCAAAAATCTTAGTGCGGTTGTCCGATTGTAAGAGGTTAAAATGACTGAAAGAAGGTATTGGGTCGGCATCGATATTGGCGGAACCAACACCAAAATTGCCATTATCAATGATTTGGGTGAAATATCAAACTTAAATAGAATTTATAATTCAACTATTGAACTAACTACGACGAATTTTCCACGTATTATTGCTGTAAAAGCACTTGAAATTATTGATGATTCAAAAACAAAAATCGAAGGGATTGGTATTTCAACTCCCGGTTTACAAATGGAGAATGGTTCTGGAACTCTTTTTTCAATAAACATGCCAATCCTAAACAAGTTTGATATGAAAGGATTTTTTGAACAAAAAACCCACTTACCGACAGCGATTATAAATGATCTGATTGCGAATAGTCTGGCAGAACAAAAATTTGGGGCGGGGAAAAATACTAGATACTTCTTAAATGTTTCAATAGGTACAGGAATTGGACATGTCTTTATTAAAGACGGAAAACCGGTGATCATTGCAAATGGTATATCAGGCGATAGTGGCAGAATCATCCTGGATCCAAATTCAACTCAACAAGATTCAAGCGGTCTGGTGGGCACTGCCGAAGCGCTTTGTGGCGTAAATGCCATTGAAGTCTTGGCAAAAGAATATTATCAAGATGGTCAAATGCATGACGCTCAACAGGTGATCGCCGCTGCACAAGAAGGTAAGGATTCTATAGCTTACGAGGTTATGACTATCATCAGCCAGCGCCTGGCATTATTTTTGGTTAATCTTTCCGTGATTTATTTTCCGGAAGTTATTTCGATTACCGGGGGGCAAACAGAAGCAGGCGATTTCTTCATGAAAGAATGCCAAAAGGAATTCGACCGGTTGAGTGCATCATATTTTCATAATTGTTTAGAAATGATGGAAAGAAAAACCCAAATTGAGATTGTAAAATCAAAAGCCGGTGGTCTGGCTGGATTGATCGGTAGCATTGTGCCTTTGATTGATTAATGTATAGAAGGAAATCATGAAAACATATATTACGCATGGAACTATCATTACGCCTGAAAAATGCCTTGAAATGGGAACGGTAATAATCGAAGCAGGGAAGATTGTTGAATTTTCATCTTCCCAAATACCAGCAAACAATAGCAGCAACCAAATTGATGCCACAGGCTTGTATGTATGCCCTGGGTTTATTGACATTCACTTTCATGGCGCGCTTGGCTGTGATGCAATGGATGCTTCGTATCAATCACTGGAGGTTTGTTCAAAATATTGCGCTGAACATGGCGTGACCAGTTTTTATCCAACCACCTGGTCTGCTTCAGCAGAAGACATTTTTGCAGCCATTGAGAATGTGAAACAAAATCAGTATTTAGTCTCTGGCGCTCAAATAATTGGTGTGCATGTTGAAGGACCTTATCTGGATGTTCAATATCGCGGCGCTCAATTACCCAGTATGATCAGGCTTCCCGATCCATTAGAATATGAAGCCTGGTTTAACTCGGGGGTGGTGAAAAATATTACCGTTGCGCCGGAAGTTGAAGGGGCTCTTGAATTAATCAAAAAAGCCACCATGCAGGGGATACGAATTTCAATTGGGCACACGCAAGCCTCTTATGAACAAGTGATTGAAGCTGCGAACTTTGGGGCAAATCAGGCTACCCATATATTTAACGGGATGCCCGCTTTGCACCACAGAGAACCGGGCACAGTTGGAGGTGTTTTAGATGATCGACGGATTTATGCACAATTGATCTGCGATGGTGTGCATTTACATCCTGCAACGGTCCGCTTGGTTCTGAAAGCTAAAACATACGATAGGGTTGTCCTCATTACCGACTCGATCAGAGGCGCCGGATTACCCGATGGAAGATACGAGCATAAGGGCCAAATATTTACCGTTACAAACGGTATTTCACGCACACCTGCCGGCGGCCTATCGGGTAGTACTTTATCTATGGATCAAGCCGTAAGGAATGCCTTATATTTTTCAGGTGGAAAAGTTGAAGAGGTTATTGCAATGGCAACGTCTGTACCAGCGGAAATCATGGGAATAGCCAACAATAAAGGAAAAATTGCCAACTCCTATGATGCAGATCTGGTATTGCTGGATAAAGATTTCAGGGTTATGAAAACAATCATTAACGGAAAATCTATTTATACAAGGGAATAATAAAATGGGAAAATTTGCCAATCAATATATCGAAGAAATTAAAATATTACTAGATCAAATCATATTGGAAGACAGTAAAGAAATCAAAGCCGCAGCAGAGATGCTTGCTGATGCTATCGAGAGCGATGGGAGAATTTTCGCCTGGGGAAGTACACATTCTTCAATTACTATGCAGGATATTTACGTTCGCGCCGGGGGATTGATGGTTATCAACGCAATTTTCATTCCAGGTCTGGAAGCTCTGCAAACAAATCCATTTGGTGTCACAAGCAAGATTGAACGGTTACAAGGATATGCAGAGATTGCGCTAGATTTTGCCCCTATTAGAAAAGGCGATGTGTTGATTCTGGTTTCCGTCTCCGGTAGAAATGCCGTGCCAATCGAGATGGCAAAAGTGGCAAAAGAGCGAGGCATTAAAGTTATTGCAGTGACCGGGTATGAATATTCAAAATCGGTAACCCCTCGACATCCGGATGGAAAAAACATGTATGCCTACGCAGACATTGTGCTGGATAATAAAGCCAAACCAGGTGATGCTATTTTGGATGCAGAAGGCTGTCCGGCAAAATTCTGTCCGATCTCTGGCATCACTTCAATAGCAGTTCTACAATGCCTGGTAGCTGATACTGTTGAATTATTACTTTCCAGAGGGATTACCCCCCCATTATTTATGGCTCAAAATCTGGATGGTGGTGAAGAATTCAACAACAAGATGTTTGAAAAATATCGGGAAAAAATATTTTACTTGAAAGCCGAATAAAATATATGTGTCTTGACGTGACCAAAATTTATAATTAATAAATAGCAAAAAGCCCTCTTTAGGGGCTTTTTTTTTGTGGAGTCGAATATTCTCTCATCTTAGATGGCATCAACACCTGCCCCTGCCCTTCGACATCCTTCACACGCTCAGGACAAGTGCTCAAGAATAGTCAACCGCCTGAATGATCGTTTGCCTCACACTATATAAAACTCAAAGACTGCCTAATTGCGTGAATATGCACAACGGTTTACATAAGTGCGAATGTGGGGAACCAGATCCCTTATATGTCTTTGGTGACTCTATCAACTCCGCGATCACTCCCAAAGCCTCGGTCATATCCACATAGGCAAACCTGAATCCCGGTGTGGCTCCCGCCAAGATACAAGGGAAACCTCGCACATTTGAGTGATTAATCTAGACCAGGAACAGGGATGCCTTGCCATTCTCGATGGAGCATTGCTACCATACCACCATCCACCAGTATGTCCACACCTGTTATGAAGCTGGCGTCTTCGCTGCAGAGGAACCCGACGAC
The DNA here is from genome assembly GCA_016929095.1 of Anaerolineales bacterium. Classification (GTDB taxonomy): domain Bacteria; phylum Chloroflexota; class Anaerolineae; order Anaerolineales; family UBA4823; genus JAAZNS01. The sequence continues at coordinate 92,117 of JAFGJM010000004.1, read as the reverse complement.
TTTGGCTATCTCATCAGGAGTACCCATCCGCCCTAAGGGAGTGATTTCAGTCGAGTGCTCCATTGTATCGCTGTTTTCGCTTTCCATCTCCTGGCGACCCATTGGTGTATCGATGTTGCCAGGAGCTAAGGTGACAATGCGCGTGCCCTTTTCGCGCCACAGGCGGTAAGATAGATTCTGGCTATAACGATACACTCCAAACTTTGAGACCGGGTAGGCATGGTTTGAGTCAGAGGCGAAAGGTGCGATTTTTTCCATAAAGTCCGGCGCCAGGGGATCTTCGACAATAGGCTTGAGATCATTGGGGTCTGCAAAAAATTCCACATGGTACAGAGACGATGAGCTAATGGTCACGACGACTGAACCCTTCTCAAAAAGAGGGTCGAATGCTTGATATAAGAGCGCAGTGCCAAGCAGGTTCACTGTCATGATCTTTTGTGCATCCCCCATGGTTGGAGAAAGGCCGGCGGTATGAATCAGCGCAGCCAAACGTCCCATAGATTTGGCTTTCGCTGCGAGTGCCTCGACGGATGCCTTGTCGGACACATCGCAGATCAAGGTCTCGCATTCAACATTCTGTGCTTTTAATTCTGAGGCGATCTTGTCCAGGTACTCCTGTCTAATATCAGCGAGAAGGAGCGCACCTTTTTTGACAAACCTTCTGGCAATAGCCACACCCATACCGCCGCCGCCACCTGTGATTACATAAACTTTTTTCATTATTTCTGCTCCTTTCTTAAAGGTGTTGATAAATTTGCTAAGAACTCGTTTTTCTTCTGTAAAATGCACGTTTATACAATGTGTACGTTTTACAAATTAACTGTGGTCTATATCAGTATCACAACTCATACATAAAACTTAACTAATAATGTAACTGGGGGCATTCAACGACACGGAAACTATAACCAAATCCCGGTCGGTTGTATCCATCTCACCACCAGGTGGGACCGTTAATTTTCGCAGTATAAACAGACTTCGACGCTTCAGGTGTGGAGCTTCCCAGGGTGCTGGCGTTTCTCTTTATCATCGGCGGAGTTCTGCCAGCATAAGCGTCAAAATATTTCGCTAACTGGCCTGGTGGTCCTCGATCATCTCCACAATCACACCCAGAGCTTCAGACATATCCACATAGGCGAACTTTGTACTCGGTGTGGCGCCTGCGAAGATGCAAGGGTATCCCCGCGCTTCCAGGGCGCCTATAGCTTCGTCTATATTGGGTACGTGTACATGTCCGATATGATGCAAGCCTCCCCCATGCTCCTTAAGAAAGTCAGAATAGGGCAGATCCCCTTCAACCGGCTGAATCAACTCTATTTGGAAGGGACCCACATTAGCCATGCCTGTCAGGAAGCAAGCATTCTCTACCGGTTTACCCTTGTAGGTCAGACTGTCAAATGCTTCGCTGGGGATCTCCATTTCAGCCCAATCATCAATGCCCAAAAGTTCTTCGAAGAGCTGCATACTCTTTTGGAGATCGCTAACCACAACGCCTACCTGGAACAACTCCTTAACCTTAATTATCGGATAATTTTCTTGCGTCATTTGTTTTTCTCCGTTTTAACTGGATCGACGCGCCCCCGGATAGTATGTCTGCACAATCTAGAATGCGCGTCGATTTCATTAATTAGTTGTGATTAATCTCCTAGCGCCTGTAACTTTGCATCCATTTCAGCTAATTTTTCTTTGGAAAGTTTGGCTTCTTTAAAATCAGCCATCTTCTTTAGTTTCAGTGCAGAAACCATCTTGATTCTGGGGCTGGATGCCAACCCGGGCAAAAATTCTTCCAGAATTGCCACACACTGGGGGTCTTTCAATAAATCACCAATTTTTGAGTCTTGCGAGTATTTAGCCATGATATATCTCTCCTAATTTAATTATTTGAACCATATAAAAATGTTACCTGTTATTTACCAACATGAGTTCTTAGAAGAAGCCATTTCATATGTAACTTGACACCACCTCCTAAGTCACAGGATTTTCCCAAACTTGGGATGAATTGCGAGTCCAAGTCGAAATTTCTTAAAGGCATTTTTTTCTGCTTAGCTGACCTTCTCTCAGGCTGACATATCAACCAATACTTTTATTGCCTCGTCCGCTTTGGTAGCCATCGTTAGTGCAGCGGTGATCTCTGAAAGCGGGAAGCGATGGGTGACGGTTGGTTTGAGGTCGACCTTTCCATCTCTAAAGAACCCTAAAACCTGCGGAAACTCCGTTGGGTAACCCACAGATCCTTTCATTTGAAGGTTTTTCATAATGAAAAACATGGGTTCAAGTTCTATAGCATGTTTGTGGAGCGCAACAATGCTGATGCGTGCTCCGCCTTTACTGAGACAGATGGCATCCAATAATGCTGATCCAGCGCCGGCAGCATCGACCGTGGCATCGATATAACCCATTCCGGGATGTTGATCGGGGTACAATCTTTCAAATAATTCTGCAAGATCTTCTTCTTTCGGATTATGTACCTCATCTGCCCCTAATTCCTTGGCTTTTTCCAGGCGGAATTCTGAAATATCGGAAATGATCACATTCTTGATTCCCAGGGCTTTCACCCCGGTGAGTGCTCCTAAACCAATTGGACCTGCACCCAGGATTAATACCTGATCATCCAGTTTCGGTTCCGCTGTATTGACGCCGTGCATACCCACTGACCCTGGCTCCACTAGAGCGCCATCTTCGAGGGTTAAATGATCTGGCAAAGGATAGACGTTGTAATCGATAGCCGCATCTTCGATAAGCACATATTCCGCGAATCCACCAACCATGCAGGCGTTTCGCCTGCCGCCGCGGGTAGATGTCATCGGGTTGGTTATTACACGCATACCTTCGTTGATTCCCTTCACTTCCTTACCAACGTCAACAACGGTGCCTGAGAATTCGTGGCCGAATTTATTCCCGGGCATAACCGCCCCGCTGTTACTAATGAAATATTCTGCGGTATCCGATCCGCATACGCCACATAAGGCAACTTTGACAACGATATCCTTAGGACCTGCTTTTGGATCGGGCAAATCAGTGACTTTAACATCACCCACACCATGATAAATTGCTGCTTTCATATGTAAGCCTCCGTTCTAACTAGATTATCTTGGTTATGCTTGTGCGATAGTAATGATTGATTCTTTCTTCCCATTATGTTTGGCTTATGTACCTGGTTTCTTGGGAGGAACAGGAGGTACTTTAGGAGGAGCAGGAGGCACTTTGGGAGGAAAATTCCCTGCAGATTGACCGGGAGGCGGTGGCATTTTGGTCGCTTTGAAGCCGCACTTGGTACACTGCTCATTTGTTACCGGATTCTTTGTATGGCACTTTGGACATTCTACTTCGGGAACATAGCCACAATTTGGGCAGACCGCCAGCGGTTCTTTCATTGTTTCGCATTGAGGGCAGGGTTCATGCCCAGGCTTCAACGGCGCACCACATTCAACACAAACCGTCGCGATCGGTTTATTAATCTTGCCGCATTTGTAGCATTTATTTAGAGTTACTGCTGCAGGTCGAAAGCACATACTTTAATCTCCAATATAGATTTTTATTTAATAAAGGGAGAGCTGATTTTATACTACGCCCTCCCTTATTACGAAGTTAATTCTTTTCTAAGCTAAAGGAACATCTCCTAAACCGATATCTTTCTCTTTTGTGCTGACCTCCATTGTTTTAGTCTTGCCGTCAGCTTTTATAGTCAGAGTAAAATCAGCTTCGGGCAGGTCCCTTAACCAGAAGTCACCGAAATTATCCGTTTTGGCAGTAAATTTGCCACTTTCTCCGGATAAAGTGCACGTGGCGCCTATGACCACCTCTTTGATCATCGGATCATACACGGTGCCAGCAACAAATCTTTTCGGCAATCCCCGATAGTAAACTCTGGTCTTGAGCCCAAACTCAGGGTGAAGTGTTTCAGTTCCGGTAAGATCCAGTTCCGATTCCTCGCCAAACTGAATAGCTCCAACATGACAGTTGTCGACACACCGGGGTACTTCAATCGGCCATTTTCGGTCGAGCAGATGAGCGCAACCGGTGCACTTCTGAGCAATATTCAACTCTTTGTTGAAGTAAATGACGCCATACGAGCAGGCATCAATACAATCACCGCAGCCATTACATTTTGCCGGGTCAATTACCACCAAACCGTCATCTCTTTGATAGATAGCGTTTTCGGGACAAGCCGCTTTACATGGAGCATTTTCGCAATGCTGGCACATCACAGGGATATAGGTGACTTTGACATGGGGTACAGCACCTCGTTCATATTGATGTACCTTCATCCAGAATTGTCCCGTGTCTGGTTGGGGTTTGGCATAGGGCATCCAATCATTACCACAATGCTCATCCTTGCAGCCAATCTGACAATCGTGGCAGCCAACACATTTATTGAGATCAATAACAAAAGCTTTCATTTTACTCGACTCCTTCTACCCAACCACTGTACCGTGAACCAGATGCCGGGTCATAATCTCTGGCGAATACCTCGGGGTATTTCTTTTTCCATTCATCCATCTCAGCAGGGCTAAGCTTCTCAGCCTCAACCAGGAAGCCGGTCACAGCAAACCCCCAGCAGTTCTTGGAAATCGGTTTTGGAGTGGTAATTAGGTTTGTCGATCCTCCCCGGTCAATGCGATCGGTTATAGGGTCAACTCGCGCCCCTTTGTTTACCATAATAGAACCGGGTAACATGCGTTGAGTTACATACGCCCCTACCAGAACAATACCTTCGTTATTGAATAGCTTAACAATATCGCCATGCTTAATGCCTCTCTTATCGGCATCTACCGGGTGAATCCACATTGGCTCATAAAGGTAACCATCATAGCCTTTTACTTTACAAGTCTGAATTTCTCTGAACCAGGTAATATCATCGCTTTGAACATGAACCCGCCACCTCCCTGGGTTTGCAACCAGGAGTAAAGGATACTTCTTTGCTTTTTCACCCCACAGGGTTTCATCATGAGTCCAACCTTCGGATTCTGAGCCGCCCACGATCCATTTGGCGATTGGGCCTCTCTCCTTGTCATCCGGGAAGTTCTCAGCTAATGCTTCAGAATAGAATTCGATCTTCCCCGAGGGCGTATCCAAAGGATTTTCTTCAGGGTCATCGTAGAACTCTCTCAAACCCGAAGGTCCCTTTTCCCAATCCGGATCAAACTCAGGGATGTAGTATCCCTTCTCTGAAAATTCTTCCCAACTGATATCGTTTGCGATGGGTGAAGTGTCAAAAGCATATTTCAGCCATTCATCGTCACTCATACCTTGTGAAAGTTGATCTTCTACCCCAAACTCCTTAGCAATTCTGACAGCTATTTGGTAGTCACTCATGGATTCCCCCACCGGCTCACAGGCTTTATCTTGAATTCCAGCCCAATTCACTGAAACACCAAACCCGCTTCCCACGGCATCAGCTTCTTCTGCCACACACGTGACCGGTAAAACCAGATCGGCAAACAAGCTATCGTTCTCCAGCCACTGGTGATTGGTAATAATGCATTCCATCTTCGGACTGCGCATAGCTTCTTGAAACTTAAAGCCGCCGTTCCAACAGCCCATGTTACAGGGCTTCTCGGACCACATCATATGGATTTCACCACCGCCTTCTTCTACTGGTGCCGGATAAACATATTTTTCCCATTGGTCTTCAGCCGGTGCAAAGATGATTTGAGGGCTGCCATAATGCTCGACATGACCCTTCTCAATGGCATGGTGCACCATAGTTCTGGGAATCGCTTGAACTGTAGGCGCAAATTGCGTGGCTTTGTATGCCCCCAATAACGGACCGTAACCCGGTTTAATGGGCTGCCTGGCTACGTTAAAAGAAAACAGGTGGATTTGATGAACTCCCGGTCCCCCCATACCTTGCATCGCCAGCTTGTAGGCTTCCGTCCTGCCCGGTTCGTGTGAGTATGGTCCTCGAATATGGCAGCCACAAAAATGCCCAATAGACGTTTTTTTGGATCCCCATTCCCTTGCTAATGCTTTAATGGTCCATTCCGGCACACCACAGATTGGAGACGCCCATGCTGGTGACTTGGGTACTCCGTCTTCTTCTCCCAAAACATAAGCTTTAACCTTATCAAAACCTATAGTATGGGTTTCAATATACTCCTTGTCATAAGTGCCTTCTTTGATCCAGGTATAAATGATGGCATAATCCAGAGCCACATCAGTGTTGGGCAGGATCGGAATCCATTTCATTTCATCATGCGCGACTGCAGTATAGTTGCAGAAAGGGTCAATCACCACGAACTTAATACCCAGGTCGAGATAATAGCGGATAACATGACTCCAAAACTGTCCACAAAAATTCTGAACAGTTTCCCAATCGCCTGCCTGGAGTACAATCATGTCGGTATGGTCTGCTACATCTTTGATGATATTCTCACAAGGTGAAGTCATAGCCAAGCCCATATTTGCCCCGGTTCCCCAAACATGCTTTGCCCCCCAATAAAACCCTTCTACGCTGTCCGGAGTGCGAGTCTCGCGTGTATAACCTCCCACCTTATCCAAGAAGCTCATATGACAGCCACCGGTCATGTGCAAATTTTTAGACTCGCAATGGCCGTCTTCCCCCACTGCAAGTACAGCAAAAGGACCGTAAGTTTCTTTCACTCTTTTGATTTCACTGGCAATAATCGAGGCTGCTTCGTCCCATGATATCCTTTTGAACTTGCTTTTTCCGCGATTCTGAGCGTTTATTTTCGCTGGATCGCCTCCGGGTTCCCAATCTACTCTTTTCAACGGATATTTCACCCGGTTTTTAGAGTAAACCCGCTTTTTGTATGCAAAAGTGAAATAAGGTGGCGACGATTTGGGTGGACATTCGAACGTTTTTCCCCGTGATGTAAATTTCCATAATCTGGTGGATAGATGATTTTCGTCATATTTCCAATCCCAGCGTATCGGTCTGATCCTGACGATTTTACCGTTCTTTGAATCGAGTGCTGCTGGTTCTCCACCTACCCCTCCACTAGCTATCCCCCTCACAATGGTCGTCTCTGGCTCTTGCCATGGATCGACCGCTTTACCAGGTTTACCTACCGTTTCGTTTTTCATCTTCGGCATCCTTTTTTTTCTCCTTCTATATAATTTTGTCTTAAATCTGTTATTTCTCTTTTGATAAAATTGGATTATTGAAGGATCTTGGTAAAATTAGTATTAGTGAATATCGACTTTCACCTCCGAAAACGTGCAGAGAAAGATGGTCTACCATAGACTGGAGTTCTATTCATGTCCATCTTTTCTTTTGTACTGATTATAAAAATGACCATTTTGTCACCGCAATTCTCTCTCTCCGTTTGATCGGTGACACCCTCTACCAATACTACATACTTGGTGCTATCAAGATGTTAACAACATTGTTGCCTGGCTTTTAAAACGCACCTATATCTTCTGTGACAACATCACTGCTTTTTATCGAGGGTTCGTGAGTATTATCACAATTTATTCTATAAAAAAAAATTACTCGTGACTATCTCCGACCGGGCATAGTTTCAGACCTTCAAAGGTCTTTCACGTACCTAGATGGGCTCAGGCAATACGAATATTTGCTGGTAATATCAAAATCGTTAATTTCAACATTTAAATAAATTAGAGTATTGATACAATATGCATGGTGCCTTCCTCTGAGTTCAATATATAAAAACAAAGAGTCTCGCATGTCGAGACTCTTTGTTTTGACTTTTGTAGAACTTTTTTTTATACTATATTAGTTCCACAGGGGATCATCTGGCAGGAATTTTTTTGTGAAACAAGGTTATTCAGTAAGCCCTTTACGTACGGCATATACTGCAGCCTGAACGCGGTTATTCAAATGTAATTTCTGCATCACAATGCTTAACTGTTTTTTTATTGTATTGCTACTCAGAAATAATCTTTCGCCAATTTTCTCGTTCGATAATCCTTCGGCTAACAATTGCAGAATCTTGATCTCATGCTCTGATAGAGGCTCAAACGGAATGTTGGTATCATCAATACCCTGCCGGTTAAATTCGGCTAGTATTTTGGCTGCAATCGCGCCAGATAAGGGCACTTCTCCGCGCACTACCTCTTGCAAACGTTCTCGTAATTGATTCGCCGAGATGTTCTTCAATAGATAGCCTTGCGCCCCTTCCTTGAGTGCTTTAAAGAGATCCTTCTCCTCCAGCGACATGGTGAGCATCACCACAATAGTATCTGGAAAATCCGCATGAATAAGCCGGGTGGCTTCCACGCCACTCATGACCGGCATCTGGACATCCATCAACACAACGTCGGGTTGGTTTTGTTTGCAAAATTCCACTGCTTCCCGACCGTTTGTCGCATCACCGATAACTATAAACTCCTCCCAGTGATTGATTAACTCTCGCAAACCATCTCGAAAGAGTACATGGTCATCTACTAAAAGCAATTTGGTTTTTTCGATTGACATAATATAATATTACCCGCCTATATTGACCGAGGTACTTCAACTCGGATCGTTGTCCCAACATTATCACCAGACCCGATGGTTAACTCACCACCCAAAGATTCTGCCCGCTCACGCATGATCCTTAGTCCCAAACGCTTGCTTGAGACAGTTTCCGGATCAAACCCGCGACCATTGTCATGAATTTGAAAAATCAGTCTATTCTGATTACCATCTAATTGCACACTTACTTTAGACGCTGTAGCATGGCGTAAGACATTCGAAAACGCTTCATGCAATATACGCATAAACTGTAACTCCATATGTGTTGAAACGAACAGAGGTTCCAACCCTTCTTTCACCTGCAAATCTGTATCGATCCTCCATTGTTGGTTAAAACGTTTGAGGTATTCTCTTATTGCTGGAACCAGTCCCTCGGTTTCATTTGTGGGTGTGCGCAGTGAAAGCATCTCTTCACGTAGCGTACGGTCAGCTTCCTGGCTTGAGTATCTGATTCTTTCAAGGTCACCCTTTAATTGATTCGAGTTCCCCTCCGCCAATGACAAAAGGGCAGCCTCTGCTCCCAGGTTCAATGAGCTAATCAGTTGGGAAAGGTTGTCGTGGATTTCGCCACACAGTCTTTTACGCTCCAGCAAAATATCAAGATCGGTGGCTTTTTGGGCAATTTGCGCCTGATGAATTGAAATACCCACCAATCGCCCAATTAATAACAAAAATTCGATATCTTCCGCAGTCCATTCCTGATAATTTGAATAAACTAAAGAATACATCCCCAACATATCGTCATCTGCCAGTAGTGGCACACTTATAGCGCTTCTAAAAAAGGTATCCGCAGGTATGCTGTCTGCAGGGTCGGGATTTAAAAAATCCATAATGATTGGTTGATGAGTCTTCATCATTTGCAGCATTCGCCCTGTTGTTATGGATACTCGTGGGTCTCTTGACAAATGAGCGGGGATAACGCCATGATATACGTGTTTAACAAGACTGTCGCCAGTGACGTCCATGAGATGGATAAAGACTAATTCACAATGAAAAACCTTTGCTAAAGTATCCACCATTTTTTGACTGGCAGCTTCAGGATACCTGGACCACATGGTCGATTCACTAATTCTAACAAGGTCCTCTAAGCGGTTCCGGACTGATGTTAGCATTTTTTATCTCCTTCATTTGGGAAAACCAGCCAATAACCTGCTTATCCAGTTCGACTCAATCGTAAAGCCTTCATTTACGATCAGTGCAGGCATAGAATTCTTATGGACCATGGTGTCCAATAGACCAATATTAGATATCCAATACGATATTGATAATCTCTAATATCAATGTTTAAATAATATCATCCAACTCGCGGCAAGTCAATTACAACATATACCACCCAAATGTAACCTGGTCATAAAATGACTTTAAACGAATACGACATTTCCATTAATGGCAATCGAACCGGGATTGTAATTGGGATCAGTCCGCCAATCCTTTGCGAACAGCATAGACAGCCGCTTGCACGCGGTTATTCAGTTGCAGCTTCTGCATTACATGACTCAATTGTTTCTTCACCGTATTGCTGCTTAGAAACAACCTCTCGCCTATCTCCTCATTCGATAACCCCTCGGCAACCAATTGCAGTATTCGGGTTTCATGCTCCGTCAATGAGGCATACGATACAGAAGCTTCGCATTTTCTCTGCCGCTTGAATTCATTTAGGATTTTGGCGGCAATCACACTGGATAAAGGTACTTCGCCCCGCGCCACCTCGTGCAGCCGCTCCCGCAACTGCTGAGCCGAGATGTTTTTCAATACATACCCCTGCGCCCCTTTCTTAAGTGCTTCAAACAGATCCTTCTCCTCTACCGACATGCTGAGCATCACCACACGGGCATCAGGATATTTCTCGCGAATGCACCGGGTGGCTTCCACGCCGTTCATCACAGGCATTTGAACGTCCATCAATACAATATTGGGTTGCTGCTGCCCATACATAGCCACTGCTTCCCGACCATTGGACGCTTCACCTACCACCCGAAATTCCTCCCAATGGTTGATCAATTCCCGTAAGCCGTCGCGAAAGAGTGTATGGTCATCCACTAAAAGCAAGGTAGCAATCTCTGATTTAACCATAACAATCCTTTTCTGAAGATACCAAAACCCATCGTGTTGGCAAAAAGGGTAAGGCTCCTTATGAATAATGCTACTGCCAAAAATTGATGAAAGCTAGTACCATCCGGCTACCTTTCCCGGCACTTACGGGCCTTTCTACGTGCCTGGATAGTATCGGTCTTCTCATATCATGTCCCACAAGATCAGGATCGCCTGTTGCTTCCTGATTGCCTTTTCACATCATTTCCCGTTTTGCCAAAAAATCTCGGATTTTTCTTGACTTATTTATATTTCTTGTTACAATTAGTATAATATCATAATATCTGAATATCTGATATTTCAACCATATGGCAAATCAAAAAGAAATTACCACCAACACCCTGGTTACTTCGGTAACCGACCAATTACGCCAAATGATCGTTGAGGGCGATGTAAAGGTAGGAGAATATTTCCCCTCTCAAAAGGAATTAGCCGCCCAATTTGGTGTAGGGCTATCCACAATTCGTGAAGCCTTTCAGAATTTAGCCGCCATGGGCCTGGTACGTTCTCGCCCGGGGAAGGGTACCTGGGTAAGCGCGGCTTCTTATGTTAACTTGATGGACCCGGTGATGGTAAAGACTCGCCTTGGGGAGCTTCACGCCCGTCAGGTATACGAAGCGCGATCTGTTATTGAAGTAGCATTGACCCAATTTGCCTCCGAGCGTGCTACGGAGGCACAAATTGAAAAAATATGGGCCGCTCTAAAGGCTATGGAAACCGCCGAATCGGATGAAGCCTTTGTTGAAGCCGATCTGGATTTCCATTTATCCGTAGCGGCAGCCGGGCAAAATCAATTATTGGAGCAGTTTTATCACCTGACCCGGGAACTGCTCTCTGAAATCGTCACCGAAATGGTGGCACTTCCGGAGGTGAAAGAGCAATCGATTTTATTACAAAGAAGAATCGCCCAATATATTGAAGATAAAAACGTAGAAGAAGCACGTCAAGCTGCTCTGGATCACATGCAATACATCAAAGTTTTGGTAGATGTATATGGATAAGCATTGATCACAAAACCATGATTTATTTTTTTGGAGGAATATAGAGAAGGGATAAACACTCATGAAAAAAATCCTGTTCGAAATAACTCTACTAGTATTAATAATCGGTTTACTTTTGTCGGCATGCACACCGGCGGCGACTCCCGAAGCAGTCAGCGAAGAAGTTGCCCCTGCCGAAGAAACCGTCGAGGAAGAAGCGCCGCCTGCTGAAGTTGCAAAAGTATTAAAAGTAGGTGTTTTAGCTCCCTTTACAGGGCCAAGCTCACGAGTAGGAGAAGAATTCAAATACTCGGTCACCATGGCTTTCGATGCGATCGACTGGACTGTGGGTGATTATAAGATAGAAGCGGTTTGGATCGATGGTGAATCGGACCCCGAAAAAGCTACCCGCGCCTACGAAGCCGCCATTACACGCGACGGCATCAATGTCGGCTTGCTAAACTGGGACGCTTCAGAAGTCATTCCCTTGATGGATCTGGCTGCAAAATATGAAGTACCCCATTTTTTTGCCATGGGAACCAGTGAAGATATCGATATCAAATATCTATCTGACGAAAAATATACATTCTGGATGGGCAAAGGCTGGCCAACGCCCTCAAAACTTACCATTAACTATGTCAATGCCCTGGAAGATGCTATCACTCGCGGTCTGTGGTCTCCTACAGAAAAGAAAGTTGTCTTGTATGGGAATGATGATGAATGGAGCCGTGGTTTTACCAAGGCGATTGGTGCACAACTGGTGGATGCCGGCTGGGAGATTGTGGACGAGGAATACATCCCTATCGGCGAAACCGACTTCTATCCCATGCTCACCAAAATTAAATCGCTGGATGTGCCCCTGATGGCGGGTACGATGGATGACGCGGCGGGTTTCCCGGCAATGATCAAACAGGCTCGTGAGAAAGACTTAAAATGCCTGATCGTGGCTGATGGTTTGGGTTGGGTTGGCGAATGGTACGACATGACGGGTGACGCCTCAGATTATGTGATCGATCAAATTCCCGGCTGGGCTACCGAAAAAGCGGTTGCCTTCAAAGATGAATTTACCGAACGATGGGGAATCGAACCCAGCCCTTCGTCCGCTGGTCTCGCATTCGACGAGGCAAATTTCTTCATCAAAGTGTTGCAGCAAACCTATCAAGATAGCGGCGAATTGACCAGCGCCAGTGTTTATAAGACAGGCAAAGAAAAAATGATGACCGGTGAATTAACCTATACAGACGGTATCTTAATGCAAGAGTATAAATTTTTACCCGAAACGATGCCCGATATGGTGGTTGGCGAAGGTTATTTTGTCTTTCCGGTTATTCAATATTTTGGCGGTGCAGGCAAAACCATCTGGCCTGGCGAGATTCAAGAACAAGACATGCAGGTACCATAGTCATCTCAACAGGTTATGATGCTGTTACAGATTAAATCGATAACCAAAAAATTTGGCGGGCTGATCGCCCTCCATGATATTGACCTGGATGTTGAGGAGGGTGAAATCGTTGGCGTCATCGGACCAAATGGCGCCGGAAAGAGCACTCTCCTCAACATCATTGCAGGTGTGCATAAACCCAATAGCGGTCAGGTTGTCTTCCATGGCGAGAAAATATCCGGAATGCAGCCTGACCGCATCTGCCGTCTGGGAATCTCCCGCACCTTTCAAATCCCGCATCCCTTCCCAAAACTATCGCCTTTTGAAAATGTGCTGGTGTCTGCCACATTCGGAAGCCATACACCCGTGAAAGACAATCGAGCGCTCACTCGAGAGGTCATGGCATTTGTAGGAATTACGGCGAATGAACAAACCACTGCCGCCAACCTGACCACCCACCAATTGCGCAGGTTGGATCTAGCCCGGGCGCTGGCAAGTCGTCCTAAGTTGATCCTTTTGGACGAATCTGCGGCGGGACTGACGCCCAACGAGCTGGCAGATTTACAAGAATTGATTTTAAAAATCCGCGCCAGTGGTGTTACGGTGATGATCGTGGAACACTTAATGCGTTTGATTATGGAGCTGTGCGACCGTATTGTTGTTTTGCATTATGGCGAGAAAATTGCCGAAGGGTCACCTTCGGCAATCGTAAATAATGATGCGGTCACAAACGCATACCTTGGCGAGAAATACTTACTTGCGTAACTGAATCATTCAAAATTTCATTCGGAGAATATGGTTTGCTAGAGATTGAGAACTTACAAGCCGGGTACGACCGTCTTCAAGTACTTTGGGATGTATCGATGCACATCCGGGAAGGTGAGTTTGTAGCCCTCATCGGCGCCAATGGCGCGGGTAAGACCACAACATTGCGGGCAATTGCGGGCTTGCTTACCCCGCAAGGTGGTTGTGTGCGATTCTTAGGTGAGAATATTACCGGGTACCCTGCTCACCGGATATGCCAGGCAGGTATCAGTTTTATCACCGAAGAATTAAACCTTTTCCAGGCTATGAGTGTGGAAGAAAACCTGCTCCTTGGGGCGTATCTCTGCCGGAATCAAAATCTTATTAAAACCAATTTGGATAAAGTCTTTTCTTTCTTCCCCATTTTGGCGGAACGGAGAAAGCAACTGGCGGGCACTTTAAGTGGCGGAGAGCGACGTATGCTTGCGCTTGGTAGAGGGTTGATGTCAAATCCACGATTATTGGTGGTGGATGAACCGTCTCTCGGTCTGGCGCCAATCATCGTTTTAACCGTCTTTAAAACGCTTCAAGAATTACATGCTCAAGGAGTAACCCTGCTGCTGGTGGAGCAAAATGTCACGAACACGCTTCAAATCACCGACCGGGCATATTTGCTCGAACGGGGAAAGATCACACTCGCGGCTTCCAGTAAGGAATTGCTGGAAAATGAGTATCTCAAAGAAACTTACCTTGGAAAGCGATAACGCTCTGCATATGCCTTTAGGATAATACAAATATGGATCTGGCAATCATTCAGGATTTATTGATGACAGGATTTTTACGGGGAGGCTTATACGCTTCAATGGCAGTCGGTCTTGCTCTGGTATTTGGCGTGATGAACATCTGCCATTTTGCGCATGGTGAATATTATGTACTGGGGGCATATTGCGCTTACTTTGCATTTGTGACCCTGGGTTTGAATCCGATTCTTTCCCTTTTGGTAGCATCTGTTCTCAGTTTTCTGGCAGGTGCAATATCCGAAAAATTGCTTTTTTACCCTTTACGTAAGCGCTCCAAGGGGGAGTGGATCATGAACGCCTTTTTACTCACCGCAGGGCTTTCTGTTGTTTTGCAAAATCTTTTCCGTGTCTTTTTTGGCATGAAATACCGGGGGATCACCCAATTTTGGAAAACTACTTTTCACGTTTTAGGGATGAGTCTCCCGGCAGATCGAATAATCGCCTTTTTCATAGCCATGGTTGCGATTGCAGCACTGTGGTTGTTTCTCAAAAAAACTCGCATCGGACGGGCAATCCGGGCGGTATCACAAGATGAAAACGGCGCCAAACTGGTGGGAATTAATCTTGACCGTATTCAAACCCTGACCTTCGCGTTGGGCAGCATGCTCGCAGGATTAGGCGGCGCCAGCATGCTCTCCTTGAGTCCGGCTTACCCATATGCGGGGAATAAGCCCTTGATTTCCTCCTGGTTTGTGGTGACGATAGTCGGATTAGGCAACGTTCCCGGGGCGATTGTAGGAGGATTCATTGTTGGCATTTTCGAAAGTGTGTCTTTCTTTTTCCTTGGATCGGGATGGCAAGATGTAGCCAGCTTGACCCTGCTCATCTTACTGCTTTTGTTCAAACCCACCGGATTATTTGGCACTCAGATAAAAAGTGTTTGGGAGTGATGCAGGAATGCAAACCATTATTTCTTCGCTGAACAAGATAGGCAAAATCCTGCAGCGCGCGATTGGTTCACTTAACACCATCGGGTTTTCAACACCGTTCATAGTATTCATAATATTGATCGCCTGCGCTCCACTGTATATAAAAAACCAGTATATGTTACGCCTTTTAGTCGTTAGCCTATATTACGGGATTTTAGCCATGGCTTTCGATTTCACCGGAGGCTTTATCAATGCCGTAAATTTTGGATACGCCGGTTTTGTAGGATTAGGTTCATACACCTCGGCGTTACTGGTCGTCTATACCGGGATCAATCCCTGGTTGGGCTTGATAATCGCCATGGGTGTCACAGCCTCAGTGGGATTTCTCACCGGGTTATTGACCCTGCCTCTGCGAGGCATTTATGTTTCATTGATGTCCTGGTTCGTTGGCTTGACATTAATGGCGCTGGCCAGCGCATTGGTAGAAGTAACCCGCGGGGCACGCGGGCTTGTCGTTTCTCCCATTGATGAATCAGCCACAATTCTAACCCACCTTTATATCTTACTGACTCTGATGATGGTTATCTACTTCATCTTACGCCTCATTATCAATTCCCATATCGGTTTGGCCTTTAAAGCCATTGGGCAAAATTACGATGCGGCTTGCGCTTCAGGCGTTAACCCAACCAAGTATAAACTTTTCAATTTCACGCTATCCTGTGCCTGTGCCGGTCTGCTTGGCGGTTATTATGCTCACTTTGTAGGCATCGTGACACCGGATGTCATGGATACAGGGCACACGATGGAGGTGATGGCTCTCTCTTACATAGGCGGTTCCGGAAGTCTATTAGGGGGAGTGTTTGCAGCATTTTTACTCCTTCCAATCTTCGACTCGCTAAAACAATTAATGGAATACCGCCTGATTATTTATGGGATGTTGTTGATCCTGGTGATGATTTTTTATCCGGTTGGATTAAATGGTTTATACCAAAAATTTTTACAATTCATTAAAAGAAAGAAAGAGACCAAACTATGATGAAAACTGTAAACGCAGTCGCTTTTCAATCGCCACAATTTTCTCTCTTATCCGATTGCCAAATCCAGGATATCCATCTGGCAGCTTTGGAAGTTCTAAGGGAAACTGGTATTCGATTTCACCACACCGGTGCAATAGACCTGTTGAAACACGCCGGTGCATTTATCTCCGATGGCAACCTGGTGAAATTTCCAGCCAAATTAGTAGAGCAAGCCCTGGCCAGCGCGCCAAGCCGTATTATCATGTGTGACCGGGACGGAGAGCCGTCTGTTTTCCTGGAAGGAACAAAAACCAACTTCGGCACTGGTTCGGATTGCCTGAATTTGCTCGACCCCTATACTCATGAGCATCGAAAATTTACCCGGGAAGACATCATTAATGGATACAGGTTGGTGGATGCGCTTCCCAATATTCATTTCCAGATGTCGATCGGTATCCCTATCGATATTGATCCAAAACTAACCTATGATGTTCAAATGTTGGAAATGTTGTCCAATTCCACCAAGCCTATCGTGTTTGTAACGAATGATCTTGCCAGTTGCCAGCGGGCGATTGATATGGCAGCCGCGGTAGCCGGTGGACCAGAGGCTCTTAGAGAGCAGCAACATATATTACTTTACTCTGAACCAAGCTCCCCTTTACAGCAATCCACAACCGCCGTTGATAAATTGATCCTCATGGCAAAGACGGAACTACCGGTCGTTCATTCCCCGGGTCCGCAAATGGGCGCCGTCGCCCCCATTACCATGGCTGGCGGTTTGGTAATGTCTTTAGCTGAGATTTTAAGCAGTCTGGTGATACATCAATTTACCAATCCTGGCGCGCCGTTCGTTTTCGGGGCAGGCATTCATCATATGGATATGAGCTCGATGCAGATATGTTACGCCTCACCGGAATTTCAGCTCACGAAAGCCGCGATAGCTGAATTGGGACGCTGGTATGGATTACCTACCTGGGGCTATGCAGGCTGCTCGGATGCAAAGGTGATGGATGAGCAAGCGGCAGTCGAAGCTATGATATCGGTAATGGCTGCGAAACTTTGCGGGTCTAATTTAATCCATGATGTTGGCTACATGGAGAGTGGGTTGACCACATCCTTTGAAATGATCGTCCTGACTGACGAATTGGTAGCCATGGTGGATAACTTTATAAAAGGAATTGAAGTGTCACCCGATACACTCATGGTGGAAGAACTGAATACGGTCGGCCCAGGCGGTAATTTTTTAAGCACGAAAGCCACACGAAGTCATTTTCGCAGTTACTGGTTCCCCACCCTTTTGGATCGCAAGATAAGAGCCACCTGGTTAGAGAAAGGCGCCACTACTTTGGGGCAGCGTCTTAATCTAAAGGTTCGAGAGATTATCGAATCCCACCAGCCAAAGCCCTTAGCAACGGATAAAGTGCAGGCTTTACAAACAATTCTGGAAAAAGCATCATAGTCATTTGTCATGGAAACGATATCGCCATCATGACATTTTCGTTTCGCCTGCTCGATGATGAACAATTGGCACGGATCCTGGCAGCAACTTATCGGCTGCTGGAATACACGGGCATAAAGCTCACTCATCCGGAAGCGCGTGCGCTTTTAAAAAATGCCGGCGCACGTCTAGAAGGCGAACGCGCTTATATCCCTGAAGCGCTGATCCTCCAAGCCTTGAATTGCACGCCTGGCGAGATTACCATCTATGATCGTGAAGGTCAATCTGCCATGCTGCTAGGCTGCGACAATGTTTACTATGGCGCACACACCGATGCACCCGAGGTTCTTGATCCATTGGATCACCAACGACGTCCTTGTCTGGAAATTGATGTGTGCGCCCATGCCCGCCTGATACAAGCGTTGCCGAATATCCATTTTCTGACGGTTTCAGGAATGGTTGCCGATCAGCCGGCGCAATTAGCGGATCAGGCAGCGTTGGCGCAATGCCTGCAAAACTCAACCAAGCCGGTGCTGGTGATGCCGATATCCCAACGATCGCTTGAAAACCTGCGCCATATGTCAGTAATTGCTGTGGGGGGGGAAGACGTTTTCAATGCATACCCTAACCTGATTGTGTACGCAGAACCGGTTTCCCCTCTCAATCACCCGGATGAATCGATTTCCAAGTTACTTTATTGCGCAGAGAATAATCTACCCGTTGTATATTCACCCTTTGCAGCCTGCGGCGGCACTGCGCCTATGAATCCAACTGCTATCCTGGTGCAACTTTGTGCTGAGTCACTAAGCGGACTTGTTATCCATCAACTCAGACAACCCGGGGCGCCATTTATATTTGGTGGAATGGCATCGGTGATGGATATGAAGTCAACCATATTTTCCTATGGCGCCCCCGAGTTCCAACGCGGCAATACTATGATGGCGGAAATTGCGCATTTCCTGGGGTTGCCTAATTTTGGCACCGCAGGCACCAGCGACGCACAAATTTTTGATGGACAGGCAATGCTGGAAGCGGCAACTTCTCTGATAATGGCGCATCTATGCCACGCTGATCTGGTACACGATATTGGTTTACTGGGGAGTGCTATGCTGCTCATCCCAGAGATGATTGTAGTCAGCGACCATTTGGTGCAAATGATCCAGTATCTCTTTGCCGAAATCCGCGTCGGTGCGGAGGATACCCCCCTGGAAATGTTTGCTTCGGGAGTGAACTCCGGCACATATATTTCTGACTCAAATACCCTGTCAAATTTCCGTCAGGTTTGGTACCCCAATCTCTTTTTCCGTCTTGGCGCAAAAAAACAACCATCCATCACCGAAAAATCGTTCGAAGAGCGAGTGAACCTGAGAACACGGCAATTGATTGACCAGTCATGCGCCTGTGAGTTACCCAAGGAACGCAGCACCGGCATCCGTCTCATCTATGAGCAAGCGCTTAGAAGCCTGTAAAGGAGCCGAATGCATGCCTGAAAACTTTCCCCTGTTTGAACAAATCGCGCATGGACTGGCATACCCCGAAGGTCCGTTTTGGTCTGATCCGGATCACTGTCTCTACTTTGTCGAATGGACCGGCAACCGGGTATGTCGTTGGCAAGATGGTCGTATCGATACCATATTCACGACGGGCAAAGGGAGCGGTCCTTCTGGGCTATGTCAGGACAGCGCCGGGAATTTTTGGATCTGCCTTTACTCTGCCTGTCGCCTGGTGAAATACAGTCACGAGGGGAAATTATTACAATCATTTCACCACGCCGGGAACGATCGCTTCAAGGGACCAAATGATTTGGTGTTAGATACTCAAGGTGGTGTGTATTTCAGCGATTCTGGGAACTTTAATGAAGATTGGGTTTCCGGTCGTCCTGCAGGATGCGTATATTATTTGAGTCCGTCAGGGAACTTTCACCTGGTGGCTGATGGTCTTTGTTATCCAAATGGTATTGTCTTATCTAAAGATGGTTCAAGATTATGGGTAAACGAGCATCGTAAAAACCAGGTATTAGAAATTCCGATTATTGGTGAGCAAATGTATTCCCAACCCATCCGCCATACCCCCTTGGATAGTGATTGTCTGCTCCAACCAGATTCTTCTTTCGAGCTGGGGCCCGACGGATTGTGCCTGGATGGACAAGGGCGGTTATGGGTGGCGCATTATGGTGGAGGCAAAATCATTGGCATCAATCCAACAAGAGAAATACGATTTCGCCTGCATTTGCCTCAAGGGCGTTACCCTACAAATCTAACCTGGCGCCCACAGGTTAACACGTTGTATATTACAGAGTCAGATTTCGGAGCGTTGTACCGCCTCGACCTTAATCATCTCACCGACGATAGATCACTATAAACACAATTATTCATGGATACCTATGCGCAGTTCTATGGATTGTCTTTAAAAATATTTAGGAGGCTGTTTGGATGCCTGAATTTCAAAAATTGATCAGCGCCATTGATTCACATACCGCCGGGGAAAGCACCCGTCTGGTCATCAGCGGGCTCCCACCCATCTGCGGTCAAACAATGCTTGAAAAAATGGCTTATGCCCAAAATCATCTTGGCTGGCTGCCGGGTTATCTGCTGCTCGAACCGCGCGGTCACAAAGACTTATACGGCGCTATCCTGGTTGACCCCTGTAATCCAAAGGCAGATTGGGGCGTATTGTTCATGAATAACCAGGGATACGAAACTATGTGCGGGCATGGGTTGATCGGTGTGGCCACTTGCCTGTTAGAAACCGGCATGATCTCCATGCATCAACCCACAACACAGTTGAATCTTGATACACCAGCCGGTCTGGTTAGCGTATGGGCAAAGGTTGAAGGCGGTCAGGTTCAAGAAATTACTTTTGAAAACGTACCCGCTTTTGTTTATCAGCAGGATGTGAGGCTGGATTTATCAGACGGTCAATCGATTACACTGGATGTCGTGTTTGGTGGAAATTTTTTCGCCATGGTACACACCCAACAATTGGGTATTGAACTCACCCTTGAAAACACCTATCGCCTGGCTTCCCTGGGGATGGACATTCGCCAGACTGTCAATACTCATTTATCCATCCATCACCCAGAATTATCGGTCATTGACCATGTTACCGATGTCAGGTTTTATCATGAAATCGATAGCGAGGGCGTAGACAGCCGCAATGTAGTCATCCTGGGCAATCGCATGATCGATCGTTCTCCCTGCGGTACAGGCACCTGCGCTGAATTAGCTTTACGCTATGCGCGTGGAGAATTAAAGGCGGGCGAATCGTGGGTATGTGAAAGTATTTTAGGAACCCGCTTCATAGGACATATCGCCGGGGAAGCACAGGTTGGCGCTCCCCCACAGCGTTTTAACGCCATCATCCCGAAAATCAGCGGGCGAGCCTTCCTCACTGGTTGGCGGTTATTCAACTGCCATCCGGATGACCCTTTCCCGCAAGGTTTCCTGATCCCATAAGAGACTAACTATTTATTATCAGACTTGATGAATATATGAATTCAATAATCATCGTTAATAACTACACTCAAAAACAAATCTCAAGGAGTTTGTAACATGGAACAATTACTGACAGGTATGCAAAAATGTGTCATCGATGGTGAAATAGACCAGATCCAAGGGTATGTTAATCAAGCTTTATCCGATGGTATGGAACCAAGCGTCATATTAAATAATGGGCTTATCGCAGCAATGAATGAAGTAGGTCAACGGTTTGAAAGTGGAGATTTCTTCGTTCCTGAAATGCTGATAGCCGCGCAAACAATGCAAACCGGTTTAGCCATTCTAAAACCTCTTCTGATAAAAGCCGATATCAAAACCGCAGGGACGATTGTGCTCGGCACCGTTAAAGGCGATCTGCACGACATCGGCAAGAACCTGGTCGCTATGATGCTTGAAGGAGCTGGTTTTGAGATTCGAGATTTGGGTACAGATGTAAACTCGGAAAAATTCATAGAGGCTGTTCGTAACGGAGATGCCGATATCCTGGGTATGTCTGCTTTACTGACGACCACCATGCCAACCATGAAAGAGACCATCGATGCGCTGGTTGAGGCAGGTCTACGCAATAAAGTGAAAATCATGATTGGCGGCGCGCCGGTCACCGAGAAATATGCGCAATCCATTGGCGCCGATGGTTATGCGCCCGACGCCAGCCGAGCTGTCAGCCTGGCAAAATCTCTGCTGAATTAGAATAATGATCGTGTTAAGGGATTCAGCCATAAAGCCGGTGCGAAGGAAAATGAATCACCAAGACCTCCGCACTGGCTAAAGCTGTTGTAATTTCTTCAATTTATGATTATTTTTATCCTTCGATTTCTAATCATTTCCAAGATAGGGTTAAAGATCAACTTACCGTTTTGTTGATCATCATGGCAAAAATCGATGAAGAGAAATTAACGATGATTAATAATAATGATCAATCCCCCCAATTTCGCGTGCTCTCAGAAGACCAGTGCCGTGGAATAATCGAGGCGACATTTGAGTGTCTCGAAAAAGTAGGTATCATGATCCAGCATGAAGAAGCCCGGGATATGCTTACCGCTGCAGGCGCTGCGCAACAAAACGAGATTGTGTATATTCCCCGAAATATTGTCAAAAGTGCCCTTAATGCGGTGCCCTCTGAATTTTCCGTATGTCAGCGCGACGATCGGGGGGAAATAAAAATTGCCATAAACAACGTACTCTTCGGGCCTGGACCTACCTGCACCTATTTCATCGATCCCCAAAGCGGGGCGCGCAGAAAAGCCCGTCGCGGCGATGCGGCTTTGACCGCAAAAGTTTGCGATGCGCTTCCAAACATCGATTTCATCATGGGATTAAGTCTATTTGACGATGTAACCCCTATCCTTTCGCCGGTTTACGAGTTCGCCGAGAGCATAGCCAATACCACCAAACCGGTCATTGCCTGGGCAAACACCCTTGATACGCTGCAGGACATATACGCAATCGCCGAAGCAGTCGCCGGCGGTAGAAATGCATTTATAAGTCAACCGAATTTCCTTTTTTTCACCACCTATGAATCCCCCTTGAAACTGGCGCATGATCCCATTGCCAATATGCTCTGGGCAGCCAGGCAGGGCATCCCCATCATTTGTCTGGGTGGGCCTACGGTGGGTGTCGAATCTCCGTTTACGGGCGCCAGCGCCCTGGTCATTCATCTGGCAAGCGCACTGGCGGCATTAACCCTGGTGCAATCAGCCAATTCCGGTGCGCCAATGGTTATCGGCGGCGTCCCCTCCATGGTTGACCTGCGTAGTGGTCGCCCAGCCTACGGTTCACCTGAAATGAGTTTGCACTCTGCCGCGGCGGTTGATGTAGCCAGGTATTTAAGGATCCCATTTATGGGCACAGCCGGCGCTTCGGAAAGTAAATTGATAAATGCACAGGCTGGGATTGAAGCTGCTATTCAAGTATTACTATCTTTGCTCAGCGGCGCGGCGTTAGTCCATGATGTCGGCTTTTTAGATTGCGCCGATATCGGATCTTTGCCCTATCTGATACTCGTCGATGAGATCATTGGCATGACCAAACGCATCATGCGCGGCATTCCAGTGAATACCGAATCTATCATGTTCGATCTCATCCAAAAAGTGGGACCTGGGGGTGTATTTTTAAACCAGCCGCGTTCGGCGTCAATCTATCGGCGTGAGGTTTGGATTCCTACCGTACTGGAACGCGCGGCGTATAATTTGTGGGAAAAGGGAGGCTATAGAACTTGTGATGAGCTTGTATTGGAAAAACTGGACCGGATATTAAAAACCCATCAACCTGTTCCCCTTTCTAAACACACCATGGAAGTGATAGAGAAAGTGATCGAAAAGGCAAAAGCGAGAGAAAATCAATTGTAAAGAAAAAACCTTGACTCTCGCATGTGTTTATGCTATTATTTTCATGTAAACGCTTACACGGCAAAGTTAGAAAGAATCTTCTAACTGGTGAAATGACGTAGCCTTGTTGTTGCTTTTCAGCCCAAATTAAGTCATAAATAGTTCTATTTAACAATAATATGTATGAATATTCGGTAATTATTGAATATCTATCAAATATCATGCAAGCGCTTTCATGAAAACGACCCCAAAAACTTCCGCTAAAGTTACAATTTTCGAGGTAGCCGCCGAAGCGGGCGTATCTTTTGCTACCGTTTCACGTGTCATAAACAATGATGTCCATGTAAAACCTGAAACCCGTCAACGAGTCCTGAAAACCATGCAGCGCCTGGGGTTCGTGGCCAATCGCCAGGCGCGTAGCCTGGCTGGGGGAAAATCAAATACGATCGGCTTGCTGGTCCCCGATTTGGGAACGGCATATATTGGTGAAATCATCCGCGGCATCGATACCGAATTAAGCTGGTCGGATTTAGACCTCATCCTCTACACCACTCATCGCACCGCAGCAAAGGAAGCAAACTATGTAGCCAATCTCGCTCATGGTATGGTGGATGGTCTGCTGCTAGTCTTACCCCGCAACCCCGTCGATTACATCGAAACACTCACCCTCCGAAAATTTCCATTCGTACTCATCGATCATCAAGGGACAGCTGAAAATTGTCCTGCTGTAGGCGCCACGAACTGGCAGGGCGCTTATACGGCAACAGAATACCTCATCCAACTCGGACATGAACGCATAGGATTTATTACCGGGTCAATGGATCTTGGCTGTTCGGAAGATCGTCTCAAAGGGTATCGCTCAGCGCTTCGCACTCATCATATTCCCGACAAGCCTGAATTGGTGTATGAAGGAGATTTTTTTCAGCCAGATGGGTATGCCGGGGCATGCGCATTGCTCGACCTGGAAAACCCGCCAACCGCCATTTTTGCTTCCAATGATGTGATGGCGATGGGGGTCTTGGATGCCGTCCGCAATCGAGGGCAGCGTATCCCCGATGATATTTCAGTGGTAGGGTTCGATAATATTCCGCAATCAGCAATGGTCTACCCCCCAATTACTACCGTGCAACAGCCACTCGAACAAATGGGGCGTGTGGCTGCCCAGATGTTGATCAACATTCTAAAGAAGAATGAAAAAGAATCAAACCGAATTGAGTTACCTACTGAATTGATTGTTCGCAGTTCAACCTCATCCCCAAGAGACAGGGCTGGCTAACCGTCAAAGTCGTCCAGCCCTGCTTGAAATGTGTGAGGTCCTGACCTAAGAAAGGAGCATCCACACACCCAAATTATACGCCAATAATCCACATTCTTTGATTTCAAAAAAATGTTTTACGATCTATTTATTTCTCAAAGGAGAAGAAAATGACCCACAAGATATTCACTTTATTGAGTATTATCCTAATTGCCGTATTTGCTTTGAGTGGGTGTGCGACTCCGGCAACGACTGTTCCAACGGAAGAGGCTGTCGTAGAAGCAGAACCCACTCAACCTGCTCCGACCGAACCCCCCGCTGAACCCACTGCCGCCGAGGCTGAAGTCGAGCCCACTGTCGAAGAACAGCCGCAAGTTACCGTCACCTGGTGGCATATCCAGGTTGCAGATGATCAAAAAGCACTCTGGCAGGGTATGGCAGATGAATATATGGCAGCCCATCCAAACGTCACGGTAGAAATTACCGTTCTCGAAAATGAAGCCTTTAAAACTAAAATCACGACGATGATGCAATCCGGAAATCCACCCGACATTTTCCAAAGTTGGGGTGGTGGCGGTATGAATGAATATGCTATAGCCGGGTTACTTAAAGATATAACCGCCGACCTGGAGAAAGATGGCTGGAAAGACACCTTCTCCCCTGGCGCGCTGGGTGTGTTTAGCTTCGAAGGAAAATACTACGGTGTGCCACGGGATATGGGCGCGGTTGGGTTCTGGTATAACAAAGATTTGTTTGCCCAGGCAGGTATTGAAGCGCCGCCAACCACGTGGAGCGAATTCTTAGAAGACATTCAAACCCTTAAAGCGGCAGGCATTACCCCGATCGCTTTAGGCGAGGGTGATAAATGGCCTGGCGCATTCTATTGGGAATATCTCGCCGTGCGGATTGGCGGACAGGCAGCATTCGACGCCGCATACAGTCGTAAAGGCGCCTTCACCGATGAGCCCTTTGTAGAAGCCGGTGTGAAGCTTCAGGAATTGGTTGCCTTAGATCCTTTCCAGGAAGGATTCCTGGGCGCTACCTGGCCAGATGAGCAGGTTGTGATGGCCAGCGAAAAAGCCGCCATGGATTTGATGGGACAATGGGCGCCAGGCGCTTTTAAGGACGCCAGCGTTGATAAACAGGGGTTGGGTGATAAACTCGGTTGGTTCCCCTTCCCGGCTGTTGAGGGCGGCGCAGGCGATCCGGCGGATGCACTCGGCGGCGGTAATGGTTTCGTCGTCGGTAAGGATGCAGAACCTGAAGCGGTTGATTTCCTCAAATATATCAGCAGTGTGGAATCACAAATTGCCCAGGCTGAAATCGGTTTATCGGTGCCGGTGGTTAAAGGCGCCGAAGTCGGCCTGACCGATCCGATGCTGGTGCTTGTGCAACAAGGCGCCGCAGCAGCCAAATACTTCCAGCTTTATTACGACCAGGCAATGCCGCCGGCAGTCGGCGGGGTCGTTAATGATGCCGTTCAAGGAGTTTTCGCCGGCACACTAACGCCTGAAGAATGCGCAGCGATGATCGAAGAATCAGCTCAGATGGAATTAAAGTAAGCTTCACTGTTGCATAATGGTGCGGGGATTGAGATCGTTTTTCTCGATCTCCGCACTTTTTACAAGGAGAAAAGGAAAAGCACTTATGTATGAAGCTTCGCCCGGTGAAACCATTCTACCAAGCCGTCAAGAAGTACGTTCCTCCCGAGGTCTTCAAGACAAACTGATCATTTTTTTATTCCTGCTTCCATCAACAGTCATATTTCTTGTTTTTGTTGTTTATCCCATATTTCATTCTGTGTATTACAGTTTTTTCAATTGGAAAGGGTTAGGTCCGGCAGTCGATTTCATTGCTCTGGATAACTATAAACGCATTTTGACGGATCGTGTTTTCCTCATCGCCGTAAAAAACAACCTGATCATCGTTTTTCTCTCGTTACTTCTACAACTGCCCCTCTCCCTGGGATTGGCAATCCTAGTGGGGCGCAATTTACCTGGGCGAGCCTTCTTTCGATCGATATTTTTCATGCCTTATGTTTTTTCAGAAGTCATTACAGCCATCATGTGGTTGGGGCTTTTTAATCCTGACCCGGATCGTGGATTTATCAATGCGTTATTAATTCTTATCCCGGGCGTTGAACCATTCCCCTGGTTAGCGGATACAAGAACCGTATTACTTTGTGTTTTTGTTGTGCTTTCATGGAAATACTTCGGATTTCATATGTTGTTATATATCACGGGGTTGCAAAACATCCCCCTCGATGTCGAAGAAGCTGCCCGAATAGATGGCGCAAATCGATATCAACTTCTTTTCAATATTACCATCCCATTGCTTAGCAGCACCATTCGTACATCTGTGTACATGTCTGTTCTGGGGTCATTACAGCAATTCATCCTGGTGTGGATAATGACTCATGGCGGTCCGGTAAATGCGAGTGAGGTAATGTCTACATACATGTACCGGTTCGGTTTTGTACGCTTCTATCTTGGATATGGCTCGGCTGTGGCAATTGTGATGTTCCTCATTTGCCTGGCATTTTCTTTAGTATATCAGCGGTTAACCCCTCAACAAGATTACCTGGGCGGCATTTAGAAAGGTTTCAATCATGACAACCATTATTACTCCCTCCAAGAATGCGCTGCAAAGAAAATTGCCGAGGATATTTCAATATTTAATCCTATCGTTTTTTGTATTGATTGTAATAGTGCCTATTGTGATGATCGTTTTCGGCGCTTTGAAAACACGTGGTGAATTCATGACGCGCCCATACACAATCCCCTTTCCGCCAAACTGGGATAACCTCGACAAAATAATTCACCAACCTTCATTTTGGCGAATGATGCTCAACAGCCTGATCGTAATGTTTGCAACGACAGGGTGTGTGGTAGTCTTTTGCAGCCTGGCGGCTTTTGTGTTCGCAAGAACGGAATTTCGTGGAAAAGGATTGATGTTCAATCTTTTCACGTTAGGTTTAATGTTTCCTATAAATATTGCGATTTTACCGGTATATCTTGTGCTTCGGCATATGGATCTAACCAACCACCTCACAGGGGTTGTTCTCATCCAGGTCGCCTTTTTATTATCCAGCAATATCCTGATCTTACGCGGATTTTTCGCAGCAATCCCCGTCGAACTCCAGGATGCTGCTTTAATCGACGGCTGTACCATTGCCGGGTTTTTCTGGCGCATCTTACTCCCATTAGCGCGTCCTTCACTGGCAGCCATAGCAGCATTAACTATGATTACCAGTTGGAATGATTTACTCGTTCCGCTGGTGGTATTGGACAGCGATACCCTATGGACCCTGCCTTTGGGTACGATGCAATTTCAAAGTCAATATGGTCAGGATTTAGCGCTGGTAGCCGCATTTTTAACGTTATCTGCTATCCCTACCATCATTTTCTACACATTCGCTGAGCGGCAAATCGTTTCGGGGCTTATTGCCGGCGCACTTAAAGGTTAACTAAAGGAGCTATATACGTGACTAATCAAATGATGTCTGGGTCGAAATATCTCAATCCGGCTTTATCGATTTCCATCCGTGCAGAAGATTTACTCAGCAAAATGACGATTGAGGAAAAAATAGCTCAATTATCTTCCTTCTGGTTTAATGAATTACAAGAAAACCAAAAACCATCCCCTCAAAAGATGCAGGAATTGTTGAAAGATGGCATCGGGCAGATATCACGCGTAGGTGGATCAAGCACGCTTTCGCCATCAGGGGTTGCGCAAGCAGGCAATGAGATTCAGCAATTTTTAATAAATCATACCCGTTTGGGTATACCGGCAATTTTGCATGAAGAGTGTTGCTCAGGTTACATGGGTCTGGGAGGCACATGCTACCCTCAAATGATTGGCGTAGCCAGCACCTGGAATCCCTCCCTCGTGGAGCAAATGTCCACCGAAATTCGCAGCCAGATGCTGGCCGTTGGCGCACGACAGGGTCTGAGTCCGGTTTTAGATATCGCCGTTGATCCGCGTTGGGGAAGAACCGAAGAGACATTCGGCGAAGATCCATTATTGGTCAGTCAGTTTGGCATAGCTTTTATCCGTGGTTTACAAGGAGAAAGTTTACAGCAGGGATTGATGGCGACAGCCAAACATTTTGTCGGTCATAGTATTTCCCTGGGCGGTTTGAATTGCGCACCCGTTCAAATAGGACCTCGTTCACTTTGGGAAATCTACCTGATGCCATTCCAGGCAGCAATCAAAAACGCGGGATTGAGATCAATGATGAATGCTTACCCGGAATTGGACGGTGACGTTGTGGCTGCTTCCCGCAAATATCTTACCGAGTTGTTACGCCACACACTGGGTTTTGACGGTCTTTTAGTCTCCGATTACCATGCCATTTCCATGATTAACTTCTTCCATCGCATGACTCCTGAAGAAAGCAAAGCAGCGACCATAGCGCTCAAAGCGGGTATCGATATGGAGTTGCCAACACGCATCTGCTATGGAGCCCCCTTACACAAAGCCTTGGAAGCAGGCGAAATTTCGATTGAAGAGATCGATGCAGTCGTTAGCAGGATATTACAAACCAAGTTCAAATTGGGACTTTTTGATAACCCTTATGTTGATAAAGGCACTGTTCAAGATCACTTCGAGACTCCCAAACAGCGTAGGCTGGCCAGGGAAATAGCCCGCCAAAGTATCGTATTACTCAAAAATGATGGATTGTTACCTCTCAAAGAAGTAAAAACTCTCGCAGTGATTGGCCCCAATGCGAATGAGCCGCGCCATCTCCTTGGAGATTATAGCTACGCTTCGATATTTGAAGCCATAACCCTGGTACCAATGACTGGTTCCGCCTTCGTTAGTGGAGTGGACAAGGATTATGTAGCCGATAATTCCATCAAAATATTATCGGTATTAGAGGGTATCCAGGCATATATTGGTCAACAAACACAAATCTTGTATGCTCACGGATGCCCTATAAGAGAACCGGATCGATCCGGTTTCGCAGAAGCCATCGAAATCACCCGCCAGGCTGACGCCGTTATATTAGTCATGGGTGATAAATCGGGCATGATACCTGAGTGCACCTGTGGGGAGTTCCGTGATCGTGCCGAATTAAATTTACCAGGAATCCAGGAAGAGTTGTGCAAAGCAATTATTGAGGTCGGCAAACCTGTTGTATTGGTCTTAATAAACGGCAGACCTCTGGCGATCCCCTGGCTGCACGGAACTACTCCCGCGATATTAGAAGCCTGGTTACCCGGGGAAGAAGGAGCGGCTGCTATAGCCGAAGTTTTATTCGGCGCCTCGAACCCGGGCGGTAAATTACCGATCACTTTCCCATTATCAGTGGGGCAGGTACCCATCCATTACAATCACAAACCCACAGGCAGTCACTCGTTTTCATACGGAGATTACGCGGATATGCCCGTCAAACCTCTTTATCCCTTTGGACACGGGTTAAGTTATACGACCTTCGAATATGGGGATATGAAGATGTCATCGGACAAGGCGCAAGCCGGTGAATCCATCGACATCAGTCTGACAGTCACCAATACTGGCAAAGTCGCCGGTGATGAGGTGGTCCAGTTATATATTTGTGATGAATACGCCAGCATTCCTCGCCCGGTGAAAGAACTGAAAGCCTTTTCCCGTGTTTCTCTTAACCCTGGTGAAAAACGCACCATCTCATTTCATTTGCCGGTTGATATCCTGGCATTCTACGACGAAAACCTGAACCTGGTCGTCGAAGCGGGGATTATAAATGTAATGTTGGGTAGCTCATCGGAGGATATCCGCCTTAGAGGATCCTTTGAGATCTATGGCGCCGAAAAAGCATTCATTAAAGAGCGCCTGTTTACATGTGAGGTTACCATTCAATAATCGATATATCAGAATACTTCTTTTCCCGGGGGGGAGAGAGGCGGTACAGTCTAACTGTATCGCCTCTTTTTGTTGCCTTCATATACCTGGCAATATTTAAATCAATGTTTAAATCCGGGAAATCTTTTCAAAAGTAGGCTTGAGTATGGGATAAAGTTCATGGAAAATCTGATAAGCCGAAGCGTAGCGTTCCACGGCGTCGGTATTGGGGGTAATCTGGCTGGTAACGTGGATCGTAGCCTGACAGGCTTCTTGAATGCTTTGCCAGATGCCAATGCCGGTTCCCGCCAGGAGCGCTGCGCCATAAGCCGCTCCTTCGGTGGTATTGACAGTAAACAACTCGGTGTTCAATACATCAGAGAGAATTTGATGCCAGAGTGGACTCTTGGCTCCGCCACCCGAAAAGCGTACCTGTTGAACTTGAACCGAACCGGTCTGGCGTATCAGCTCCATGACATCCCGCATACCAAAAGCGACCCCCTCCAACACAGCCCGCGTCATGTGATCGCGGCTGTGCCGGATGGTTAACCCAACAAAACCAGCCCGCGCAAGCGGATCGGGGTATGGTGTGCGCTCACCAGTGAGATAAGGCAGGAAAAATAATCCCTCTGCTCCTTGAGGAATATCCTGGCACGGGGCAAGCAATTCATCAAAAGGTGTGTCAGGTGCATGTGTATCACGATACCATTGCAGCGATCCGGCAGCAGAAAGCATCACCCCCATAAAGTGCCATGCGCCGGGAACAGAGTGACAAAAAGCATGCATTCGACCTTGTTGTTCAATATGAGGTCCATCGATGGTGGTGAAAATCACTCCCGAAGTCCCCAGGGTAAGGGCAACCACACCGGGTGACACTGCGCCGACCCCTACCGCCTGGGCTGCCTGATCTCCGCCGCCAGCGACGATTGGTATACCAGCGCTGAGACCGGTTTCTTCAGCAGCCTGCGCATGGATATACCCGGTTACTTCTGTGCCTTCGTATGTTTTTGGCATCCAGGCGAGAGGAATATCCAAAATGCCCAGCAGTTCTTCTGACCAATCACGGGCTTTATGATCCAACAACAACATACCCGAGGCATCGGCTTTGTCAACGGCATAGTCGCCGCTAAGGCGAAATCTTACATAATCTTTGGGAAGTAGAATATGCGCAGTTTGGGTAAAGATTTGCGGTTCGTGGTTACGCACCCATAAGATCTTAGGGGCAGTAAAACCGGTCAAAGCCCGGTTGCCTGTGATCTTTAGTAACCGCTCAAAGCCAACCTTGCGATTAATTTCGTCACATTCATCACCGGTACGCTGATCGTTCCATAGGATTGCCGGGCGCAAAACCGTGTTGTTGGCATCCAGTAATACTAAACCGTGCATTTGACCCGTCAGCCCAAGCGCACCGATTTCTGTTCCTTTCACCATGGTTTGCGCCAGCACCTGACGAATGCTTTTTACCGCGCCCGACCACCATTCATCAGGAGATTGTTCGGACCATAAGGGGAAAGGAGTGGAAAGGTTGAGCTGGGTGGTGGCGCTGCCGATTAGATTTCCCGTTTCATTTATCAGCAGCGCCTTTACCCCGGTCGTTGAAACATCGACACCCAGGAGAAGAGATTTTTTCGACATAGACTTACCTTACACCCAGCAGCAGATCGATGGTTAATTGATCTAAGCGCTCGTACATTAAACCTCGCTGGCTTAGAGTCTGAATATCAAACTGATGCGATTTCAACTTAGACACTTTTTCCGGTGAGTATTCGCCATCGAAATCACTCATCGAACCATCATCCGCATTGATTGCCTTCAACAATTCCTGAATTTCTTGATCCGCATTAAAACGTGCTGCTTTTTCTTTGAGGATCAGGTAAGTGCGCATACAGCCGCGCGCAAAATCCTTAACGCCTTCATAATCCTCGGTCCGATAGGCATGCGCATCAAAATGGCGGCTTCCCGTGTATCCTACATCCTCTAAAAATTTTACCAGGAAGAAAGATTGCTTGATATTATACGAACCAAACCGCCAATCTTGATCGAAACGACCGA
Source organism: Anaerolineales bacterium (assembly GCA_016929095.1). Taxonomy (GTDB): domain Bacteria; phylum Chloroflexota; class Anaerolineae; order Anaerolineales; family UBA4823; genus JAAZNS01. The sequence goes on along the minus strand of JAFGJM010000004.1, from coordinate 59,407 downwards.
CATTCTGATCGTTAAGATCAATATGGAAAAGTTTACCCATTTCCCAGGCCTGGGCAACAGCATGCAAGAAATTTAACCCAGCCATCACTTCATGAGCAAATTCCGGGTTGACACCCACCATATCCGAATGATCTAAGGTTTCAATAAAACCCAACATGGCTCCGGTTGTGGGAAGGAAAATATCGCCGCGCGGCTCATTGGGTTTTGATTCCAGGGCAAACTTTAAATCATAACATTGATCGATCACATAATCTGACAAAAAATTCAACGCGTCACGATACCGCTTTAACCCTAAAGCCGGATCTTTGGTGGCGTCCGACTCCACCCCCTCGCGGCCGCCCCAGAAAACGAAAACTTTGGCGCCAAGTTCAACCCCCAGATCAATGGCTTGCATCGTTTTCTGTAGTGCGAACTTACGAACTTTATGGTCGTTGGCTGTGAATGCGCCATCTTTAAATATTGAGTGATTGAAAAGGTTGGTAGTTGCCATGGGAACAACCAGACCGGTGGCGGCTAAAGCTTTCTTGAAATCCGATACAATCTGATCGCGTTCTGCTTTGCTGGCATTAAAAGGAACCAGATCATTATCGTGAAAATTTACACCGTATGCGCCAACTTCTGCCAGCAAATGCACTAATTGCACCGGTGAAAGAGATTCTCGGACCGGCAAGCCAAACTGGTCACGACCTGTGCTTCCAACCGTCCATAGTCCAAAAGTAAATTTATGTTCAGGTTGAGGTTCATATGGATCGCTCATTTTTTATACTCCTGTTGGATGAAAATACTTGATTAAATTAATCCCATCGATTAAATAATTGGATAATGAGGACATTTCATCTAAAAAATGAAAAAGAATTTTTTAATGTAGCTACCTTCTGCGTATCTGATCGATCATTAATGAAATCAGAATGATCAAACCGATCGCAGCGTTTTGCCAGTAGGGATCAATCCCAAGCAAGACCATACCGGTACGCAAAACTTGCATAATGGCTGCGCCGATTAACACTCCCAAGGTGGTGCCCGATCCACCACTGGTGCTGGCGCCGCCAATGAAAACCGCCGCGATTACATCCAATTCATAGCCGAGAGCGCCGTTGGGCATTGCCACTCCTAAGCGGGCTGTCATTAATAAACCACCTGTCGCGGCAAATATTCCTGTTAGCGAAAACACCAACAATTTCAAACTCACTGTATTCACCCCCGACAATCGCGTGGATTGCTCATTTCCTCCCATGGCATAGATGCGATACCCCCATATCGTTTTGGAAAGGAATATATGCACTAATAAAGCAATCGCCAGCATCAAAATAACGGGCAGCGGTACTTTCAAACCCAAGATAGGGATATCGTATCTGCCAATCGCCATGAATTCGACCGGCAGATTCATCACCGGTTGACCCTGGGTTACACCATATACAATCCCCCGCACCACGCTCATCATTCCGAGGGTAGCGATAAATGCAGGCAGGCGCCCCTTGCTAACCAACAACCCATTGACCATCCCTACCAGAAAACCGCCCACCAAACCACCAAAAACCGCTATCGGAACCGGTATTCCCCTGACCAGCAACATGGCGCTGATTAACCCGGCAAATGCCATTGTGGAAGCAACTGAAAGATCGATCCCGGCAATAATAATTACCAATAACTCGCCAAATCCTGTTACTGCAATCCATGAAAAATTTCTCACCATGTTGAACATAGTGTTTGGATTTAGGAATTTTTCTCTAGCCGTAGCGCCCAAAATGACGATCAATACAATCAAGATCAAAATCACGCCCAATTCCTGAACATGGAAAGCTTTGGGTAATTTGTATCTCATTGTGGTACTTTGAACCTCAGGAACGGATGAATTTTTCACCATACCATACCTCTATATTGCCTCCAGTACTTTCCCGCTGGCGAGAGTCATAATACGTTCCTGCGTCGCATTGGCTCGAGTCAATTCCCCCATGATGCGTCCTTCATACATGACCAGGATACGATCGCTAATCGCCAGGATCTCGGGCATTTCAGAAGAGATCATAATGACCCCTATCCCTTGCTGCACCAATTCGTTCATGATTTCATATACTTCAGCCTTGGCGCCAACATCGATACCGCGGGTTGGCTCATCGAGGATCAATACTTTTGGATTGGATGCCAGCCATTTGGCGAGCACTACCTTTTGTTGGTTTCCTCCTGAAAGGTTTAAGACTCGTTGCTCCAAACTGGGGGTACGAATGTTTAATGCAGTCACATAATTTTGCACCACCTGACGCATTTTTCCCTGGTTAACAATGGCGTTATGCGAAAGCATATCCAGGTTGGGTAAGGCAATATTTCGTTCGACGGTCTGAATCAACACAAGACCCTGCGTTTGGCGACCTTCCGGTACCAGAGCTAACCCCGCTTTCACTGCTGAATCCGGCGATACGATTTCTACCTGTTTTCCATTAATGAATATTTCGCCTTTGTCTATCCGATCGGCGCCGAAAAGTGCGCGTGCTGTTTCCGTCCGCCCTGCACCCACCAACCCAGCCAATCCCAAAATCTCCCCGCGGTGCAGTTCGAAATTAATATCGTGCAATACACCTTTGCGGTTCAGGTTTTGTACTTTCAAAACGACATCCTGCGTAGCCATCACGTGTTCATGCACCTGGCTGCGATCCAGAGCTCGACCAACCATCAATCCAATGATTTGTTCCGCGGTAGCTTCTGCAACTTTTACTTCCCCTGCCCATCGGCCGTCCCGAAATACGATAGCCCGGTCGGCGATCTCGAACACCTCTTCCAGGCGATGCGTGATGAAAATGATCGCTAAACCCTGGCTCTTCAAATCTTGGATTATATCGAACAAAACCTTCACTTCTTCTTTTCCCAAAGCAGATGTCGGTTCATCCATGATGATCACCTTGGATTTCACGCTTAACGCTTTGGCAATCTCGACCATTTGTTGTTCAGCCACCGATAAGTTGTTCACTAAACGGTCGTTGCTGAACCGCGCACCCACTTGAGATAACAACTTATTGGAATATTGGCGCATATGAACACTATCCACGAAACCTAATTTACCCAACAACCCTTTAATCATCGGCTCACGCCCTAAGAATATGTTGGTAAACACGTTCTGGTTGGGAGTCAGGTTAAATTCCTGGTAGATAATCGAGATTCCCAAATCCTGCGCCTGATGGGGATTTTGCGGCTGGATTTTTACGCCATTCAAGGAAATGTCACCTTCATCTGCTTTATAAACACCGGAAAGGATTTTCATCAACGTGGATTTCCCGGCGCCATTTTCCCCCAATAAAGCAGTTACTTGCCCGGCAAAGGCTTCGAAATTGACTTTGTCCAAAGCCTGTACTCCTGGGAACGCCTTTGACACACCCTTGACCGTCAACATCGGTACCTCATTCATGTTTTGATCCAAGTTTCCAACTCCGTTTTCAATCATTCGTTTTTATTCCATATACTTGAGTGAGGTTTTGAGTTATGGCTTGGGTAGTTTAACTACCCAAACCATAACCCAAGAATTGTTTTATAATCGGGGGGCGGGGGTGCCACCCGCCCCTCCTTGCTTGATGGATGGTTTAGGGTGGCGGCAATGGTTTGGTGAAATCGTTAGTTTCCCAATCCTCTGCCATGGCATCCACATTATTGATTGTCACGATGTCCATTCCAGAATTCGTGAAGCTTTCGAAAACGGCGCCGTTGACAATGGCGTCATAGATCATTTGCGTGGTGTCATACCCCCAACCCCAGTACTTCTGCCCAACCAGTCCAAAAAACTTACCGGATTTAACCCAGTCCAATTCAACGGGCAGTGTATCGAAGGCAACAGTTTTCATGCCTTTCGCGGTTGCTGCTTCCCATAAAGGCATCGCGCCATCGCCTGCGAAAACTGGCCATAGGCCGACAAAGAACCAGCCGTTCAGATCAGGATTAGCTGTCATGACTTCTTCGACTACAGTGACACCTTTATTGACGTCGTCATCGCAGAATACTTTCTGAACGATTTCGATTTTCGTCCCCACGATGCCATCTTCAAACCCTTTGACGCGCGCTTCAAGATTGGCTGCACCCGGAACCCCACTCAATAGGGCGACCTTTCCACCATTGGGCAACGCTTTTTTCATTAAATCGGCAGCTGCTTTTCCGCCCTCATAGTTATCAACGCCAAGGTAAGTAAAACGAGCGCTTTCGGGGGAATCCGAATCCCAGGTCATCACCGGTATACCGGCAGCCATCGCTTTATCGATAGCATCTTTGCATCCGGTAGGTTCGTTGCAGGAAATGCCCACGGCTTCTGCACCCGCCGCGATAGCATCTTCCATCACCTTTACTTGTTCGGCTATATCTGAAGCGACTGAACCTACGTACATAATCTCTACCTTGTAGGGACCGGCTTTGGTCAATTCAGCCGCTTTGGTTTCAGCCCCAATTTTGCCTACCTCGAAAACCGGGTTATTCAAGGCTTTTGGGATCCAGGCGATCTTGATCGTATTATCCGCCAGAACCTTGTTTTTTACTTCATCGGAAACCTTAAACCCCGCGGTTGTCTCAGGTTGCTGAAGCGCCACAGCTTCGCATGAAGCCGGATCCCAACCTTCGGTGTTCCAATCGAGTGGAATGTTCCTTTTTTTAGCGCCTGCTTCGTAATCCTTGAGTGTTTGGGCAGTGATTACATCGACGCCGGTATCGATTACGCCATCCTTAACGCCCATGTCGGCCATGGCTTTCTCTTCACCCTCTGTTGCCATTTTGTAGATCAATTCGACCGACTTATAACCCATATCATATTCACGTTGGGCAATGGTGCCCTGGATGACGCATTCCTTAATGCCGTTTATGATATCGGTGGTGGCATCGAAGGAAATGAGCTTGATTACTCCGACCTTATTGGCTTCCTTGATAGCGGTTGCCCAGGCGGGACCGTTGTAAGCATATACCCCAAAGGCGCCTGCCATGTCGGGATTAGCCGAAATGGAAGAGTTGGCTAACTGCAAAGCGGTGGCTGAATCTTCCTTGTCATTCAACGGTTCCAAGGTAGTGATTTTGGAGCCTTTAATGGCTTCCATAAAGCCATCGGTTCGCTGCAAGGCATTCAAAGCCGTATCGGAGCCGCGCCCGATGCCAACAACACCGCCGTCCGGCAACAAGGTCTTCATGGCTTCTCCAGCCATCATCCCGGCGCTATAGTTATCGGTGCCGATATAGACCTTGGAAACCGACCCATCTACAGGTGGTGTATCCAGGGTAGTGACGATGATACCTGCTTCAGCAGCTTTTTTCATGACGGGTTCGAGCGCGTTCGGGTCGGAAGGCGCTATGGCTATTCCGGTTGCTCCTTGGGCGATATAGGTCTCCATCGTCTGGATTTGGGCGTTGACATCCTCCTTGGGTGGTACGAAAAAGATGACCTGATCGTCTGCTAACCCTAAAGCTTTACCCGCAGCTTTCACCCCCAGCTCGACGTTTGACCAATACGGGTGTACCGATTTGCCGATCACAATGATCTTGGATACTTCCCCACCTCCGGTTGCCGGGGGTGCTTGGGTAACTTCAACCGGCGCTGTTGTCGCTTCTGGGGATGCAGGAGCTTGAGGCGCGCAGGCTGCCAGGATCATGCTGGTGAGAGTCACCAGTGCAAATAAAATAAACATTGGACGTTTCATGTTCACACTCCTCTTTCATAATTAGACATGGTTCCAACAGTTTCCCAAACGATTAACAAAAATTCTGAATTATCCGGCAGAGTCACCTCCTTTCGCAGCCAAAGGGTTATTTTCGCCGGCGGCGCAAAGTATCGTATACAACAGCTACCACCAGGACTGTACCCAAGACAACATCTTGTAAGTATGAAGATACATTAAGCAAAACCATCCCATTTTGCATGGTGCCGACTATTGCCGCACCCAAAATCGCTCCCAAAATGGTGCCTTCACCACCCAGGAGGCTCGTTCCACCAATGACTGCACCCGCAATCGCCCATAATTCATAAGCTGAACCAACTGTTGGCGTCCCCTGCCCAAGGCGGGAAGCCAACAGGATGCCGGTGGTTGCTGCCATAAAGCCACTGGTGCCATAACAAAATAATTTAACCCGGTCTACATTTACCCCCGAAAGGCGTGATGCTTCAGCATTGCCTCCTACAGCGTAAATTCGATAACCAAGCCGACTACGATTAAGAATGATCGAAACGAGGGAGGCGAATATCACCAAAATGATGAACGAGATTGGGATACCAAAAAGTGAACCCTGGCCTAGCACAAGAAAAGAACTTTCAGATGGATATACTATCGGATATCCGTGTGTGATAAGAGCCGCCAAACCCTTTGCAATTAACCAGGTGCCCAGCGTAATAATGAAAGGTGGAATGCGTAATTTAGTTACGAAGAAACCATGCCATAATCCAAACAAAGTCCCAATGCATAAAACAATGATGATGGCAGGGAGCATTCCAATCGTTGGCATCCCGCCAAAACCTTTAAGCATCAATGTAGCGACGATCACACCGGTTAACGCCGTTAACGAGCCCACGCTTAAATCGATACCGCCGGTGATAATGATCAGCACTTCTCCAATCGACAACATGCCAAATGTGGCAATAAAGCGCATGATCACCGCCAGGTTAGCCGGCTTTAAGAACACTTTTGGTGATTGGCTATAAAAAAAGATGAATAATAGCAAAAAGGCGAGGAGAACGTTTAATTCACGGAATTGCGCCAATGAACGGCGTACTTTTCGATCTGGTTTGATTTCTTCTGCCATAATGTCTCCCTAAAAACCGGCGTATTGAAATTAGTTCGATTAATGATTATTAGATATTGTTATCATCAAATCAAAATTCAGCGGAATTCCCGCAAGAAGTGGCCCACCTGAACTACTTTGATTAATCAGCTTTGCTGGGTGACCAACAACGATCTGCTATCAATTTTCCTAACTTATGCACAAACAATGCATTTGATCCATGGCTCCTTACCAATTTAGGTAATATGCTGGAGAGACGTCGGTTCACGTAAAATATCGTCCAAAACTAGCGCCACAGCGCCCATTACACAGGCATCCGAGCCATGCCCTGATGCAGCAAATTCAATATGTTCACAGGGGGGAGTCAAGGAACTTTCTCGAACCATTTCCTTAATGACAGGAAGTAAATACTCATGGGCAAGGCTTAGTGCTCCACCCAATACAATGAGTTCTGGGTTAAATATATTGATCAGATTAATAACCCCTATTCCAAGATATTTACCAACGTCTTTTAATGCTTCAACGGCAACCGTATCACCCATATTTGCAGCATCCACCACATTATTAAAAGAAATCCCATCCAGGTTGCCGCCGGATAACTCGTTGATCAAGGATGGCGTCCCATCGGTAAGTATCTTTCGCACACGCCGTAAAACCGCTCGAGGACCGACTTTGGTTTCCCAACAACCACGTTTTCCGCAGCCGCATAATTCGCCATCAGGGTCAATGGTCATATGGCCGATTTCACCTGCATAACCGCTGCTGCCGCGAAAGAGTTTCCCATCGATAATGACACCGCCGCCAAGACCAATTCCGGCGCTTAAGTAGATAAAGCTATCTTTACCGCGCGCCACACCAAAATAGTATTCACCTAATGCTGCCGCGTTGGCTTCATTTTCGATAAATATCGGTAATTCGAAACGCTGAGACCACATCAGCCGTAAAGGAACGTTCGACCACTTTAAGTTAGGTGCAAACACAAGTTTCCCCTGGCGTAGATCCACTAACCCAGGCACCCCAATTCCAATACCTAAAGGGCGAAGTCCTTGTTCGGTGCCCATGTCGATAGCTTTTTGTGTCAATTCAGAGGCGCCATCCAGAATGTGAATTTGATCTTCTGCCGGGTCAGAAACCACTCGTTCCTGCCACAAAACATTGGCGACAAAATCGGTGAGAATAACCGAGATAAAATCAACACCAATTTCCACCCCCACGGCAAATCCCCCTTTAGGATTGAGAGTTAATAACATACCAGGGCGGCCGACTTTGGCGTTCTGCAAATCGGTTTCCTGAATGAAGCCCTCTTCAATCAAACTGTTGATAATGATTGAGACAGTACTCCGATTGAGACCCGCACGGGCCGCCAGTTCTGCTCTCGATAGAGGCGCAAACCGGCGTAAATAATCCAGGATAACAGCAGTGTTGAGTTTGCGAATGAACCCCTGGTCGGCGGTTGTCTGAATCGCCATGAAAAACCCCTTTTTTGAATTAGTTTGTATCTCGAACAAACAAATTATAGTAAAAATAGCACCCCATGTCAAGTTAATTATGCTGATTTTTCTTCTAATAAATTCAGCAGGCTATATGATTATCGTCTTTAATGGATATATAGTGAATTTTCATTGTTTTCGCATATCCCCCTCCATTACCTCATACCTGATAAAAGTTTATATTTTCAAAAAACAAAGCCAAAAACCAGGTCGTTTACATTCGTCCCAGTTGACCCCGGGCGCAAAAGATCATCCAATCTTTCAAAAAAATGATACGCATTATTTTCAATTAAATACGCTTCGGGATTCATGCCCATTTCTTGCGCGCGCTGCATGGTTTCACCTGTCACTACTGCACCCGCCGCGTCGGTTGGACCATCTTCGCCATCCGTTGCCAGAGACACCAGGATGACATCTTTTTGACCCGCCAAATCTGAAACAACCCCCAAAGCTAACTCCTGGTTTCTTCCTCCCAGACCATCCCCCTGCAGTGTGACGATTGTTTCACCGCCCGCAATAATACAAGCTGGTATCTTAATTGGTTCTCCATTCAAGCGAATTGACTTGATAATTCTGGCGATATCCTTCCCTGCCAGGCGGGCTTCACCCTTCATTGATGTCGTCAACAAAAATGTATTAAATCCTAGAGAATGCGCTTCTTCTATGCCCGCCAGAGCTGCTTGCCGGTTATCGCCAATGATCAGGTGATACGTTCGGGTGAATATCGGATCTCCGGGCTTAAGGGTCTCTTCAAGTTCTCCCGCCAGCCCCTTCTGTAATGTCTCGCGGATCGACACTGGTAAATCATCGACCAGAGAATATTTCTCCACCACGCGCCAGGCATCTGTAAAAGTAGAGGGATCTGGCGCAGTTGGGCCTGATGCAATGACCTCCAACTGACTCCCGACTACATCAGAAATTATCAAACTGATCATTTGAGCCGGCATCGCCAACTTTCTTAACCCGCCCCCCTTTACGCGGTCCAGATGTTTGCGCAGCGTATTGAATTCTTCAATATCGGCGCCGCAAGCTAATAACAACCGAGTGATTGTCTGCATGTCTTCCAGACTGACGCCCGGTCGAGGGTCGGTCATTAATGCCGAACCTCCACCGGATATCAGGCAAATGACTAAATCATTCTCAGTTAATCCCTCGAGTTTAGTTACCATCCGCTTGGTAGCATTTAGACTTATCTGAGAGGTTACAGGGTGACTGCCCTCGAGAACTTCAACATTTCCAAGCCTTTCAACGCCAGGGTGACCATGCTTGGTGATTATTGCTCCATCCTCGATATCATCTTTCAAAATATTCATTACAGCCCGTAACATCCCCACACTGGCTTTCCCCATTCCCACTACCCTTATCCGTCGTTTACCTCCCAATTTATATTTCTTTTCACCTGCCAGCAGGTAATTGCCATCCCGTTTTAAAAATCGTCGCACCGCCTGTCCTGGCTCTGCTCCAGCGATCGCGGCATTTAAAACACTCAATACCTCGCTTCGTCCTTTTAATGAACGGGCTGAAAAATTAAATGTTCCATCCATAATATACAATCACCATCTCAAGGAAATATTTATTCACTTAGTTTATGTAAAATACCTGCGGTTAATATAATTATAGTCTTTTTATTGTGCATAACATTGACGCATAATATTTTCAAATTTCATATATATTGAGTTGTGCCCGCTCTTTTAAAAAAACAATTGGGTTAGATAATCTAACCCAATTCAAGTAGACTAATAGAATCATTGTAAATCTCGGTTACTTTTCCGATATCTACGCTGCTGGAAAAGGGTGACTTTGTATATCGCCTCAATATTTTATAAAACGCCAACTCCGAACGAACGCAATTTTATCATCAATATCGATTAGCAATAAATATTACCGTAAATGGCAAGCGACCCAATGATTATTCTCGACCTCTTTCAACTCAGGTATATCAGTCACGCAAATATCTTGTTTTAGTGGACAACGGGGATGAAAAGGACATTGGTTTGTTCAAATGGGGATTTCTTGACCGGCAAGACTGTCCCTTTGTGCTGGTGGAACTTTCGTATTGTTTCAATTATCTTATGAAATAAAACTGGATTAAATACGTCCCCGTAATTTAAGGTCCGATAGCCCTCCAGCCATTCGAATATTTCCACCCCTGTCTCTTCAAAATAATAATATACTTTCGGACCAATGCCCTCCTTCGCAGCAATCACATCCGCCATATGGGCATTGTAACGGTCTATTGTTTCTCCCGCTCCCTTACCAGGAATCTTAATAAAAAATGGCTCTCCCCCAACACACACTTTCCAGTTATTATTCGTGATGCCTCCCAAAACCGGTTCATATGTAATTTCTTTTTTTTTCCAAATATCAACGCAATGGATTGCTTCTAAATAGTTTGGTTTCCGAATCATTCATGAAGGCAACCTCCAAAATAGCTTGATAATATTGGATTGCTAGGCTACTGGTCAGACCAGATATTACTGTACACGAATAACGAGTCGTGTCAATACTTTCCCCTAAAAACGCATGGGGAAATAATAAAAAGACCCTTCATATCATTCAGGGGGAAAGGCTTCTTTTGGGACAGCCCGCGCCCAATAATTTCTCGATATACCGCCATGCCGCTGTTTTTAATTATCTATCACAGCGGCATGGCGCTATCCAATTTTATCGATGGAAAAAGTTTGAAATAAAGAACCAAAGGTTGGCAGGGCGTTCAGCCAGGCGGCGCATGAAATAAGGATACCAATGTGTTCCATAGGGGATATAAATACGTACCGGATACCCTTCAGCACGGCATTGTTCTTGTAAATCACGGCGAATACCGTAGAGCATTTGCACTTCAAACGCATCTTTTGGCAAGCCGATTTTCTCTGCGTACGTTTTCCCAAATGCGATGCGCGCCGGGTCATGCGTGCCTAAAGCCGGTACGGGAGGAATGCGTCCGTCCTCGCTAATTTTGGGTGAACCATGCGCCAAAGACCAATCCATCATGATCTTGGTTAGCTTATCAAAGTTTGCGTCTACATCATCCTTCTTAGGATAAGCTTTATCGGGCGGCTCTTTATAAGCGCCTTTTATCAGTCTGAACCGCACATTTTCTTCTAACAATGCATTTACGTCTTCTTCCGAACGGTAAAGATAGGATTGAATGGCCAGGCCGACATTTTCATATCCTTTGGCTCGCATTGCGCGTAAAACAGCAATAGTTTGATCCGTAATCGGTGTGTCTTCCATATCTATTCGGACGAAATTGTTATATTGCTTTGCCAGTGCTAAGATTTTTTCTACATTCTCCATGCACAAGGCTTCATCTATAATCAATCCTAACTGAGATAATTTTATTGACACATTGGCGCATACATCGCAGCACTTGATTTGTTCGATCAAGTCAAGTATTGCTTGAGTAGCCTGTTTGGCTTCCTCAATCGTCGATGTGCTCTCCCCCAGATGATCCATCGTCCCGTTAATACCCCGCTCATTCAATTCACGTGCTGCTTTGATAGCGGATTCAATCGTTTGCCCTGCTATGAACCTCGAAGCAACCAACCAGACGATTTTTATATTTGTGACCATATTTTGAGCCCAGGCGGCTTTAGATAAATAGATTAGAAACGAACGAAGCATAGTTTATTTCTCCTTAATATATTGGATCATACGATGATGGTTTCTTGATTTTTCTATACCTCAATATTTCCTAAACAATATATCGCTTTCGAAGTGAACCAACAGCAATATTTGTCTGTGGACAAATGGAAGCCAATCCAAAAAGGGATATGAATATCCTCAATATCCCGATGAATCCAGATTTGTTTGTGTAACCAACCATCTCGGGTTTCTCGGTTAAGATAGTATTCCTGGGATAAACATCAAATAATCGTCCGGTAGATTGGGAACCCAGGGTTGTATGACTCATTAAAATTTTCCTCTGCCCCAAGCGGACGGTTTCAATACGGGTTGCCGCCTCAGCGAATTTATCCCCCCTGATGTCAATATCTGACCATTATTTTCATACATCTTCGATTTTTTGATTCCTATCGTTATTTGTGTATATTATCACATATTGCATTAAAGAGATAATGATTATGGAAAGATTACTGCTTGAATAATTACAATCCTCACTCTCACAGACTCAGAATGTTAAAAGGCTATCTCGAGTGGGGGCTTAGCTTGGATTTATAGTCATAGAAACTTTGCTATAAAAAAAGCGCTGCCCGGGAAAACCACTTGCAGCGCCCTTCTAAAAACGATTAGGTAACGTAATACATGATCATTTTAATGGATTTTTACCCGGGATCGTTATTTCCATTTCCTTTTGGATATCTTTGATTTCATCCAAAATCTCAAGTTCTGATTTCAGTTCTTCGTTCATTGAGTTTAAATAGGCTTTGATATTACGCACCAATTTACCCAGTTCTCGTCCAGCCCGCGCCAGACGTTCGGGTCCCAGCACTATTCCCGCTAAAAGCAAAATTACCAGAATTTCACTACCGCCAAAGCCAAAAATATTCACGAGGCATACCTCCCTGCTATTAGCGCTGAAAAAATACTTAGGCCATATAATAGGATCAAGGGCAGCATGACCAATGCCATGTTAACCGGGTCAATTGTCGGTGTGATTCCCCCCGCCACCATCGCTATTCCAACCAACGCATAGCGCCACCCATTCGTCAATTGCCTGGCGGTGACCATTCTCATTTTCGCTAATAAAAACGTAACCAGGGGCATCTCGAAAAAGATACCAATCCAAAACATCAATTGTGTAATGAACGTAAAATAATTAGCCGGGCGTACCTGGGTTTTAATGCCAAGGAAATTGATCAGAAACGGTATGGCGGCGGGAATAAGTACAAACCAGGTGAATATTACACCCACAATAAACAATATACTCGCCATTGGAACCCCTGCCAGCAACCATAAACGTTCGCGGGATTTCAACCCTGGCATAATAAAAGCAATCATCTGGTAAAAAACGACCGGCATTGCCAATATAACACCACTCAACAAGGCAACCCGCATATAGATAGCCATGTTCTCAGTGATTTCAATCGAAACCAGCGCGTCTTTTCCACCCAGCGGTACTGCGAAAAAAGCAATCAAATTATCTGTAAAAACCAAACTTATTACAGTTGTTATGATAACGGCTCCAAAGGCAATAAAAACCCTCCGGCGCAGCTCTTCCAGGTGGCGAAATAACGGCATTGATGTTTCAAGCTGCGAGCTGGCTTTATGGTGGGCGCGACCAAACGCCTCGAACAGATCGCCCCAACTTCTTTTATGTATTTTGGGTACGTTCACTTTTATACTCATTGATGGAAATCAGCTTTCGATTTCCCCAGCCTCATTAATTTCATCTTTCCCCTTCAACCCACTTTGGAATTCACGTATACCCTTCCCCATTTCTCCCGCAATCTTACCAATACGACCTGCGCCAAAGAGCAAAAAAATAATCGCCAGGATAATGATCAATTCTGTCGCACCGAGATGGAACATAATTTTCTCCTTTATTTCTAAATATCTTTGATTAACCGGAAGGTTTGCGGCGTGGTCACATCCACTTTAAGCTCGCGTAAAACCATATCCGCGCCTCGCTTTTCAACCACATAATTGGAAATGCCAATTTCAATATCAAGTTTACTAAGGGATCTGATCCTGTTCACATGAAATTCCATGAACTTTTTTTCCATATCGAGCTTATAATCTCCATACCCTGTTTTCTCAAATTCAATTTGTGCCAATGGAATATCATCCCCAAAGACTTTCGCTGATTTATAGAAGTAATCTTTTTGCGAGAAGCATAAAGTTTTTGATATCAAATGGCCATAATTTTGCCGGCATATCTGACCGGTGTGTTTGTTTTCCAGCGAGCAATAATGCACACCCAGTTTTAATCCTTGCTTAAGCGCAAATTCAATCAGATCGAGGCAAATGGTCTCACTTCCCGCTACCGGCAACCCACCCGCGTACCAATAATTGTATAGCACCCGAAAAGGTCTGGCTTTAATTTGATACCCTCTTTGGCGATAAATATTAGCATTATTCCACGGAAAGCAAAATTCCAACAAATTGATACCAAAAATGCCCAACGACTCCAACCGCAATAAAACATCTTTCATGGCATCCAAGGTATTGGGCAGCACGGGCATTTCGACCATGACATTGGGAATATATGATTTCGCCAGTGCTATCTGGTCAAATATTTGCATGTGTCCTTTCGCCAAATCGTGCATACGTAGACTGAAGCGTATTTCGTTTAAACCAACATCACGTAGTTGCTCTAATGTATCGGCATCGATATGGTCGCCGCAGGTATACAAACGGGTGAAGGCGGCCGGGAATTGCTGCCGGGCGTGTTTAAAAAATCGATATGTTTCATCTTTGAATAATAGAGGCTCACCTCCGGTTAATGCCAGATATTTGATTGATTTATTGAATTTTCGTAGAGCATCCAATTCAGCAATTGTGTCTTTTTCATAAACCCGATAGTGGTCATATTCCTCTTGATTGGGGTTGAAACAATAAAAACAATCCCGATGGCATTTCAATGAGATAAAAAACGTAGCGCTTGTATTTCCCGTCTTACACGCCAGACAAGCCGGGGAAATGTGATTAATATAAATGCTTTTATCGCTGTTGCGAATTGTGGCGCCTTTGTTTCGCAACTGAATTACCCGCTCCGCAAATTCTGCACTGGTATCTTGGCGCGCTATCTCTAATCCCGTCTGCCTCACTTGATCCATGAAATCCCGATAGATATCCACATAAATACCGGCATAAGCCCGTAAAGCGGGATTTCGAATTTCAGGCAGGGTAGATTCCGTCACATCTAATATCACAAAAAATCCTATATATACTTAATCATTCAGTTATTTTTACCCCTGCAGGAAGCATCGAACCGAACGGGTGTTTTTTACGGTACTCGCACAAAGCGCAAAATTCCACACCCTCATGGTATGCCATCTGAGTATGACAACGGCTGCAGCGAACCAGTTTGCCAGAATGCAGTGTTTGTGGTTCTCCCGTTCTAAGTACCTGCTCGAAATACGGCGCATGATCGATTGAGATCGATGCTGGGGGGCAAACATGAACACAGGTTTCGCACCCAACACAATCACCAGCCGTAAAGGTCAATTTGAAATTGGCATCATGATCATCTTTTTCGAAACACAGCGCCTGGGTAGGACAGGCATTGGCGCAAGCCCCACATGCCGTACACCCATCAGAAATCGTGATACTGGCAAACCCAAAATCAAATAACCGCATAGAGTCGGTCAAATATGGCGCAGGCAGATGTTCAAACGCCCTAAAAAGGCGTTTATAGTTATTTCCGGGTTGTTTTTCAGCCCAGGTTTCTTTGTTTTCCATGGCGCGCGCTATAGCATTTTTCCCTTGCTGCGCCACCATGCGGAAAAGATCACGCCGCGTAAGAGGTGGGTTGGATGCATTCCATAATGGGCGTTGGATGGTCGTCGGATTCTCAAACCAACAAACCACGCTCTCGGATTTACCCCACCTGCTCAATAAATACCTGGCTTGAGAAACCTGCTGCAAGATTATTTTACTCAAACCAACCCAGGCGCATTTCTCGCAGGCATCCATACGGACAATGAGTTTCTCAATGCCGAGTGCCGCGAGCATAAGATACACACCGCTGCCCAAACCCGCCAGGCAGCCCTGGATACGAATAGCGATACCATCTACATCACCCGTTAATGCATCTTGATGTTTTTCGCACACCAATTCTATAGTCTTTACATCCGTGCGTGTAATACAAGAAAGCAATCCTGAAACAGAATCGTTTGCCCTAAAAGCGCCCGTTGGACATGCCACCAGGCATGCCAGGCAATTCTTGCATTTCTCAGTTTCAAGTTCGACAGGGTTTCCGGGATGGATCGCGTCTTCCGGGCAAATATCAAAGCATTTGCTGCACATTGCAAAGCGATCCTGGGTACGTAAACAGCGATTGGATTCCAACGTGATTATTGATTGATCCAATTCTGCCAGACGCTCGGCAACGGTAAGCAGATTCACAATGTCATCTCCACAGAACTTTGAATATTAAACTGCTCTGCCATGGCAGTCAACGCGCCTTGAATTAACAATGCCAGTCCTTTATAAAAATCTGTCTCGGCGTTATCCATCATTAATTCGCACCAATCATACCCCCATGCCAGTAAATGCTCATGCAAAAATATACTTTGTGCTTTAAGAAGTTGTTCGAATTTTTCTTTATCTTGCTCAACGAGTGCCTGTAGCGCTAATTTCGTTAAATAAGCGACAAATGACAATTCCAAACCAATATGATCGTCCGGTTCCTTAAATATTTTTTCGGACTCTAATCCAAAACGCCTGTACCAATTACGCACCCGCAGGGTCTGTTCCTGGAATAATAGATGATTTTCGTTGAAGTATACCGATTCCCAGGGAGGTACCAGCATTTTACCAATTCCGATGAATAATCGCATATGATCATCTCGTATTTGTTGATATGCCTCATCGTTGAGTCCCTCTCTACCCCATTCTTTTAACAACTCAAGCCCCATTTTTACAGCCTCTTGGTCGCCAGCATATGGAACTTCTGTGAACATATCCTCATCAATCACAGATTGAATCCAGGGACGTGATCTTTTATCCGGATGGGTTAACAATAATCGGCTTAATAAACTCAGAAAAAGAAACTCTCCTGTTAAAATCTGCTGTGAGTCATTTGATTCAAAATCGATCAATTTTTACCTCCTATGAATCCACGATGGTGGGGAGGTAAAAAATAACCTCCCCACCATCGAAGGATCGAATGCGGTTTGCAAGAAACCACAGTTTTTTATCTTTCTAAATTCCTATGCCCACCTGGGTAGCATAGAAGAGAAATCGACCCAGCACTTCTGCAACAAACACAAAACAAAATGCAGCAATGACAAGCGTACCCATCATTTTCTCTTTACCGGCGCTGACGGCATTCTGATACAAAAACATAGCAAATATTCCTGCCCCAACGAAAGCCAGCACCACACGCAATACCAATACCCAGCCATAGGCGCCAACCATCATTTGTGCACTCTTCATAGCAGCAGAAGGACCGGTTGACAAAGAAGCCAGATAGATAGGCAGAACAACCAATTCAATTCCCAATACAATAACCGAAGCAATTGCAATCCAACGCAATGCCCCTCGCATTAGAGAGCATTGGGTATCCGCACATTGGGGCTCTTTTCGTTTCATATATGCATAGTTGGCAACAAATGCTACCCCCACTGCAAGCGCGCCTAGCAAAAAAGTAGTGGCAAAGAAAGCGATTGGTGTAGCCAAAGTGTTCCAGGCTGGCTGAGTTATCAGCATATAAATGAAGCTCATACAATACACAACAATCAATCCAACCAATGCGGCAATCCAGGCTAACGCATTACGCACTGCAAAACTGCTAATCTTGCGCCATTGCATGAAGACAAAAATGGCTCCTAACACAAAAAACAAAGCTCCGAATGCAATTTCCCGACTAAGCCAGGAAGTGGCAAAATTGGTCACAGCGGTTGGCGCACGGAATGGGCTACTCAGGTGGAATAGTGAGGCGAGTAAACCCAAACCAAGGGTCAAAATTATGACGATGAACGCCCGGTCGCTCAAACGATCAGCCTGTTCCATTCCCGCTTTGCGAGCAGCATAATTGTGCACGATACCCAAAACCAGGAAAGCGCCTACAGACATTTGTGTCAGGATAGTGAAAGCGACTAAAGAAAATTCTCTACCGTCCATTTTACAACTCCTCTATGTTTTTCATCTGACCACTGGTATCCCCAAAAGACTTGGTTTTATTGGTTGGGGAATATACCACAGCAGGTCCTGTAATACTCGGATCAGGCAGAGGGGCAGGCGCAATGAAATTACCATACTTTGCCTTTAATTCTTCAAGCGTTCCGATATCTAACGCCCGATAGGGGCAAGCTTCTACACAAATTGGTCTTTCGCCTTTATCAATCAAATCGACGCACATCGTACATTTACTCATCACGCCAAGCTCATCATTAAACTGGCAGGCGCCATATGGACAAGCCCAGGAACAATATCGACATCCAATACATAAATCCTGGTTGATCAAAACGATGCCATCACTTCGCTTGGTTATAGCAGCCGTTGGGCAAACAGTCATACAGATTGGGTTTTCGCAGTGCATACAGGCAGTAGACACAAAATAGGTAAACACGTTACTGGGAACCATCTGACCATTTTGCTCTATCCACTCGCCGCCTTCATATTGAAGCACACGCCGCCAGCGTACACCATCAGGCAGATTATTCTTACTCTTGCAAGCTACCTGACATGCCTTACAGCCTGTGCAGGCATTCATATCGACATAAAAAGCTAATTGTTTTGCCATGGTTCATTCTCCTTTATATCTTTTCGACCTGAACCAGGTTTGTATGTTGGGGATTACCCTTGGCATACGGTGTTGGTTGATATTTTGTCAACACATTGATACTGCCCCGTGTATCTACTCCCTTGGCATCCGGGGTATACCAGGCGCCTTGCGGCATATTCGTAACACCAGGACGGATACGATTGGTAACGAATGCTGGTAAATGCGTTTCGCCCCGATCATTGAACACCCGAACCATATCGCCATTTTTTATATCGCGTTGTTTTGCATCCCAGGTGTTCAACCAGATTGCCTGGGGGTGTGCTTCACGAAGATAATCCACATTATCAAAAGTGGAGTGTGCGCGTTGAACAGCATGTGAACCGATCATCATTAAGGGATACTTTTCACGCAACGGATCGCTCACGCCCTCCCATTCAGGAATGTATTTTGGAATTGCAGGGATTTCCTCAGGATCGTTCAATCCAGCCAGGGTGGGGGAATAGATTTCGATCTTTCCGGTTGGAGTCTTCAACGGATTCTCGACCGGATCTTCTACAAATTTTGCGAAATTCACACTGGGTGAACCACTACTGACCTTATAAACACCCATTTCCTTGAATTCTTCATAGGATGGAAAATCGGGGTAAGTTTCCTGTGCAACAGCCACCATATCCCGTAACCAATCTTCCTTTGTCGCATGACCTTCACGGAACTCTTCCAGGATGCCAAGCCGCTCACAAATCCCTTCGAGTATCCAATACACTTCTTTACTTTCGTAAAGCGGTTCGATGAGTTTGTGGTTATAAAGAGCCCAGTTATGGTTTCCTTTTTCGCCATGACCCCCACCGTGAATGATCGTATCAATTTCGAAGCCGGTCGTTTCAGGCAACACGATATCGGAGTACGCCGCCGAAGATGTCATCATATTATCGACGGTGACGATAAATTCCAACATGGTATCGTCTTCAAGCATCTTCTTGGTGCTATTGATGTCTGAATGCTGGTTAATTAAAGCATTGCCGCCATGATTCCACATGAACTTCATCCCGGTGGATAATTTCTCGACGCCTCTGATCCGATCGCGTGGTCCATTGGTCATCTCTGCGCCGCGGGTGATGAAATCGGGCCACATAAAACATGGGATTACAGCTTTTATCGGATTTTCCGGCACCGGCATTGCGCCGATTTTCATCCCCATCCCTGTTGGACGCACGCCAGGGCCGCCGCCGCTGATGGCAAAGTTCCCGGTCATGGCTGACAAGATAGGTAAGGCTCGTACCGGCTGCTCGCCATATGCTCGCCTTTGCCAGCCCCAACCCTGGAACATAGCGCAGGGTTTAGTACCCGCAATTTCATGGGCAAGTTTAGCAATCCGATCGGCAGGAATGCCGGTAATTTCTGCCGCCCATTCCGGGGTTTTCTTCACGCCATCGGTATCGCCCTTGATATAAGCCATCCATGAACTATTAGGGGGAGCGCTTTCGGGTAAGGTATCTTCGTCAAAACCAACCGAGTAGGTTGCCATGAATTCCTTATCATAAAGGTTTTCTTCAACCATCACAAAAGCAAGGGCGGCAATCAAGGCAACATCTGTTCCGGGATTGATGGGAATCCAATCGGCATCGGTGGCAACCGCGGTATCGGTCAACATGGGGTCAATGCAAATAAAGCGAGCGCCCTTTTGTTTGGCTTTTATTAAATAATAGCCAAAGTTATCACCACCTGCACGAGTGACGACCGAATTATCGCCAAAAAGCACAATCAACTTTGAATTCAGAACATCATCACCAGAATTTCCCCCACCAGCGGTAATGAATGGTAACACGGCCGATATACAAGCATCGCTATATGTTCCATAGTAATCTGTATAGCCGCCAAAAAGGCGCAGCATACGGCGCACAGGCGGCCGCCCGTCAGGGCCAGTCCATAGGGTGCCAGAACACATACTCAGAAAGAATGCTTCATTACCATAGGCTTCTTTAATACGCTTCATTTCGTTCGCTATGGTATCCAATGCTTCATCCCAACTGATCTGCTCAAACTTTCCTTCTCCGCGTTTTCCTACCCGCTTTAGAGGGTATTTCAAACGTTCTGGTGCATAAACGCGGTGAATTTGTGAATACCCGCGTAAACACGGCAAAGCCCGTGGTTCATTGATCGGGTCTTTTTCTTCAGTTGGGTCAGGCACAATATGCGTTATCGTGCCATCTTTTACGACTGCACCAAGCACACACCGGCCACCACAGTTATGGTAGCAGGCAAAGGTTAGTGTCTTTTCTTCACCAACAGCAGCAACCTCTTCTATCGCCTTAAGACCGAGGTTGAAGCTTCCCGCAATAGCGGCAGCCCCCCCCAATGCAGCGCTCCATTTCAAGAAGCTACGTCGGGTAAGAACTGTATCAGTTAATGTTTTGGTTAAAAAATCCTTGTTGCTCATAAAGCTCCTCAAGGTCTTTCTTTTTTATTTTCGTTTGTTTTAAATTGGCTAATTTATAAATATATTTAAAAATTGTATATAACAGCATGTGAGTCTTAACGATTAAATATTTCACCTCCTGATTATGGGAAAAAAATATCGACGTAAATCGGACAGAAATTTCCATAATCAGATGATACAAAAGATAATTTGCTGTTACATCCTTATTCAGAATAGGACTATATCATCCAAAAGTATGATTTTTTATCGATCCATGGGAAAAACCAACCCGCGATGAATAGCATAGTTCGCAGCTTGTGTGCGGTTTTCAAGTTGTAATTTATCCAAAATATTCCGGATATGGCTCTTAACCGTATTGATCGAGATGGTCAACCGTTCGGAGATTTCCTGATTAGTAGCTCCTACCGCTACTAAACGCAGTACAGCCAATTCCCTTTCAGTAAGAGTTTCTTCACCCCGGTCAGGGTTGGTAGTCCGTTTAGCAACACTCTTTAACAAACGAGAAGCCATATCGCGTGTCATGGCAGCTTCTCCATGAATTACCCCCTCGATCAATTCGAAAAGTTGACTGGCATCCAGATTTTTTAGCAAGTAACCGGCTGCGCCAAATTGCACCGCCTGATATATATGCTTGTCATTCTCCGAAGAAGTAAGCATTACCACGTGAACTTTCGGAAAGCCTTCTCGGATTTGCCGTAACGCGTGCAAGCCATCACCGTCCGGCATATAGATATCCATCAATACAACATCTGGCTTTGTTTGTTCCACCAGTTGAACGGCTTCTTTTCCAGTGGCTGCCTCGCCAACCACTTCAACCAGGTCTTCGCGCGTTTCCATCAGCCCAATTAACCCCTGACGAAAAAGCTTGTGATCATCAGCTATTAATACTTTTATTGTCATATATACTCCAATTATAAAATCCTCTAAATTCCGAGGCGCACATGGGTGGCATAGAACAAAAAACGACCCAATATTTCAGCGACTAAAACAAATAAACAAGACAGGTAGATAGGTACAACCAGTTCGGTCAAAGTTTTGCCTTTTTTTATTAACCAAAAAGCCGTCAGGATGAAAACTCCAATTCCGGCAAATAAAATAAGAAATCGAAATATAACCAGTGGTTGGTAAAGATCAAATAGGAGTGACAAACTGATGTTTAAATGTTCATCACCGCCCTGCATCCGATTTATCTGAGTCACGTTCAGTATCACAACCATTATGAAACCAGCTATTGCCAGATAACCCAACATGAGAAGTGATCTCTTGAGAATATCTGAACGAATTTCGGCAAGCTGAGGTTCTTCTTTTTGGATAAAAATGGTATCCATAAACAACAATGTCACTGCCGAAGTTGTCCCTAATACTATACTGGAACTAAAGAACATCAGAATAGTCGTCCAATGGTTCCAGGATGTTTGTGTGGGCAGCAGGTATATATGGGACATGCAATAAATACTTATCCCACCGAATAAAATTGCTGACCACCCCAATATAAAAGTTGAGTGCTGGGATTTTTTATCCGGCTTCCAAATTTGATCGACCAGGGCAGCGCAACTAAAGAACATGAGTATCGTAAAAACAATCTCGCGACTTAACCACGAATCCTTAATATTCCGAATAGCTAAAAATGATAAAAGGGGATTACTCAAGTGAAAATGCGATCCAATAATTGCCAGAAGGATGGTGAAGAAAACAACTAAAATCGGTCTGCGGAAAAGTTTATCGATATCTGTGCTGCTTACCCTCTGCATCTTTGATGACCGAATAAGCCACAAAATAAATAAAATTCCCGTAGCAAGTTGCATCAATATTGTATATACCGGTAATGCCCATTCACGAACATTCATAGATTCACGTCACCTTATCCAGGTTTATTTCAAAAATGAAATGGTTTTCTGTAACTGCTCTCGATGCAGGCAAGGTATACAACATTCCACTCGAGAGCCTTTACCCGGATCTGACCATACTAACAAAGTTCCACCCACACTCTGCGCTCGTTCACTCATCGTTTGCAAACCGAAACTTCGTGTTTGCCTGGCTGGAACAAACCCGATGCCATCATCTTTGATTGTCAGAAATACACACGGATTATCTCCTTCCGATTGTTGTTTAATGATGACGAAAACATTTAATGCTTTTGCGTGCTTCCGAACATTGGCTAAGGCTTCCTGCAATATGCACACCAGTTGGACTTCTGCGATAGACGCCAGGTTGAGTTGGTCACCCACCTGGTTATCGAAATGCGTTTCGATTTTCGTTTGAAAACTGAACTCTTCAAGATATTCTTCGATAGCCGGTATCAAACCCGTTTCATTTGCCAGAGTAGTACGCAGACTTAGTATGTTCTCCCGTACATCCGCATGAGCAGCCTGTACGGCTTCCCGCATTTGATCCAATTTTATCTGCAGCTTTTCCAATTTACCCTGCTTTAGAAAAGCTTCCAGGGTTTGCACCTGTAGATTCATATAACCCAATACTTGAGCTAATCCATCGTGCATCTCACGCGCAATACGGGAACGTTCTTCAGTGATCGAAAGCGTTTGTAATTGGGCGGTCATCAAACCATGTTTGATGGCGATCATTACCTGGTCGGCAAGGCATTCCATCCAGATCAAGTCAGTATCCGAGAAAACCTGGTGCTCAAACCGCGCTGCCCACAACACCCCGACAGTGCGTGCGTCCAGGTTTAGCGGGACAGCAGCCAATGAATTGGCTTGATTCTGTGTATTAAATACAATGCCGGATAAGTTTTCTGGCATCTCCCCTGCTAAAGACCGGTAACTGGATTGAAAAATCAGTACACCCATAATCAACGAATTCTCTATGGGTATTAATGTATCCACCAACTCGGATCGATCGGGTGATGAAAAATATTTAAGCATCAACTGAGTCGTATCTTCGTTGACCAGAGCTAATCCAATGAAATCGGCGGTCAAAAGCGGACAGGCGCTTTCGACAATATACAAGAGGATGCGATCCACATCCTCAAGCTCCGCTATCCGGCTGCTAATCCGGACCAGGGCGTCACTCCAGCTTTCAGCCGTATGACGGGCAGCAATTTGAGCACTGATTGCCGTTTTTTGAGCCCGATCACGCTCGTCTTGCAGGGATTGCACCAAGCGTCTTTGAATGGCTTCGAAAACATCCAATCCGCGCACCACAAAACCTGTAACGGCAATTGCCGAAAGCATACGCCAAAATTGAATCGGTAAACCAGTAACCTCCAACACCCGCTGGTAATCAAGCCAGGCTATCAGACCGTAAGGCTGTATTTGCATGCTTTTTGAGGCAAAGGCATTGTAAGCCACCCGGTCGTAGTTGTAATACGAAGCCGGGCCATAGGGGGCAGCCGGCACAACCAGCCCCATCACGAAGGCTTCAAATAAAAAGGCCAAGCCTGCACCTAACATCAGACTGGCGACATCTGAATACCCTTGTTGCCGCTGCACACTCCATTGGCGCAAAAATCCCACGCCAGCCAGGATGCTGCCCGGCAGGTAGAACAGATAGCGTGTCCAAATATCGATTGGGATCTCAATAGGGGAGGGTGTTATGAAGGTCGATAATGCATAGGTAATGACATACGCTACCGGAACAATAAAGATGCCAGGAATAAAGATCGACCAGGGAGGAAGAGGTGTAATTTTGGCGAAAATTCCCCAACCGAAAATCAAAAGCAATAAGCCCGATGTAATTTGGAGTACCACCCTGAAAACCTCAAGAATTTGGATAACATCAGGGTTGGTCTCGCCGACTAAAAACATTTCCACCCAACCACCAGCGCCGCTGGAGATTCCAAAAGCTGCTAACCAGGGGAGCAGTTTATAGAGGGGGAAATCACTTCCCCGGCGGAGCTGTAAAAAAACAGCCAATCCTAAACCGGTAAAAGCGAGACCAGAGAAAAAGTAAATGATCATAATATATGCGTGCCCACTTCCAACAAACACCTATACATAATAAACAATAAATATAAAGCGTTGGAAGAAATAATGGTTTGATTAAACAGTGTGCAGCTTTTGTGACTGTTATATCTATTCTCCTCCCTTAACCCAATTCATCTTTCATGATGCTTCGATGTCTTGACATTGGCTATAATGGTTAGCCTTTCCCCATTTAGAATTTTGCTTGTAATTGGTTCAGTTTATAATATTCACAAAACATGGAATGACGAGATCGAATTTTATCCGATCTCGTCATCCCATTTTACTGTCAAAATCAAATTGTTACAGATTTAATATTTCTTGTTGTTTGGTCCTATTTAACATGTTTGTTGACTTCGGCGATGATTTGCTCTGCCACTTCTTTGGTAAAACCCAATTGCGCAGCTTGCGGCATGGCAACAATTGATTTTAATGACATTCCCGCCGCCATTGTTACCATTGGGTTGGTGGAGGCGCCGGGGAGATATTGATCCAATACAGCTTTGGCTTGGGGATCTTTCAATAATTCACCTAAGGTTGAGTCAAGGGTAATTGCCATTGGTTTCTCCTTTTTTATACGACATGGGTAAATAATTATCGATCAACGTAACATTAAGATTTTATCATTAACTGGTATGGATGGAAATTGGTTTTGAAACAAGATAGCCTGAAGGGAAGTGAAAAGTATAGAGTGAATAGTAACTTGAGAGTGGTGAGAGGCATTGGTTTTTAATAATTTCCTGACTTCCAATAATTCCTATTTTCCTCATAAATTTTTTCAACTCTTTTTAACAAACGCCAACACCTCATCCATCCTGCAAAACGCCAAACAAGTCACCGTATCTGCTCCGCCATAATATAACGCAATCCGTCCGCTGGGTTGATCGAACAGCGCAGCGCAAGGAAAAATCACATTCGGCACATCGCCCACGCATTCGTATTCCCTTTGCGGAGATAATAAATAAGGGCCACCGCGTGCGATGATTTTCCAGGGATGCTCCAAATCCAGCAGCGCCGCGCCAAAGCTATACACAAACCCGTTGCACGAGGTCAATACACCGTGGTAGAACAACAACCAGCCATCGGGTGTTTCAATGGGAATCGGGCCGGCGCCGATCTTGGTGCTTTCCCAGCCATTCTTCACGCCCATTACGAAACGGTGCCTGCCCCAGTGGATCAAATCCGGTGATTGGCTGAGGAAAATATCCCCAAACGGCGTATGCCCGTTATCGCTGGGGCGGTTAAGCATCACATAAGCGCCTCTGATCTTGCGGGGAAAAAGCACCCCATTGCGGTTAAAAGGCAATAAGGCATTTTCGAGAAAATAAAACTGTTCAAAATTGT
Organism: Anaerolineales bacterium; assembly: GCA_016929095.1. GTDB lineage: Bacteria > Chloroflexota > Anaerolineae > Anaerolineales > UBA4823 > JAAZNS01. Next base: position 33,136 of record JAFGJM010000004.1, on the reverse strand, counting down.
AGGAATAACCGATGCCGATGGTCGGACCGTGATATCCGTTGCACCAGGTAATGTAATAACGATCTTCGATCCATACCACACGCGGATCATAGCGGTATTGGAAACACCCGAGTTCAGGGTCATCGTATTGCCATTTGATTGGATCGTTATCCAACACCCAACGGATACCGTCTTCACTAAAGCCGCGGTGGATATTCATCTCGCGCTTCTTGTTATCGCAGCGAAAAACGCCCGCGTACCTTCCATTGAAGGGCACCACTGCGCTGTTAAAAATACTGTTCGATGAGGGTATAAAATCGCGCGGGATAATTGGGTTTTTACTGTATCTCCACACCACATCCGAACATTCAGCCGGACGTTCCTCCCAGGGGATATTGGGTAGAAATGAGGTTTGCATTACATGGTCACTCCACATCCTGATCATGTACACCGCGATAAAGATTGCTATCAAAAGGTAATTATGCGAAGTTAATTGAGAGCGCTCTTTTTATCACGATTGTATTCTTCTATATACCATTATATATCATTTTTTGATAGCTGTTTTACTGAATTATGATGCAATCTTATCGTTTTTTTGAAGATATTTCAAAAAACCAGAACGATTTTACACCAAAACCGGCGTAACTTATATCCCCAATTCGAAATTGGGTATTGACTTTGGTTTGATCCTATGTATAATGAAATATAGCGGTTGGGAGCGCTTCCAGGTTTTGGGTGGCGCATCGGTTATCTAGTATGGTTTCTTCTGGATTGGGGTCGCCTGGTGTCAGATCTAACGCTTGAAGATATCGCCAAAAAGGCCGGGGTTTCTCGTTCCACCGTCTCACGGGTGGTCAACGATCACCCCAATGTACGTGAAGATGTCCGCGAGCGTGTTAAAGAGGTCATCCAATCCACCGGGTACCAGCCCCACGCCGCGGCCCGCTCCCTGGCTTCCCAACACTCATGGATGGTGGGTTTGGTGCTGCCTCGCAATGTCAGCTCCTTCTTCACTGATCCCTACTTCCCCCGCCTCACCCAGGGAATCGCCCAGGCTTGTAACCAACATAACTACACCTTGAGTCTCTTCCTGATCGGGACAAAAGAAGACGAAGAAAAAATATATCCGCGGGTTTCCCGCAAAGGCCTGCTGGATGGGGTGCTTTTACAATCCGATCAAATCGGCGATCAATTAGCCGACCAACTGATTCGTTCGAATATACCCCTGGTCATAATCGGCCGCCCTTTTTCCAATAAAAATGTCAGTTATATCGATGTAGACAATACCAATTCGGCGTTCATCGCAGTCAGCCATTTAATACGCCTGGGATATAAACGAATCGGTACCATCACCGGCGTACCCACCCGAACCGTGTCTCTCGACCGTCAGGAAGGTTACATCAAAGCCCTGATTGAACGCGGCCGGGATATCGATGAATCATTAATCGTAGAGGGTGATTTCACAGAAGCCGGTGGTTATTATGCCATGCAGCGTATGTTACCCCACAAACCCGATGCCGTATTTGCCGGTTCGGATACAATGGCGCTCGGCGCCATGCGCGCTGTGCGGGAGACCGGTTTACGCGTACCGGAGGATATTGCCTTTGTCGGATTTGACGATCTGCCTCTGGCGACATTGCCGGAACCGCGCCTGACCACCATGCGCCAGCCTGTGTACCAATTTGGTATCAAAGCGGTTGAGATTTTGCTTGATGTGATAGAAAACGGAATTACGCCACCGCGCCGGGTTATCATGGAAACAGAATTGATCATTCGCGACTCGTGCGGGGCATCCAGGAGGCGATAAATAGACATGAATGAAAGCCATATTTTTTTAAGCCAAATGGGAGCGCTCTCAGCGCCCCATTCCTACAATTCAATCGATGGGAGGAGGTGGGTTGGGTTAGTTCTTTTTTTTCACGGGTATTCCATATCATTTTCTGGTGATTTAAAATCATAAAAGGAGAAAGAACATGCGTAAGTTTGTTATTACCGCCCTAAGTCTCATGATGCTTGCCAGCCTGCTTTTAACTGGCTGCGCCACACCTACCCCACAAGTTGTCGTTCAGACTGTGGAGGTTGAAAAAACGGTTATCGAAACCAAAGAAGTGGAAGTCATTGTTGAGGCTACTCCTATGCCTTCTGCCGAAGCTTATCCTCGCAATGAGACCCTTTATACAACCGGCGTCCAATGGGGACCTCCTTCAAACTGGAATCCCTGGAATGGCGGAGGTTATTCGGTGGGTACGGTGGGTTTGATTTATGAAACCCTGTTCATATACGACCCATTAACCGACACCTTCAGCCCCTGGCTGGCAGAATCGGCTGAATGGATCGACGATACAACTTGGGAAGTTAAGCTGCGCGATGGACTTACCTGGACGGATGGCACTCCCATGACCGCCGAAGATGTCAAGTTCACCATCGAGCTTGCAGATCCCAATGGGGCTTACAAAGCCGGTTTGAATTTCCAAAACATGTGGAAATCCTTACAATCGATTGATAAAGTCGATGATCTCACCCTGGATTTCAAATTTGGTGAAAATCCCCCCTATCAGGAAGTTGGTTTCTACTTCATGTACCAGACACCTATCGTTCCAAAGCATCTCTGGGAAGGCATGAGCGCTGAAGATATCACCGGCGGCGCCAACGAGGATCCGGTTGGCAGCGGTATGTACCTGGCAGAGTTAATGGATCAGGACCGCGCTGTGTTGGTACGCAATGATGAATGGTGGGGTATTGATGTATTTGGCAAATCCCCCGCCCCGAAATACATTGTCGATATCGTGGTTCCCAGCAACAATGTCGGCTTAGGCTTGGTTCTGCAAGGCGGCATCGACCTGGATAACAACTTCCTGCCTGGCGTAGCCTCCCTGGTTCAAGGCGGCTATGGCATAAAAACCTACTACCCCGAAGCGCCTTACATGATCCCTGCCAACACCGTTCAGTTGATCTTCAACCTGAAAAAAGCGCCCATGGATGATGTCAACTTCCGCCGGGCAATGGCATATGCGATCAATGTCGATGACATCGTTCAAAATGATTACGCCGGATTGGTCAAAGCTTCCGATCCGACCGGGTTAATGCCTTCTTGGGAAAAATACGTCGATCAAGCCGTCGTTGATGAACTGGGTTGGTCCTACGATCCAGAAAAAGCCAAACAAATTCTGGCCGATGCGGGATATAAAGACGCCGATGGCGATGGTTTCCTCGAAGCCCTGGATGGCTCCAAGATCGATCTGAAGATCACCTGCCCCAGTGGGTGGACCGACTGGATGGCAGCTATTCAGATCATCTCCCGGAACGCCGAAGCAATCGGCATTAAAGTAACCCCCGAATATCCCGATTATGGTGGCTGGCTCGATTCCCTGCTCAAGGGCACTCTCGATATGTCCATCCGTAACGAAGCGCAATTAAGCAGCACCGTATATTCATACTACATGTGGATATTCCAGCACCCGTTGGAAACCATCGAAACAGCGCAATGGGGTAACTACGGTCGCTATGACAATCAGGAAGCTTTCGACCTGGTTGACCAGCTCGATCAGGTAAAAGTTGGCGATGATGAAAGCATCAAAGCCATCACTTCACAACTGCAACGGATTACCCTCACCGACCTGCCTACCATCCCATTGTGGTATAACGGATTGTGGGCGCAAACCAGCACCAAAGTCTGGACAGGTTGGCCGTCGGCAGCCGAAGGCGACAACCACTATCTCCCCGCCACCTGGCGAGGTTATTGGAATATGACCTCTGGCTTGATGCTGCTCGACTTAAAACTGGCTGAAAGTCAATAGTTTCATCACTCACTGCCCCTCCTTCTTTCCTCTCCATTTTTCAATCAAGGGGGGAGGGGCAGTCTCCCCTCGCAAGATTTGGAGGCACCTTGGGACGCTACTTCAGGCGCAAAATTCTTATTTATCTGCTCACGTTTTTTATTGCGGTGACACTGGATTGGTGCATTCCCAGGTTCATGCCCGGTAATCCCATCGATATCCTGATCTCGCGTGCCGGTTTACGTGGCAGCGCCGTACAGACCATGTACGATTATTACATGGGCGTATTTGGCCTGGATATGCCCATCTGGAAACAATATCTCAATTTTTGGACCTCGCTTTTCCAGGGCGATCTAGGCATCAGTATTTATCTTTTCCCCACCCCGGTCACCGATGTGATCATGAAGGCAGTTCCCTACGATTTGGCGCTACTAATACCATCCGTTTTACTGAGTTGGATCGTGGGTAATAACTTCGGGGCATTTGCTGCCCGCAGTAAACGACTCGATAATACCCTTTTACCGTTCAGTTATATCCTTTCAGCTACGCCTTATATGTGGCTCGGCATTCTATTAGCCTGGGCGTTTTGTATCGTTTTTCGTATCTTTCCCCTGGCCGGCGGCTACAGCTTTGCCATGCGGCCGAATCTTTCTTTTGCATTTATTGGGAGTTTATTTTCCCATTGGGTTTTACCCTTCCTTTCCCTCTTCATTGTGCAATTAGGCGGGTGGGCAATTGGCATGCGCAATATGATCATTTACGAGCTTGAAGCAGACTATTCCAATTACCTCAAAGCGCTTGGCGCTCCAAATAAACTCATTCGTAAATATGCCTTCAATAATGGCATCCTTCCACAAATTACCGGTTTAGCACTCAAGCTTGGAGAAGTGGTAGCCGGCGCCCTGGCTACCGAAGTAGTGTTTGCCTACCCGGGTATTGGTTACCTGATCCTGCAAGCCATCCACAATGAAGATTATTTCCTTCTCCAAGGATGTTTCTTATTCATCATTATCGGTGTGCTGATGGCGAACTTCATCATCGATATCGTTTACCTCCTTGTTGACCCGAGAATGCGGGCTGGCATGCAAGGAGAAACAGCATGACCACCCAAACTAAGAAAAATGAAATCCTCTATTTCGCACTGCGCAACATAAAGTTACGCATCGGTGTATCCATTCTTCTTTTCTTCATATTGCTCACTTTCATCGGGCCGTTGATAACCCCTTATGATCCGTACGATTTTGTGACTTCTGGTGCTTTTCCTCCATCCGGTGAATACTGGTTGGGCACAACCACCTTCGGAGAGGATGTATTTACCCAGGTGGTTTACGGGCTTAGAGCGACATTTATTGTCGGCATCGTGGGTGGTGGTTTGGGCACATTATTAGGATTAATGATCGGATTTGTCGCCGGTTATTGGGGCGGCATTGTAGATGAAATCTTGAATATGTTCACCAATATCATTTTGGTGATCCCTACTCTGGCGGTTTTGCTCATCATTGCTGCTTACCTGAAAGTTCGCGGAATTTTTGTGGAAAGCTTGTTCATCGGTTTCACATGTTGGCCTTGGGCAGCCCGAGCGGTACGCGCCCAAACGTTTTCTTTACGCTCCAGGGATTTTGTGGATATGGCCAGAATAAGCGGCGTGAAACCACTGAAGATCATTTTCTCAGAAATCGCCCCTAATATGATGTCTTACCTGTTGTTGGTATTTATTCTCCAATTTGGCGGGGCAATCCTCACCGCCGCCACATTAGATTTCATTGGGCTTGGACCAACCAACACGATTTCCCTGGGTTTGATGATGAACATGGCGGTGCTGTGGAGCGCGTTGATCCTCGGAAGCTGGTGGTGGTTTGTCCCGCCAGGGCTGGCAATTACCGCCATCGTTGGCGCGTTGTATATTACCAATGTGGGGTTGGATGAAATATTCAATCCTAAACTGAGGGAGATGTAGCCGTATGAGTTTGCAGGTAGAAAACCTTACTGTATATTATCAAACTCTGCGCGGCGATGTTCAATCGCTGGAACAGGCTTCCTTCAAACTTGCCGATGGTGAGATCATGGGTCTGGCTGGCGAATCGGGCTGCGGAAAAACCACACTCGGGAATAGCTTGATCTACCTGGCGCCTCCCATGAAATATATCGAGGGGCGGGTAAGCTTGGATGGCGAAGAATTACCAATATGGGATCTGGCGCGGATGAATGTTTATAGATATAAAAAGATATCCCTCATCCCGCAATACGCCATGAACGCCATGAATCCCACCCGAAAAATCGGAAAAATGTTGTCTGAGCTTCTTCGATCGAGAAAAATCAGCTATGTTGACCTCCTTCCCGAAATTAAACACAGACTCGACATAGTCAAATTATCGCAAGATGTTTTGAATATGTATCCCATCGAACTTTCGGGAGGGATGAAACAAAGAATGGTAATGGTGTTGTCCACCCTGCTTGATCCATCGCTATTAATTGCAGATGAAATTACCTCTGCTCTGGATGTTTCCACGCAAAAATCCGTAGCAGAAATGATCGTCAAATTTCGCGATTGTGGCTGTATGAAAAGTGTGATCTTTATTACCCACGATGTCTCCATCTTATATCAAATCGCCGATAGTATCCTGATCATGTATGCCGGGCAATTGGCGGAAAAAGCCTCCACAAATGTGATTATTAATTCTCCCCTTCATCCATATACCAAATTACTCATATCCTCTTTGCCCAAAGTAGGTGTGAAATACTCGGAGGATAAATTATCAGGCATTCCCGGTACGCCACCGCTTTTGCTTGACCCTCCTGAGGGCTGTCGTTTTCGAGAACGCTGTCCTCTGGCATTTGAAAAATGCTTGCAGGCGCCTCCTTTTATCGAAGTGGAAAACGGGCATTTCGTGGCATGCTGGAAGGAGACGCCCGCATGATCACGCTCGATTCGGTATCCAAAACTTATAAAGTTGGTACTTTTGGCGGAAAAGAATTACATGCAGTAAGCAACGTCAGCTTCGATGTTCAAAACGGCGAGGTGGTTTCCCTCATTGGTGAAAGCGGCAGCGGAAAAAGCACCATCGGTAAAATGATTTTACGGCTCATTTCAATCACTTCCGGAAAGATCCTTTTCAACGGCAAAGATATCGCTTCTCTAAAAAATCACGCATTAAAAGAATATTATCGTCAAGTTCAAGGGGTGTTTCAAGACCCCTTTAGTTCGTACAATCCAATCTTTAAAGCCGACCGGGTCTTTAGCATCATTCATGACGAATTTTATCCCGATATATCAAGCCAGGATTGGAAACAAAAAATCGAGAAGTCATTAACCGTGGTTGGATTAAATCCGGATATTGTTTTGAATAAATTTCCCCACCAACTTAGCGGCGGGCAGCTTCAAAGATTCTTGATCGCCCGCGCTTTATTGCTGAATATTCAATTTCTGGTTGCCGATGAAATCATCAGTATGCTGGACGCTTCCACGCGCATCGATGTACTCAACCTTTTAGCTGATTTAAAATCCCGTGGTCTATCCATCCTATTCATCACCCACGACCTTTCGTTAAGTTATTACATCAGCGAGAGGGCTATCATTCTTTATCGAGGCTGTGTAGTAGAGATGGGTGCCACAGAGAAAATTTTCTATCAATCGCTGCATCCATATACCAAGATGCTGATGGCCTCAGTACCGCGTTTAGATATGAAATGGCGCAAGCGTGTCGAACAACAAATCGATCGATCAACTCAGCCTGGTGGGTGCGTATATTTCGATCGCTGTACGGCAGCTGAAAAAAGTGAACATTGCGCCAAACATAATCCTCCTTTGGTGCAAGTAGACGTCGATCATTATGTGGCTTGTTTTGGATATAAAAAAGAGGACTGATACGATTTGTTTTCCTCTCAAAATTCCATGAATTAAAAATCAATCATTTCTGAAATTCTTCTTTATTAATATACTTTTTAGGAGTAATAATGCGTTTCGGATACTTCGATGACCAACACCGTGAATACGTGATCACACGACCGGATACACCTCTACCCTGGATCAACTACCTGGGATGCGAAGACTATATTGGTTTAATTTCAAACACAGCCGGAGGATATTCTTTTTATAAAGATGCCCGCTTACGGCGGTTGACGCGATATCGTTATAACAATGTACCCCTGGATACAGGAGGCAGATATCTTTACCTTCGGGATGATGATGCTTTGTCAGATTCGTCCTCGCCGCTTTTCTGGTCTCCCACCTGGCAGCCAACCCGTCAACCATTGGATGAATATGAATGCCGTCACGGGTTGGGTTATACCATCATCCGTTCCAGTCTGGCGCAAATTAATGCGGAAATCCGTTATTTTGTTCCTCCAGGACAAAATCTGGAAATTTGGGAACTCACACTCACGAACAACCGGCAAAAAGATGCCCATCTTTCCATCTTCTCTGCCATTGAATTTTGTTTATGGGATGCATTGGACGATGCCACTAATTTTCAACGTAACTATTCCATAGGAGAGGTCGAGGTCAGCGAAGACGTTATCTATCACAAATCGGAGTATCGCGAACGGCGCAATCACTTTGCATTCTTTGCCTGCTCCGAGCGGTTAGTTGGATTCGATACCCGGCGAGAAGCGTTTTTTGGGGCGTATCGCGGTTGGGAAAATCCGGCTGCCGTCGAATCCGGGCATCTGTCCAATTCGATTGCCTGCGGCTGGCAGCCATTTGGCTCGCATCATATCAAACTCTCTCTGAGATCTGGTGAACAGAAAAAAGTGACTTTTTTGCTTGGATACCACGAGAATCCCGAGGATGACAAATTCGATCCACCCGGGTCGCAAAATATCAACCGGCGTGAGGTCAAGAATATCATCACACATTACCTGGATCCCAGCATAGGAGAAAAAGCATTTCAGGAACTACAAAAGTATTGGGATAACTTGTTAAATAAAATGCAAGTGTCCACACCCGATATTCACACCAACCGTATGGTAAACATCTGGAATGCCTATCAAGTAATGACCACATTCAACCTCTCGCGCTCGGCTTCATATTTCGAAAGCGGGATCGGTCGCGGCATCGGATTTCGCGATTCGAACCAGGATTTACTTGGTTTTGTTCAACTCGTTCCGCAACGCGCCCGTCAGCGTATCATCGATCTGGCATCCACACAAATGCAAAATGGCGGGGCATATCATCAATACCAGCCCCTTACCAAGCAGGGCAATAACGCCGTTGGCACCAACTTCAATGATGACCCGCTTTGGTTGATTTTGGCTGTCGCAGCCTACATAAAAGAAACTGGTGATTGGGACATCCTAGACGATTCCATGCCCTTTGATTCCACCCCCGGAACGGAAGCTTCTTTATTCGAACATCTCAAACGTTCTATCCATTATGTGTTAGACCGGATTGGTCCTCATGGTCTGCCGCTGATCGGACGCGCTGATTGGAACGATTGCCTGAATTTAAACTGCTTTTCCGATTTCCCCGGGCAATCCTTTCAGACCACCACCAATAAAAATGGGAAGATTGCCGAAAGCGTTTTTATTGCCGGATTATTCGTTTTAGCAGCCGAAGAGTTGATCAATATTGCCAATCATCAAGGATACACTCAAGATTCTGTAGATTTACAAACAGCCGTAACAGCCATGAAAACGAAAATATGGGAATCGGGGTGGGATGGCGAATGGTTCCTACGGGCATATGACGATTTTGGAAAACCGCTGGGGTCGAAATCATGTGCAGAAGGACAAATCTTCATCGAACCGCAAGGGATATGTGTAATGGCTGGCTTAGGTCTGGAAAATGGATATGCCCGGCAAGCGCTCGACTCGGTAGCACAGAAATTAGCCACACATCAAGGGATCACACTTCACCAGCCGGCGTTCACCCGGTATTATCTTCACCTCGGAGAAATCTCTTCTTACCCGCCCGGATATAAAGAAAATTCTGGGGTCTTCTGCCATACCAACCCCTGGATCATGATCGCCGAAACAAAAATCGGCCGCAGTGATAAGGCACATGATTATTATTTACGCATCAATCCCTCCGCACGAGAAGGAATGAGTGAAATCCACAAATGCGAACCCTATGTCTATGCGCAGATGATCGCCGGTCTCGATGCCCAGGTCCCTGGTGAAGCCAAAAATTCCTGGCTTACAGGTACCGCCGCCTGGAATTATGTCGCCATCACCCAATATATCCTGGGTATCCGTCCCACCTTTGACGGTTTGGAAGTGGCGCCGGTGATGCCGCCTGATTGGCAGGGCTTCGATGCTAATCGCTTCTATCGCGGCGTCGAATATCACATTCACGTGGATCGCATTGGTGAGGGCAATCAAGTTTCCCTGGAAATTGATGGCCGCCCGATTAAAAGCTCAATCATCCCGTTGCCGCCCGCAGGTATAAAACACCTATATGTTACAGTTCAGGTAGGCAGCCGATAATCAGCACGAGTTTTTTACAGTGAGTTCAGTATGCGCTGTGGATATTTTGATCAAGCCAATCGAGAATATGTCATCACCGATCCTCGAACGCCAGTAAAATGGATCAACTATATCGGTTCACGTCAATTTGGCGGCTTCGCCGACCATACCGGCGGCGCGTTGATCTGCAAGGACGACCCAACATTCAACCGCATTACGAAATACATCCAGCAAATGCCATCTTCTGATTTTAAAGGCGAAACACTCTACCTGCGCATTCATGACCAGGAAAAGTTTTATGTCTTCTCGCCATTTTTTGTGCCCACACTGGATGCCTTTCAACGTTTTGAATGCCGCGTGGGTTTGGGATACACACGCCTGGTCACCGAATTCTATAACCTCCGTACAGATGTCGTCATATTTGTGCCGTTGCATGGGGCATGTGAAATTCGTGATATTCAAATTACAAATTTAAACCAAACGCCTGTCACGCTGGACGCTATCCCGGTAGTCGAGTACACCCATCCGGACGCACTCAAGCAATTCACCAATGCCGATTGGGTACCCCAAACCATGCAAAGTCAGGCTATCTTCGATGGTGAGTTGACTATCCTGATCCAATACCCTTTCATGTATCGGGATACAAAAATCAATTACCTGACTTCCAACCTCCCAGCATCTTCCTATGATACTGACCGCAAATGTTTCCTGGGCGATAACGAATACGGTTCTTTCAAATCCCCTCTTAGACTACAAAATCCGCAATTATCAAATTCGCAGGCGCAACGCGGAGACAACATTGCCGCTTTATTACATTCACTGGGCACTCTCCAGCCAGGCGAAACCCGTCGATTAATTACCCAATTAGGGCAGGCGGCTGATATAGAGAGCGCCCGATCAGACATTCAGCGCTACCGCCAGGTTGATTCGGTGACTGCAGAATTTCAGGCAATCAAATCCTTTTGGGATGAATATCTCTCGACATTTCAGGTCGAAACCCCCGACCAACTTATGAACGCCATGCTGAATATCTATAATCCGCGTCAATGCTATGTCACCAAAACCTGGTCGCGTTATCTTTCCTACTACCAGCTTGGATTAGGTTCGCGAGGCATCGGCATCCGCGATTCTTCTCAAGACGTGCTGTCTGTACTCGCTTCTGTTCCCTTGGAAGGCAAAGAATTAATCGCTACCCTGCTCTCATTTCAAAAGCGAGACGGCTCGGCTATCCACCAATTCAATCCGCTTTCGATGGAGGGTAGCGCCGGCGATTCAATTGAATTTGAAGACCGCCCTCATTATTATAGCGACGACCATTTGTGGATCATTCTGGCGGTGATTGCCTATATAAAAGAGACCGGTGATTTTGCGTTCCTTTACCGGTGCGTCCCCTTTTACGAAAAAGACAAACAAGGAAGAGAGTTGTATAAAGCCACTGTACTGGAGCATTTAAAACGCGGGTTATCATTCACCCGTCAGGATATTGGGCCGCATGGTTTGCCATTGCTTGGCTTTGCCGATTGGAATGACACGGTAAATTTGCCGGCTGGTGCAGAATCGCTCTTCACCGCAAATTTATACGGGAAAGCCTTGCTTGAAATGATCGCCTTGTTTGAACATCTTGGTGAATCGTCTTTAGCCAGGGAATACCAGACAATTTATGATGCCATGAAATCCCGTGTTGCATCTGTCTCCTGGGATGGTGAGTGGTATCTCCGTTATTTCGATGCAGAAGGTATGCCTATTGGGTCTGCCAGGAATTCTTCTGGACAAATCTATCTTAACGCACAGTCCTGGCAGGTCATTTCCGGTTTTGCATCTCCCGAACGAGCAAGGATAGCCATGAATGTGGTCTATGAAAAACTCAACACAAAATTCGGTCTAAAACTTTCCACACCTGGTTTCGATGGTTACGACCCAAATTATGGGGGGATCACCACTTTTCCACCCGGCACTAAGGAAAACGGGGGTATTTTCGTCCACCCCAATCCTTGGGCAATGATTGCAGAGGCAATGCTGGGTAACGGGGATCGTGCTTACCAGTATTACACCCAGATCAATCCGGCTGCCCGTAACGATCTTATCGAAATATATGAATGCGAGCCGTATGTTTACGCCCAAAACATCCTGGGAGACGAGCACCCTCAGTTTGGACTGGCGCGCAACTCATGGCTCACCGGGACGGCTTCCTGGTGTTATCAGGCTGCCACGCAATGGATACTGGGTATCCGTCCCGAATATGGCGGTTTACGCATTGATCCATGCATTCCATCAACCTGGCGGGGATTCTCTGTGCAACGTAAATTTCGCGGTCAAAAATCTCATATCAAAGTGAATAACCCCGAAGGAGTATGCCGGGGCGTGGAAAAAATGATTATCGATGGAACGCTTGTTACTGAAAATATAATCCCACCCGATTTACCCGAGATCGAGCATCAGATCGAAGTCTGGTTAGGTCATTAATATAAGCCAGCCTGTTTATCCCGGTTTCTGGGGTTGTTTCAAAAGAAGCCTGTCACCCTGAGCGAAGCGAAGGGTCTATTAACTAATTAAGATGTGTCGCTTTACTTGATGAAACCCACTTCGGGCAATAAGAAATCATCACTCCCCCCTTACCTCCCCAAAACAATTCTGGTTTTTCGGGGAGGCAGGTAGGGGTGAATGAAGAAGAGAGACTCTGGGTCGGATTATTCCTGGCATCCAAAGATATCATTTATTTCATTTTTCAAATGATGATTTATAACCCTTTTTCCAAGTGATAATACAAATCATTCCAACGTAATTCTTTCTTCAGGCTATTCAAGTTCGTGTTTTCGTTGATCAACACACATTCGATGCCAGCCATATCGGCAAAATCTTGCAGGTGTTCGGGGGTTACAGCATAACTGAAGCTGGTATGGTGGGCGCCGCCGGCGTAAATCCAGGCTGCCGCGGCGATCTTCAAATTCGGGCGCGGCGCCCAAAATGCCCGCGCCACGGGTAATTTGGGTAAAGGCGCTTCGGTGGGCATCACGTCCACCTGATTGATGATCAAGCGGAATCGCTGCCCCATATCGATCAGCGAAGCGCATACCGCCGGACCGGTTTGCGAATCGAAGATTAGACGTACCGGGTCGGCTTTACCCCCAATGGATAACGGAAGAATCTCAAGCGTTGGTTTATTAACCGCGATCGATTCGCAGATTTCCAACATATGGGCGCCCAGCACCTTATCCCCTGTAGGACAAAAGTGGTACGTGTAATCTTCCATAAAGCTTACCCCCCCTTTCAATCCGGCGCTCATCACTTTCATCGCTCTTACCAAAGCAGCGGTCTTCCAGTCGCCTTCCGCGCCAAACCCATAGCCCTCCGCCATCAATCGTTGTACAGCCAGGCCGGGTAACTGCGGCAAACCATGCAAGTCTTCAAAAGTAGTGGTAAAAGCCGTGAAATTTCCCTGGGTGAGGAAATTACGCAGCCCGATTTCAATACGCGCCCCTTCTCTCAATGATTGATGTCTTTCCCTTTTTGGCAACAAGGCGGGAACCACGGTATAAGTGGCTAAATACTCTTCCACCAGATGGTCAATTTCAGATTCATTGACCTTTTGAACAGATACTACCAGATCACCCACCCCATAACCATAAACATCATAACCCAACTGAAGCTGAGCTTCCACTTTATCGCCTTCGGTCACCGCCACATCACGCATATTATCGCCAAAACGGGCAACCTTGCCGGTTTGTGAATCCTTCCATGCGCAAGCCGCCCGTGCCCAGATTCCCAAACTGGTGTGCACATCGGTATCTTGCCAATGACCCACCACCACCTTGCGATCAATGCGCATACGGCTGCCAATAAAACCAAACTCTCGATCGCCATGCGCAGACTGGTTGAGGTTCATATAATCCATATCGATGTCTTCCCATGGTATCTGACGATTAAATTGGGTGTGCAAATGGGCAAATGGTTTCTTCAACAAACTCAATCCGGATATCCACATCTTGGCTGGAGAAAATGTATGCATCCAGGCAACCAATCCTACACATGCCTCGGCTGAATTTGCCTCCAAACATAATTGGCGGATAGCTTCCGGTGTGGTCAATACCGGTTTGAATACAACTTTCACCGGGATTTCGGTAGAGGCATCCAAAGCTGCCACGATTTTCTTCGAATTTTCAGCGACTTCTATCAATGTGTCTTCACCGTAAAGATGCTGGCTTCCGGTAACAAACCACACTTCGAATTGTTTAAGATTAATCATATAAGTACTCCTGTTCATTGCGGCTATTGCCCATATTGCTCCACGTAGCGTTTATGTAGTTTTTCCACCATCTCGGGCGGAATGGGAATAAGCTCTCCTAAATGCATTGCTAAATAAACCGTTCGGGCAGCATCTTCCACCATCACCGCTGCTTTAACCGCTGCCGTAGGCGTCTTACCGAGGGCAAATACCCCATGATTTTGCATAAGTATGACCGGGCTATTCCCTATCGAACGCACCACTTCCTCGCCAATGGCTTCATCTCCAATAGGCGCAAAACCTCCCAGGGGAATTTCTCCTCCGAATTCATCGCAGATAGCGGTCAATACCGGGGGGATGGGCTTTCCAACGGCAGCAAAAGCCGTGGCATAGGGTGAATGAGTGTGAACGATGCCTCTCACATCCGGGCGCTGCCTGTAAATAAATAAATGTGTGGCAGTATCTGAAGAAGGTTTGAGTTCACCCTCCATAACCTTGCCATTCAAATCCAGCACTACCATTTTATCGGGAGTCAGATCGGGGTACATCACGCCGCTGGGTTTAATCACCACCAGGTTTGTCTGCGGGTCACGCCCGCTGATATTTCCGCTTGTCCAGGTCACCAGATGATTGCGCGGCAGTTCCACATGTAATAGACAAATTGTCTGTCGTAAGGCTTCCAACAACATATGCAATATCCTTTTCTGATGTTATTCCCTTACACCTTCATTTGCTCTGCTTTGATGTGTTTCAACCTTTTCATGACATCATTCTCACCCCGTCCAAAATAATCATGCAGGATCAGGTATTCGGCATACAATTGATTGTATATTTTCTGATTTTCAGGATCGGGTATATAGGTTTCATCCTTGAGATGTGCCATATATTTGGCTGCTTCGTATATCGATTCATATCCCCCGGCAGCTTTTCCGGCAGCAACTGCGCCGAACATCGCCGATCCTAAGGCGGAGGTTTGTTTGGAAGCATTCACGCGAATGGGCAAACCGATCACATCGGCGTATATTTGCATGAGTACTTTGTTTTTTTCAGGAAGTCCGCCGCAGGCGATCAATTCATGGATAGGCACTTCGTTATCGATAAAAGTCTCGATGATCACTCGTTTACCATACGCAGTAGCTTCGATTAACGCCCGGTAAATCTCTTCGGGTTTGGTTGCCAGCGTAGCGCCAATGATCAAACCGGTCAGGTCAACATCCACCAAAACCGAGCGGTTGCCATTCCACCAATCTAAGGCAAGTAAACCGCTTTCTCCGGGGGTGAGCCGGGCTACTTTTTCTTCAAGCAATTTGTGAATGTCCACCCCGCGCGCCTTTGCCTCCAACTCATATGCACCGGAGACGCAATGTTCTACAAACCAGGCAAAATGATCTCCCACGCACGACTGCCCGGCTTCATACCCAAAAAAGCCAGGGATGATTCCATCCTCAACATAACCACACATGCCGGGAACAAAACGTTCCTTGTCGCCGAGCACCATATCACACGTAGATGTGCCCATGATCATCACCATACGTCCCGGTTCTGTAACGGTGGCAGCCGGAACAGCGACATGGGCATCTACGTTTGCGATGGCTACCGCTGTACCTTTTTTCAGGTGCGTCCATTGCGCCGCCTGCTCACTTAAACCACCTGCTTTCTCTCCCATAGGACGGATATCGGGTGACATTTTCTCTTGAATCACATGCTTCATCGACGGGTGTAATTTTTCAAAATACTCCGGCGAAGGGAATCCCTCCCGCTTAGACCAGATGGCCTTATAACCGGCTGTACAGGCATTACGCGTCTCCACCCCTGTGAGTTGCCAAACTACCCAATCGGCAGCTTCAATCAAACGATCTGCTGCTTGATAAATTTCCGGGGCATCGTTCAATATCTGAAGAACCTTAGAAAAAAACCATTCCGAGGAAATCTTGCCGCCATAACGCTTTAACCAGGGCTCCCCCATTTGACGGGCAGCTTCGTTGATGTGATCCGCCTCCGGTTGAGCGGAATGGTGTTTCCAGAGTTTCACCCAGGCATGAGGATTTTCCCGGAAATGAGGGAGTACACACAAAGGCGTACCGTCCGCTTTTACGGGCAGCATGGTGCAAGCCGTGAAATCAATTCCAACACCAA
This sequence comes from Anaerolineales bacterium, assembly GCA_016929095.1. Taxonomy (GTDB): domain Bacteria; phylum Chloroflexota; class Anaerolineae; order Anaerolineales; family UBA4823; genus JAAZNS01. The sequence goes on along the minus strand of JAFGJM010000004.1, from coordinate 16,621 downwards.
TTACATCGGCTGCGTCCACACCAGACAGCGCCAATACCTGAGGAATGGTTTGTTGAAATACGCGGATATAATCTTGCGGATCTTGTAGTGCCCAATCCTGTTCCAGGCGGATTTCCTTCCCGAGGATTGGCAGGCGCTCATCAATAACGCCGTGTGAATATGGGTAAACAGCCGTCGCCAATTCTTCGCCATTGGCAACTTTTACCAACACTGCTCGTCCCGATTCAGTCCCAAAATCCACTCCAATTACATATTTGGGCATAACCCCTCCTACGAGTTATAAAAATATCAAAGCGATCCTTTTTAGAAAACGGAAGGATGTGTTGATGATAATTTAGAATGTGAACTTTCAAAATTAACCAATCGGATGCTTCCGAAATAACTACTTTTAATATTTCTATTTTGATCGTATCGAACTATTCCGTACAGCCAATTCAGGTTGAAAAATAATCGTTTGCGGCTCCGTCGGAATCTCTTTGCCTCGTCTTTGTTCGATCACGCGCACGATTTCCTCTACTGTAGTACAGCCGAGAAGATGCTGGTCTTGAACGACTGTGGTTAGAGAAGGCCAATAATAAGGAGATTCTGCCAATCCATCAAAACCAACCACACCTAATTGCGCCGGAACAGAGATACCCTGTCGGCAAGCTTGTTGTAAAACACTCAGCGCCATTTGATCATTAGCTACAAAAATGGCATCCATTTCCGGGAATTGAGATCTTAATTTGATAAAAGCACTTTCGCCGCTGGAGGAAGACCAGTTCCCTTCTGCACATTGCGAATCAGCTACGGTCAAGCCGGCCTCCTGCAATGCCGCCGACCAACCAGCCTTACGCTGACGGCTTTCCCACCAATCCATTGGCCCAGAGATATGTCCGATATGGCGGTAACCTTGCTGTAATAAGTGCTCGGTCGCTACCTTGGCGCCAAAATAATTATCGATCTTTACGATAGATAATTTGGGTCGTTTTTCCATGGTAAGAAACACAATGGGAACTGGGATATCGGTTAAGGCATGCTCTACCCATTGATGATTTTCGCCTACTTCCGGCACTGCCCAAACAATTCCATCGACATGTCTGGATAATAAGTTAGAAACAATGGGTTCAATGTCTTCGGTATCAAAATGGGAAAGCTCTTTAAGCAATAACGTATACCCCATCGTTTCCGCCTGGCTTGTAATGCCATTCAAAGTGCGGGATGGGCCAATGTATTTCAGTCCGGCTGTAACAACGCCGAGTGTATAACTGCGTTGTTGAATCAGGCTGCGCGCCAATGCGCTTGGCTGGTAGCCCATCTCATCAATGACTGTGCGAACGCGCTCCCGGGTTTCCGGAGCTACATCAGGACGATTGTTGATCACTCTGGAAACAGTCTGAGTGGATACTCCAGCAGCTTTAGCAACTTGCTTTATGGTAGCCCGTTTATTATTATACATGGGTGAATATTCCTTTATCGGCGGGTATCGTTATCGTTATCGGGAACGATAACATAATAGCAAATCCACAGTCATTTGTCAAGTAAGTGTGTGAAATTTCCGGTGGAATTCTTGTATTTTTGGATGATTCCCCTGATTCTATACCCAAATTCAGAAAAATTTCAAAAATTGGTAGAAAACACACCTGTAAAACCCCTTGACACACCCCTTCTTTTTTGCTAATATATTGATGTTCAAATGTGAACGATAACGGGAACGTTATCGGGAACGATAGCGGGTTTTTCCTCTCATTTTCATTGCTTCACCCCTTTTTTATCGTCGAGTTTATTTTCGGGATGTATTGATTAGCCATATTTTTTTCTCAAATCTGTGGGAGGAGGATGACTGACAAAACATTTTTTCGTTTGGTTCTCGCCGCGAAGCTTCTGTTCCCTGGGGACATGCTTCATAACCTGTTTGTTTTTGAAATTCAATAAAAATAAAGGAGAAAGTAGATGAAAATCTCAAACGTTCTATTCAGAGTTGTCATACTTCTAATTGTCGCCGAACTGATTGTAGGCTGCCAACCAGCCGCCCCAGCTACCGAGGCGCCCGCAGAACCAGCCGTCGAAGAAGCGCCTGCCGCTGCTGAAAAACCCTTTGGGGCAGCCGATTGCGCTCCCAATTGTACATATGCTGATATGACCATGTGCTACCCTCAACTCGGCGCCGAAAGCGACTGGCGTACCGCCAATACCGCTTCGTTCAAGGATGAATCCGCCAATCTTGGCTTCAAGCTGGTATTCTCTGATGCTCAACAGAAGCAAGAAAATCAAATCTCGGCTATCCGCTCTTGTATCCAACAGGGCGTAAGCGTGATCGCGCTGCCTCCAGTGGTTGAGGATGGTTTTGAAGCTGTTCTAACCGAAGCCCACAATGCCGGTATTCCCGTCATTATTGTTGACCGGAGCGTTAGCGCAGATCCATCACTCTACATGTCCCACATTGGTTCCGATATGGTGCTTGAAGGCGAACGCGCTGCCGAAGAGTTCAATAAGAAATTCCCAGATGGCGCTGCCGTCCTCGAACTCTCAGGAACAACCGGCTCTGGCGCTGCAGTCGGCCGCGCTGAAGGATTCCGCAATAAACTCAATTCCAATATCACGATTCTGGATTCACAAACCGGCAACTTCACCCGCGCAGAAGCTCTTCCGGTGATGCAAGCTTTCCTGCAGAAATATGAAGCCGGTACTGATTTCCAGGGTATCTTCATCCACAACGATGATATGGGAATTGGCGCCATTGAAGCACTTAAAGCCGCAGGCGTCAAACCCGGCGATCTATTCATCGTATCTGTGGACGGCACTCGTGGCGGCTTCCAGGCCATGATCGACGGCTGGTTCCAGGCTGATGTTGAATGCAATCCATTGCTGGGCCCACAGGTCGCAGAGATGGCATTGAAACTCATGAATGGTGAAACGATTGAACGGGAAGTGCTTACCAACGAGACGGTCTATTACCCGGACAATGCCGCAGAATTGCTGCCCTCTCGTCAGTACTAATGTTGACGGTCGCGTGAAATCTACGCACCTCTACGCAGACTGATTAGATAATCAGGGAAGCGGCATCAACCAAACGCCGCTTCCCTTTTAATGAATTACAGTGAAAAGAAAAAAGCTGATAAAAAACTTCCAAGAATTCTTATCATGGTAAGATTATATCGTCCGTCAAATAAAATCGTACCCGGAGTGAGACTCATCGTTTCGGAAGTAATGAATGGCGAATGAGGATGAAAGAAGTACTTCAAATTAACGATCATATTGCGGAACGACGTGACCTTAAAGGTTCGTTGGATATTCTGGCAGCATGGACGACCAGCGCCCTATTTATTCCCAGCCCAGGAGAATTATGAAACAGATGTCATTTCTCAGACGAATCCGTGACAGCCGGTTATTCTGGCCGCTTATGGCTTGGTTCATCATCCTGTTATTTAATGCCATCGTTAAGCCAAGTTTCTTCAAGCTTAGCATTATGCCAGACCCCGTGTACGGAAATCATTTGTACGGTAATCTCATTGATATTTTTAATAACGGAGCCCCGCTCATATTGGTGTCCATCGGAATGACACTGGTAATCGCCACCGGTGGTATTGATCTATCCGTTGGCGCCGTGATCGCAATCTCGGCAGCCATGGGTACCGTATTGATCAATCCGGCGCTGGGACAAAAATTGATATCGAATGAGATACTAACCAGGAACGCAACCAATACGCCATTGCCGCTTATCATTCTGGCAGACCTGGCAGCCGGCACGCTATGCGGTTTATGGAACGGGTTGCTTGTCTCCAGGGCGAGAATCCAGCCAATGGTTGCCACGTTGATCTTGATGGTTGCAGGTCGTGGAATTGCCCAACTCATAACAGGCGGGCAAATCATGACCATCTATTACACCCCTTATTTCTGGTTCGGAAATGGTTATATCCTGGGTCTACCAGTATCTATTTATATTGTGGCGTTAGTATTCATCCTGGTTTGGTTATTGGTGCGAAAGACTGCCATTGGTTTGTTCATAGAGTCTGTTGGAACCAACGCCAGATCGACATATTACAGCGGCATTAACGAACAGAACGTCACTCTGTTAGCCTATGTCGTATGTGGAATTTGCGGCGCTATTGCCGGTTTGATCTTCAGCTCCTACGTCCATAGCGCAGATGGAAATAACAATGGTATGTATTATGAGTTGGATGCCATCCTGGCGGTCGTTATGGGCGGAACCTTAATGACGGGTGGTCGGTTCTCCATCTTTGCCAGTATCATCGGCGCAGTCGTTATCTGGACATTCACGGTTACGGTCTACAGCCTGGGCGTGCCGGCGAATGCCTTGTTGGCCGCCAAAGCAGTACTGGTCTTGGTGGTCATTCTGCTCTACTCCGATTTTGCCCGCCGTTTGAGATATCAATTATTCGAGCGAAGAGGTTCTCACCATGGTACAGCGAATTAAGCTCTATATTGTCCAAAACGGTCCGCTGCTATTGACCTTTGCGGTCTTCCTCCTGGTCTACTTTGTCGGTGCTCAGATGTACCCCGTCATGCAGAAACCCCAGGTGTTTTTCAACCTGTTTATCAATGACAGCAGCCTGCTCCTTGTATCGATAGGAATGACAATGGTGATTCTGAGCGGCGGGGGTGGGATCGATCTTTCGGTAGGCGGGGTGATCGCTCTGGTGAGTACCGCTTCCGCAGCAATGCTCCGCAGTGGGGTGAGCCCATACGTCGTTCTCCCTCTGATGATCGTCATGGGTGTTGCATTGGGCGCTCTGATGGGGTGGATAATCCAATATCTCAAAGTACAGCCCTTTATTGCCACCTTGATGGGCCTTTATTTCACACGCGGCATGGCTTACATCATCAGTCTGACTTCGGTGACTATTAAGGATGCGGTTTATAAAAAGATCGCATTGACGCCTATTTATATTCCGTTCATGGAAAAAGCGTATATTTACCCTACCACCCTGGTTGGCCCCATCATGTTGCTGATTGCGATATACTTGCTCTCCTTTTCGCGCTTTGGTCGCACGATCTATGCCATGGGGAATAATGAGCAATCTGCACTCTTGATGGGTCTTGCGGTGCCTCGTACCAAGGTGCTGGTTTATGCGTTTAGCGGGCTTTGTTCCGCTCTGGCTGGGATCGTCTTCAGCATGTCGCTGCTGGCAGGTTACGGACAGTTTGCCACAGGGATGGAGCTTGACTCAATCGCCTCTGTCGTGATCGGAGGGACTTCATTAGCCGGCGGCGTTGGCAATGTCATTGGCACCCTGTTTGGTGTATTGATTCACGGTACGATTGTGTCCATTCTTCAATTCAATGGCACACTGAGTTCCTGGTGGACTCGTATCGGAGTAGGAGTATTGACCTTGATCGCTATCGGAATTCAGAGTGTAACCTATATCAAGCGAAAGCATTCATAATAAATCTTGCGGTGCCTGAATTAATTCTATTCTGAACAGAGAAATGGCTCATAAATTTCTTCTTCATCGAACGGACGCAACAAGCTCCTTTTTATAAATTGAGGTAAAAGTATGGCAGAGCTAAGTAAAGAAATCGTGATCATGAAAGGCATTGATAAATACTATCCGGGTGTGCAGGCTCTCGCAAATGTGGATTTTACGCTAAATCGAGGCGAGGTGCATGCCCTGGTAGGCGAGAACGGGGCAGGAAAATCCACCCTGATCAAAGTGTTGACCGGGGTCGACCAGCCAGATGCCGGTACGATCATGCTCAATCAACAAAAAATAAACATCCGGTCACCTCAGCATGCCCAGGCTCTGGGGATCAGTACAGTCTATCAAGAAGTAAACCTTTGCTCGAATTTATCCGTGGCAGAGAATATCCTGATCGGTCGGGAACCCATGAAATGGGGCAGCATAGATCGAAAAGCTATGAATGCTCGAGCAAAAGAAATCCTGCAGAAATTGGATGTTGATTTGGATGTGACCCAAACATTGGGCTCCTGTTCTGTGGCTATTCAACAGATGGCAGCGATTGCGCGGGCTCTGGAGATATCGTCCGCCAAGATCTTGATTTTAGATGAGCCTACTTCCAGCCTTGATACGCATGAGACAGAACAGCTTTTTAGCGTGATTCGCAAACTCAAAAGCGATGGCGTGGCAATCATTTTCATCACCCATTTCTTGAATCAAGTTTATGAAGTTGCAGACCGGATCACGGTGCTCAGAAATGGAGCTTTGGTCGGAACTTATGAAACAGCCAAATTGTCGCGCCTGGAATTGATCATGAAAATGATTGGACGGTCCTTGACCGAATTGGAAGATATGTCCAAACTCAAGCAAGAAAGCAGTCAGCATATTAAAAGCGAAGCGTTACTGGAAGCGAAAGGCATCCGCCGCGCCAACGCCTTGGAGCCATTGGATCTGGAACTGCATGGCGGGGAGGTGGTCGGTCTGGCTGGTCTGCTTGGTTCGGGACGCACCGAAACTGCACAGCTTTTATTTGGCATCGATAAACCGGATGAAGGATCAATTGTTATAGAAGGTCAACCAGTGAATAAGTATTCGCCCCTCAACTCTATCGCACACGGGGTAGCCCTCTGCCCAGAGGATCGCAAGGATGCAGGCATCGTTGGTGAATTGACCGTCAGAGAAAATATCATCCTCGCCATACAAGCCAGCCTGGGGTGGTTCAAGTATTTGACCACTCGGGAACAATATGAAGTGGCGGATAAATATATAAAACTACTGAATATCGTCACTCCTTCACCCGATCAACCGGTCAAGAATCTGAGCGGCGGCAACCAACAAAAAGTGATTCTGGCGCGCTGGCTGGCCACAAATCCCAAGCTGTTAATTATGGACGAACCCACCCGCGGTATTGATGTAGGCACTAAAGCTGAGATTCAAAAATTAGTGATTTCATTAGCCGAGGAAGGCAAATCTTGTTTATTTATCTCCTCCGAACTCGAAGAAGTACTGCGTACAAGTCACCGGATCATTGTCATGCGTGACCGCAAGAAGGTGGCTGAGTTCTCTGGAGATGTTACGGAAAATGAAGTCATGCATACCATCGCAGGGAGCCTAACAGAGACAGCTTAAATCCACCTTTACCATAAAAAACTCAAATGACAGTTCTTCTAAAAGTCATTGAGGGATAATTTTTCTACGTGTTTATACCGGAAAACAGCGCCTTTATGGCAGCACTCTGTGGATATCCCCGGCAATCAAAAAGATGCCCATTCCTACCAGCCTTGATAGGGGGATTGTCGGTATTTTTTTCAATCAATCCATTATAATATAAGCAATACGAAATCTACTCGTGCGGGGAGTCGCAACTACGATGTGATTTTGCGGGACTCTGGATGACTCCAACAAATATTATCGTTCCATATTTAATCGCTGTAATGGGTAAATTGAGGTTTGGTGAGGAAATATGACAAACGATCAGCTTTTAGCCTCCGTATTTGAAATTGATATCACCCCGCCGGAAGGATATTACCTGGATGGCTATTCTGTCCGAAAAGAAAAGAGTCAAGGGGCGCATGATCCCCTGATGGGGCAGATTTTGTTAGTAAAATCCAGCAACAGACAATTAGCCATTATTTGCCTGGATTTAATCGCCGTAGGTATAAACTTTACATCGATTATTCGCAAAGGCATCCAGGAAAACATCGGGATACCTCCCGAGAATATTCTCGTTTCTTGCTCACATACCCACTCCGGTCCGGTGGGGTTTATGCCATCTTTCCCCGGCAGCATATCTTCAGACAATCCCGAATTACAACGGTATGTTTCCCAGCAATTGGTGGTAGCAGCCCTGTTGGCAAATAACCAGTTACAACCGGTTCAGATCGGGATTGGGCGCGGTATGATCGAAGGGATTGGCCTTAACCGTAATGATGCGTATGCCATAACAGATAAAGAAGTCATTGTGCTGAGGCTAGATTCGATGTCGGGCAACCCAATTGCCGTGTTGATGAATTATGGCTGTCACCCAACCGTGCTTGGCTTTACTAATCTTCAGTATTCTGCCGATTTCCCTGGTGCTGCCCGCGCCAATTTGCGCAAGATTTACCCGGACACGGTCTTTATGTACACAAACGGCGCTTCAGGAGATGTGAGCACCCGTTTCACCCGTCGAGAACAAACTTTTCAGGAAGTTGAAAGAATGGGGCGCATTCTCAGTGGTGAGGTGTTAAAAGTAATGCAGCACATTACCACCCACCCGGATTCGCGTTTATTTGCCCATGTGGAACCCGTGATTTTACCATTCCGTAATTTTCCGTCGCGCTCAGAAGCCGAGTTGGAATTGAGAACCCTGAAACAGGAACTAAAAGCATTGCAAAGATCTGGGGCAGAACTTAGCGCCATCCACAAGGCAACCACTCGGGTGGAGGGCGCTACCGGTCAGCTATTAATGGGCGAAGGGTTGGAAGGGATAATGTCTTATGAGAGCCAGATTCAGGTCATGATGATTGGTGATCTGGCGTTGATTGGACTTCCGGGCGAACCCTTCACAAAAACCGTTTTGGAAATAAAACAAACCAGCCCCATTCCCGATACAGCCGTTGTGAGTTATGCCAACGACAGCCGGGGGTATTTTCCTGATGATGAAACCATCGCTAAAAGAAGTTACGAAGCGCTAATCAGTCCCTATGGCGCTGAAGTATCAGCAGGATTGAGAGATACCGCCTTAACAATCCTGAGACGGAAATAAAGCAGGTTGTTAATCGCAAATTTGCCAGGCGTCATTTATGGTATTATCTCCTGGGATTTAACCCATCCGAATGGTTTTATCAGATTGCAGATAGCGAGGAGATAAAGCGATCATGAAAACAACACTGCTGTATAACGCGATTGTTGTAACCCCTGCAGAGGTGATTGAACACTGCGCAGTAGCCATCTCCAAAGGTACTATTACATACATCGGCGCAGTGGAAAACTCTCCCTGCGATTGTGACTTACGCTTAGATATACAAGGAAAATTCCTGGCGCCTGGCTTCATCGATATGCATGTCCATGGAGGAAAAGGCGTATCGTTTGAAAATTCATCTCTCATCGGGGAGGATATTCAAACCTACTCCGAATGGGTGGTCACTACAGGCGTGACGAATTATTTATGTTCAATCGCTGCCAAGGATGCCCAATCACTGGTCGAAAAAATCAAACAATATGTAAACGTTTTAGAAAATGGCCTGAAAGACGCCCAACCCATTGGGTTACATCTGGAGGGTCCCTTCATGAGTAAAAAACGAAAAGGGGCATTCAACCCTGATTGGCTGCGTTTACCTGACATTGAGGAAGCAAAATCCTATATTAGAACTGGCAAGGGATGGATACGCCAAATAACTATTGCGCCCGAACTCCCTGGCGCACAAGAAATCGCGGCTTACTTTCATTCAGAAGGTGTGATAGTAGCCTTAGGTCACACGGATTCAGATTATGATCTTGCAGCAGCCTCCCTTTCAGAACATTTCACCCATGTCACCCATACCTTTAATGCCCAGAGTGGATTTCACCATCGCCAACCGGGGGTTGTGGGGGCTGTTCTGGCTTCCGACAATATCACTGCCGAATTGATCGCCGATGGAGTCCATGCTCATCCCGGAGCAATGAAAATATTAGTCCGCTGCCTTGGAAGCGACCGGATTGTACTCATCACCGACGCCATGCCGGGCGCCGGTCTTCCGGATGGTAAATATAACCTGGTAGGATTAGAAGTAACTGTAAAAGATGGATACGCCAATCTGCCGGATGGCACCATCGCCGGTAGTACCGCGTTATTGAACCAATGCGTGCGTAATATCAATCAAATGGTCGGTGTGCCTTTTCGTGATGCAATTAAGATGGCATCCCTTAATCCAGCTCGCGCCCTGGGTTTATCTGACCACCTGGGTAGTATTGCGGTCGGAAAAGATGCTAACCTGGTCGTCCTGGATGGGGATGCCAATGTTTATTTAACCGTGGTAAGGGGTGAAATCGCATATAACCAGTTATAAACCGGAAAATATTTCCGCCCTCATAATATCCATACGCAGAAGCCGCCATACCTGATCCGTATGACGGCTTCCTCACATGTAACAAAAAAATAATTAGATTTTCGTTTTAACCCTTCACAGATCCAGCCAGAATACCGCGTACAAAGTAACGCTGTAACATGAAGAAGATGAATAACGGTACCGACATGGTCACAAAGGCGCCTGCCATCAGCAGGTGCCAATCTTGCCCGCGTGAGCCGGTCATATCCATCAGGCGCTGCGTAAGCACCGCCACTTCCGGCCGGCTGCCGATAAATACCAAAGCGACCAATAAGTCGTTCCACACCCACATGAATTGTAAAATCGCAAACGACGCCAGGGCAGGTATGGATAATTGGAGAATTAACCGGGTGAAGATTGTAAAGTGAGAAGCGCCATCAATGAAAGCCGATTCAAGAATATCCCGTGGCAGCGCGCTGATGTAATTGTACAACAGGTAAGTTGCCAGCGGTAAACCAAAGCCGGTATGCGCCAACCATATTGCCAGGAATGTCCCGTTCAAATCAAGTTTCGTATAGTCCCGCAAGATAGGGATTAGCGCGATCTGTAAAGGCACCGCCAGCATCGCCACCACCATGATGAAAAACACCTTACGCCCCGGAAATTTCATCCAGGCAAACCCATAGGCTGCAAAGGCAGCGATCAGGATAGGAATGATTGTCGAGGGAACAGTGACCACCAGGCTGTTGAGAAATGCCTGCGACATGTCCTCTCCCTTGGCAACCCCGCCAGGCATACTCGCATCAGCGATCTCTTTGCCGGAAAATACCTGATCGTAATTTTTAAGGGTTAATTGTGACCAGTCGATTTTCCACCAACCAGTCGTTAAAACATCGTCCCGTGGTCGAAAAGATGACACCAACATTCCCAAACTGGGCAAGGTCCATATAAGACACAGGAGCAAGAGTGAACCATTTACCAGAATATCAGAGATGAGTTTTTGCCGTTTTTTAGACATCAGAACGCCTCCCTCTCGCGGAACTGGCGCAAGTTATAAAACATCACAGGGATAACCGTGATCAGTAAAATGATGGCTACCGCCGAACCCCGTCCAAAATCCTGATATTTGAACATTTGCTTGTATTGTTGGCTGGCCATCACCTCCGTACCATACAAGCCATTGGTCATCACGAAAACGATATCAAAGATTTTCAGGGTAGCGATCAAGATGGTAGTGCTTACTGTAATGATCGTGCCCTGAATGTAGGGGATAATAATGCCAAAGAAAATCTGGATTTCAGTAGCACCGTCAATACGAGCCGCCTCCAACAATTCTTCTGGTACCCCTTTTAACGCTGCTGACAAAATGATCATGGCAAATCCGGTTTGTAACCAAACCATGATGGCAATCAGGAAGAAGGTATTCCAGGGGCGTAATGTCAACCAGGCCAGAGGTTCACCACCCAATGCGACAACAATAGCATTAAGTAATCCTATCTGTTCTTCACCTGGGGGTCTATAGTAATAAATAAAACGCCATATGACGCCCGCGCCCACAAATGAGATCGCCTGTGGCAGGAAAATCAGGCTTTTGGCGATTTTCTCGAATTTCGAGCGGTCAGCCAAAATGGCAATCAATAACCCAAAAATTACACTCAATGATGTGCCAACAATCAGCCATAATAGATTGTTGCGGAATGATTCCAACATGGCTTTGTCGGTCAACGCAAAAATAAAATTATTAAAACCCACAAACTTCGTAGAAGTGCGGTTGAAAAAGCCATAATATAATGTTCGCACGGTTGGTAGGAATAAATACCAGGTGAGAATGGCTAAACCCGGGCCAACGAACACAAATGGGAGCAAGTAAGACCGCCAGCGTACGCTCAATCGCTCAACCAACCAGTTGGAAACAACAAACAATATAGCCACGCCCCCCACGCCCCAAATGATAGCCACCAGAGCCATCACCAACTTAGGAGCAGCTCCATCTCTTAGAAAAATAAAACCTCTCCACATGACGAGAAAGGTGCAGATTGGCACAATTAAAGAAACCGCCAATCTGCCTAACCAGGCAACTAAATCAAAAAACCGGGAGCTTTGAAGTGAATTCTCTGAGGTTTCCATCGCTACCATTCCCTTCCACAGGACGAATCGCCCTGTTGTTCTGACGGAAATTAATCGAGAAGCCAGCAGGGTGGCTTGTTATATGTCACCCTGCTGATCATTATAAAGGATTTTTATTCAGTAGGCCAACTGGCATCGATGGCTGAGAGCACATCGTCTGTGTTAGCGCCTTCTGCGCCAACCCAGTCGACAATACCGGTCCAGAACGAGCCCGCGCCAACAGCGCCAGGCATTAAGTCAGAGCCGTCGAAGCGGAAGGTGGTTGCTTCCTGAATGATCGTTGCAAACCCGCGTGCGGCATCGGTAGGATACCAGGCGGGATCAGCATCTTTATGCGGAGCAACTGCCACACCAGCCATAGCTTCCTCTTTCATTGAGTAGCCGGTGGCCAGGAATTTCATGACTTCACGCACTTCAGGCCGATCATTGAACATGGTGGCAATTGAGCCGGAACCAAGCACCGGTTTGCCATATGCCTCGTCGATAGGAGGCAGATAGAAGTAAGCCACATCCTCACCCACGACAGCCCCTTCGGGGAAGAAATTGGTAATGAAGCTTGCCTGGCGGTGCAGATAGCACTTGGGTGGATCATCGAAAAGCGGTTTGGGTGAATCCCCAAATCCAGTGGTCAAAATCGAGGGTACGCCGCCATAGACATAACCTTCTTTGAACCAGATTGCCGCCACGGTATCAAAGGCATTTTTCACTTCCGGAGAATTGAATTTGAGTTCGCCTTGTGTCCATTTGTCGTAGTTCTCAGGGGTGGTCGTGCGCAGCATGATATCTTCCACCCAGTCGGTGCCAGGCCAGCCGGTTGCACCGGCGCTTTCAATACCGATGCACCAGGGTGTCTCGCCGTCTGCTACCATCTTATCGGAAAGCGCAATCAAATCATCCCAGGTTTCTGGAATGGTATATCCTTTAGCTTCAAAGGCTTTCTTAGGGTACCATACCAGGCTTTTTACGTCTGCATTGTGCCAAACGCCGGCTATCTTTCCATCTACCTTGGACAGATCGATCAAACCCTGTGAGTATTTGCTCGTAAGGAATTCATCCGTCATGAACGTGGAAAGATCAACCAGATTACCTTTGCGCATGAAATCTGCCACCAGACCGGGTTGAGCAAACGTGGCAATATCGGGAGCATCATCCCCTTCGACGCGAACCAGGATCAAAGTTTCGAAATCTTTATTGCCTTCATATTCAACCTTAATACCGGTTTTTTCTGAAAACTCGTCGAATTCCTTCTGGAACAAACGCGCCTGTTCGTCGGCAGCCACACCGAAAACTGTCACTGTCTTACCGGTATATGCGGTAGAATATTCCACGCCGCCTACTTCGACCATTTCTGCAGCAGGTGCTTCTTCTTCCACTGGTTCTACAGGCGCAGCTGTTGGTGCCGCACACGCTGCCAGCATCATGGATACAATGGCTAATATTGAAATCAATAGCCATACTTTTTTATGTTTTGACATTTTTCTTCTCCTTAGCAACTAGTTATAAACAGAATATTCTCGTTTATCGACCAAACTCAAAACGTTTATTTTTATATTTCACCTCCTATATAAACATCATAAATAACCAACATGCATGAGTAATTATTTTTATACAGTATCGCGTTCCACTACAGTTAAAGGAAGTTTCACATGTTGGATTGGTCTGCGCGAGTCACTCAATTGAGAAAGCAAGAGTTCGGCAGCGATCCTTCCCGAATCGTCTAATGGTTGACGAACGGTGGTAAGACCCACATATTCTGCAATATCCAGGTCGTCAAAACCTATGACTGCCAGATCATCCGGAATTTTCAACCCTAATTCAGAGGCAACTTTCATCACGATAATGGCTTGAATATCCGTCGCGACAAATATCGCTGTCGGACGCGTTGAAGCTTTTAATAATTCATAGGCTGTCCGGCGGGTTGGCTCTGTGGCATAGCTTGAAGAACAAACGTAATAATCCGGCAATTCTAAACCGGCATCACTCATCGCCTGCTTGAAACCCTCCAGGCGGTATACAACAGGTCGAACAGTGTAATCGGGCGGGTCAATATCTCCGATAAACGCACATGCTTTGTGCCCTTTGGAGATTAAATATTGCGCTGCCAGTTTTCCGCCGTTGAAGTCATCGATCTCGATACCGCAGAACAACTCTTGTGAAGCTTCTACAGTCACAATTTTGGGTCCGCGCTCGGCTAACCGCCTGGCAACCGACTCAGACAGCGGTAAGGATAATATGATCAACCCATCCAAATTGCGTGCGATCGTCAATGTGGTTAAATACGTGATCAGACGGTTCATCGAATCAACCGTATAAATCAACAATTCGTAATTGGTTTTGGTCAATACCTCATCCACCCCCCTTAATCGCTGAACGAAAGATAGCGTTGTATAAAAAGGAGATAACACTCCAATGCGGTGATTCCCCTGTAAAGCGCGTGCACGCGCCTCCGCTTTGGGGACAAAATTTAATTGATCGATGGCAGCCAGGATTTTTGTGCGAGTGGCTTCATTCACGCGTTCGGGTGAATTTATAACTCGCGATACTGTCGATATACTGACGCCGGCTAATTTTGCGACGTCATAAATAGTGGGTTGATTCTCTACCAAGGTCTTGATCTCTTCTTTGGGAACAGGCCTTATATTTGGAAAGTGCTTTTATGAAAGCACTTCTATATTATAGCATGAAAAAAAACATTGTCAATCGATTTACGATTTTCTAATTTATTTTTAACCAAACAAACGCGTGAGATGCTAAATTCAAGCAAAGCTCGTGGGAAGAAGGCATATCGATGTCTTTCCCGGATAATAGATCCATCCCTTTTGTAAGTGCTGTGGGCATCTCGATCTTGAAAGTTAGAGTCGTTTCTGAAAGATTATTACAGATCAAAAACCTTTCTTCTCCCCGAATTCGCCAATAGGCGGCAATGGCGTTATTTCCGGTATCGATCCATTCGAGTAAACTGGATCCCAAACCCGCATGTTGTTTTCGCACGGCAAGCATGTGTTTGATATGGTTATATAACGATTCAGGCGTTTGTCGTTGATCCTCTACATTGACCTGCTGTGGTTTGAAGCGTTCATCGTTAATTACCGGCGCATACAATCGGGATGAATCGGCATGAGAAAATCCTGCGTTGGGGCTATTATCCCATTGCATAGGGGTGCGCAAGCCATTGCGGTCGAACAACTCGATATTATCGCCCATACCAATTTCATCCCCATAATATATAATCGGCGACCCTGGCAAGGTAAACAATAATGAATACGCTAATTCGATCTTCTTCTGATTATTGCCCAATAAGGGAGCAAGCCGCCGGCGAATGCCTAAATTTAACCTTGTGCCGGGCTGCGCCGCATAAAAATCCCACATCCATTGGCGCTCTTCCTCCGTCACCATTTCCAGGGTTAGTTCGTCGTGGTTCCGTAAAAAGATACACCACTGGCAGTTATTCGGAATATCCGGCGTCCGCTTTAATATTTGAAATAAAGGTGTAACATCCTCTTTCCCCAAAGCCATATAGATGCGCGGCATGAGTGGAAAATGAAATCCCATATGGAACTCATCCCCTTCCCCAAAATAGGGACGTACATCTTCCGGCCATTGGTTTGCCTCACACAGCATGATACAGTCTGGATACTTGTGGTCGACGAATTGACGCATCCTTTTTAAATATTGATGCGTTTCGGGCAAATTTTCACAATTTGTACCCTCCCGCTCAAAAAGGTATGGTACGGCATCCACCCGAAAGCCATCGACGCCCATCGCTAACCAATAATCCATCACATCCAAAATTTCTTGTTGCACCTTTGGATTATCGAAATTGAGATCGGGCTGTGAGGCATAAAAACGATGCCAATAAAATTGCCCGGCTTGCCCATCCCAGGTCCAATTGGATTTTTCGGTATCGATAAAAATGATGCGGGTTCCCTGATATTTCCGATCATCGTCACTCCAAACGTAGTAATCACGGTAGGGTGATTTTCGATCTTTCCGTGCGGCCTGGAACCAGGGATGTTGATCTGATGTGTGGTTTACCACCAAATCCATAATGAGACGCATCCCCCGGTCGTGGGTTTTTTTCAGCAATTCCCGCAAATCGTCTACGCTGCCAAAGACATTGGCGATAGTGTAATAATCGGAAATATCATAACCATCATCTCGCAAGGGTGATTCATATATAGGAAGCATCCATATGCAATCGACCCCCAGATCTTTAATATAATCCAATTTCTGGATCAATCCTCGTAAATCGCCGTGTCCATCCCCGTTGCTGTCGGCATAAGCTCGCACATAGACTTCGTAAAATATGGCGTTTTGATACCAATTTATATCGTTTTTCATGCTGATCGATTTTCCTTTCATAAAAAACGCAAATGACCCTTTCATTTTACCGCCTAATTCACATTATCGTACACAAATAATAAGTATCCCTCTTCTTTCGCAAAATTATTTAAAAATAATTTTCTAACCACCCGGTAGTTTTCACGGACTTTCAATGATAGTAAGTCCACATCGCTAAGGCGTTCTTCTATCTGAAAGGAACTCAACTCTCTTGTCATTCTGAGCGCAGCGAAGAATCTAATTGAT
>JAFGJM010000022.1 GCA_016929095.1 Anaerolineales bacterium | reverse complement strand
CGCCACGCTCTATGGAGTGCGGACTTTCCTCGACCCTGCAAGCGCAGAGCCGCGACCGCCCGGCCAGCCTGGGGGATTTCATCTTACTATCGTTGAGCGGGCGTGTCAATTGGATGCTGATAAATTACAATCGATGTACTCGTCTTCGCTTACCAAGAAACAACCCAAAAATTATTATTATTGCTCCTAATGCCAGGGCAATTCCCGGGAAAAGCTTTTGACTTCCGCCTTGAAAATCCTGCAATGATACTGCGGTGGGGGATGCGGCGCTGTCCACCGTGCCCAGGGTGAAATAACTGCCCAGCAAACTGACATCCACATTGCTAAACAGTACCTGGTCGCCCGATATAGAAGCGGCAGAGGCGATGTCTGAAAAATCGCCGCTGGCGCCGGTGCGTTTGAGCAGGCGGTAGTTACTGGCGCTGCCCGCAAAACTGCCGCTCATCCCCGAATCGCTGATATCGAAAGAGATATTAACGGCGCCGCCTGTGGTATCTTTATCCGTTTTCGTGAGAAACCAGTCGCGCGTCCAACGTAAACCACTCCCGGTCCAATCACCGCCCGAGGGAAGGTCATTTGTTGTATTATTGTTTGCCACGTTGCCGTGCCCGATGAGGATATAATCGCCGTTTTCCTGCAGGAAGGTGCTGTTTGAAACGATCATTCCGGCAGAGGAACCCTGAGTATGGCTGCCGTCCTCCATGCCAATCCCGGCCACTTCGTAGATATACGGGTCGACTCCGGCGTAATGATCGCCGTTTATCACAATATCATATTTAGAATTCAAGTAATTGTTCACCAGCGTACGCTCAGCCATGGTCAGGGCGGCATTATAGATGATGATTTCAGCAATTTCTCCATTAAAATATGCACTGGGCGAAGCCTGATCAGTATCCCCGGCGCCAACGCGGGCGGGGCAGCTTTCATTTTTCGTGAAGAAGAAAATATTGGATTTGTAGTTTGTACCGTCAATATCGAAATATTGGGAATCGTATAAGCTGGCGCCATAATACCCGTTCAGTATATGCCAATTGGTGATGTCTACAGATGTCACGATTTGTTTGGACCATTGAGAGGGTTTCCATGCCCAAAAATTCCAATAGTCAGAATCTGACGCATAAAAAACGAACCCGGAAGCGCTGCAATGGCTGGCGTAGGGTGAACGGAGGCTTGCATCACCACCGGTCGTGCGGGCAACGATAAAGACCGTGAAATCATTTGTATTTAAATCAGATGTGTAGCTTTTCTCCAGATAATGGCTGCCGCCATTGAATTGAAGGATCGGCCAGTTATTCAGTCCACTAGCGGAAAAGGTTGGCTGATTACCGGATGTGCTTTGAATGAATTGATGGTTGTTTCCGCTTTGATCTTCCCAGCAAGCCACAGAATTACCGTCGCCAGCAGTTGTGGTACAAGCGTCATCGATGTAGATCCCGGCGTCAGATTTCAACCAAAGCGATAAAGGACTGGATCCGTCAGTGCTGCCCACCCCGCCGGGGCCATCGCTCCCGCTGCTATCTGCTCCTACTGGCTGATACATTAGCGCCGTACTTATAATTACTATTAACACCAAAATTCCGCCAAAAGCGATGCGTTTGGTAAAGTGAATGAAACCCTCCATGATAATATCCTCCAATTTATGTTAATAGCGATTAGCCGTGCGAAAGGAAGCGAAGTCTTCCTCCCTATTAGGGATATTATCGTATGAAATCTTATTTAATAGCAAGTATTTTTGGGGGTAATTTTGGAATTTCTAAAAACTGTTCACTATCCTCAAAGGGTGCATAGCAGCTGGATTCAAAAATCTTTCCATGGTATATATTTTTTCTCAATACAAAACCCCAGCCTTGCTTCTTTCCCGTTTACGGGGAGGGATGGGGTGGGGTTAGTTTGACAGGAAAAATTCATATCATCGTTTTTGTTTGACAATCCACCAGTAAATAAGATTGACAATCGGGAGTGAAATTTTTTCTACTCATACACCAGACACTGTCGTACGCTCACCTGGCTGGCGTGGCGCGCTGGCACGATCGACGCCAGCACCCCCACCAGCATCATCACGCCAAGCCAGATGAAAACCGCAGCAATATTGAAGCGATGATCCAGCTCTCCGCCAAGCATCACCCTGCCCAATGCATCGGACATCAGCGGTGCGGTTAAAAGCGATAAAGGCACAGCAATCAGCCAGCTCAGCATAGCCTGAGTTATCCCCTCCAACATATACATCCGTAAAATCACGCCGGTTTGGGCACCGATAGCGCGCAGTACTCCGATTTCCTTCGTGCGCTCTATCACACTGATGGAAAGCGAGCCCATTAGACCAATACCGCCTACCAGCGTGATGATAAGCGCCAGACCGGTCAATAAATAGACTAAATATTCCAAAGACATGCTTTGCGATTTGCGTTCTTGCGGCATCGTTATGGAAGAGGCAACCTCGATGTTGTTTCTCACGAACACACTTTCCAGGTTATCCATTACCGGTTTGACTTCTGCTTGAGAATGTCCTTCTGTCCGAGCCAATAGCAGACTTCCGCCTTTTAGATGGGATGCATTGAGCACTGCCTGACGCGGCGCATAGATGGCATCGTTGTTGAAGCTGCCTCCCAATGTCATAAACACGCGGTACAACCCAACCACATTCCAGGATTGCTTGCCATAGGCGCCCATATCCAAGCCGATAGTATCGCCCACCTGGATATTATTATCTTCAGCGGTTTTATCATTCAATACAACCGCACGGTCGTCATTTTCATCCAGCCATCTCCCGGCAACGATTTGAGGATGATAAAACGGATCTGACACCACAACGCCTTGTATCTGCGATCCCATGCCGGCATCTTTTATTTTTTCGCCGTCCCTTAATATCATTACCGGTACGATGCACCACAGGGTTACTTTTTTTACGCCTGGAACTGAATACACCAGTTTTTCAACCCTTTCAATGCGTTGAAAATCCTTAAATGAGATGGTCAGATCATAATCGCGGCGCTTGTATTCCATATCTATAGTCGCAGTGATCGAGGTTGAAATACTCATCACAATCAAGAACATTACTCCGGCGGTTACAAGCACCCCTTGAGTGAGCGCCAGACGTCCCTTGCGACGGAATGTATTGGTCAGGGCAATGGCGTCTTGTGAGGCGAGAAAGCGTCCTAAAGTATGTTCAACACCCCGATCAAGCTTTCCAGATTTAAAATCCGCCCCCAACCCATAACTTGAAATAGCCTCCCGCACAGTGATCCCGGCGCCGTGTAAAACCGGGATCAATGACGCGACTAAAGGAACTACAAGCGCAGCGATCACCTGGAAAACCACGGCTTTTGTGGAATAGGTAAAACCGCCGAAATCGATGTTATACATTCCCAGGAAAACCTTTGAGGAAAAATAAGCCGTCAGCACACCTAATGGAAGGCTGATCAATAAACTGATAAAACCATAAAACGCTGCCCCTGCCAGATAAATCGAAATAATGAGGTGATTGCTGCCGCCTATGGCCTTTAATATACCAATCTGATTGGTCTGTTGGGTGATGACAGAGATCATGGTGTTGAACACCAGCACGATGCTGAGTAAGATGGAAAGAACCGCCATCACCTTCATGACCAAAGTGACGCCAGTGATAACATCGTAACCATAATGTTTATAGGGATCCAGATACATCGTTGCAGCCACACTGATGCCTTGTTTTGCTAATTCCTCCTTGATTTGGGTGGCAACCTGCCTGGCATAATCTGCACTATATGGCTTAATTGCGATACGCAATTGGGTGAAATTTCCTTCGGCAATGCCAAAATGTTGCATGCCCTGGGGAGACATAAAAAACCATGCCCAATCGTACGTCTCGGGCGGTGGAACGAATGAAGCCCGAATCTTACCCGTCACCAGAAAAGATTGCTCTCGTTTGTCGACCTCAAAGATAACCTGGTCGCCAATACCTATATGATAAAAAGGACTGTGCATCCGCTCAATGCTAATGGTTTCTTTTTCCGGCCATTGCCCCTCTTTTAGTTGTAATACATCGAATATTTGGTTTGAAAAATCATCCCGCATTTCGATACTGGCAAGCTTCCAGGGTTCTTTCGGATATCGTTTATAGCGCACGTTGATCACCGCAATCGGTTCCACATCCGCCACACCAGGTACATCCTTGAGCGCCAGGGCGGAATCGCGGTCAATAGGTTGAACAAGATACATGCGGATTGGGGCAGAATTGATCGATATATGGTCGGCATTCATGGTGGGTATCATCAAATCTGCCATGCCATAAATCGCGCCAATGGCAAACACCCCCACGGCAATGCTAAATACCACTAACAGCGTGCGGGTTTTGTTATGCCATAAGTCGAACCAGACTTTATTCCAGATGACACCCATGTTTTATCCGAATGCAGGCGAGTTGAATTAAACCACACCTTAAGTGTACATTATTTATACGAAAGTAAAGTTATATTGGTTGTACAAACAAATATTGTGATCCTAGTCCCCCGCCAGTTTACTACTGGTCTCTGCGAAAAGCACATTCACTTCATTCAGTGTAAACTTTGCGACGAAGCAGTCTCATACTCCACAACAACAAGATTGCTTCGCTTTACTCGCAATGACAGGCAGGTTTGTTCCTTCCGGGAAGAAGAGCGCTTGTGCGCGTTGACTTTACGCACAACGACAGTTCATGAAAACTGTCAGGTGGTTAGTAGTGGAGTTTGATTTTTTATTAAAGAAAGAGTAAACTAATAGTAATTAACCATTTCACTTTTTATCGGAGGTAACCGTGGTCAATTTTTCCGGCATGCTGATTGGTGCAATTTGCGGGGGAGGTTTTATCTTAATATTTGCAGGTCTGGGTGTTTTTCTGATCTATTCAGCCATTAAAGGGCGCCAAAAAGCCGGTGAAAGCCAGCAGTGGCCCAGCACCGCAGGACAGATCGCCGAAGCACGCGTGACGCGCAGCATGCATACCGACAGCGATGGCGACACGAGCTATTCTTATGCGCCGCACGTGCGGTATACATATCAGGTTGGCGGGCAGGAATTTACCGGCGATAAAATCACCTTTGGTTTTACCAAGACCCATAGCAGCGAATCAAAAGCGCAACAAGCATTATCACGTTTCCCCCTGGGTGGGCAGGTCAGCGTATATTACAATCCTGCTAGCCCGGAAGAAGCCGTATTGGAACGCACAGCGGGAGGCTCAACGGTGGGTATGGTGATAGGGATTGTATTTTTATTGGTCAGCATTTGCGTTGGCTGCCCTTTAGTGGGCGGGCTTTTGTATAATGTATTATCGACCCAATGAGCAGTTACATTTTTATTACCGCCCTAAAAATTTTTAATTATTTTTTGATATCACCGCGAAAAATTAAATATTCAATAATCTTCCATTTTCCTTCAGCCAGGATCTTTTGTTCTTGTAATCGGGCATGAGAGCTTTCACCTCTGCCCAAAAGGCTTTGCTGTGGTTTTTGTGCCTTAAATGGACCAGCTCGTGCACCACCACATAATCGATGACCGTCAATGGAGCCATCACCAGCCGCCAAGAAAAACACAATGACCCTTTCCCGCTGCAAGAGCCCCAGCGACTTTGAGCCGATGTGATCTTCACCTGGCTGTATGTAAACCCATTCCTGGTGGCATACTGGACAACCCGTTCAGTGATGATCTTTCTGGCGCTTGCTTTATACCATTTTATGAAATGGGATCGTGCCTGGGATTGCGCCGATAGCGACATGGTAAACCGCCCATTGAATTCTAAAGGTTGATTCGCCTGATCCACGATTTGCAACGGATACAGTTCTCCCAAATGCCAAAACTTTTCGCCATGGAGGAATTTTTTTGGGGTTGCCTGCGTGGAAGCCGATTTCACCAAAGCTTGTTTAGAGTGAATCCAACTCGCTTTTTTTTGAACAAAGGCATGGATGATTTTATCGGATGCCTTTAATGGCGCCCGAACAATTAATTTGCCATCCGGTTGGATGATCAAGGCGATGCTTCTGCGTTTAGTGCGGATGATCTGGTTGATTTCAATCATGTGACGCTCAGACTCGTTTGCTTTTCACCCATCCGGATGGAATGGGCAATTGGTTGTCTGTCAGCAATTGAATGGCTTTCACAGCCCGATGACGGACGGCGATACTGGTATCGTGTGTCAATGTCGAAAAAGTATCCAGGATCTGCTGCTGCCAATGCGGTTGTTGCCGCCCCCATAACACCAGGCTGGAAAGACTCCAGGATTTAACAAAGGCGCTTTCATCCTGCAACATACCGAGCAAGGCGGGAATGATCGATTCCCCCAGGCGCGGTTCGTGCGCCAGGTTGCCGAAGATCATCGCCAGGTGAAATCTGACCATGGGCAGGTTATCGGTACGGGCTACCCGGATCAGGTGCGCCAATTGAGGAACCAGCAAATCCGGCATTTCCCGCGATACCTTTTCCAGGGCGTCAGCCGCGTGACCGCGTACTACATCGTTATCATCGGTTAATGCTGCTAAAAGATCCGGAAAAATGGCGGGTTGGGAAAGAACCGCCGCCGCGGCCTCGTTCGCCTGGCCATCGGAACGTAAATCACCGATTGAGAGCCATTCAATGATCTGATTCATGGGTTTATTTTATCATTTTGTCACAGTCTATTATATTTCTCACATCATCATTTGGTAGTGCACGATAAAGGATCTCCGCTTTCCGGGCTGGAGATCCTTTTCGACACTGAATTACGCACGCTTTCAGCATAAAAGAAGCTATCGTTTGTTAGCTGTCAGCCATCAGTTTAAAATAAATATATAAAAAACCCATTTAGCTACCCTACACTTTTATTTTTCTGTCATTGCGAAGGACGTTCTTTGCCCTGAAGCAATCTGGCATCTGCAAAAATAGACGTTCATTAATAAGACTGCTTCAGTCGCATAGTTAACACTGAACGAAGTGAATGTGCTCTTTCGCAATGACAATACGCAAACTGTCGGGTGGCTAGAAACCCTTCCTGCCTTCCTAATAAAAGTATATTACCTGGTCATTCGTTGCCGCTGCATTCCATGTTGAAATACTGCCACACATTGCACGACTTTCCATTTTTGAAGATGCAAGTTCCTTGTTCGTCTTCAGCCCCCGTGTTACCGGCGACGATATACTCCCCGCCGCGAATGGCGCAATATCGGGCAGCTGGCGTGACATAACTTTCGACATCAACGCCTCCCTCGGGGCAGTCGCCATGGAAAAGCGCCCATTCTTCGCATTGGCGGTTATCTTCAAACGTGCACACACCGAATTCACCCCCATTTCCGGATTTTTCGATGGTCAACACCCCGCCAACTTTTTCACAATTCTGTGAAGCCGGGTTGGCTATGCCAATGGTGGATTGTTCTGTCGGTTTTGAGGCGCAGGCGCTCAAACCAACGAAGGTCAAAATCATGAGAATTTGGATAAAAATCAAGCGCTTTTTCATGGGTATCATCCTTTAATAATCATTTCATTTGACTTAAGACGCTTGTTGATGATGAATGGTTCCCTTTATAAGCATCAACGAAACAGAAATCGTTCGACCGATATGGTCGTCCGTGGGAATTGCTCCAATATTCGTTGATTGTTTGTTACCAGCCGAATTCCTAAATCGTGAGACAATGAGACAAATTCGCAATCATATGCCGAACAATTACTACAAGAGAGTAATTCTAATACACGGAAAGCATTCACTTCATATTCTTTCCCTTGTAGAAATTGCGCCGCTTCGCTCATAATTTGCGAAGCGGCTTCAAGTGAAATCAGGTTCTCTCGCAAGAAAAAACCCAACACGCTTTGAAATTCACTGCGCCAGATAAGAGGCGTTACCCAATCGGAGTCTGTGCTAAAAACATTCTCGGCTTGCTCGGATAAAGCGCTGGATAAAAATAAACCGGCAATAAGATTGGTATCAACGACAATCACGGACGATCCTGATTTTTTGCCTGGTTCAACGTTTCTTCAGAGAGCATGGTGTGACTGGTTAACTGGCGCACAAGGCGCGCTTTTTCCATCATTTCCTTCGGTTCGATTTTTCGGCTGGAAACAGCCTGTTCAATGCAAAGGATGATTTCGTTGTTCACGCTGCGCCGGTTCATTCGCGCCAGGGTTTTCAAACGATGGTATAGATCATCGGGAATATTTTTTACGGTTATCGTTGCCATATTGCCACCATAATGGTTCCATTTTGGAACCATTATGGTATATAATCGAGCGATTGTCAAGATCAAAAATGGTTTTACCTGCTTCCCGCCTGTTTTATAACCTTTTTGATCCGCGCTGCCTGGGAGGGGCTCATATCCTCCAGGCGCTTTTCGAGTACGGCAATGAATGCCTCTTTGTTATCAGCATTTACCGAGATCATAGTCTTCTCAGAGTGCTGGGGAACGTCCTTCGGGCGGCATGTTTTGAGATGGTTGAGCAAATACGGGAATATTTCATTGTTGTATTCCGGATTTTTGGAAGCAATTCCTGCCAACGCCATCACCCCGCCATCCACGGTGATGACTGAGCCTTTGTCCATGGCTTTGATGATCTTCTCCCGTTGTGGGAATAGCTCATCCGCCGCCAGTGCTGCAATGGTGGAAAGCGCGATCATCGCGCCCCACACCAGGCGGTTTTGCTTGCTGCTCAACAGCTTGACGAAATCATTGCCATAGGCAGCGATCAAATCCGGTTTGAGATATCCGATCTCATAAAGGACCTTGATGCAATCGCTTTGCACGTTGGTGTTTTTATGCCATAAATTCTCGGCAATTTCTTGAATGCCTTCTTTGTCCTCCGCCTCAGCTAATTCTCGGGCAAGCTCCTGGTTGGGAACTTCGTCCCGGCGGCCTTTAAAATGGGCAATACGTTCTAATACAGACATGGCACCCTCCCGGTAAGTTTTAAATAATACCTAATGAATCATTGTAAAAAATTAAGCTTTTCGATCGTGAATATCATAGGTTTTTATCAGGTTCTCACATCGGCGCCAGCTCTACAAAGGGAATCGCGGCTGCAAATGTATGACAGCTTTCTTGTGTGGCGGGCAGCCGTTCTCCGACGATTTGTCTGGCGAGCTCGCCAAAGGCAACGGGATATTTTTGGGCATATGTATATAGCGCTGCCTGGGCAGCCTCAACCGATAATCGTCGGGCGGTCGCGGTAAAACTGCGCCGTCCAACCTTGACAGCTACTTGCGGCGTTTTCATGATGTTTTGCAGCCAATCCGATTTTTCGCCCCATCCCGAGGCGATGATATATCGATCGGTTTCACGGTCATGATAAACGACTTCGACCACAGCATAGCGAGGCAGACGGCTTTTTCTCCCCGTATGGGTAAGCAAGAGAAAACGTTCGCCCAGTATCCACCCCAGGTTCAATCGATACAGGATGATTGGCGCACGGAAAAACCAACGCACCAATCCTTTAGGGGGAGTATGAATTATAGAATTCATTTTCGCCTGTTTCTAAAATTCTGCCACCGCCGGGATAACTTCCCTGCCAATGATTTCCAGAGGCTTGATTTCCTGCACATTGGGCATGTTGAAAATGGCTTGCTGGATGCCGACAGAGGCCAGTTCCCGGCACTGGGCAATCATATCTGCGGGGGTCATATGCCCGGGCGCCAGGTGGACGGTATCCAGGGTGGTTTTCTCGATCTCATTATAATCTCGCTTGGCGGCATCGCAATGGTTCTGCAGCACCTGTAATTTCTCCCGCAGCATATCGATCCCCAGGCGGGCAAAAAGGTTACAGCCATCGGCATAACGGGCAACCAGCCGCAAGGTTTTCTTCTCCCCCGCGCCGCCAATCAGGATGGGCGGATGAGGCTTTGTTAACGGCTGCGGATTATTCATCGTTTCTGCCAGGCGGTAGTGTTTGCCAACAAAGGGACCGTCATTTTCCGACCACATCTGCAGGGCAATTTGCAGGGTCTCTTCCAGGCGCTCGAAACGTTCTTGTAATGGCGGGAAGGGTATGCCCAATCCAACCGTCTCACGCTCATACCAGGCAGCGCCAATGCCCAGGTAAGCCCGTCCGCCGGATAATACATCCAGGGTGGTCACCATTTTGATCAAAACACCGGGATGGCGGTAAATGACGCCGGTCACCAGCGTGCCCAGTTTTACATTTTTTGTGATCGCCGCCAGAAACCCCAGGGTGCTGTAACCTTCCAGCATTTCACTTTCCGGTTTCCCGAAGCTGCCGCCGATTTGAAAAAAGTGGTCCATGACCCACAAACTGGCAAAGCCAACCTCATCAGCCGTGCGGGCGATCTCACCTATCGCGCCGCGGATGCATTCCGAACCTTTGTTCCAGGTGAAATTGGGTATTTGTAAACCGATTTTCATGAGATGTTTTCCTCCTCTTTCTTTGGCATCTATGCGGTTTTCCACCACATGGTTTTGGTATATGCCACCCTCAAACCGGCACTTTCAAGATTTTGATCGAAGCGTTGAATCTCGAAATTCCGCGGTTTGTCCTGGTTTAGTGCATACCATTCAGGCATGATCACCGGATAATCGATCCTGTGTCGTGCGATGCATTAAGCATGCCGGGTTGGTAATGGCATATAGGGTATGGTTACCCCTGTTTTGTTTTTAATTTCCGTGTATTTCTTTGTTGATTTAAAACGTTTGTTGTATATTACCCGTTACACCTGAAAAAGTTTATTAATTTTACAGGAAATTTCCAAAATTACCTAGTGGTCTTTCAGTTTTAATTCTATGGAATAAAAACTTATCAATACAAAACCCCACGCTCAATCCCAGCCCCCCTCATTCCCCCCATTTTCCGCGAAAATGGGGGGATGTCCGCAGGACAGGGGGGCAAGGGAGGCAGGTGGGGGCGGGGATGTCCGCAGGACAGGGGGGTAGAGGTGAGGAGGGGGTTGGGGATGTCCGCAGACTCACGACAGGTGCTCAGCTATAATCAATGTAAGGCTGGTAGGGAAAAAGGTGGTATATAATATTGGTAGCGATTGGGAGAAATTAATCAAATCATCTGGAGAATTTCATGGCACGAAATGGAACTGTCAAAGAACTCGCCAATTTTATCTGGAGTGTTGCCGATCTACTGCGCGGCGACTACAAACAAGCTGATTACGGTAAAGTGATTTTGCCGCTTACCGTTTTACGGCGGTTGGATTGCGTTCTTGAACCGAGCAAATATAATGTACTGGACTTTCTTGAGACGAAAGCCCCGACTTTGAAAATCAGCAACCTGGACCCGGTACTCAACAATCTGACAGGGAAAAGCTTTCATAACAAAAGCAAATTTACTTTCCAATCTATGATCGCTGACCCCGATAATCTTGCTGCCAATCTCCGCAACTATATCAACGGCTTCTCTGCCAACGGCCGTGAAATCATCGAATATTTCAACTTCATGGATCACATAACCCGCCTGGATGAAGCTGATTTGCTATTTAAGGTCGTCCAACGTTTTGCTGTAATTGATTTGCACCCTAACACGGTGTCAAATACAATGATGGGTTACGTCTTCGAAGAATTGATCCGTAAATTCTCCGAACTCTCCAATGAAACCGCCGGTGAACATTTCACCCCGCGTGAAGTTATCCGCCTGATGGTCAACCTGCTTTTCTTGAACGATAACGAAGTGCTGACCCGTCCCGGCATCGTCAAGACTATTTACGATCCTGCATGTGGCACGGGTGGAATGCTCTCCGTATCAGAAGATTACATCGTGGAACTCAATCCTCAAGCCAGGCCGGTGGTCTTCGGGCAGGAGATCAATCCCGAATCGTATGCCATCTGCAAATCGGATATGCTCATCAAAGGCCAGGATGTGGGCAATATCAAATTCGGCAACACTTTCACTGTGGACGGGCTGGCGAATGAGCAGTTCGATTACATGCTTTCCAACCCACCTTTTGGTGTGGATTGGAAAAAGGTGCAGGAACAAATCACCAAAGAATACGAGACAATGGGTTACGGTGGGCGCTTTGGAGCCGGTTTGCCGCGTATTTCAGATGGCTCGTTTTTATTCTTGCAACATATGATCTCCAAGATGAAGCAGAGCAATAACGGCTCTCGAATCGGGATTGTTTTCAATGGTTCGCCGCTCTTTTCGGGCGGGGCGGGCAGCGGGGAGAGTGAGATCCGTAAATGGCTCATCGAAAATGATTGGCTCGAAGCCATCATTGCCCTACCCGACCAGTTGTTTTACAACACTGGTATTTTTACCTATATCTGGATTCTGAGTAACCGCAAGCCCAGCGAGCGCAAGGGTAAAGTGCAATTGATCAACGCCGTCGCCTTTTACCAGAAGATGAGCCGCAGTTTAGGCAATAAGCGCAACGAGATTGGCACCGGGGAAAACGGCAACCCCGACCAAATTGGGACAATCACACGGTTTTACGGCGATTTTCGACACAACCAGACCGCATGCACCCCAGACGGCGTAGAAGTGGTGGTTAGCAAAGTTTTTGATAACGAGGATTTCGGTTACTGGCGCATCACTGTGGAGCGCCCGCTGCGCCTGAACTTCCAGGCCAACCCGGACCGTATCCATCGACTGGATGAGGAGACCACCTTCAAAAACCTGACAAAATCCAAAAAGTCGGGAGCTGCCGCTAAAGCAGATATTGCCGCCGGGCGCCAGCAACAAGAAGCCATTCGCTCCGCACTGCAAACCCTGGACGGCGAACACCTTTACCAGAACCGTGACCAATTCGAAGCAGACCTGGCTGCTGCTTTCCAGGCGAGTGAAACCAACCTGTCTTCTGCCATAAAAAAGGCTATTATCAACGCCCTTGCCGAGCGCGACGAAACCGCCGAAATTTGCCGCGACCGGGACGGCAACCCCGAACCTGACTCCAACCTGCGGGATTACGAAAACGTGCCACTCAAAGAAGACATTCAGGCATACTTCACGCGCGAAGTGCTACCGCATGTGCCCGATGCCTGGATTGACGAAAGTCGTACCATCAAGGGTTATGAAATCAGCTTCACTCGCTACTTTTACGAATACAAACCCTTACGCCCATTGGAAGAAATCCGCGCCGAGATTTTAGCCCTGGAAAACGAGCTGGATGGCATGTTGGCGGAGGCATTGGAAGCATGAATCCCTACCCTGTTTATAAAGATACGGGCGTAGCCTGGTTGGGACAGGTGCCGAACAACTGGGGAATTGATCGTATTCGGTGGTCGGTAACAATGTGTAAGAATGGGATTTGGGGGAGCGAACTAGAAGGCAATGAAGGCATTATTTGTGTTCGTGTAGCAGATTTTGACCGAGAGCATTCACGAGTTAGCCTAAAAAACCCTACCTTCCGATTATTAGAGCCTACCGAGGAAGTTGATCGTATTCTACAATCGGGCGATTTATTATTAGAAAAATCAGGGGGTGGTGAGAAACAACCCGTAGGTTTTGTTGTCTTGTATGAGCATGATAAAGAGGCAGTGTACTCTAACTTTATTGCTCGAATGCCGATTGCGCCAGGACAAGATTCAAGATATTGGAATTATCTACATAGATATTATTACTTCGTCCGTGTCAACATGAGGTCTATCAAACAGACAACCGGAATACAAAACCTGGATTCTTACTCCTATCTTTGCGAACAAGCTCCATATCCTCCTCTTCCTGAACAAACCGCCATCGCCGACTTCCTTGACCGCAAGACCGCCCAGATCGATGCTGTCATCGCCAAAAAACAGCGCCTTATCGACCTGCTGCGCGAGGAACGTAACGCCCTCATAAGTCATGCGGTGACCAAGGGGCTGAACCCAGATGCACCCATGAAGGATTCTGGCGTGGTATGGTTGGGACAGATTCCGGAGGGGTGGATATTAAAAAAAGTTAAGTATTTATTGGCAAACAAGAGAAATGCAATAAAAGCTGGGCCATTCGGTTCAGAGTTAAAAAGCTCAGAATTGGACCCCGATGGAGAGTATAAGGTCTATAATCAACGTACTGTTTTAGATCGAGATTTCTCATCGGGTATTAATTTTATAAATGAAGAGAAATTTCGTTCTCTTAAAGATTTTGTTGTTGAAAGTGGTGATTTTTTATTAACCACTCGTGGGACAATTGGCAGGTGCGTTCTAGTTCCAGATAACATTGAGCCAGGGGTATTGCATCCCTGTCTTATCAAACTACGATTAGATAATAACCAAATAATGAATGACTGGGCTGAAATTTACATCAACCATTCAGAATTTTTTTCGGAAAATGTATCTTTCAATTCTAATGCTACAACTATCGAAGTTATTTATACTTATACACTCAAAGAAATATTGTTCCCAATTCCAAATTTAAATGAACAACAACAAATAATCGAATATCTGAGAAAACAAATCTCTAAATTTGACCAAACTATCAAACGCAACGAACACCAAATAGAACTCTTGCGTGAGTACCGCACCGCATTGATTTCTGCCGTGGTGACAGGGAAAATGGATGTACGGGAGGAGGCTGCCGTATGACCCTTTGTATTGCATGGATTCGCCAGGACGGGGATAAGAAAGAACTCGTTATGGCTACCGACAGCCGATTGACCGGCGGCGAGAGTTGGGATAGCGGTGTAAAACTGTTCGAGCTGCCCCGTCAAGATTGTTTATTGTGCTTTGCCGGGGCCACCGCGCGGGCTTACCCGCTCATTCTCAATACTATATCTTCGATCAAGTTCGACAAAGGGTTAGCCAGCCCGCATACCGACATTCAGGATGTGTTGGAATACCTGATCGAACTCTTTTCCGACTTGGTGTCTGAAATCAAGGAGGCGGTTGGCAATCCCGATGAAATCCGAGCCGAAGCCGAGTTTTTATTTGGTGGCTGGAGTTGGAAAAGCCAACAATTCGGTATCTGGCGACTGTATTACAATCCTGCCCTAAAAGCTTTTGCCCACGAAGCTATTGACCAAGGGCAAGCACGCGTCATCACCTACCTGGGCGACCACATTCCAGAGGCAGAAGACCTTCTGGAAAACAAAATGCGTGAGACAGGTAGCCTGCGTTATGGAACCTTGAACATGGAACCTTTGCAAGTGCTGGCACAGATGGCTCGCGCTCAGGAGGACTACCGCTCTATCGGCGGCGCTATCCAGCTTGCCAAAATCTACCAATCCGGTACCAGTGAATTCTTTGGCATCCGTTGGCCTTCTACAGCCGGCCAATCGACATTTTTGGGGCGTGTGCTTCCTGCTCATGATTTACCCCCAGTTCGTATGTTCGATCCCGATACAGCTCTAATTCTTGAAGATACTTTGCCGGATTCCCTAAACCAAATTGACGCCGACTTGTACGGACCGGAATATGATTTCGTATCAGAATGTTACCCTAATGGCGCACTCAATCCTGAAATTTCCGAACAAAAACGCAAACGACTAAAACACGTGATACAGTCGGTTGCCTACCGCAAATATTGCGCCGAACAAAACCAGGTTATGGAGGCAGCTTATGAATAATCCTACCAATGAAAATGCCTTCGAAACCGCTATCGTTGCTCATCTGACTAAAAGCAGCAGATATATCTTGGGAGACTCATCAACCTACAGCCGGGAACTGGCTTTTTTTCCTAATGCCATTCTGGATTTCGTACAAAGCACACAAAAGGAAGCCTGGGAGCAACTCACTGCCGTACATGGCGAAAGCGTGGCTCTCAAATTCCAGCAGCGCCTATTCAAAGAACTTGATAACCGCGGCATGTTGGATGTACTGCGGCATGGGATTGTGGATTATGGCGTGCGTTTCCGTCTGGCTTACTTCCAGCCAGCCAGCGGCCTCAACCCCGAAACCCAGGCGCTCTACGAACAAAACATCCTGACCGTCACCCGTCAGGTACAGTACAGCCTAAAAAATAAGAATTCGATTGATTTGATGCTCTCGCTCAACGGTTTGCCGGTGGCTACTGTGGAACTTAAAAATCAGTTGACAGGGCAGGATGCTGGAGACGCCAAAGTTCAGTATGCCAGCGACCGCGATCCCAACGAACTGCTCTTTCAATTCAAAAAACGTGCCCTGGTGCATTTTGCGGTGGATACCGATGAGGTATGGATGACCACCCGACTGGATGGCAAACACACCCGCTACCTGCCTTTCAACCGGGGGCACGATAAAGGTGCGGGCAATCCACCTAACTCGGAGGGGCATCGTACGGCTTATCTGTGGGAGCAAATCTGGGCGCGTGATAGCTGGCTGGATATCCTCGCCCGCTTCATCCATCTGGAACAAAAGGAAATCAAATTCGGGGGAAAATCGATTAAGAAGGAAACACTGATTTTCCCGCGTTATCATCAGCTCGATGTGGTCCGCAAATTGGTCGCTCATGCCAGGGAAAACGGAGTCGGCTATAACTATCTCGTCCAGCATTCGGCGGGCAGCGGTAAGAGCAATTCAATCGCCTGGTTGGCTTATCAGCTTGCCAGCTTGCACAACGCCGAGGATGAACGCATTTTCAACTCGGTCATTGTTGTAACAGATCGGATTGTTCTAGATCGTCAATTGCAAGATACCATCTACCAGTTCGAACATAGGCAAGGCGTGGTGCAGAAAATTGACCAGCATTCCACCCAACTGGCAGACGCCCTCACTGCTGGAACTAATATCATCATTACCACCCTTCAAAAATTTCCCTTCGTGTTGGATAAAATCGGCGAGTTGCCCAAGCGCAATTACGCTGTCATTGTGGATGAAGCGCATAGTTCCCAGGGTGGCGAAACCGCAAAAAAGATGAAAGAAGCCCTCACCGTCATTGATATGGAGCGCACCATCCGAGAGGCTCCTTCGGATTATGTGGCCACTGATGAAGAAGACGATCCCGAAGACGAAATTCGCAAATCCATGGAGGCGCGGGGGAAACAACCCAATTTGAGTTTCTTTGCTTTTACCGCCACCCCAAAACCGAAAACTCTCGAAGTTTTTGGCACTTATAACGGGAACGCAACCCCCGAACCTTTTCATCTTTATTCCATGCGCCAGGCTATCGAAGAAGGCTTCATTCTCGATGTGCTACAAAACTATACGACCTACCAGACCTATTTCCGTTTGTCGAAAGCCATCGAGGAAGACCCCGATCTCAATAAACGTAAAGCCGCACGCGCCATCGCCCGCTTTCTATCTCTGCATCCCCACAATCTAGCCCAAAAAACAGAAGTGATGGTCGAGCATTTCCGGCAGTGTGTCATGCCTAAAATCGGCGGTAAAGCTAAGGCGATGGTCGTGACCGCCTCCCGCCCGCATGTGGTGCGTTATAAAGAGAACTTCGATGCTTACCTGGAAGAAAAAGGTTATAAGGATATCAAAGCATTGGTAGCCTTTACCGCCTTTACAGATTACGAAGCAGGAATCCAATATTCTGAATCCGAGATGAACGGCTTTGGCGAGCGCGAATTACCCGATAAGTTTGCCAGCGACGAATATCAAATTTTGCTTGTTGCCGAAAAATATCAGACTGGATATGACCAACCGCTGCTTCATACCATGTATGTAGATAAAAAGTTGTCGGGGGTGCGGGCAGTGCAAACCCTCTCGCGACTTAATCGCATACATCCGGGCAAAGAAGGTACCTTCGTACTCGATTTTGCCAACACCGAAGAAGAAATCCTGGCTTCCTTCCAGCCATATTACGAAAAGACCATCCTGTCGGGCACAACCGACCCCAACAAGCTTTATGACCTAAAAACGCAGATTGATGAATACCAGGTTATTTGGCCCAGCGAGGTGGATATTTTCGCTCGAGTTTTCTTCAAACCGCAGGCTCAGCGTACCCGCCAGGATCATGGTTATCTCAACAGCGCCATCGATCCGGCCGTAGACCGTTTCCGAGTATTGGCAGATGATGAACAAAAAGAAGAATTTAAAAACACCTTAACGGTTTTTGTGCGCACCTACGCCTTCTTAGCCCAAATCATGCCTTTTTCGGATGTGGGATTAGAAAAATTCTATGCATATGCCCGTCATCTCTTGAACAAACTACCCAAACGAAACCAGAGTGAAATCTATCGCCTGCATGATGAAGTTGCCCTGGAATATTATCGCCTCCAAAAAATAAAAGAGGGGCAAATCGAATTACAGAAAAATATAGATGCACCCCTTGATCCCCTTTCAGATGCTGGTGATCGCCAAGAAAAAGATATCAAAGCAAAACTATCGGAAATAATCGACATCCTCAACAAACGCTTTGGCACCGAATTCACCGAAGCCGACCGATATTTCTTCAGTCAGATCGAGGAAGAACTCATTCAAGATGAAACACTCTCGCAGCAAGCTAGAAATAATTCGATTGACAATTTCAAATACGGTTTTGATGATGCTTTTTTGACCAAACTCATTGATCGTATGGACGCCAATCAAGAGATATTCGGCAGGATTATGGACGATGAGGAATTTGGCACATTGGTTCGAGATTGGATGTTGAAGAAGGTTTATAGTCGAATCAATGAATCTGTGGGGTGATGCTGTAATCTTCGCATCGTGTGAGGCTACAAAAGCCACAGCTAATTGTTACCTTCGACAAGCGCTCAGCCAGCCACAATAACCATTTTGATGAAACTTTTACAGCCCTTTCTTCGTCTATACGGTAACATCAAAAATGAACGGAGGAAGTGCCCATGTCTCACCCCATTTCGGATAAAATATCCACCACCCTGTTTCGTGTTATTACAGCCACAATATTCGCCCTGTTACCGGCTTTCAGCGCCGCCCCCGCCTTTGCCGCTCAGCCGGGGGCAATGGAGGCACAAGTGACCGCCGACCCCGAATACATCGAAGCCATTCAAAACGCCGCCAATATGACCGGCGACCCTCAGGCGCGAGACCTGGCAGCCGAATATGGCTTGAACCTGGTCAACGTGATGTGGGAGGACACCGGGCGCTACAAAGATTCCAGCGTCGGGCCTAATATCTCGGATGTGACCATCCAGGTGCAATATCAAGACTCGCGCAGCGAGGGTTATCTGCTCAGCCTGATGCCGGTCATCCGCTTCCCAAACTTTTCGGATAAAACCGCCGATATCTCCCTGGACAAATTCTACCTGCTGGTGGGCAATGAAAAGGGCGAAGCATTGCACAAAGTGAGCCTGCGAGAATATTTGGGCAACTTCCGCCAATACCTGCATGACCCCGATTCGTGGGCAGGCAGGCGTGATTCACTGCTGGCGGAACGCGACTCCTATGCCCTGGTGAGCGCTCAGGCAGCCTTCCTGCCGGTGCCCCGGCAAGGCATGGCAGAATTCAACCCGGTGATCTTCAACTACCAATCCTACCAGGGCGACCCGGCGGTGTTGACCATCGTCGCCAGCCGGGAAGGCACCAGCGCCACCATCATCGATAACGTGCGGGATGGCTTCGAAGCCGGCTACTCCTGGGGGCAGCGCCTGTTCTTCAACCAGAACGGCGAGCGCGCCAGCTTCACCGGGCAGCGCATCAGCGATTTTATGGCTGAGCAGACCCCCGAAGCCCGCCCGGATACATCGGACGATTCATCTGAACCGGCTTCAGCCGAAGCGGCGGGCGAGGGCGGCTTGAATATGGTACTCATTATTCAGGTGCCGCTCAAACAGAAAAACCCCATGGATTACGGGTTTATGGTCATGGAGGAATCCGCCGAGGCCATGCCTGCCCCCAACGCGGTCATGAAGAGCGATGTAGAAGAAGCGGTGATCGGGCACGGCAAGGTGGAAGGTCCCTACACCGAGATCGACAACCTGGATATCGAGCGCGACGAGCGCTTCCCGGTGCGCGTGACGGTGCAATTCTACAAAGCCACCAGCAACGGCGTCGTCTCAGAAGCCGATGTGAAGGAAATCGCCGAACAGATCGAAAGAGTCTACGACGATGCCGCTTATGTCGGCAGCCTGGTGGTGGGCGGCGACACGGGCCGCCCCACCGAGTATGATGGTCCGAAGGAGCAGCCGGAGGGCTGGTGGGATGCCTTTTGGCAGCGCTTCACTCAGAACACCGACCTGACCCGTGAGCAGGCAAAAACGATATGGGAAAGGTTAAAAATGTTCGTTGGCTGGCGATAGACGAAAAATATCTATGAGGAAAGCAGGAGTCCCATTTATTTTCCCCCTGCCTGCCTCCCCAGCCCCCCTCTTTCCCCCTGCCCCTACCTGCCTCCCCCAAAAATCTACGATTTTTGGGGGAGGTGAGGAGGGGGCGGGGGATGTCCAAAGGGCAGGGGTGACCTGTAAATGGGATCGACGGTCCCATCTACAGAAAAAACCCTCCCACAGGTTTGGAACCTGCGGGAGGGTTTTTGAATAGAGACTCTTCGCTTCGCTCAGAGTGACGGACTTCTTTTGGGAAAGCCCCAGGTTTTAATAATTAACTTTTCCCCTTGCTATTTTCCAGGGCGGTCTTTATCGTCTCACGCAGTGTATTCACCGCCAGTTCTGCGCAGTGCTTGTGATCTTCCGGCAATCCATCCAAAGCGGTTAACACATCTTCCGGCATGATTTGCATGGCTTCGGTCAGGCTTTTTGAGCGCGCCAGGGTGGTCACCATGCTCCCGGCGGCGATCGTTGCCCCGCAGCCGTCGGTCATGAATCGGGCTTCCCGGATCACGTCGCCCGCTAACAATAAATCGATTTGCATGCTGTCTCCGCACCAGCCTTTGAATTTCGCCCGGGCATCCGGTGTTTCAAAACACCCAAGGTTTTCTTTGCTTTGAATTAACCGGCGGGCTTTCTCGGAATATCCCTTTCCGGCAAACGATTGGTCGTGGGATGCATCATCCTGAATAACAGGCAATGCCATCGTTGGATCTACGGTATGCCTGGTTGGAGAGGTGTCATACCCTGATTGGCTATCTTGCAGAGGGATAGGCTTTCCGGCCACAGGAACTTTTTTTACAAATGCGGTGAATAATGCTTCACTTTCATCCACGACAGCCTGTTCGATTTTTCCGGAATCGCATAGTTCGGCCACCATCGGGTCAATCGGAATTTGCGCCATGACCGGCGCACTGGCTGCCCTGGCAACGGCATCGCTATGGCATGGACCGAATATGAAATGTTGCTTTCCGGTATCGGGGCAGCGATAGTAAGCCATGTTTTCCACGATGCCCGTTACGGGCACGCCCACTTCCTGCGCCATGTGGACGGCTTTATTCACGATCATGGCCGCCAATCCCTGGGGCGTTGTGACCATGAGCA
The DNA here is from genome assembly GCA_016929095.1 of Anaerolineales bacterium. GTDB lineage: Bacteria > Chloroflexota > Anaerolineae > Anaerolineales > UBA4823 > JAAZNS01. The sequence continues at coordinate 172,380 of JAFGJM010000022.1, read as the reverse complement.
CCCCTTTCAGGGGCAAAGACTGCATGATGGTCAGCGCGGCATCTGAAGTGCCTGGCGGCAAATCGATCAATAAATAATCCAGATTTCCCCACATCACATCCCCCCATAATTGTTTGATGGCGCTGCTAATTAACGGACCCCTCCAAATAATGGGTTGATCCTCTCTGGGCAGTAATAAATTCATTGAGATGATTTTTATGCCGGAGCTGCTTTGTAACGGCAGGATTCCATGGTCACCGGGTTCTACCGGCCCGCGCAAGCCAAACAGCATGGGGATACTGGGACCGGTGATATCCGCGTCCAGGATGCCTACCTGATACCCTTTTTTTGCCAGTGACGAGGCTAACAGCCCGGTCACAAAAGATTTTCCAACACCGCCCTTGCCGCTCATGACGGCAATCACATTTTCAATGTGATTGAATTCTACCGCCGACCCTGTATTAGATTTTTCCGGGGATTTTTCCGGGGTTGGTTGTTTTTTTTGATGATTATTTGGTGTCATGTTTATGTTTTTCCTTGTATAAAGCTTCGGAAAACCGGGATTCAAGCATATTTTTGGGGTTTATTTATTAATAAGGCGTCAGATTTCGTAGAAATATCCCTGAAATTGTTTTGAACTTCAGGCAATCCGATATTTACTCCCGAATCATTTTTGTGCCGCACTTAGGGCAAGGTTGGTCTAAGCAGCGTTGACCTATTTGGTGAGGGATTTTGTGCCCGCAATTTGGGCACACACAATTTCCTGCCGGACCGGAACCAGGTTTGTTACCCCCTCCCTGTCCGCGGCCTCTGCCTTGACCGCCGCCTCTACCCTGGCCACCTCCACGCCCCTGACCCTGCCCACCACGTAATATTTTATCGAACATCTTTCTACCTCCTTTCTTCAGAAAATCTAGAATAGCGGCCACGACGACGCATGCGCCGTCCGCCTCTAGGTGTTGATATTGGATGACTGCCCATAGTCGGTTGGTCTTTCACAGATGGCGTCAAACGGCGTTCCAGGTAGTTTGCTAGAACGTCTACCATACGAGGAAAAATATACTGACCGGCAAGCGATAACAAAGACCCGCTTGTGGTAGATTGCCTGGTAGCTGGAACTGAAACTGTCTGAGGCGTGACCACCTCTATGTCTCGGGGTTTTTCTATAACTTTTACGGCTGTCGGTTGGGATACACTCAAAGCCCCGGTCGGGCAGGCATCGACGCACAACTGGCACTCCGTACATCTTATTTGATCGATGGATACCTTATCGTGATTTAGAGTGATCGCTTCATTTGGGCAAGCCTCAACACAATCGCCACAAGCCTGGCATAAATCTTGGTCAATAATGATTTTCATAATTTATCTCTTACTTTCTAACCCAACCACCGCCCGGTTGTGTATTCATGATTGCGCTGCAGGTGGTGAATATCCATATTTATAAATTTTATCCTTCCAACATATCATTCAAATGTTGTCCCACGGAACGGTCGCTGTTATCGGAGGGGCAAATGATGAGAATGCAATGAGCGGGTATATCGCTCCGGTTTTCCCAGCGGTGGGGAATGTGCGCCTGAAAAATCAGGCTGTCGCCTTGTTGCAAAATGTATTCTTCCTTGCCTACCCAATACACCATGCTGCCATCCAGACAATATACAAATTCTTGCCCCGTGTGGACGATGGCGTCGGGTCCGCTATTGGATTTGGGTTTCGAGGTCATCAACAAAGGCGTGGCTTCCCCTAAGGCCAGCCCGCCGCCCAAATCTTCCAGTTCGCCATGCGGAAAAAGCGTTCGCGGTCTCTGCCCGTTGTTCTGGAAAACGACGTCTTTGTATGTGTAAGCGGCTTCAAAAAACGCTGTGATCGGAATTTGCAAAGCGGTGGCTAATTGCTGAAGCGTATTGACATTGGGCGATGTTTTTTCATTTTCGATCAGGCTGAGGGTATTGAAATTCAAGCCGCTTTTTTCAGCCAGAGCGCGGATCGATAGCTCTTGCATGGCGCGTAATTCTTGCAGCCGGCGCCCCACGTTAATCTCCAGGGGGATTGAGTTTTCGGGTGAAGGCTGCATGCTTGCCATCAGGCTTTCGCGCCAATGGCTTTGACGGCGTCCTATTCGCTTGCGGGATCTATCTCGACTGCTCTTCGGCATGCAACAATCCTTTATGTGTATAATATTATAGTACATTATAACACGGAAACAACTAATTTATTGTTACACCCACTTTTTATATCCCCCTTAGTATTTTACAGATCAGTCTCTATTACAAACAAAGTACATTCGTATCAACCCTGTAGATGGGATCGGCGATCCAATCTACAGTTTCATTATCAATAACCCGTCATCGCGGGTAACTCCAATACTCAAATGTGCGCTTCATTTCTGAGAGTAACAACCCCCAACAGTCATTGTGATCGAAGAACGAGCGAAGCAATCTTGTCATTGTGGGGTATGAGACTGCTTCGTCGCTGCGATCCTTGCAGTGATAGTTGCTTGGAGGTTTTCTCATTCACATCACTCAGGGTTTGCAGGGTCCCCAAATAAGGATGCCTTTATCATCTATGGTCACGGGCGGGCAATGCGCTTTTACCCAATTTCGTATGTCCTCCTGCACCGGGTAGTCTGCCTTATCTGCTAACGCAGTATAATAACGCACCTCGCCGTGCGCAACCAATTCAGCGAATTGTTCGACGGTGAGGATTGGATCGCTGCCGCGATAGCCTCCCAACGCCAGGAACGGCTCACCCGTTTGTAGGATACCCAATTCGGCAATGCCCAGGTCGTGCGTGGCAGCCGGGAAAGGCGCCCCATTCCGACCCTGCTCAAGCGCATCCAGCCACGCTTGCTTAAAAAAAGGCTCGTATGTAAAGGGTTTGCAGCCTTGTTTCTCGAATACTTGAGGTCCAGCGTATGGCAGAGTTACATTGGTACAGGTATAAACCGGGATCAACGTCCATGCAAGCGGAGCTATCAACAACGCACCAACACTCATAAAAGCACACCATGTTCTAAGAGATGGGTTTGTGCGTTGAAGCCTTTGCAAGATGAAGAACATTCCCCAAGAAACAACAGGAATGCCAACGATGAAAGGGATTAACCATTCCCTCCATCCGGGAAATGGGTGCAACAACCAAACCTGGGTGCATATGCCCACCAATAAAATAACCGCGGTAAACACTCTCTCTCGTTTGCCTCCCTGGCGTACTATTTTCCAGAGAGAATTAACACCAATACCGAACAATGCCGCCATGGCAGGCGCCAGGGTTGCAAGGTAATAGCGATGAAAGAAGATGGATATACTGAAATAAACCACTTGTGTCAGCGCCCAGGCGAACCAGAAGATCAGGCTATTTCGCTGCCGTGTTTCTTCCGGCGAGGTCGGCTGACGCAGTCGCCATACAGCAACACCCCCTCCAAGGAAAGCCAGGGGTATAAGCCACCCAATCTGCCCACCCAATTTATCGTTTATCAGACGGAAAATACCCGGAGCGCCTGAATAGTAGGTGAAATCTTCACCCCAAAAACGATGCAACCCGTTGTAATTGAAAATTAAATTCATGACGGTGTTATTGGCACTGCCACCCACATATGGGCGCAAATTGGGCGGCGTCAGGTCGACCGCCAATACCCAGGGTGATGAAACCAAAACCGCCAGAAACAAAACCGTAGCGCCGTAGATGAGTCGCTTCTGTCCGTGCCAGGGCGATGCAACCAGGTAAAGCACAACAAACGCCGGTATAACCAGCATGATCTGTAACATTTTGATGTTGAACGCTACCCCCACCAAAACGGCTGCCAACATTAAACTCCGTAACGAGTTTTCTTCCAGAGCCCGAAATAGCAGCCAGGCAGCGCACAGCAGGGATAAAATCATCAAGGCATCCGGGGCGTTATTGCGGTCAATGACCACATTGACGGGTGATACCGCCAATGCCAGGGCGGCTAACAGGGCAGCGGTTTCGCCATGAGAGCGGCGCACCAGAATGTAAAGGACAACGACGGCAGTAATCCCTGCCAGTGCAGAAGGCAGCAACAAGCACAAACCATGAAAGCCGAACAAGCGCGCCATGGCAGCCTGTAGCCAAAATGCCAGGGGCGGTTTATCCAGGGAGATAAATCCAGCCGGATCGAAAGACAGATAAAAGAAATGATGCAGGCTGGTGAGCATCGATTGCACTGTTGCCGCGTAGTACATATTGCCAAAGCCGTTTGTCCCCACTTGAGTCAGTCTGAAGAGATTTAGGAACGTTGAAATCAACACCACCAGCCCAAAAAGCAACCGGGTTTTATTAATATTCTTCCACAATCGGAGATCCATTAGATGTTTCGCTTCGTGAGACATACTTCGTGCAACATGACTTTTTGGACAACATCTAAAGAGCCAAAGAAAAATACTCTTTAACTGATAATTGTCAACGGATAACTTTTCACCCCGAATAACCCATTTTCTCCAGATACGCCCTTTCCTTCTCGGCGTGAACCACGGCAAGCTGGCGTTTGGTTTTTTCCCAGGCTTCGCCCGCCAGCGGATACCACAAGGTGACTGCCAGCGAGACGGTGAGCAGCAAAGTCGGGATAGCCATCCAGCCCACCAAGATGCCGGTTTGCGCAGAATTGGATTGCAAACCCTTTGCCAGCGCCTGGTCGTAGCCAAAACGGGTGACGATGGTGAGGAAAGCTGCCTGTGCCAGGCTGATGGCAGGTTTGGTGACCAGGCTGTTGATGCCGGCGTACATGCCCTCCCGGCGCAGCCCTGTGCGCTGCTCGTCGTGGTCGATCACGTCACCGTTCATGATCGGCACCAGGTACATGCCGCCGGAAAAGCCGACGCCAATCAGCAGAAAGCCCAAAGCGCCGCCGATGGTGGTGCGTCCCAGGGTGAGAACAGCCAGGCAACCCAGGGCGAAGACCGCCAGCCAAATCAACAGGCAGCGTTTGACTCCCCAACGGTCGCGCATGTTCACCCATAAGAAAACCCCGCCCACAATACCCACCAGCAGAGATAGATAAATCGGCAAGCCGGGCACTTTCAATTCATCGAAATAATACAGCACGCCTTGCATCAACCCGGTCTGGCAGTAGATCACGGTGAAGCTGGTGACCAGGAAGATGAGGAAGGACTTGTTCTTGAAGCTCTCGGTGAGTGATTTCAGGAAGCCAAACTGCTCCTGCGCCTGCTGGAAGTGCTTCTCCTCGTAGAACCAGGTACTGGCGAAGATCACCCCGCTTAAGACGATCCCGACGGCGATCAATATCCAGCGAAACACGGTGGGGTCGTCACCGGGACCCGGCTGGATGATAGGCACGATCACCAGCGGCAGCCCGGTGGAGAACGCCATGAAGATGATCTTCCACACGAACACGCCGCTGCGGGCTTTATTGGAGACCGCCATCTCGTAGGGCATCAGGTACAGGGCGCTGGCGATGGCGGTATAAAGGGTATCGTACAAGAACAGGCATAATAATAATTGCAGAAATAGAACCGTCTGGTTATCCGTGGGCAGCCTTACCCAAAACAGGGTGAAGGAAAGCGCCAAAATAGGCGCGCCGTAGCGGATGTACGGCTTGCGCCGCCCAATGGGACTCTTGGTGCGGTCGGCAATGAAGCCAATGAGGGGATCGTTGAGGGCGTTCCAGATGCCAAACAGCACCCACGCCCAGCTTGCCAACTCGGGGCTGAGGGCGAGCACACGCGTGAAATAATAAGTGAGTGCCCCGCCGCCAATCAGGTTCTGCAGGAAGCCGATGGAGCCATCGCCGGCTGAGACCCAGATGCGCGACTTAAGGGGTATGGTTTCTTCGTGAGAGGGGGGAGGTGTGGTCATGGGGGGATTATACAATGAGAAGGAGAAGAAGAGAAAGCCCTTTAGGAGAGGAAAACCTAAAGGGCTTAGTGATTGAAAGACATCAGTAACTCAGGGATTTACAACGATTGGTAGAATCGAGATCCCTTTATAAATATAAACTGTAATAGTGGCAACTAATGAAGTTTGTGCACCGTTGGTAACTTGAAATGTAAAGCTATCTTTCCCGACTGCATCAGTGCTGGGGGTGTACGAAAAATCTCCTGTTGATATGTTATTGATCATGGCTGTGCCTAACCCGCCATTGGTAACCAGAGTATAGGTTAACGGATACCCAGATGGATCGATAGCGGGTAAGATACTCATAATGGATGTATTGACTTTGGTGAACAAATGCAGATCATCTACTCGCGGAGTGACAATAGCCTTTTTATCCATTGCCCAAAGCTCATTTCCATTTATAAAGTCATCCGCCGTGAAAAAAACCTTGTCGTTAATCACTTTATACTCAGACGGATTTGAGTTTGAAATCCCAGAAGCAATATCCTGAACGAGTAAAGTTCCATGTTCTGTACCGTTAGATTGCCATAATTCGTAACCGGTCTCTCCATCATTAGCGGAAAAAAGCGCCCAACCGTCCAGATTTTCCGAGGCTATATTTTGAGGATGGCTTCCCTGTATGCTGGGAAATATATCTTTGACCATTTGGGTGCCATCGATTGTGCCATCACTTACCCACAATTCTTTTCCATGAACTCCATCATTGGCAGAAAACAGCAAATGCCCGTTTATGAAGGCCATATTTTCGGGAAGTGAGGATTCATTTCCTGGATAGATATCTTTCAATAACACTGTACCGGAGATAGTACCATCACTGATCCATAATTCGATCCCCTCACCGCTGGTACCTCCAGAAAAAAACAAACGCCCCCCAGCTTCATCAGAAACCATGCTCTCAGTTGGTGACATTGACGCAAGTTTATTAGTCCCTGCTTCGGTGCCATCGCTTCGCCACAATCCCCAATCCTGAGCAGATGAGTCTGTGGCATAGAAGTAAATTTCGTTACCCATTCCAACGAACGGTTTTTGATATAAATCAAGAAAACTTTTAACCAGGGTTGTATTGGCTGTCGTTCCATCGCTTTTCCATAACCCCACGTCAACCACAATATCAGCATTTTCCCAATCATGGGTATGGCGGTTAATCGAAAAATATAAAGTTCCATTAACATCCACTAAATCCTGAATTAAACCGCAATAATATGGCGAGCAATCGATCTGTTTCACCAAAGTAGTATTGGCCGCGGTTCCATCGCTGCGCCAAAGTGCATACCCGTTAACCACGAAATACAACGTGTTATTAGCAGAGATAAGGTTGGAAAAAGCCCAATAATTCGCTCCTGCAATCACAACGGTGATAAAAGTGGTATTGGCAAGTGTTCCGTCGCTTTCCCAAAATCCGCATTGATTTGCCGTATCGCTGGCAAAGAAATATAGGGCTGAATTCAATGTGGTCAATCCAGTATTCGGGCAATTGCTGGAACCGGTACCCGGAAATATATCCTTGACCAGAGTCGTTCCGCTTTCTGTTGCATTGCTTCTCCACAATTCCATTCCTTCGGCTTCCGTGGAGGCTCTGAATAAAAGGGTGCCATCGAGATCCGATAATACAGTTGGGCTAGAATTGAAAGGTGAAACTGTGTAAATATTTTTAAGTAATTGGGTACCGGCATCTGTTCCATCGCTTTTCCATAACTCCACCCCCAAAGCACCGGTATCATAACCAAATATAACCGAATTTCCCAGTACAGCAATATCCAATACCGGATATTCACCGAATATTGTGGCATCTTGCGTTGAGGCTGTGAAACTTTTAATCAAGACGGTTCCCGCACTCGTGCCATCGCTTTTCCAGAGATTGGGATCTTCTCTTTCTTCCAGGAACAAAACACTCCCATTAAATGCTTTGGCGGACATCGGGTAGAAATCATCCTTAATAACACCAGTTCCAGTGGTCGTACTATTGCTTTTATATAATTTGGAGGTAGCTACCAACCCGGGCTCTGCATGAGTGGCAAAAAACACGTTATCATCCAATTGCGTTAAAACCTTGGGGAAGTAACTCATATCGCCGCTCAGTTGAGCAATGCGCTTCGTATTCTTTGAAGTGCCATCAGAAATCCAGGCTTCCATTGACGTTCCCGAATTTATTCCCAGGAAAAAAACGGCTTTATTCCCGGTATTGTACAAACCCCCACTCTCGCCAGCCTCGAACGTTTTTAGTTCAAACGTTCCGGCTGTTGTTCCATCACTTTTAATAAGATAAGATTTACTGTTATATGCGGATGACATCAAGGAGAGCAATTGACCGTTATAGGCCACCATACTTTTAATATACGAATAACCTGATCGATAATATATTGAACTTGTACCCCCGCTTGTGCCATCGCTTTTCCAAAGATAACCTCCTTCATCGTCAGATACCGCAAAAAATAAAGTGTCCTCAACACCTGTTAACTCGAAAGGATAGGTATGATTGGTAAAATCAACGATGGGCAATGTTCCCGAAGATGTCCCATCACTTCTCCAAAGTGAGAATATACTATCGTCAAGACTGGCGCTAAAGAATAAATAATTATTATATATTATTGGTGAAATCAGGTTTGGATAACCAAGCACAGGATCCTCTTTCACGAATAATCCTTCCTTTAGACATGCCGTTCCGCCCACTGAGCCATCACTTATCCAAAGTTGCCAGGTATTTTCATAAGAATCTTGAGCAAAGAAGTAAAACATGTTCCCATAAGAGGTAAACCCCTGGAAATTTGTATCGCCAATTCCGGGTGTGAAATCTTTAACCAACTTTGTACCCTCAAGGGTGCCATCCGTCTTCCATAATTCTTGCCCGTGTTCACGATCCCTGCTCACGAAATAGAGGTTCCCATTAAACTGAATAAAATCTCGTGGGTGGCTGCCCAATTCATTTGCGATATCGTCGCCCGGGTTGATGTCTTTTACTATTGACGCTGGGGCAAATGTATCACTGGATTGGCTGTGGACAACCTGAGGTGATATTACACCATTGAATAATATCAAAATTGTGGTGAAAGACACGCAAAGAAAGAAAACCCGTTTAACCATTTTTCCTCCATAATCTTTCTTTAAATATTCAGATGAGAAAATAAGGTTAGTGTAGTAGAAATGCGGAACCTGAAGCTGATAGCTATTATTCTTTTTTATTAAAAATGGTAGTTATAAAACACAAAATTAAAAATACCCGCAGCCATTTTTGATTATTACATTTAATTCATTTTTTAGCAATCTATTTGAAAAACCATCTTAATCGATATTTAATAGTGTATTTTTCATTTCATAACCCCATCCTCCAACCCTCCCCGCGGACGGGGAGGGATTGGCTTACAACTAGATATGATGAATTTTTGAGTTTAGCCTTTCCTCCCTACTCACCATTCATTTCTCACTTTTCCCAATTCTCGCCTCCCCAACTACCCAATACCTTGTTGCCTGATTCCTATTTTTTCTGCCCCACGATAAACTCATACCCAATATAATCCGAATAATCCCGGTAGAGAGCGATCTCATCGCGCATACTTTGGTAAACCTCCATGGCAGCCTCGTTATCCTGGTATTTCTCTTCTAGCCGAGGCAGCTCGATTTCCATGGGGACATAGAAGTTATCCAGCCAGGCGGTTTTGGGCAGGGTGAAGTGGGTAAGAATTGTGAAACCTTCCGCCTCGACCATGGCGAGCTTGGCGGGTAATTGGGGAAAGTCTGCCATTTCGCTGAAGAACATGTCTGCCACCGGTTTGGGCAGGTCGGTCGAATAGGCGGTCAAATCGGTGAAAGCCAGGCAGCCGCCCGGCTTGAGCAATTGATGGCAGCGCCTGACCCCGTTTTGCAGTCCCATAAAGTACAGCGCCCCTTCAGACCAGATCAGGTCGAAGGTCTCGGCAGCGAAATCCATCTCCTCCATGAGCATGTTTTTCGGGGTGATATCATCTGCCAGACCGGCGCGGCGCACACTGTTCATCAGCGTATCCAGGAATGGCTGGTGTCTATCCAGGGCGATGATCTTGCCTTTTGAAATCTTCGCCAGGTCTATTGTCTGCTCGCCCGGTCCACAGCCGAGATCCAAAATAAAAGGTTGATTAGGAAGCCCGGGGATAGCCTCAAAAGCCCAGCGGGTGGATTCGTAATTACCCGGACCAGCCCGCGGCAGAAGATCGAACAATTTAAAAAAGTATTTCATATTTCTCATGATGCACCTGATTTCTTGATAATCATAAATCGAAAAGAATACTACTATCAGCTATCGGCAGTTAATCGTATACATTATAAAGATTCTTTTCGTGTGTTTAATAATCATAAATTTATCTGGTTCGGAAATTGAATTTGAATTTTTAGACCAGAATCAATAGATAAGCAACAGGGGAATCCCCGATCACTTAAATACCTGTGTTCTTGAATGCTATATCACTTGATCCATAAAATTCCCGCTATTTATACCATGGATTTCAGTTATTTTTATTCGGTTTATCCCCCTTTTTACTCCAGATGTATCAATAATTGACATGGAAAACAATGAAAAAAACTTCCTTCAATGTTGTTGATTGCTTCACCAGGTAAAGAACGCCTCTCCTAAGGAACTGTCATTGCGAGGAGCGTCCTTTGCGACGAAGCAATCTTCCTCTCTATTAATAAGATTGCTTCGCTTTACTCGCAATGACAGGCGGGGTTGTTCCTTTCGTGAATGAAGAGCGCTTGGCGCTGAGGACCTGCTCGCAAAGACATAGAGACATAACTCAAGCTGATTTTAAGTCTCTCCCACATTCTGAACACACACGATCATGCAAAGAAATCACACCCCCACAATCAGCGCATGTCCATTTTGTTCTTTCCTCAACCAAAAATTGCTCTGCGCCAAGAGTTTTTACTCGAAAGGCATTGTCAATAAGATTTGCCTGATACCGTTGCCGGTAACTCTTATCCAGGCGCTTGATGATTGCACAAGGGAAAGAGGGGCATTCGAGGCAAAACGAAAAGCCCTGCCCTATGGCGCAATCTTTGATTTTACATTTACGGCAATGTTCGGGTTTGGTAGCCTCCTCGCCCCAACATCCCAGGCAGGGCTTTGTATTCTTCAAATGCTTATAGCAAACGAAACAATTCATCCCGCAGGGGGCTAACAATATTGGGGGAATTTCATCAGGCATCTTCATATGTGATCACTTTATGATCGGTTTCACATTATTCGTAACCAGACTTTGTGCTATCCGCCAATCACTTTCGCTTTCGAAGAAATCGCACGGCAGAAGAAAAAAATTGTCATTGATTGTCACAAGCCCCATCATTTTTTCGGAGTGAATTACTTTTTTAATATTCCCCCATGTGAGTAATCCTTCATTTTCCATGAGCTTAATCCCTAAATTAGTCACGCAACCAAATACTTCCTGGCCCGCAATCTCATTCCATAATTTTATTGCTTTTCTATATATTAACAGATGCGGCAAAAATATAAATATGGCAACGATCAGAAATTTATATAAATGGTGAAAAGTTCTGAATATATCAATCGCCCCCAAATTATTATCACGCTCATAAATAGCATAACCCAGGTATAGAATAACAAGCAATACCAGTAAGGTACTCAATATGAAAGTTTTCCAAGTCGATGGATTATAAGCCTTTCGAAAGGCTTTAATATACAGCGATTTATCGTATTCACCACAGAAGTCAATTTCCATACCAATCCCCTTATAAGTAGAGATTTCTGATAATAGCGCGTTTAGGATTATTGCGGTCTATTAAAATATCAATTTCTTCTCCGATGTCAAACATCCGGGTGCGTTTGGTCTTCATTACCGCATTGACACTGAGATACTTATTCCCCCCGTAAATATGTATATATGCAATTTCGCCCCGGTCTCTGAAGAACCCGATTCGATCAATAATAGCCTTTGATTCTACCCCATCCTCAAAAAATGTCAGGATATTTTTATATCTCCACAACAAAACCATCAGCGAAATAATCGAAAGACAGAAAAAAGTAACCAGAAAACCCCAATAATGATTTTTACTAAAAAATGCTTCATAGATATAGTAACCCCATGACATGATGAAAAAGATAGTAGCAAAGCATGCTGGAACATCATTTTGAACAATCTGAAAAAAAGATGATCGCTTATTGTTGATCACATTTCCTCCTGTTGATTCAGTAATCAGCGAAATGCTTAATCAAGAGAAATCCATTGGTACTGCTGAAATCATAGAAATTACCAGGAAAATTATAAATTTCCCCCAATAATTCAGCAATGGGATAAAAATCCCAAATATTAATAAATTCTGTGAGGCTATCCTAAAAGAAGCCTGTCAATAAGTGCAAAGCGAAGGGTCTTTTGAAAATGTGAGATATTTCGCTTCGTTTCGTGAAACACACTACGTGCAACAAGACAAATTTGACTTTTTGGATAGTCCCACAGAGGCGAATTACCGTAATATGATCGGCAGGCAAATGGTTTGATCCTGCCATCGCTGCCAATAGCCGTTGTTTACGGCATAACTGTCAGAATCGGTTGGACCGGCAACCCATTGTCCCAGCGTGCTGTGTAAAGCAATGCTGGCGCTGGCGGTTTCTCTGCCGCCACCCGCCAAAGCCGACCAGGATAAATCGAAGCCGGTTGAGGTTTGGGCAGCGACAGTGGTGGTGAGAAGCAGCACACCCAGCAAGAAAACAAGCCCTACGCATAGAATCTTTCTGATCATGCTCTGCCTCCTATTGCAAGGTCACGAAAACATAGATGAGATCCTGCCCCTCGTCAAGCGCTTCCAGTGCCTTGCCAAAAACCGTGCCGGGTATGGTTGTCGAGATTCCGTTGACGGTTATATGGGACGCTTTCACCGCATAACCCTTTGCTTCGGCGCAGCTCAGTAAATCGCCCGCCAGGATAGCCCCGCTGACTGCGCTGGCTTTAACCTGGGCAGGACCCTGTACGACCACCAACAGGTATTCACCCGGGGCGATGGGGTTGGAATTGGCAAGAGGAATATCATTTTTATGGATTGAAGCCCCGGTAGGGTCTGTCTCTTCGAGCAGCCAATCCGCCGAATAAGATGAGGCTACAACACCCAACACACCGGTGCTGTTAATCTCGCTGGCTTTACTCACCCGAATGATGGGCGCTGTGTTTTCTGAAAGCGATTTCCCAATTCCTGTGACCACAACCACATCACCAAGCTCCAGTGTTTCCTTGCCGTCATTTTGAACTACCTGCAAGATGGCACCGGTTGTGTGGTAATTTGAGGAGTACAAATTATCCGTTGTGTACAGGCCGTAATTGCTATCCACACGCCCGGTTCCCCCTCCCACGCCGTTGTAGTTATCACTGTATCCCCACGTGCCGTTTCCGCTGGCAGCATTTAACCCCGAAACCCCAGAACCGCCGACTTCATTTTTTCCGTACACCCCCAAGCCGCCAGCGCCGCTCTCTTTATATCCATAAACGCCATAGGACACGCCGTCCACCGCATGCCCATAGACACCATAATCACTGCTTAAATTACCCCCGGTTTCGCCATACACACCGGTATCATTGGCGCTGTATCCATAGAGACCTACCCCGCTGCCGTTGTTGGATGCCATGATGATGGCACTGGGGTCGGCTACACTGCCTGCGATGGTTGCTCCCGGGCGCAGACTGAGTGCGTATGCCGTGGGCAGCACCTGGATGCGCGGGCTGAGTGTTTCAAACGTTCCCCCGCTTTGGCAAGCCCGAATTTGCAGCCACAGCTCTTGTCCGTTGATATTGGCGGGAGATACATTTAATGAGGTACTATACAATCCGTTGACAATGGATTGGTTGCTTTTCATGGTGGTGGCTCCAACCTGCGAACCAGAAGGCGCCTGAGCTGTCCAAAAAGTGAATTCCAGGTCATAGGTGCCGCTCAAAGGGGCGCCGGAAGTGGGATTGGTAAGCCGACCCTGGTAGCTGAGAGTGGATGCTACGGTACCTTCGCTGGCGTTATCTTCCGATGGCAGGTTAGATCCTTGAGACAAGGCGCTGTTGGCATTAAACGTCAATAAACCCATAATAGAAATAATCAAACCGAACTTTATGGTTTTCATAGCATTTCCTCCTTAAGTCATATTGGAGTTATGAATCTCGGATGCTGACTCGGTTGTATAGATTGATGAATTGAAATTTGACCGCTCTGGCAGCCGGTATTGGCGATCCCGGCTGCTGTTTCCATGTGCGCGTGGTTGATTGCGCTTGCGGCTGGTGTACTGCTGATGGTTTTTATTTAGATCACCAATAATGGTGAACGTGTTGTCGCACCTTCTGAATATAAATATCTTCAATAGTATTCATGACGTCTTCCGTTAGCGGCGGCAAATCGGCAGCGGCGATGTTCTCTTCCACCTGCGAGGGGCGCTTTCCGCCCGGGATGGCGCAGGTAACGGCAGGGAACATCAATATCCAACGCAGCGCCATTTGCGCCATACTGGCGCCAGCAGGCACTAATGATCGCAGTTGCTCCACTACCTGTAAGCCGGTCTCGTAATCCAAACCGGAAAAGGTCTCACCGCGGTCGAACGCTTCACCCTGGCGGTTGAATTGGCGGTGATCGTCGGCAGCGAACTGGCTGACGCGGGTCAGCTTGCCGGTAAGCATACCCGAAGCAAGCGGGACGCGCGCCAGGATACCGACTTTTCGGCGCTGTGCTTCAGCAAAAAAGAGATCGCTTGGGCGTTGGCGGAAGATGTTGAAGATGATCTGCACCGATTGCACTTCGGGATATTCGATGGCTTTCAAGGCTTCTTCCACCTTTTCGACACTCACTCCGTAATAGCGCAATTTTCCGGCTTGCTTCAAGTCGTCCAATATGCCAAACACTTCTGGCATGTAATACACAGCCGTGGGAGGGCAGTGTAATTGCAGCAAATCCAGCGCTTCGACTTCCAGGTTTTTTAGGCTCTGCTCCACCCAGGCGGTGAGGTTTTTGCGGCTGTATCCTTCGGGGGTTTGTCGTTCGAGCCGCCGCCCGGCTTTGGTAGCCACATAGAAAGGCTCGCGCCTTTGTTTGCGGAGTTGAGCGATAAGCTGCTCGCTGCGCCCATCGCCGTACACATCCGCGGTATCGAAAAAATTGACTCCCAGGTCTAAAGCCCGGTTGAGGGCAGCCAGGGAATCGCGGTCATCCACAGTGCCCCAGGCGCCGCCGATCGCCCAGGTGCCAAAGCTAATGGTCGACACATCCCACCCGGTGCGCCCTAATTCACGGTATTGCATGATTGCCTCCTTTGGAAATATTACGATTGGCTTTATACATTGTATAACGAAAATATAAAGCTGTCAGCTATCCCACAGGGACGCAACGCGGTCAGCCGTCAATTTTTAGTAAAAAAACCTCCCGCAGGTTCCAAACCTGCGGGAGGTTGGTAAGTTTATTTGTGTTTCCCCCAACAACCAGTTGGATATCATATAAATTATGGAACATGCAAGAGATTAAACTTTAGGTTGATTGATTTTTAAATCCTTCATTTTAGCTATTTCATACAAAGCTTTCACGGTTTTCCAATTTCTGGTTGTGGCAGGCATATCAAAACGTCCTTCGAGAAAATTGTTACTTAATTTGGTTCTGCCATAGCCATTCGGGCAATAAATATATATTTTCCTTCCAACAACAAAAAATTCATCGCCATCTTCATTGGGGTTCTTCAATTCAGCCAACACATTGCCGGGCGGCGTATTATACAAAAAAGTCACATGTATCTTAACCGGTTCAAGGTGCTTGGCGGAGGTAAACGGATTTCCGGCGACAATGCGTGCAAAATCGCCGATATTGCGAACAAAGACGTTTATGGGTGAACCAAAGTAATTCTCGATTTCAGCTTCGATTGTATGAGTAAGCTTATCTTTATCTTGCTCCGTAGATTCAAACACCACATTTCCGCTTTGGAGATAGGTTTCCACATTGGTGAAGTTTAACGCCTGATAAATGTGCACCAGTTCTTCCATAGTGATTCTTCGTTTTCCACTCACATTGATACCACGTAACAGTGAAATATAAGTGATCATTGTATATATCCTTTTTGCCTATTTTATCAGCAGGGCGGGTAAACCGGCAGCCCATTCATGGATGGCGTCCCAATCGCGGTGGTCACCCTCTTTCCAGATGCCCAACATAAGGCTTATGCGGAATTGCAGGCGTTTGCTATACGACGGAATCCTTTTGATATCCAGCACGCCTGCGAACAAGCCCTCACTTACTGGTTTGACAAGCTGGCGTACCGGTAATAAAAATTCCTCCACCTCCTTACGATATTTCCCTTCGCCGATCGCCAGGGTCATGCATACCAAAAAGACCGCGAATGGCTTTTTTATTAATTCTGCCCGGTGCGTTTGTAAGAATTGTATGGCTTCCGGAAGCCATTGATTTCCCTGAATGGCGCTGCCAGCGACCACTGCACGGTAAGGCGAAAGGTCTTTCACGTCTTTCATGTCATGCACTTCAACGATGAGGCCGCTTTCTGCCAGCGTTTTACCGATTGCTTCTGCCACGCCCACTGTTGCACCCAAGCGGCTGGCATAGGTCACCAATATTTTGTCATTCATCTCAATTCCCTTCTATAGTACTTTTATTTAGATCTCCCTGAGGCATTTTTACGTTCACCTGTTCGGGATTATCTGTCACTTTTCCCTGGTTTTAATAATCGGATATCAATCAGAATACATCAGTGGTAGCAGCCGTATACTGATCAGCCAGGTAGATCATGTCGATGGCTGGCTTGGCGACGATGATGCAAACGGCGCCCAGCAGGCTAAACGCCAAAGCAATTGCCATCCAGGATTGGTTGACTTTTCTGAGTGTCACATACAAGGCGAGATGTGTGGTTATGCCTATCACCGAGGTCACAATGAATAAAAATTCAAACGATAGTAAGCCCTGGAATTTGCTTTTCTGAAATAAGTTGAACCAGTTAATGGCATTGGTGGGTTCAGGTGTGGTCATGAACGTGATGATCTGGATGGGGATGTAAAGAAATGTGAGAAGCATAGCTATACCACCATTCATATATAACCCACGCCAGCTTCCATCGATATTGTCCGCCTTAACAGGTTGAGAAATGGTTGACATTTTTCGCAGCCAGAGTATATATCTTTATATCATTTATATCAAAAATCCGCTAAGTGGAAAAATAAAATTTCAAAGCCCCACATCGAGTTATATTGGTGTTTAGACAACCCCGACTTCTTGCCGTAAATACGCCGGCAATTCTGGCGACAGGTGGGCTTTGCCATAACGCACGGGGGCGGGGTAATATTCCACAGCCATTTGAACTTTTCCCGCAGTCTCTTCCCCAGCCTGTGCAGCAATTAATGCCAGCGCCAGGTCGATCCCCGCTGATATGCCCGCCGCCGTCCAGATATTTCCATCATGAACCACGCGCTGTTCGACGACCGTTAAATCTGGCAGCTTGCGTAAATTTTTCAGCGACCCCCAGTGGGCTGTGACATTTTTATCTGCCAGTAACCCGGCGGCCTGGAGAATGAAAGCCCCAGTGCATACTGAAAGCACATGCTGGCAATTGGCGGCTTGCTTTTGAATGAAATTCAAAAACGCGATATTTTCCACTTCCCGGCGGGTGCCATGCCCGCCGGGTACCAAAAGATAATCCAATGTCGGGCATGTTTCGAAATTGTAATCGGGGATCACTTTCAACCCCTGGGCGCATTGAACGACCTCGCCGGACTGGCTGATGAGCAGGCATTGTTCTGGTCCTTCAAAATGTTTGCTCCACACCCCGACGATCTCCCAGGGGCCAATGAAATCAAGTTCTTCGACATCATCGAACAGTAAGAATCCAAAGTTCATAACGTATTGTCCCTTTCCGCGAGGAGGATACCGGTTGGGTTGAGACGGCGCGAAGCGGCAGCGTGTAGTTTTATTAATTATCTATACTTCAAAGGCATACCGATTAAAAACCCGGAAAAGCAATGAATAAAAGCCCCACCATTAAAAACGAAATCATTCCCTATAAAAAAGTTGCAATACACGTGCCATTCGCTTCGAAGGTGAGAAAATATATACACCCCCTCCTAACCTCCCCCATTTTGAAAGACGAAAATAGGGGAGGTGTTTTTTCTCCCCCACCTCACCTTTCCCATTTTCTTGCTTTTCGAGTGATATTATTTTCACGGCCGAAGCGCATCGCCAAAACGGGTGCGCGCCTCTTTTAACGTCTCCGATGACACATACCAGCGGTAACGTTCGACAAACACGCGGGTCAAGTTCTTTTCAGCTGCCGTACATGTTGCCAGTACGAAGTTATCTATAGCATCCTGGGTGGTTACCGCGTCGGGACGTAAATCGACTTCTTTCCAAAGCCACTGATCGAAGTCATCACCGATGCGGCTGTGCAGGTCGAGTAAGAACGAAGCAAAGAGAGCGGAACCACCCAAGCCTAATGAATTTGGCGGCGCGTCACCAATTCTCAAAGTGTTGTCCCAATTAAGGGACGTGTCCAATAAATATATCGGAAGCAATCCTTCCACTTCAGCCTTGTATTGTGAAAAATCAATGTCGTTGTAAGGGGCAGGCTTTACGCCGGCGGCTTCCATGGCTAAAAAAAGCATATATATTGCATATCCGTCAGCGATGGCGCCGGTATGGTCGGTGCCGATGTATTCGATTTTATTTTCATAAAACCAGAAATTGTGTCCCATTTCATAGAATATCGATGGGTCATATTGATCGCTTTCGAACACGCCGCGATAAAGCTTGTCAAACTGATCATAACGCAGCTCGATGCCGGTCATTCCCAGGTAGCCGCAGCTTACGCCGCATGTGGAAGGCACCACGGCTATGGTTGACAATCCCTGATACTGCATTTGAAGCCTTGGTGTCCTGCCCGTGGCGTCTCTATAGAAATCATATGCCCGGTCGAACGTATCCACCATTTGTTCAAGAACAAATTTATCCAATTCTTGAGAAGGGACTAATAATACGATGTTTCGCCCGGTGATGGGGTACAGGATGAGTTTTTCCTGATTCATGGATGTGTAGTTGACCGCTTGGGGAGGAAGCGGTGATACATCCACAGGCGCTACCGGGCTTTCAGCGGACAGATACACCCAGTCGAAAACCAGGTTTTCTTCATTCAGGGCAACTTGAATTAAGGCGAAGTGCTGCCCATCACGGGTGCGCACACAATAGACTGCCCCAACCCTGGCTTCGACCCAGTGAAACTGATAGCCGTCTGGGGGGCATTCGATGCCGGGGTCAAGGGCTTTTTGCGGCATTTCGATGATCCCCGATTTTGCGCCTTTGTCGTATTGGCTTTGGTAGGGCGGCGAATCGTTGGGGATAAAAAACCAGATGGTGCTGCCGGATTGATTCCGGCTGGAAGCGAGAATATCTGCCTGCCTGGAAGCCCAGGAAACGATACTGGCATTATCGAACCTGAACCCGCTTGAGTCATAACCGGTCCAGGCGTTATTGATCGTGGCTCTTCCCCGAGGCAGCACCGCTCCGTTCTGAGGCAGGCTGAAATTACCAGCAGCGGCTGTTGCGATAGGGGCGGCGGTCGGAATGGGTGTGGGCGTGTCGCTGGGAACTAGAGTCGTGTGGAGCACCGGCGCTGGCGAGGGTTCGCCGGATATTGGCAGGCTCCCCAGACAAGCCATGGGTATACATAGAATGAGCATCAATAACCAGGCAGGGTAATGGCGGGCGATGTTCATTCTGTGCTCCAATATGACCCTCCCGGGCAGCTAGCCGAATGATTCTTTCTCTAATCGTTCAGCCAATGCCAGGTATTTTTCGTGAATACCTTCTCCGGCCTCATCGTGTTCGATATGGTTGAAGGCTTCGTAGATTTTTTGATGCTCTTGCTTGGGGATGATTTGGTCAGCCATAGGGAATAAAACATGATCTTCCTTGGCGATATGCTGGCGCATCAGGGTGACATACCCCATCGCATTATGAATGACCTGATCTTTGGCGTCTTTATCGCCTGCCTGCAAACGCTGCGCAGCCAGCAACATTCCGTTATTCAAAGTGCGGCCTTCGTCATGCTCGGCAAGCATCACTGACACCGGTCCAAATTGGTATGATAAACCGCCCTCCACCATTGCAGGGAAAAGCACATTCTCCTCTTTCTTGTGATGGCAGCCATCGGCAAACCCCGAAACGAAATCCGCCGCTTCGATGAAGATACCCGGACGGGTGGCGTCATCACGGCTCAGGCTCTGGGAAGCTCTTTCGATGGCTGTCAGCACGCGCTCGATCACGCGGTGTTCCTCCATTAACACTTCGGTTGCTTTCATTGTGTATTCTCCTTTGGCAATAGAAACGACAATAGTTCGTGTTAGGCTTTATACAAGATGCCATATATTTTGTGGTTCGTCAATGGGGAAAAAAGCCGTCAGCTATCGGTTATCAGTCAACAAGGTAACCTGGTAATTAGGCTATAAGGAAATCAGGTATCAAGGCAACCGAAAAAAACTATCCCGATTACCCAATACCTGATTACCTTTTTTCTGTTTACTTGTTGAGATAAGCCGGGGCGCCGGGAGAGAGGGGAGCGTAGCCATAGCGCCTCGAAGAAGGATAATACTCGGCTGCCAGTTGCACCTTACCGGCGACCTCTTCGCTTGCCAGGCTGGCAATCAATGCCAGCGCCAGGTCGATCCCGGCTGAGACGCCCGCGGCGGTCCAGATATTTCCATCTCTCACAAATCTCTCTTCAACCACGGTCACATCGGGATACTTGCGCAAACGGTCGAGTGAACCCCAATGGGTGGTGGCGCGTTTATGCGCCAATAAACCGGCGGCTTGAAGGATAAATGCGCCAGTGCACACCGATAATATTTGCTTACAAGCGGTGGCTTGTTGTTTGACGAAATCCACCAAAACCTGATTATTCACCTCTTTACGTGTGCCCTGCCCGCCCGGAATTAATAAGAAATCTAATGGTGGGCAATCCATGAAGCTGCAATGGGGATTGACACTCAATCCTTTGGCGCACTGCACCGCCGCGCCGTCCTGGCTGATGAGCAGGCGTTTTTCGGGTCCATTGAAATGCATGCCCCACATACCAATGATCTCCCAGGGACCGATGAAATCGAGTTCTTCTGCGTCGGGAAAAAGTAAAAAACCAAAGTTCATGAGAGATTATTCCTGTTTTGTGATGGATAGATGGATCGAATGCCAAAATCGCTATATTATATAATTTATCCGGCCGGTTTTAAATCCAACACAGGGGTGCCGTTTATGGCGTCTAGCCCCCGTACACGCAGGATATTGTCCTGGATACCCAGCAAATCGACCACAGTCACCCCGATGGGATTGGGGCGCCTTGGGCTGCAGAGCGCAAAAACGCCGCGTTTTGGGCGGCTCTCATCGCCACGGGGATGCTGCAGCAAATCGTATCCCTCGGAGCGGTGAAAATAGAATACGACCATGATTCGGTTTTCTTTTTCCAACCCTTGCAGACCTTCCGCCAGGTGCGGGTCGAGAATGATCGTCGATTCGCAGCTGCGGATATCCTCAGGAGGCGCAGGCTCATCGAACGCATTTTCCACCCGCCCAATAGCACGTACCTCAAAGACCCTTGACTCGATATCCAACACCTCGCTCAATGCGTTGTGTGCATTCATTTCCTGGCTTAGCGCAGTCTCTAAATCATCCAGTTGCGCCATCATGGCGGGCGGGACTGAATGAGCCGGCCAGCGTTTCTTTAGATCGGCGAGCTGCTTTTTGATTTCTTCGATTTTTTCTTTAGGCATTGAACACACCTTTTATTACGGAGATCATGAGCCCATAGCGATGAAGCCAACATTTCTATATTGAGTACGATTGCCTTTGCAAGTCCTGAGTCCTACTTACATTCTGCCAGGGAAGGTGAAACAAGAAAAACACCTTTTTTCCTTACATAGTAATTGTCAACATAATTCAGCAAATCCGCCAGAAAGTCTTTTACAGGGTAGCCCCAAACATTTGCCTCTCGATCTATATATAGCATCACGGGTTTTTCCTTCAGCGCATGAATGACTTCGTCTTGCCCGATTTCAACCGTCCAGGGAAGCATATAGATGAATTTTGAAGCCGGCGGCATTTGCGCCAGGAAGTAGAGAATGGGATCGTAGGGATAAACTAACAATCGGGCATTTTCGTTTCCACAGGTGAGTCGCTTAAGAGAATTTGCCTCATTCTTCTTTACGCCAAAGAAATATTCATATTGCAGTTGATCAATATCCTTGAACAAAAAATGAACTGCACGAATATTCAACCAGCAGAACATCAAGAGCACAATCACCCAAATGGTTTTTTGAGCGATCTGCCGGGTATTGCTCCAAAAACGTCCTGTCACCTTCTGCCATGAAAAAACGTCACCGGAGAGTAACCAGGCGCAAATAAAAATGGACAACAAAACCAAGGGGGATTCATAAAAAAACCTGGTCGCGCGCATCATTACCAATGAAGCAACCACATATAGGGTAATGCCGGTTAAATACCGGCGTTTCAGCAGACAAAACAGGCTGGCCAACAAAATCACAAACCGATAAAAAAATCCGGTGAAAACCCAGGCGTCAAGCTCTATGTAGCTATCCCACGTATAAAACGGCGATGTATTGGTAAACCACAATGGATTGAAAATATCCAGACCATTTTTAAACATATTAAAAGCATTGCCGAAATTTATCGAGGGGGAATATTTGCTGTACGTAACCGCGTTGAACAGAATAGCCTGGTGATAGAAATCTGTCAGGCTGCCGGTACTCAAGGCATAGATAAGGTAACACGCCAGACCCGCGCCATACCCTGAGCAAACAATCGCCCCTAGTTTGATGAACAATCGGAGCTTGGTGGGATTGGATTTTTGGAAGAGGATGTTGAGCATAACGATTATAAGCAGGGCAGCCGTTGGAAAAAGCATGAACGGATCGGTCATCACAGCCAATCCGCTAAATAAACTCAACGTGAAAATCCCTGCTTTGGAATATTTTTGCGGTTCGTTCAATAAGGTCAACCCGATGGCAATGCTGCATACCAGTAAAAATCCGCTTAAGGAGTAATAAATCAATATATTCCCCAGGTAAAGATGGCCTATCAGACTCCAGGCTAAAGCTGTAATACCCAATGCCACACGGTATCGGCTGAATTTCATTGAGATGGCAAAAACCAGGGTTCGGAAAAATATAAGCGAAAGACGGATCGGTAAAATAGCGATTCCAAAAAGCTTTACCATTAGTGCGACGAAAAAATAAAGAAATGGGAAATGATGGGAGAAAATCTCTTTATGCAATACCCAGCCTTTGGAAATCAGCCAGCCAGTGGTAAGCGTTGTTCCCTCGTCGCCGAAATTGTAATAAACATAATAGACCTGGGTTAAGGCGATAAAAACTGAAAGTAACAATAATCCGATACTGACCCACACAGACTGGTCAAGTCTGCGAGTTCGTTTCATAGTTTGAATGCACCATTCTTTAACCTGGTTCCAGGTAAGCCAATCGACGACAATAATTGTCTGGAGTATGGAAAGCAGGATAAATATAAACAACGGAACCAGGCGTTGATGATACGCCGATCCATATTTCAATATCCCGGCAGGCGGAAAAAAAAGCAATCCCAAAACAGCAAGAAAACTTATACCCAAGGCCAGATTTACCCAACCCAAATATTTTGTTTTTTTTATAGCAATGAAAAAACTATCAAATAAATCCCCTTTTCGCCAGAACAGGGAGGAAAGTATCAGGAATCCAATACTGCCAATGACGATAATTGCGCTAATCATCAGCCGTTGTGACGAAAACCCCCACAGGATAGCATTTTTAGCATCCCCCGGAATAAGTGCCAGCCAAAGGACGCACGCTATCCCTTCCACAAAGCATAGAAAACAGGAAAATGCTACAGTCTTTCGGCGTAATGATGGATCACTTTTCGACATCGACCATTATTCTCGCTTTTTATATAATTATTGCTTTTAACAAAAAATAACTATCCTAGAAATCAAAAGACGAAGCGATCCAGCGTGATTTATTGATATGATTGACTGATATGATTTGATTGTAACATACCGTCAGCCAGGTGTCTGTTCGTGGTAAGAAAATCAAGAGTTTTATAAGGAAGACAGGAAAGCAGGAGATTTTTTTAGGCTTTAAAATACGCGGGCGCCTTTCAGCCTGGCATCATACTGGTATGGAATAAAGGCGAGGGGTATCAAAAGCCCTATAGATGGGATCGGCGATCCCATCTACAGCCATTTAACTCCCTGGTGTAACCCCCGTCCAGCGCTTGAACTGGACTATATTGCTCATATGGGTGGATCGCAAACTCGTCGAGCGGAAAGATATTCTATTATTGACAATCCCGGTGATTGCCGGGTATGTTGGGGTGGAATTCTTTGCCATTGCTTCTGGTATGGCTTCTTTGGGAAAATCCATGCCGATTTTTATTAATCAATTTGGCATGTGTGTATTGTTCATTTACAGCGATATAAATGCCAGGTAAACCGTGGTAAATGAGAGTACTTACTCCAAAGGAACTGTCATTGCGGGGAATTCCAAAATGCGTAAAAATTTATCTTTCCGAAAGGAACACGCCCCAAATGTCATTGCGAGCGAGGAACGAGCGAAGCAATCTTGAGAACAAAGGGAAGATTGCTTCGCCAGGCAAAGAACGCCTGGTTTGCAATGACAGAAGATGTAGGTTCCCTCCAGTAATGAAGAGCGTCTGAGTGTTGTGGCTTAATCTTTATGACGGATAACCCCCGATAACCGTCTGCCTACGCACCCTCCCTGAAAATCCTCACTCTCCGATAAGGCTCTTTGCCGTATGAATGCGAGGTCAGATTGGATTGGCGGGCAAGCTGGTGCTGCAAGCGGCGGATGCTCGCCCCGGCTGGAGGCAGCTCTACCCAGCGTTCGCCGTTCAACACAGCATTGATCGCCATGCGCGCTTCGCGCAAAAAATCTTCTTCCCGTTCTTCGGGGTAATCTGCCGAGAGGTTGAAAAGGCTCCCCAGGAACTGCATCATCTGGTTGATGGTGTTGGATCGCAGCACATACACCGGTGTGCCGCGCTGTTCGGCGTCCACCAGGGGGCGCTGGCGTTTACGATAATACGAACGCAGCGTGACCAAAACATCCGCTTGCGAAGCATCGTTGGCAATCACCACCGGTACGCCTAAACGGCGGGCGGCCTGGGTAAGGCGGTTACGCGCCACCCCATAAGGATAAATCCGCACGGTTTCCAATGGCGTTCTGGCTGGCGGTTGTGACTCTGAGGGGTAATCAGGGACGGTTTCTATTTGGGCAGGCTCGCTGGGGGGCTGCGCTTCGTGAGCCGAGCCGTTGCCGGGACGCCGGAATCCGGTTTTGGTGTTAAAAGAACTTACCGGGAAAGGCGCTTTTTGAATTTGGATTTTACCATCGTCATCCCGCGAGCGGATTTCCGGCGGCAGGGGATAACCTCTCAACATGGCATCCACTGCAGCCGCCACATCGGCGTGCACGGCTAACCGGTCTCTGGTCTGGATTTCGATCAGCACGTCGAAAGTGGGCGGTGAGCGCCGCTCGAGCACGGTCTTTTGTGTGCCGCGCCGCCGGGCTTCCTCGTCTGAGAGTGTGACTGATTCGATTCCCCCCACCAGGTCGGAGATAGTGGGGTTAAGCAGCAGGTTCTCCAGCGTATTGCCATGCGCTGTACCGATGAGTTGTACCCCTCGCTCGGCGATGGTACGGGCGGCTTCGGCTTCCAACGCACGCCCAATCTCATCGATTACGATAGCTTCGGGGTTATGGTTTTCCACACCCTCGATCATGACCTCATGCTGCAAGGATGGAGCGCTCACCTGCATACGCCGGGCGCGCCCAACCGCCGGATGGGGGACATCGCCATCCCCGCCGATTTCGTTGGAAGTATCCACAATCACGACCCGCTTGGTTTCTGCCAGCAAGCGGGCAGCTTCGCGCAGCATGGTGGTCTTCCCCACGCCGGGGCGGCCCAGGATCAACAAACTTTTCCCGCTCTCGATCAAATCCTTAATGATATCGGTGGTGCCATACACTGCCCGGCCTACCCGGCATGTGAGTCCCACAATAATACCGCGCCGGTTTCGGATGGCGGCAATACGGTGCAGGGTGCGCTCCAGCCCAGCTCGGTTATCGGCGTCGAAAACGCCAATACGCTCAACCACATAATCGATCTCTGTACGGGATATTTCTGCCTGCGCCAGCACGATTTCCCCCGTCACATAACGGGCTGTCGGAACACGCCCCAGGTCCAGGATGATCTCTAACAGATCATCGCTGTGACCATTGGCAGTCACTGCATTTGAAATTTCAGGGGGCAATACGTCTAATAATGCCTGTAAATCGTCAGTAATCCGTCTTTGTTTCATTAACTGTGATTGGTCTCCGAATGAGCGATTGGGGCTGAGACCTCCGGTCTTCCACCTTCCAGAGTCGGAAGGGCATATGGGCGGGTTTGTTTGGCGCTTACAGCCAGGTGCTTCACCATCACAGCCTGGGGCGGGCCTGCTTCTGCGCCCAGGTCTTTCAGCGGCGCATCCAGCCAGGATTGATAAGTCCGCACGCATACATATACCGGGCGGGAATAGCGGTTGGGGATATTGTGCAGCAATCCCGACAGCATCTTGGTTAATTCATTGACATCCGGGTGCACTAAAGGCTGCACCCAAATGCCTTTATGGCCATATTTAAACTCCGCATACCCCAGCAGATTATCGCCTTTCCAATAAACCATACCGCGTAAGCGTTCTGCCGGATAACTCTCTGCCTGTTGAACCAACCCGGGGGCGATATTGTTATACAACGCCCGTACCGGGATATTATCCTGGTCGGTTGCTGTTCGCCAGGATAGTGTCTGGGAATTGCCATTCACCTGCTCTGGAAATTTCCA
This sequence comes from Anaerolineales bacterium, assembly GCA_016929095.1. Lineage (GTDB taxonomy): Bacteria > Chloroflexota > Anaerolineae > Anaerolineales > UBA4823 > JAAZNS01. The sequence goes on along the minus strand of JAFGJM010000022.1, from coordinate 145,650 downwards.
GATGCGCTGGCGGGAATATATCGCGAACCCAAGTTTGCGAAGGGGTTCAAAAGCTTCACATTGTTCTTCCACATCGGCAAGCAGGCGCAATGCGCCGCGTTCACCGGCTTGTGCGACCATATATTCTACCAGCGCTGAAAGGTCTTTCCCTGCCAGAGCCGGGCGCGGCGCAAGGAAGGTCATTTGCGCCAGGGTCGATCCCTGATTTTGCACGGCTTGTCCAATCAGTGGCTGTTCATTCGTACCATCCTCGCATACCGAGGTAAAAACACCAACCCCCGGCGCCACAGATGCAATCATGGCAGATGGAATGAGCAGAGAGCCGCGCGTTAGAACCAGGGCGCTGTATAGATATACACCCTGGTCGCGGTAACGGTGCAGCATGGGAAGGTCACGCCAATCAAAAGGTCTTGTAATCATGCCAGATTTTCGAATATAAAATCACTCCACCCTTTTATTATAGCCTGCCATTTGCAAAAAATAGCGATGAAAACGATCATCTGCAGTTAATTCGGGATGGAAAACCGTTGCCAGCCAATGTTCCTGTTGAGCCGCGACTATGCGCCCGTCTTCCAGGCATGCCAGCGCCTGCGCCTTACCATGCACGGCTACGATCAACGGGGCGCGGATGAACACTGCGTGGTAAGGTCCGCCGCCAGGTGCCACTTTTTCCAACAAGGGGACTTCTATATCCACTTCGAAGCTGGCAACCTGTCTACCAAACGCATTGCGTTCGACGGTGATATCCATCAACCCAAGCAATGGCTGGCGGCGGTGAGCGTCTTTCGAAAGGAAGATAGCCCCGGCGCAGGTACCCCACACGGCATTTTCTTGCCCGAACCGGCGAAGAGGCTCCAATAACTTAAAGTCCACCGCCAGCTTGCCGATAGTGGTTGATTCGCCGCCAGGGATGATCAGCCCATTCAGGTCATCCAAATCCTTGGGGAGGCGCACTTCAACCGCCTCCACCCCTAAACGGCGTAATACGACCACATGTTCCTCAAAATCACCTTGTAAGGCAAGCACGCCGATTTTCATATTACCAGCCGCGTTGAGCAATAAGCTCACCTTCCGGAATGGATGAAATCTGTCGTCCGACCATAGGATCACCCAGATTACGACTCACTTCAGCCAGAATGTAGGGGTCTTTGTAGTGAGTAGTGGCTTTGACAATGGCTGCCGCCCGTTTGGCGGGATCGCCGGATTTAAAAATGCCGGAGCCGACGAAAACGCCATCCACACCCAGCTGCATCATCAAACCAGCGTCTGCCGGGGTGGCAATGCCGCCGGCGGCGAAGTTAACCACCGGCATACGGCCCAACTGGCGGGTTTCTACCACTAATTCGTAAGGGGCGCCGATCTCTTTAGCATACGCCATCAGTTCTTCTTCCGCCATACCTTGCAAGCGCCGGATCTCGCCTAATACCGAGCGGGCATGCCGCACGGCTTCCACCACGTCACCGGTGCCGGCTTCGCCTTTGGTGCGGATCATAGCGGCGCCTTCACCCACGCGTCGCAGCGCTTCGCCAAGGTTTCGGCAGCCGCATACAAACGGGACTTTGAAGGGGTGTTTGTTGATATGGTGTGCTTCATCCGCCGGGGTGAGTACTTCCGATTCGTCGATGTAATCCACGCCAATAGCTTCCAATATTTGGGCTTCGACGAAGTGACCGATGCGGCATTTCGCCATCACAGGGATGGAGACGGAATCCATGATCTGGAGGATGAGTTCCGGGTCGCTCATGCGCGCCACACCGCCATCGGCGCGGATGTCCGCTGGGACGCGTTCTAAAGCCATGACGGCTACAGCGCCGGCGTCTTCCGCAATACGGGCGTGCTCGGCAGTAACCACATCCATGATCACGCCGCCCTTCAGCATTTGAGCCAAGCCTTTTTTAACTGAGAAAGTTGCTACCTGTGCTTCCATATTAACCAAACCTCCTGAGTCTGAACGACTCAAAAAAATTTTTTCAGCCGTTGCATTTTTTTTCGTATGATCTTTCAATGATGCAGCGATCTGGTTTTTTGTATCGAATTTTCTTTATGAAGACATTCTACCACTCGTATTGTGGTATATCAATCCGCCCAATTTTCGGGTAAAAATCATAGACCAGTTGGGAAGACTGATGGATATCAGCCATCAGCTATCGGATGTCAGCTTTAAGCCATAAGGTGTTGGTCAATTAGTTATCCGTTGCTATGCCGGAAAAACCATCTACATATTTTATAGTAGAAAATCATCTGCTCGTGAATTTACCCTCACCCCCTGCTCGCCGCCCCCAAAAATATGCGGTTTTTTGGCAAGGCAGGTGGGGGCAGGGGAGATGAGATGGGCTGGGAGAGACCGTTGCGACAAATTCACAATATCTTCGTATAATATAAAGTAATTCTAGCCACCCGACAGTTTGCGAATTGTCATTGTGGCGAAGGAGCACATTCAATTCGTTCAGTGTAAACTATGCGACTGAAGCAATCTCCTTAATGGACGTCTATTTTTACAGATTCTAGATTGCTTCAGGGCAAAGAACGCCCTTCACAATGACAGAAAATTAAAAGTGTAGGGTAGCTAGATAAATAATAACATTTCAATTTTATTGATTTTCGATTATAAAAGAATGGTGCAGGTCGAATTGTTATCATACCAGAGGAGGAATAAAATGAATGAAACAAAACCGGACATCCCTCAACGTGTTGTTGATCGCAAAGAGATTGCCCTGATGACCATTGAGTCGGCAGCATTTATCGGGCAAATAATCCTCTGTTTTCTCTATTACAATTGGCTTCACCAAAGTATACTACTTTACTTTGGCTGGGCTTGCCTGATCTTATCTGCCATTCCCGGCTGGAGAGGGCGAACGGAATTTGAGTCATTCGGCAAGGCAAAGCAAGGCGAAAAATGGATGCGTACAACGGTTGTGGTAGATACAGGGATTTACCAGGTTGTCCGCCACCCTATGTACCTCTCGTTTATGTTGATGTCCTTTGCGTTGATATGTATTTCACAACATTGGCTCAGTTTAATCTTGGGCGTGATTCTGATTTTTCTAATTTACGACGACATGCGGCGAGAAGAAGCGTTGAATCTAAATAAATTTGGAGAAAAATACCGGCAGTATATGCAAAGAACGCCGCGGATGAATTTTGTATTGGGCATAATCCGGTATTTTCAACGTAAAAAACAGGGGTAACCATATTCCCTGTTATCAATTAATCGGAATCGAGAATTATAAAAATAAAGATGTGTTTTGAGAACAATATAAATAGTCACAAATTGATTCACCGCATAAAGCTAAGTTTCACATATTGCTATCTATTGAAGTGTCATGGTGGTTACCTTCTCATTGACACATCTTATCCTGATTATTTTATGAAATTTATAAAGGGGATTGACCGGTTGGGGATCGATATCAAAGATATTAAATGGCTGTTGTTGACCCATCACCATGACGATCACGCCGGATTCGCGGCAGAATTGATCAAAAAAGCAGGCTGCCGGGTGATCGCGCATCGAAATGCGATAGAACCATTACAACTTGGCGAATCAGAAGATACCATCGTTCCGGTCAACCGCCGGGTGAAATTTGTGTTTTCACTCTTTACATTGACTCACCAACAGTTTAAATTTCCTCCTGTGATCCTTGGAGAGAACGATGTGATCTTGGATGGGGATAATTTTGATCTATTAAAACAAATCGGGATTGACGGCAAAATAATATACACTCCCGGACACTCGCGCGATTCAATATCCGTAATATTATCCGATGGCATGGCTTTCGTCGGGGATGTCGCCATGAATTTCCTGCGCTTTACCGGCATAAAACACCGCCCAATTTACATCGAAGATATTAATACGGTCTATGATAGCTGGGAAAAACTTATCGCACAGGGTGCAAAAATGATCTATCCGGCACATGGAAAGCCATTCCCTGTGTCGGAATTGATTCGATAGGTTTTTTTTATTCTTTCTTTTATATTACCTTTTCTTCTTGTTTTTGATTGCAAACAGACCCGGCAGTTCAGGCGCGCCTTGTTGGCGCATGCGCTGCTCCTCGGATCTCTGGCTTACCTTGGGCTTTTCGAGTCATTTGCCGCCCTGCAGCGCTTCGTCCGCCAGGCGCAATGCTTCGGCGGGGGTGTCTGCCCAGAATGAGCGGGCAAACAGTTCTTTATCCGCATCTGCGATTTTGCCATTTTTCTTGGCTTTTTTCAACCCGATAGCAGAGATGTAGATGCCTTCGACCCAATACGCTGGCATAGGTTATTCCTTGTTATGATGTGTAGTTTTTCGTATATGATACTGCAAAGACACCGCCACATGAGGATAGCTGCTGGTCTTTACAAACTTAATTTTCAGACCTCACGGGCAGAATATTCCCGTGAGGTCTGCATATGCTAACGAATGACCAGAGGTAAATAGGAAACAAACGCTTCGAAGGCGCCCATATCGTAAGCGGTTCCCCAGGGACGGGGTTGCCCATCCAGATCGTTCGCCAGTCCATGAAGCGCGCAGCGGCTGATAGCCGGAGAGTAAAAGGGCAAACGATAATCGCCGCGTGCGGTAGTGACAAACAAGGGATCGCTGCTGATGTTTCCGGTGCCACTGAATGCGCTGCCTTGTGTATCGTTGCAGGAAGCGGTTACCGAATCATTTATCGCGCCACATTTATCGTTACCCCAAATAATGTTGTTGTATAAGTCACCGCCAGTATATTTGGCGAAATAAATACCATTACCCAAATTATCGGCAATCGTATTATGGATGGCGTTAAGCGTTGCTGAATTCGCGGGATCGGTACCGGCATAGGCATTGACGATGGAAGGATTGTATGAATCTATAGCGTCATTGGCGCTTATGAGAGAATTATACAAGTCGAGTGAACCCAAATATACTCTTACAGCCGCTCCCACTTCCGCAGTATTGGTGAAAAAAACTGTGTTCGTAATGATGGATGTGCTGTTATAGAGATATGCGCCTCCACCATCACCTTCTGCCGTGTTATTATTGATTTCCGAGCAATACCGATTGGCAGATTTACTCATGGCATCACAAGGGCTGACTACCGGCGGGACTCCATTCAGACGTGCGATGGGTAAGTTTTCATACACACTTTGCACGGTAACCGTCGAGGTGTATGCCGCAATCCCCCCGCCATTGAGTTTGGCTTCGTTGTTCAAGATTTTCGCGTTGTATAAATTCAATGTGCTTGATTCTACATAGATGCCCCCGCCGCTGCCTATTCCGGATATATTCCCGTCAAGGCGCCCCACCTGAGCGCCCAGCAAATCTACCTGGCTGCTATTAGCGGCAAAAATAGCGCCGCCGTTGCCATGAGATGCACGATTTCTATACAACGACGAGACCTCCAAAAATGCATCAGTGTCATCGAACACCGCTTCAGCATGGTGATCCAGGTAGACTGCGCCGCCGTTATCATAGGCGGTATTATTGACATAGATCACTGTTCCCTGGGAGTTCAATGAGGAAGCATTCAAGTAAATTCCACCGCCGTCAGCACCAGCGTTATTGCTGCTTACATAACACCCATGCGGGCCGCTTTCATAAATTGTCAATGTGTTCCCGGAATTATCATAGATGCCGCCCCCGTCGCCGTTCGTGGCAGTATTGTAAGAAACCTGCCCACTATCATCCAGACAGGTGATGTTGATCACGCCACCCAAATTATAGATTCCCCCGCCATCTTGCGTTGCCGTGTTATGTGTAACTTCAGAATCAATAATATTCAATGTACCGTTAATGAGATATAAACCACCGCCGTTGATTGGCGTTGTATTGTAGGATACCTTTGAACTGTCGATATTTACAACACCGTCGGATAATCCCAATCCCCCACCGCCGTTGGTGGTGGCGTCGTTATAACTCAAATCGGAACCTTCTTCCAGGGTCAGTGTGCTGTTTCCATACAATCGGACACCCCCAAAATAGAAATTCGCAGTATTGGTGACAATCGAGCTGTTGGTAACGGTGATATACGCATTGTCACCAAATATATACATACCCCCTCCAAGCCCCGAACTGTCGGTGACTTCGTTTTCCGAAAGCAGGCTGTGGTTGCCAATCTGAGCTGTCACTGCGCCATTGGTATAAATACCGCCCCCGCGGCCGGAAGCCGTATTATTCAACACCGATGCGCCGTCCAGCATCAGGTGGCTGTCGGTGTCTGCAAAAATACCGCCCCCATAATTACTGGCGGTGTTGTATTGAACTTTGGCATTGTCTTCCATGTTCATCTCTACATTATTACCCGCCAGGTAAACACCTGCCCCATCTACAGCGCTGTTATTCGCTGTAGACAAGTACCAACCAACATAGGTATCATCAAACATAGCGATTGTGGCTGAATTTACCGCATATATTCCGCCGCCGTCGGTCGCGGCCGTGTTTGAGCGTACGCGGCTGTCGTCATACATCGATAAGGTTCCACTATTCATATATATTCCGCCGCCCATGGTTGCAGAGGTGTTTCCATGCAGATAATTTCCCACCTTGCTATCATCATAAAGATTTAGATAACCGTTACTGGCGATCGACACCCCGCCGCCATAACCGCTGCCGGTTGTTTCACAATCGGTGATCTCGCTGTAATTGATCAAGGTTACTGTCCCGCCATTGATGCGGAAACAACCGCCCTGAGAAGATGCTGAGCCATAGGTGAGATCGGTATTATCTAAGATAACCTGGGTATTGTTATCGGCATAAATGATCCCGCCATAATTTGCGCTGCCGTCGGTGAGGATGAGATTAGTGAGTGTTATATATGCGGAGTTAAGGATATCGATAACCCCGCCAAAGGTTACGCTGGCGTCATTGGCATCGATGACTACCCCGCCGGAAGCGGGCGTCTGGCAATTGTTCGTGGCTGCTTGAAGGGTCAGGTTTGTGGTTACCTGACCGATACGCCCCGACCATGTGCCCTGGTCGATATATAAAGTATCGCCATCGTTAGCCGCAGCCAGGGCGGCTGCCCAAGTGTCGTAGGCGCACATACTGCCATTGATCCCGATGAAATTGGTTGCTTGCGGCGTAGCGGACGATGAAGCCTGCTCGCCGGAGAATTCATCCAATAATCGTTGGCGATCCGGCGATTCGGGAAGTTGTTTTGCCAGGCTGAGAAGAGTTTCAAGGTCGCCCTGCCCGTGTGCGGCTTCGATCGCCTGCCATAACAATTCTTCTTTGCTAACCGGTTGCGGATTGGGCGCATCGGTTTTCGATTCAATCAATTCAATATCTAATAATTCGGATTCCCGGTTTTGAAGGCGTTGTTGCTGGCGTTCAGCTAATAATGCCAAATGCGCCGGCCATTCGGTTATCAGGTCTTGATCGATCTCATCCGCAGGGATCCCACTGGATAGAATATCATACACCAGGAATGGTTCGATCCCCAGTTCGGCAGCGATTTGATACACCTGGGGGGAATATTCGGGCTGGGGGGTAGGGGCGGCTGGCAGGTTTGTTCCGGATGCAGGATTTTGGTTTATCAATCCCAGAATAACCATTGCACAAACCCCGCAAATTATCCAAAGAATGCTTCGCTGTTTAGGCATGGCGACCTCCTGATTATAAAGACGACAAATGGGCTGATTGTGATTGTGCTTGGGATGGTGGAAAGAATGGCTGCCTTCGCCACCATGCAATCCCCACCAATTGAGGCTAATGATATAAATAATATATAAGATTTTCCGGATAAAGGCAAGTATTTTATTAAATAACGATAAAACAGAGTTACAAGCGAGGAAAAAAAAGACTATCATTTGCAGATAATCGTCTTGCGCGCCGGGCATTGGTGGTTTATACTTTTGATGATAATTTATATGTTGGAGAATAGATTCGATGACTCAAAAGATAGAGTTTACCAAAAATTACTCCGATCAAAGCACCGAGCAAGGTTTTCAGTTCGAATTTTATTGTGACCGCTGTGGTACCGGTTTCCGTACTCGCTTTCAGCCTTCGGCATTGGGGACGGTGAGCAGCGCCCTGGATACAGCCAGCAACCTATTTGGCGGGGTGTTTGGTAAAGCAGCCGACCTGGGTGAGCGGGCGCGTTCTGCCACCTGGGAGAAAGCCCACGATGATGCTTTCGAAAAAGCCATGCAGGAACTCAAGCCGGATTTTGTGCAATGCCCGCGCTGCTCCAGTTGGGTGTGCCGCAAAAGCTGCTGGAACACCCAAAAAGGATTGTGCAAAACCTGCGCCCCCGACCTGGGCGTTGAAATGGCCGCCGCACAGTCAAGCCGGACGGTGGAAGAAATTTGGGCGCATTCCAAAATGGCTGAAGAAGATAGAGAGATGCTGACCGAGAAAAGTTGGCGGCAAGGTGTGCGCGCCACCTGCCCAAATTGCAATGCACCGCTGGCGTCCAATGTGAAATTTTGCCCGGAGTGCGGGGCAAAGATCCAATCACAGGCGCACTGCACGCAATGCAGCGCCAAGCTCTCACCGGGAGCGAAATTCTGCGCTGAATGCGGGGCGAAGGTAGGGTAACAAGAGCCCCATTATCTCCCCAGCCCCCACCTCACCTCCCGTGAGGGTGGGGACGTCCGGAGGACAGGGGGGAATGAATTTATGATGAAATGTTGAATTATATCTGACAGGTTTTAAATGGATATCATGGTGAAATCCATTCATGATGACTGATGAATGAATTCTCGGTGTATCGAGTGAATTTGAGTTAGTAATCCCTGGGTAGTGAACAGACATCACGTATACATTGCAGGGTCATTTCCAGGGCTTGGGAGTCGAGGAGATCGGCTGTATCATGGACCGTATGATAAGCTAACTCAGCCTGGGCAGAACCACTCGTTTGTAAGGCAGTTGTTGAGAATCCCTTTTGAATAAAGACGGCATGATCACCGCTGCGTAAAGTCTCGTTCAATGGAAGAGCTTGGGGAGATACTTCTTTTATCAAGCGATTCAGGCACGGGTCTGTGCGCATTGGAAAATACACACCATCCGCGGCGATATAGCGCAAAGTGTTACCGGCGCCCACCATATCCAGCACAATTAAAGCAGTTTTTTGTTTATCTAATGGGAAACGGTTAGTGAAAGCTAAAGCGCCGTGTGCGCCGGTCTCTTCAGCGCCGGTGAACAGGAATCCCAGGTTAAGATGCGGGGGTGGGTCGAGAGCGTATTGTTCCGCCAAAGCCAGGAGCACGCCGACCCCCGACGCGTTATCTACCGCGCCGGGAGAAAAACAAGGGCGCCAAAACCCCCATACCTGCATGAATAACCAGATCAACGCCACAAGTACTGCCAGGACGGCAGCAACCTCCAGTAAGCCGGCAGGTAAACCAAATCCCACCCATTGTAAAACGCCTAATAGCGACAACATTACAGCAATTCGTTGGAGTATATCCATGGTGCGGCTGTGCAGGCGTAGCCAGAAGCGGGAGCGGAATGGCAGGGCGCGGGCGCTATCCACATGGGCGCACAGGATAAGCGCGGTAAATGGATATTTTCCTTGAACGGTTTCCTTGTTGATATTTTTCGTGCAAGCAAATACATTTTCCGTTTTGGCGGTTGGCTTGCGGTGACGGGCAACCCATATGGTGCATTGCGGCAGGGCAGCTATCAAGAAGGGCAACCCCAATGCCAACCAGGGGAAGCGCGCTAACGCCCAGCCGCACCCGGCTAACGCCAGCGCCCCTACCAGGCTGGGGTAATGGAGGGCTGGAGAGGGGGCAAACGGCGCCGCGGTGCGCTCTACCTGGTACCCGAAGGTCTCCAACTGCCCGGCGATGTAATCGCGAGCTTGCTTTTCGGCCGGGCTGCCAGCCGGGCGGGGACCGATTGTCGTCGCCAGGTGCCGGGCGTGTTGGCAGGCTTTTTCAGCCAGGGAGGTGATGGTCATGTTCACGACAGGCTACGCAAACAAAACGAGGAATATCATAGTGATAGAAAGGCGAACTAAAGGGGAAAGAGGCATTGACAGTGATGCCCGCTCGATTTAATAGCTCAAGCTGTGTTTGATGTTCCTCTTTTCCCTGGTTAGCAATGATGAGTAAACCACCCGGTTTTAGGCTCAGCCAGGCGGTGTTCAGCAATTCGGATGGGTTAAACTGCCAGGGCAACAACCCCCATTCCAGGTGGTCGGGTAAAAAGATAAATGGGAAAAAATGGGTAATGATATCGAAAGCGGACGATTGGATCATAAAAGCATAAGGTTTGTATTCCACACCTGGCAGATTATTGATATGCGCCAGGGCGTGATCGTACCGCGAATGGAAATTGGCATACACCCGGTAGGCATCTCTTTCATAGCCAGACAGCGCCACCTCCCGCCCTGCCGGATATTGCCACCATTTGAGTGCGGCATACAGGGCTTGCACGTAAAACCAGTGAGTTGAGCCGATGTCCGCTGCAGCGATTCGATCTGGCAAGGAAGGCTTGAGTATGGTAAGAGCGCTTTCCAACATCTCCAGATAATATAAATTTTCGCAGTAATTATCCATAGTGCTGGATGAATACAGTGCCTCCAGATGGTATTCTTTCAATAATCGCCCGGCTGTGGCTTGTGCCTGGGTATGGTCTGGTTCTGGCAGGCAGGTAAATAAGGCATCCTTGGCTTCATTTTTAATGTGCAAGCCTTTACGCTGCCAACGAAAAAATTGGCGTAAGGGGTAATCGAGTAAATTTCGCCAAAGATGAAAAAACAAACTAAATTTTCGCCTCATAAGCCACTCGCCGCAATCATACCACTCTCTGATTGATATAAGAATCCATTTCTTGATAAAACCATATGTGGCCCGTTATCGTAATTCCGATGTTGGATTCTATATCGAATGTGAGGCAGGAAAAATAAATATAATGTTGCATTCTTAATAAAATCGGTGTATTCTTAACACAGCTTTCACATAAGCTCCTCTGCATAGTCAATTGGAACAATTAAATATAACTGGTTGACCATTAGGTTAATGGATGCAAACCACGATATTTAACCTGATTGTGGATATTATCGTGATCCTGGAGGGGGCATATTTATCGTTTGCCATGGCGTTGGCGGGGTGGATTGCTGGATTAAAAGGCGGCGAGGCGGTGACCCTGGTCAAAACCAGGGACGGAAATCCCCGCGGCATGGCTGCTCAGATGTTCCTGGCGGCTGCAGCAATTATTATGACCGCGGTGCTGTTTTATTCACTGTGGATTCCAATAACGGGCAATCTCTCTGAAGAAAACAAAACCATATGCAAAGGGGTTGGATTGGTATTGTTTGCCCTTGGTGTGCTTTTTACGCTGTGGGCGCGGCAGACTTTGGGCAGAATGTGGGGCATCAGCACCAGCCGCGAGGAAAAGTTTCTCCCGGATCATCAGCTTATTGACCAGGGGCTCTATGCCATCGTGCGCCATCCGATGTATTTCGGCTGGTGTTTGGCAGTGTTGGGGTTGCTCTTGATTTATTGGACATGGATAGTATTCATCTTGTTCGTATCATCGTTGATCGTGTTTTATAAACGTGCTTGCCGGGAGGAAGACATTCTGGCGGCGCGTTTTGGCGAACAATGGCAAGCCCACGTGAAACGCACTAATTTTTTCGCGCCGTGGATATATTGAGTGGTGAATATCGGATAATCAAAAAATTCCTTATTCTCATTTTTTCTGCACTGGAGGAAGCATATGAATCGGAAATATATTTTGTTAATAAGCACTGTGGTATTCGCTATCTTTCTTGTTTTGGGGACAATGACTCTCCTGGCGCCCCAACCTGCGCAATCGGCAACTTCTCAGTATGAAGTATTCGAGGATGATTTCGATTCATCTACGCTAAATGCCCGCTGGGAATGGATACAGCAGGATAATTCTCATTGGAGCCTGACTGCCAATCCAGGATATATAAGTATTACCACTCAAAGCGGCGGTGTGAGCACAGGGAATAATCTATTGGTTCAGCCAGCCCCGGCTGCCAATTTCGAGATCGAAACGCATGTTTTCTTTGAACCCAGTGAAAATTTCCAAATAGCGGGATTGCTGGTTTATCAGGATGAGCATAATTACTTGCTCCTTGGCAGGGAGTATTGCGGCTATGTTGAAGCTGGTTGTGTTGGAAACGGTATCTATTTTGACCACGTTGAAGATAGCTGGCTGTTTGATGAAAATTATGCCATGACAACCACCCTTACTAATGAAATTTATCTGAGACTCACTCGTTGGGGCGACCAGTATATCGGTGCAATCAGCGAGAACGGCAGCAATTGGTTCGAAATTGGGACTCACAAGGTGATCAGCGGATTCATCCCCACCAAAGTGGGTTTGGCAGCCTTGAATCAATTGGATACCCCGGCAGAAATTGATGCCAATTTTGATGATTTCCGGCTGGCATACGATACGGTGATCACCATTGGAGTGGCTACCCCATTAAGTGGCGGGATGGAATATATTGGCTGGCCGGTGGCAAACGCCGTTCAACTGGCGATCAGCCAGACCAACCAGGCAGGCGGGTTGAATTTTGGCGGTATTACCTACACCCTGGCAATGACCGCAGCCGACGATATGTGTAATCCATCGCAAGCCATAACCGTGGCAAACGATTTGGTAGCAGAAGGCGCCGTGGCGGTTGTAGGGCATGTGTGCAGCGGAGCCAGTTATCAAGGGCAGGTGGTTTATAACGCGGCAAATATTCCAATGCTCTCTCCTTCCTCGACAAGCCCCGGGTTGACACAGGGGGGGTATACCAATACTTTCCGTACGATTTCGCATGATGGTGTATCTCCCAAAGTACTGGCCATATATTTCCGTCAATGGATGAACAAATCCAGAGTAGCTATCGTAGAAGGGGTTGATCCTCCAGGGACAATGGCAGGTGATTATTTTAGCAATACGTTCACTTCGTTAGGAGGTACGATTACCAGCCGGCGCCAGTTGTCCAGTGTGGGAGAATTTACCTCCACCCTGACTGCCATCCAGGCTGAAAATCCCGATGGAATATATTTTGTCGATAGGGATGGTACCCGGGCGGGTTTGTTCAGTAAGACAGCGTTCAATCTATCGATGGCTGATGTTACCATAGGCTGGACTATCTGGGATCAATGGGAAGATTCGATTCTGGATACATATCTGGTTGCCTCTGGCGATTCTGCTGCCGAGGGTGATTACGTTGTTTTGCAATATTATAATACTGAGGATATGACCGGCTGGCTCCCGTATTACAACGCCTATGTTGCCGCGAATTTCCCCCATTATGGCTCAGCCCCACAAATTTATAGCGGTTTTGCTTACGATGCTGCCAATATCATCATCCAGGCTATTCAGCGAGTCGGGAGTGCTGCCCCCATGGTTATTCGAGATGAAATTGCAGCCACACATGATTACGAAGGCGTCGTTGGTACATATTGGGGTTTTGACCAATATGGGGATGTATTGCCTCCCTGGTGTTGGATTGAACGATTTGTGAACGGCAATTGGCAATATGTGTACCCCACAAGATCGTTTTTACCGGCGATAATCAGGTGACCGGTTAATGTATGGGAAAAATCCAATATAGGTGAAGTATCGGGTACTGGTGACTGATTACAGAGTATAACAGCTTACGCTTTCATCTCTGCCTTCACCTCATAATGCTGTGAGCGTTCATCAAAGCGGGAGAGGAGTTGGCGCGCTTTTGGTGGAACCACGGCGGCTTCGTAATCTTCACCGGCGAAATCGCGTACAGCATCCAAGGAATCGAACCACATCACAGTGATGAACTCTACTTCTTTTTCGATATTTCGCCGAAAAAGCTGAATGCCCCGGTATCCGTCGATATTCCGTTCCTTAATGCCTACAAATATTTCACTTTTTAGCAACGCTTCGTATGCGTCAGCGTTCTCTGGTTTTGTCCAGCCATGCCATATGCGACTGATCATCGTTCAAACTCCATCTAAATTATTATATTAGTCTAATGTGCCCCTGGTAATCGTCATCGCCTTTCCGCCAACCGCCACATCGATGTGATCATCCCTGTCTTCAGCGCGCAATAGCAAAAGCGAAGGTCTGCCGATCTCATAGCCCTGCTCGGCGCGGATGTCAATGCATGTTTTGCCGAAATAGCGATGGCGCGCCAGGTAACCCGCCAGGCAGCCATTGCCGCTGCCAGTTGCCGGATCTTCAGCGACGCCATAATATTCGGCGAACATGCGCACGCTGATATCGTTTTCTGGCTTGTGCGGCTGCGGGCAAAAGATCAGGATGGCTTTTGCCCGCCGATTGGCGATCAGCTCGAAATAGCGCTCACTCACAGATTTGGCGCGTTTCAAAGCGTCCAGGCTGCGTAATGGCACCAAAATGTGCGATAATCCGGTGGATACTTCTTCGATAGGAAAACGTGTGTCGATATCGGATGGATTGAGGTTGAGAACGGGCGCAATCGTTTCGGCGGTTAACAATTCTCCAAATGTGGGAGAGATCTGCTTCATCCAATAAATTGTCTCATCCGGCTGTGTATCGTCGAAAGTGACCGGAATTTGGCCGACTTTTAAGTTCAGGATTATCTTATCCTTGGTGGCAGGCTGGATTTCGGTGCGGATGATGTGGGCTGTACCCAGTGTGGGATGTCCGGCAAAGGGTACTTCCTCCCCGGGCGTGAAGATGCGCACATCGAAGCCGCCATGGCGCAGTGTTTCGGATGTCACGAAGGTGGTTTCAGAGAAATTCATCTCTTTAGTAATTTGCTGCATCTCGGAGTCGGAGATGGCGTCCCCGCTGCGAAATACTGCCAGTTGGTTACCGGTATATCTGCCCTCGGCAAACACATCCACAATGTAGAAGGGGATATTTCTCATAGTATCTCCTCACTCAAGATAAATATCAGGATAATCAGGATAGTGCATCTGGGTTGTCCAAATAAATGTTCGATATGATCGATCAAACAGTTTATTTCCGCGTTAGATAAATATACCCACCTCAGTCATGTTTTAATTCATTGAGCAGCCTGGCAGCTTCCCAGTGCGCCGGGTTGATTTCCAGGCACTTTTGGCAGGTTTCCGCCGCTTCATCATTGACACCGATTTGTTGATACGCCTTCGCCAATTCATAATAAAGTGGGTCTGACCCGGGATGGATTTCAATGCCTAATTTTAACCAATGGATGGCTTCAGATGGGCGTTTGATGTCGATCAGTGTAAAACCGAGGATGCCAATATATTCGGGATCCAATTCATACTCATCTGGCTGCGTTTCTTTTATCGTATGATATTCTTCGATTGCGGCTTCCAATCCTTTGTTTTTTAAAATGGGACTGAGGGTAAAAAATATGGGAGGTTTTGGGGGCGAAGGTTCATTTTCCAGGATAAGGTCAAAAATGTATTGGGTGATCCACTCAATTGGCGCCGGATAGGTGTTCGACAATACCACCACCCCCGCCGATTTATCGGGAAGAAGCGCCAGGTTTGTTCTAAACCCGATATCACCACCCGAATGGCTGATCGTTCTCTCGCCTTTAAATTTATTAAGGAACCAGCATAATCCCACATGCTCATCCGGATTCTTTTCCTCAACGATAGCGTAAGGCTGCCAAAGCAGGTTATAACTGGCAGAATTTAGTATTTTAGTATCCTCGAATTTGCCCCGGTTAAGGTTGGCAATTGCCCAATGGCATAATTCGATGACGCTGGAATGCAGCGAACCGCAAGGGGCGTGTGGGCGGGTATACGGGTAGAGAGGGGCGGGTTCGAGATCGGGTAAATTAAGATAAGGCGAGGTGAGCAGGTCGGGCGAAGCGTTTTTATAGAGAAAAGTACTGTCTATCATATCCAATGGCAGCAAAATATGCTGCTCGATATAATCTTCAAAAAGCTGCCCGGAAACCTCGGCAATCACCTGTCCTAAAATGTCATAGGCGGTGTTGCTGTAGACGAACTTTTCACCGGGGGAAAATACCAGAGTTTCTTTGCCCATGTCGCGTACGTACCGCGCTAATGCGCCATCGTCAAACTCGGGGGGATCCCACATATAGTCGTCGATATCCGGCATCCCGGAGATATGACTGAGCATTTGGCTTATGGTGATTTGTTTGAAGCGCGGGTCATCGATCTGAAAATAGGGCAGGCAGGCAGATAATGTCGTATCCAGAGAAATTTTGCCTTGTTCGACCAATTGCATAATAGCCGCAGCCACAAAGGTCTTGGAGATGGATGCCAGGGAGAAAAGCGAATATGGCGTTATCGGGTCTTTCGTTTCGATGTTTCTTACACCAAGACTTTTTGTATAGACAATTTCTTGATCGATGACTACACCAATAGCCAGGCCAGGTAAATGGTAAAGGTCGAATATTTGTGCAAGGGTATGGTCTAAAGTTGCATTTGCACGAAAGGGTGAGGGTGTGTGTTTGTTCATAGTATTATCGGTGAAAAGAGTGTCGATCATTATATTGGGAAATAAAAAACGAGGGCAGGCGCGCCAGTCCCGCCCTCTTATTGGATTATGGTTGACTTATTAATTAAGGTGCTCTCTGGGTTACCGGGTTAGGATTACAAATAAATTTCTAAGCGCCGGCTTCCTTTTTTGAGAGAAAACGGGTGACTGTGGTACCGCAAACCGGACAAGCGCCTTTCACCATCGCCCGACCCTTGGCTGTCTTTTCAACTTTTCCTTGCTTGATGGCGCGTTTTTGACGACATTTGACGCAATAGCCTTCGAAATCCATTTCAACCTCTCTTTCCATCAATAGCCTTTGTTCCTAAACCGAAGATATCATTTATACCGAAACGAAATATCTGAAGCGATTATTTGTGATGGATGTCCGCCTCGAAGCTGATTTCCCTCACATTTTACCGTATTCGAGGCGTTTTGGGGTATGGAAAAATCGGTGAAAAAAGTAGCTATTGGTTAGTGGCGATCAGACATTTCATTCGATTTGTTCATGTAATTATCTAACAACGACCTATACAAATGATACAATAAGTGTTACTATTGTATCATGATGAGGACAGATGAAAAAACCAGGGAGAAAATTATATTTTCTGCATTGACCCTGTTCATGGAACAGGGGATCAATAAAACCAGCCTGAATGAGGTAGCGTATCACGCGGGTGTCTCACGTGCCACGATCTATCGCTATTTTAAAGATAAACAATCTCTGGTGCGAGCTGTGTTTCTTAGCGTTGAACAAATTTTTATAGATGGTTTGCAAGAATTCAGACTCAAGCGCCCCTCTACAATTGAGATTACCATGCAATCCATCGGGAGAAAACTTGAAGCACTGCCAGCAGGCGATGTTTTTAGGCGCGAAGATGAGTTAAAGCGCACTTACCCTGATATTTCAGATGAAATACAAGCGTTACGTGAATCTAATTTAAACCGACTCTTTATTGAGATTCGCAATATTGGTAGGGAACAGGGTTTATTTAGAGAAGACTTAAACGAGGCTCTTATTAAGGCGATCTTTTGGGAGTTGACCTTCCATTTCTTTGATAATCCGCGTTTTAAATCACTTGGTTTTAGTGACGCCGATTTGTATTACCAGGTTTCGCGTATTATTCTTTACGGCATCATGAAACAAGAAGCAGGGTCATCTTAACCGTTTGAATGGATTGTTCGCCGAGGTTTTCATGAACATGTCGTGGCAGAGATTGTCATGTGCCTGATCTTGGCATATCACCTCCGTTTGTATGGGGCATGGATCAAAGCGCAATTCAAACGATTACAGGCAGGATAATCATGAGACAACACCATCGCAAGAGTAGCAAATATATTGAGTTAAACACGCACCTTTGCCAGGCATGCTGGAAATGTGTTGAAATTTGTTCCGATCAAGTGTTGGGGAAAGTTGAAGTATTATGGCATCGCCATGCGCGGATTATTAATGCCGATGCCTGTAGGGGATGCAAAAAATGTGTGGGGGTGTGTGAGAATGGGGCAATTGTATATAAAAGTGTTTCGCAAGACTGATTGCTTGGTGAGAAAATAGTTATTTTCTATTTAAGTGATTATTTGATCGGGCGGTTTAATTTATTGCTAGCCAATCTATTCAGGTAAACCCCCGCATTGGCTGCTTCGATTGCTGGACGGCGGCGAAACTCAGGTGGGACACGTTCCATAAATAAATCGCTATATTTTTAATAGATCAGGTTTCGAGTTTTATTTCTTTGTTTGCTTTCAAATTTCTAATTTCCCTGCTACAATAATTCCACGGATCGATAATCGCTTCTGGGGAATAACACAAGTTCATTCTGATAGTACTAAAAAATCCTTTTTTCAGATTGACTTGCATAATTTATCTCTGAGATCCAATAAGGAGGATGAACACGTATGCAAAAATCAACAACCCGTTCGCAATGGTTTCGTATTGCCTTTTTTGCATTGATATTCCTTTTGTTCTTCCAACTCGTGCCGGATTTTATTGAATCGGTTTATACCTTTGGATTGATGGGCACAGATATCCCGCCGCAAATTATCAGCATTTTGTTCTTTTTCTCTCCGTGTTTACTCTTGTTGTTTCCCAGGCTTATCTCAGATCGAACGATGTACTTACTGGCAGCATTGTCCGCTTTAGCACGCGCCGTAGAAGTGGCGGCTGGACCGAGCGGTAAAATGCTTGCCAGCGGCTTTGGGGTGGGGTGTTTATTCCTGTTGCTTCCGGCAATATGCTTTCATCTTTCCAGCAGCGATGATCATGACAAACTCAGTGATCTCAAAGTAGGATTATTGATTAGCGTCACGATGGTAATTTTGTTGCGCTCTCTTGGTGCCGGGAGTGATATTTCACTGACATATCCCTGGGTAAGCCTGATGCTTGCCCTGTTTCTATTGGGAATCTCGGTGGTGTTATGGCGGGCTTCCGAGGGAAAGCACGTACGGCAAGTGGAGAAATTCTCAGGCAATATTCTGGTATTAAGTGTAGGTGTTACCGGCTGTTTGATGGTGCTTTACTTTGCCTTTATCAGCCCAACAGTGCTGGCGCGTTGGTCGGAATTGGATTATCGCTTCATTGTTGGCTGGTTGGTGTTGTCTTTGGCGGTTTACTTATGGCTGATGTCCCAGAATCTACTCGAACGGTTGCCCATACTCTGGGTGTGGTTATGGAACGGTATATTTATTGTCAGCGGCGTCATTGCCCTGCTTATTTATCAAGAACCATTCTCACTTGAAAGCGGTGCATACCCCTTTTATCAGAGAGAAATCCAGCTCTGGCAGCATATTCCCTTCGTGATTTTTATCGCACTATGCCCCATCGTATTGCATAATTTTCACCTGTTTGTTAAAGAAATAACAAAAACAAAACCCTTGCCGCGCGCATTAGGTGGTGGATTCTTATTGGGCGCCTTTTTCTTTTTGATTGTCATGTTGGCGCAGGTATTCACCACCGTTTATGATTATATTCCGGTGGTGGGACCCTGGTTCCGGGATCGCTTCTGGCTGGTGTTTTTATTAGCGGGTTTGGGAATGGGCCTGCCTATTTTCGTTGTGAAGGGTGAGGCAAATCGAGAGCATGACATGCAAATGCCTCCTTTATTGACACCGATCTTGATCACCATGCTTGCCATTTCATTAATTTGGGTAGTATTTTCTCAGCCAACACCCGATACTATCGAGAAGAAACCAACCATCACCGTGCTGACCTATAACATCCAGCAAGGCTATTCACCGGCGGGGGAAAGGAATTATGAAGAACAAATGGCATTGATCCGCAGCCTTAGCCCGGATATCATTGGTTTGCAGGAATCAGATACGGCGCGCTTCTCGGGCGGTAATGCGGATATTGTACGCACGTTTAGCCAGGGATTGGGCATGTATGCGTATTATGGCCCGCGTACAGTGACCGGCACCTTTGGTATTGCTTTACTTTCTCTTTACCCGATAGAAAATCCGCGCACATTTTTTATGTATAGCCTGGGTGAACAGACCGCATCTATTGAGGCAACCATCACGATTAAAGATAAGAAATATCACATTCTGGTCACACATCTGGGAAATGACGGACCGATCATTCAGCAAGAGAATATTTTAAAGCAGCTCGAAGGCAAACAAAACGTGATTGCAATGGGCGATTTCAACTTCGAACCCACTACAGAACAATATCGCCTGACGACCCAATCCTTTGCCGACGCCTGGGTATTGACGGGTTCACCGCTGCCTCCCACCTTGCAGGCAGAAAAACTCATCGACCATTTTTTTGTATCGACAGAGATTCCCGTGCTATCCGTTGAATATATCGATTCTCCGGTATCCGATCACCCGGCGGTGGTGATGGAAGTAGCGAAGTGAAGCTGTTAGCTGCCAGCTATCGGCTTTCGGCTGTCAGTTGTCAGTTTTGAGTTCGTGGATAATTATAGAAATTCGCTCATGGATAATTGAGTGACCAGGCGGAGCGATAACTTAAATTTAAAGATTCGGAGGTTTCCACTTTTGGATAATTTTGGCAAATGGCGGGCGCTTTTTATGGTTGCCAAACGGATACCAGCCCAATTCTGCTCGAATAGCCTGTTCTTTAAACTCGGTTGCCCCCCATACTAAGGATGCGCCAATTACTCCCGCCAATGCTGAGCACCAATCATTCTTTATGAAGCCCGATGTAACCATAAGCAATACGCCGGCGCCAATGAAGTAAGGCCACCAGAGGTACCCCAGAACCCTTTCGCCCCGGATAACCCAAAAAGCCCCTATACCAATGACCGCTAAGGTGATCAATCCAATGACCAAGCCAAAGGTATTCACAGCAATTTTTCCTTGGCTTTGATCAATGCGATCGCTTCTTGTGCACCCACCGGGCGGCCGAGCGGCTCACGCTTAAGTAAGTCCAATGTGGTGGCGGTTGGATATTCCGCCAGAATGCGGGCGTGGCGCGGGTTGGCAGGATTGGCAGGGGCGCGCCCTTTGACGATCCGTTTTTGCTGGCGGTGAAATTCCAGGGCGTCCCATAAAAATGTCATCCCCAGGATACCCAGTGTGCCGGAAACCAGGTTGGAAGCGGATAAAAAAGCGCCAATCTCGCAAAGAAATCCCAGCAGAGCAAAACCGATTGACGGCAGGGTGATCGATACCACCCTGCACTCGATCTCGCGCACCGCCACGTGCCCAATCCAGATACCCAAAAACGCCGCCAAACCGGCAGCTAAGCCGAGATAATTAAATATCATTAGTGTGTGTTGTTATCGAATTCAATAATTTTATACGTGTCAGTCTGAAATAACACCGGAAAAATTGTTTTGGTTTCTGAAAATAAAACCACATAAGTAAAATCATATTTTCTTTGAAGTGTGATCAACTTTTCATCATCAATGTTTTTAAAATTTTGTTCTAAGTCATTTCTTAAATTGGGGTTTCTACCCTTTGCAGGACCATAGCAATCGATAATTCTTGTGTACCATTCCTGCAGAGGTTTATCTCGAAATGGGAAGGCTTTATAATCAACGACGATAGCTCGTTCGGCAGTAAGTCTGAATTGCCCGAAATTTGGGGGAGTTAAAAATATATCATTGCTATTAGAATTCTCTCGCGCAAATTTTGCCACTTCGATTTCTTCCCCGGTGAGGTCAACAAATGCAATGCGGGGTATTACTGTAATCATTCCAAAAGCATTTCTGATTGGAATTCGATAAATTGAAATTATCAATAATAAAAATACACCCAGACCTGTTAGAGATAGAAAAAATTCTTTAGGCAGATAGAATAAAACCAGGAATAAAAATACAAATAAGAATAAAGTAATGACTACCCTTAATCCAGGCTGAAAACATAGCAGTAAAAGGGTTACCAATAAAAGAGTTGCACCCGGTTCAAAAAAGATCTGTATCGCAGGAAAAAATTGCTTTACTTTTGTTTTTATTGTGCTGAAAAACGGGGGAATACCAATAGTTAATGGCGTCAATAAGCTAACCAATGAAAGATATGCAACAAATGATTTTTTGTTTTCTTGAAGATGAAGTGCAATTATTCCCGAAATTAAGACCTCTCCAAACCATTTCGGTAGTAGTAGGAGGCGAAACGGCTGAGCGGTTGTCCATAAACGACTAGGAAAAATCTCAACAAAAACATAACCACCAATGCATAAAAATAATACTATTATTGAGATCATGCATATTCCAATAGCTTGACTTATTGGGGGTGATACTTTGTTTTGCCAAAGTTTCCATGCAATTGCAGCAGCAATAAAAAAACTCAAGGTACCTGCGTAATTTATTAAATTAAAAGTACTTGGGATGTAATGATGTGGGCAACGAAAGTTTGCTAAAATATGAATAAATTCCATTGAATCAATATGTGTTTGCGTTGCTTCTGGGATTAAAAAAGCGGCGGAAACTACACAATAAATCAAACCGCTAATCACAATTTTATTTATGCGAATACTTTCGTTTTTCGATAATAATTTTCTCAGGAATATTTGGGTTGTAGAAATTATTAGCACACATATTCCTCCTGTTTCTAAACCAAGAAGAGGATGAATGATCGCTGCCAATCCAGCCAGGCAGATCGAAATAATCGGTTTTTGCCGTAAAGCAGCCCAAAGGGACAGGAGGATCAATGGCATTATCAAAGTTCCGGGGATAAGGTAATTCGTTCGAATAATCGCCGCAGCCCCAAGATCGAAACAATCCACGCCCATCACGATGCAAGCAGCTAAGGCGCCAGCCATATTATTTTTAAACAAATCTCTCCCAAATAAAAAGGTAATCCAGGCTGTAAGGATATTGGTGATTATTGTAAGAAATAAAACAACATATGCAAGCGGGAAAACTTTTGCCAATAAACCTATAAACTGTGCATAGAAAAACTGAGGGTTATACGTTGAAGTAACGTTAACGAAAAAATCGTTTGATAAGAAGGCTGGATTAATAACGCGTATTACCATAGGCATTTGTACAATTTGATTGCCAGTTCCGTGTGAATAACCCAATGATGTAAAAAATATCCCCAAAAATGCAACAAGCAAAAAACAGTAATATTGTGGGGGGTTTTGTATTTGATTTTTTGTCATATTGTATTTCGATGAAATTTAATAAATTTCCCCACGGTGTTTTATTCTCTCTTTGCCCCACTCTTTGATATTTTGCGGGATGGGGTGACTCTCTTCTGCCGGGCGGCGCTCCAAATGCAGGGCGTCCAGTGCGCAGCCGCTTGAGCATAACCCGCACCCCATACAGCGCGAACGGTCGATAGCTGCCATGCCGCCGGAAAGTGAAATGGCGTTGAACGGGCAGTACCCCAAACAATCTCCACAACCCATGCACAGCGCATCATTAACTACAGCGTAAAAATCTGCCCGAGCCATGGCTGTAGGAATGCCAAACTCTTTTATCGCACGCAATACCCCGCAGCAGCAGGTGCAGCAATTACAGATGTAATAAATCCTGCTGATGTAGTTGCCGGTGGAGTGTACCAGACCGGCTTCTTCAGCTTTATGCAGGATTTCTAGAGCTTCTTCTTTAGTTATGGCACGGTCGACCTGGCTGTGATCGAAAGCCCCCTCGAAGGGAGCCAGGGTCAAGCAGACTTCCAGGGGAGCATGGCAGCCTTCGCCGATCAGGCGCTTCTGTACCCGGCAAATGCAATTGCGCACCCCCCAGGCTTTGGCGGCTTCGACGATCTGGCTGGCTTGTTCATGAGGGAATATGGTGATCTCATGAGGGATGGCTTCTTGAATGGGGATGACGCGGTGCACGGAAGGTTCGATACTGGAAACGGCACCGCCAGATTCGTGAAAGTATTGCTCGAATAAAGATGCCATTTCTTTATCGATGCGGGGTAATTGCGCCTCATAGAATCCGACGATGAAGGGCTCCAGGGCGAAAAGCAGCTTACCTTTCCCTTTTTTGAAGCTCACCAGCCCTTTCGAGGCCATGCCTTTCAATGTTTTATAGGCTTCTTTGGAGTCTATACCCGCCCGGCTGGCAATATCACAGGAAGGTTCGGCGTGCAAGGTCATCACACTGGCGAGATGGGCTTCCTCGGGCGTAAAGACCTTTGCCAGCAGGCGCAATTCCACGCCGCTTTCGGTAGCAGGGAATCCGTTGGGGGTTTCGTCCAACCTGCGGGCTAACTGTTGGTATACGTCTGCTGGCATGGGATTATTTTTTGAATAATATTTTTAGTGGTTTATCGTTTCAAATTGTACCTTATAAAAACGACAATTGGAGAGTATTATCAAAAAAGAACGGGCGCACTTATTAGACGCCCGTTTGGATTGTAACAATTACTGAAGCAATTTAATCCTTGCTATACACCACCTCGCCGCCCACGATGGTCTTTTCAACTTTTAGCTGGCTCTCCCATTTTTCTGCAGGCAGGGTGAAAGGATCTTCGGATAGAACGAGCATATCGGCAAATTTGCCTTCTTCTAGGGTGCCTTTATCGTTTTCATCGAATAAAGAATAAGCGGCATCCCATGTGAACATGTGGAAGACTTGTTCAACACTCAACTTTTGTTCGGGCGCCAGGGTCAACCCTTCTTCCGTCTGCCGCAGGATGCCATCGCGCATCCCAAGCAATGGGTTGGGATTGGTGACCGGGCAATCGGAGGAGCCAGCCACATGCAGGCCCATCTCGATATAGGTCTTGTATGGATATACTGAGTGGATGCGCTCTTCGCCGCAGGATCGGTAAAAACCATCACCCTGTTCGTACAGCATACGCGGTTGAGTGGCGATGACCAGGTCGATGCCTTTCATCAATTGCAGCAACTGTGGGTTGACAATACCGGCATGTTCCATACGGTGACGCCGGGTATTGGGGTTGCCTTTCCCGATGACCTTTTCATAAGCCAGCAGCACTTGTTCAACAGCCCGGTCGCCGATAGCATGGATGGCGATTTGCTGACCGAGAGCATCCAATTCGGCGACGATTTTATCCAATGCTTCCTGGTCGCGGTACAACAATCCCAAGGAATCGGTGTTTTGATAAGGTTGTGAAACGGCGGCAGTGCGCCCGCTTAATGAACCGTCTCCGATGAGTTTAATCGGACCGATTTTAAACATATCCGTCCCGAAACCGGTGCGTAACCCCGAATCCAAAAACGGTTTACTCATTTCATAAAATGGAAAAGCGGATACCCGGCATTTTAACCGCTTGCTGCGGGCAGCTTCCTGATAGGCGGATAATTGAGACGGCAAGGTTCCCGGATCGCCAACGGTGGTAATACCAAGGCGGGCATAATCCTCTGCGCCTTGTTCAAGAACAACTATGCGTTCCTCGAGAGAAAGAGCGCCAAATTCCATGATCAATGCTTCCAATGAATATTGGAACATGGCAGCATCGTGAAGCACCCCGGTCGGTTCATTGGTTTGAGGGTCTCGCTCGATTTTGCCGCCCTTCGGATCGGGAGTTTGGCTGTCTATCTTCATTTGTTTCAGCATCAGGCTATTGGTAACGGCAGAATGTCCGGATGCATGGGTGATAATGACCGGATTGTTTGGCGCGGCTTCGTCCATTTCTGCCAGGGTGGGGTAGCGGCGGTCTCTAATTTTATATTCCGCAAAACCCCAGCCGCGGATCAATTTACCCGGCTCTGATTGTTTGACCTCGCGCTGGATTTTTTCCAATAATTCAGCAACTTCGCCATGCAACGGCGTCCGACAATCCAGAAGCCGTAAGAGCATCGAATAATATGAGAGATGATTATGGGCATCGATCAGACCAGGAATGAGTGTTTTCCCCTCCAGGTTAATTCTGGTTTTTGCATTTACTCCCCCCAATTCGTCAGTCTTACCGACCGCAAATATGCGGCCATTTTTTACGGCAATGGCTTCCACCGGGGCGGTACTTTTTGTGCCGGTATGGATTTTGCCGCCGGTCAACAATAAATCAACGTTCAGCGACATGCGTATTAACTCCTTTTTAGAATCGCCTTTTTCCCCAGTTCCAGCACGACTTCGACCGTGATAACATCGGTGGATTTTACCGTGGTAATAGCCGACGAATCCACACACAATACTGAGCCGTCTTTCATGTTTGTGAAGCGCACCTGATCACCGGCAAAGAAAGCGATTGAGCGAGCTGTGTTAGGAAAAGTATCCGGTGTGGGGAAGAAAGCAAATTTGGCGCCCGGGAAACAATAAGTCACGCCCTGGAATCCCATTGCTTCAGAGATGGCGCCAAAACCGCCCGCCATGATCTGATTCAATTCCGGCACGATATGGGCGACTATGGGCATGTAAACATCAGCGCCTCTGGCTAATTCGATTTCTCCAATGATGTTTGAGTGGACGGCAACTCGTGTGTCTTCGGTGGCAACCGGTTTGATTTCTGCGATCGGAATGATTTTTCCGTCGATATATTGCGCAGCGTCGATCATAGCCAAAGCGCCATTCGTATCGGTATGGGCGATGACGTTACTCATATTTACCCAGAAGAAACCATAGCTTACGATCTTATCGTTGATGCGCGTTACCAGCCCGCGCACCTCTTCGACTTCCAGATCTTTGATGGAGAAGGATTTGAAGTCCCCGCGCAGGCTCACAAATGGGTCATGCACACGTTTGGGAAAGATCACATTAAAACGCCCGCCGGCAATGCCAAAAATGGGAACATTGGCGTCTACCGTTTTCATACCCTCGAGGGCATCGTTGTAAGTGCCGTCTCCAGCCACGATCACGAATAGTTCCACCCCATTTTCGATCATTTGTTTGGCTGTATTGATGGTATCTATCCGCGTTTTTGTATTATCTTGACCGACTACTTTGACCTTTTTCCCTTTACAAACGGTTTCCCCCATATCCCCCGGTCCTACAAAAATTTCTGATACTTGTGGTTCCAGGCAATCAAAAGCCTGTTGGGTGAGTTCTAAAACCCTTGCTTTGCCGCTGCCGGCAAAAGGATTACAGAGAATGCCGATACGTTTAATATCCATTTCATGGCCTCCAATATGAAAATTTTAATGTGGGATGTCGAAAATATTATACACCCCGCTATGAGCCGGGGATTTATATATGATAAAAATAATATTTTACTTATGCATAAAAGTAATATACCGAAAGCAGTTAAAGCAGGCATCCTTCTAACAGACAGGCACCTCCAGCATAAGAATAGATGGGAAAATAATATTACACGGGGATACGGGTGTAAATTAGGGCTTGATCAGCGATTGAATTTCTTCAGGGTTTTGGGTTGAGAAAATGACATCCTTCACCGGACCGCGCTTTTGTTTGAGCATGAGTACCAGCCGGGGATATTCGAGAAAGTTGAACATGGCGCGGTATCTTCTGCCGATACTGGTGAAGTGGATGCCTGCCCCGCCAATGCGCCATAAGGAAATGTCGTCTTGACGGACTTCATCGATATTGTTTAGAGGGATGCGCCAAGTAAAAATGCCGAACTTTAGATAAAGCATTTTTGAGGTGATAGTGATCACCAGGGTGCGATAATTGATGATGTAGAAAAGAAAGAAAGCCGCAAAAAACAAGAAAACCCAGGTGAGTGTTTGCCAGCCGGAAACATTCATCCGCCAAATAAAAAGCCCCAGGAAAATGAGCATCAGCACAACGAACAGGGCTTCGGTTCTGGTGGAAGAGAGTTTTTCCTGGTAAATTGGTTGATCGTTCATTATTACCTCCAATCCGTCGGCTGTATTATCAATTCCATAATTGACTATAATTTTACACCAACTCCAATCAACATATGGGCGACATAATTAGAAGGGACAAACGGGTATAGAAACACCTGTAATATTTTGCCGATTGTGGTTCTGGGATTGATTTTTAGATCATGCCTGATGGCGCGCTGGAGCCCCTGTAGTTTGTGGATGGGCTGTACCTGAAGCGTCTTGAAGCCATTAATTTCCAGTTCTTGCTGCAACTCGGAGCGGGTGATCCGCCATTGATAGAAGCGCATTTTCGAATGATATCCCTGGTTTTTGTCGAAATTTTCGTCCCACGTCCAAAGCGGGCGTTGCCCGCGCCGCAGATGCCTGCCATTTTGAAATGGAACTGAAATAAACAGGGTGCCACCTTTTTTAAGAATTCTTCTTGCTTCCGAGAGCGGCGCGGCGAAACCCTCTTCAAAATGTTCAAAAGTACCCCAGGAGAAATATGCATCAAATGACTCATCTTCAAACCCCGTGCTGCGTAGATCACCGATGGCGAAATGGAAAGCAGGGAACTTCTCCTGCAATTTCTCGACAGTCAACCGGCTGATGTCGATTCCGGTCACAGCGTAACCCTTTTCCGAAAGAGAAACCGTCCATTCCCCCAAACCGCAGCCGCCGTCCAAAATTCGTGCGTTCGGTGGCAATGCGGAGAGATAACGCGCCATTACCTGATACTCTTCTCGTTTCTGTATCTTATGGGCAATGATAGGATCGCGCTCATTCCAAACTTTGGTCCAGAAACGTTCGATATATTCTATCTCAGTGAGAGTAGCATCATTATCGGTGATTGGTATGTAATCTTTTTTCATGTTTTCTACTCAAGAATTATAAAGTGATAATTGCCACATACCCACATCGATATAACGTCCCATTTTATACCCTACTCCCTTGTTTACCCCCACCAACTCAAACCCCAGCTTTTGGTGAAGTGAAACACTGACCGGATTGGGCAGGGCGATGATGGCCACCATCTCACGGAAGCCGTGTTTTCTTGCGGATTCGATCAATTGTTCATAAAGCGGTTTTCCATACCCCTGTCCGGTATATTTTTGAGCGATATAAATTGTGGATTCCACGGTGTGGTGGTAGGCTTCCCTGGGGCGGAAGGCGCCGTAATATGCATAGCCGATGATCTCATGATCGGTTTCTCCCACCAGCCAATCGTAATACTCCAATTTAACCTGGATGCGGGTTTGTATCTCTTCGATACTCAAAGGTGTCATTTCAAAAGAAATGATGGTGTTCAAGATATACCAGTTGTAGATTCTGGTAATGGCGGG
Source organism: Anaerolineales bacterium (assembly GCA_016929095.1). Lineage (GTDB taxonomy): Bacteria > Chloroflexota > Anaerolineae > Anaerolineales > UBA4823 > JAAZNS01. Next base: position 116,867 of record JAFGJM010000022.1, on the reverse strand, counting down.
CGCGTCGGTGATGGCAGCCTGGCGAACGTTCATACAGTAATGATACTCCATATTTAAAATGGTTAATAGGAAGGCAGGAAAAGAGGAAAGCAGGAACAGAAAGTTTGTCGATTGGTTATCTTTAGATGTCCGACATATGATATATACTAACTTGATACTTAAAAACTTGAAACTTCTAAATCAGATACTTATTTAATTTATGTTGAAAGCTCTCTCGCTATGACGGGTAGCATTTTTCAACGCATTTACATCCTTCTTCAAATCACCGGGTGGGATGCCAGTGTGACATTATGCTCGGCTTTATTCAGCCCTTCAGCCAGCGCGATAAAGGGTTGCACGTCACCGCGCGAGCCGATAGTGGGGATGAGGATGTGCATACAATATGAATAAATTATATTCTTGTGATATTGCTAATCTTCATTGGGAAATGTTCAATTATCGACTGAAATAATTTATAGTGGACCGAGAATAGCCAGCAGTTTTCCTTGCCATTGAATAAATTTAATAGCCAGCTATGAATCAAACTCGAGAAGCGGGCGATTCTCCACTGGGCGAGTCTCCGACAATTAATTATTGCTTAAAATATTGAACCACTGATTTCGCTGATTAAACTGATTACGCTATACTCTGCGTAATCAATGAAATCAAATAATCAGCGGTACACGCGCCTCATATTTCAACCAGCAATTACCCATCAAGAAATAGCTGAACATTATTTTATATTCATTGTAGGGGGATAAGCCGGCGCGATTGCGGAGCCGGTCAACCCTCACTGGCTATCCCCCCTCTTCTTTGGTTAGAAGCCTTTTAAGATATTGCCTAAGAACAGGACGATAAAGCCGAGTACCACCAGCCAAAAGGCAAACCCTGAAAGGACAGGAATGGTCACCAGTTGGGCTAATATCCCCAACACAGCCAGGACAACCGCAATCCAAAATGTAATTTGTTTGGGTTCACTAAGGTTCATCACATACCTCCAATTGAAAAATAAAGTTATTGACCTCTCAGGCTCCGGTGCTCTCAAGCACCATATTGAAGGTCAGAAGTTCATCTCACCCCGCAATCGATCAATGACTTTTTATTAAATCTGGGGTGAGGAAACGGGGGCTGGATGATGTCAGGCAAACTGAATCACTGTATTGTTTCGCCGCCCAACAAGAAATTCTATTTACTACCCTGAAAAATATTATCTGAAGCATCAATGAATATATCTATTATACAGCGATAATCCAAAAAGGGATTAATGATCAGTTAAAACACGTATACTTTCATTTTTTGCTGTAAAAGTGAATAAAAATGGATACATGATATTTTCGCTTATTATATTGCATCACGCAGAGGGTTTCCCCCATCATCCGTTGGTATTCCTGCCATCCCAATTTTTATTAGAAATTTTAGCCCCCTACAGTTTACTACTTGTCATTGCGAGCAAAGCGAAGCAATTTTGTCATTGTGGCGTATGAGAATGCTTCGTCGCAAGGTTTACACTGAACGAAGTGAATGTGCTTCTCGTAGTGATAGTTCTTTAGGAGTAATGCCAAAGCGCACAAGCGCTCTTCTTCCCGGAAGGAACAAACCCGCTTGTCATTGCGAGCAAAGCGAAGCAATCTTGTCATTATGGCGAATGAGACTACTTCGCCGGAAAGTTTACATTGAAAGAAGTGAATGTGCTTCTCGCGGTGACAGTTCATGAAAACAGTCAGGTGGTTATTAGAATTTCAAAAACACGCTTTCCCATACACTTATTAACGGATGCTTGATACCTCTTTTATTAGTCGTTTTTATCGCTCCGCAATGTTATGACGGACTTGCGTAAGGTGAATAATAAAAACAGCGCTAAAATGATCATCACAACAAGATTCATGGAAAGTTGAATCATTGTTGGGATTAGCGCCAGGATATAACCCAGGCAAAGCGTTAATAACAAGTTTTGAAGGTGCCCTTTCACTAGCCGGGGTTCGGGATTTTGAATTTTTATTTTCCGCAGCCTGTCTTGAAAGCGGGTTAAATCCCAAGCCGCCAGGTTGATGCACACACCAAGCAACATTAACGGCAGGGGTAACCCGCTCAAGCAGCCATGCACCGCGAGCCAGACAAACCCGATAAAAAACAGGTTGAAGAAAACTTCGATTTTATATTTTTCCACCAGCAGCCAACAAACGCCAATTGCCAGAGCAAATAGGGTAATCCAATACTCCCGCAAAAAAAGATAAGGTAATGCATAAACTAAAGAGGCCAGAACCACCAGAGTCGTGTGGATTTTTGTTGTGTTCATGCTGTTAGACCATTTAGCCGAGAGAAAGCTGGCTGGCGGGATAAGATTTTCCGAGCTGCCATTTGAAGGGGTTGATCGACGCGCCAGTTGACCACCTGTACGCCGCAGCGTTGGATTTGTTGGAGCAATAAATTGCGTTCTGCATACGCCATGCGTAATGCCAGGCTATCCTTGTCGTTATACAATGCCGCTTCAAAAGAGACTGGATCGGGACTCACCACGATGACGGCATAGCCATGCGCCCGCATTTGAATATAAACCGGAATATCTTGGGGAGAAAGGGGGGTGATGACCACGATTTGCGACTTGGCAGGGAAAAACCGGGTGGGCAATAAAGCCAGGTTGTCTAAAGCATAATTTTTCCCGGGGTTTGCCCTGGCTAATGCTTTCAGGATGCGATCCTTGTGGATTCTTCCATATCCGGGGAAGATTTTACCCAGACCGCCGCCGTAAGATAAAAGACTGACCCGGTTGCCTTCATTGAGAAAATATTCTGCGAAAGAAGCTGCCGCGATCACCGAATATTCAAATAATGAGCCGGATGGACCGGGGATATCCATGCTTTGGCGGGCGTCTAACACAATACCAACATCTGCCACTCGTTCTTGTTCGTAAACATTCGTGAACAAATCCTGTTCATAGCGGGAGGCAATTTTCCAATTGATTTGTCGTTCAGGATCTCCAGATTGATATTCCCTCACCCCAAAAAAATCGATACCGCTGCCGCCTTGCCTGGCTGCAATCGGGCCGGCAAATCCTCGTGTTTGCGGAGGACGGATTTTTATCCGGCTTAGCCTGGGATAGTGGGGTTTAATGACCAGAAGCGTTTGTGAAGAGATGGTTATGGATGTTTCGAAAAAGCCGCTGTAATCGTGTGAGCGGAGGTTTACCTCAAAATTCTCATAATGCCCGCGTTGAGCTTCAATCTGGTATTCGATCTCGATATGCGCCAGGCGGTTTAACGCAGTTACTAAAGATGCTTTTCCCTCCTTTATTTTTAATCCGCAGGGGAGCACATCTTGGATGGCGATTTCGTGAATAGCGTTACCCTTGTTTGTAACGATTATTTTTACCTTGAGGGGGGTTTCCGGGAATCCGTGGTCGGGTTGGATTTCCCGCTGGATTGAAAAGCAGCACTCTTCAGGTTTATGATATACGGCTGAAAAGAGAAATATGATCAATGGGATGGAAAGCACCAGCACATCACGTTGTAAAGTGGCAATGCCCCCGATGATAACGGTCAATATGACACCAATGAAGAACAAAACCGATTTTTTCATTGCCGAATGTCTTGGGTCACCGGTACGGGGATGGCTTGCATGAGATCTGAAAGAATTTTATCAGCCGCCTGGGGTGTAGACCAAAGATCGGGTTGGAGAATGATGCGATGTCCAAGGGCGGGTTTTACGAAGGTTTTCACGTCATCCGGCAGGACGAACGACCGCCCTTGCATGGCTGCCCACGCCCGGCTTAATTTTAATAATGCGAGGCTACCTCTTGGGCTGGCGCCCACGGCGACCTGTCGGTGAGAGCGGGTTTTGGATGTGATATCTACGATATATTGTTCGATATCTTCATCCAGGAATATATCTTCTACTTTTCGTCGCATATCCAACAGGTCTTGTACGCTGGATACTACGGAAAACTGGTGCTCATCTTGTTTGCGTTCTCTTCTGCGGCGGATGATCTCCTTTTCTTCTCCGGGATTGGGATACCCGATGGTGAGTTTGACGAGGAAGCGATCCAACTGGGCTTCTGGCAGCGGGAAAGTGCCTTCATATTCAATGGGGTTTTGGGTGGCAATGACGATGAAAGGCTCCGGTAGCTTCATGGTCTCGCCTTCCAGAGTCACCTGGCGCTCCTGCATGGCTTCCAGCAAGGCTGATTGGGTGCGCGGTGAAGCCCGGTTTATCTCATCTGCCAATACCAGATTGGCGAAGAGGGGGCCTTTTCTGAGGATAAATTGATTTTGTCCCCGGTCATACACGTAGCCACCGGTGATGTCGCCCGGGAGTAAATCGGGGGTGAATTGGATGCGCCGGAATGACATGCTCAAAACCGAGGCAAAGCTGTTGGCTATGAGGGTTTTTGCCAGCCCGGGGTAATCCTCCAGGATGATATGCCCGCCGGCTAAAATGCTGGCCATGATTTTTGCCAGTACATCATCTTTTCCCACAATGGCTTTTCCGACTTCTTGTATGACCTTTGCGGATAGATCGGGAACACTGACCCCGGAATTATGGTCGATTTCCATTTTGAGTTATCTCCAATCGTTCTTCAATATAATGAATAATTTCTTCGATTTGATCGTTTACCTTTTGAGTATTTTGGTCTTCCGTTTTATTTAACCAACGTGCGATTTTTACACCCAAAATCCCCAGCCAATCCCGTTGTGGAGAATCGATTGGCAATTCCCGGTTTTTTACCAATTGTTTGATGATCAGCGGAGCGGGTAATGTTTCATTCGCCATACCCTGTTCCACTTCAGAAGGGTTCAATCCCTCCTGGAATGAAAAAATCGAGAAAATCAACCGTCTGGCTTCTAACACGAAATCCCAACGAAAAAACTCACTGGTCAGGGAATAATTTAACAGCCTTGCCCAAAAGCGATAACGGGAATTTCCTGTATTTGAAATATTTTGGCGCGATTTTTTACTGCCCGTTCCCCATATTTTGATTATTGTATTTATACCAATAACGATACAAACGGCTACCAGAAAGATCAGAAAGACCTTTTGCGAAATACTATTCAGGATGAGTCCAACCACCCAAACCAGGTAATAGATAGGAATGATAATTTGATCGCGAATGACATCCCAATATACGACACATACCAGACTTATTATATATAGGACGGCAATGAAAATCAGGCTAATGCGCACCTTATTCAACTTCATGCAGTTCTCCAAGGGATTGACAGGCGTTTACGATATCTGAAAGCGAAGCGAAAGCCAGATTTTCCTCGGCGCTATCGAGGGCGAGGCTGCCATAGCGCACCTTTTCAAACAAACGCGTGATTGTGATCACGGGTTGTTGCGGGAGCCCTTTGCTGATGAGGGAAGCCTCGAACTCGCGTGGCGTCATGGCAGTTTGACGCAAAATTCCTCTTTCTTCTTCCACAACCTTTACCATATCCAGATAACATTGAATGATGACGCTTTTAAGATCTCTACCGGCGTGTAATGAATCGAGGGCAGTTTGCGCTTCGCCCGCCAGTCTTTGCAGAGGGTTTTTCTCCTTTGTTTTTCGCCGCCGAATAATGAGCAGTAATCCGATGATCAATGCGCTTATGAGTATCGCAGCCAGAAGTACGGTTATAACCGAAATCCACGCCGGAGGATCGGGGGAAAAGGTGGCTTTAGGGATCATCGTAGGCATTTGCTTTATGCTTTGGGGAAGTTCGGTTTCTTGTACGTCGTTAGAAATCCCCGCTTTTTCCAGCAAGTTGGGGAGAAATTGAGAGACCAAAAGCAACATGGCAAACACGAGAATATCGCGCTTGACGCGGCGTCTGCCTTCGGGAGTGAATATGGATAAAAGGATGTATAAAAATAAACAGAGCAGGGTTAGTGCCCATAAGCCGCGCAAAATCCAGGCGAACAAATCTTCGCCAATAAGCGCCCCTAATCCTCCTGCCCCGAGAGAGTCATCTGAACCGAGGGAAAAAGGTGTTCCGGGGGACAATTCCAGGCTGGGTAATCCCATGGATAAGCCCAGAATTAATATCAGAGCCAATAATAACCATAATAGCGAATTTCTTTTGGCAGCACTCATTTGGAATACCAGATAATTTCGATGATTAAAAAAGCCCCTACCAAGACATTATCCTGATAGAGGCGATCAGTCCAGCATGTGTCGGGTAACGCGAGCCTCGGCGCGTCATTTTTACTCTTTGAATTCTAACCTAAAAATCAGGATCGCATAAGATTTAATGACTGAAATCAGTATTCAATACCCCGCGCCTAAACATACCCCCTCGCGGGGTATCAATCTACCGATTTATCGATCACCAATTACCACGTTCGATATATTTTATATACCTTTATCTCACTGTAATAGGTTCAAAAATGATCTGGCGCTTCAAATGTCCTTTTGAATTCTATTCATAAAATCAGGATTATTTGACATGGAATAATCCACTTATACTAAAAAACCAATGACCCAACCAAGAAGAGATGTAACAATAAAGAGGCATGTAAAACCAATTATGATAAGGATCGCTTTTCGCCTTCTTGTCTTAATTAAATACAAGGGAATTATCACAGGCCATAAAAAAAGCAAATATAATCCCATGTCAAAAAATAGCTGAGTATGCGTTTTCTTACAATCGTTTTCCAGCCAAAGGTTAATTAACCCAAAATAAATTAGGTAGTTAATTATGTATAGTAAATATGAAGAATTGATATTTAGTCCATATTTAATTCCCGCAATCACTTGACTCACCAGGTGCCACCCAATAAGGCACCATATGATCAGGGATTGATATCGATCAATTGTCTGATTGGTATTAAGACTCAATAACCTTCTCCTTTTTCGCCCGTTTTTCGATGATAGATTGATAAATCATAAAGCCAATAAATGCTGCCAGACTGACCCACCCCAACACGTCTCCAATGTTTGTGTATGGCGCATTATCGTTACCGAGGGTTATATCGCCAACTAAAACAACCTGTTTCTCAGGGGTTATATCCAGGGCAATCTGGTGCCCTTGGGCATCGATAATCGCCGAACCTGTTGCTCTGGCTGCGATGATCATTGCGGTGCGATTTTCCACGGCTCTAAAGGTTACGTTAGTCCAGAATTGTTCTCCAAATAAACCGAATTCATTGAATCCGACGGCAACCAATTGGGAGCCGTTTCGGGTGAGTTTGCGGGCTATATCAGTGTAATTGGCATCGTGGCAGATCATGGCTGCCAGTTTGCCCAGGGGTGTGTCATAAACCGGGAATACACCCGCGGTTGGTGATAATGGTTCGCCGGGAGAGTTGTGGTTCTTGGCATATGCCGGGGAGAAAAACTCACCACTGGGTGAGAGAAGGATTGTCTCATTGCGAAATGGCTCGTTTTCATTTGCTACTGTGTAATTGATAAAAAGGTAAACATCGGTTTCCTTCGTTAATGCACGCAATTCATCGGTAAATTCCACTCTTGGATCGAAATTAAATGCCATTTCAGGGGTGACGACAATTTTTGCGCCTTCTTGAGCCACGTCCCGTACCCATCCGGCAAAGTCATCCAGGCGCATTTTTGAGGTCAGATTATCATCCTGGAAAGCCGGTTTTTGATAATTGGGTTGCAAAGAAGCCACTCTTACTTTGGGCATTTCCTTTGTTGTGGTTAGTATGAATAAACTGGTCCCAATCCATGCCAGGAAAATTACCCCGGATGCAATGAGCCAGTTACGGGTGTGTTTGCGATCAATCATTTCTTTAAATTCTGGCTGCCAGTGTTGGTCATACCAAGACATTATCATCTGAGTTATGGCGAAATTTACCAGCATGATGAGTAAGTTCAATCCGTAGACGCTAAATAGCGATACTGGCTGGATCATCCAAGCCTGGCTTGCCTGAGTGTAACCAATGAATGCGCTGGTTGCCACCAGGGGGATAAATGTGGCGCGTATCATCTCGAAGCCCACCCAGGCAACGATGCCCTGGAGTATAAACCACCGGTAGCCTGTTAATTCATGGAACCAACGATCTTTGCTTAAGAAGAAGGTAAGGATGGCAATCAGCACACCCAGGTACGTGAAAATTGGGCCGAACTCTGTGCCAAAAAGCCTCGCCATGAATGGCCCCAGCCATATCAACGATGCCGTTGTTTCTGCCAGGCTGGACCATTTCATGGGTAATAAGCGGTGTTGTGCAAATCGGTATGGTACGCAAGCTATCCATGCCAACATCCAAAAGCCATAAGGTGGAAAAGCCAGCAGCAAAAGCACCCCGCTGAGGGCTGATAGAACGATCCCCAAAATGAATCGTTTTGTCGAGAGGGGAAATTTGGTGTTTTCTTGCATTTTATAAACCACCTTCCTGCCCCCAAAACCCATTATTGACACCTGTTATCGTGTGCCCGTTTTCTCGATTACCCTATGAAATCAAATACCAGAAACCGGACACCCTATACTACACATCAATTTTTCGATCATGATTTACTACTTACTAATCACCTCCTTCTTATCTTACGATTATCGGCGTAAAGACGACCTGAGAATTTCCGTCAAGGTCTTCGATGATGAAACCAATTACATATTGACCGGCGGCGGCATCCACGATTTCCCAGGTGAACATGCTGTCGGAAAAGGTCAGGGTTTGCCCTTCCTGATAGACGGTTTGCGTTACTTTGCCCTGATTATCCAAATCCATCCACTTTTCCAGCAGGGTAAATGAATCGCCTGTCTCTGGGATGATCTGGTGCGGCGAACCGGTAGTCTCCTCTCCGGAAAAACCATAAATGTGTTGTAATTCACCATTCATAAAGAATAAGCGGGCGTTTTGCTTCTCTCCGGAGCTGGTAAAGGTATAGATACCCTCCACTGTGTATAGGGCTTCTTCACTGGATGAGCCATACGTTACAGGGGTGAACAGAGCGGGGTAATTATCGTAGCCATCATTTATCGCATAGACAATCGGTTCCCATTTGAAAACCATGTTAAAGGCGTCCTCTCCCCAATCGGGATAATAAACGCCGCCTGCTTCACGGGTATCGGGACTGGCGAGAAAGTCGCTGTCTGCCAGGTAGATTGAATTGGCGCTTTGATCCAGGTAACCCACCAGCAGTTTCACATAGCCGATATTGGCGCCTTCAATGTCTACACTGAGGCGTACAGTCTCGCCGATAGATACTTCTGATGTGGATGCCGAGATCTCGGAAACAGAGATACCCCCGGCAGCCGGTGCGCGCACGGCATTTTGTTCCGGAATGACCACGCCGCCTTGCTTTACATCGAAAGTTTCACCGGTATAGTGGTATGCCAGGAAATCATCCCACAGCGATTCGGAAGCGAAACGGTCGGCGATCTGGGTGTAAGACTCGGCGCCGGCGGCTGGAATTTTGTAGAGCTGCGAATTGGGGAAATAAATGGAAACGCCCGTCGCGCCGGAGACGCTATGCCCATGTTTTTCGGCGATCACCGCTTGTTTTAAGGCAGCCTGGAGGCCGGCGGCGGCTTCGGCGACATTGCGTTTGCCGCTCATTTTTGCGACCAGTTCGGCAAAGTTGCCCAGATCAATATAGGAAGCCGGTACGTTCTTGCCAAAAATATTGGTGAACGATTGTGCATAATTTCGGGCTTGCGCTACATGGCGCTGGTCGGCGCTTTGCATCACATCCGCCAGGTTGTTTAGGTTACTCAACACTTCGGGCATCACGGAAAGATCCAGGCTGGAGAGGGTGATGTTGCGGCTCATCTGGCTGGCAACCTGTTCGGCAGAAGGCAGTAACGCACTGCCAAATAATGACCCCATAGGGTTGCGCCCGACGAGACTGGCGCGCGCTTCATCATCCACAATACGCTGATCATCGACGATATAACTATCCACAATCAAGGCGCCTAATTGCCCGCCGTCGATCTCCGGATGGTCGGTCAATTCATTTAAGAAGGCGGTGTACGCCCAGCCCAGAGATGGTTCAATTTCTTGGGATAGGACGGCGTATCTGGCATAGGGTGCCAGGGCGCTCATCACTTCAACATGTCCCATCAGGCAGGCGTCCATACCGATCATTTCAAATTTATCGATACCGCTTTGGGTGATAATGGCTCCCAATGCCTGATCCAATTCATTCAAATAGATATTATCGCCTAATGCTTCTTCCAGCGGGGTGTTGCCACGCGATCGGCTGGCGGTGGCGTCGCTCCAGCCGCCGGGCCAGCCCATGCCATGGTCGCTGAGGATGAGTACGTATTTATCCGCCGGATAATTCTCGATTGCCCAGGCGGCAAAATCGACCAAAGTTTCCCCGCTAGCCATGTTGACTTCACCCAAGTCTTCAACCAAATCGGAACCAATGGCATCCAGATCATCATCCTGGCGTACAAAATAACGACGGCTGCCAGTCCAGTTACCATCACCGGTATAAGCCGCCTGGTAGCGGTCGAGTTGGGCGATGATGTTCAAATTTGCATTGGAGCCAACTCGCTCGGCTTCATTTAAATCAACGAAAATATCCTGTTCCAAAACCTTGTCATCGGCGTCCTGATATATCATCACTGTCCATTTGGCGGCGCTGCCGGGTGCGGCAGGGGGTAGAGTCGGTCGGCGGGTGGCGCTGGGTTGGATTTCTTGTTGAGCGACATATTGAGTTGGCGCGGATTGATAATCGGCAACCTCGGATTCGTCGTCTGAGCCGCCCCCAAGGAACAGGTAAATGGGCAGTACACAGATCAATAATAAAATGATCACCCCGATGCTTAAAGGGCGGGATGGTTTTCCACTCCCTGATAATGAGGGAAAGCCTCCACCCCCGCCTCCTGAGGTTCCGCCGCTGCTGCGTTCACGCTCACGGCGGGGTGCTTCGGCGCGTTCTCGCTTACCGGCTGGCTCACCGCCAGGACGACGGCGTTCCACCTCGATGGATGGTTTGCGACTTTTATTATCCATGATATTTTCCTTTACCCATAGGATTCTTCTTTTTATTATAACGATTTTTTTTACATAAAGGAATCAGGTATCAGGTATCAGATATCAGGTATCAGGGGGGGGAATAGCGAGAAGTGAAAGTTGAGATGAAAATAATATTCAGTATCTATATTAATTAGGTGCAATCAGAGTAAGGATGATAGAAGATATAAGCCTGTATTAGTCTATGCTGTGAGGTTTGGGAGAGGAATTGTATTAAATTAAAATCCGATTAAGTCTGCTTCATGACATCAGGTGAAAATCACTTTTTCTTATTATACTTAGCCCTATGGCAAAAGGAGAACAATACTGTGGCGTGTAGTAGACAGGGTGGACGCCTTGATGCCGTCCCAAGTGATCGAAGAAAAAGGTGAAAAAAGGATGATGAAAAAACCAGTGGTATTTCTATTTCATGTTTTCTTGATTCTCATTTCTTGTAGCTGCAAACTCTTTAGCCTGGGCGAGGGGTCGCAACTTGCTTCTGACGACATTTCTGAAGCCACTTCTGATTTTGAATTATGGGCGAAAGGCATTCCGATTGGTATCCAGATAACCAGTGGAACAGAACATCTCACTAATTATCGCGAACTATTCAATCTCGAGGTAAGCGGGGAAGATGAATCGGGCGCTTCGATGACGGCATCGCACGATTACCTTGTCGAGAAGGATAAATCTACGGATACTCAATACGAGATACAGACCATACAATCTCCAAGCCCTTATCTTAACGGAGTTGATGAATGGGCAACCGCCGATGGTTTTTCCTATTACATACGCGATTTATCATCGGGAGGGCAGATTTGCGAAAAAAGTGAGCTGCCGGAGGATGTCAGCCATTATTCTGATGTCTGCGTCACCCGGATATTGCTTACCATTACGCCCGGGGACTTGCTGGAAAAAAACGCTCAACTGAATGGTGTCATCGCAGATGTGTATACGATCAACGATATAAGCCTGTTGTTTATGAGATCGTTGAATAAAGTTACCGGTAAAGTATGGATTGCTCAGAACCCGGCTTACTTTCTAAAAGCCGAAGGCGAGATCGATGGCGTATATGAATTCGAAGACAGACACTACACCGGAAAGGCTACTTTTTCTTACGAAGTAAAAGATTTCGATCAGGTAAAAATTACCCTCCCTGCCTTGTGCGCCTATCCCCCTCAGCAAATGATCCCAATGCCAGCCAATGCCAAAGATGTGTTCAATCATCCATCATTGATTGCTTTTTCAAGCAGCGACTCATTGGAAAATATGAAGAGTTATTACCTCAATGAGCTGGCTGTCCAGGGGTGGAAGGTGGAAGAAGTCTCCTCTTCGGCGTTTGAGGATATATTGCAAGCCGACATTACCACTCCGCAAGGCATTCATATTCAGATCATCGTGAAAATCATCCCGATGCCTGAGGGCAGTCGTGTACAAATAGACTGGCAAGCCCAATAATACGGGTTTGGTTGGGATTATTGCCCGATTTCAATCATCTTTGGCAAACGAGAAGTGCATCTGCACGATCACCCATGCGCCATCCCGTTTTTCCAGCACACCGGTCCAGCGGGCGTTATCCCATCCAATTGGCTTGCCTTTCCATTCGGCGTGATCGTCAAGGAAAGCAGACCACCAGGCAACGGTTCCCGATTGGGAAAAGGTGATTTTTAACTCTTTAACGGCAAAATCGGTGGCTTTGAAATTGGGGTTCATCCAAAAGTCGGACATGCCTTTGAAACTCTCGAAGCCAGTGACGGTGCTTTTGGAATCGGGGTGGTAGATGAAGAATTTTTCGTCCTGCGCCATGATAGCATAGAGGCGATCCAGATCTTTGGTTTTCGCCCAGCCGATGGAATCGCTGATGATATTTTCGACAATAAGGCGTTCGTTTTCCGGTATACTTGTAGTCATAATATCCTCCGCTTAAGGAATGGACGAGTTTTATATATATACTTCGGAAGCGAGTGGCAGGTTTTGTGATTAGTTAACGGTTGCCAGAACGCTTTTGGACTGGGTTAATGAGCTGCCTGAAAGGTGTTGGTTATAATAAAGTTACAGTCAGTGGTCATTAAAAAACCCCTGCACAAGAAATAGCGCTAGCTAATAGCCGTCGAAATAAATTCCTGATGAGCAAAAAAAACATGAGTGATGTAAAACGATATGTTCAAAAACGTAAAGAAAGCGATCTGGAGTTCGCTGAAAATTATGAAAGCGGGTATGAGGATTTTGTGATTGGAGTCATTTTACGCCAGGCCAGGGAAGCAGCGGGTCTAACCCAAGATGAAGTGGCAAAACGATTGCGAATCCAAAAATCAGTAATTTCGCGCGTTGAAAATCATGCTGATGATGCGCGATTATCTACAATACGGCGATATGCTGATGCAGTGGGCGCCAGCCTTCATATCCGGTTGGCTGTACATTGAAAATTGAAACGATTGAAGCCTCCTGATGCACCCAATTCTCTTTACTTATGTGGGGAATATAAAACTAACTGGCGATAGTATTCTAGATTCTTCGCGGCTCATGACTGGACTCGGGTTTATGAAAACTGCTGAACATAGCCGACGTGTAGCAGAAGAAGCAAAAAGGCTGGCTCAGTGTTGGGGAGAAGATGAGAGCCGGGCGGAAATCGCCGGGTGGCTGCACGATATCAGTGTGATCATTCCAAGAGATCAGTACCTGCCGGCGGCTGAGGCATTGAGAATAGAGATAATTGACGAAGAGAGAAAAGCTCCTATACTTATTCATCAAAAGTTATCCGCTTTCATCGCTCAAGATGTTTTTGGAGTGAATGATAAATTGATTTTAAGTGCCATAGGGTGTCATACCACACTTAAAATTGATAGCTCAAAATTGGATAAAATTGTATTTGTGGCGGATAAAATAGCCTGGGACCAACCTGGCGATCCACCCTACCTTCCGCAAATGGTATTGGGTTTAGACCGATCTCTGGATTTAGCCGCTTTATGTTATCTAAATTATCTTTGGCGGCGAAAGGATTCTTTACCTGCCATTCACCCCTGGATGATTCAAGCATACCTACAACTCTCAAAACGATTTACCATTTTTCCCTAATTTCCTGATTGACTGATGCCTTGTTTTCCCGTAATACAAGAGTTCTGTAGATGGGATCGGCGATCCCATCTACAGATAACCAATATTTATATGCAAAATGATCAAAAGCCGATAAAAAGTTAAGGAGTCTTTATGCCCAAATCTCTTACTTCTGCCGAAAAAATGGTGCGCGCCCGTCAGTTGATCCAAAAGGCGCGGGAGGTGCCCGTGCCGGCTGACGGCGGGCGGTCGAATTTTGCCTATATTGCTCAGGTGAAAGACCTCTTACGCCAGGCGCGCGACCTGATCAAATTTCTCCCCAACACCCCCACCGCTACCCCCGAAATGAAAGCCGAGATCAAGAAAATCTTCGAGGAGGCGGATCAAGCCAATCAAGAAATATTACATCGGTAGAGAATCGTGAATCTGCCGTCTTTCAAATATTCATGATGTAACTACTTATTAACATTGATAATAATATATTAGCAATATTAATGATATAATATCTCGCATCACTAATCTTGTACTCTGTTATTCGACCTGTCGAGTGTCTACGCATCACAAAAGTTAATTGACAATGATTTTAGGAGGATAAATATGGCAGTAATTACCGGAGAAATGAAAGAAGTTGCAAGCAAAACACAGTTATTCGCCATTGGCACCAGTTCAAAAGCGGGTGAACCCAACGTCGTGCCTGTTACTTTCGCGAAATTGCTTGCTGACGATCACATTATGTTAGTGGATAATTTCATGGCCAAAACAGAGGCAAACATCAAAGAAAATCCACGTGTAGCCGTCTCGTGCTGGTTTTTTAACCCTGAAACAAAATCCCACCAAGGCTATCAATTTAAAGGGAACGCCACATTCGAATATTCGGGGAAACTCTTTGATGAAGGGTATCAATGGGTGAAATCGACCATGCCGCCCATTAACCCCAAGGCTGTGGTTATCGTAAAAGTCACCGAGGCGTATGACCTCGTACCGCACATCTAATAAATATAATATAAATGCCTGGCTCCCCGAGACCGCTTTTTTGTAAGCGGTGGTAAATAATCATGGGGAGCCGGGCAATTAATATTGTTCAGGGCACATGGGGGAAAGGCACGTATTTCTATTCTCGTATTACCACAGGCAGGAAAACTTGCATGCGCCATTCATCGGCGCCTAAATCGGGATACGACCCTGCGGGGCGAGTATCGCCGTCGATATCGGTGGTCACACTTATGTTAATTCCCTTATCGATGGCAGCCGATGCCGAGGTCAAGTGATAACCATCCGATTGAAATGCAGGATCGCCGTTATATTGGTTTTGCACCTGAATACTGCCGCCCGATTGAGAAATGGTGACCGGGTTGCTGTACCACAACACGGCGTTCAGTGTGACCGTGCTTCCGCTGGTGACGCTTATGGCGATGGTATGATCGCTCAATATGGTATTGGTCATCGCCAGGGAGCTGTAGCTGCTCGATCCGACGTCCGAAACGTAAACACCGGAGTTATCTCCGCCTTGATTACCAGCGATGGTGGTATGAAACATCACCGGCGACGAACCGCCCACTAAAAGCCCGCTGCCTCGAACAGTAACTGTATTTTCGATGATTGCATTATTGGTAAAATGACTTCGGCTGTACCATAAATATAAACCTCCGCCATGTTTAGCAGAATTCCCTAAAAAGATATTTTGGTTAAAAACAGGACTGCATGAGGCGATACTCACACCGCCTCCCAGGTTGTTAGCGGAGTTATTCGCAATGGTGTTGCCGGTTATTATGACATTTGTTGAGAATAAATACAAGCCGCCGCCTAAATTACTGGATGTATTGTAATGGATGATATTAGCGAGCAGGGTAGGCGTTCCCTGGTAAACGGCAATACCGCCACCCGCACTGGTCGCCGTGTTGGTTGAAATGGTATTATGATCGAGAGTGCTATCTGCCGTATTGAGAAAAACGCCGCCGCCATTCTGAGCTGAGTTGTTGAAGATCTGGTTATCGTTCAACCTGGTTGTAGCGGTGATGATATAAATGCCGCCGCCGGCATCGTAATTGCCATAATAATCGTATCCTTGCAGCCCGGTCGCATCACCGCCGGTAATGCGCAACCCTTCCACGGTAGGGGATATATCCCCGGTGATGTAAATACCGCGTCCTTTGCCCTGGGCATCCACCGTCACGGGATAGGTGTCGGGATCGTAGGCGGAAAAATCTGCGCTATAGCCGCCCAGCAGGGTTACTGTTTTGCTCAGGTACACGCATTGGGTGACTGTGCCCGTAGAAGATGTGTCTTGCCGCGGACGGGCATAAGTTTGAGTATATACACCGGCGGCAACGAGGATCTCATCACTTACCGAAGCGGCGTCCACGGCTTCCTGGATACTGGCAAAACAGGGCGTCATTCCGTTACAAGCGGCATTGGGGGCAACATACAATGTATTTGAAAGCGCCCTGGCAGATTGCCAGTCCGTTAGCCCTAATAAACCAACAACCCCACCCAGTGCGATGATCCAAACAAAAGAAAGCACGCCTAATTTGTTTTTCATAAGACCCTCCCTGGAACACTTAAAAGGGAAAAACCTGGTTTTGAAGACTGTGAAAAAGCCCTGCGCAACTATTTACATGGATATTATACATGGTATCCAGAGAGAAATTCCAGGAAAGCAATGCGCAAGATTGTTCCCCGTCCCTTGTACTCGATTCGATTTGGTAAAATAATAGAAAAAAGATAACAGGAGCAAAACATGGCAATCATTACAGAAGAAATGAAAGGGGTGGCAAGTCAGACACGGCTGTTTGCGGTCGCGACCAGTTCGAAAGATGGCGTACCTAATGTTGTGCCGATCACCTTTGCAAAAATAATTTCCGATGATGAAATATTGATCGTAGATAATTATATGGTTAAAACAGAGGCAAATATCAAGGAAAACCCGCAGGCAGCCGTCTCATGCTGGGCTTTAAATCCTGAAACGAATTCTTTTGTGGGGTATCAATTTAAAGGAAATGCAACCATTGAATATTCAGGTAAAACGTTTGATGATGGGTATGAATGGGTGAAATCTAAAAGACCACACATCGACCCCAAAGCTGTGATCGTTGTAAAAATCACTGAGGCTTACGATCTCGTGCCGCACAAATAAATTTAATGCCAAGACTCCGTTCCCCGTGACCGTTGTCCGGTTTTCCGGAAGCGCCGGTTAATAAACACGGGGAACGTGCTATTTGTTAGTGTGCATGGCATAATGAGCAAAGCGCCATTATTTATTCTCGAACGACCGAGGGTAGGAATAAGAGAACTGGTCACTATTCACCACTCACGGTTCGCTATTCTTTGAAATATTATAGCCGCGCTTTTCCAATTGACTCAATATTTCATCCAGCGAGCGGTGCCATTGACCCCATTTCCGCGAGATGTGCTCTGTCCAGCTATAGTTATCATAGTCGAATGATTCTTCCCGTTCGCCTTCCAGAGGAATGATATACCCGGCTTTTCGGTAATAATCTTGAGCCAAATACCCTTCATCCATTTGATGCATGGCTTGTTCGACCATTTCATCGGTTAATTCAGGGTAGGTATCCTCGAAGAGGGTGAATTCAAGTGGATAACGCGGGCGGGGCGGGGGATTTTCCGCCGGGTAACCCATCACCAATTGCACCAGGGGAAACACACGCGGCGGAAGCTTGTATTGTTTGGCGATCTTCTCCGCAATGTAAGGGGCTGCGCCTAAGAAGCAACTCCCCAAACCATAACTCTCACCGGCCGTGACCATATTCTCTGCCATCAATGCAGCATCCTGGATGCCAAAGACTAGCAGCGTAAGATCGTTGCTGACGATCTGCCAGTGACGTTTTTCCATAATACGGGCGAGTTTATAGGCGTCGACGCAGATGGTGAAAAGCAAAGGCGCGCCAAAAGCATGGTGTCCTTTACGGGAAAGGAGCACCGAATAAAGTTGGGCGGCAAAAGGCGCCTGCTGCCCGGCGCGCACGATCGCGTGGATGATTTCATCCGCCACCGGTTGGTCGGTATAGCGGCGGATGGATTTTCGGTTGAGCATGGTCTGGATGGTTGGATTACCGGACATAGAAATCTCCATAAAGAAAATAAGCATTGAATTGCATGTTGAAAACAGGATGGGTAAGATGAACGGGTTGATCTACGGTGCAGATCCAGTTTGTTTTAGAAAAAATAACCATGACTCTCTGGTATCATGATTTTACTTCAGAAGTGAAAATGGGGAATTTCGATCATTCACTTGACAAATTCCAGTGCGTGTATTATATTCACGCAAAGAGCTTTGTGTGGCAAAGTTGATGTTCGAAAAGATCACGTGAAGGAGCAGAACCATGTCTCAGATTTATAATCGGGGCGATTTCCAGAGGCGTATTGTCCAGTTGCTTAATTATGAAGACGGGTTATGGGATATCATGCTTGGATTGATCTTCCTGGCTTTAGGCGTTTTCCCCCTCACCCGCAAATTGTTAGGACCTTCGGTAAACTTTATTCTATATCTGGCGTATCTGGCAATTATCGTGATAGTCTTGCAATATACCCGGCGAGTCATTTCCACGCCGCGTATTGGGATTGTCAAGAATCTAAAATCAAAAGCAAGAATGATTCTTGTGACTGTGATGATCCTATTATTACTTATGACGCTCATATTTGTGATCATCACATTTACGTCTGACCATACCCTGCCATTGCCTAGCGAATCTACCAATAGCCAGGAAGGTACGGATTATCGGGTAGATATAATCATGGGGTTGGCGGTCATTGGAATTTTCAGCGCAATGGGATTCATTTTTGGCATCCGCCGTTTGCATCTGTATGGTGTGCTGCTTGGATTGGGTAATTTAGCGTCGACAGTATTAAGGTATGAATACGGATTTCCATTCAACCTGCCATTGGTGATTGCGTCCTGCATCATTATTTTTTTAGGTGCAGTTTTGTTGTACCGTTTCCTACGTAAATATCCGATTCGCTCGGATGAGGCAACGTATGGCAGGCGATGAACCGCAGGGCGATGCTTTTCGTCCATTAACCGATATTGACCGTCTTATCCATGAGCCCGCCCGTTTGATGATTCTGAGTTTTTTAGAAGCTGTCGATAGCGCTGACTATGTTTTCTTGATGCGCGTCAGCGGGTTAACCTGGGGGAATCTTTCATCTCATATGACCAAACTGGAAGAAGCGGGATATGTAACGGTTAAAAAAGAATTCTTGAATAAAAAGCCTCACAGCATGGCGCAGCTTACCCTACAGGGAAAACAGGCTTTAGAGGCATATCGTTTGGTGATGAAAAAAGCTTTGGAGGGCTATTCATTATAGCGTTTGCCCTCTAAAAAAATGCAATGTGACTATACTCTCTTGTATAAATATTAAAAAAGCCATGTGCGTTTTTCGTACATGGCTTTTATCATCTCATGATAACCGAATTCTATTATGGGGTATTTGTGACTTCAGGGGATGGCGTCTCGGTAGCGGCTGCCGGGGGATTGATGGCGGTCGTGGTGGGCGTTCCGGGGGTAGCCGTTGGCACCGCCGTTACCAGATTGACCAGCACGACTAATTTTTGTCCGATATATATCGTGTTGGCATCGGAAATCTCATTTTCCTCCATGATGGATTCCACGGTGCTGTTGAATTTCTCGGCAATGATCGCCAGGGTGTCGCCCGATTGAACCGTGTAATCAATCTTAGAACCGCGTCGCAAATTGTCAGGCAATGGGGTGTCGGTAGGCATTAGCGTATCCGGTCCGGGAATGGTAATTTGATCGCCGGCCTTTATCACCGGGTTGGACGAATCGAGATTATTAATAGCAATCAGCAGCAGCAAGTCTACGTCGAATTTTTCCGAAATACCGGACGGTGTATCGCCTTCTAATACCGTATACGCAAACGGTCCGGAGGCAGTGGGAGTCAACGTTTCGGTGGGGGTGTTGGTAACGGTGGGGGTATCGGTAGGCAAAGGCGTGGCGGTAGCCGTGTTGGTGGCTGTGGCAGTATTGGTTGGTGTGTATGTTTTGGTCGGGAATAGGGATATAGTAGGTGCATCTGCGCCTAATGCCCAAAAAATCAAGACGCCTGCCACGATGACAAGTATTGCCGCAGCGATGCCCATGATGAGAGGTGCTCTACGGGCAGCCTTTTGTTGTTTACGATATTTATCGATCACATTTTGAGCCGAATCTTTTTCACTCATGCGCTATTCCATTCAATAGTCTGGCGAGAATAAAAATCAAGATGCGAACAATTCTACTAGATTTTTTAGCTTATTCGGTAAAAAGATTAAAAAACCTTCATCCGCCTAAATGGTTTGCCAATCTTGCTCGTCATACGCCGGGAGTTCGCAGCGCAGGGGAGCATCCTGACGGTAATCGAGGGCATAACCTGCCTGCATCAATTGGTGGATCTCACTGGTGCCTTCATATACAACTGCCCCTTTCGAATTGCGCAAGTAGCGCTCTACTTCATACTCATCGCTGTAACCGTAAGCGCCGTGTACCTGGATAGCTTCCGAAGCTGCCTGGAAGGATGCATCGGTAGCAAACCACTTCGCCAGCGATGTTTCCCGGGTGTTGCGTTGACCCATGTTTTTCATCCAGCCGGCTCGTAAATACAATAATCGGGCTGCTTCGTAGGATTGCACCATGATAGCGATTTTTTGCTGAACAAGCTGAAATTTGCCGATTTCCCGTCCGAATGCCTGCCGTTCATGGGCGTATTTAACACTGGCGTCCAGGCAGGCGCGGATTAAACCCGTTGCCCCGGCGGCTACGGTGTAGCGCCCGTTATCCAGGCACGACATGGCAATCTTAAAGCCCTCACCTTCATCGCCGAGACGGTTCTCGATAGGAACCTCCACATCCTGGAACGCGATCCAGCCGGTAGACCCGGCGCGCACACCCAGCTTGCCATGAATGTCGCCGCAACTCACCCCGGGCGAATTTAGTTCCACCAGAAAAGCGGACAGTCCATCATGCGGATGTGGTGTTTCAGGGTTAGTACGGGCAACCACCAGGGCGTTGTCTGCCTTGGTCGCCAGAGAAATCCACATCTTTTCCCCATTCAATATATAGACATCTCCCTCTCGACGGGCGGTGCTTTGCAACCTGGCGACATCTGAACCGGCGCCGGGTTCGGTGAGGCCAAAGCAGGCGACTTTTTCACCTCGTGATTGGGGTGTTAGAAAACGTTGTTTTTGCGATTCTGTACCCCATTGCAGGATGCCCATGCCGTTCAATCCAATATGTACGGAAAGGATAACGCGCAAGGTGGAATCCACAGCTTCTAATTCTTCGCAGGCCAGTCCCAGGCTGATGTAATCCATGCCCTGCCCGCCATACCGTAAAGGAAAACAAATGCCCAAAATACCCAGCTCGCCTAAACGCGGCAGTATAAAAGGCGCCATTTGCTGTGCCCGGTCATAGTCTTTTATCACCGGCGAAACCTCTTTACGGGCGAATTCCCGCACCATTTGTTGTACCATGCGTTGCTCATCGGTCAATGCAAAGTCCATAATTTTTACTCCAGTTTATATATGCTTATTGGGGATTATAGCCGGATTCTCAATACTGTGATGAGTGAGTGGTTAGAGGTGGAAAGAATATCCGGGCAGGCAACCCGGCGGCGCCCAGAATAACCTGCTTACCGTTGCTTTCTCTCGAACCTGGCGGGGTTCGCAGGGTTCCGCCGCGCCGGACCCACCCGGACAATGCGAAAGCATACCGCATCCGATGTGGGTTGTCAATGTGTTTTGAAAAACACGATAAAATAAACTCAAATAATGAAGCACGTCACATTTCAGTTTCATGATGACTTAAATGACTTCATGCCTGACGAACGAAAAGGGATCCTGTTTCCCTATGACTTTCGAGGCCCTCAGACAGTGAAGCATTTAATTGAATCCTTGGGTGTACCTCATATAGAAGTGGGGCGCATTGTTATGAATGGAACAGCCACCAGTTTCGATTATTTAGTCCAGGATGGCGATAATATTCACGTCTTCCCCATTTCCCATAGTGATGAGGATAATCAGCCGTTATCGAGATTATGCCCACTCGGAGAACACCGCTTTGTCCTGGATAATCACCTGGGACGGTTGGCTTATTTGCTGCGAATGATAGGCATGGACACGCTCTATCAAAATGACTATCAAGATACCGCACTGGCGCAAATTGCCAGCCAGGGCGAACGCATTTTATTAACTCGTGATCGGCGCTTATTGATGCGCAATGCCGTGCGTTATGGTTATTGGGTGCGCAGTAAAAATCCCCGCGTTCAATTAGTAGAGGTAATGCGCCGTTTTAATCTGGAGGGTGAAATCGTACGTTTTTACCGCTGTATGCGTTGTAACGGCATTCTTCAATCGGTGCAGAAAGAAGAAATCTTGCCGCGTTTACTTCCCCTAACCCGGAGATATATCCATGAGTTTCGCATTTGTCCGGATTGTAAACAAATATACTGGTACGGGTCACATTGTGAGCATATGAACGAGTTGATTGATCAAGCGCTTCGGGAAATTCATTCATTACATAAATCTTAATTTCAAATTCACAAAGCAATCCAAAGTGAGGGGTATAATTTATTGCTGAATGCCTGCACAGAAAACGCGTTATATACCCTCACGAATAAGCGCCCGCGATACTTTCGCGGCGTTTAAATATCGAAATTACCGGTTATGGTTCATCGGTCAGGTAGTTTCCCTGGTGGGTACCTGGATGCAATCGACTGCCCAGGGTTACCTGGTCTATGAACTCACACAGTCTTCGGCATACCTGGGGGTGGTTAGTTTTGCGTATGGAGTGCCAGCCTGGTTCTTTAATCTTTATGGGGGTGTTGTTGCCGATCGGGTGCCACGGCGCATTATGTTGATCATCACGCAATCTGCACAGATGATATTGGCTTTTATATTAGCATGGTTGACATTTACCGGTCTGGTGCAGCCCTGGCATATTGTTATCCTGGCCTTTTTTTTGGGTGTGGCGAATGCCTTTGACGCGCCAGCACGCCAATCATTCGTATTAGAGATGGTCACGCGGGAAGACCTGACCAACGCGATTGCTTTAAACTCGATTATGTTCAATTCCGCCATAGCCATTGGTCCGGCAGTGGCAGGGATAGCCTATGCGGTTTTTGGTCCCGATTGGTGTTTTATCATTAATGGTATCTCATATCTCGCAGTGATCATTGCACTGGCGATGATGCGGATACCATGGAAATCACCTGAGCGCCGGCGGACTTCGTTTTTGACAGAAATCCGGGAAGGTTTTGGGTTTGTGGTTTCAAGCCCGATTGCACGGACACTGATCCTTAACTTGTTTATGGTCAGTCTGTTGGGTATGGGTTTTGTGACATTATTGCCAGCCTGGTCGGTGAAGCAATTGGGCGGCGATTCAACAACCTATGGATTTTTGCAGTCAGCGCGGGGGGTAGGCGCTGTCTTTGCCGGGTTATTACTGGCTGTGGTGAGTAGCTGGCATATCCGTGGAAAGCTCTTTAGCACCGGTTCGATTGTCTTTCCCATCATGTTGGCGGTGTTTACTTTCATGCGCGCCCTGCCACTTTCCATAGCAACCTTACTGTGCGCCGGGTGGGGGCAGGTCGTGATGTTCAATACCTCCAACTCCATGTTGCAATCCATCACCCCCGATGAACTGCGTGGCAGGGTGATGGGGATTTATACCCTGAGTTTCTTTGGTGTGATGCCAGTAGGCGCGTTAATTGCCGGGCAACTGGCAGAGATGATCGGCGAACCACCCACTATCATGATTGGGGTGGTGTCGTTGTTAGTGACCGCTCTTTTCATCATTTGGCGGGTACCCGAATTGGGCAAGATGGAGTGAATTCAAGGTTGCATGCATTGGATAGCAGCTATATAAATATTTACTTCCTTCTGGCGATGTAAAACGTATAAACCCCCTGCTCGCAACGCGGCTCCTGCTCATAAAACCGGCGGATCAGGCGCTCTGTAAGAGTCAGGTTCCAACGTTCAGGAACCAGGATCCACTTTCCGGTCAGCCAATGGGCAACCAGGCTGGGTAATCCGAAATAATGTCCCCATTCCACCCAATGGAGTGCCTGGGGTGAGAAATAATGCCACCAGCGCTCCAGTTGAAAACCGGCTGATTCAAGACGAGTCTGCCATACCTCGGGCGGGTCGCAATGTTGATGACGAGAGATACGGTTAAAGAAAGCTCGATAGGCATTTCCCATCAGGCGCAAACCGATACGGTCGAAAGCAGTACTCACCGACAGGGTATATAAGAACTGGTGGTTAGGCACACAGAAAATGAATGGCGCACCCGGTTTAAGCAAACGGGCAGTCTCAATCAACACCGCATCCACATGCGGGATGTGCTCCAACACCGAATTGCTAACCGCACTGGAAAAAACGGCATCCGGAAAGGGGGTTTTGGACCCATCTGCCAGTGTCAATCCTTGATAAGCATTGAGGCGGGCGGCTTTGCGCAGCGGACCCTCCCATGGGTCTAACCCAACTTCCAGTTTACGCGAGAAAGTGACAGAGGCAAAATGCCCATCGCCGCAGCCTACATCCAGGGTGGGGGAGGGCAGATCAATATCCTGGTAGAAGCGCGCTTCCACCGCCCGCACCAGGCTGCGGAAATATGGCAGGTCGCGCAGATGAAGCCAGAGAAAATCAGGCGATCCGTGAGAGGAGAGAGGCGAGAAGTGATCGTTAGACGTCATGCGATTAGTCGGTTTCGTGATGCTTGATTATTATTTCACCAAGGTATCATAGACCTGTTCGTAGGCTTTTGCAATTGTACCCGAAGAGAATCGCTCAGCCACGGCGGCGGCATTTCCACGATATGCTTGCGGGTTGTTCAGGATAGTTTTGATAGCTTTTGCCAAAGCCGGGGCGTCTTGCGGCGGAACAACCAACCCCATGCCGGTCATTGCCACTGGCTGGCGGATACCGGGTAGATCGGTCGCCACAACCGGAGTACCGCAAGTCATGGCTTCGACCTGCACCATACCATAAGATTCAGTGCTGTTGATGCTGGGCAGTACCAGAACATCTGCCAGGTGAAATACAGCAGATAATTCAACGGACGGCAGAACCCCCAGAAAATTCCAGGCTTTACCCAGGCGTTCGATCAACGGAGCCAGCTTTTGAGCATATGTTTTTTCACCAAAAACATCCTCGTGCTGCCCGACGAATAACACTCGCGCTTTGGGGTGCTCTTCCAGCACGCCAGGCAGGGCTTGCACCAGGAATTCCACACCTTTCTCGGTTGCCAGGCGGGCTGCCATTACGATGATTTGTTCGCCCGGTTGTTGGGATATTTTTTGCCGCATGTCTGCCAGGTCGGTATCAGTTACAGGGGGTAACTCAACAGGTGGCTGGATAACTGTCACCTTATGAAGATAATGTCGCAGGAAAGGTGAATGTTCGGCGTAGTCGCGGGTATTGGTCACGATCACATTGGCAGCCAACGCAGACAGATGGTTTGCTATGTGAGATACCTGGTTGGCAAGCTTATGCACCATCCCTTTGGGCAGTACCAGGTCGCAGTGATAGGTTAATACGACGGGTTTGCCAGTCAGTCGTGCCATCAGGGAAATATACGAAGCATCCAATTGAGGCACGTGTAAATGGATAACATCCGCATGCCGCGCCAATCTGGCAGCCTGGAAAAGCATGGCAGGCATGATCACGCCTTTGCTTACCCGCATTCTCACCGGCAACCGGATGATCTTTACGCCGTCCTGCTCCTGAAAAGATGGCAGACTTTTATCGTAGCGTGAGGTCAGTACCGAGACTCCGTGACCGGCGTTCACCAGGGCGCGTGCCAGCCGTTCGGCGTAAATGGTCAAGCCGGAGTAGTGGGGGCGGTAGTAGGTGAGGCAAACCAGGATGTTCATGAGGGTGAAAGTAGTGAGTGGAGAATAGTGAGTAGTTGTCAGGTGATCAGATAATCGGGTAATCAGATATGAACCACTCTAATGCGATAAAATCGCCTGCAATACATTTTGGAAAATTTTTCTGCTTTCCTTATTAATCTTTTATTTTCATACTAGATCTCAGGTTGCGCACACTATGATATAAGCTGCCCAGGGATTCGCCGTCTTGCGCCAGGCCATAGGCGCCCAGTAAGCCGGTAGTCAAATATTGGAAGAAATGGATAGTGATGGCGCAACCCAGGGCGGTGGAGGGTTCAGCGCCAAACAGGGACAACCCGCCAACCAATGCCAGTTCCAACACACCCACCGAGCCGGGTGAAGAGGGCGCCGCTACACCAAGCGCTACCACACCCAAGCCAAAGGCGCCCCACAGCACGTTCGCCTGAGGGAAAAAAGCGGTTACATAGCAGGTAAACTGTACAATCGCTACCAGCCAGTTGCACGCCATCCAGGAGACAGCTTTGATAAAGCGTTGGCTATGGGTGAGCACTTCTAAACCATCGAAGAAAGCCGGCAGAGCTTTGCCGACAAGATTTAGCAGCCAAGGAATGCGGTGGGAGAGATTTTCAAAGATGGCTAATGCTTTCTGCCGATTGCGCGCCAGCAGGAATAAACATATAAATACCAGGAGTATGATTCCGCCGGCTGCTGCCGCGGCTTCACCCGCCCAATTTGCACCGACTACGAACGGTAACGTGCATAACACGATACCAACCGCCATAGCCACGTCCAGGCTGCGTTCAATGATGATACTGGAGAGCACTTGAAAGAATGGCAAGCCTGCTTTACGGCCTAATAAATACGCCCGTCCAAACTCACCCAGGCGGAAAGGCAGCACATTATTCAACAAATAACCTTCGTTCAAGGTGAGGAAAATCTGACCGAATGAAGCCCGCTCCTGCAGCAAGGTGCGCCAGACGATACCGCGCACCGATAGCCAGATGAGTGTGGCGACTACAGCCAGCCCTACCAGGCGGTAATCCGCCATCTTCAACGCTTCACCCAGTTTGCGGATATCGGCGAAATAGAATAATACCGCCAGACAGATCAAACTGACTGAAAAACCGGGCAGCATTCGCTTCCATTCCCCTGTAGCACGATTTTTTACTTCGGGTGTAGTAATGATCAATCCTCCCCAAAACGCAACACGGTCAGAAACGCTTCTTGGGGAATTTCCACGTTTCCGACCATCTTCATGCGCCGTTTGCCGCGTTTTTGTTTTTCGAGCAATTTTTTCTTCCGCGTGATATCGCCTCCGTAGCATTTGGCTAAAACATCTTTGCGCAAGGCTTTGACATTGGCGCGCGAGATTACCCTTCCGGCTGCCGATGCCTGTATGGGCACCACGAATAATTGCCGCGGGATGACGTCTTTTAACTTAGAAATGATGGCTTGACCTTTATGGTAAGCTTCCTTGCGGTGAACGATACTGGCAAACGCATCTACCGGTTCGTCGTTCACCAGAATTTCCAGTTTCACCAGATCGTCTTTACGATACTCGCTGAATTGATAATCCAGGGAGGCGTAACCGCGGGTGCGGGCTTTCAACTGGTCGAAGAAATCCACGATCAATTGCGAAAGCGGTAATTCATAGGTGAGTTGTACCCGGTTGGTGGCGGGGTAATCTTGTTCCAAAAAAGTCGCCCGATGTTTGGTGGCGATATCCATCACCGTGCCGTAAAACTCGACCGGTGTAAAAATCTCGATTTTCATCCACGGCTCTCGGATTTCTTCGATCAATCCCTCATCGGGTAATTCGGCTGGTGAGTTGATATGCACGGTCTCTCCCGATTGCATGACCACCTCGTACTCCACTGAGGGGGCGGTGACCACAATATCCAGGTCGTATTCGCGCTCCAGGCGTTCCTGGATGATTTCCATATGAAACGTACCCAGAAAGCCGCAGCGAAAACCAAAATTCAGAGCCTGAGAGACTTCGGGTTCGAACATCAATGCCGCGTCGTTCAATTGCAGTTTTTCCAGGGCTTCTTTCAGATCGTTGTAATCGTCGTTTTCCACCGGAAAGATACCGGCAAAAACCATTGGTTTGGCTTTCCGATAGCCGGGTAGAGGCTGGCTGGCAGGTCGGCTGGCATGGGTGAAGGTGTCGCCCACCCGGCATTCGCGCACCGTCTTCAACCCGGTGGCAATATAACCCACCTCGCCGGAGGAAAGGCTGGCTGCCGGAGACATACCGGGGGTGAATACACCAATCTCCACCGGCTTTAACTCGGTGCCGGTTGCCATGAGGCGCAAGGTGTCAGTGGCGTTGATTTTTCCTTCCATCACGCGCACGTAGGCTATGACGCCTTTATACGCGTCGTAATGGGAATCAAAAATCAACGCTCGCAAGGGGGCAGAATCGTCGATTTTGGGCGGAGGCACCTGATCGACAATTGCCTCTAACACTGCTTCTACATTCACACCCTCTTTCGCCGAAATGCGAATGATGCTCTCTTTGGGCACACCTAATAGCGTGGAAATTTCTTCCGCAACTTCGTCTGGATGAGCGGAGATCAGGTCGATCTTGTTGATGACCGGAATGACTTCCAGGTCGGATTCGATCGCCAGATACAGGTTTGCCAGAGTTTGCGCTTCCACGCCCTGGCTGGCATCGACCACCAGCAAGGCGCCTTCGCAGGCTGCCAACGCCCGGCTGACCTCATAACCAAAATCGACATGACCGGGGGTGTCGATCAGGTTCAATTCACAGGCGCGCCCGTCTTTGGTGGTGTAATTCATGCGGACTGCCGATGCCTTGATTGTGACGCCCTTCTCTCGTTCCAGGTCCATCGCATCCAACACCTGGTCAACCATCTCGCGCTCCGAGATGGTGCCGGTAAGTTGCAATAGTCTGTCTGCCAGGGTAGATTTCCCGTGGTCGATATGGGCGATAATACAAAAATTACGAATATGCTCGGTCATGGCGGAGAGAAGTATAACCAATGAATGAAGAATCGGTAAAGGGTTTTATGAGGAAGTATTGAGTTAGGCGAAAAGGTTTTATACCTTCTTCCTCAAACCTATCCCCGTATAGCGCAGTTTGAAACCCACACTCTCGTATAACGCCTGGGCATAAATCAGATCTTGACTGACGTTCAAGAATATCCTTGGCGCTTTGGATATATCGAAAAGCCAATCGATACCGGCTAGAAGCAAACGTCTGCCATACCCCCGATGCCGGCAATCTTCCTGCACTCCCAGGAACTGAATTTCGCCCGGTAAAGTCTCCCCCAATGTATTGATCACGACAAATCCCAGTACATCTCCGCCATCTGCGATTACCATCACCTGGTGGCTGTCACCGATCATTTGGAGGATGCGCTCACCGCTGTAATAAGCCGAGGGAAAAAGGCGGGCATATAATGTTATGAACGACTGTGCGTGTTCTTTAGCCAGCATTTGACAATGGTGCTTACCGGCGCCGACCCGGTCATCGGGCGTTAACCAAAAATCATAGTTTAGGCTGTTAAGTTCTCTAAAGCCTTGATCAATGTAAAAGCGTTGCGCCTGTTTATTCTCAATGTTGAGATACGCGTCCCACTGTTGGATTACCGCCGGAAGTTCTGCCAGTAAATGCTGGAAAAGCGCCTCGGCGATGGGTTCCCATTCATCCGGTATGGCGTGTGGTCCATGCAGCCAGGCGCGGCCAAGCGCTTTATCGAACTCGCTGCCCATGGCGCCTACAATTTGCTCGTTTCTGAGCGCAAGCATATAACACAGCTCGCCATCTTCCCAATAACCGGTTAGAGCTTGCTGTAATTCATCGGCGCTGTCGCCCGACCAGGTGTGCAGGCATTGTCGTTGTGCTTCCTGCCCCATAGCTACCAGCCAGGGGGCAAGAATTTTAAAATCTGATTTTTGAGCCGCGCGAAAAATGAGTCTGTTTTTCATGAAATTTTCAGGTCCTGTGTATCTTGTTCGATCTTCTCTGTCAGCTACCAATCGGAATTTTCAAAAGTATCTTCCAATGATATATCTTTTTGATAATGCAGAAACCTTTTCAACAAGATCAGGATCAAGAAAGAAAAAGCGATCAGGATCACAGAAAGAGTCAGGGCGACATTAATATCGATCTCAAAACCCAGGTAAATCGCCAGCGGCATGGTTTGAGTGCGCCCTGGAAAATTGCCGGCGAAGATGATGGTTGCCCCAAATTCACCCAAAGCGCGCACCCAGGTGAGGATTCCACCGCTGATCAGAGAGGTGCGCGCCATGGGGATCATGATGTGTCGAAATATCTGCCAGCGGTTAGCGCCATCCAGGGCGGCAGCTTTTTTGAGTTCGCAATCGATGTCGTTAAAGCCAAGTGTGGCTGATTTTATATATAAAGGCGCAGCCACGAAGGTTTGCGCCAGTACCACGGCAGCTGTGGTGAATGGCAGGCTGACTCCCAGCGGACTCAATAATCTTCCTACGATACCTTGCCTGCCAAAAGCCATTAACAGCGCTACACCGGCAACAGCCGGTGGCAGCACAGTAGGCAAATCGATCAGTACATCAATCACGCGATGGTAGACAGAGCAGCGTTTACTGATGAAATATGCTACGGGCGTGCCAAATAGCAAAGCCATGCAAACGGTGATGAGGGAAGTGGATAAGCTTAATTTAATAGCCTGGAAGGCTTGCGTCTTATCCAGCGATTGAATGAATTCGGTTGGCGTTAATCGTAAAAAAAGCGCCAGGATTGGCAATATTATGAACAGAATAAATGGCAAGGTCAGGATTTGCCATAATCCCCGCCAAACGATTTTAGGTCTAACCGATTTTATTTGTGGATAGGTAATGATTGTGTCAGTTCGCATGATTCTAACCAATCGAGAATTGAAATGATCTGCCGCATGCGTAATTCCAAACCCAACCGGCTGAATACTTCTTCGTGGGTCATCGAATCATATCTTTCATGCATTTGCTGCAGGTCATTTTGAGTGGCGACGGCTTGTTCCTTTATAATTTGTTCCACAACGGGTTTCCCCATATGCGAGGCGAAATATATGCGGGTGAGAAATTCCATGCGGATAGCGCGTGAGCTGGATTGGGTGGAGGTGTTGAGCCAGTCAAAAAAGGCGGTTTTACCGTTTTCGGTTAAGGACAAAATGCACCGATCGGGCCGTTTTTCCTGGGTTTCAAGGTTGGTTTGCACCAGGCCTTCCGCTTCAAGACGCTTGACCAGCGCATATACCTGGCTTTGGCTGATGCGCCATATCTCATGCAAGTCTGATGCCAGTTTACGGTGCAGGTCATAGCCATGCATCGGTTGGAAATACAATAGCCCTAATACTGGAAATTTGGGTGAAAGGTCTTTGATCGGTAAATGTTTCCCAGCCATTTGATATACTCTCTAAGTGAGTATATCAAATGGCGGTTATTTTTACCAGAGGAAAAGCATCCATATTCGAGAAATTACCACTATAATGTAGATAGAGAAATTCATGCGGTCGAATGCAATAAATCATGAGGAGGACTTCATGGATGTATCGCCAAAATACGAATTTAGCTGGAATCTTATTGGCGACCTTCAAGCCGGCAGGCCAAACCTTGGGCGTCTGACCAGATTGGAAGTATATCGCTTGATGCAATTTACTTTACGGGATGTGATCGAAAAAAAGTATGGCAGTGAAGCGGTTGACCATATTTTTCACGAAGCAGGAAAACTGGCAGGCAAAGAATTTTATAATCATGTTTTGGGACATATCGACGATTTTAATACCCTGATGATGAAATTACAGGATGCATTGTTGGAAATGTCGATAGGTATCTTAAGGCTGGAAAAAGCAGACCTCGAAAGCGGGCAGATCATTCTCACCATCGCAGAAGATTTAGATTGTTCCGGGCTGCCAGAGCTTTCTCATGAGGTATGCACTTATGATGAAGGTTTCATCGCCGGAGTTTTGGAACAATTCAGCGGCTTTCAATTCGAAGTAAAAGAGATCGATTGCTGGTGTACCGGCGATCGAACCTGCAGGTTTAAAGCGCAGCGTGTTGGATAATCGAAATCCTGATAACGAAGAGTTTCTCGAATATGTCGTGGAAGTGGTCAACCAGGTATTGGCCAGTGGGCAAATGCCAGAGAGTCTGCCTCCTATTCTGTCCGAAAATTCACAATTTCGTGGTTTACTGAGCGATTTGATCGCCATCTACCAGTTTTCTTTGGCGTTGGCAAATGGAAAATTGGATCAAGAGTATAGAATCAGGGGCAAAATTGCGGGGGCGCTCAAATCCCTTCAGGCAAACTTACGTCATTTGACCTGGCAAACTCAACGCGTCGCCCAGGGTGATTTTAGTCAAAGGGTCGATTTCATGGGCGATTTTTCTATTGCGTTTAATAGTATGGTTAAAAATTTACACGATTATGGGGAAGCTTCAGAGCAGCGCACCCTGAAATCATCGACACAGAAACAAATGGTGGTCAAATCAATGCTGGAAGCCCAAAGCAACCGCGATGAGATCGAGAAAATCAACGCACAATTAAAAGCCCAGCTCGAAGAGATTAACCAGTTGCAATTGCTGCTGCAAGAGCAAGCTATTCGTGACCAGTTGACCGGTTTGTTCAACCGCCGATATCTGGGTGAGACGCTGGAACGTGAGCTGGCGCGGGCGAAGCGCAGCCATTATCCGGTAAGCGTGATCATGATTGACCTGGATGGCTTTAAAAACCTAAACGATTCGTATGGTCACCAGGTGGGTGATATGGTATTGCAATCGCTGGGGAATTTGTTGTTGGTAAAAACCCGTATGGGAGATATTCCATGCCGTTACAGCGGGGAAGAAATCGTAGTTGTTTTTCCCAATGTCGATGCAGAGACCACTGCTCAACGCGCCGAATACCTGCGTGAGGCGTTTGCCGAATTATCTTTCAATAATGCCGGGCTCACCATTCAAGCCACATTCTCGGCAGGAGTGGCTTCTTTTCCGGAGCACGCCGATGAAATGGAGGATCTTTTACATGCTGCCGACCGGGCTCTCCATACGGCTAAATCTACGGGGCGGAATCGTGTGGCGGTTTATCAATCATCCCGAGTAAAATGATTGTTTGGAAATGATCGAATATGATTTTTGAAGTGTTTACCCTTTTTCCAGAAGTCTTTGAACCATATCTGCAAGCCAGTATTTTACAACGCGCCAGCCAGCGAAACCTGGCAACGGTGCGTTTACATAATATCCGCGATTGGACATACGACAAACACCATATCACAGATGATGAACCTTACGGCGGCGGAGGCGGGATGGTGATGAAACCGGAACCGGTTTTTGCCGCGGTGGAGAGTGTGCTTGGTTCTCCGCCCTCCTGTCCGGTGATTTTACTCACCCCGCAAGGGCGTTTGTTTAACCAAAAGCTCGCATACGAGTTGGCTGCGCCGGATAAGCGACAGGTAAATGAGGCTCGTCTGGCGTTGATCTGCGGACGTTATGAAGGCGTGGACGAACGCATTCGTTTGCATCTGGCAACAGATGAGATATCCATTGGTGATTTTGTGCTCACCGGTGGTGAACTGGCAGCCCTGATCATCATCGATGCGGTAGTGCGACTCATCCCCGGAGTGTTAGGTGACCCGGATGGCGCCATCGATGATTCGCACGCCTCAGGTTTGTTGGAATACCCCCACTACACTCGTCCGGCGGAGTTTCGCGGCTGGGGGGTGCCCGAAACATTGCTTTCCGGCGATCATGCCCGGATTGCCCGCTGGCGCAGAGAGCAGGCTTTGTTACGCACCCGGCAGCGGCGACCCGACTTACTGGCGAGGGCAGAACTTTCCGAACAAGACCGGCGATTCCTGGATGGTTTAGATGAAGAATCGACAATTTAATCATTGGGAAACCATGAGATCCCCTCGTTCCCCTGCACCCACCAGCCTTCCCCAAAAATCATGGATTTTTGGGGGAGGGGAAGAGGGGGGCGCGAAGCATGGGGTTATGATATCTATTACTAAATGCTATTGATTTTCATGCATTAATAATGTATATGTATTTGTTCGGCATCACGATTGATAACACATGACCATTTCATTCATCTCTATCCACTTCAATTTGGGAGCGACACATGAATCAACCATTTTCTTATCGTAAAACATTTTTGCTGGGTTTTGGTTTTTTTGGCATCAGCCTTATCTGGCCTATCTTCAATAATTTCGTCCCCATTTTTTTAAAAGAGGATTTTGCCCTCTCTGCCACAGCGATTGGCTTCATAATGACCTGGGACAATTATCTGAATATGTTCCTGCAGCCGGTGGTAGGCGAGCGGTCTGACCGCACCCGCACGCGCTTTGGTCGCCGTAAACCCTGGATGGCAGTCGGCGCGCCGTTGGCAGCCCTTTTCTTTATCGTTGTACCGCTTATGCGCACCCCTACCGGGATCATGATCGCTATTTTACTCACCAACGTCGCCATGGCATTGTTTCGCTCGCCCACCATTGCCTTGCTTGGTGATCTTTTCCCGTCGGAGCAGCGCAGTAAAGCCAATGGTGTGATCAATCTCATGGGCGGTTTGGGTTCCATCGCGGCTTTTTTGGTGGGCGGCATGTTATATAAGCTGGGCAGGATCACACCCTTCATCTTTGGCAGCGTGGTGATGGTTTCGGCGATTGCTACCGTGTGGGCATTCGTTCACGAACCACAAGCGCCTGCCCAAGAAGAAAAACAAAAATCGGGTAATGGCTTTTTTAATAACTTGAATGAGGTGTTGCGCTCATCCGACCGTTCAGGGCTTTTCATCTTACTGGCAATCCTGTGTTGGTTCCTGGGTTTCAATGCTCTGGAAACCTGGATCTCTTCATTTGGAAAATTCACCCTGGGCATCGACGAAGGACGCATGGCGATATACACCTCGGGTTTGGCATTGATGTTTGTCCTTTTTGCCGTCCCTAGCGGGTTGCTGGCGACACGCTTTGGCAGGCGGCGCGTGATTTTGACGGGTATTGTCGGGTTATCATTGCTGTTTCTATATGGATTGATCGTACAGAATCAATGGATGCTGGTGTCTTTCTTGATCCCGGCAGGTTTCTTCTGGGCGTTGATCAACGTAAATTCACTGCCAATGGTCTATGATGTGGGCGGAAATGCTCGCATCGGCGCCTTTACCGGGCTGTACTATTTTGCCTCCAATATCGCCGCCGTGGGTGGTCCGCAGGTGGTGGGCATCTTGATCGATATCACCGGAGGCAATTATCGTATCATGTTCATCTTTTCAGTGATTTTTATGATCCTGGCAGGTATTTTTATGTCAGCGGTTAAGGAACGCAAACAGGTTGCGGTTCCGGAATGACGAGAGAGTATGTCTGTAAAAACGATTTCACTCGATTTTTCTACCCGGGGTAATGCCGATATCATTGACATCACCGATCAGGTAACTGCTTCGATTGGGGAAACCGGGCTTGAGAATGGCATTGTAACTGTATTTTGCCCCTCTTCAACCAGTGGGATTACCACTATCGAACACGAAAATGGTTGTTTTAGTGATTTGCGGCGATTATTTGATGAAATCATCGACCCCAGGCGGGAATATGCTCACAATGCCCGCTGGGGAGATGGCAACGGGCACAGTCATGTGCGGGCGGCATTATTGGGCGCCTCGCTCACTGTGCCCTTTGTATCCGGTCGTTTAACGCTGGGAACCTGGCAGCAAATTATTTATATCGATTTTGATACGCATCCCCGCCGGCGGCAGCTTGTGGTGCAGGTAATCGGAGAATAAGGCTGGTCTATAACACTAAACCTTTTTCCTCAGCGTACATATGATTGAAAGAAGCAATTGCTACTTCCAGCATATCTAAAGAGGGTTCGCGCGTGGTGAGGTGCTGCAACGCCAGATTGGGTTTAACGATCCAGCGCACCCATTGCAGGTGCATCCGCGCCGAGGTCCAACGGATATATTCATAAGCCACACCGGTTAAAACCGGCAGAAGGAGTACCCGGCTGATCAAACGCCATGCCATGGGCAGTGGTCCCAGCACGCTGAACATCAATACCGAAAACACCACCAGGGTGAGCAAGAAAGAGGTGCCGCAGCGCGGGTGTTCGATCGAAGCGTGGGTAACATTTTCTGGCGTCAATTCCATACCGGCTTCGAAGGCATTGATGGTTTTGTGTTCCGCGCCATGATAAGCAAAGACTCGGGCAATATCGGGCATCTTCCCCACTCCCCAGATATAGCCAATCATCAATCCCAAACGGATCAATCCCTCCGCCAGATTACTCCACCAGGCGTTCCAATGGAGATAGCGCTCCAATAACTGCCCGGCCCAGGCGGGGGCTAAAAAGAAGAAACCTACGCCAATAACCAGCGAAAGGCCAATAGTCAGGTACAGCGATGCGCCTTCGAGTTGTTCTTCTTCGCCGGATTGGATATTAGCAGAAGTAGTCAGGGCGCGCATCCCCAATCCCAGGGCGTCCCAGAGTAACACAAGCCCGCGCAGAAAAGGAATGCGAGCCATTTTACCCCGGTAGATCGCGCCTAATTTCTCCGTTTGAACGACAATTGTTTGATCGGGGGAGCGCATGGCAATGGCGGCTACATGCGAACCGCGCATCAAAACCCCTTCAATCAGGGCTTGACCGCCATAGGTGGGTAATTTCAAGTCGGACATGATTTTTTACCTGTAAAATTCCATAATTTTGTGCGATGCACAGACTGGAATTTTACCAGAAATATATCAATGATGTTGGGTTGGCATGATGGCCATCATTTTTGCAGGTTAAACAAGAAATGGACGACCACATCGATGCCCCGATACCAGGTGGGCAGGTGCAGCTTTTCATTCGGAGCGTGCAGGTTATCATCCGGCAAACCAAAACCGGCTAAAATTGAGGCTTTGCCCAGAATGCTTTGCATTTGTGCCACCACCGGCACACTGCCACCCTCGCGTTTAAAGCCTGGCTTGATACCCCAAACCATCTCAAATGCTTTACTGAGTTCCTGTACGCCGGGGGTATCTCGATCGACGATGGAAGGGAATCCGCCAGCCATTTGTTCTACTTCCCAGCGAACAGTCGGTGGGGCGTTTAATTCCATATACTTGAGCAATTGTTGGTGCACTTCGGAGGGATCTTGATCGGGCACCAGGCGCATGGATATTTTTGCCATAGCTTTTGCCGGGAGAACAGTTTTGGAGCCTTCGCCGGTAAAACCGGAAAGCAGGCCGTTTACTTCCAAAGTGGGGCGAGCGCCGATACGCTCGGCAGATGTATACCCGGCTTCGCCATACAGAGCCGGCGCGCCGGTAATTTTCAGGTATTTTTCCTCATCCACCGGCAGGCGGGCGATATCGGCGCGGTCTTCGGCAGTTAATGGACGGACGCTGTCATAATAGCCGGGCAGGGTGATCTTTCCCTGGGCATTGTGCATCCCGGCAATCAATTCGCATAATACCTGCGCCGGGTTGTGCACCGCGCCGCCATACATGCCGGAGTGCAGGTCGCCGGCTGCGCCGCTGACCCTTATTTCGAAATACGCCAACCCGCGTAGTGCACATGTGATGGACGGGAAATCTTTATCGATGATGCCCGAATCCAGGTTGAGTACAATGTCCGAGGCTAATAGTTCTTTATGGTCGGCAATGAATGGCGCCAGGTTGGGAGAGCCGATTTCTTCTTCGCCTTCGAAAATGAATTTCAAGTTGCAGGGCAGTTGACTGGTTTTCTGGATCGATTCAATCGCAAAAAGGCCAGCCAGGATCTGCCCTTTCATATCAGAAACACCGCGGGCATAGAGGTTCTCGCCGCGCTGGGTTGGTTCGAAAGCGGGACTTTCCCATAAATCCAGGGGCTCTGCCGGCTGTACATCATAATGCCCATAAAATAAAACCACCGGGGCATCCTTGCCGGCTTCCATGGTTTCGCCATACACAACCGGGTGCCCCGCGGTGGGAAAAATCTGCACCTTTTTCATCCCCAATGCCTCCAGGCGGGCGGCCGCCCAGGAAGCAGCTTTTTGAATATCGCTTTTATACGCCGGGTCGGTTGATACCGATGGAATGGCGGCGAAGGTTTTTAATTCATCGAGAAATCTTGCTTTATTACTATGTGCATATTCCAATGCACTATCACGCACTTTCGTCATTATGGTCTCCTTAATAGAATTTAATCACATGATGTGAACAATTTATTCGTTGTCCGGTATAAAGAAGAATCATGGAAATATTTATGGAATTAGCGAACTATGACTATTCCCGAATGATTTCTAAATTTAAAAAATCGGGTATTTCCTCGTAATGCGATAAATTATACTCTGCCTTGAAAGGCTTTTCTTTCAGCTTCTTTTGATGAATTCAGGCGCTGAGTGGAAATAAACATCAGATAGCACACGACTAAAAACGCCGTGAATAAAAATGTAAATCCAAAAAAGCGGATATTAGATTGGGGGTTGATCAAAGGTTCGAGCACATCTTTTATTATCTGTTTGGGTTGATGCAGTAAATCCCAACTGTTCCACCGGGCGAAGCGCCCCAGGTAGATACCCAGACCGCCCAACCCCAGGGTGAACGCGGCAAAGCACCAACCCAAGAAACGGCCAAAATAACTTTCGACAATCAGATGTATGGCGCGCAATGAGGTCAATGCCAGGAACAGTCCGGTCCAGGTGAATGCCACCAAAAGCAGGATATCGTACCATAACGGCACTGGGGATCGATATTGCAGGTGAAAGAAATCGGTGATCAAATATGGCGCATTGGGGAAGAATACCAACCATAGAATTCCCGGGATGATCAGCCACCACCATTGGCGGGGTTTTATCTGGTGCAGGTATACCGCCAGCAAACAAAAGAGGTATGGCAGCCATGCCAGGAATAAATTCCACACCATATTGCGGTAGATCACCCAATTCCAACTGTAAAGCACCCTGGCTGCATAAATACCCAATGCCAAAAAACTGGATAATACAATAGGGTAGAAAAGATGGTCTACCAGCACCCCGTGAAGCGTGCGTAAGCGCGTTGTAAAGGAAAATCCCATTGGCTGATTATACCGCTCTAAGTGGAATGTTTACGTTTCCCACCCTTAGAGCATGATTAATGATTTTAATCTCAATAAAGCGAGATAGATCCCGTTTCTGGGATGTTACAATAGCGCGATGGCAAAAAAACGTCTGGATGTGCTGATGGTCGAACGCGGGCTGGTAGACAGCCGATCTATGGCGCAGCGTTTGGTGATGGCTGGCAGGGTGCGCATCGATGGGCAAACGGCGTTCAAACCCGGAATGGGGGTAGCTTCGCAGGTTGAAATCACAGTGGATGAAGGCGCCGCTTTTGTATCGCGCGGCGGTGAAAAGCTTGAGGCGGCTTTACAGTCATATGAACTGGATATTCGGGGTAAAGTATGCGCCGATGTGGGCGCTTCGACCGGCGGCTTCACCGATTGCCTGCTGCAGCATGGGGCGACCAGGGTTTACACGATCGATGTGGGGCATGGCATTCTGGCATGGAATTTACGACAGGATGACCGTGTGGTAGTCATGGAACGCCAAAATGCCCGACATATCACGCACCTGCCCGAGCCAGTCAGCTTGATTACAGTGGACGTATCGTTTATTTCGTTGAAGGTTTTATTGCCGGTATTTAGGGGATGGTTTTTTGAATCTACCCTCACCCCCCCTGCCCCCTCTTCCAATTCTGGGAAAGGGGGTGAGGGGGTGAGGAATGAGATAATCGCCCTCATCAAGCCGCAATTCGAAGCCGGGCGCGCCGAGGTGAAACGCGGAGCAGGCGTGATCCGTGATCCGCAGGTGCACCGAAAGGTATTGCTGGATGTTTTGAGTTTTGCGCAGCAGGCAGGCTATAGCGTGTGTGGATTGATCCGCTCCCCTTTGCTGGGTCCGAAAGGGAATGTCGAGTTTTTGGCGTGGCTGGGTTACCCGATAGGTGAGCCGGGGAATGTTATTGAGTATGTTGATATGTTGATCCCGGATACTTCAGATTGAACATGAAGCGTTTTTTGTGCCTGATCTTGATGCCTGTGCTGCTTGTGGCATGTAACCCTGCCTCTGCCTTGCCATCACGTGCACCCAGTACGCCCGCCCCAACGGTCTCTCCCACAATGCCCCCATATACACAATACGCTCAATTGGATAAACATATCGGGGCGGTATACAGCCTGAAATGGTCTCCCGAGAGCAGCCGGCTGGCTTCGGGTAGTCATGACGGAAGCCTAATTATTTGGGATATCAAATCAAAAGCCGCATTGCTTACTATTAAAACGTCCAATGCGATATGGAGTGTTTCCTGGGCGCCGGATGGGAATCAAATCGCTACCGCGGGCAATGGCGGAGCAACTATATGGAACACACAGAGTGGCGAGAAAGTTTCTGAATTACCTGGACTTTTAAAGCAGGCGTATTCTATAACCTGGTCTCCGGATGGAAAAATGATCGCCGTTGGATGCGCGAGCGGCCAAGTGGTTGTTTACGATAGTCAGACGCGGCAGCTTATCCGGGAATGGACGGGGCACATCGAAGGGGGGTTGTCTACCGAGGTGATTGCTTTGACGTGGTCGCCGGATGGCAGCCTTCTGGCATCGGGTGGTCTCGATTACGCGGTGAGATTCTGGGAGCCGGCTTCCGGTTTGGCAGGACAGGTGCTGCGCGCAGACACGCAACAGCGCAATGATATCAACGGCCTTGCCTGGTCGCCGGATGGAAATCTTCTGGCTGCCGCCGGTCAGGATGGTGTATCGCGTCTCTGGGACGTGCAAAGCGGGCAGCTTTTGATAAAACTGGGAAAAGACAGTCGCGCTTGGGTGCGGGGTGTTGATTGGTCGCCGGATGGTAAAAAGCTGGCAACAGGCGGGCAGGATAAATTGGTGCTTATTTGGGACACGACCACCGGGGCGGATATCACCGCCCTGGAGGGGCATGCATCGCCGGTATGGTCGATAGCCTGGTCGCCAGACGGGAAGACTATCGCCACGGGCAGCGGGATTTACAACATCAAAGGGGGCGATACAAGCATCCGTTTATGGCATGCTCCATGATGAGATTTTTTGTATACAAAAACACCAGGCGCTCTCGGCGTAGTGTTGAAAATGGCTCTTCCCCCCAAAAAAACTCACAAAATTCGAGCATTTAATAATATTTGCAATAGCGCACGGTTCGCTTCACTTCTTCGCTTGCGATTATGGTTTGAGATAATTTTCTCGTTGAAATCTGAATATCCTGTTCGTAGAGGTTTATAATAAAGATAATTCGATGGACACGCAGGTGAATGATAAATGATATTTGATAAATTTGTAAAAATCCAGGCATCGAGGCTAAAAGGTCGCTTTTGGTCGTCCGAAACAGCGGTGATGATAACTTTTGCTGTTTTGGTCGGCTTGGGCGCCGGCCTGGGCACCATTATATTCGTCAATATGATTGAATTTTTTCATGATTTATTTTTTGAAGAGGGAAAGCTTTTAGGACTACCGGGGACAACCTATGTTATCCTGCTGCCGATCATCGGTGGATTGATTGTGGGTCCGTTGGTGCATTTTATAGCGCCGGAAGCCAAGGGGCATGGCGTACCTGAGGTGCTGACCGCTATCACCACCAAAGGAGGCAGAATACGCCCGGTTGTGGTGTTGGTCAAAGCGCTTGGCTCGGCAATTACGATCGGTTCGGGCGGATCGGTGGGACGGGAAGGCCCCATCGTGCAAATCGGAGCCGCGTTGGGTTCCACGTTTGGGCAAATATTTAAATTGAACGAACGGCGCACCATCAACCTGGTGGGTTCAGGCGCAGCGGCGGGGATAGCCGCAACATTCAATGCGCCAATTGCCGGCGTGATGTTTGCCATGGAGGTAATTCTGGGGGATTTTGGATTGAAAAATTTTTCCACGCTTGTGATATCCGCTGTCACTGCCAGCGTGGTAAGCCAGGCAGTGTTGGGAGATTCGCCTTCATTCATCGTTCCCGCATATACGCTTAAAAACCCCTGGGAGCTTCTCCTTTATGTGGTATTGGGCATCCTTTCCGGCTTAGGCGCTTTTCTGTTTGTCAAAATCCTTTATTTTATGGAGGATTTATTCGACAATTGGAAATTTCCGCCATACCTGAAACCCGCTATTGGCGGCATCGGATTAGGAATTTTAGGATTTTTCTTACCACAAGTATTTGGCACCGGGTTTGACACTATCGCGCGCGCACTTACCGGTAAAATTGGATTAAGCCTGCTGGTGCTTTTGGTCTTCGGAAAGATATTAGCCACCACGATCACCCTGGGGGCGGGTTCTTCGGGAGGGGTTTTTGCCCCGGCGCTTTTCATCGGTGCGGTATTAGGCGGTGCATTTGGGGAAGCAGCGCAGTTTATTTTTCCCGGTTTACCGGCATCGAGCGGTGCGTATGCCATGGTGGGCATGGCTGCGGTTTTTGCAGGGGCTGCCCGTGCCCCGATCACGGCTATCATCATCTTATTCGAGATGACCAGGGATTATCGTATTATCCTGCCGTTGATGTTTGCTACGATTATCAGCACCCTTATAGCCCGGAACCTGGAACCAGAAAGTATTTACACATTGAAATTGGTGAGGAAGGGGATCAATATTCGGGCCAGGCAGGACGAAAACCTGATTTGTTCCATCACCGTCGGGGATACCATGACGCCCATCGATGATTTCTCTACGATTTCATATCGCGCCTCGACGCAAGAATTAGCCAATTTATTCCAAGAGACCTCTCACCATGGCTGTATCGTGTTAGATGACCGTGATGAACTTTATGGTATGGTGACTTTATCCGATCTTGAGCGCGCCATTGATGAAGAAAGGCATGACTCAACCGTGGGGGATATTTGTACCCGCACTGTGCTGACGCTTTTCCCGGATGAGACGTTGGATGATGCCTTACGTCATTTTGGCGCCATGGATGTGGGACGCATCCCGGTTGTGAACCGTGCCAATCCCCGCCATGTACTGGGTGTTTTACGGCGCTCGAATATCGTTCACTCGTTATCCATGGCAATGGCGAATAAGCATAAATCCATGCGCAGGATCAACCGGTTGCGTATGGAGGCTTTGGTTGGCTCTGAACTGGTGGAGCTGTACCTGTCCAAGGATGATGCCATGGTTGGAAAACGACTTAATGCCATCAAATTACCTGAAAATTGCGTGATTGTCTCGATTCAACGTGGTCGCCGGGTGGTAGTCCCACGCGGGCATACCCAATTGCTGGCTGGAGACCGTTTGATAGCTCTTACTGCGGATGGAAATGTCGAACGCTTCAAAAACGCTTTATCAAGAATGTAAAAAAATATATCGAATTGAACTATCGCACGCTTATTATTAAATATGACAACCAACAACAACGGTAATTCGATTTATGATGTGCGCCAGATCATCAGCGATGGCGCTTCGATCAGCCGATCTTTCATTATTATGAACGCATTGGCTTCTATCGTGGCCTCCTATGGTTTACTGGTGGATAGCACGGCGGTAGTGATCGGAGCGATGGTCATTGCCACCCTGTTAGGGCCGATCACCGGAATTGCCCTGGGGCTGGTGGATGGCGACAACCAATTATTTCGCCGGGCAATGATATCCGAGGTTTTTGGTGTTGTCCTGGTCATGGCGGTTGCATTTTTGATTGGTAAAATCCATGCCGATATTCCCCTTAGCCGGGAGATCCTGGCGCGCACATCACCAAATATCCTGGATTTGATCATTGCCCTGGCGGGCGGCGCAGCCGGCGCGTATGCGATTGCTTCGCCGCGCATCAGTGCAGGCTTGGTGGGGGTAGCGATTGCCACGGCGTTGGTGCCGCCGCTTGCAACCAGCAGTATTCTCTTGGCGCGTGGAGAGACCGGGCTGGCAATGGGCGCATTTTTGTTATTCCTAGCGAACTTTGTTGCCATCCAGGTTACTTCTTCCCTGGTCTTGTGGCTGCTTGGATATCATAAGATCACGCGTTACGAAGCGAATTCTGCAAACGGTTTTTTGCGCCGCAATATATTAAGTATTGTCATGCTGGTCATCTTGACCGTGGTTTTAGGTATTAACTTTTCTAATACGCTGGAAAAACAAATCCTTTCAACCCAAATTCGCCAGATCATTACCGATAATTTATCCATGTTTCCGGATGCTCAATTAGTAGAAATCACCATCAACGAAGAGGATTCGGTAATCGATTTACAGGTAACGATCCGCACCTCCCGCACACCAACATACGCCGAAGTGGTCGTATTGCAGAAAGAGATCGCAACTCACCTTCAGCGTACGGTGGCGTTGAAGCTTATCGATGTCCCCACCGTAAAGCTCGACCCGCTCATCCCGCCCACATTCACCCCCACGCCGCTGCCTCAGCCTAGCGCGACA
This sequence comes from Anaerolineales bacterium, assembly GCA_016929095.1. GTDB lineage: Bacteria > Chloroflexota > Anaerolineae > Anaerolineales > UBA4823 > JAAZNS01. The sequence continues at coordinate 72,743 of JAFGJM010000022.1, read as the reverse complement.
CCAACCTATACGCCGACTTCCACGCTGACCAACACGCCCACGCCTACGTTAACGTCTACTCCGACGAACACACCTACCGCCACGCCTACATTCACACCCACCCCGGTATCAGCCGTGATCGATAATTTCGAAGGAGAGGGTGTGGTATTACGTGATAAACCCGGCGGAGTGATTATTGGGACATTGCCCAATACCGCGCCGGTGCTGATCTTATACCAACGAGAAATTATCGATGGGGTGGAATGGGTTGAAATTCAAGACGTGTTATTGCGGAAGAGCTGGGTACTATATAAATACTTGAAAATCGTTCGTTAAAAAAACGATAGCAGAATTAATGATGTCACGTATAAAATATGGCGTTTTTAATAATCCTTCTGATTTCAATGCACAAAAGCGAATTCAACCCCAAACACAGATCTCCTTGAAACATCTCTCGCTTTTTTTATTGTTATGTTTATTAATAACCGCCTGTACACCTGCCGCTGCGCCGAATACCGCAACAGCCTTGCCGCCAACTGAACCATCATTGACCATCACCCTCACCCCGGTTACGCTTACACCCACGCTGACGCCGAGTATTACCCCCACCCAAACGGTTACCCCGACCCTTACCCCTCTGGCGTGTTGGGGCGAGAGCGGGCGGAATGAAACGGGCGAGATCGACGCCGAGTCATTGCGCCAGCCTCTGGAATACCTGGTTCATCTGCCGCCTTGTTACGATCATCAAAGCGAGCGAAGCTACCCCGTGCTTTACCTGATCCATGGGCAGAGCTATGATCAATTCCAATGGCAGAGGTTAGGCGCTTCGGAGGTCATGGATGAGCTGTCGGCGTCCGGCGAGATAACCCCCTTCATCATCGTTATGCCGCGTGACCGTCTATGGGAACCGCCCAATATCGATTTGTTCGGGCAGGTGGTGGTAGAGGAGCTTATCCCTTACATCGATGACCATTACCGCACCATCCCGGTGCGTGAATTCCGCGCCATTGGTGGGCTTTCGCGCGGCGCGGGCTGGTCGGTGCATTTGGGGATCATGGAATGGGAATTGTTTGGCGCGCTTGGCGCGCACAGCCTGGCGGCTTTCGATATCGATGCGATGCATTTGCGCCAATGGCTGAAAGAAATACCGGTTGAATCGTTGCCCCGCATCTATGTGGATATCGGTGATAAAGACCGCCCAAATATCATGCGCTCGGCGTTATGGTTCGAGGAAATGCTCACCGATGAGAACATTCCTCATGTGTGGAACCTGTACCAGGGATACCACTCCGAAGAATATTGGAGCGCCCATATCGAAGAGTACATCCGCTGGTACGCAGAGGATTGGTAATTACCCGATGACCTCCTACAGGCTGCAACCCTGCGGGAGGTTTTTATTGGGGGGTATAATGGAGAAATTGAGGGTTTTTTCAAGCAAGGAGGAATGTATGGCGTCTGCAGTACAAACGATTCATCTACGCATGCCTTTCAACTTAGGCGCTGTTAATTGTTTTCTTATTAAAGGGAAGAACGGTTTCGTTTTGATTGACACAGGGACTTCGAATAATCAAGGTAAAGTAGAAAAGGCATTATCAGACGCAGGATGCCATCCTGGCGGGCTTAAACTGATTTTACTCACGCATGGTGATTTCGATCACGCCGGGAACGCGGCTTACTTGCGTAAGGTATATCAAACCTCTATCGCCATGCACGCCGCCGACTCCGGAATGGTGGAATGGGGGAATATGTTCGCTAGCCGCAAGAAAGCCAACGGGTTTATTGGCTTCCTGGCGACCTTAATATTTGGATTTGGCAGAGCGAAACGCTTTAAGCCTGATTTGCTGGTGGATGAGGATTTCGACCTCTATGCTTATGGCGTGGAGGCGCAAATAATCCATATCCCGGGTCATTCCGGCGGCTCGATTGGTATTTTAAACCCGGAGGGTGAATTGATCTGCGGCGACCTGTTCGAGAATGTAAAAACCCCGGCGCTTCATTCAATCATTGATGATTTGAAAAAAGCCAATGCCAGCATTGAGAAATTGATGGAATATAAGATCAAAAATGTTCTACCCGGGCATGGAGATGCGTTTAAGTGGGAGGAATTTATAAATACGTGGGAGCGATAGGGGCGGGGCATGCCTCGCCCATACAGGAATAACGGAATATCAAGGCGACGCATGCGTCGCCCTCTCGCAGTATATAATTAGGGAACCAAAATGATGAAATAAAAACATAGCAGGAAAACAAAGGGCGGGTTATTTTGGAATTCAAAGATAACAAATATCACAGGAGATCTTTACGACTGGCAGGTTTTGATTATTCACAAAATGGTGCGTATTTCGTCACGATATGTACTTATAGAAAACGGTTACTATTTGGAGAAGTTTTCCGGGGTGGAATGAATTTGAATCAGTTTGGATTGATCGTTGATGAATATTGGCAATCGATCCCGACACATTTTTCCAATGTGGCAGCCGATATGAGCGCTTGGGTTGTAATGCCAAACCATATTCATGGCATAATCGTTATCGATGTAGGGGCGACGCATGCGTCGCCCCTACCGACGATGCATCATTCTTTATACATTCCAAAGCCTGTATCCCTTGGCGTAATTGTCGGATCATTCAAATCTGCCGTTGCCAGAAAAATCAATATCCTCCGCCGCACGCCTGGCGCACCGGTTTGGCAGCAAAATTATTACGAACATATCATTAGAGACGAAACCGAATGGGAAAGCATTTTGAATTATATAAACACAAACCCTGCCCGCTGGATAGAAGATAGAGAATACCGCGCGTAGGGGCGACGCATGCGTCGCCCCTGCAAACAATCAGGAGATCATCCTATGTCCTCAATTCACCTTGATCAAGGCTGGTTTAAAGATGAGCACAACCGCCGGTTGATTTTACGCGGGGTAAACCTGGGCGGCAGCAGTAAAGTTCCCTATACTCCCGATGGCGCCACTTTTCGGCGGGATAACTTCTTCGATCACCGCAACGTAGCCTTTATCGGGCGTCCCTTCCCATTGGAAGAAGCCGAAGAGCATTTCAGCCGCCTGCGCGCCTGGGGACTCAACTTTCTACGCTTCTTAACCACCTGGGAGGCGGTGGAACACGCCGGTCCGGGTATCTATGATGAAGCCTACCTGGATTACCTCTACGCGGTAGTCAAGAAAGCCGGCGATTACGGCATCGATCTGTTCATCGATCCCCACCAGGATGTTTGGAGCCGTTTTTCCGGCGGCGATGGCGCTCCCGGCTGGACGCTGGAAGCCGCCGGGCTGGATATGACCCACTTCGATGAGACCGGCGCAGCAATCACTCATGCTATCCACGGCGACCCCTTCCCGCGTATGATCTGGCCAACCAATAACTATAAGCTGGCAGCCGCAACCATGTATACCCTGTTCTTCGCCGGGAATGATTTTGCTCCCCAAACCCTGGTGGAGGGGCAGCCTGTTCAGGAATTCCTGCAAAGCCACTATATCGCGGCCATGCAGCAGGTGGCAGAGCGGTTGAAAGGGCTGTCTAACGTGGTCGGATACGACACACTCAACGAGCCGGCGTTGGGTTACATCGGCATTCCCGATTTGAACACCAACCCAGGACCCTTGCGGATTGGCGATTACCCTACTTATTACCAATCCATGCTGCTGGGCAGCGGGTTACCGCAGGAAGTGGGGGTATGGAAGTTCGCCATCCCCGCACCCCGGCAGACTGGCACGCGGATACTCAACCCTGATGGCGTTAGCGCCTGGTTGCCCGGGTGCGCGTGCATCTGGAAGCAGCATGGTGTGTGGGCTGTCAATGCCAAAGGCGAGCCGGTGCTGCTCAAACCGGATTACTTCCATAAACTCAACGGCAAAGAAGTCGATTTCAACCGTGATTACTTCCGTCCCTTTGCCAACCGTTTTGCGGCAGCCATTCGTGAGATCGATCCGCAATCCCTGATCTTTGTAGAAACTGCTCCGGAATATCCTTTGCCGGTATGGCAGCCGGGTGACGTGGAGAATATCGTTTCGGCGGCGCATTGGTATGACGTGATGACTTTGTTGAGTAAAAAACTATATTCGTGGTTGGGCATTGATATACATACTCAAAAGTTGGTGGTGGGCAAAGGCGCGGTACGCAAATCGTTTGCCCGGCAGATCGAACACTGGAAACACAAATCCTTCGAACAAATGCAGGGTGCGCCTGTCATCATCGGCGAGACCGGTATCCCCTTCGACCTGCAGATGAAACGCGCCTACCAGACCGGCGATTTTTCCACCGCGGTGAAAGCCATGAACCGCACCATGACCGCCATGGATGATACCCTGGTTTCCTACACGATCTGGAATTACACCGCCGATAACACCAATGCCCGCGGCGACATGTGGAACGACGAGGACCTGTCCATTTTCAGCCGCAACCAGCAATCCAACCCGGAGGACATCTATTCCGGCGGGCGGGCGTTGGAAGCCGTGGTACGACCGTACACCAAAGCAACGGCTGGTTTACCCTTGCGTATGTCTTTTGACATTAATAAAAAGGTTTTCGAGTTCGAGTTCCAACACGAAGAGGACATTTCCGCCCCCACTGAATTTTTCATCCCCAATTTCCAATACCCACGGGGCTATGAGGTTGCCGTTTCGGATGGGCGCTTTGAGAAAGACGAAATGGCGCAAAGTTTGCGTTATTACCACACGCTGGAAAGACAGACGCATTGGGTGAAAGTCACAAGTGTCAGGTGAGTAGGTGTTTAAGTGTCGGGTGACGAATGACCATAATTAGATGGAGATGAGGGGGCATTTTCTTTTATATCAATACCACCGATTTCTCTCTGGATGTATGCGTGCGCCTCTTCCAGGGAATAAGCGCAATAACTTTGCTCGGCATGTACTTTCAGGATAGCATTCATTGCTTTAGAAACCAGCACACGATTCTGCCAGGTTTTCAATTCCTGGATAACGGTTTCCAAGCAGCCTCGTTTGTAGCTTATTTGCCCTAACACATGTATCACCATGTCGCTTACCCTGCGGTTGGGGTCATCTTGTAATTCTTGCAACAGCGGTAAGATATCTTGGGGATGAGTCCTGCCATGTAACTCGATCCCATGTATGATCTGGCGGCGAATTTCAGGATTGGGATCGTGTAGATGCCGGCGGGCAAATGCCAGGATAGGAGATGGATATTTACGCCCTAATTGTTTCAAGGCGCCGATCACCGCATTGCGCACGGAATGGTGCGCATCTTCTAAGCCTTGTTCTAAAAACGGAGTGATTTTTTCGAAATCGCCAATTTCCCCCAACGCATAAACGGCGGTTTGGCGGATTTTTTCATTATCATTGGATAACATCTCTTCTAACAATTCGAGGATACACGGTTGGTAGTGCTCTTTTTGGTGATAAAGTTTACCCAGGATGATATAAGCTTGTTTTCGGATATACGTATCATTGTCCGCCGCGTAATTAATCAGTATTTGGGAATCCTTGCATTCCAAACCCTCCGCGATATGGTTTTCCATATTCTCGATTAACCTTGCCCTGTCTTCTTTAGTGAGGTCGTAAAATCCCACGATGTTTTACCATTTAGATTTGAGCGTTACGCTTGAGCGATAAAGATATTAATACTTCAGGATACTGATGAAATTGTCCATGTGAATAAACCAACGATAAATATTTTTCATTTGATTTTTTCTAATCATTCATAATGAGATACTTAAATATTTAAATTTAAAAACCGATACGATCAAGGATCTTGTGCCCGATATGCATAGATTTTACTATCGTTAGCATAATTTATATATAAAAATCCATTCGCTACAGCAATATACCCGCCTTTATCAATTTCCCAAACAAGTTGGTGAGTATTTCTATCGATAACATAAGTATGTGGATCATACATATCTGTTGATACATAAATGTAATTTTTAGTAATTATGGGGTTTGAATACATTGCTGAATTGCCTGGAAAATCCCATAGTAATTCCCCTGTATATAAATCATATGCGTATAATTTACCAAATAAAGCATAAACCACATTATCTGCTATGGCAAAAAATGGTTCTACAGTGCTAGATGCATCAATAATTGCTGTCCATAGCAATTGATGGGTGTTAATATCGATAGCACAGACTGTTGGGATAGTGCCCATTCCTACAATTGCAATTCCATTTGAAATGACTGGCATTTGCCGAAACCAACCATCATAATAAGGTTCTATTGATAAACTCCAATATATGCCACCTGTAGTTGGATTAATTGCTCTAAATATCCCATTTACCCACGAGTAGAGGATACCTTCATAATAACTCATGTTTCCGTTTTCGTTTCCCTTCATATAGAACCTGTTCGACCAATCGGTTGAACCAGAACTGGCGTTGCGAGCTGCCAGCCCATTATCATAATCTCTTGAAGAAAATATTCGATGGTCAGCTATGATTGGACTCCAGTTGTTTGGTATAGAAGTTTGCCAATATTCGCTTCCTGTATATAAATCAAGAGCGTGAAAATTTGAGGAAGAAGGAGATAATCCCCAATATACAAAACCATTTGAAATCGTTGCGGAATTTTGGAAAGGGGAGTCACTATCGTTAGTCAGCCATAATTGATCTCCTGTTTCAGCATTGAGTGCAATGAGATTAGACCCGCAATCTCCGCTTATTAAAATATTATCAGCAATTACTAAAGGTATGCCATCATAGCAATAAATAGATGGGTATTGTACTTCCCATGCCAAACTATAGCGTGAGGCGCCATTATCGCCTTGGTTATATCCTGTTCGAGTAGCATCATAACCAAACATAAGCCAATCTGAAGTAGATTGAGACTGGATTTTGGAAGCATCATGAAAAATCAGAGGTAAATAAGATTTTATGGTTTTTACCTGGATAGTATCAGAGAATTTACTACTGGCGCCTCCGGGATTTATTATTTGTAATTCGTATTCACCTTCTATGATATTTGAAGGAATATTTGCTGTAATTAATGTGGAGCTAACCCACACGACGTTGGTCAATTGGATATCATCCAAATAAATTTCCGGGGTGTGTAGAAAATTTTCACCACTAATTGTGAGTGACGTCTGTTTGTTTTCAATCCATTCAGTGGGAGAGACGTTATTGATAATTGGGGTATTCCATGATCCAATTGCTACATCATCGATCAGTACAATCCCAGATGCTTCATTCAATTCAAATGTAAGAGTAATATCTTGACTCTGGAAAGGTGAAAGGTCCATCCATATCGGTGTCCACTGTTCATTGACAGTATTAGTTATTAGCGCTGATTCCAATATCGCTCCAGAAACATTAACTTTGAATGTACCGCCATTTAAATTTGTTGGAACACGATATAAAAAGGATAAAGTTGGTTGATGAAAAGAACTATCAATGGTTATAAGTTGAGAAACAATGGTAGTATTTGACGTTACATGAGACAATTGAAGCGCAAATTCCCCAGTATGTTGAGTTGTTGAAATGGTCATAGCCCCATCACCTAAAACCGACCAATTATTCAGTGTGCCAGATTCAAATCCCCCATCTATAATATGATTGTCTGTAGGTAGAAGGACTGAGTTAAACAGTGAATCTTGTGATGAATTAACCTTCGCTGGAGGATGCGCGACAAAACCAGAAGCAGCTATATCCAATAAATGAGTAACATCATCCCCTGTGAAATAGTAGGTATATATACCTGGCGCATCAGATATTGGTTCATTTATGGCAGCAGGTTGTAAATCAATCGATTGTGATGGAATCAAATTTCCACGTTGATCGGTGACTGTTGCGGTAAGTGTGGTTGAATAAAAAGTAATTGACCTTTGGGAATTTGGTTGCCAGGATTGTGTATGTCCAGATTGGTCATACGCTTGACTCCGAAAAAAGTATTTATGTCCAGTTTCTCCAGTAAATATTCCCTGATTGTTGGGAGTTTCGGACAACCATTTAGTCCAATTACCATTCTCCCCATCTTTGGAATAGATATTATATTTTTCTATTCCACTTCCTTGATCAGAGCCATACCAAGTGACATTTGCACTGTTTCCCCTGATATATTGTTCTCCACTTAATATTGAAGATGAAGGGTAAATAGCATCGATATTGGAAGAACTGGCTATCGTTTCGGACCAAGGCCCAACATTACCCGCCCAATCATAAGCACGACATCGAAATTCAACTTGTCCAGTGCCAAAACCCGAATAAATAGCTCCATTGGATCTAATCCAACTCACTAATTCTTGCCAATTGTTACCCGGCTTACGGAATTGACCATCATAAGCCGCAATACCTGAAGCCCCCTGATCTTGGGCAGTAAATTGGACAGGAATATCACTCCATTTATTTTGAGCGCTTGAAGTAACAGAACACGGGTTGGGGGGTAATAGATCGTTTGCTGCCCAATCGACGCGCATAATATACCTGTCTTCAATAAGTGTATTATCTTCGAAAGTTGCGCTAAAATTGCTTAATTTAATGCGACTATAGTCCCAAAACCATTGATTTTGATATTCTCCCCAATACGTAGAAATGAAAGCTAGCCAATTGCCATCGGGTGACCAACTTGGTGACCATAAGTCAATAACATCTGGGCCATGCGGGAAGTCTAATGTTTGCAGTTTACCTCCCTCGGGATCGATTAGCCATATTTCATAAAATCCATTGCCATCACTATCATTCGAAAATGCAATTTGGTCTCCCTTTGGTGACCAATCTGGTGCATAAGAAACCGCACCAGTTGTTATTTGATGTTGTTTTGTACCATCACTATTCATGACCCATAGTTCGAAATTTCCGGTGCGATTGGATACAAAAACGATTTGATCCCCTACGGGAGACCAACTTGGCTCTCCGTCATAAGCCGAAGAATTCGTTAATTGTATAATATTATTTCCATTTTCGTCCATAACGTAGATATTATGATTCCCCTCTCGATCAGATTGGAATGCAATTAACTCGCCATTTGGAGACCATGTGGGTAAGGTATCTGTTGCATTATTTTGGGTAATTCGTTTTAAATTTGAACCATCTTTATTAATCGTATATATTTCAAAATCATCACTGCGATCATTTGCAAAGGCTATTAGTTGACCGTTTTTTTTATATGCCGGATAGGTGTTTGCTCCTTTATTAGAGGTGATTTTTCTATCGCCGGTTCCATCGGGTTGAATTGAATAAAGGTTCCATCTGCCGTCTCGATAAGCTTGAAAAATCAATTGCGACCAAGAAGGAGGGGTGCCCAATATGCTTGTATCGGGATAGATTGTTGATTGTTTTGTTTTCTCTGGTAAAACAATATTCAGGGATATATTTTGAAATAATAATTCTCTGACAATTTGCGGGTCACGTTTTGGAGTTTGGGTTTGGAAAAGTAATGCTTTTGCGGTAATGGGTTTTAGATTTAAAATAATAAATAATATTAGCATTGCAAAAGGAAATATATAAATTTTTTCTCTTTTCATAGAAAAAACCTCCAATAGATTTGATAACCCACATAAAAACCAAATATCTATTTTTTATCGAAGAAGAAAAACACAGTAATCATTGCCCCGCTTCCTCATGGGCAAAATAATAAAGAGAAGCAATTTGATTGGATTATAATCTTTTTTAAACTTTTAGAGAATCATTTAAGATCGTTTTCTTTATTTATACATGGATCATACGTTCATAATAATTCGATTCTTTTCAATAGAAACCAAATAATAAAAAATCTTTAACTGGGGTCGGCATATATTGCTATGAAGAAAAATATTGAGCACAGGGTTGTTTATGAAGATCAAACAATTTTATAAAGATAAAAAAACGACCTGTCAATGTGTGGTTTGACAGGTCGATCATGAGACTTTGATTTTACGGTTTCCAGACTTCCCACACCTTACCCACCAGGTCGGGTCCTGGGGTCAAGGTTTTGCCACCCGGTTCCCAGCCGGAAGGCGTCACTTCGCCCGTGGCAGCCACATGCTGGAAGGCTTTCACTTGACGGATCATTTCCTTGGGGTTGCGCCCCACTTCGGGGGTCAACACTTCCATGGCGCGGACTACAAAATCAGGATCGATGATGAATCTGCCGCGGATGTCCACACCAGCGGCTTCGTCATATATCCCATAGACTTCGCCAATTTTCCCGCCGGCGTCCGATAGCATGGGGAAAGGCACCCCTCCGTCCACCATCTTGGAGAGTTCCTGTTCCTGCCATATCTTGTGCACAAAACGGCTATCGGTGCTGGCAGCTAATATTTCTGTTCCTAAGGCTTGAAATTCTTTATAGAGAGCGGCGACCGCCGCTAATTCTGTCGGTCAGACAAAAGTGAAGTCCCCCGGATAAAAACAAAGCACAATCCATTTGCCTTTATAATCGGAGAGTTTTATGGGTTTAAACCCAACTCCCTTCACAAAGGCATTGGCTTCAAAGTCAATCGCTTCTTTTCCTACTCTGGCTACCATCTTTTTCACCTCCTGGACTGGAACCGCGCCTGATGGTTGGGGAGTTTGCGATTTGGGTGAAAGCACCCCGCCTGCGGGTTTCACACACCCATCCTTCATTTCGGGCATATGGTTCTCCTTTCTGTATTTTGGTAATTTACGACAATAGGATATTCGATAAAAATCAGTAAAGCTTGCCTTATTCACTATACAGTATTTTTGTAAATAATGCAACTATTTGTATAAAAATACGGTGAATTAGGGTAATTGAAGGCTGGAGAACGATTTAGAAAAAGCTTCCCACATGTGCGAAATCCGCGGGAGGTTGTTATTGTTTATCAAAATTGATCTCTCTTTACAATAGTTGCCCTGCCAATTCTGAATAAAAAATCAGTTCGCCATCTTTCAATTCCCAAATTTGGTGGGCGAAGCGTTTGATGAAGCGCCGGTCGTGAGACACAGCAACAATTGCCCCGGGGAAATCCAACAGTGCTTTTTCCAGTTCTTCCAGAATGTCAAAGCTGATGTGGTTGGTGGGTTCATCCAACAGCAACACATTGGCGCGTTGGGCGATCAATCGGGCAATCTGCAGTTTTCGCCGCTGTCCGATGCTCAAGGCGCCAATCGGTTTGCGCACATCTTTATATACGAATAGCTCATAACGGATCAAGTCGGAAACCAATTTTTCCTCAGGCAGTGAAGAATCTTCTCGATAGGCATCCAGCAGGGTTTGAGACAGGTCGAGACCCTCTTGCTCCTGGTCGAGATAACCAATCTTCACGGTGGGGGCTGTGGTTACATAACCTTCATCCGGAATCACCATGCCGGTTAGAATTTTAAGCAGGGTGCTCTTACCGGCGCCGTTAGGGCCCATAAGGACGATGCGGTCATCCGCGCTTAAAGCAAAACTGATGTTTTTCAACACGACCTGGCTGCCGAAGGCTTTGCTTATTTCCGAGGCGATGAGAGGCGTCTTTCCCGCCAAGGTTTGCGGGTCGAAATCCGGGTTCATGCGCATGCTCTCGGGAGGCCTGGGGATGGGTTTGGCTTCGATGCGCAGGATTTTCTCTTTCACTGCCCGAATATTGCTCGAAATGGACCGCTGGGTGCGTCCAATGAAGAAATCATGGGCCATCTTATCGCGGTCGGTAGCTGCCCGGTTGTGACCCAGTGTCCGGGCACGTCCTTTCAAGGATTGGCGCAGGGCTTTGAGTTCTGCCTGCTGATCCTGGTATTCTTTTTCCCACTTTGCCCGCTCGACTGCCTTTGCCATCAGATAATCTTCATAATTACCAGTATATGCTTTGCACCCCCGCGAATGTTCATCGATCTCGATGAGGGTGTCCACCGTGCGGTTGAGAAATTGCCGGTCATGAGACACGATCAATATAGTGCCGCGCTGTTTGTGTAAATAAATTTCTAACCAATCCAGCATGTCAAAATCCAGGTGATTGGTAGGCTCATCTAACAACATGAGGTCAGGCGAGCGCAGCAGCAACACCGCCAGGCTGAGGCGGGCCTTTTCTCCGCCGGAAAGCATGGCTACCTCTCGATCTCTGGGAATATGGCTGATGCGCAATCCACTCATAATCTGATCGATCTTGTAATCGATGGCATAGCCTCCCCGGCGCTCGAATAGTTCCGAAACAGCGCCATATTCGGTGAGCAGAGAAGCCTGTTCACTGTCCCCGGATTGACTCAAGGCATTTTCAAGGTATCGCAGACGGCTTTCGAGCTGGCGCAGGTTTCCCGTGGCGTCGAGGATGTATTCATCGATCGTCTTTCCGGAGAAATCGGTGATTATTTGAGGCAGGCATCCGATGTCGATGCCTTTGGTCATGGTCACTTCCCCGCTATCGGCTTCGACATCTCCCAGGATGATCTTAAGCAAGGTGGTTTTGCCCACGCCATTAGCGCCGATCAACCCCACATGCTGGTCGGCATGGATGGTGAAAGAGATATTTTTTAAGACCTGTTGGATGCCATAGGCTTTTGAGACGGATGAAATGGTGAGCAGCATACAAGTGAGCCTGAAATAATATTGGATTTAATTACGATGATAGCGCCTTTAACCGGTGGAACTCATTATTGGTTATGACTATCGTGTATCCAGGTCATTATATTCTTATTTCACAGATAATTATCACTCATCGTGAAACGAAGAATCCATTCGATGATGAATAAGATTCTTCTTCGCTGCGCTCATCAGAATGACAAAACCTGCCAGACTGTTCGTCTTTTGTCGTGATGAGTGACATATGCTTCGCTTCGCTCCTAAGGAACTGTCACTGGGAGAAGCACATTCACTTCGTTCAGTGTAAACTTTGCGACGAAGCAGACTCCATCAATTTTGTGGGTTGTTTCACCAGGCAAAGATCGACTGGTTCGCAATGACAGAAGATGCACGCTTCGCTGTGATAGCCCCCATTACTTTAGCGCTACGGGGAGGTAGCTTTTATTGGGCAACGAAGTAAACACTTTTATGGTGTGTGTATCGGTGAACGATCCCAAGCTGTTGGTTACAGTGAGATGGATGGTCTTGGTTCCGGCGGTGGAAAATATATATGCTGCCGTGTTGATCGTGGGGGTGGTGCTGGTGTATGTGGCGAACCCGGCTACTTCCCAGGTGTAGGTGATCGGCAGGGTAGCCGCAAATGGATCGACCACCGCCGTGAAGGTGTACGTATCGCCCACCAGCCCGACGGTGTTCCCGGCAACGATGACCGAAGTCTGCGATTGGACGGCTTTCAGGGCGTCGATGCGCATATAGGTCCGCCCGCTGTGCGAATCATAAATGGCGATGCCGGTATCCTGCATGGCTTGCTGTAACTGCGCAGAAGTTAGATCGGGGTTGACCTCCAGCATTAAAGCAGCCACTCCGGCTGCGGTGGGAGAGGCCTGCGAGGTGCCGTAATATGTAGACCATCCTCCGCCCATGCCAGACGAAGTGATCTTCGCTCCTGGCGCCAGCAGGTCCAGCAAGGCATTGCGATTGGTGAAGCAGGTGATCTTATCCAAGCTGGTGGTGTCGTCGTAACAGCCAAACCAATATTGCCATCCAAGGTTACTATCGGATGTGGCACCTACGGCGATTACGTTTGTAAAACAACCGGGAGCAGACATTGCATTGAAATATCCGGCGTTGCCAGAAGATGCAAAAATCGCCACACCGGCATTATATAATTGATTTATCATGCTGGTTGTTGTATACCAGGTGTTATCGCTATCATTGGGATTAGTATCATCACATGAGCCATAGTATATGGAATTGGTGCCCAGGCTCATGTTGATCACATCTACGGATAGCGTGTCCAAATTGTTTTTTATCCAATCTAAGCCAGCCAACCAATCACTGGCCCAGCCGCCGCCATATTGATCCAGCACCCGCACCGCCACCAGGTTAGCACCCGGCGCAAACCCTTTCGTATTGGCGCTCACTGCCCCGCTGGATGCAACGATGCCAGCCACATTGGTACCATGCCCATTTAAATCGTCGCCGATAGTCGATTCATCAACATTACCTGGCTGGCAGTTGCCATCGGTGAAGCAATGCTGGGCGATGATGCGCCCGGAAAAATCAGGATGATCCACATCTATCCCGGTATCCAGCACGGCCACCGTCACGCCCTGCCCGGTGACGCCAAATTCGGAGTGCACCGTATTAGCCTGCAAAGCGTTCAGGCTGACGGTATCATGGGCTTCGATAGGTTGATCTAATGCTATCGAAGCCACGCGGCTGTTTTGGCTGAGGCTTTTCAATCCGGCAGCGGTTACTTCACCTGCCAGCACGGGGAGGGTCTGAAAGCGGCGCTTTAATGTGAAGTCTGTTTCGGCGAGGTTGTTCAACACAGAATCCTGCAGCGACTGAACGGTTGTCCTCTGATCGTTCATGGACATGAGACTCAAATCAGGCGCATTTAAACGAATAACCACCCGCACGGTCTCATTTTCCTGCAGAGCGGCTTCAACTTCCGAAGTAGCCAAATCGTACTGAGGCAGCATTGCAGTTTGAGCTGGTGTTACCTGCCAGGTTATGATAACCAATCCGATGACCGCCATCAGGCGGAAAGCGACTTTTTTCATGCATTGCCTCTATTGCCAGCCAAATTCATAATTCCGGTATTGAAGCGACGCAGAAGCAAAACCGCCTGTTGGTGGATAAAAAGCAAATGGACGGTTAGGGGGTATCGGTTGCGCATGATGATTTCCAATGGAGGATCTGTTGAGGGCTTGCCCTAAGGCTTGATCTACGCCACCCGGTTTTTTCCTTGTGTTTTCGCCTTGTAAAGCTGTTCGTCTACCCGCCGGGTCAATGAATTATAATCATCGTCTTGCTCGAATTGGGTCACACCGAAACTGGCAGTAATATTCCACAACCCTTGGACGGAACAATTTTCAATGGTCGTTCTTAAGCGCTCGGCCAGCGTTCGGGAAGTGGACAGATCTGTTTCGATTGAGATGATCAAGAATTCATCGCCGCCCCAGCGCACCAGAGTGTCTGACACGCGCAGCCGGTCTTGCACGGTTTTGGCAACTTTTTTTAATATGCCATCGCCGGTTTGATGACCCAGAGAATCGTTGAACTCTTTATAAAAATCAATATCGAACATGATCAGGGAAAGCGGTCTTTGGTATCGTCTGGCGCGTTGGATTTCGCGTTCCAAAACCTCCCAGCCTTTGCGGCGGTTATTCAATCCCGTCAGGCTATCGGTGTTGGAACGGTGTAAGAATTTTATGGATTCAATCCACTGGCGGGTGGCAAAGATAGCCAGGAAAAACGAGGTCACAGCCAGGGATAATACGAGATCGTCCAAATGCCCGTTTTCATGCTCCCGGGCATAGCCAAACAGAGCTTCGGAGACGTCGGTTGCCACGATTAACGAAACCGCCAACCCGATAAACATCAGTACAATTATCAATTCACGTAACGGGCGGCGATTTTCACGAAACCAGTTTTCCAGCCTGATAACTTTGTGGGGTAGTGTACGGCAAAAAGCCTTGTATGAGGTGCCGATTGATATCATAATGATTGGCTTTCGTTGATATTTTTTTCAATACCAATAATCGTATACATACACCTTTCCGAAAAAAGAAGTGGTGTGGTTGAGGATAATTTCACACCAGTCCTTTGGCTAACCAGAAAAATAATCATAGTATTTTAATCTACATTCTAAGAAAGCGGATGAAGAAAAACTATAGATTTTCCCGCCTATCCAAGTTGTTAGCCCGGGTTTGTTGTTTTTGGCTCTATTTTATGACCGAGAAGGATTATTTTTCGCGATTCTGGGGCTGTTTCAAAAGGAGCCTGGAGATCATTTATTCAATCTTGCCTTTTACCTCTCGCATATGCATTAATTGATGACCGTAGATGGCTGTGATCATGGTTTCAAGCGTCACCTCTCCCAGGGCAGGGTGCCTTCCGATATTTTCCAGTTGACTGTCTTCCAATGTTTGCAGCCAATCCAGTGTGGTATTACGCGCCTGGTTAAGGGCTGTCAGCAATTCCTGAGGTGATCGATCTGTCAACCGCGTTTGCTCCTGGGCGTTGAAGGCGTCGAAGTCAAATCCGGCGGGGGCGCCTTCACCTCCGGTTGCTACATTTTGCACCAAAAGTAACAGCCTTTCTTCGGAGGAGACGAAGTGCGCCAGCAGGTCGCGAAATGTCCAGGGATAAGGTTCTTCATAGATGACCGATTGCCAGGCGGTTGGATTTAACGCCTCAAAGATAGCCATCGTTTTTTGATGCCCCTTTTCTAATCTGGCGGTCAATGCATCAAGTCTTGGATTTGCCATAGCAGATTTCAATTTTCGAATCGTTCTAAACGACGCACTCACTCTAAATCCACTGATTGTCGACGGTTCTTTCACTTTGAATATCCCCCGTATTAACCGTGGACTTTTGCTCTAACAGCATTACCTGGACTTCATCTGCTGCAAAGGGGCAGTGTTCCACACCCCGGGGGATGATCACGAATTCTCCCTCGTTAAGGGTGAGATCGCCATCCCGGAGCTTGATCGTGAGCATGCCCTTGATCACAAGGAACATCTCGTCTTCTTTATCGTGCTTATGCCAGATGAATTCCCCTTTCAGCCTGGCCAGCTTGACATAGGAATCGTTCAGCTCGCCCACAATTTTTGGCTGCCATTGCTCTTGGAAAAGGCTGAATTTTTGTGCGATATTGATCTTGTTCATGCTTCTCCTGTTTTTCTATGTTCGATCAAATAACATACACTTTATACTTGATTAGCGGGTTATTGATTGCGCTTATAAATCCTGAAATCATGGGAAATCCAGCACATCTTTGGTTATTTTTCATCTTAAGTAATACCGTTGTGTAAACACGCCATTACTATTCGGGATGAATGAAATCACTTTTATGGCTGATCCTGTTAATAACTATGAAATAAATGGCAGCAGGGTATTCAATAAATAGCACACGACGAAGGCAATTGCGCCGCAAATCGGGAAAGTGAAAACCCAGGCTAACAAAATATCGGTAGAATATTTCCAGCGCACCGACGATATGCGGCGCGAAGCGGCTACGCCCATCAACGATGTGGTAATCGTTTGGGTGGTGCTGAGCGGAATACCGGAGATAGAAGCGAATAATATTGTAGAAGAAGCAGCCAGTTCGGCGCCAAAGCCTTGCCACGAATCGATGTGCACCATTTTCTCGCCGATCATGCTGATGATCTTATACCCGCCTACTGAAGTGCCCACTCCCATAGCGCCGGCGCACAGGAAAACCACCCACACCGGTACGTGGAAAACGGGCAATACCCCGCCGATAACCAATGCCATTACAAATACACCGATAAATTTCTGCCCGTCGTTCATACCGTGATTATATGCCATGAACGCCGCTGAAAGGATCTGCAGCCGGTCAAACATACGCTTGGATTCTGCCGGTTGCCGGTCGGCAAAGAATTTTTGGATGGTTTTGCCAAAAAACCAGGCCAGGCAAAAACCCAGAATGGAAGAAAAAATCAAACCGAGAAAAACCTTCTGCCAGCCGCTCCATATTAAAACTTGTGTTCCTGCTGTCGCCAAACCCGCCCCAGCCAACCCGGAAACAAGGGCATGTGATTCACTGGTGGGGATACCTAACCGAGCTGCGACACTGCTCCAAACGACGATGCCAACCAACGCAGCGGCGATGGTGGGCAGATTAATGATAGAGGGATCGACAATGCCTTTACCGATAGTATATGCTACAGCAGTGCCGGAAAGGTTTCCAAGTATATTTAGCACGACAGCCATAATAACCGCTCTGCGAGGGGAGATGACGCGTGTCGATACCACCGTGGCTATAGCATTGGGAGCATCAGTCCACCCGTTTACAAATTCGGCGGCGAGCACCAGGAATAATACCAAAATGAGAAGAATACTCATGGGCTGCCTTACAGCGATTCTTTCCTGACGATGGAGGAGAGCACGTTGATCACATCTTCGGCGTGGTCGGTTACTGTTTCCATTTTCTCAATAATATCTTTCCATTTGATGACAAGCTTGGGGTCAGGTTCATCTTCGAATAGATTTTGGATTGCTTGATTTTGAAGTTCATCCGCTTTTTCTTCGAGTTCTTTCAGATGGATGACATATGGCTCTACAGTGTTCATTTTCAATGATGATATCTTTCCAATAGCCTCATCGAGTGATTTCACCATATCATTAATGATTACCACAAATTCCAGACCTTCTTTTATGGGTGCTTGAATGCGATAAATTCGCAAACTTACGGTAGCTTTCTTTATGTAATCAGTCACATCGTCCAAATGGCTGATAAAACGCTCGATATCGGGTTTATCATAGCGGGAAATGAATGTATTATCCAGCAGTTGAAAAGTTTCTGCTACCAGGTAGTCTGCTTCCTTTTCGAGGGTAATTATTTTCCCGATGTGGTGCTCTGCGTTTGAGAAATCGGAAAATAACGCATTGAGTTCTTTTGCACATTGTAGTGAAAGATGAATATGCTCTTGAAATATCTGGTCAAAAGTTCTTTTTTTCTTCCTCGATAACATTATTCCCTCCGGGAGATGATAAATGAAAACGGGTGGAGAACCAATAATTTTTTGGTATGAGCCGTTAGTTACTCGTGTAATTTGAGAAAATCGAGTAACCTCTGATTGGACAATGCCTGAGATACGATCAACTCTTTTTTGCTTTTGGGGAGCTTTTTTATACGCTTTTCGACCTTGAGCGCCAGGCTTCGATTACCAATCATAACATCATACACCAGTTGGATGGGCGCAAATTGACGGGTATAGCGGGCAGCTTTACGACCTCCTGCTTGATGTTCACTTACCCGGCGATGAACATCGGTGCAGATGCCGGTATATAAGGCACCGTTTTTACAGCGCAGCATGTAAATCGACCAGATGGGCATATATAAGGATTATACGATATTCCATGCTTATTGTCAGGAATCGGATAAATTGATATTGATTTTGCATTTACAGGTTGCTTCAGGTGAAAAATGGGGGAGCTTTCTCTATCAATCTTCCGCCCGAGGCTTTGTGTGTACTGCTCACAACGGAAGGTTTCTAACAAAAAATATATATTTCCTTCATAAATTCTTTACATTCTCGCGATATGATACAACCATCGATCACTGTAATGTGATATTGAAGTGTTGAATAATTCTGGCGACACGCCAGCGCTATTGAACACGATCAAATGAAATATCTAATAAATACGAGGAAGGCGGCGAGCCGGATAATATTCTCACCTCCCCCTTTCAGCCCCCCATCCTCTCTCACAGTTCTCCTGATTGAAGCTAAAGGGTGAGAGAGGAGTGGGGGTTAGGGAGTAAAGGATAAAGAAGCGGCTTGCCGTTTATATTTAAATCGCCCACACGTTTATTTAGCAATTGGAATCGCTTCCAGGTCTTTAAGCATAAGATCGAGCACATCAAATCCGCCCTGCCAGAACTCTGCTTTATTGATATCAATACCCGCCTCGGCTAAAATATTCGCCGGCGCGGCCGAACCCCCGGCAGCTAATATCTTGAGGTAACGAGGTTTGAAGGATTCGCCTTCAGATTTATATTGCTTATATAGAGACAGCACCAGGAGTTGACCAAATGTATAGGCGTATACATAAAATGGTGTGCGGTAGATATGTGGAATAGAGACCCATTCCCATTTGAATTCATCGCTTAATTCCATGGATTGCCCAAACTGCCGCGCAAGGTTATCCAGGTATGCTGCCGAGAGTTCATCCACCGAGGCGTCTTTGAATATCATCTCATGTGCCTGCTTTTCGAACAGGGCAAAATAAGCCTGGCGCATGATTGTGGCATACGAATCATCCATCTGGCGGAAAAGGATATCCCGCCGTACAGCATCGTCACTCTCTTTTGCCAATAAGTAATCCACCAGCAACATCTCGCTGAATGTGGAGGCGGTCTCTGCCAGGGGGAGAGTGGAATGGAAGGTGAATGCGGTATGCGCCTCTGCCATCATGCCATGGATGGCGTGACCGAGTTCATGCGCCAGCGTCGCGACATCGTCCGCCTTCCCCTGGAAATTGACTAAAACCCAGGGCGTTAACCCAGGCGATGCCGAATAACAATAGGCGCCTCCATATTTGCCATGCCGAACTTCGCTATCCAGATGTTGGTATTCCAGCACCCGTTCAGCCAGTTGGGCTACTTTTGGATGGAATCCGTTAAATGCTTCGAAGACCATTTCAACAGCGGTATTAAAATCATAGGTTTTATCGGATTTCGCTACCGGGGCGTACAGGTCATACCGGCGCAGCTTTGGCACACCCAGCCATTTTGCTTTAAGCTGGAAATAACGCTGGAACAACGGTGCGTTTTGCTCGCAGACAGACAATAAAATATCCACAGCCTCATCGGGAACATCGTTACTCAGGTTGCGGGCAGAGATGGGTTGGGGGTAATGGCGTAAATCAACCTGCTCGTTATGCCAGTCGCGCGCCAGCGATTGATACATTTGACCCAGGATCAATCCATCCTGGCTATACACTCGGTACAACTCTTGATATACCGCAGCCCTTACTTCGGGATCGTGGTGACGGGCATATACCGCCAATGCATCGCGGGTGAGTTCTTTTTCTTCACCGTCCACGGTGAGCTTGAAGAGATAGCGGTTAGTGATGGTGTCATAGAAATTTGAGATCGCTTTATTGCCGGTTACATCTTTAATGTTGATGATCTTTTCTTCCGGCTCGGTGAGTGTGTGTGGTTTGAACAGCCGCATCGCTTCCAACCAGTAGCGGTAATCGCCGGTGTTTTCCATCAGGCGGTTAGCGGCGTTATCGTCCAGGTCTTTCCACCACAAACTGAAGAACAGTACACGGTTTTGAATTAACGCCGTGAATTGGTCTACCTTGCCCATAAAGGTTTGGGCAGTCTGGTTTTGCGTATCGCCGCTAAAGAACATGAAGGCATACGCATTTAATCTCACCGCCAGGTCGGTCGCTTTTTCCATGCGATGAATGATATCCATAAAAGTGGAGGAGGGGATATTGTCGGACAATTGCGGGCGATAAGCCTCGATCTCTGATACCATTTTCTCGAGATCTGCAAAAGCTTCTTGTACTTCGGGTCCATCATGGGACGGGAACAGGTCTTTCAGGTTCCAGGGGCTTTGGGAATATTGTGTTGTCATATAATCTCCAAAAAAGCTATTATTTTATGCAGAATTATTAAAATATTTTGTTGGTACATGTTTCAAGATGATTGATTCCAACATATCCAAATAATTTAGGTTAATAAAGTAATGACATTGAGAAACTAATCTTTCGAAATCACGTTTTCTAGCTAACCACCCACCGCCATCAATAAAATTAACAAAAACTCGATTTTCTCGATTTCTACTATTATTTTCGATTACTTTGACATACGCAGATAGCATATCGCGTGTTTTTGTTGTTTGTCCGCTACTCGTTGTTTCTTGAAACGAACACATGATTATGACCCAAGGATCGTCGATTATTGGAATTGCGTGATCAATATCAGTGTCAATGAATCTTGATCGACCTTTTGAATAAGGTATTCCGTATTTATCTTTGACCTCTTCTAATTTTTCCTTTACTTTTTTTTCGACCTGATATCCTTTACGCCCCCCATATGTTCCAATGAGTGAACCTTTATATCGGATTCTTCTGGCAGCTTGAGGACTGCCTTGAATTTCGCGATAATTCAATTTGTCCAAGTAATATCTGGGAATATATTGGGATAATCCTTGATCATATTTTCCTTCTACCAGTAATTGTGATATTGTTTCTGTAAAGCTATTATCCTGTATTATAAAATTTTTAATTTTTTGCATATTCCATTCAACGTTATCAACATCAAATCCACCTGGTATTCTGCCTATTTTTCTTAATAACGTCACAATCCGCATAAATTTTTCTTCAGATAATTCAATATCTTTTAATACTACATCTAGAGAATTAGTTTTTTCCCTGAGTAAATCAGAAATCATATTCGCATCAATCGCGGTTTTTTCTGAAATACGCGGGTCTTTAGCAATTTCTAATAAAGAATCAACCTTTTGGTCAATCTCATTTTCTAATTGGTTATCAACAAAAAATATTGAAGTACTATTCCAGGCATCATTGAAAGATATTTTCTGAGCGTCGATTGGCATTTTCGCGTACCTCCAACTTTGCAGCTTTTAACGCTTTTCCCCACGTAGGAAAGGCTTCCAAATATGCATCTAATCCATATTTACTATTCTCTTTTACATCATTTGGTGTAGGTAATCGGCCCAAATTCCTGGCTAATTCTTTTAACTCTAATTGTAAGGCTTTTTTGTTAATGCTAGATTTTTGTCGATGAATAGTTTTTCGTAGAACAAATCCATTTTTGTTAATTTGTTCAAGTTTGTCGCTGGAAATTTGAACATATTCCGCATCAATATCTATACCAACATATTTCCTTCCTAATCGTGCTGCTTGAACAACGGTTGTTCCTGTTCCAACTAGTGCATCAAGTACAATATCACCAGGATTCGTTGATAACAATATAATACGTTCCATCAAAGCATCTGGCAACTGACAAGGATGGTAATCTCTGTCACGTTTATGCTTTAATCTATGAATATCTGACCAAATATCGGTTAGTAAATCTTTTTGATCATCACCTGAACTTTTTCGCTTATTTATACATGACGATCGTAAACAATATTGTCTTGAATCAATATTTTTTAATAATTCATAATTTAGAGTAAATTTTGTCGGGTGTTTTGTATAAAATAATAATGCATAATGCGCCGGCATGAGTTTTCCACGCGGCTCAGAAAGTGCATCCCAAACCACCCAATTTTGAAAGTATAAATATTGATTTAAGAAATGTGCATGGTACATTGCCCAATGAGGAAGATTCAGCAGCCATAATGATCCGGTTGGTTTTAATATACGAATATATTCTATTAACCAAGAGCTGCACCAATCTAGATACGTATCTATTCCTTTTCCATCGTTATAAACGCCATATGCTTTTTCTAGATTATAAGGTGGATCTGCAAACACTAAATCAATTGAATTATCTGGATATTGTTTCAATATATCAATAGCATCACCTTGGTGGATTACATCCCAATAATTGCTATTTATCTTAGTAGTTTTGATTTCTTTATTAACGGTAGCAGAAAATCCCGGTAGATAATATTGATGGTGTGGCTCACAAATAAAATGCTCTAACACTTCAATCCCTTCACGGGGGCCAATAATAATTTTACTTTGATTAAAATCATCTTGAATTTTATTGGAGAATATATTTTTACTCTGTTCTTTTGGATAATCAGGCTGAACACCAATCATTTTTATCAATGTACTTATTACATCGGATGTTAATTGTGAATAATTGTCCCCAACAGGTAAACTTTTCCAAACGTCAGAAATTGCATATCCTTCCGGATTCATCAAGTGCGTTTTTCCCCCCCAATCTTTTAATGGTTTTTTACAAAATGAACATACTTCATGAGGAAACCTAACGCGTTGTATATTAAAGCGTTCTTTACCTTTCACATATAAAAGAATAGCGGCATGTTCTGAAGGTATTCCTTTTGTGGGATTATGTAATATTGATTTAATAGCGATCCAATATTTAAATACAAGGAATTTATCAAGAAAAATACCAAATTCGGGTAAATAATACGGCATACCTTGAAAAAATAATAATCCTCCTGGTTTTAGTACCCTTATACAATGGTTTAAATAATTTTTTATCCCGATTGTATCTCTCCAATCTAACGCTCCAGAGATGAGGATAATGGCATTCGTAGAATTGGCAGGCGCTTTGGTTAAACATTCATATAAATTTTCTTGAGGAGGATATATAATCTCAGTCATTGATTAACCCGGCGTGATTTATAATTAAGCAACTTTATATCATTATACTCGATGTCATTTTCTATAAAAAAGCCACTGGATATGTTCCAAATATTCAGTGGCGAAATAATCGTGGTTTTTTCCTTTTTGTAGGAAATCAATTCTCATAATGAAAAGCGCACATGCATGATATCCCCATCGTGCAAGAAATAATCCTTACCTTCCAGCCGCAGTTTGCCATTGGAGCGGGCTTGATTTAATCCCCCTAACGCCAATAAATCTTCCTGGCTGATAACTTCTGCCCGGATGAATCCTTTTTGCAGGTCAGAATGGATGACGCCCGCGGCATCGTATGCCGATGCGCCGCGCCGTGCACGCCAGGCGCGCACCTCATCTTCTCCTACGGTAAAGAACGATTGGTAACCCAGCAGATCATAAGAAAGATTGATGACTTTAGCTAATCCCAATTCTTCCAATCCATAAGCCGATTTGAACAGTTCAGCTTCGTCAGAAGGCAGTTGCGCCAGATCCATTTCCAATTTACCCTGCAATGAAACTACCAGGCTGTTTTTATGGGGGTAGTCAATTACTGGGGCGGCCTGCCCTTCGGAAAGATTGAGCAAAATCAGCATGGGCTTGAGGGTAAGAAATCCGAAGCCGGATACTTCTTTTAACGCTTCTTCGGTAAAATCCATATCCCTCAGTGGGATTTCCTGCTGCAGCGCATCGTTAAATCTGGCAAAAAGGGCTGCCTCGCGCTCCATTTGCGCCTTGTCCCCTTTGACATTGCGCCGGATTTCTTCGGTTAGCCGCTCCAGCTTGCGTTCAACGGCGATCAAGTCGTTGAGCAACAGGTCGGCATCCATGCTGGCGATGTCCCGCATCGGATCGACGCTGCCCAAACTATGCGGGACGCTGGTGTTCTCAAAGCAGCGCACCACATGCAATAAACCATCTACCTGGTTGAGTTGGTTGAGCAACGGACCAGCCATGCCTTTTTTCCCATTGGCGCCTTCTAACCCGGCGATATCGGCGTATGTGACTTTGGCGTAGGTGGTCTTTTGCGGATTGAACAATGATGCCAATCGATCCACACGCGAGTCGGGGACATCCACCACGGCGGTATGGATTTCCACCCGCCCGCCGCTCATGGTCACGGGTTGATCTCCGCGGGTCAGGGCGTTGAAAATGGTGGTTTTTCCCGATTGGGGAAAACCGATAATACCTAAACGCATACGAACCTCTTACACACTCAGGTGCGACGTGCATCAATGACTGCACGTCGCACCTATGATTTTTCGCAATATTCAGACAAGGTGCACAGGATACCACATTCGCCGAATACTGTCTATGAGAGATTAAAAAACTCCCCCCACTTCATAGGTGCGAAATGGGGGGAAGCAAGGAGGGGGGTTCAGACGCAAACTAAACCTGGCGCTTATTCTCTAATTGCGCCGCCAATACACCCAGGCGCTGCACCGCCCAGGCTGTTTTGTCGGACCATTGAGCGGTATTGAGCCGGATGTAATTACGATATTGATTTGAAGTGGAGAAGACATGCCCGGGAACCAATGTGATACCCAATTTTAAAGCCCGGCTGTACATCTCCAAAGCATCCACCGATTCTGCCATTTGTACCCATAATACGAACCCGCCTTGCGGCGAGGAAACGCAGGTGCCTGGCGGAAAATGCCGTAAAATCGAATCTGCCATGCAGGCAGTTTTCTGGGCATACGCCTTGCGGATGCGCCGCAAGTGGTGGTCATACCCGCCGCCAGCCAGAAACTCTGCAATGGCTAATTGAGGCAATAGCGAAGGCGCAATGTTAGACACCAATTTTAACCGTTCGATTTCATCTTTATATCGCCCTGGCGCAATCCATCCCACCCGATAGCTGGGGGATATGTCTTTAGAGTAAGAGGAACATAAAAGTACCAACCCTTTTTTGTCATACGCTTTGGCGACATTCGATCTCTCGCCGGAGAAATACAACTCGCCATTGATGTCATCTTCAATGAGAGGAACATCGTGTGCTGCCAGAAACGCCACCATCTCTTCTTTTCGCTCGTCGGGGATTAAACTTCCCAGGGGATTATTGAAATTTGTAACAAATAAGCACGCCCGTACCGACTGGTGCTCGATGGCAAAACGCAGCGCATCCAGGCTCACACCGGTTTCGGGATGGGTGGGGATTTCCAGGGCGCGCAGCCCTTGGGCTTCAAGCATTTGCAATAAATTGAAATAAGTGGGTGACTCAATGGCTACCGTATCACCCGGTTTGCATGTGGCGCGCAAACCCAAACTAACAGCCTCAATGCATCCGGAAGTGATCAGAATATCCTCCGGCGCTAACCGGCAGCCATATTGGAAAGAACGCTGCGCTACCTGTACACGCAGTTCTTCACACCCATCGATAATTCCACACAGGCTATGACGATAATCGGGTTTTCGGGAGAGGGTTGCGAGAATACGATTTAGTCGTGAGGTGGGCAACAAATCGGGATCGGGCGTAGCCGCGCCAAAATGCACCATTCCGGGGATTAAATTTTCGCGAAAGATTTGAATGGCCAGCTTTTCCACGCTGATTTCTGCCGGATTCAATGTGGAACCCGGCACCGGGTCGGGGGCAGGCAGGCCGGGCGGCTTTCGCAACCGTACATAATATCCGGATTGGGGACGGGCTTCAATCAAGCCTTTATCCTCTAATGAGCGGTAAGCCTGCATTACCGTGGTGATGCTCACCCCGCGTTTGCGGCTGAGCTCGCGCACCGACGGGATACGGTCTCCGAACCGAAAAGAACCCGCTTCGATCATCGTTGCAATATCATCCGCCACCTGTTCATATAGGAAATCTTGCTCTGGCTGTACGGCAATGTTTTCCATAATATGTAGATTTTACCTCACAGGATGCAAAAAAAACATATACAGAAGTTTCATTTATCGACCAATACAGTTCTGTGGCAATTATAACTGTATTGGTCTCAATTCGTAAATCCTGCATCTGTTATTTATTTTTATATTGTCTATAATAAGTATATGAAAACACAAATTTTAAACCCCACTTCTTCTTTTCCGGTTGCCCAGGGCGCCGATGTTTGCAAAGATTCTGTGCATTTGAAAAATAAAGAGATCACGAGTCTTAAAATCCAGGGAGAACGAATCCATCTGAAATGCCTCAGCGGAATTGTTTGGATTACTCAAACCGGCGATCCGGAGGATCATGTTCTGCAAGCCAATGAGAGCCTCGATATTTCCAAAAAAGGCGAGGCGGTGTTGCAAGCTTTGCCTGAAGCAGTCATTTGCTGGTAATGTAAAAACGGGCTCGCCAAAGAGCCCGTTTGCTTTTTATTTACCGGAGATATTGCGAAATCGAAATGTCTGGTCGATGGTTTCGTTTTTTCTTTCAGAAAGATAAAGCCCAGCCAGAATAAGGATCACGCCGATGATAGCCATCAATGTGATTTTTTCACCTAAAACAATAGCAGCCATCACCACCGAAATGACTGGAACGATATAAATATAGACGCTGGTTTTTACTGCGCCTAAAACACTGACCGCAAAATTCCAGGTGATAAAGCAGAACGCAGAAGCGCCAATTGCTAAGAATAGTATATTCAGTAAATTGGGGATATACTTGAACCGCGGTAATCCAAGTTGAAACTCGAACAAGGATAACGAAGGGATCATAAATAGCAATCCATAGAGGAAAATTTTTCGGGTGCTTTGAATGGGGTGATAGTGGTAGGCGCTTATTTTTTTCATGACCACACAATAAAGCGCCCAGGCTACCGCAGAGAAAATTGCCAATAAATCTCCCCGGGGATTGAGTTTTAGATAGAAATTCCCATTAAATTCGATCAATATAATTCCGGCAATAGCAACGGCAAAACCGATAAAAAAGCTGGCCGTCAGGTGCTCTTCTCTTAGAAAGAAGTGCGAGAGAAACGCCGTAAAAAATGGCGCCACAGAGATTAAAATACCGGCGTTGGAAGCCAGAGTGTAGGTTAATGCTGTGTTTTGGAATATGAAGTACAGGGTCACACCGCATAAGCCGGCGGCCATGAATAGTCGTTCTTCTTTCCAACTTAAAAATTTCATGATGCGGGGATAGATGAGCAGCAAAACAAAATAGGCAATAACAATCCTGAAAAATAAAATTTCAATGGGCGAGAAACTGTCTAACAACACCTTGGTGGAAATAAATGTCGTTCCCCAAATGAAAATGGAGATGAATGCGCTAAGGTGTCCCTGGGTAATTTGCCGTTTGTCCATGATTTTTTACCATTTGGATTCATATTGCGAGATTGGATTGTAGCATACCTTTTTATAAAGTAAGAGAACCGAAAACAAGAATCTTTTCATTTACATATTTTCCCCGAAAATTATCCAATAATCATAAATTCACCAAATTTCATTGAATTTACACTTTCCCGAAATGTAAAACTAATGTAAAATTCGAAAGAAGGAATCGGGTGTGGTGAAATATTTAGATAATGATTGTTTATCAACCAATAAGGTTTCCAATTTATGTGCGTAACGCCATGACGGGATGTGTCATGGCGTTTTGTAATTTAAGCAAATCGTTCTATACTTTGGAGGAGAATCACATGAGAAACAAACAATTGTTTTATGGCATTCTGGTTATCCTGGCCTTGTTGCTCGCGGCTTGCGGCGGCGCCACGCAAGCGCCAGTTGAAGCGCCTGCCGTCGAAGAACCGGCCGCCGAAGAACCAGCAGCCGAAGAACCAGCCGCGGAAGAACCGGCTGCAGAAGAGCCGGCTGGAGAGGTTGTTCTGAACATGGGTATGCAAGGAAAACCCGATACCCTCAACCCGGCTTATGCATTCCTGACTGAATCTTACACTGTCTTCGATTTGATCTATAGCCCATTGACTACAGAAGCGCCAACCGGTGAATATGTAGGCGGGTTAGCAAAGGAATGGTCGGTCAGCGAAGATGGTTTGACCTGGACCTTCACCCTCAAAGATAACATCAAGTGGCATAACGGTGAAGCATTGACCGCCGATCAGGTCGCCTGGGCGATCGACGCCGTGATCGCTGACCCTGATGGCTGGGCTGCCATGTCGGGGTATGTGGGCGGGTTCTCGGAAGTGACCGCTCCTGATGACAAGACGGTGCAGGTCGTCACCGAATCGCCCATCGCTAATATGGAATACCGCCTGTCTTTCCTGTATGCCGTCTACCCGCCCGATTTTGAAGTCTTCACCACGCCGGAAGACCTGCAAAATTTCACCAATTTCGAGGCTATCGGGACTGGTCCATTCAAAATTAATACTTTCGATAAGGATACCGGAGTGTTGATTCTGGATGCCAATGCAGATTATTTCGACGGAGCGCCCAAGCTAGACCGGGTGATCATGCAAACTTTTGACAACGCCGATGCCATGATCCAGGCGCTCAAGGTTGGCGACATCGATTTGATCAATGAATTGCCTGCCAGCGCTTTTACTACCGTGCAAGGCTATGAGGGTGTCTCCACGATTTCATATCCCGGTCGCTATTTCAACGAATTGATCATCAACTCAGTCGATCCTGCCAATGATCCCGCGCCAACCGGCAACCCGGCTTTGGCAGATCCGGCAGTTCGATTGGCTATTGAAACTGCCATCAACCGGCAGGATATTGTAGATATTGTTTTACAAGGATTGGCTACGGTTGGCGACACCATTGTTCCCCCCACACTTGGTGGTGGTTTCTGGCACAACCCCAATATCCAGCGGGTGGAATTTAACCTGGAAGAAGCCAGCCGCATTCTGGAAGAAGCCGGTTATGTTGCAGGTTCAGACGGCGTGCGCACCAAAGACGATATGCGCCTGGAATTCCGCCTGCAGTTCCCCTCAGATAACACGGTTTACCCGCGTATGGCGGATATGATTGCCGATTGGTTCAACCAGGCAGGCATGAAGGTTAACCCAGAAGCGGTAGATCCTGATGCCCTGGTGGCAGCTACCACACCGGCAGGCGATTATGACCTGGTGCTATGGGGCTGGGGGCCGGATCCCGACCCAGACTTTATTTTAAGCGTTATGACAACCGACCAGTTTGTGGATGGCGGTTGGAGTGACAGCGGTTACCATAATCCTGAATACGATCAGATGTATCTGGATCAGCAACTCCTGGTCGACGATAAAGAACGACAGGCAGTCATCTGGGAGATGCAGGAAATGGTCTACAGCGACCGTCCATACATCGTCTTATATTACGAGAATCTATTGCAGGCGTATCGGTCAGACCGCTTTACGGGATTCGTCGAATCGCCGTTAGGAATTGAAATCGGGTTATCGATGATTAATGTCGAGCCAGTTCAATAATAAATAATCTTCACCTTATCTCAAACCCCTTCTCATTCTGCAAGCGGCAGGAGAAGGGGTTTGAGGAATCGGGTGAGGTTAATTCAAAATTCTTGAATACATACCAAAGGTCATGAACCGACGCGATTATCTCTTACGAAAATTTGGACTTTCATTGGTGACGATTCTCGTAGTCGTCATCATAAACTTCCTGTTGTTCCGCGTCCTGCCTGGCGATCCGGTGCGCTCGGTGATTGGTCGTAATGTGCGCATTTCTGCTGAAACACAAAAGGCTTTACGCGAGCAATTTGGTTTGGATAAGCCTGTTTTTCCGGACCAATTCTTTGATACATTAGGGCAATGGGCGCGTGGCAACCTGGGTATTTCCTGGTCGTTGCGCCGCCCGGTGAGTGAGATATTAATTTCCAAGTTGGGCAATACGCTGCTCTTGATTGGCTTGGGACAAATTTTAGCCATCATATTCGGTGTATTACTTGGCTTATTGGCGGGATGGAAGCGGAAAACAGCCATTGATGTGGGTGCGCTTACCTTTTCACTCATTGCCTGGGCAATCCCTACCTTTTGGCTGGGCATCATCCTGCTGGCTGCCGGCAGCACCTGGCTGGGGTTGCCAACCGGAGGGATTGTCAGCCCTGCCAACACCGGGAAACCCTTGCATACCGTCATTCCGGATTTAGCCAGGCATTTAATTTTGCCTACGTTAACGCTGACCATACTCTACCTGGGCGAATACATGCTTATCATGCGGTCGTCTATCCTGGAAGTGCTCAGCGAGGATTATATTTTGACCGCCAAAGCCAAGGGGATGAGTCACTGGCAAGTGCTGCGAAAGCACGCATTAAAAAACGCCATGTTGCCCATCGTCACGTTGATCGCTCTCAATTTAGGTTTTACGGTATCGGGAGCTATCTATATCGAAACCGTGTTTTCGTATGATGGACTGGGAAAACTCTTTCAAACCGCCCTCACCAAACAAGATTATCCCCTCCTGCAGGGCGCGTTTCTGTTGTTGGCAATTAGCGTCATTGTCGCCAATATGATTGCCGACCTGCTTTATACATATCTAGACCCGCGCATTAAGGCAACCTGACATGAACGAACGCTGGATACTCTTCAAACGAAATGTAACGGATTTCTGGCGCACTTTTCGCCGCAACAAGTTGGGTTTGATCGGGGCAGTGCTTGTTTTGAGCGCAGTATTGGTGGCGGTATTTGCGCCGGCATTTTCACCCTATAAACCCACAGATGTGATCCGCGATGAGAATGGCCGCGGTCTAACCTTTGCGCCGCCCTCGGTGCATGGTCCTCTGGGTACCGATGACGCCGGCCGGGATGTGTGGACGCAATTGGTGTACGGCGCGCGCATTTCCATCATGGTCGGTTTCCTGGCAGGATTCATCGCCATGTTCATCGGTAGTTTATTCGGCATCACCGCCGGGTATTATGGTGGGAGCGTGGATACTCTTTTGATGCGCATCACCGATATATTGTTGGTTATCCCCGACCTGCCGTTGATGCTGGTGCTGGTAGCCACCATGCGCCAAATGGATTTGCACATCTCACCTTTGATCGTACTGGTCATCGTCATCGGTTTGCTGTATTGGACCAGCACCGCCCGCCTCATCCGCTCGCAGGTGCTCACCATCAAAGAACGCCAGTTTGTAGCCAGGGCAAGGGCGATTGGCGCCGGACATGCTCATATTATCCGAAAACATATTTTGCCGCAGATCATGCCGTTGATTGTGGCTAACACCGTGTTGATCTTATCCACTGCCATCCTGGTGGAATCGGGGCTGGCTTTTCTTGGTCTGGGCGACCCCACTCAACCTTCGTGGGGCACTATGTTGAATTTTGCCTTCGACCGCAGCGCTATCACCAACGGCGCCTGGTGGTTCTACCTACCGCCGGGTTTTGCCATTGTATGGGTTACGCTGGGATGTGTGCTGCTTGGTAATGTGCTAGAGGAAATGCTCAATCCCCGCCTCACGGAACACCACCTGGAGGGCGAACAACATATGGTGTCATTGCCGGATGCCCAATCGCTTTCCGGCAGCGGGTCGGAGGCGGTATCATGAGTGAACAACCAATATTAAGCGTCCGAAATTTGAACACCGAATTTGTGTTGCAAGAGGGGAAAGTGGCGCGCGCCCTGGAAGATGTCTCTTTCGATATATGCCCCGGTCAAACGATAGGTCTGGTGGGCGAATCGGGTTGCGGTAAGACCACAACGCTCATGTCGGTGATGCGCCTGTTGCCTTCCAGTGGCAGGATAACGAATGGAAATATCAGGTTTAAAAATATCAACCTGCTGGGTTTATCCGAGCGGCAAATGCGTGATTATCGCTGGAAGGAAATGTCCATCATTTTCCAGGGAGCCATGAACGCTCTCAATCCTGTGATGACTGTCGGCGATCAGATTCGCGAGCCGATACTTTTACATGGGTTGATGGATCGCGAGAAAGCTGATGCACGGGTGGATGAGCTATTGGATTTGGTTGGCATTCCTCATGCCCGTCGAGACCAGTATCCTCACCAATATTCGGGAGGTATGCGCCAGCGCGCTATGATTGCCATGGCATTAGCCTGTAAACCGTCGTTGTTATTCGCCGATGAGCCCACCACGGCTCTGGATGTGATGGTGCAGGCGCAGGTGCTGGAATTGCTCAAAGAAATCCAGGAGCGTCTCAAATTAGCCATTGTGCTGGTAACCCATGATCTGGGAGTGGTGGCTGAGGTGTGCGATTCGGTGGTGGTGATGTATGGCGGAAAAGTAGCGGAATATGGTTCTTCGGATGATATCTACAACCGCCCCCAGCACCCTTATACCCAGCGTCTGTTGGCATCTTTCCCGGATTTGAACCGCCCCGGTGAATCCCTGGCTTCCATTCCGGGAACTCCCCCGCGCCTTACTCAACTACCACCAGGCTGCCGTTTTGCGCCGCGTTGCCATAAGGTAATCGAAAAATGTCAACAAGCTACCCCGCCTATCCTTGAGGTGGAAACAGAGCATTATGCTGCCTGTCATCTTTGCCAGGGAACGGAGGCTCGTTTTCAATGACCCAACATGATTTGCTTGAAGTCCGTGACCTGTATAAATATTTTCCCATCCATCAATCCATATTGGATATGCTGCGTCGGAAACCACCCAATTACGTTAAAGCGGTGGATGGTGTGTCGTTTTCGCTGGCGCGTGGCGAAGTTTTGGCAATTGTGGGTGAATCGGGGTGCGGAAAGACAACCATTGCCCGCACATTGATCGGCCTGGAGGAGCAAACTGACGGTGAAATCCTCTTTCAAGGGGAGTGTGTTGGGGCTCAGGAACGCCGTTTGCGCGCCGGGCTGGCACCCCTTGAATCGGCTGGCACTGTGGGTACCCGCGAGCATCTTGCCTTGCCGCGAATCGCACTCAAGCGTTTGCGTCAACAAGCTCAGATGATCTTCCAGGACCCATACGAATCCCTCAACCCGCGTTCCACGATCTTCGAAATCGTCGCCGAACCACTGGTGGTGCATGGTCTCTCGCGCAGCCGCGGCGAACGCGCGGCGCGGGTGAAAAAAGCCCTTGAAGATGCAGGCTTGCGCCCGGCTGAAGATTTTAGCATGCGCTACCCTCACGAACTTTCCGGGGGGCAACGCCAGCGGGTGGTGATTGCCGGAGCTATGGTGCTGCAGCCTGAATTGCTCATTGCCGACGAACCGGTTTCGATGCTGGATGTATCGATCCGGGCAGAGATATTGAATTTACTAAATGATTTGCGTCGGCAGAGTGGCGTGAGTATCGTCTTTATCACGCACGACCTGGGTACGGTAGGCTTCTTCGCCGACCGATTGGCAGTCATGTACCTGGGGCGGATCGTGGAAAGCGGCCCCGTGAAAGAGGTGGTTGCCAATCCCAGTCACCCTTATACAAAGGCGCTGCTCTCGGTGGTACCGGTGCCTAATCCACGTTTGCGGCGCGAGCGGGTGATTTTGCAAGGTGAGACACCCAATGCCGCCGACGTGCCTAACGGCTGCCGTTTCCACCCGCGTTGCCCGGTGGTCATGGAGAAATGTAAAGAAACCGACCCGGAATATAAAACGGTTGGGGATGGGCATCAGGCAGCTTGCTGGTTAATATGATCGTTTTCAGGGAACGGGCAGGTGAAATATCATCTTGACGAATCCTGCCCCTTACTGATAAAATAATTCTTGCATGCAAAAAAACTAATGTCATTGCGCCGGATGAGCGCTTGAGAGTGATTCTCTTGCGCTTGTCTTTATTTGTCTATGGGCGCAAGAAATTATATTAAAGGTTGGTTAATTATTTCCCCGAATATTACGCGCGAACACGCAATTTCTACCAGGGCGATAATTCTCTGTAGACTGTCGTCAGGGCAGATGTGTCTCTTTCGTGATCATGGAATTAAGCGAAATACATTAGGAGGCAACTGAGTGGAAACTAAAGGGTTGACCGCATTACGTATCAGTCTGGCATCGCCAGAGACAATCCGTAGCTGGTCCTACGGTGAGGTACAAAAACCCGAGACTATAAACTATCGCCGGTTGCGCCCGGAAAAAGATGGATTATTTTGTGAAGCCATTTTTGGGCCAACACGTGACTGGCAATGTTACTGTGGTAAATACAAGAATATTCGGTATAAGGGAATTGTATGTGATAAATGCGGCGTGGAAGTAACCCGTTCTTCGGTGCGCCGTGAGCGGATGGGGCATATTGAGCTTTCTGCGCCGGTGGCGCATGTCTGGTATACCCGTCGAATTCCCTCCTATTTAGGGTTGCTTTTGGATATTTCCCGCCGAAACCTGGACCGGGTGCTCTATTTTGCCCAATATGTGGTGACATATGTCGACGAAGATGCTCGTCAAAAAGCGCTAAAAAGGCTCGAAGAAAAAATCACTGAAACCGAGCGTGAACAAGCCACCCGTATCAACGCCCGCATCGCCGAAATTAAAGTCGGTCGGGATCGAGATTTATCCGATCTCAACCAAAATCGTGATTCGGTGGAACAACACTTCAATGAGACTTTAGCGGAAAAAATCGATCCTATCATGAAGGCAGGGCAGCGCCTGGAAGCCAGCCTGGAAGAACGATTGGGTGAAACCACGCGCACGGTTATCCATTTCCCCGATACCGATATTGTCATCGTGGACGCTGGACAAGCCATCAATAAACAACATTTCGCCAGCGTTCAACAGGTGGTGAAGGAACGTCTGGAAGACCTTGAAAACGAGTTAAAGGATCAAAAACAACGTGACCTAGAACATATCCGCATCGATATTGAGAAGAAACGTGCGGAAGCCGATGTAGACATGGAAGAGTTGCGCTCCGAGTTAGAAGATCAAGCGGTGGAAGCGCGCGATGAAAATTCTCGTATGCGCGATGAGTTGCTGGAACTTCGCCCGCTTACCTTTATGGGTGAGAGTCGGTACCGCGATTTGAAATCTCGCTGGGGACAGGTATTCCGCGCCGATATGGGCGCCGAAGCTTTTTACGACATTTTACGCCGTTTAGACCTGGACAAGTTATCCACCGAATTATGGACCGAGGTGCGCACCTCTCGCAGTAAACAAAAACGTAAAAAAGCCACCAAACGGCTAAAAGTGGTTGAATCTTTTCGCAGCTCCGGTAATCGTCCGGAATGGATGGTGTTGACCGTACTGCCGGTTATTCCACCCGACCTGCGCCCCATGGTGCAACTGGATGGCGGGCGCTTTGCCACCTCCGACCTGAATGATCTGTATCGCCGCGTGATCAACCGCAACAATCGTCTCAAACGACTCTTGGAATTGGGTGCGCCGGATGTGATCGTGCGCAACGAAAAGCGTATGCTGCAAGAAGCCGTGGATTCCTTGATCGATAATTCACAACGCGGTAAGGCTTTGTCACGTCGAGGCCGGCGTGAACTCAAATCTTTGAGCGATATGCTAAAAGGCAAAAAGGGACGTTTTCGCCGCAACCTGTTGGGGAAACGCGTGGATTACTCCGGACGTTCGGTCATTGTTGTCGGTCCGAACCTAAAATTGTACCAATGCGGTTTACCCAAGACCATGGCTTTAGAGCTTTACCGTCCCTTTGTTATTGCCCGCCTGGTTTCCCATAATTTTGCAGCCAATGTGAAAGGCGCCAAGCGGTTTATCGAACGCAACCGTCCCGAAGTATGGGAAGTGTTGGAAGAGGTCATCAAAGAACGGCCGGTATTGCTGAACCGTGCACCGACCCTGCACCGCCTGGGCATTCAAGCCTTCGAACCCATCTTGATCGAGGGCAGCGCCATACAATTACACCCCCTGGTTACCACAGCCTTTAACGCCGACTTCGACGGCGACCAGATGGCTGTTCATGTGCCGCTTTCCCAAAAAGCAGTGTGGGAAGCCCGCCAATTGATGCTCTCATCCCGAAACTTACTCAAACCTGCAGACGGTGAACCGATCATCAGCCCTTCCAAAGACATGGTGTTGGGCGTGTATTACCTGACCAAGACCGATAAACGCAAGCATAGCGGCGAAGGGCGTGCGTTTTCCAATATGGATGAAGTTGAAATGGCATTTCAACTGAACCAGGTCGATATCCATGCCGATATCAAATTATTAGCATCTACCTGGTTTGATGATGAAAATGTGCGTTTATTACAGCCGGAAGAACGGGTGATTGACACGACGGTAGGGCGGGTGCTCTTTAACCGGGTGCTGCCGCCTCAAATGCAATTCATGAATTGGGTATTGGATAAAGGCGGATTAAAAGACCTGATGGCTGATCTTTACGAGGTCTGCGGCGAAGAAAGAACCCCCGAAATCGCAGATTCCATCAAAGATATCGGCTTTATTTATGCCACTCGCTCAGGGTATTCGCTGGCGGTTTCGGATATCACCGTTCCCGAAGATAAAGCCCAGATCATCGACCAGGCTTTAGCGGAACAGGAAGCGGTCCAAAGAGATTTCAAACGCGGCTTGCTCACCGACCGTGAACAAAACGACCGCATCATCGAAATTTGGCAGCGCACCACCAACGTGGTAGGAGACGCTGTCAGGCGTAACATGGATCCCGACGGCAACCTGGCGGCGCAGGCGATTTCAGGCGCCACGAAAGGAGGCTTTGGACCTATTTCGCAGTTGGCGGGTATGCGCGGATTGATGGCAGACCCGTCCGGGCGTATTATTCCTTTGCCTATCCGATCCAACTTCCGTGAAGGGCTGACTTCGCTGGAGTATTTTATCTCCACCCACGGCGCGCGCAAGGGTCTGGCAGATACCGCCTTGCGTACAGCCGATGCAGGTTACCTGACCCGCCGTCTGGTGGATGTGGCGCAAGACCTGATCATCAATGATGAGGATTGCGGTACCCAAGAAGCCATTGCGATCAACCGCCATGATGATGTGGCTGGGCAGTCTATGAGTGTCCGTTTATATGGCCGGCTGGCTGCAAAACAGGTGGTTGACCCGGTTACCGGGGAAATTTTTGCGGAACGCGATGATATTTTAGATCACGAACGCGTGCGGTTAATCGCTGCTTCCAACGTAGAAACGGTTTGGGCGCGTTCTCCGCTGACCTGCGAATTACAGCATGGTATTTGCGCCAAATGTTATGGGCTCGATTTGGGTCGAGGCAAGATGGTGGAAATTGGTGCAGCCGTAGGCATCGTAGCAGCTCAATCCATTGGCGAACCGGGCACCCAGTTAACCTTGCGTACTTTCCACACCGGTGGTGTGGCAGCCGGCGGCGATATTACCACCGGTCTCCCCCGCGTGGAAGAATTGTTTGAAGCGCGCAAGACTCCCAAGGGTGAAGCCGTGGTTTCCGAGATCGGCGGCGTTGCCAGCATTGCACAATCAGACCGCTACAGCGAGTTACGCGTGGTGCGCGTCGAGCATAGCGAAATGATCGAAGATGAATATGATGTGCCTGAAGGGTACAAAATCGCAGTGGAAGACGGCGGTGAGGTAAGCGCTGGTGATGCCATTGCATACTTGACCGAAGACGCCGTTATTCCCGCCTTGAATGCCGGACGTACACGCCTGGACAACGGAAAGGTGATCGTGGCGCACGAGGAACGGCAGGAAGCGGAGTACGAAATTCCCACCACGGCTCGATTGCAAGTGAAAGACGGCGACGTCGTGGTGCCAGGGCAACCCCTTACGGAGGGCTCGCTTAACCCTCACATGATCCTCAAAGTTCAGGGGCGCCATGCGTGTCAGATGTATTTGCTGTGTGAGGTACAAAAGGTTTACCGTTCTCAAGGACAAAATATTAATGACAAGCATTTTGAGGTGATCATCCGCAAGATGATGTCTAAAATACAGGTACTTCGCCCCGGTAATACCAGCCTTATACCTGGCGATCTTGTAGATCGACTGGAGATCAAGCATACCAATGAGCATCTGTTGGAAGACGGTAAACGAGTTGTGAAGTCAATCGACGTGCTTCTGGGTATTACTAAGGCATCCCTGAGTACCGATTCTTGGCTTTCGGCTTCTTCTTTCCAGCATACGATCAAGGTTTTGGCAGGCGCAGCGATTGCCGCCAACGACGACCCGCTGTATGGCTTGAAGGAAAATGTCATCATTGGCAAACTGATCCCTGCCGGTACAGGGTTTGTGCGCGGCAGGTTCACCGAAGATGAACTTAAAAACGCCGAAGCCAGTAACGCCGGTCGGTCTGCTATTACCGATGTCGTCGATTCGGGCGGTGACTACGCCTCGGTAATCGATTAAATCTCTTTGTTTATAGAACGAGAAAGGTGAGACAGATTGATTGTCTCACCTTTTTTATTTTATCTGCTTTGATCAGCGTATTTCCACCAATAGTAAGTGCCAATGATACCAGCCAATCCGGTTAAAATCACAACCCAATAGCTGGCCACCCCAGGAGAATCGCCGGAAGGCAGCATGGCTTGAGTGTACATGCCTGGCACAGCCCAGGGGAAATAGTCTCCCCATCCGGCGATAACGGCTACATTTGCCAGGATCAGGGTGATGATGGCCGCCCCCATGGGGAGTAAATAACCTCTTCCGATACTTGCCAGCAAGGCAAAAGGAAAAACAACCAGGATTGTCATGATCGCAGTGACCACGATCAATACACTGCCTTGCCAAATAACCCTCAGAGAGCCCTGAGGTAGATTAAATATACCGCCAATGATCAAAATGAAAACATACATGACC
Source organism: Anaerolineales bacterium (assembly GCA_016929095.1). Lineage (GTDB taxonomy): Bacteria > Chloroflexota > Anaerolineae > Anaerolineales > UBA4823 > JAAZNS01. The sequence continues at coordinate 33,566 of JAFGJM010000022.1, read as the reverse complement.
AGCGTAAACATACTTGACCAGATTGCCGAAACAGCAAATTTTGCCAGGATGATAGTGACTCTGGGCACCGGGACGGCGAGAATATCTTTCAAGGTGCCGTCGATAAATTCGCGCCCAAATACCCAACTCGTGATGAGACAAAAGAAAAAGAATCCTGCCATGGCTACCATTTGCGCAGACAAGGTCAGATAAGAAGGCCAGTCAGTGGCTGTAACCCGCATCAAGTCGGCTTTAGCCGTGATCAATCCCATTTTTCGAGAGATTTCGGGGTTCCTGGCAATGAACAACAAAAAACCGATACCAAAGGGCAAAAACAGGGAGCCTAAAATGGTCAACTGAGGTACTTTGGAGCGCAGGGTTTTACGCAGTTCAACCCACAGCATGTTCCATAAATTATTCATTCTGACCTCCATTCACCCCGATCAGTCGCAGGAAATATTGCTCCAAATCCTCTTCTTCTAATATCAACTCGGTGGGCGGTGCGCCACCTTGCACCAAAAGGCTGGCGATATCATCGGAGTGTTCGAATGAATATCCGTTTTTTACCGCGATAATGCGATTTTGCAAAACTTCAATGTCGTGACCCGCCTCTAACAAGATCGATTGGGCGGTTTGAATATCCCGTGTACGGATCAACAATCGTCTGCGCCGATTACATTCCAGTTCATCGATATCCAGTTCTTGCAGCAAACGCCCATTGTGGATAATACCGATGCGTTGGGCAAGCCGCGCCACTTCTGCCAGGATGTGGCTGGACATGAAGACGGTCACGCCTTGTTCGCGGGTTAGCTTAAGTAAAAGTTCGCGCATCTCTACGATGCCTGCTGGATCCATGCCGTTGGCAGGCTCATCCAGCAGCAGCAATTTGGGATTGTGCAGCAGGGCTTTAGCCACTCCCAAACGCTGTAAGTTGCCTTGCGAAAGATTACCGGCGCGCCGGTGTGCGTAAGGAGACAGGCGTAATTGTTCAATGATGTCGCCCACTGCCCCGGGGGGTGTGGCAGGATGCAGGCGACGGGCAACTTCCAGGTTCTCTTCGACGGTTAATTCCGGATAACAATGGGGGGCTTCTACCAGGTAGCCAACCGAAGCCCATGGCTTTTGACTGCCCAGACTTACCCTGGTATTTAACACATGGGCTGTACCCGTTGTCGGTTTTATCATCCCTAAAAGCATACGGATGGTGGTGGTTTTTCCAGCGCCGTTCAAGCCCAGAAAAGCATAGATTTCTCCTTCTGCCACCCGCAATGAGAGGTTTTCCACGGCGACAACATCGCCGTAGCGTTTACCGAGATTCTCGGTTTCTATGACGGTATTCATACTTGCGATCCTTGATTATTGTTATTATTTTATGGTGATCAGTTGTGCGATTGTATTTTTATTTCACCCAGGCAAAACGCAGCGATAAGTTCTAAGAGCACATCACTGGACTCGGAAAAATCGCTCACCCCAAAATCATTTTCATGCATACTGGCAAAGAAAACCGCATACATCAATCCAGAGATTTGTTCAATGGGCGCCTGGATGGGGATACCCGATTGCCGGCAGCGAGCGATCAATTCTTCGAAAAATCTTCGATCGCTTCCCAAGTGATCTTGAAGTTTTTTCTCTGGCAAGCGTCGAAAAAGCAGATCGTATTCACTACGCGAGAATGCCTGTAAGAGGGGAAAGGTTTTGAAAAGCACGAAAGCTTTGCGGAAGATGGTGACCAGACGGGCGCGGGGCGTTTCCCCCGGCAAATCGATATCTGCAAGGATTTCCTGGCGGAAACGTTTTTCAGCTTCTTCGACGACATCCATAAATAAGGCTTCTTTGGATTCATGGAAGTTATAAAAGGCGCCTTTGGAAATGCCCGCGGCAGAAGCGATCTCTTCCACATTTGTTTTACGTAAACCATAGGCGGAAAATAACCGAAAACCTTCCTCAAGCAGGCGTTGGTGTATGATCTCTTTTTCGTGTTCAGTAAAGGCTTTAGGCATGATTTTTATATACCTTATGACTATATATTATATTCAGTCATATAGCATTATACCATTAACCACGAAAAAAGGTATCAGGCAACCAGGAATTCAATAAATAAGGTGCGTATTGAGTTTTTCCTCCAACCCCGCTTTTACCCTTTCCCATTCGTCGTTGACGATGCTGTAGATCACCGAATCGCGAATATAGCCATCCGGCAAGATCATATGTTTACGCATCACACCTTCTTTAACTGCCCCCAGGCGTTCGATGGCGCGCTGCGAAGCGATATTCCGCACATCCGTTTTGATTTGCACACGGATAACGTCCATGACTTCGAAGGCATGCTTCAACAGCAGGTATTTGCTTTCGGTATTGACAGCCGTACGCTGGTAGTCTATGCCATACCAGGTGCCGCCGATTTCCAGATTACGCTGGTCGGGCTGAATATTCAGATAGCGGGTAGCGCCAACTGCCCGCCCCGATTCCAGGTGGATCACGGCGAAGGGTAAATCATTGCCTTTGGTTTGTTTTTCCAGGATGCTTAATACCCATTGATGCATTTGGTTTTCAGTGAGCACCATGCCATAACGCATGAAACGCCAGATACGCTCGTCTAAACCGACACGGCAAAAATCTGGAGTATGGCTTTCACTTAATGGTTCCAGGCGGACAAAGTTTCCGGTGAGTGTGAGGGGAGTGATGTGCATAGGTATCAATATATTATAATTATATGCGAGGTTAAGTTTTTAAGCGGTCGTGATCGTCAAAAGATATTTATATCTATTCACCGTGAAATCGTTCAGGGGAAGAAAAAAAGTCGAATGACAGAAGCGAAATAATGTTATGAAATCAGAGCATTTATCAACCTCTCAGGTAGCCAAAGCCGCCGGTGTACACCCCAATACAGTGCGCCTCTATGAAGCCTGGGGCTTTATACCGTCTGTGCCGCGCAGCCCGTCTGGATATCGTCTTTTTGTTGAAGCGCATATCGACCACATGCGTTTGGCGCGCATGATGCTTAAAGGTCCCTTTGCCGGTAAAAAAATCCGCCATTCGGCGCTGGATTTAATACGCCTGGCAGCCACAGGCGATCTGGGAGGAGCCTTAGAATCAGCCTATCATCACCTGGCGTTGGTGCAATCGGAACGCGCTCATGCCGAGGCGGCCGTGAAAATGTTGGAACGTTGGGCGCAAGGAACGGCTGCCGATGCCAGCAGTGAGCGTATGCAGATCGGGGAAGTGGCGCAGCGGCTGGGGGTCAGCCGAGATGTACTGCGTAACTGGGAGCGAAATGGGTTGATAAGCGTTCCGCGCCATCCGGAAAACCGTTATCGGTTATACACCAGTGCTGAGATCAGCCGATTAAGGGTAATCCGTATGCTGAGCCAGGCAGGTTATAGCATGATGGCGATTTTGCGCATGGTGTTGTATTTGGATAACCAGGGTGGAATGAATTTGCGTCAGGTTTTGGATACACCGCGCCCTGATGAAGATGCTTATATGGCGGCTGACCGCTGGCTTACCGAGCTTGCCGAACAAGAGACGCGCGCCGAAAAAAGTATCGAGTTTTTAGAAGGGATGATTGCCAAACAAGAGCTGGATCATATCTTGCATCCGAAAATCACCTTTGATTCGTTGGGGGATTTGTAATACTAAAAAAAACAGCCATAAAGGTCATTCATGAATGACGTTTCGGATTTTCTATATTGATTATTATTCTTCCACCCAAAAACAAACCCTCCCCTTATACACCAATGTTATAGAATGATGATAACTTCATCATTTTCGGAGGTTTAATTTTAAAATGCCTTCATTATCAAATTCCCCGGTCATTTTCGTTCGCAATTTGACCAAAACTTACCGCGTGCCTGAGCGGGAGAGCGGGTTAGGCGCTTCACTCAAAAGCATGGTCAGGCGCAGTTATCAAGATGTAAAAGCTGTGCAAGAGATTAGTTTTTCCATCCAGGCAGGGGAAATGGTGGGGTTCATCGGACCAAACGGCGCCGGTAAAACCACCACCCTAAAAATGCTGGCTGGAATTCTTTACCCATCGGAGGGCGCTGCGCAAGTGCTCGGGCATATTCCCTGGAAACGAGAAACCGCGTATTTACGTCGTATCAGCATTGTTTTGGGTAATAAAAGCCAGATGCTGTGGGATATCCCGCCTTTAGATACTTTTGGTGTGTTGGGTGAAATCTATAGCCTGCCGGCGGCTGAATATCGCAATACATTGGATGAGCTGGTGGATCTCCTGGGGATGGAAGAAGTGCTTAAGAAGCCGGTACGTAACCTTTCATTAGGCGAGCGCATGAAATGCGAACTGGTCGCTGGTTTGCTTCACCGCCCGGCAGTGCTTTTTTTGGATGAGCCGACATTGGGGTTGGATATCTCTATCCAACGGAGAGTACGCGATTTTCTCTGTCAATATAACCAGCGTTACGGTGTTACCGTGCTGCTCACCAGCCATTATATGGCAGACGTGATGGCGCTGTGCCCGCGGGTGATCCTGATCCACCACGGCAAATTACTTTACGACGGAAGGCTTGACGGGCTGGCTCAACAGTTAGCGCCATTTAAACTGGTGCGCCTGACGTTAAATCACGGAATTTCCACTACCAACGCTCTCGATCTCCCGCCTAACGCAGAAATCATCGAGCAAGAGAACAGCCATCTCACGTTACGCGTCGACCGGGAAGCCGCCCCGTCTGCGGCGGCGTATCTGCTGGATAAACTCGCAGTGACCGATCTGACCATTGAAGACCCCCCTATCGAGGCGGTGATGGATCAGGTCTATCAGGAGGGGAATGTATGAACCACAGAGGCGGTTGGGCGTTAATTAAAAGTTCCTGGCTTTCCTGGATGCAATATAGCAGCTTTTTCTTCATCCTGGTGTTTGGATGGATGATCACGCCGTTGATTTATATGTTGGTCTGGTCTGGCGCTGCCGGAACAGGCACGCTTGGCGGTTTGACCTCCGGGGAATTCATTGCATATTATCTGATTTTGATCCTGGTTAATCAACTCACTTACTCGCAAACCAACTGGACGGTAGGGGATGTGATCCGAATGGGAGACCTCAATCACTGGCTGCTGCGTCCCATGCTGCCGCTCTACAATCCCCTGGCTAATGAAGTCGCCGGGAAAGTGGTAACAATGATTTTCGTCATACCGATAGCGTCAATTCTGGCAGTCGTTCTGCGCCCGGAGCTCCATACGACCTGGGATAAGGTGGTTCTATCCTTGCTGGCTTTGGCATTTGCCTGGTTGCTGCGTTTTTTCTGGGGCTATTGGCTGGCGCTGCTGGCATTCTGGACAGCCCGCGCTGACGCATTGTTGGCGCTGCAAGACTCGCTGGTTTTTCTCATGGCAGGCATTGTCGCCCCGGTGTGGATGCTGCCAGCAGGTTTTAAACTGGCGGCAAGCGTACTACCGTTCCGCTTTATGGTGGGTTTCCCGGTTGAAATATTGCTCGGGCAGATAAGCAGGCAGGATTTGCTCATTGGTTTTGTTTATCAAGCCATATGGGCAGTTTTCGCCATACTGTTATCCGCTTTCATCTGGCGGTTGGGCATACAAAGATATACCGCCGTTGGAGGTTGATAAAAAATGCGTTACTTGCGATTGATAGATCGATTTATTAAAGTGTCCTTTGTGGAAGAAGTCAGCTATCGGGCGAATTTTTGGATCAACCTGCTGCACTCATTGTTGAACCTGATCACCGGCGTGTTGGGTGTATATGTCATTTTTGGGCAAATCGATACCCTGCGCGGTTGGAGTTATGCCGAGACGCTATCGGTGTTAGGTGTTTACCTCACCATTCAAGCGTTGCGTAACCTTTTTATTGGGCCCAGCCTGGATGCGCTGGCAGGCATGGATGGCGAAGTATGGTCGGGAAATCTGGATTTTACCCTGCTCCGGCCGATGAGTATCCAGTTCCTGGCCAGCTTTCGCCGCTGGCGCCTTTTCGCCCTTTTTGATCTCCTTCTCGGATTGGGCGTATTAGTGTATGCGGCAATCAGTATGGATCAGGCGCTATCAATTTCAAATATTGCCATGTTCTTGCTCACACTGCTTTTTGGGGCGGGCATCCTATATGCGATTCTGCTGGCTTTCTCTGCCCTGGTGTTTTGGAGCCCCGGGGTGATGTTTATGTGGATATTCGACGGCGTTTTTCAACTGGCGCGGTATCCACTGGGGCTTTATCCCGGCTGGGTTCGTCTGGCGCTTACCTGGATCATTCCGGTGGGGGTTATTACCACTATCCCGGCGCAGGCGCTGAGGGGAGGATTATCCATGGAGCGCCTGGCATTCAGTCTGGTGATGGCAGTGATATTGATTTTGTGCGCCTCGATATTTTTCCGGGCTGCGCTGCGGCGGTATGCCAGCGCCTCGAGTTAAATTGGTAAAGGCGAGGCTTGCCTCGCCCCTACCATTAATAATTAATTATGAGGTAAATATCAACATCTTTCGCAAAAATTGACCCGTATATGAACCCTCAACCCCTGCCACCTGCTCAGGCGTGCCTTCGGCGATGAGTCTCCCCCCTGCGTCGCCGCCTTCCGGGCCCAGGTCGATCACCCAATCCACGGCTTTGACCAGGTCCAGATTGTGTTCGATGACGATCACACTATTTCCAGCGTCGACCAATCGATTCAAAATGCCCAGCAAACAAGCTGTATCGGCAAGGTGTAAACCGGTGGTGGGTTCATCGAGCAGGTAAAGCGTGCGCCCGGTGCCGCGTCGCCCCAATTCTTTGGCAAGCTTCACCCGCTGCGCCTCTCCACCCGAAAGAGTGGTGGCGGGTTGTCCGAGCTGCAGATATCCTAACCCCACATCCACCATGAGGCGTAGCCGGGCTGCTGCTGCGGGCACATCTGCAAATAACTCCAGAGCTTCCTCTACCGTCATATCGAGCACATTTGAGATATCAAAACCGTGATATTTAACCTCCAGGGTTTCCCGTTTAAAGCGGCGACCACGGCAAACCGGGCAGCGCACCTCGACATCGGGCAGGAAATGCATCTTAACGGTCAGAGTACCAGCCCCCTCACAGCGTTCACAACGTCCCCCAGGCACGTTGAATGAGAAGTACCGCGGGGTCATTTTCCGTTTCAACGCTTCGGGTGTGGCGGCAAACGCCTGGCGGATCGGCGTAAAAGTATCCGAATAGGTGGCAGCGTTGGAGCGCGGGATGCGCCCGATATGATTCTGATCGATGGTGATGATCTTATCGATATGCTGCCAGCCTTCGATCGAATCATGCTCGCCAGGTGTATCGCTGGCATTATTCAGGCGTTGACGCGCGGCGTGGTCGAGGATATCGAGAATTAATGATGATTTCCCCGAACCGGAAACACCGGTGACAGCCACCAGCCTACCAAGCGGTATGGTTACGGTTATATTTTGCAGGTTATGGTGGCGCGCCTCGTGGATGATGAGTGATTTTTCATTATCAGGGTGTCGTCTTTCGGGGTGGGTTACAGCGGCTTTTCCGGCAAGATACATACCGGTGGGCGATGCAGGATCTTGCGCCAACTCGGAGGGTTTTCCTGCAGCTACGATCTGTCCACCGTGTTTCCCTGCCCCGGGGCCAATATCTACCACATAATCCGCCGCTTTGATCAATTCCAGGTCATGTTCCACCACCAATACGGTATTGCCCAGGTCCCGTAAGCGGCGCAGTACACCGATCAGACGCTGAGTGTCGCGTTGGTGTAAACCAATCGTCGGTTCATCGAGAACATAGAGGACGCCGGTTAACCCCGAGCCAAGCAGAGACGCCAATCTCAATCGCTGGGATTCCCCCGCTGAAAGAGTTGGCGAAGAGCGTTCCAGGGTAAGATAACCTGCGCCAACCTGCAGCAGGCGCTCGACACGCTCGAATAAATCATCCAGAATTGGGCGGGCGATATTCATTTCTTCGGCAGTGAAAGTTTGCAGCAGATTTTTTAGCCAGGCATCAAGCTTGTCCAGCGAAAAACGCGCCACGTGAATAATGGTTTGTTGAGCGATGGTCACCGCGCGGCTTTCCGGGCGCAGGCGTGTCCCCCCGCAATCGGGGCAAGTTTGCGTAGAAAAATACTGGTCCAGTTTTTCACGATAAGCAGCATTGTCGGCGTGTTCGTCATATCGGCGCAGCAAATTTGTGATCACACCTTCGAAGCGCCCTCGGTTATTTGTGGCAGGGGGTTTAACTTCGGGAAAGTGACGACTGAACTGCGGGCTGTTTACCCCATAGAGGAACAAATCCCGCTCGACGGGCGTGAACTCCTTGAGTCGTTTTTCGGGATCAAACGTAAACCCGTAATATTCCCCGGCATTGATTAATATCTGACGGTAATAGTTGATATGAAAATCTTCCCATCCGTTGATGGCATTTTGGGCAATGGTTTTGTTCTCATCGATCAGACGCTCGATTATCACCTGACGTACAACGCCCAATCCGGTGCAGGTGGGGCAGGCGCCGGCGGGTTTATTGAAAGAGAAATTTGCCATTCCCATCTCAGGTATGGAAGCTCCGCAATGCGGGCAGGGATAAGTCTCATCGGGACTTTCGTCGCTTTCATCCAACAAATCTTCAGCGGACTCAAACGTCGGCGGCGGGACATCCCTGGCGCACATTGGGCAGGGGCGGTGACCCAGGCGGGCAAACAGTACCCGCAGATAGGTGTAGACTTCAGTAACAGTGCCGACCGTGGAGCGCGGGTTGCGGTTGGTGAGATGCTGATCGATACTGATGGAAGGCGACAAGCCGGTGATGGTATCCACAGGTGGTTTGCATAATCCATGGGTAACATAGCCAAGTGATTCGATATACTGGCGTTGACTTTCTTTATACAGGATGTCGAACGCCAGCGTGGATTTTCCCGACCCGGAGATGCCCGTTAGTACTACAAATTTATTCTTGGGAATATCGAGATCGACGTTTTTTAGATTATGCAGGCGTGCATTACGTATAGAAATATAGGAATTCATAAACGCTCCATGAGTTGTTGTGAAAATGGGATTTATTACCATTGTACAACCCTGGTGTGCAACTGGAGGGTTTGGGGTGTGGCGGGAAATTGATATTATGGGGCGTTAATGCCAGGAATGATATAAAAACATTATAACATTCCTAAATCGCAAATAATTTTGTAGGGGCGACGCATGCGTCGCTTCTACTCGGGGGAGGGGTTTTGGGGTGAGGGTTTATCGTATTTTCGATGCATTGACGTTTCCCGATTTTCCCTATAAGATTATCTCAATACACATATTCAAATCATGAAAGTCGGGGAGTTTTCCCATGGAAGTTGGTCTGGTTCAAAAAATCGATATCGACAGCGAGATGCAGCAAGCCTATCTAGATTATGCCATGAGTGTGATCATCGCCCGTGCTTTGCCGGATGCCCGCGATGGTTTGAAGCCGGTGCACCGCCGCATTCTTTACGCTATGTACGATATGGGCTTGCGCCCGGATTCGAGCTATAAAAAATCCGCCCGTATCGTGGGTGAGGTGCTCGGCAAATATCATCCGCACGGCGATCAAGCCGTTTACGAAGCCATGGCGCGCATGGCGCAAGAATTTTCGATGAGGTGCTTACTGGTAGACGGGCAAGGCAATTTCGGCAGTGTGGATGGCGACCCGCCGGCTGCCATGCGTTACACGGAGGCTCGCCTGGCGGCGCCGGCAATGGAGCTGCTGTCTGATATTCAAAAACAGACCGTGGACCTGATCCCCAACTTCGACGGGTCGCTCGAAGAACCTACCGTACTGCCCTCTGCCATTCCCAACCTGCTGGTCAACGGCGCCACCGGTATTGCGGTGGGCATGTCCACCAATATTCCGCCGCATAACCTGGGAGAAGTGGTAGATGCTTTATCTTATATGCTTACCCATTGGGAAAAACTGGATGATATCACGATTGAAGATCTGATGAAATTTATCCAGGGCCCCGATTTCCCCACTGGCGGCGTCATCTTGCCGGATAGCGGTGAAGAAACCCTCACCAGCGCGTATGGCTCCGGACGGGGCAAGATCAAAGTGCAAGCTTTAGCGCATCTGGAAGAAATGGAACGCGGACGTAACCGTATCATTGTCACCGAGCTGCCTTACATGACCAATAAAGCCTCCCTGATCGAACGCATCGCTGAATTAGTGAGGGATGGCAGATTGGAAGGCATTGCCGACCTGCGCGACGAATCCGACCGTCAGGGCATGCGCATCGTCATTGAATTGGCGCGTACCGCCGACCCGCAGACCGCATTACGTGAGCTTTACCGGCACACACCTATGCAGAGTAATTTCAGTATCATTTTGCTGGCGTTGGTAGATGGCGAACCGCGTATGTTAAGCCTGAAACAAGCGCTGAGGGTATATCTCGACCACCGCCTGGAAATTGTCCGCCGGCGCAGTGAATATGAACTGGAACGCGCCCGCCAAAGAGCCCATATTTTAGAGGGGCTGCGCATCGCTTTAGCGAACCTGGATGAGATCATCAGCCTGATCCGCAGAGCGCCGGATGTGGATACGGCGCGGCAAAGGCTTATCAAGCGTTTTCGACTCAGCGAAATCCAGGCGCAAGCCATTCTGGATATGCAGTTGCGCCGCCTGGCAGCCCTGGAACGTAAGAAAATTGAAGAAGAATATAAAGAATTGCAGATAAAAATCAAAGAATTGGCCGCCTTACTGCGCTCTCCCAAGAAGATGCGCCAGGTTGTATCGGATGAGTTACAAGTCGTTAAAGCGACTTATGGTGGGCGGCGGCGTACAAAGATCGTGAAATCGACTAACGGCGATACACGTGCATTGCTGACCACCAGCGATCTGGCGGAGGAAAAAAGCGTATGGATATCAGTGTCCAGGGAAGGGTTGATTTCTCGTTCGCTGGAAGATAAAGCCCCCCGCCAGAGTGGAAACGAAGCGCCGGCATGGTTGGCGCAAGCCTCCACGCGGCATATTCTCTATCTGGTGTGCGGCGATGGTAAAGCCGCGGCTGTTCCCGTGCATGCCATACCGGAAGCAGAAAATCCTTCTACTGGCACATTGATGCACAAAGTGACTCCATTGCAGCCTGAAGACCAATTGGCAACACTTTTCACTTTACCACCCAAGAATGAACGCCCGGAGAACTGGTTTGTATTGAGCGCCACCCGTCAGGGAATGCTGAAAAAATCGTCATTGAGTGAGTTACCCGGTTCTTCCGCTAATACATTTACTTTGGCGAAAGTGAACGAAGGCGATCAACTGGCATGGTTGAAGGTGACAGATGGTACGGCAGATGTGCTGCTTTTGACAGCCTCTGGCATGGCGATCCGTTTTAGCGAAGATGATGTGCGCCCAATGGGGCTGGTATCTGCGGGTGTATTGGGTATGAAGCTAAAAGCGAACGATTTATTGGTTGGTATGGAAACCCTGCCCAAACCTGGAAATGTTTTCATAGCAGCCTCCGATGGCAGCGCCAAGCGAGTGGCGGTCGATCAATTCCCTCGCCAGGGTCGGTATGGACAGGGCGTGACTGCCTGGAAACTGCCGGGGAAAGTGCAGGTGGTGGGAATGGCGGTGGGTCCGGATTCTGCGCATGTGACCTTGTTTATCGATCGGTTGGCGCCCAAGCTGGTGCAACTCGATGAAGTGCCTTTGCAAGGGCGTCAGGCGCGAGGGAAGATCATCCCGGCGCTCAAAGGGTGCCGGGTTTTGGGGTTGTCGATCGTGTGGGCAATTGATGGGAAAGCTTCTGCATCGGAGAAGAGAACTCGCAGCAGGGCAGCCCGCAGGACCGCACAGAAGCCGTTGGCAGAGAAGCAAAAAGAAAGCGAAACATCTGCCACTCAATTAAGTATGAACAATATGCTGCGCCAGGTAAACGGAAAGACCGCCCGAAAAGCCTCTTCGTCATCCGGATCACGAGCCGCGACCAATCGTGGAAAGAAAGCCGAGCCTGCTAAATCGGCGCAAACTAACCCCCGCAAAACACGCGGCGCGGCGGGCGCAGCCACTTCCACCACAGAACGCAAAACTCGCAGCCGCGTAGTTGGCAAAGCTGATTCTCAAAACGCTGTTAGCACAACGGGGAAAACCGGTCGAACCAGAAAGGCTATTACGACAACCCAAAAACCGGAAAGACCAAAAGCGGCAAAACCGACCACAACAAAAACCCGGCGTACCAAAAGCGCAACAGTGACAACCCAAAAAACGAGTCGCACAAATAAATCTTCTGAGACCATGTCAAAAACGACTCGGGCGCAAAGTACCGGATCAGGCGCTCAAAAAACAGGCCGTGCAAAAGGCACAAAAGAGACCACACAAACAACCAGCCGTACGAAACGCTCAACTTCGGCGAGAACCAGAACACGCGCAAAAACACCTGTTAAAAAGACGCCTGAGAATTCAGATGAATAAGATACATCGGTTATAAAGCTGTTTACATCAATCCGTAGAAAAAAACAAAAAAACCTGTATCACAGGTTTTTTTGCTGCCTAGTCATTGAACATGTCCGGCAGTTAGGAAAAAATAATTGATAATTATTCAGAAAACTGAAAGCGGATAGCCAATCGCTTTTAGCGGTCTTATGGCGCGTAGTCTGGCACGATTCGGATCGAGGCAATAGCCCAATCATGAGCATTGTATTTTGCTTTTTGCTGGGGTGAAAACGTATCAATCGTAGGCACAAACATGATGCGGATTAAAATCTCGCTGCCTTTATATTGGCTTATGTCAATGGCTTCTTCTTTCCAGGAAAAATTCGAATCCTTGTATCCCTTTATCTGTGTCCAGCCCACCTCGGTATCGCCCGTGGTCTCAACGAAGCCAAAGTAAGAATAACCATCCGAAATGAATTTGTGCCAAAAAACTAAATGGGGATTTTCCCAAGTGGGATCGATATAATAAAAATCCCTGGGTTCCAGTGACCCTTCCTGTTTATAAGTGGTCAGGAACCAGCAGCCTTCTTTTTCATCTTTACACTTGGTTGAATTGGCAAAATACCAATTAAACGCCTGAATATTGGCGACCTCAATGAAATCCGGAACTTCGATGACGATCTCAGTATCGGTGGGAACCACAGGCTGGGCTGTTTCAGTGGGTTGTTCGGTTGGCGTGGGTTCAGGCGTTTCGGTAGGCGGGAGTACCATTTCCGGGGTGGGCGATTGCACCACCACCATCACGGTCACTTCAGGCGGCTGGGTGGGGGCAATGGTGGGGGTTGGATTAAACCCAAGATAACTGGAAAGCGAGCAGCCTAAAATAACAGGAAGCGCAATTAATATTAATAATAAAAATTTTGGGGATTTTAATGCAGAAGAAAATGGTCGATTGGTTTTCATGATACCTCGCAAATATCAACAGAAATGGCTTGATTTCTGAGAAATCATAACACAACAGAAATCTTGTTGAAACTTCTCAACTGTAGCAGAGAGTCAAATGATTGTCAATGAAAGGGAAATTTTTTTTAAATAACGCTAAATGCCGTGTAATGATACACGATCTTCCCGTCTAAAACCCCCAGTGTATCGCTGCCATCGTTCACATTCCCCGCAGATGAGGTCGCTGTCCAGGTGAAATGACAGGATGTGCTGGTAGCTTGCGAGCTGACCAGGGTAAATGTGGCATTGGGAAGCAGGTCATCGAACAGCGTTTGATACCAACTGTACACGGCTGTGGAGCCCCTCACAGTGCGGGCAGAAGTGACGTGCACCCCGGAAGATGAATACAGGTTGGTCGCCTGGTTGGGATCATGGCTGTTGAGGGCATCGATGACTTCCTGCGCCATTGTGAAAACCGCGGGGTTAGACCAATCGTAATCCTGGATGGTCGTCCACACATCCGGAAGGTTTTTGCGCGTATTAGCCCACTCCCAAAAATTGGCAGCCGTCAGACCCAGGTTTTGCGCGGTTTGCATGAATTCGAGAATATCCGCCGTGGTGGGCGCCCAGGAGCCGCGGATATATGCCGAACCGACCGGAACGATGGGTCGGTACGGCGTCATGGCTTGAAATTCATTGACACAGCGGGTTAATTGAGCACCGGGATTGTGCGATAGTTCCCAGTACACTTGCGGCATATTGTAATTACACCCCTGCAAAAAAATGGTCCAGGGCACCTTGGGATGATAAGATGGGTAGCGGTATGAGCATAAAGCCACCGGAAAATTAGGTAACGCGTTGCGCAGCCGGTTCATGAATTTTGTGGCAGCAACGTCTTTCCCATCTTCTTTATACTCCTTTTCCACATCCAGGGCATACCCCTCCAAACCCAATGAATTGATGCGCTCAATGGCTTTATCCGCTTCATTGGCAGGGTAATCGCCATAAATGTAATGCCATCCCCAAACTTCGATATTGCGGGCTTTAAGTGCAGAAACCAATGGCGGCACCCGGTCTACCCCATCATAGACATTATAGCTGCATGCGCCGTCGGCAACTTTGATAAGTATATGCGTGAAACCAGATTGTTCAGCCAGGCTGGCAATGGTGTTGACCACCCCATTTTCACAATATGGAATTTGCCAAATAAAGTAGCCTTTACCGGTTAACGCCATGCAAACTCCTGTGTCTGAGACTCTGGATTATTTGCCTTTTAGTGCCTTTTTCACAACAGCCTGGCACTTATCTTTTTGCGGCATCAGGACCATCGCCCCCCCAGCGGTTACGAAATCGTATACCTGACCTTGACCGATATAGTAGTGTTTGATGCGTGACATATCCGATGCCAGTGTGATGGCCAACGGCAGATACTGGATAAGGTCATCAAAACCCTGGTCGGTAATCACAGCTTTTTTATATTTTTTATATAAATCCGGCGCCTTCGATAGCCCGTCCATGCTCAGGAATTTCTTGGCCAATGCCATGAGCACCTCTTGCTGCCGGACATTACGGGCAAAGTCGTTGGTAGTCTTGCGGGAGCGAACATACCACAACACTTTATCGGCGTTCATATGGTTCATGCCTTTAGGAATTGTGATATAACCCCGGCCTTGCCTTTTAGCGGTCAGTGTTGTAGTAACTTCCACATCCAGGCCGCCTAATCCATCGATGATTTGCTTGAAATTAGAAAAATCGATCAACACATATCCGGTAGGTTTAACGCCAAAATTATGCTGCATGGTGGCAGCCAGCATTTTAAAACCACCTCTGTAAAACGCGGTATTGATTCGTTCTTCGCCATAACCGGGAATATATACCCACAGATCTCTGGGGAAAGATGTCATAGCGGCTGTACCGGATTTGGGATTTAAGGTCAATAATATAATGGTATCCGTGCGGTAGCCTTTATCGCCTTTACGACGATCGGAGCCCAGTAACAGCCAATTGGTTTGGTTGGGGACATTGTCGATTTCGACCACAGGTAAAGTGGATAAGGCGATGGGGGGTTCGGGGAGAGGCGTATTGGTAGGCGCCGGTGTCGAGGTGGGTATCCCGGTAGGTAATATCACCGGCGTGGGCGGTATTGGCTGAAATGGTGTGGGGGTAATAGCCATCTCGGGTGAATTTTCTGCCGCGATTGCAGCCACCTGAGCATCTTGTACGGTGACATTCAATTCCGATGATGAAGAAACTGGGACAACGGTAAAGCTCGGCAGGGAGCAAGCGCTCATGCTTAAGAGCATCAAAATGAGAGCGGTACGATTAATACGGGACATTTATCAACCTTTAGAAATGAGTCGCATTGTACCCCAGTTTATTGCTTAACGCATAGTCAATCCCGGACAATTCCGGTGTGTCGGGGATGGCTGCATTAGGCGCATCTGGTGGCATAGTGATAATGATGACCGGCCGCGTAGGTTGAACCGGTTTAGGGTCTTTAGATGGAACATACCAGGACGGCGGGTATATGGGCGGTGGTACAGGCCGCCATACAGGAGGCGCCATTCGCGGGATATAAGAAGCCCTGGGAATATAAATCTTCTTGCCTGCTTTGAGTTTATTAGAAGCACCCATGCAGTTCACCTTTTTTAACTTGGCAATGCTCACTCCTGTCCATCGACTCAATTGGGATAATGTGTCACCCCGGCGGACTGTGTAAGCCACCCAGCCCCGCGGTTTTGTACAGGATTTCGATTTTTCGCTTATGGTTTGTTCTGTAGCGGTTGGTGTTGGCTCGGGTTGATCTTGAATGATTACAATCGAGCTTGTGTAAGTATCTTCGAGAAACGCA
Source organism: Anaerolineales bacterium (assembly GCA_016929095.1). Taxonomy (GTDB): domain Bacteria; phylum Chloroflexota; class Anaerolineae; order Anaerolineales; family UBA4823; genus JAAZNS01. The sequence goes on along the minus strand of JAFGJM010000022.1, from coordinate 17,469 downwards.
CCGGGCAGCATACTGTAATAATTATATTCTTCATCACCGCCGCATACAACCGGCGTAGCGGTAATCTCACCGGTTTGAGGTTCCGTCGTACCTTTTCCCGGCGTCTGAGTAGCGGCGGCTTTATCGATTGGGGTCGAAGAGACTTTTATCGTTACGGGAAAGTCATCCGATGGAATTACATTGATCGTTGGAGAGGCGGTTGGCATTTGGGTCACGGCTTTGGTATTCTCAGGCGTCTCTTGCCGGGTTTGGGAAGGCGCTGCGGATGTTTCCTGACCAGGCCTGGATGAAGACAAGGTCATCACGCCGATGATGATCAAACCCGCAAGAAGAACAACCAGGAACCCAATTAAAACCTGGCGTAATCCACTCATTCTTCAATACCTCCGTCTGCGTCTGGTTGAATTTCTTCTTCCGAATTGGTCTCGGTAGTTTCGTGGTCCGTGTCAGAAGATTGGGGAGAAGAAATGGGCATAACAAGATTGACCGTTGAGCCAAACCCTTCTTCGCTTTCGATCCAGATACTGCCATTTTGCATTTCTACCAGGTCTTTTACCATAGCCATATCAATGCCTTCCTGGCTGATATTGAAAAAAGCAGAATCGGACTGCGAGATAAATACCTGGTAGGTTGTTTTAGCAGCGCTGCTGCCACCCTGATCGGTAACCTGAATCAATACTTTTGGAACGCCCCCGTTTATCGGTTTTTTCAGGGTTCGTAAAGAAATTTTACCTTCCTCAGGGGTAACCGCGATGGCATTTTCCAATAAACTGATGAGTACCTGTTCCAGTGCATCCTGGTCGGCATATACTGTCGGCAGGTATTGGGAACGTGTTCTATCCAGAGTAATTCGCTTTTCTAACATTTCAAAACGTGTACGCTCGATGGCGCTATCGATAATATCTTGCAAGTCAAGCGACTCCGGATTCAACTGTAATTTTTCTGCCAATGTGATGTTTGAATCGGGGGTTACCTCTAATATGCTGTTGATGCGGTCGCAGGAGAATTTTATCCTTTCGACGAATTTTCGCTGAATAGGGCCCAGGTTTCCGAATGATTCTGCCAATAAAAAATCGGTATAACCAGTGATTGAAGAGAGTGGTGAGTTTAATTCTTTGATAAGGTTGGCATACATTTCCGATTTGCTTCCTGAAGCAAATTGACTACTCGTTAAACTCGCATATTCACGTTGAGTTTGTTCCATTTCCAAAATTATTTTGTTTAAGCGGTCGATCTCTTCCAGAGCAAGGAACCATTCGCCTTCCAATTTTTTATTTATTCCTTCGGTTTCTCCGGTTGCCAGGATTTCCTGCATCTTAGAGTTTTCAACAGGTTCCTGGGGTGTGATCGTTTCGAGCGGTTGAGTCTCTTCTTGAGGAATATCAGAGCTGATGGGTTCATGCTCTGCTTCGCTCTTGGCAAACTCACGGCTTTCCTGATCGGCATATTCACGGAAAGATTTAATTTGCTCTGATAATCGATCGATTTCGAGTTGGGCAGCATCCCTTTCTAAGCGAGAGGTTTGTATATCTTGCTGCAAGTCTTCGATCTCCTGGCGGAAAGAAGCCATTAACCTATGGCGTTGCAAGATTTGCGCCAGTGAATCGCAGATCAGACTCAAGGTTGATCGATCCTCATCGCTCCATTCATGCCCGGAATAGGGGGTTAGAAGGACTGCCAGGCAAATGCCATTTCCGGAGGCATTGCCAATGGGTGCGGATAACAGATGACCGGCGTTTGCCAGACTCAATGCACGCGCCAGGCTGGTCAGGTCGGGCGAATTACTGCTGGCGTGTATTGATAAAGGCTCGTTTTGCTGATATGCATTAACCAATGCCGGTAGTTTGCGCATCTTTATGGTCATACTCGGAGAATACTCTTCCCGAATTAAATCGTATCCGTGATTAAAGACGATCTCCTCTTTTTCTGCGACAGGAAATGCCAGAAAACATAAGTCCGCCACCATGGCGTGAGATACAGTCAGGGACATCGCCTGGTACAATTTTTCAAAATCATTCTCCACACTTAAGGTTAAGAATGATTTTAGCAAGCGATCATTGACGCCATATTGGCGATGTTCTTCAAGCGCATGGAGTATGGCAGGTGCAGAACTGATCTCGCTTACAAAACGTTGTGGTAAGGTAAATAGAAGCGGGTAAGCGATCATTTGCATGAAACGCAAAATCCCCGAATAATCTGAATTCAGTGAGCCGGATGATAATGAAGCCGTATGACCTGCGCCGAGGAAAACAAACATCACCAAGCCAAATCCCCAGCCCACAGGGCGCCTAACAACGATGGTCACAACACCAATCGCCAACAAGAACAATGCGATCACATCACTGATACTACTGGCTGGGAAGCTGTTGAAGGAAATGTCTATTGTCCCTTGATAAAACCACCATATCACGCTCACAATTGAAGTGATGGTTATTATTCCCCCGGCGATGATCGTGAAAATATCGGCGGTGCGAAGCGGTTTGGGAAAACACCATAACCAAATAATGACCACCAAGCCTAATAAAGACACCGCCCGTTCGATGGGAGGAATTATGAAATGTTCGTCGATTGCTATCTTTCTGGCGATAATGGCGGCTAAAAATAATACCAAACGAATACACAATAAAAGCGACAACCCAATCCCCATGCGTTTCGCCTGGACATAATATGAATTGGTGGATTGACTCAATATAGATGGCAATACTCCGGCAATGGAAAACACCAGAACCAATTGATAAATTAAATTGCCCGGAGGATTTAGCAGCAAGTTTTCTAACTGTTGCATATATTCAGCCATTGTTCCGCACCCTGAACGAGATTACAACATGGCAAAACTCAAAAGGTTGACAAAACCCGGTTTCGGGTTACAATAATGCCGCACGCCGAAGTGGCGGAATTTGGCAGACGCGCTACGTTCAGGGCGTAGTGGGCATTAGCTCGTGAGGGTTCAAATCCCTCCTTCGGCATACAGGCATTCGATGCGCCCGGTTTTTTAAAAACCGGGTTTTATTGTTAAACTGGCATAGTTCTTGCTATTTTTAAGAGTAGCAATAACCATGCCAAGAGACCATCTTTTCATTTTGTTTTCACAAATCTCTTGCACCTATATAAAGCATGAGGTAAGATGAAAGAATGAAACGCCTGCAATTTAGTTGGAAATATGCGTTGATCATCGGTGGAATTATCATGGCGGCGTATTTATTGATGGATTTTAATAGCCGGGTGGCGGAAATGCACCAATTCAACACGCAGAAAGAATTGGTGGCTGCCACTGTGACCAGTCTGGTGATCGAGAATCTTACATTAAAAACACAAATTGCAGAAGCTAATTCCGAAGAAGTGGTAGCAAAATGGGCGTACCAGGATGGGCATATGGTACGGCCGGGGGATGTTCCGGTGATTCCATTACCAGCGCTGCAGACTACGCCGGTACCCACACCCACCCCCAGGGTGACGCCTGCGGTGGTTTCCAACTGGCAGATGTGGGTATACCTTTTTGTTGATCCCCAGCCAGCGAATCCATGACGAATACCTGCCTTGACGATATCCCCCTCTACGCATTATACTGTTCGATAATCCTCGGGGTGTAGCGCAGATCGGTAGCGCACCGCGTTTGGGACGCGGGGGTCGGCGGTTCAAGTCCGCCCGCCCCGACTATTATTCACAGGATGGATAGGTTTACCAGGATATTTTTACCCTGATAATCTGTCCATTTTGCTTTTATAACAACTCATTATATTATCTCTTGTTTATGAAAAAGCAGCGATTGCTTTTCGAGATCACCCAAGTAGCTTATAATCCGAATATGCCGACGCCTTTTTATCACTTGAGCATTGCGCAAACCTTATTAGATCAAAAAGCGTTCTCTCCGGGCGTTCAAGAAATTCTGGAGCGCCGGCGCGGGGCTTTCTTGTTTGGAAATACCGCTGCGGATGTGCAGGTATTATCCGGTCAGGCGCGGCAGATCACCCATTTTTTTAAATTACCCCTGCATAATAACTCAATAGCGCCCTGGGAGCTGATGCTGCGAACCTTCCCCAGTTTGGATGATTGCCGCCTTTGCGCCGAGACACAGGCTGCTTTTGTGGCTGGGTATCAGTGCCATTTGATGGCAGATTGGCTCTGGATTGGCACTATATTTGTACCTGCCTTTGGTAAACAAGCAGAGTGGAGCATTTTTCCGCATAGACTATATTTACATAATGTTTTGCGCGCATACCTTGATCGGCAGATACTCCCTGGTTTGGTTGATGAAACCAGTAAAACGCTGGAGAAAGTTGCCCCAGAACAATGGCTGCCATTTGTGAACGATCGATTTCTTTGCGCCTGGAGAGATTACTTGGCAGAACAGTTGCAACCAGGGGCAACAGTACATACGGTTGAAGTACTCGCCAGGCGGCAGGGGATGACTCCTGAGGAATATATGATGCTGCTGGACTCAGAAGAACGTATGGATGACGAAATCTTTATTCACCTTCCCCGAGAAAAGCTTACCCGTTACCGTCAGGAGACGGAAGACGCATGTATTGCACTGGTCGATAACTATTTTATAAAAAATTAGTGCCCCGGGAGAATAAAGAAAGCATTTGGTTTGCTTTCAAGGAGAGGAAAGATGAAGCTAATTGAAAATCCCAATATAAAAGATAAGCGCCGTAAATTTAGTCTGGATAACTTGCTGAAAACCGATCGGTTATGGACGCAAGATACCCAGGCTCAAGAGAGCATCATCCCCCTAATGCAGAAATCATTGGATGCCAGATATTATCTGCTACGTAACGTGCTATTAGAGGGCTTGGATATACCCATTCCACTGATATTGGTTGGACCTCCCGGTTTGCGCGTTTTGTATGTAAGTGGGGAGCGGGGTATCTTTCGCGCCAGAGATGAATATTGGGAAAAATTGGATGAAAGGTCACAGAATTACCGTTCCGCTCAACCCAACTTGATCACGCGCACAGAACTGATGGGGAAAGCTGTCGATGCATTCCTGGCAACACACGTGGAAAATCTGCCGGTGGTTGAACCGGTATTGATGTTTTCCGATCCTGGCGTGCACGTCGAATCAATTCACCCCAACGTACGGGTGGTGCTCATGGATGCCATGGAGCGCTTTTTCACTGCGTTGGTGCAGAGTAGACCCTTCCTCAGCCCTCAACAGGTGCAAATGATTGTCAACCTGCTTTCCCACTCTATGGAGCAGCCGGAAAGCGAAGAGAGCGCGGCACCCAAACAAGATGCCTTTTCGATGAAAGACGATGAAAAAGCGAGAATGACTCTGCCAGTGATTGACATACCCGTACCCAACGACGACGCTGCCATGCGGCTGGTAAAGAAGGTGCCAATCTCCAATAAGCAATGGATTGTACTGGGCTGCATGATGCTGGTCAATATTTTGCTCATCGTTGGCTTTGTAATTTTTATCCTGATCAGTTCGTAATACCTGTGCAAGAAGGCTTTCATCTTGTCTAACTGCTTTTTATCTATTATCATCCCAGCCTATAATGAAGCGAACCGACTGCCCGCCACGTTGGAAAGCCTGCGCACTTTTATAAATGCACAAACATACCACGTAGAAGTAATGGTGATTGAGAACGGCAGCCGGGATAATACCTATGAAACAGCCCTAGCATTTTGTGAGAAATTTCCGCAATTACGCGTACTTCAGGAAACGCAGAGAGGAAAAGGCCGGGCGGTGCAACGGGGGATGCTGGCAGCCAGAGGCGATTACCGTTTCATGTGCGATGTTGATTTTTCGATGCCTATCAGTGAAATCAATCGGTTTCTTCCGCCTCAACTCATCGATTACGATATCGCCATGGCTTCCCGTGAAGCGCCAGGCGCCAGACGTTACAATGAACCAAATTTCCGTCATCTGGTGGGGCGTTTTTATAACGGGTTAATCCGCGCCTGTGCACTGCCGGGCTTGCACGATACCCAATGTGGATTTAAGTGTTTTCGCGGGGAGGTAGCCGAGGAAATTTTTCGCTACCAAACCATACCGGGGTGGTCTTTTGATGTGGAGGTATTGTTCATCGCCCGACAACGAGGCTATCGTATTGTGGAGGTGCCTATACCCTGGTTTTTCAATCCGGAGAGTAAGGTAAATGTCTGGCGCGATTCATTGCGCATGGCCATTGATCTGGGAACCATCCGGCTCAATCATCTGAGAGGCAGGTATCGGCAAAGTGAAGGCGCTTAAATTGACTCAGGGAGCAGTACCTTCCAGGCCTGACCTTGATTTTGAAATCGCGCTATGGAAGGCGCATGTTGAACATGTTGCCGGGGTGGATGAAGCCGGTCGGGGGGCTTTAGCCGGGGAGGTGGCTGCCGCGGCGGTTATTTTTCCTTCTGATGTGGGTTTACTCAAGATGTTGGTAGGGGTGCGCGATTCAAAACAAATGACCCCCGCACAAAGGGAATATTGGGCAATGGAGATCAAGCAGTCGGCGCTGGCATGGGCGGTTGGTTTTGCCAGCAATATCGAAATTGACATTTCAGGCATCCTGCCCGCCACCCGCCTGGCCATACAACGGGCGATGGAAAGTTTAAGCATTACCCCGCAGCATTTGTTAGTGGATTATATTGAATTACCTGATTGTACAATTCCTCAAACTTCACTGGTGAAAGGCGATGCGCGCTGTTTGAGCATCGCCGCAGCATCGGTGTTGGCCAAAACCGCCAGGGATGCATTAATGCGCCAGTATGACCAATGCTTTCCGGGCTACGGCTTTGCCAGGCACAAAGGGTATGGCACAGCCAGGCATAGAGCAGCTATCGCACAATTGGGCGGTTGTCCTCTTCACCGCCGAAGTTTTGCCCCTTTAAATCGATTAGAAATGCAAGGAGTGATCCATGATTAAAAATATGATCCGTCGCCAGTACGGTTTGTGGGATAGCCCCATTTCCCCTCATAAGATGGCGCAGGGAATCTCGTTTGCCAATGTGGAATGGGATCAGAGCGGCGCTTTGGTTTGGCTCGAAAACCGCGGCAATCGCGGAGCGATCGTGGTACAGCCGGGCGATGGCAGCGCCCCGCGTGACTTGACTGCCGACCTGGCTGTCCGGGCCAGAGTTGGCTACGGCGGGGGAGATTTTACCGTGGGGCTTGGCCGGGTTTATTACGTTGCCGCCGATTCTGGCAGGGTCTATCGTCAAAATTTGCAAGCCGGCTTACCTCAAGCGGTCACTCCCGCTTTTGGGCAGGCGGCTTCACCGGCGCTGTCGCCAGACGGACGCTGGCTGGTTTTTGTTCACAGCTATGAAGACCAGGATTGCCTGGCAATTGTGGATAGCGAGGGCAGCGGGTGGCCGGCTAAATTGGTGGCGGGCGCCGATTTTTATATGCAGCCTGCCTGGCACCCCAACGCTAAAACCCTGGCCTGGGTAGACTGGAATCATCCCAATATGCCCTGGGACGGTACATTTTTAAGGGTGGCAACGTTACAGGTTCCCGCTGAAAACCACCAGGCATCATTGCCAATGGTCACTGATATTGCTACTATTGCAGGCGATGAACAAACCAGCATTTTCCAGCCTCAATTTTCACCGGACGGGCGATATCTGGCGTTTTGTTCGGATGCCAGCAGCTGGTGGCAAATTATCCTTCATGATATCGCAAGCGGCGCGCAACGGCAAATCACCCACGTGGCTGCCGAGCATGGCGCGCCTGCCTGGGTACAGGGTATGCGTAAGTTTTCGTTCAACAGCGATGGCAGTCACATCTATTTTATACGTAACGACCAGGGGGTAGAGAGTTTATGGCAGTTGGCTGTCGATTCGGGAGAAGAATTCAGGCTGCCGCTCGACCCGGCGTATACCTGTTTAGAACAGATTGCCTTATGGGGAGAAAGAGATACGGAGAGCCTGGCTTTCGCGGTTTCCGGCGGAAAACGACCGGGACGGATCGTTTCCTTTCAACCCGGAGGAAGGGAAAGGATTTGGCGGCGGGCGACCAGCGAAGAATTACCCGAAGATACATTTTCTCAGCCAGAGTGTATTGCCTGGACGGCGATGGATGGCGAGCAGGCTTTTGGCTTATTTTACGCGCCTCATAATTCCCGTTTCGAGGGGAAGGGGAAGCCCCCGCTCATCGTCTCGATCCATGGCGGACCCACCAGCCAGGCGCAGAATGAATTTTCTATGCGGGACCAATTTTTTACCAGCCGCGGTTACGCTGTCCTGGAAGTTAATTATCGCGGCAGTACTGGTTATGGCAGGGAATATCGCAATAAATTACGCGGTCAGTGGGGTATTTACGATGTTCAAGATGCCGTCAGCGGGGCACAGTATCTGGTGGACAGCGGTAAAGCAGACGGAAGTCGTTTAGTGATCATCGGCGGCAGTGCGGGCGGTTATACCGTGTTGAAAGCCCTGGAAGACTACCCCGGATTCTTTAAAGCCGGCATTTGCTTATATGGCATCTCTAACCAATTTACCGCTGCCGTTGAGACGCATAAATTTGAAGTGCACTATAACGATATGTTATTGGGAGAATTACCCGAAGCTGCCGAGGTGTACCGGCAGCGCTCACCGTTATTTTTTGCCGAAAAGATCAAAGACCCGGTGGCTTTGTTTCAGGGCGAAGATGATCAGGTGGTGCGGCGCAACCAATCGGATGAGATGGTGGCAGTGCTGCAAAAGCGCGGGGTACCGTATATTTATCATGTGTACCCGGGTGAGGGGCATGGCTTCCGTAAGAGTGAAACCCTCATGCATTATTACGAAACGGTGGAGAAATTTTTGCGGGAATTCGTTTTATTCGCCTGATAGTAATCGCACATTTCGGTCAAGGGGCAGCTTTCACACAGTGGTTTGCGCGCCTGGCAGATTTCACGTCCCAGGCGGATGAGGTTTAAATGCGCCGCGTAATAGCTTTCCGGCGAAAACAAGCCAGCCAAATGTTCGTGCGCCTGTTCGGCGTTCATGTTCGGGGGACGCAGCCCAATCCGCCCGCTCACACGATGAATATGGGTGTCTACCGGAAAGGCAGGTTTCCCCAGCGAGAATTGCAGAACGATAGCGGCTGTTTTAGGGCCCACCCCTTTGAACTGTAACAGCCACTTCCGCCCTTCCTCGGCAGATAGCTCACGTAGAAAATCCAGATCTAATGTACCGCGTTGATGGGTGATTTCCTGTAATATGTTTTGGATGCGCGGCCCTTTCTGATTCGCCAGCCCTGCCGGACGGATGGCTTCAACCACCCCCTGCAGTTTGGCATCACGTACCGCTTCCCAGGTGGGATAGCGCCTTTTAAGGGCGTTAAAGGCGCGGTCACGATTATTATCATTGGTGTTTTGCGAAAGGATGGTGGAAACCAGTTCATCCAGAGGAGCAAGCGGTGTACGCCACTGCGGATAGCCGTAGTGATCGATCAATTTTTGGTGTATGACCAAAGCGCGTTCGGGAAGCGAGGTCGAGGTGTGCATAAATCGTGTACCGATGGTTGTTTGCCGGATCGATGTTTATCACACTCGCATATCTGTGATATGTTGGCTATGATTGTAAAGCGAAGCAGGGTTGCGCCCGTCCCACCTTCAGCTTGCGCCAGTTAAAGATGGGATATTCAGGTCCGAACTCAGTCAAAGGCTGTATATCGATCATGGCAAGTAAGCCAAGCTGGCGTAATATTTCCAGTCCAACCGCCCGCCGAGCTCTGCCGGTATTATCGCCGTCCGAAATTTTATAGGCAATGCCAATACCCGGGCTGCCAGAGTGCAACACACCCGGCATAATGCCCAGCGCCTGGAAAGCCTCGGCGCCGGCTTTGGATAATACCTTGCCTTGATAGGCTTGCATGAGCAGCGTATCGAAGCGCCCGGGGCCGGCGACCATATCCGGGTTGGATGTCATGGCGGTGGTAATCAACTGGCAGGCATCCACCCGCGCAGAAGGCGATACTTGCCCGTTATGGGGATCACAAAGGCGGGCGAACCCCAGGGCTGCGTTATACAGGGGGATGGCAAAAACAGGCGCAGAACATCCATCCGTACCCAGGGCAATTTCCTCCTCAGGAAAGCGCACCATATCGGCAAATGTCGATAGGATGGTTTTTTGAATAGGGTGTTGCGGGTCAAGGTAATTCTCAATCGGCTGGTTTTGCATACGGGCAAATGCCAGCATACCGGTGTGTTTACCAGAACAATTATGCCGGTTAGGAGTAGGCTTTTCATGACGCTCTCGTAGCGCCTTAGCCGTTACCGGGTCGAAAACCGGATGTGTTCCGCATAACAAATCGGACTCATTGATACCGGCTTTTACTTGAATGGATTGTACGGTGTTCATATGGTCGTCGGTGCCTGAGTGCGAGGAGCATAATATGGCTATTTGACAAGGATCGAGCTGGTAATGCTCCTGACCGCCGCGCTCGAAGAACGGCATGGCCTGGAAAGGTTTCGCCGAAGAGCGCAGGAATGTCACCGTCTGAGGATCGCCATACCAGGCGAGCGTGTTGCCGTGAGCATCCACCACTGCGGCAGCCCCATAATGGATCGATTCGACGGTCTCGATGTTGGGGTATGCGCCATCGGGGCGGGCTTCTCCCCGGGTGAGTTCAAGCATGGGAAAATAATGGGAAGCGGGCATATTAATTGGTTTATCCATGTTATGAATCTCCATTACCTTCCATGTTGTCTTCATCAATCTGGCTAGTTGGGCGGTAGTGGCGTACGTAGTGTTGGTACAAACCCATCCGAAGGCGCTGAACGAATTGTTCGGTTTTTTCAGCATTAAAGCTGCTATCTGACATAATATTATTGATCAATGATTCCGTGGATTCGGGTGCGGCATTACGCCTGGCAAGTTTTTCGAAACCCTTTAAAATGGATTTCAGCGATTTATATTGGGCGCGTATCACCTCATTGGCAACCGGGCCACCTCTACCGCTGATCACCAGGTAATTGGCATACCGGGTGTTCAATAAATCCAGGGCTTCTATCCATTCGGGAAGATCGGCATTGGCCAGAAAGGGAGGCTGGTTCAATACAATGGTGTCGCCGACGAAGATTATTTCCTCTTCGGGGATGATCACCCATGAAGCCCCTGGCGTTGGTCCGGGGTGATGCTCTAATATCACATCGGGATTCCCCCAGTGCAATTCCAGGCGATCGGTAAAGGTAATATCCGGTGTTGCCCAGCGTGTTCCGATGGCATCCATATAAGACTCCCACTCGGCGCCGCTTTCAAATCCCTGCCCTTTGAAGATGTTTGGACGGTTACGATATATCTGAGCTGCTTTTTGGTGGGCGATGATGGTGCATTCCATCATGCGCACTCCCAATGTACGATCGATGTGGGAATCGAGAGAGACGAGCACCCTGTTTGCCCCACCCCTTTGATTAATGAGCGAAGACCGCCATGAACGGGCATCTTCCGGTTTAAGTGGGGCGTCGATTATTATCGTACCCAAAGGTAAAATCAATGCGCCAAGAGTCACGCCAAGATATCCATCTTCGTAATAAATGCCTTGTTTAATTTGTTGCATGTATCTCCTTATCGCATGAACCCATAAAGCCGGGACAGTTCAGGTTTGATTTTCCACCGGAAGGGTGAATTTAAAGCAGGAACCGCCATCAGGGGCATTTTCCACCCAGATTTGACCGCGGTTTGCTTCTACTGCCAATCGACAATATGCCAGTCCCAGCCCGAAACCATGAGGTCCGCTATGCGCGTGAAGCCGGGTGAATTTATCGAAAACCCGGTGCTTGTCGGCGTCTGGGATGCCGGGTCCATTATCCTGCACCCATATCAATATGTGGGTATCATCTAATTCTGCGCCTAAAATCACCTTACTGCCGGTCGGAGAATATTTCACGGCATTCTCCAGTAAATTGATCAACACCCGCTTCATCATTTCGGCGTCTACGTTTACCTGGGGGAGATCTGGCGGTATTTGCAAATCGATCTCTTGCTTCTTGGTTTGTGAGGTCGGCAATACCGCATCAATAGCCTCCATGATGAGCGAAATGGGGGGGGTGGGTTGGAAATCGCCTACGGTATGCCCCGCTTCAAGGCGGCGCATATCCAGGAGTGAATTTGTCAACCGCTGGATCCTTTCCGTGGAACGTATGGCGATATTGAGCAAAGATTTCAAAGCCGGATCATCTTCGAGAGGCACCATGGTTTCCAATACATCCAGACTGGAAACCACGTTTGCCAGAGGGGAGCGCAGGTCATGATAGATCATGGATATCAGATCATTGCGCAGGGATTCCAGATTCTTGCGTTCGGTCAGGTCGTGCAGGATCCATTGTAGATGCGGAACGCCATCGATATCCACTTCACGCACATACACATGGACAGGGACACTCACGCCTTTGAGAGAGACCAGGTTCGTTTCGTACGAAACAATATCTCCTGAAGCCAGCGTGGCAAATGACTTGCCCACTTTGGCGAAATCCACCACCTTTAATGTATCGATTTGAGAACAATAAAGCGTTTCGGCGTCGGCGCCGGAAAGGATTTCTGCCTGACGGTTGGCTTCCAGAATATCACCCTGCCAATCGGTGATCAAGATAGGATCTATGCTGTCTTCGAAAAGTTCACGATAGCGTTTATGTGCCGATTGATGACTTTCAAAAAGTTGAGCATGGCGTATAGCCGTGCCTGCTAATCCGCCGATGCCCGTGAGCACCAGCAAGGCATCCGGAGCAAATATACCTTCCACCGGGTTCAGCGCTTCCAGGATGCCGATCACCTGATCGCGCCAATAGATGGGGGCGCAGGCAATAGCGCGGGTCATAAAACCGGTTTGTTTATCCACATCCGGGAAGAAACGGGGGTCGGTCGAAACATCTGGAACGACCACGCCTTCTCCATGTGTCGCCACCCATCCGGCAATTCCCTGACCCATTTTAAGCCGCACGCCAACCACATTCTGGCTTTTCTCACCGGTGGAGGCGCCAAAGACCAGCTCATTTTGTTTTGGGTCGATCAAAGCCAGCGATACCACTTCGACGCATAAAGCCTGGCTGATCTGGTCTAAAATGCGCTGCAGAACTTCTTCCAAATCCAGACTGCCAGTGATGGCTGCGGCGCTATCTGCCAGGGCGGTCATTACCATAGTGCGCCTTTGACTTTCGGCGAACAAGCGTGCATTCAGTATGGCAATCCCAGCCTGGTCAGCGATGATTTGCACCAATTCGAGATGGTGTCGGGTGAAATGCCCCGGGGTACGGTGAACCAGCGTCATGACTCCGAGCAATTGACCGCGTACTTGCAGAGGCACGCTGACCACTGACTTAGGACCGCTTGCCGTGTCATCATCGTCGGGCCGGTGCAGCCAGCGTTTATCCAGGCTGGTATTATCGATCAACACCGATTCTCGGCGTCTGGCAACCCATCCCGCTAAACCGCTTTTAAAGGTAATCCGTAATTGCGTGGTGGTATGATCCAGCACCCGGTCTCCAATCACAATAGCCGATTCCACCGGCTCCTGGGAATCATCCAGCACGATGATGCTGCCACTGAGGGCGCCGATACTATTCATGGAAAGCGTGACCACACGTTGCAGCACGGTGCGTAAATCCAGGGCGGCAGTCAATTCCCTATTAACGTTATAGAGTAGTTCCAGGGTATTCACCGAGCTGGAAAGTTGGGCTTGTGGAATTTTATGTTTAGGTAGTTTTTTCCCCATGATATTTCACCTAATAATTCCTGTATGGGTGTCAAAAAAAATCATACGATTATTCGAATAAACCCATCTCATAATATTCGGGTGCAAATAATTTGCCAATTTATGGGCAATAGTCACCGATTCACCACACGGCAAAATAATTATAAGATAGTTTTCGAGGCATTTTTACAATGTTGTGGGCATTCCCAATAAATCAAGGCGCACCAAATAAGATCGTTATTAGTTTTCGGTTAACCGTTTTCGGGTAAATTAATTTGAAATCGGGTATGAGTGATCAGGAATATTTTTTATTTGTTTCTTCATCAATAATGTTTTTTCCTGATCTCCTTTTGACTCCTGCCTTCCTAATTTTTGATTGTTCACTCATTGAGTATAGCATAATCAGGGCAAGTCGAGCAGCAAATTATCCAACGCCAGGCGTGTATTGATATTTTTTTCGAGTAAACGCAGTGTACTGATGAGTGATGAAACGCAGCGATAGGCAACTTCGACATCATATCGGTTGGCCAGCATTTTGATATCTTCGATTTTGTCGAAATTTACCAGTGCAACCGAGGCGTCACAGGTTTGAATGAACACATCCCGCCAAAAGCTGAGCCATACGTTTAAAATTTCGATAATAATGTATTTTTCTTTGGTTTTATATAGTTTTTCCGAATAGGCAAATCGGGATACGCGTGTATCTGCCAACAAAGCCAGATGTTCATCCAGCCATATACTGCGTTGGGCAAGAGCCTGGGGATTTTGCCAATAGGTCAGGGCTAACCCCGGGCAGCCATCAGAGAGGTGCGCCAACAGCTCGGCTTTGGATGCCTCAACTTGCCAGCGTTGTTGCAATTGCTCTGAAATGATTTCAATAGGTATGGGTCTTAACCGCAAGATTTCGCAGCGGGAAACAACGGTAGGTAAAAGCAGGTCGCTGTTTGCGGCGGTGAGCATCAGGATCACCTTCGGGGGGGGCTCTTCGAGCGTTTTCAACAGGGCGTTGGAGGCATTTGGATTGGCGTCTTCAAAATGGAGCAGCAAAGCGACCCGGTATTTGGATTGATAGGGCGCTAATGCCAGCGAGTGCGACAGCTCCCGTACCTGGTCAACGACCAACTTTCCGCTCTTTTCCTCAGCCTGTACAATGGATAGATCGGGGTATTGCCCGAGGGCAATTTGCTTGCAGTTTCGGCATTGCTGGCAAGGTTCGCCGGCGTCGGTTGGCGAAGTGCAATTGAGCGCCTGGGTAAAGCGCAGGGCAAGCGTGCGTTTGCCCAGACCATTCGGCCCGGTGAGCAGGTAGGCATGGCGCAGGTTATCCTCCGCGATATGCGATTTAAGCAGATCGACCGCCCATTCGTGTCCCAGCATGTCCCAATTCATGAGAATGATTTTAGCCCAGAGGGGGAATATATGCAATGAGGAGGGAGGTGTTTACCATGCTGCAGAGATCTTTCTACTGCTCTCACGGAGGCTTCACTCCCACGCCGCTCTGATGGCATATTGAGAATGTCTTTGCGAGGGGCGACTCAGCACAGATGCACTATTCATTCGGAAAGTAATCCCCATATTTTATTATTGCGAACCAGGTGTGCTTTGCCTGGTGAAGCACGCCGTCACATTAAAGGAGACTGCTTCGTTGCCTTGCTCCTCTCAGTGACAGTTCCTTAGGGCCTCGCAAGAGCAACGAAATACGCTTACTATTTTTTTACTTTTGGTTTTTAAAGTTTTCTGCGACCCTGAAGGTTACGATTTCTATGATCAGGTCATAAGGTATCGGTTTATCCAGCGGAAATTGCACCGAACCTTTAGCGCCTTTATAAACTGACAACTCCTTTCTAAAAGCTTCTATCCCGGAGGGTGTAGGGTAAAACCCGATATGATTTTTATAGGCGGCAAAATGCACCAGGTTGCCTTTGAGTTTAAAGGTGGGCATCTGGTAGCTGATGGTTTCTTCGGCGTTAGGCGCGGCTTCTCGAATGGTCATCCGGATTTTTTGCAGGACGGCTTGAACATCTGGCGGAAATGTCGCGATGTATTCGTCGATGTTTTTTGGGATTTGTTTATCGGGTTTCATGATATACCTCTGACATTAAAATTAACATACACCGCAGAGCCGCGGAGTGCGCTGAGAAAAAAGAAGAGTTATTTAACAATCCTTGTGGTAACCTCTGCGAACAATTTAGCTCTGCGCCAGTAATGCAATTATATTCCGGTGGTTAAATTGATCAAAAAGCTCGTTTTTTCATAAATACACCAGCTACCAGCACCATAACCACCAGCCCGCTCATTATCCAGGCGGCGTTGGCAACCAGCGGCGCGCCGGCTTGTTTGACGGCGATGCCGATAAACGCCCACACCAGCACCAGTTGATAGGGGATATCCCTGCGCATGAAGCTCATCGCCGCAGCCAAAGCCAGGCCAACCATCAGCATAATGACAGCCCAGACCTGCGGGGTGATCCCCAAGCCGTTCCAGTTGTAGTAATACAATACATCAGCGGCATTGGCAATCGTCGCCACCGAAATCCATCCCAGGTAGATGCTGAAGGGGATATTCACACACCACTTTTCTACCTGGGATACACGCTGGCGTCCTATATTCAAGCGAAGATAGATCACGATCAGCGAAACCAAAAGCACCGCCATCACAATGATCGTTCCCACAAATATTTCGTAATGCCAGAAAAACAGCCACACCACATTGGCAGCACAACTCAGGGCAAACCAATACCCGATGCGGCGCAGGCGGGGATTTTCACGCTGCGCCGGCAGCGCCTGAAAGATGGCAAATGCAATCAATGCTATGTAGATCAACCCCCAGATGGAGAAAACATAGCCCGCGGGGACAAAATATACATCGAATTGATCGGATATATCGCCGGTGGTTTTGCCGTTCAGCGGTATTGCGTTAGCCAATCCATTGATTGTTAATGTAAGCACCACAGCCAAAACATTAATTACCTGACGTAAAACATCGCGATTCATGCTCTACTCCTTCAATAAAAACACCTCTACACTATTTTGATACGTTTTGTTGCGCGGCTTAGATGCGATATACCAACTATACTTATTATCGCGCCTTTTGCATAAATCGCCCACCTTAAGCCACCTGTCTCCGAAAGGAGATTATTTTACAGTTCGTCGAAAAACTGGCGGATGTGTTTAATAAATTCACCCGGCTTATGCATCGCCATGGTGTGTCCTGCCCCCTGGATCACGATAAGTTTTGCCTGCGGGTAATAGTTAAGCATCGCCCGACGGTCGCCATCTGTGCTGACCGGGTCTTTATCCCCTCCGATGACCAACACTTCTCCACGCCACGGCTCTTGCATGCCAACCCCGTATTTTCTCAGTGTGTCTGCGCCGGTGCGGAAATGGCTCAACACATCGTCTTTCGTCAAGCGATTATCGAAGATTTCATCAAGGAATGGTTTCCAAAAGGGCAAATCCGTTTCAGGGATCGATAAAACCTGCCATAAACTTTTCTTATAGATATTTTTCACGATCTTTTCCGGGAGAATGGGAATGACCGCCAGGAAAAAACGCAACATCACTCTTTGTACGAGGGGCGCTGAGAGCGGACCGGTGCTGCTTAACACACATTTGCTCACCCTGCCCGGGAAGCGTTGAATCATCACCTGGGCGACCATACCGCCATAGGATTGCCCCAATACCATAAAATCCTGCACGCCCTCCATATCCAATATGGCGATAATCCCATCGGTCAGGGCATCGATATCCCATATAGGCGGGTAGGTCGGCACAATCACCCGGTAATAAGGTTCGCATAATCGGATATAGGCGAAGGCGGTTTCGGCAATACGCAAGCCGCCGTTCAATAGCAGCAGTGTT
>JAFGJM010000021.1 GCA_016929095.1 Anaerolineales bacterium | reverse complement strand
TTACGGAGGCGGCAACCAGTTCCTGCTGGCGCTGCGAGAGGAATTCCAACGTTTGGGATTGATTATTGAAAACAATCGAATTTCTGTGTCAACACGCGCATGCCTTTTCAATTCCTTTAACTTTGATTTTGACCAATTGCGCCGTGAACGCCATATGGAATGTCGCATGATTCATCGAGTGGACGGTCCAATAACCGTTTATCGCGGACGTGATGAAGGCATTGACCGCCAAATTTGGCGCATCAATCATGAACTGGCAGATGCAACGATTTTTCAATCCGAATACAGCTTACGGGAGCATCTTAAAATGGGATTGGAATTTCGTAACCCCAGCGTCATTATGAATACGGTAGACCCTAAAATATTTAATACCAGGGGTAAGGTTGACTTTAACAGAGAACGCAAGATCCGTTTAATTTCCACCAGTTGGTCTGACAATCCTAAAAAAGGGGCATTAATATATCAGTGGCTGGATAACCACTTAGACTGGTCGCGCTATGAATACAGGTTCTGCGGTCGTGTGAACGCTCAATTCAAGCACATACATATCACACCTCCATTACCATCGGCGGGCGTAGCAGACGTACTGCGCCAGCATGATATTTACATCACAGCCAGCCGGGACGACCCTTGTTCCAACGGTTTAATTGAAGCGCTTGCCTGCGGGCTTCCGGCGCTTTATTTGAAAAGCGGCGGTCATCCTGAAATTGTCAGGAATGCCGGATTGGGCTTTGAAACCCCGGAGGAGATATCAGAACTTTTGGACAAACTTGTTGCCGAATACGAAGAGCGGCAAAAAATGATTATTATTCAGTCTATAAGTGATGTAGCTCGACGATATTTAAATCTAATGGAAGTAGAAGTAAGTAACGCATGAAATTTGCTGCGGATATAAATGACAGATTGGCAATAAAAACAAAACAATTGTTGCAATTTGTAAGAAATAAGCGCGCCGCAAACTGGCAGCCTTTCACACACCTGTGTCTTGTGGATGAATCCAGTGGATGGTCTTTGGACTGGGATATATACGAACTCAAAAGTATCGCTCACCGGCTGGGAATCCGTACGGTGAATAGAAAATGGGCTGCTTACGCCCAAAAACAGGCGGTTTTTTATGCCTCTCAGTTTGTCCTTTGTAATCTTGAGATATATCAAAACCAAAACCATATCGGATTGGCATATTATCATGGTAAACCGGGCAGCGGTGAGCAGCCATTCGACGATGTTTTCGGAGCATTGAAAGACCATCACGAACAAATAAGCCGCATCCAGGTATCGCATATTGAAATGAAAGAAATAATTCTATCCAGTGGAATCGATCCGGCAAAGGTCTTTCTCATCCCCATCGGCATCAACCCTGCTTTTTTTCAGATGCAGACCCAACTCAGCAAAATGTCAATGCGCAAACGCCTGGGAATTCCGCAAAGTGCTGTGGTGGTTGGCTCGTTTCAGAAGGACGGTGTCGGCTGGGGAGAGGGAAATGAACCCAAGCTGATCAAAGGACCGGATGTTTTTTTACAAACCATAGCGCGTTTAAAGACACAGATCCCTGAACTTTTTATATTGCTTTCAGGTCCTGCCAGGGGTTATATTAAACAGGGACTGCACAAGTTGAATGTGCCATACCGGCATATTTACCTAAAATCTTACCCGGAGATTGGAAAACTCTACCAGGCACTCGACCTCTACCTTGTTACCTCCCGCCAGGAAGGCGGTCCAAAGGCAGTCCTGGAATCAATGATAAGCGGTGTGCCGCTGGTAACAACCCGGGTTGGTCAGGCTATGGATCTGGTAAGGCATGGTTATAATGGATGGATGGTGGATGTCGAGGACGTCGAGGGATTGGCTCATTATACAAGGCACGTGCTAGATCATCCGGCTACAGTACAGGCTGTTCTCGATGCCGGGCAGCAAACCGCATTTGTAAACAGTTATTCTGCTCAATTGCCATTATGGCGAGATTTCATGAAAGGATTTGTTATCTCATAAATCACTGCTAAGGATATGGTAATAGGGTGGGACGCCGAAATGAATAATTTAAAGTAGCATCATCATAATAAAAGGTAGAGTATGAAAAAAATCAATATTAACCTGAAATTCTGGCTCAAAAATTTACTATACTACTATACTCCTGGGGGTTACGGGTATTATCGGTTCTTAAAATCACACCGTGATTCCAATATAAAATCTTATCGCGATTTATACCCGTCTGATTTCAACGGTGAATGGAAAGACTGCGAAAACGGGAATTATTCAAGCCGGCGTTATGATTCCTATCAAACGTATATATCGCACCAGGCAAGCAAATTTCATGCTCTCATAAAAAAGAAAGGGGGCTTTTCCAACCGTACTGTACTGGATTACCGCCTCATCTTTTATCGTCGTTTTTGTTATTTATCAAAATATCTGGCAAAATCAGCCAAAATATTATGCGCCGGCGCCCGTCAAGGGACAGAAGTTGAAGTTCTGCGTGATCTCGGTTTTTATAACGCAACGGGAATAGATTTAAATCCGGGACCAAGCAATCCTTTGGTTTCATACGGTGACTTTATGCACCTGGAATATGAAAACGATTCACTTGATCTGATTTATTCAAATAGCATCGACCATGCCTTTGATTTTGAAAG
>JAFGJM010000020.1 GCA_016929095.1 Anaerolineales bacterium | reverse complement strand
CCTGTTCTGATTTTGGTGTGGGAACCGTTATCTTAACAGGTTGGCTCTCTTTTTGACCACCTTTCTAACAACTTTTGAGTGCACCCCCGTAGCCGTATTCCGCAAACCGCCACATTTTTTTTGATATAATAGGTGTTTGCATGCTGAACAAACGTCCGGCATTAAACAAGGAGTTCCGATGAAGATATTACTTCTGGGCGGCTCGGGTATGCTTGGTCACAGATTATGGATTAACCTGAGGAAAGAGCATGAGGTTTGGGTTACAGTAAGAACGAATGGATCCGAATTTCCAAATGTTCCTGAGTTTTCTCATGATTTTGTTCGCCCGATGGTCGATGCGCTTTATTTCGATCAGGTGATTCGGGCTTTGGCGTCCATTCAACCGGATCTGGTGATCAATTGTATCGGTTTGATCAAACAGCAAGGGCATATTGCTCGTGATCCCTTGTTTTCGATCTCTATCAATGCCATGTTCCCTCATCGGTTGTCGATGGTCTGTCGTGCATCAAAAACCCGATTAATTCATATCAGCACAGATTGCGTTTTTTCTGGCAAGAAGGGCAATTATGTGGAAACTGATCAATCGGATGCGGAGGATCTATATGGACGTACCAAGTTTTTGGGTGAGGTAGCGTATCCCCCTCATTGTATTACAATGAGAACATCGATAATTGGCCGGGAGTTAAAGAGTAAGCTCGGTTTGATTGAGTGGTTCCTTGCGCAGCGTGGAACGGTTCGCGGTTTCACCCGTGCAATTTTTACTGGGTTTACAACTGATGAACTTTCTCGTGTAATTATGGATTATGTAATCCCCAATCCTTCATTGACGGGGTTATATCATGTTTCAACGGACCCAATTACGAAATATGACCTTTTAGGTTTGGCTAAAGAGACCTTCAAGAAGGATATCGCGATTGAACCGGATGCAAACACCGTGATTGATCGGAGCCTTGATTCTACGCGTTTCCGTCAGGTAACTGGTTACCAGCCGCCTTCCTGGCGTGAAATGATGGAAGAAATGGCTGCTAATTCATCTTTTTATGAGCGACTACGAAAATGAAACCATTAGAAAACAAACGTATTTTAATCACCGGGGGAACCGGCTCCTTAGGGAAAGTGTTAGTTCGCCGCCTGTTGACAGGCGAAATGGGTATTCCCCAAAAGGTAATTGTCTATTCGCGTGATGAAGCTAAGCAGCATTTTATGCGTGTGGAATATATGCATAAAAAAGCTGTAACGGATGAGGTGATCTACCAGAAACTGGATGAGATCCTCGCGTTTCGCATTGGAGATGTGCGCGATTTCCACAGCGTGAGTGGCGCCTTGCAAGATGTCGATGTGGTGTTCAACGCGGCAGCCTTGAAACAGGTTCCGACTTGTGAGTATTATCCCTTCCAGGCGGTCATGACCAACATTGCTGGCCCTGAAAATATCGTTAGGGCAATTGTGGAACAGCATTTGCCGATTGAAACGGTTGTGGGGATTTCTACCGACAAGGCATGTAAACCGGTGAATGTGATGGGTATGACGAAAGCGATCCAGGAACGGGTTTTCATTCAGGCGAACCTGCGCTGCCCAAAGACCCGCTTTGTGTGCGTTCGGTATGGAAATGTGCTGGCTTCGCGAGGTTCGGTTATTCCCTTATTCCATGAGCAGATCAACCATGGCGGCCCAGTCACCATTACTACGTCTGATATGACTCGCTTCTTACTCAGTCTGGATCAGGCGGTTGATACTATCTTTGCGGCCGTAGGCAGCGGAAAAAGGGGAGAAACTTATATCCCTCGCGTTCCATCCGCTCGAGTGATTGATATTGCTCGAGCATTGATTGGTGACCGAAAGATAGAAACAGTTATCACCGGTATTCGCCCAGGCGAAAAGATCCATGAAATTCTCATTTCGGAAGAAGAATGTCACCGATCCATTGACCGGGGGAGTTTTTACGCAATTGCTCCTATTTTGCCTGATATAAAACAGGAAGAAATTAAAACCCCTGCTATTAATGGAGAGTACAGCTCGGGGAATGATGTCATGAATTATGACGAGGTATTAGCGTTACTCCATCAACAGAAGTTAATGGTTGGTGAGGTTTTGCTTGAAAATCAGGAATTACTGCGATGAAAATCATCACTGTGCTGGGTACTCGGCCTGAAATCATTCGCCTCAGCCGGGTGATTGCCAGACTTGACCAGCTCTGCGATCACATTGTTGTTCACACCGGTCAGAATTATGACCAAAATTTGAATGATATTTTTTTTCAACAGATGGGGGTGCGCCCTCCCAACCATTATCTTGGTGTGCGTGGGTCCATTGGCGAGCAAACCGGGCAAATCTTCAAGCAAATTGAGGCGATTCTGGCAGAAGAACAGCCAGATAAATTCCTGGTGTTAGGCGATACAAATAGTGCCCTTGCGGCATTTATTGCCAAACGAATGGGTATACCGGTCTATCATATGGAGGCTGGCAACCGCTGTTATGATGACCGGGTTCCGGAAGAAGTCAATCGTCGGGTGATTGATCATTCCAGCGATGTGCTGATGCCTTATACGGAACGCAGCCGAAAGAATTTGCTATCTGAAGGCCTGCCAGGAAACCGGGTGTTTGTTACCGGCAATCCTATTTTGGAGGTAATAAATTGCCACCAAGCGGAAATTGATCAATCCTCGATTTTTGAAACATTGGGAGTGGAGCCCGGAAAGTATTTTCTGGTAACCATGCACCGTGCCGAGAATGTGGACGTGGAAGAACGACTGCGCAGCCTGACTCAGGCATTTGATTTGTTGCAGAAAAAATACCAGGTGCCGGTCATCGTTAGTACACACCCCCACACGCGCTCGCGCATGGAAAAGGACCAGATTAACACAGCGAACCCACAGGTCATGTATTTGCCGCCGTTTGGTTTGTTTGACTTTGTAGCTCTGGAAAAGAATGCCCGGTTGGTTCTTTCCGATAGTGGCACTGTACAGGAAGAATGCTGCATCTTCCATGTTCCTAATGTCACCATTCGGGATGTTACCGAACGTCCAGAAACTTTAGAGTGCGGTAGCAATATTCTTAGTGGCGCTGACCGGGACACTATTTTAACTTGTGCCGAATTGGTCCTTTCTCGTGAACCCAATTGGATTCCACCGGTTGAGTATTTAGCCGAAAATGTCAGCGAAACCGTTGCCAAGATTGTATTAGGTTACTTGCATCGCTGATTTGTAAGCAGTACGATGCAGCCAATCAATGCAGGTCCTCTCGTCAGCGTGGTGATTCCGGCATTTAACGGCGTTAACTTTTTGCGGGAGGCTGTTGAAAGTGTATTTGCCCAAACTTATCCCAATATTGAGTTGATATTGGTGGATGATGGCTCGACCGATGATACATGGACGGTTATTCAGTCCTATGGCAAGCGGGTGAGGGCTATTCACAAGGAGAATGGTGGTGTAGCCAGCGCATTGAATGTGGGTATTCTCCAGGCTAGGGGAAGCCTGATTGCCTGGCTTAGTCATGACGATCTCTTCTTTCCGGAAAAAATCGACCGGCAGGTTCACTTCCTGGAAAAGCATCCTCAATATGGTGTATGCTATACCGATTTTGAGATCATCAATGCAACGGGCGAATTGTTGAAAACGTATCGCGCTCCCTGGTATCCGAGCAAGGAGTTGCCCCGTCATTTCTTGGCTGATATGCATATTAATGGTTCAACGGTGCTCATGAGAAAATCCTGTTACGAGAGCGCCGGTGGATTTAATGAGTGCCTTCCCCATACACAGGATCTGGATATGTGGCTGCGCATAGCTGAGAAGGGCGAATTGGGGCATCTCCCGGAGGTGCTGGTTAAATTTCGGAGCCATCCCGAGCAAGGCTCGTTGAACTATGAAGTTCAAATTGAAGATGAGCAAAATCTTTTCCGGGCATTGTTTGATAATCTCGGTCCAGAGCGATTCTTCCCTCAATTGGAACGCGTAACCGATCCTATGGAGAAGATAGCTCGTGGACGGTGTTTACTTGCCGATGAGTTAAGAAGACACCGTAAGTGGTACCGATTCGCTTTGGAGCAATATCGTATTGGAAATAGCTTACGCCCCACCTTACAAACACGACAGAAAATCCTCAAAACACAATCTGCGATCATTTTGCTTGGGGATGAGCGCGAATCGCTAACCCTAGGAAAAAGAGCCAGGATCTACCTTGGCCAAGGGCAACGCCAACAAGCCCGTCGTTTCAGTATGGGGTTGTTTCGTCGTCATCCGTTGCGGGTCGATATGCTGCTCATTTGGGTCGTTAGTTGGATTCCACCTCAAGGAATGCAGTTTCTGAAACAATTGAAAAGGCGGCTGAGCCATGGCGCGCTTTAGCTTGATCGTCCCCACGCTCGGCCGGGTAAGTGAGTTGGATCGCTTGTTAGATTCGATCTCTCACCAGACTTATCGAGATTTTCAGGTCATTGTGATCGATCAGAATCTGGATGACCGCTTGCTACCCTTAATTGGTCGATATTTGCATGTGTATCCAATCAAGCATCAGCGGGTTCAATTTCATGGGGCGGCAAAAGCTCGGAATGCCGGCTTGGAGTTGGCTGAGAGTGATTTTGTGCTGTGGCCAGATGACGATAGCTGGCTGCCACATAACTTGTTGGAGAACGCTTCGGCCCTGTTTGACCAGCAGCCTGAATTAGGTGGCTTCATTGGCGTTTTGATCGATGGTCTAGGTGTAAAACATAATCGATGGGCGCCATCCTCTCCGCGGCA
Organism: Anaerolineales bacterium; assembly: GCA_016929095.1. Taxonomy (GTDB): domain Bacteria; phylum Chloroflexota; class Anaerolineae; order Anaerolineales; family UBA4823; genus JAAZNS01. The sequence continues at coordinate 2,590 of JAFGJM010000020.1, read as the reverse complement.
GGCTTCACTGATGGATGCTTTTACGCTCGCCGCCGAGCCGGTGCTCTTTTTCCGGCGCGAAGTGGTTCGTCAATTGTCAGGTTTTGACCCGGCTATAGGAACCGGGGCGGAAACCCCTTGGGCAGCGGGCGAGGGAACTGACCTGTGTGTGCGGGCTCTGTGCGAGCGACATGCCCTAAGAATCGAGCCCAGCCTGACCGTTTTTCACGCCCAGGTTGATATTCAGCTGAATGATGAACGCCAACAGGCCAAAGCTCGATCGTATGCGCGGGGCATGGGTCGGGTGTTGAAGAAGAATCGCCTGCCGTGGTGGTTTGTTGTGGCGTATCTGTTTACTTATCTGAGGGCGTTGATGTGGAATATTCTGAGGGGAAAGTGGGCGAATGTGAGGTATCATTGGGAGCGGCTGGTTGGAGTGATGGAGGGGATAGTATAAAGCGATGACGCATAAATTGTAGATTTAGTAGTCAAAAGGTTGTTTGTTCTAGAATAACATTAATGGAGGGGCTTCGTGTCAATAAGCCGACCTTTGGTGACCATTGTGACCTCAACGTATAAGCATGAAAAGTTTTTAAGAAGGGCGATTGATAGTGTTCTTTGTCAAGATTATCCTGAAATTGAATATCTTGTCTTTAATGATGGTTCGCCCGATGGAACAGAAGAAATTTTAAAATCTTATGGTCGAAAGCTCACTTGGGAAAGCCAGCCAAATATGGGAGAAACGGCGACACTCAATAAAGCAATAGGGATGGCAAAAGGATCGCTGATCGCAAAGCTCAGTTCGGACGATTATCTTTACCCCACTGCAATCAGCGAAGCGGTAAACCAGTTTATAGCCCAGCCAAATCTAGCTGTTGTATACTCTGATTTTGACTTGGTTGATGAGGGGGGGCGACTGCTTGAGACCATTCAAAAACCCGATTTTGATTTTATTTCAATGGTTAGAAATCATCTTTGTTTACCTGGGCCAGGAGCATTGTTCCGTAAAGATATTTTTGATCAGTTAAACGGTTTTGATACAAGCTTGCGCATTCTTTTTGATATGGATTTTTGGTGGCGGGCAGCTCTGATTGGCCCATTCGTCAGGATTCCAAAGTCATTATCTGCATTTCGGCACCACCGAAATTCACAGTCATCGGCAGGTGGTGAGCAAATGGCTGTAGAGACTATCCGGTTTGTCAAAAAGTACTATTCCTTGCCCAACCTGCCCAAGAAAATTTTAAAAGAAAAAAGAAATGCCCTAAGTAATGCTTATTATGCGGCGGGAATGCAACTTGCTGAATCTAGAGGTAATTTAGCCGCTTCTAAAAGATTTTTGGTCAAATCGTTTGCTTACTCCCCAAGAAATTATTTTAAAAGAACAAACCGAGATAAATTGATTTGTTTTACCAATGTGGTTATTTCTCCCCATATTTTGCCTTTCGTTAAAAGAGTTTTGGGGAGGGACAAGAAAAGTCAATTCCATTAATTTTCCCGAGGAACCTATGCCTGTGGTAAGCGTGATCATACCCTTTTGTAACCGGATAGCTTGGCTACAGGAAGCTATTGAAAGCGTTCTAAGCCAGACTTATACAGACTATGAGTTAATCCTCATCGATGATGGATCTAGCGAAGATCTATCATGCTTGACAAAGTACCTTCATTTGAAAAATGTGTTTCTTCACCGGCAGATGAATCAAGGGCCCGCAGCTGCACGAAACTTTGGAATACAGCAGGCAAAGGGAAGCTACATCGCTTTTTTAGATTCCGATGATCAATTCACCACTGATAAGTTGATGAAACAAGTACAGTTAATGGATGAAAACACTGATGTATTGCTGAGTCACACCAGCTATCAACGGGTGGGGAGCTGTGCGAGCGGACAGGATGTTATCCACTCAGGTTTGTTTGCTGGAGCTTTGTTTCCGATGATTTATAATGCGTGCCCCATTGCTACTCCCACGGTTATGGTTCGTAGGAGAGTTTTTGATCAAGGGCTGAAATTTTGTCAAGAGCTTCGCATCGCAGAGGATGTCCTATTATGGGCTGAAATTGCCAGGATTACATTTGTTCTTGGAATAGATGAACCTTTGACGCTTGTCCGAATGCATGGGCAGAATTCTGCAACTGATTATCGGGCACAGATTATTGGTGAGAAGAATATTATTAAATATGGCTTATTGCAGAACAAATACATCGAAAGACAGCCAAGGAGAAAAATGATAAGCATTAAGTATTTTAATATTGCTGCATATCATTTTCACTACGGCAATTATAAAGAAACTGCACGGTCATTATTGCTTTCATTAATTTATCACCCCGTTAATGCTATTGAGATGATTCTATCGCATTTCAAATCCTGAACAGATACCCGATCCCAAAAGTGAGGCTGTTACCCATGGTTTGGGATAAAATTAGTACAGGATTTCGCAAGTTCCTTCCGGGAAACGTCCCGGTAAAAATCGGGTAAACTAGGTTTAGGAGAGAACCAATGCGAGGACCTAAACCCAAATACTCAATTCAGCCTGAGGTTCAGACAAAAGTTCGGACATGGGGATGAACCAGGGTAAGGAAAGTAGCAAAAGCGTTTTGCAGAACAGCCGCTTTCTGT
>JAFGJM010000019.1 GCA_016929095.1 Anaerolineales bacterium | reverse complement strand
AAATATGAAATCCATAATGGAAAAAAAAGAATTGAAGTATAAGAGAAATCGCTAAATGCAAATATTATTGACATAATTGTTGCACAACCAAAAGGAATGATGTATTGAGGATTAATCGATATTGGCAATATTAATATTATAAACAAAATAATGATGAACCACTTTCTAACATAATATTCAGAACATAACTTAAAACCGGTTTTCATTTGATTGTCGTCTCCATTATTTTTCGAAATAACACAATATAGAAAAATTGTGAATTAATATTTAGTTAAGAGAGATCGAATTTCGTGATCTACTGTATCTATGTATGGAAAAGCCTGATTAGGATCAATCAAAGGAATTGAGCATTTTTCCTCATTTTGAAGTTCCTGAATGAATTGATGGACATAATTATCAACTGTATTTTTCATCAACTGTTCTCTATATGAATCAGGAATATTATCATCTGTATTAAATCCAAAATAGCCTCGTAAATCTTTTTTCTGGGTCCAACTTAAATCATCATTGTCATTCCGTAAATACAAATCAATTAATTGCCAATCTGATATTTGAGAATTTATTATTAGAGAGGGATTTTGTTTTTTAACAACACGTATTACATCTTCCTTTGGATGTGCTGGATAAAGTGAAGGAATCTTTATTGCAGGTGTAACGGATTCATCCCAATGGTAACCATTGAAAAAATCTGATAACTTATCTTCTGATCTATTAATATAAGAATCCCATGCATGTCCACCTGTTAAAATTGTATAACCTTCATTCCAATGACTAAAATAATCTTGAAGTTGGTGTAATGCAGCACCAAATAAATAGATTTTTCTTGACGAAATGCTTTCTTCTACGTGAGCGATAGTATGATCATAATCCATAAAATGACATGGAATGCCTAATGGATTTACAGGAAGTAGCAATGGTGCTTGATCAACATGTTGATCCCAATCGCCTATTACTTTACCAAAATTCTCAATATTTCCTATTATTATTCCTGAAATTGGTATGACAGATGCCCAATAGTCGACAAGAGCTCTCGTTAAATGATAATGAACTTGAATCCCATACATTCCAGAAGGGTCTATTATATTTGTTGGATTACTATATGCATATACCCAAGAATTATATGAAAGTGGTTTTATTTCATCCCCCTCCCACACATCCCGACTCACGAACCTGCCCTGCGCCGGGTTGTAATACCTGGCTCGCAAGTACACCATGCCGGAGGCAGCGTCGGTGTATTCGCCGGTGTAGCCGTAGGGCGTGGTAACCCCATCGTAGGCGTTATTTTCCACCAGGCTACCGTAGGGGTCGTAAGCCCGCGCTAGCACCACCTCGCCGCCGGAATCAGTTAATTGGCGTACCGAGCCGAGGGCATCTGCCAGGAAGTATTCGGTCAGGGTGGCGTCATGTTGCTGGGAAATGCGGTTTACTCCATAGAGGTAGGTATTCGTGCCATCCGAGAGTACCTGGGTCAAGCCAGCCGGCCATTGATATCCAGCATTACCTGCATTTGAAAGGCGCGTAGTAGCGTACGTAGAGTCAGATGCATCAAGAGGTAGATATTTTGCATCAGTTGTGGAAAGCATTGGGCGAAATAAGCCAGGTCTTTTTGTGAAAGCACCCAGACTGTGGTGGGTTGAACTGCCATAGCACCCATCTCGCGCACCTGGTTGGTATATAGCATGGGTATACCGACCAGGTTGTGTGGTCCGACCAGGGATATCAGGTGATCATTGCCATGTTTATCGGTAAAGAAACAGCGTACCAGGCCCGACTCCATCAGATAGGCGTTTACTGCCGGGTTGCCAGGGTGATAAAGGTAGGCACCTTTGCCAAAGGTCCGTTTCGATAGGCATGGGACAATCTGCGCCAGATCAGCGTCGTTGAGACCTGAAAGGAATGGGTACGCTTGCATTTGATCGATGGTTGGCATGGGTATCTCTTTCTGTTAATGGATTATACATGAGTCTGGAACAAAAGGATGCATCATGATCTCCATTTCGATGCCTGATGGATGCCCTACAAAAATCGTTTTCCTTGCTTATGCCCTAACCCGGCGTTATAATCTTCCCATGGATCTCTTCACCCACAACATGACCGAGCGCATGAAGAGCGAAGCTCCCCTGGCGGCGCGTTTACGCCCGCGCACCCTGGATGAGTTCGTCGGGCAGGAAGATATCGTCGGTCCGGGCAAGTTGCTACGTAGGGCGATTGAAAGCGACCGTTTGTTCTCATCGATCATCTTGTGGGGACCACCCGGAACGGGTAAGACCACCCTGGCGATGGTGATTGCAAACCTGACCAAATCGCATTTCGAGACTCTTTCTGCAGTGTTGGCAGGAAAAGCTGAACTTAGAGTGGTGATCGACTCAGCTATCGAGCGGCGCAAGCTTTACGGCAAGCGCACCATCCTTTTTGTGGACGAGGTGCACCGCTGGAATAAAGCTCAACAGGATGCCTTGCTGCCGCATGTCGAAAATGGCGCTATCACTCTGATCGGCGCTACTACTGAAAACCCGTATTTTGAAGTGATTGGAGCCTTGGTATCCCGTTCCCGTGTATTCCAGTTACGCCCGCTCAGCGATGAAAATGTCGGTGTGATAATTGAACGGGCGATCAATGATCCCGAACGCGGGTTTGGGAAGCGCAAAATTTTGATAGAACATGAGGCGCGCAATCACCTCATCAATATCGCCGGAGGGGATGCCCGCAATGCTTTGAACGCCCTGGAACTGGCAGTGGAAAGTACACCGGTGGGCGAGAATGGGGAAATTCATATCACGCTAGAGATTGCGCAGGAATCAATTCAACGGCGGGCAGTTCTGTACGACAAAGACGGCGACGCCCATTACGATACCATCTCGGCGTTTATCAAATCGGTGCGTGGCTCTGACCCCGATGCGGCTTTATATTGGTTGGCGAAGATGATCTACGCCGGAGAAGATCCCCGCTTCATTCTACGCCGCCTGATCATTCTGGCGGGTGAAGATATCGGGTTAGGAGAACCGATGGGATTGGTCGTGGCGGTCGCTGCGGCTCAGGCGTTCGATTATATTGGTTTGCCCGAAGGCGTGTATCCGCTGGTGGAAGCGACTTTGTTCCTTGCGACTGCCCCGAAATCGAATAGCGCGACATCGTATTTCAAGGCTTTTCAACTGATCGAAAAAGCCGGTATCACTGCCGTCCCACAGCACTTGCAGGATGCCACGCGTGATGGAAGAGCCCTGGGGCATGGGAAAGGTTACCAATATCCCCATGAAGACCCGCAGCACTTTTTACCACAACAATACCTGCCGCGAGATTTATTGGGAACATATTTTTACTCTCCCTCCGCGCAAGGATATGAAGCCCAGGTGGCGGAACGATTAGAACGCTGGCGAAAGGCGCAACGCGAAGCATTGGGCATCACGAATATCGAACGATTACCCGAGCTTCCCCAGGAAACGGTGATGGAAATCAAACATAAGCATAAACCCACTTGACGATCTGAAAGGTTGAGGATTGAAATATGCCCGTTGTATTATTGGTTCGGCATGGTGAGAATGATTATATGGTAAAAAAAATCCTGGCAGGCAGGACGCCCGGAGTGCATTTAAATGATGTCGGTCGATCCCAGGCAGAAAGTGTGGCAGAGCACTTAAAGAACCTCCCGATAAAGGCTATATACTCAAGCCCATTAGAACGCGCCTGGGAAACTGCCGAACCGCTTGCCAGAGCGCTGAATTCTGAGATCGTCCCGCGGCCGGATTTATTGGAAGTCGATTATGGCGAATGGCAGGGGCAAACTTATGAATGGTTACAAAAACAAAGCGAATGGGATATATTGCACACCACCCCCGCTCTGGTTCGATTTCCGGGAGGAGAGACATTAACCGAAGCCAAAGAGCGTGTCAGTGATGAAATTTCGGCTTTATGCGCCATGCACGCCGAGAAAGAAATGTTTGTTTGCTTTACCCATGCCGACCTGGTGAGGATGGTGGTTGTTCATTACCTGGATATGCAACTGGAGCTTTATAACCGCCTTTATATCGGGCCAGCTTCGGTGACTGTGTTGGAGATCAATGAAAAAAGCGCCTGTCTGATTTCGATGAATTACGAGTTTACTTTTCCGCCTCAGATGCCATGATTCTGGTATACTATTTGTGGAGTTTATGATGACGCCAACTGAAATCGATCTTCGTCCGGTAAGCCACATTACCACCGATGCGATCGGTCAACCTGGAAAACGGGTATTCTACCTTCAGGGTTGGCAGGGTGAGCGCACGGTCACTTTGATCATTGAAAAAATCCAAATTCAATCCCTGGCGGTTGGGCTGGAGCAATTTTTAACCGAAGTGAGTACCCGATTTCCGGATTTACCCGAAGCTTCCCCCGATTTTGTGGAAGAGAAAATGCGTATCAACCCCCCGGTAGACCCCTTGTTTCGTATTGGCGAGTTGGGTTTAGGTTATGATAATGAGAATGATTTTATCGTGCTGATCGCCAAAGAGGCAGTACCGGAGGAAAGTAGCACTGAAGAAACGGGTGTTGTAAGGTTTTGGTGTACCCGCTCTCAAATTCGTGCCATGTGTCATTGGGGTATCGAGGTGGCGGCGCGGGGTAGACCGGTTTGCCCGCAATGCGGTCAACCTATGGACCCTGAAGGGCATTTCTGTCCCAAAAAGAATGGGCACAAGCATTAAAGATAGATATCTTCAAGTGCTGCAAGAGGGGGAGATTACTTTTCGAGGGGAGTTTGTATGGGGTTCAAATTATACGTTTTTAATTCAGGTCGAATTCAATGGGACAAGCATCAATGCGATCTATAAACCCACAAAAGGTGAACGACCGTTGTGGGATTTTCCAGCGAACACACTGACAAAACGTGAAGTTGCGGCATATCTGGTCAGCGAGGCGTTGGGTTGGGATTTGGTACCCCCAACGGTGTACCGCCTGGATGCGCCATATGGGGGAGGTTCATTACAATTTTATATTGAACACGATCCCGAATATCACTATTTCAATTTTTCCGAAGCCGATAGAAAACGGCTGCGCCCGGTGGTCATGTTTGATCTGCTGGTCAACAATGCCGATCGCAAGGGCAGTCATATTCTGCTGGATAACGACGGTCATCTGTGGGCTATCGATCATGGTATCTGCTTTCACGTGGAAGATAAATTAAGAACGGTCATTTGGGATTTCGCCGGGGAACCTTTTCCCGAAAATTTGATCCGGGATTTGGAAAACTTTTACAAAAAATTAGACCCTGACATCAAATCAAATGAATTTCGGTCGCACTTAATTCAATACTTGGATGAAACAGAGGTAGCGGCATTATTGACACGCGCCCAGGTTATCATAGGGGAGAAAGTGTTCCCCATACCCCATAATGATCGACGTCAATTCCCCTGGCCTCTAATTTAGTGAACAGTGCAGATTTATAGAATGGAAAAATTAGTCATAGGTATCAGTCAATAAGGTGATCAGGAAAATTGAAATGCACATTTATAAAAATAATCTTCATTAGTAATTTCCGTTCCCTGACAACTTGATACCTTAATAAAGAGGAAAATCATGACAAAATACAAACTTGCATTATTGGGATTCGGGAATGTCGGGCAGGCTTTTGCTCAATTACTATTGGATAAACAAGAGGAATTGAAGACACGTTACAATATCGAGTATTCAGTGAGCGGAATATTCACGAATCGACACGGTTCTGCGATCGATCCGGATGGGTTGGACATAGAAGCTGCTGTAGCCTTAGGAAAAGCGCATGCCAATCTTAATGCTTTATCAACCATTGATTCTGTCAAGGATAGCATGGATTTTATCCGCGGCGTCAAAGCAGAGATTCTATTTGAAAATTCGCCGGTAAATTATGAGACCGGGCAGCCGGCGCTTGATCATATAAAGCTGGCGTTAGAAGAGGGTATGCATGCCATCACGGCAAATAAGGGTCCGGTAGTCCATGGCTACCATGAGCTGACGCAATTAGCTAACTCTCGAAATCGAAAATTTTATTTTGAATCAGCCGTGATGGATGGTGCCCCCATATTTTCGCTTTTCCGCAGTGCGTTGCCCGGCGCCAGGCTTTTGAGTTTTACGGGCATCTTGAATTCCACAACCAATTTAATCTTGACCCGCATGGAAGATGACGAGACCTTCGAACAGGCATTGTCGTACACACAATCGGCCGGGCTGGCTGAGACCGATCCCAGCGGTGACATAGACGGTTGGGATGCGTCGGTGAAGGTGGCGGCTTTAGCGACGGTACTCATGGATATCCCTATCAAGCCGGTGGATGTGGAGCGCCAGGGAATACGCGGTATTACGTCTGATGATATTCGTGCTGCTAAAGCTGCCGGAGAGCGGTGGAAGCTGGTTTGCACCTGCCGCCGAGAGGGAAGCGGCTTGAAAACCCGGGTCGCTCCGGAAAGGGTGCCAATAAAATCACCGCTGTATAATGTGATGGGATCTTCCAGTGTGGTTTCGTTTGAGATGGATGTGCTCAGCAATTTGACGATTGTGGAGAATGACCCTGGGCCAGAGACCACTGCATATGGATTATTAGCGGATTTTATCAACGCGGTCAGATAAAGCGGATGAATTTATCCCGGCTATATATAGATATAGACCTCACGGTTATTTTTAACTGTGAGGTCTGTTGATTTTTTTGCCAGGTGAGTTGTTGCTTTTGTTTCATAAATATATTTATGCCGGTTACTCACCAATTCCTGATGATTTTTTATTTACCAGAGAATATGTTTTAGGCAGGTTTTGTGCAATGGGGCAGTTGCTGACAGTACATCCGCCGCATTGTGGAATACTATGATTTTTCTGCAATTCATCCATGCAGCGCGACGAATCTCTGACAACTCCTTTTTGAACGAGTAATTGCATCATGCCTTCGAGGGCGCTTTCTTCTAACTCCAGTTTACGGCATAAAAAACGCAGGGAAACCGGTTTGGCAGTGTTTTCCATCTCTTTCAGTATTTTTGAAATCATTAGGTTCACCATCAAATAGATACGGATTATAAAAAAAATTATGGAGTTTATGGCTTGGGTAATTATTGTACATAGCCCAATCGATAATAGGGTCAGATTGGGCTATGTCTAAAAAAGGAGGCAATTATCCTAACCCCAATATTATTCCTCCTTGAAACACGATCACCGATACGATCCAAGCCAGCAAGAACTGACCGATGATGCTGACCCACATCCATTTTGTACCAAATTCCTGACGTTCCGCTGCCACAGCTACCATACAGGGCGTGTACAACAGGGTGAAGATCATAAAAGCCAATCCTGCGAGCATGCCATGACCGTTGCTTGATTTTGTGAAGCCATCCTGGATAGCCACCATTAAGCCGGTGAGGTCTTCTTCGCCTTCGTCTTCAAAAAGGTTGATACCAACCATGAGTGGGATAGATTTTACGGTATCTATGGTTGATTGGACAAAACTGGATAGAATACTCCCAATATCTTCCAGGATGGTTGTTGGTTCTTCCGCTCCCTCTTCCTCAGCCTCCACATCATACACTTGAGACATGGTCGATACCACCACCTCTTTTGCCACAAAACCGGTAATGATTGACCCGCTGGCTTCCCAGCTGCCAAAACCAGCCGGTTTGAACACCGGGGCTAGTATTCTGGAGAAGCCAGCAAAAGCGCTATTATCCACATCGGTTGAGGCAAATTCGCCCGATCCACCGATTGGAATTGCCAATAAAAGCCAGATCACAATACTGGTGCCTAAGATGATCGTCCAGGCTTTTTTCACGAACGAAGAGGTCCTTTCCCACATGTTGATCCAAATCCCTTTCAAGGTGGGCAGGCGATAGGGCGGCAATTCCATAACGAAGGAACCTTTATGTTTGGTTTTAAAAATTGTATTTTTTAGGAGCATTCCCAGGATGATTGCAATCGCGATACCTAAAATGTACATGATGAAGATCATCGTCCCCGCGTTTTGCGGGAAAAAGATGGCGGCAAACAGCACATAAACAGGAAGTCGGGCGCCGCAACTCATAAAGGGGACAAGAAGACCGGTCAGGATGCGATCGCGCTCATTTTCCAATGTGCGGGTGGCATAAAACGCAGGAACCGTGCAGCCAAATCCGACGATCATAGGCAGGAAGCTTTTACCATGCAACCCGAGTACATGCATCAAGCGGTCCATTACAAATGCCGCCCGCGCCATATAACCCGAATCTTCTAATACCGCTAAAGCCAGATAAAGAGACATGAGAACGGGGACGAAAACCAATACCCCTCCCACACCAGCAATAATACCATCCATAAATAATGACTCAACCCATGATCCGCCTAAACCCATCAATCCAAGTAAAGCGACCACCCAGGAAGTAATCGGTCCGGCAATTACGCCATCTACCCAATCCAGGAAAGGGCCTGCCACATCGGTAGTGAATTTAAAAACGAACCACATCATCACCAAAAAGATTGGAATACCTAGCACCCTGTTGGTCACAACCTTATCGATTTTGTCGGAGAGGGTGATACGGCTTTGACTGGAACGGGTGACGGTTTCACGCATCAATCCGTTGATCCATCCATACCGGCGGTCGGCAATGATGATATCCACATCGTCATCGTAAATCGAGCGCAGGTGTTCTACGCTTAATTTAGCTTTTTCTAATAATTGTTCAGAGTTAGGAACAGTTTTAACCCGGGATATGATCTCGTCATCGCTTTCCAGTAATTTGATCGCCAGCCAGCGCGAGCGATAAACGGACTCCAGCAATGGATTATTTTTAATAATTTCTTCTAAAAACGCGATTTCATGCTCTACTTCTTTGCCGTAATCGACCAGGATTATCTTACTTGTGTATGCTAAATCGTGGATCATAATTTTTGACCTCCATTGCTTGAGACCAGATTGGCAATGGCCAACTTCAACTCATCAAGTCCTATTTCTTTACTGGCGATGGTAGGGATGATAGGTATTTTTAAAGCATCTGATAATTTTTTTACATCAATTTTAATACCGCGGCCATCAGCCACATCACTCATATTTAACGCAACAATGACTTTTGCGCCTAATTCAATCAATTGAACAACCAAATATAAATTGCGTTCTAAATTTGATGCATCAACAACCGATACAACCAAATCGGGTTTTTCCTCAATGATGAAATCCCTCGCAATGACTTCTTCCAGAGAATACGCGGTCAAGCTGTAAGTTCCCGGCAAGTCGACAACATTAAAAGAATAATCTTTATAATTCCAAAGACCTTCTTTCTTTTCAACAGTTTTTCCAGGCCAGTTGCCTACATGCTGGCGAGCACCTGTGAGGGCATTAAAAATGGTGCTCTTGCCCGCATTTGGATTTCCTGCTAAAGCCAGGGTAAATTGATTTGCCATACATTAACTCCTCGATGTTCGAAGTATCATCACAAAAGTGATTTATTTGTGAACTGATTGGATCGATTCAACCAGTATTTTGTGTGCTACACCTCGCCCAATAGCCAATCTTGATTCTTTGACGGCTAAAATCATAGGCCCATGGTGATTGGTTTGAATAACTGAAATTTCTTCCCCGATATTCAGTCCAAGATCTGCCAATCGCTTGCGCACCCCTTGACCTCCTTCGATAGAGACGATGCGCACGGTTTCTCCGGAAGAGGTCATTGCCAGATGGATAGAGGATGCTTCTCTCATTCACTAACCTCAACTTCGATGTCTTTCGCTTCAGACTTACGAAGAGAGAGGTTGTAGCCCTTGATGGAAAATTCCACCGGATCTCCAAGAGGTGCCTTGCGGAGGACTTTAATTTCACTGCCCGGCACCAAGCCCATATCCATCATACGCTGCCGGATTTGTCCTTTTCCGCCCACTTTGACTACAATCCCCGATTGACCAATTTTTAATTCACTTAGTATTTTTCTTTGTACTGAAGTGTGGGCAGCAGGATTTATTTGTTGCTTTCCCATGGTTGATATCTCCTTATTGTTCGTGAATTTTTTTTCAGCGGATTTATTCGTTACGTTGTGTTTCTCCTTGTCGGATATAACCACATATATGTTTTTAGTGAATTCTCGTGAGAGCGATAAAACATCTTTCCCAAGACAATGGAGAAACATCCCCTCCTCGGTTTCGGCGAGAATTTTTATATCGGTACCCGGCATAAATCCCGCTTTATTTAGAAAAGCCATGGCGCGTTCATCCAGTTCACACCGCAGCACTCGGGCAGTCTGGCCTGGGTTCAAGCGGTCCAGCGAAACGGAAACATCCATCAGGTTTTTATTTCCCTTGCCTGGGATCGCGACACCACTGGGGTTGAGATTGGGGTAATCGAGAAATGCATCCAGACGGTCGACCAGGGTGCTCGATGGTATGTGCTCTAAATGACAGGCGATTTCGTACGCTTCTGTGATATCAAATCCCAGCTTCTCCACTAGAAAAACCTCCCACAAGTCATGCCGGCGGAGGATGTAGCATGCTTTTTCTAACCCTTCCGGGGTAAGAGAAGCCCCTTTATAGGGTTGATAATTTACCAACCCGGTTTCTTGCAGTTTCCGGCACATCTCATTGACTGAGACAGGCGAGATATCCAATTCTTCGGCCAATTTTGAAAGTGGTACAGGTTGATTATCTGTTGAAAGCCGGGCAATTGTAATAATATACATTTGCATGCTTTCACTGAGAGAAGGCGAGGTACTATTCATTAATTTATCCACTAAATATAATACACACCTAAATAAATTCCATCAATATTATAAGGTAAGCCTAAATATTATATCACAAAAACAAAAAAAATCAGATACAAAAGTCAGGATTATTTTTGATAATTGTCATAATTATTTCAGATAATTTTCCGAGTCGGGTTACGAAAAACTGATTTCGATTCGCGCTTCGTTACAATCCTTGCATCATTCTGAAAGTGTTTCTTAAACTGACAGATATAAATTGGGTATGATTGATAGGCAAGCACCCGTGAATAACAGCGAAGTGAAATATGGCTACTGCGAAATGTGAATAAATAGAAACACACACCCAGTTATTGCAATTAATCACAATGTATTGTATTAATAAGTAAAAGACTTTCAAAACGAATTTTTGCCAAAGGAGGCGTTTATGGAGGTCATCGAATCTGGCGTCGGACCTATGATCCAATCGCTGGACATGAACGCGTTTCGAGAGTGGAACCGTCAAAAGCCCAAGGGGTTGGTGGATAAGCGGATGAGCGAAGCCGAAGCGGTGAGCCGGTTTGTTCATGATGGGGATTATATAGGCACGGAGTTGTATGGCACCGTGCGTTGCCCAATGTCGTTGGTCAATGAAATCGTGCGCCAGGGGAAAAAGGATTTGCGCATAGCCGGACAGGGTGTTTTTGAGTTGGATATGTTGCTGGCAGCTCACCTGGTTAAAGCTTTGGATATCACGTATATCGGATTGGAGGTGTATGGCGTTTCGGAATGCCTGCGACGAGAAGTAGAAAGCGGACGGGTGGAAACCTGCGTGGATTGGAGCAATGCCGGGATCACCTGGCGGTTTAAAGCCGCTGCCATGGGTGTGCCTTTTCTGCCGGTGCGATCCATGTTGGGCAGCGATACCTTGAAATACAGCGCAGCAAAAGTTGTGCAATGCCCCTTTACCGGCGACCCGATTGCCCTTCTGCCTGCGTTAATATTGGATGTGGGGCTGATCCATGTGCACCGGTCGGATAAATACGGCAATGCTCAAATCGACGGCATCAGCGGTTTTGCTGCCGAAATGGCGCGCGCCTCCCGCCGGTTGATCATCAGTGCAGAGGAGATCGTCGATACAGAATTCATCCGTCAACAACCAGACCGTACGATTATTCCTTATTACCTGGTCGATGGGGTGGTGGAAGCGCCTTTCGGTTCACATCCCGGCGAGATGTGTTACGTATATAAACGGGATGAGGCACAAATTAAAAGCTGGGTGGAAGCTTCTAAAGAGGAAACGACAACTCAGGCTTATTTACAGAAGTATATCTATGGGGTAAAAGATCACAGGGAGTATCTCGATTTCATTGGGAAAGACCAATTGGAAAACTTATGCTATGAAAGGGGGCAGATATGACTTCACCCAATTCCACACCCTATAACCCCAACGAATTGTTAATTTGCACCGCTTCTCGTCTGATGAGCGACCACACCACGGCTTTCATCGGCACCGGGATTCCCATGCTGGCAGCCGCCTTAGCGCAAAAAATGCACGCACCCAACCTGGTTCTGGTTTTCGAATTTGGTGGCGCTGGCGCTTTGTTGGATTTGTTACCCCTGGCAGTGGGGGAGGAGAACACCTTCCACCGGGCTGTTTCAGCCACGGGTATCTGCGATATTATGGAGACGGCTCAACGGGGTTTCATCGAATATGGTTTCCTGGGCGGCGCTCAAGTCGACCCTTATGGGAATTTAAACACGACCGTGATTGGAGATTACTACCACCCTAAAGTACGTCTACCGGGCAGCGGGGGCGGCAATGATGTCGGCTCGCATTGCTGGCAGACGATCATTATCATGCGCCAGGATAAACGCCGTTTTATCGAAAAGGTGGATTTCATTACCACACCGGGTTACCTCACCGGTCCCGGTGCGAGGGAGAAAGCCGGCTTGCCGCCCGGCACGGGACCTTTCCGGGTGGTCACCAACCTGGCGGTGATGGGATTCCACCCCGAAAGCAAACGCATGATGCTGCTTGCCACCCAGCCGGATATACCCGTAGAGCAGGTGGTGGAAAATACCGGTTTTGAGTTGATTATTCCGGATAAGGTTGAAGTAAATCAGTCTCCCTCAGCGCAAGAATTGAGCATTCTGAGAGAAGAGGTGGATAAAGACCGATATTATATATAACAGGAAATAGGGTAATCAGGCAACAAGGCAACCAGGTAATGAGGGAATTATTCCTGGTTGCCTAATCCCTAATACCTGATACCTAACCCCTATTTGAGTATGCCTGTCTTTTTATACCACGCCAGGGTCTCTTCGATTGCCTGACGAACCGGGAGCATATCGGTCAACCCGAGTTCGTTTTGGGCTTTGCGGGTGTCGTAATAAAAATTGCAACCGGCGCGGTGAAGGTCGCTGCCTGCTAATGGCAAGTGAAAGAACGTATGCCCCAGGGAGAGAGGGTAAACCAGGAAGGGCAGAACCCAAATTGGGAGCTTTATAAGGGGAGGCGCGACACTGGCAACTGAAGCAATTGCGCTCAGGAACTCGTGGTGGGTCATGTTTTGATTGCCGAGAATATTGCGTTCTCCGCAACGGCCACGCTCGAGGGCTGCCAGGTGCCCCCGGGCGACGTCGTTTATATGGATGGCATTCAAACCGCCCTCAATGGAAACCGGGATATGTCTCTTTGCGACATGAATGACAATATCTCCCGAAATCCGGTTGATATCACCTGCGCCTAATACAATCGTTGGATTGACGATGACTGCATCTAAGCCCTTTGCCACGGCGGATTGCACTTCCAATTCTGCCAGATATTTAGCATAACCATAGCGCCACCATTCAGGTTTGAAGTTCCAGGTATAGCGCTCATCGAGTAAATACGGGGAGTTGAGGTGTTTTTGAGGAGGCACACCTAAAGCGGCTACCGAACTGGTGTGAACGATGCGCTTTACCTTAGCATGAAAAGCAGCCTCTAACACATGGCGTGTGCCCTGAACGGTAATGTTGTAGATTTGATCGGGGTTTTTATGTGAGCCAAGTTGAGCGGCGGCGTGAAATACCACATCCACACCCTGCATGGCGGATTCGAGAGATGCGGCGTCGGTGAGATCGCCAACCGCGTGCTCTACGGGCAAGCCTTCCAGAAGGGTCAACGGGCTGCCAGGACGGTGAAAGGCTCGCACCTGCGTGCCTTGCGTCACTAACGCCTGGCAGATGTGCGAGCCGATAAAACCGGTTGAACCCGTTACCAGGGCAAGCATACTGTCAATCGAGCCACTCTACGATGGTTGCTTCGCCCTGTCCCACACCCACACACAGGGTTGCCAATCCATAATACGGGCGTTTTTCCTGGGGGGCGCGGCGTTTCATTTCATGCAGCAAAGTGGTCATAATGCGGGCGCCGGAGCAACCCAGGGGGTGACCCAAGGCTACTGCGCCGCCATTGACATTGACAATATCCTGACTCAAGCCAAGCTCTTTGATCACTGCCAGGGATTGAACCGCGAAGGCTTCGTTCAACTCGACCAATCCAATGGATGAAATATCCATCCCGGCACGCGCCAATGCTTTTCGGGTGGCAGAGATGGGACTCAGCCCCATAACGCGGGGGGGCATGCCCGCAGCGGCTGAAGCGACAATGCGCGCCATGGGTTTCAACCCCAGCTCTTTGGCTTTTTCCTGGTTGGTGAGCAACAGTGCCGCGGCGCCGTCATTCAAACCGGAAGAATTACCGGCAGTGACGCTGCCATCTTTGCGGAAGGCGGGCTTCAGGCGGCTCAGTGATTCCAGATTCGTGTCGCGGCGCGGCCTTTCGTCAATCGAGACCACGATGGGATCGCCCTTGCGCTGGGGAATGGATACGGGTGTGATCTCTTCGGCAAACTTGCCCGAATCGATGGCTGCCAGGGCGCGGCGGTGGCTTTCGGCAGCAAAGGCGTCTTGTTTTTGGCGGGTGAGATCGGGCATCATGTCTGCGATATTTTCCGCGGTTTCACCCATCGCATCGGTGCCATATAGCGCCTGCATTTTCGGATTCGGGTAGCGCCAACCCAAGGCAGTATCGTAAGCGGTGATATTACCCCAGGGAAAGGCTTTATCGGCTTTTGGAAAAGAATAAGGGGCGCGCGACATGCTTTCCACCCCACCGGCGATGAATACATCTCCTTCACCGACTTTGATGGCGCGTGCAGCCTGATTGATGGCATTCAATCCGGAAGCGCACAGACGGTTGAATGTCACCGCCGGCACTTCCACGGGAAGACCTGCTAATAAGCCCGCCATACGGGCTATATTGCGGTTATCTTCACCCGCCTGGTTGGCGCACCCCATGTAAACTTCCTCAACAAGGGCGGGGTCAATTCCGGTGCGTTCCAGGATGGCGATCAGAATGTGGGCTGCCAGATCGTCGGGGCGAACGGCGGCTAACGCGCCTCCTAAGGCGCCGATTGGTGTACGAATTGCGTCAATGATCAATGCTTCAGGCATTTAAATCCTCCTGATAAAAATATTTTGATTTCAATATTAATGCAATTGTCCTGATTGTACTACGATCAAGATTATTGTTATCGTGATGAAACTCAGTATTTATTGTTATGATTGTCTATTGGCGGTGATAATACTGCCCACTACCAGGCTGCCGCCCACAAAAAGTTGCCAGTTGAGCGTTTCGCCTAAGAAAACGATACCCAGGATAACAGCCACTAATGGAAAAACATAAGTCACCAGGGTTGTACGCGTTGGTCCCACGGAATGCAAAAGATTGAAGAAAATCAGGTAGGCGATGCCGGTACCCAAAAAACCCAGCCATAATAAGGCAATCCAGGTTAGTGGTAGATTGGGGATTATCTCATTCAAGATGGTGATAAAACGAGAGCTTGCTTCTGCTTCGACCTGATTGTAAGCGACACCTATAGCGCTTATCCACATAATGAGATCTGCGCCTAACAAAGGGATTAGAGCCTGCAGTAACGGGGGAACGCCATGAGTAATACGTCGAGCAAAAACGACACTGCATGCATAGGAGAATGATGCCAATAAAACCGCGCCCTGACCCAGAAGGTTAAGATGAATACCGCCAATTAGATCACGGCTGACTAAAACCACGATCCCTGCAAATCCGATCAATAAACCGAGTGCACGCGCAAGCGTCAACCGGTCGTCTCGCAGAAATATATTGGCGATGATCATGGTGAATAACGGGGTGGTGCTATTCAGAATGGCGGCTACCGCCGAATCGATGTATTGCTCTCCCCACGAAATCAAGGCATAGGGAAGGGCGTTATTGAAAATTCCTAAAATCGTAAGCATCGTCCAGGTTTTAAAATCAACCGGCCATTGGGGTCGCATATGAAGGACGATGACCGCCAATCCGATAATCCCAAAAAAAATGCGGTATGCCACGAGTAAGATAGGATTGACTTCTTGAACTGCGATCTTGATCCATAGGAAAGAGGAACCCCAAATCATCCCCAGGGCGATGAAAGCCAGCCAATCTCTGGTTTTCATTTACCGCTTTCAAATTTAAGCAGCCAGGCTTTGGTTTCGATGCCTTTACCGCCTCCATAACCGTGTAATTTACCATCGGCACCGATAACACGGTGGCAGGGGATTACCAGGGGTATGGGGTTGGTTGCTTCCGCTCTGCCCACAGCGCGGGCAGCTTGAGGTTTATCTAACCGGAAAGCAATTTCTCCATAGGTGGATGTCTGTCCGTATGGGATCGCCAGGGTGGCTTTTAATACCTGTTCCTGAAAAGGCAGCATGTTTGACCAATCAATAATAAGATCAAAATCCGTGCGTTTCTTTACGAAATATTCTTCCAGTTGTTGGGAGGTTGACGATACACGCACCGGATCATCGAATATTTGGGAATAACCCATTTTTCGTAATTGATCTTTGAATTTATCACCATCGGGATGAATTTGAATGGCGGCTAATCCGTTATCAGACACTGCGATCCATATCATACCCAAAGGCGATGAAGGGACATTTCCAATCCATGCGCTTTTATTTTGTGTATTCATGATGTCCTACTTTCCTAATAATTGGTGACTACATCGATCAAACCAAGTTCACGCGCCCGGTTTTCGCACCAGCGAAAACTGACACTCGAAAACACTGTAAAAATGATAGTCAACCCCAGCAATATCCCCAGGATTTGCCCGTCGGATAGCGATGAAAGGGTCGGGAAGGCTTGCGCTACCTGCCCGACCAGAGAGCGGCGCAACAGTTCCAACCAATAAGTCACAGGGTTGATAAATCCCACCCAACGGAAGGCTTTGGGTAACACTTCCAGAGGGAATACCGCACCGCTAAATAAGTACATTGCCCCGGCTACGGCATCACCAATCCCGAATTCATGATGTACCAGTTGTAACAATACACCCGCCAGGATTAAACCCATCATGGCTAACATGATGACCCCGATGATCAAGGTAGTAAAAAATAAAAGCCAGTTTACGGAAGCAAAATCGATGTTTACTCTGAGAAACAGAATTCCAAATGTGATGGTGATGAAAACAGAAAATGCGGCAATGATGAAGCGCGCCACGCCGCGTCCCATTAAATACAAGGGAAACTGAACCGGCGCGATATACATATACTTGAGTGTTTTATAATGTTCACGGTCATCGATCACCGCCCAGGATATGCCGGTCATGACTTGCCCGACGAATATATAGAAGGCATTGCCCAAATAGATATAGGAAAAAATGGGGGCGTCGAAATTTCCGCTGGTGATCACGCTATACATTACTACCAGAATAGCGGCTGCTGCTAAAGGTTTAACGATGGAATAGATGGCAAATAAAAAAGGGTCTGCCCAATTGGATTCAATTTGCCAGCCCAGCCAGGCAGCCAGTCGGAAACTACGTACATAGGGTTTGATGGTCGTCAGGTTCATAGGTTATCGCCTGCTCTCTGTCAGGCGGCCTTCACGGATAGCTAATTTTTCCATGTAGGCAATCAAGTATCGCGAACCAACCAGGAAAACCAGACATAAGATCATCAAGACGCCCAGCTCAATGGGGACGGAGAGAAAGCCCAGCGAAGCGCCGGATGAGAAGGATAATTGGCGCATGGCATCTAAACCCAATGTTAAAGGGATGATAGAAGCGCCTACGGCAACCCAGAAATTGAAATTCTTGATCGGAAAATAAAAACCCGAGAGGAGATAGATAGGTTCCTGTGCCAGATTGGAGATATGCCAGGCTTCGCGGCTGAGCAATAAGTACACGGAGGATGACATCATTCCCAAGCCGTATAAAGCAACCATGGTCAATACAAACACCAGAAAGAGTTGAGAAAATGAAACCAGGGCATAACTTACACTAAATAGCCAGCTTCCAATGATCATAATGACCGCCGCTCTCAGCGTGGTGGCTACCATACCGCCTAACGCCATACCCAACAGGATAGCCATCATCGAATTTGGCGCCAGGATATATAGCGCCAGATTGCCCTGTTCTTTTTCCCAATAGAGCTGGCTGGACATGCTCCATAACACATTCATCCAGAAAGCCGTCATGGCGCCGCCAATGATCACAAAGCCAATATAATCTTCCGGTGCGTTGATCGCCCGATAAATAAACACATATGCTGATACACTTAGCAGAGGCAGCACGATATCGAAAAACATCCAGGATTTTTCGCGCTGCTGACCGATAAGGCGGGGATAGGCGCGGGCAATTACAGTCTGGATGAATAATTTAACACCCTGGTTTTTAGTCATCCTGGATGTCGTCGTCACTTTCCACATCCTCGATGCTTTTACCAACCAGGTCGACAAAAACGTCCTCAAGGGTCGGTTCACGTTTTTGTAGATTTTGTATATGAATGTTTTCAGCCGTCATGGTGCTGACCACCGAGCTAAGCACGTCGTCTTGTGCCAGGATCAATTCCATGGTAGAAAATCCATCGTGCGCACGATGGGTAACCTTTCGCACGCCTGGGATGGCTTCAAAATCGTGGATATTAGCGCCATTAAGCGGGCTTACTTCTATGCGGAATATGGCTTCTCCTTGCAAACGGTGTTTAAGAGTGGCTGGTGTGTCACATGCCAACACACGTCCCTGGTTGATGATGGCTACCCGGTCACAAAGTTCATCAGCTTCAACCATATAATGGGTGGTGAGCAGCAATGTACGAGTTTGGTCGTCGTCTACCCACTTGCGTATAAAGCGGCGGATTTCCCGCGAAGCGCCGACATCCAGCCCCAGGGTTGGTTCATCCAGGAATAAGACATCCGGGTCGGTTAAGAAGCCTCTGACCACGTTCATTTTTTGGCGCAATCCGGTGGATAAATCGGATGACTTGCTGTTGATGCGATCTGCCAATCCAACCACCTCGAGCAATTCTTTGATCCGTTGGTTGGCAAGCGATGAGGGGATGCCGTAGAATTGCGCGAACATCCACAGGTTTTCCCGTACGGTCAACAACCCATAACCGGAAGATTCGCCGCCCGACACCATATTGATACGCGGGCGAACCTTTTCTTTTTCTTTGCTAACATCATAGCCAGCCACCTTTGCCGTACCCGAAGAAGGGGCCAGCAGGGTAGTGAGGATCTTGATCAGTGTGGTTTTTCCGGCGCCGTTAGGGCCTAGCAAGCCGAACAACTCGCCGTTGCGGATTTGGATATTAATATCATCCAGCGCCAGTAATTCCTTCGGCTCGGTCTTTTTTCCGCCGCGAATTTTATAGATTCGGCTTAAGTTTTGGGTTTCAATTGCAAAATACATAGTTATTCTTTGTAAACTGGCAAAATTGTTGGGGGATCGTAGGGTAATCGTAGGTTAATCGTCAAGCAATGTTTATTGGGTCTTGGTAAGATAAAAATCGAAGGGCGATTTCTCTTCTTCTCCTCCTTAGAGAGAGCCGGGGGCGGCGTACCCGGCTCTCGTTGATTCTTCGGGGAAAGGCATCGGAGGATTTTATCACAGTATGCATAATTCGGTGTAACGAAAACAATCGGTGGTATGGTCGTTCACCATACCAACCGCTTGCATGAAAGCATAGCAAATCGTTGAACCAACAAAAGATAAGCCGTGCTTTTTTAATGTCTTGCTCATGGTATCTGACTCCACAGTGGTGGAAGGTACTTCGTAGGCTGTTTTCCATTTATTTTGGATCGGAGCACCACCAACAAATTGCCAGATATACCGGTCGAAGCTGCCAAATTCTGCCTGGATTTCAAGCAAGGCTTTGGCGTTTTTTATCGCTGCCAGGATTTTTAGCCGGTTACGGATAATGCCGGGATTGGCAAGTAATTCGGAGACTTTCGCCTCATCATAGTTAGCGATCACTTGAGGGTCAAAATGATCAAAAGCAGCTCTGAAAGCTTCCCGTTTACGCAAGATGGTTGCCCAACTCAAACCTGCTTGCATGCCTTCCAGAATCAGGAATTCAAAAAGCTTTTGATCATCATGTAAAGGCACCCCCCATTCTTCATCGTGATACGCCACATATAGCGGCTCAGTTCCAGCCCAGGCACAGCGAGTGACCATATCATTGCTCATTTACAAAATAGCGCATAATGGGATGCGTTTGTGAACGACGCGCCACTTCTTGAAACCCTGTCTCTAAGAAAATCGATGAAAGCCCATGATAAGCGAATACATCCGGGGTAACACCTTTTTTGGGCTCGATGGGATAGCCCTCGATGATTTTTGCACCCTGGCTTATGGCATATTCTACAGCTGCCTGGAGCAGACGACGCATAACACCCTTCCGCCGATAGGGTTTGGCGATAAAGAAACACACGATCGACCAAACCAGTTCATTATCCACACGTTTGAGCACCCGTGATCTTTCCAGCGCGGAAAAGTGTTCCCGCGGCGCGACCGAACACCAGCCTACCGGCTGTTTGCTGGAATAAGCCAATATTCCCGGCACTTCTCCTGAATTTACAATGTGGTGCATTGCCTCTTTGTTACCATCCCCTTTTTGTTGTTCAAATTGCGCCCGGCTGAGACGAAACCACATGCACCAACACCCACCGGATGCACCGCGGGGACCAAATAATAGTTCAAAATCATCCCATGTTTCCGGCGTCACCGGTTTAAAAGTTAGATTTTGAATTTCCTTCATACAATATTCCCTTTGGGTGACCAATATATGTATCGGATTCAGGATTCAGCAGGGCCATCCCAGCCAAAGCGTTTGAGATCGATCACACCACGCTCGTTGAATACAATGCCTTCGTCTTCAAGGAGTTTACGCTGGACGGAGAATCCCTTGGTTTCTTCGGGCAGGCTGATCTTTCCCTGCGAGTTTACCACGCGCTGCCAGGGGACGTCGGAAGGGCAATTTGCCATAGCCCCGCCCACCCAGCGGGCTCCCCAAGCGCGATAACTTTGGGGATCCAATGTTTTTGCTATCGGCACCCAATTTGCAATTTTGCCATAGGTGCTTACGTATCCCGGGGGAATCATGCGTACAATGTCCCATACCTGTGCATAAAAGAATTGCCGATCGGGTGGAGAAGAGTATTTCATAACCGCCTCCTGATTGAACTGAGAATTAACTATAACCGAACGCATGTTCTACGTCAAGGTGGTGATTTCAGTTTATTTATTGATGTTCTGATGAAGAAATCCGACTATTATTCGATATTAAACTTTTAGCAAGATTTATTCAGTGCCGTTGATTTTCATTATGGGTTATGAAAAGACAAGATTACTTCGCTGCGCTCCTAAGGAACTGTCATTCTGAGGAAGCCTGCCAGGGCGACCGAAGAATCTGCACGATCATCAATGAGATTCTTCGCTGCGCTCAGAATGACAAGAGAGTTGAGTTCCTTTTAGATAGAAGAACGCCTTAGCGATGTGGACTTACTCGCAATGACAGGGGAAGGGAGTACCCTTTTTTTCTTTTTAGTATATAAAACTTTAACTCGGATATAATTCTGATTTATGGACAATACCGGGGTAAACGCCAATCGACAAATTGCACGCGCCGCGGGGACGGTGATGGTTGCTTTCATTATCAGCAACCTGGCAGGACTGGCAAGACAAATCCTGGTTGCCAGAGCCTTCGGCACCGGAGCAGAGATGGAAGCTTTTAACGCGGCGAACCGGGTGGCAGAGACATTGTTCAATCTGGTCGCTGGGGGGGCGCTGGCATCGGCATTTATCCCCACGTTTACCGGATTAATAACCAAAGGCGAACGCGGCGAAGCCTGGAAATTAGCCTCAGCGATTTCAAACCTGGCGCTCGTCACCTTGATCGTGATTGCCGGACTGGCAGCGCTTTTTGCCCGGCCTATTGTTCATTATATCCTTGCGCCGGGGTTTGCGGTCGACCCGGTCAAGGAAACTTTAACGATCGACCTGATGAGATTGATGCTGCCCTCGGCAGTGATTTTCGGCTTGAGCGGCATTGTAATGGGGGTATTGAACTCTCACCAGGTGTTCCTCGTTCCCGCGCTGACTCCCGCCTTATACCAGATTGGCATGATTTTTGGGGTCACGGTATTATCACCATCTTCTGGGATTTACGGGCTTGCCTGGGGGGTGGTTATTGGGGCGGCGTTGCATTTTGGTGTTCAATTACCCAGCCTGTTACATCAAAAAAGCCGGTATTTTCCCATTATGGGTTTTGATTTGCCCGCGGTTCGCGAAGTGCTTACACTGCTTTTGCCGCGTTTATTCGGCGTAGCAGTGGTGCAATTGAATTTTTGGGTGAACACCCGCCTGGCTTCAGCGCAACCGGAAGGCAGCGTGACCGGTGTGGTTACCGCATTTACATTGTTATTGATGCCGCAGGCAGCTATTGCGCAATCCATTGCCATTGCAGCTATGCCTACCCTGGCATCGCAATATGCCCTGGGAAAAATCGACGATCTGCGCGCTTCCTTGGTTGCCAGTTTGCGGGGGGTGCTATTGCTTTCGTTGCCGGCTTCGGTGGGGCTGATGCTGTTACGGAAACCGATCATCATCCTTTTATACCAGCGGGGGGAGTTCGATGCTCATTCGACGGAACTGGTTGCCTGGGCGTTGTTGTGGTATGCGGTGGGTTTAGTGGGGCATTGTGTGGTAGAAATTCTGGCGCGGGCTTTTTATGCCTTACACGATACACGCACCCCGGTGATGGTTGGCGCCGCTGCCATGATACTAAACATTCTTTTCAGTTTTATTTTCTCAAGTTTATTTTCACACCTCGGATGGGCTCCCCATGGCGGGTTGGCGTTAGCCAATTCTCTGGCGACTGCTTTAGAAATGGCAGGGTTATTGGTTTTGATGCAGCGCAGATTATGCGGATTGAATGGCAGGCGCTTGCTGAATGGATTCTTGCTTTCCGCCATCGCATCTATCGTCATGGCAGGATTCATCCAGGCATGGTTATACCAGGTGAATGGAATACCAGCCTGGCTGATAGCTGTTGGCGGCATTCTGATAGGGTTTTGTGTGTATTTGTTAACAGGGTGGGGGTTAAGAATTCCAGAGTTATCTGCTGGCGCTAAATGGGCAATAAATAAAGTATTTCATTCCCTTTGAGTATTAATTATCGCCAAACAGCCCATAATAATAAAGCTGAAAGCAAGCCCAGCAGCATGCCTCCCATTGCTTCAATAGGGGTATGCCCCAGGACTTCACGCAGTGTTTCTTCTTTTAACGGATGCCCGCTGGCAAGATCATCGATCATGGCATTGATCAATTCGGCATGTTTACCTGCCTGGCGGCGAATACCGGTAGCGTCATAGATGACCACCATGGCAACGGCAACCGATAAAGCAAAAACCGCGGTATTCATGCCTTCATACAACCCGGTTGCCAGCGAAATTCCACTCACTAACGCAGAATGCGAACTGGGCATGCCGCCGGCGCGAAAAAGCAAAGACCAATTCCATTTGTGAGTTTGCACGTATTCTAACGGCACTTTGATTGCCTGGGCAAGACTCCAGCCAACCAATCCAGCGATTATCACCTGATTGTTTATTAGATCAAGTAACATAGTTAGATTTGTTCAATCCTCATCGATAAAAGTGTTCAGCTTATCATCAGAAAGCTGCTTGACTTTAAGTTCTGCCTGGTCGAGCAGCGCGGCGCAGTGTTTTGCCAGTAGTTGCCCGCGTTCATACAGCGTCAGTGATTCTTCGAGTGTGTGGGTTTCCGATTCAAGAGCTGACACGATGGATTCTAATTCAGATAGCGATTTTTCATAGGGTAGCTCATCAATTTTGTTGGGAGAAGAAAGGGATTTTTTAGCCATATGACTCATTCCTGTTTTTTCTGGGTTACTTTCACACCAAATGCGCCATCACTTACCCGGACATCTAAGATTTCATTTTTTGAAACCTGCCTGGCGCTTAATACCACCTGTCCGTCGGCTTGGGAGACAATGGCAAAGCCGCGGTCTAATACCGCCTGAGGATTTAGTGACGAT
Source organism: Anaerolineales bacterium (assembly GCA_016929095.1). Taxonomy (GTDB): domain Bacteria; phylum Chloroflexota; class Anaerolineae; order Anaerolineales; family UBA4823; genus JAAZNS01. The sequence continues at coordinate 10,068 of JAFGJM010000019.1, read as the reverse complement.
AATCTTTGTTGAACAGCACTTACTTGGATATTTCTCATCTGAAGCGCATGATTGATTGAGATGTTAAGGCGGTGAATAAGATCATCCAAATATTGCCAATCGCGGCGTATTTGTCCTTGAGGCGAATGTAATGCTAACCGATGAGACACATTTTGGAATGCGCTGAGTAAATTGGCAATTTGGAATGATATTTCCCGTTCCATATTGTTTTGTAACGCTGCAAGATAGGTAAGTATATCTGTCTTGTTGGGGGTTGCCAGCTCGGCTGCCGCGGTGGGGGTAGGGGCGCGCAGGTCGGCGGCAAAATCGGCAATGGTGAAATCTGTCTCATGACCGACGCCGGTAATCACAGGTACAGTAGTAGCCACAATTGCCCTAGCGACGCCTTCATCGTTGAATGCCCAAAGGTCCTCGATGGAACCTCCGCCTCTGGAAAGAATGATCACATCCGGTTTTGCCAGGTGTTCGATTTTCTCCAGAGCAGAGATTATCCCCGCGGGTGCTTCAACTCCCTGGACCGGCGTGGGAGCAATAACCACTTCCACCAAGGGAAAACGACGGCGGATGGTGTTCAAGATATCCCTTAATGCCGCGCCGCTGGGGGAGGTGACGATGCCAATTTTTTGGGGCAGCTCAGGGATGGGGCGTTTTCGTTCAGGGGCAAACAGCCCTTCGGCTTCCAGACGGGCTTTAAGCCGCAGGAATTCTTGATATAAAGCGCCTTCGCCAATCGGACGCAGCGAGTCGGCATAAAGCTGATAAGCGCCGCCCATTTCATATATCCCAATATATCCGTGCACCTCCAGGCTGTCTCCTTCTTTAGGCAGCCATTTTCGTGCTGCCACGTTATTACGCCACATGACGCACTTGAGTGAGGCGCGGCTATCTTTGATGGTGAAGTAGAGGTGTCCTGAAGATGGGTGGGAGATGTTGGAGACCTCGCCGATCACCCATAGATCACGCAGCAGATGGTCTTCTTCGAGCAGATCCTTAAGGTAGCGGGTGAGTTCAGATACGCTCCAGGCAGGGGGTTCAAAAAGGGGGAGTTGGTCCATAATGAGATTTGCATGAGGATACTCTTCTTTAAATTTGCTGTCAACTATTCCACGAAAATCGTTTTTTTGCTACAATAAATTAATTATGAATTATTTATGGTCACCGTGGCGTATGGTATATATTCAAAGTCATAAAAAAGAAAATTGCTGTCCTTTATGTGTTGCTTTAGATGAATCGGAATGCGCTGAACCATATATCGTGGTAAAAAGCGAGCATGCCTTTGTTATCTTGAACCGCTACCCTTATACGAGTGGGCACTTAATGGTCGTCCCTTATGACCATGTCTCTTCAATCGATAAATTGTCGTGCGAAACGCGCTCGGAGATGATGGAATTAGTCAACCATGCTATACAAGTGCTGCAAGCGGTATATTGCCCGGAGGGTTTCAATGTGGGCATGAATATCGGTGAAGCAGCCGGCGCCGGTATTGCGGATCATGTGCATGTGCATGTTGTACCACGCTGGGAGGGCGACACGAACTTCATGTCTTCCCTGGCGCAAACCAGAGTATTACCCGAATCATTGGAGGAGACTCATCGTCGTATAAAAGAAGCCTGGTGAAAGGAGATTTTGCTATGGTGGATGGTTCCAACGGATGCGTTTTGTTAAGCGCGGTTCGAACACCCATGGGGAAGTTCCAAGGCAGTCTCGCAACGATTCCAGCCCCCAAATTGGGTGCGGCTGTGGTGAAAGCAGCGGTAGAGCGAGCTGGGATTACAAACAAAGCAGAAATCGATGAAGTGATGATGGGAAATGTGGTTTCCGCCGGGTTGGGTCAAAATCCAGCCCGCCAGGCAGCCATTTTTGCCGAGCTTCCATCCAGCGTGGGAGCTACGACGGTCAACAAAGTATGCGGTTCGGGCTTGAAAACCGTCATGTTAGCCGCGCAAGCCATTCAGGCTGGTGACGGTGATTTATTGGTTGCCGGGGGGATGGAAAATATGAGTCGGGCGCCATTTTTAGTCGAAGGGCGCAACCAGGAGTTACGCTTCGGTCATGGGCGGTTGATCGATGCGTTATTGCAAGATGGGTTATGGGATCCCTTCGAAAACTGGGGGATGGGAAATTCGGCTGAATTCATTGCTCAAGAATATGATATCTCCCGCGACGTCATGGACGAATACGCCCTGGGGAGTCAAACAAAAGCCATTCAAGCCATCGATAGCGGTAAATTCAAAGCTGAAATCATTCCATTGGAAATACCATCTGGAAAGGGGCAAACGAAGTTATTCGATACCGATGAGACACCTCGTCGAGATACCTCTCCCGAAGGGTTGTCGAAGTTAAAACCCGCTTTCCAAAAAGAGGGCCGTGTTACAGCCGGGAATTCTCCTGGATTAAACGACGGTGCGGCGGCTTTGGTGGTAGCCTCCGCGAAAAAAGCGAAATCAATGAATGTACAGCCTCTGGCGCGTATTATTGGATATGCCCAGGGGGCTGTTGACCCTCGCTATCTCTTTATTGCACCCGCAAAGGTTATTCCTATTCTTTTAGAAAAAATCGGGTGGACACTGGCGGATGCCGATCTGATCGAATTGAACGAAGCCTTTGCCGCACAAGCTCTGGTGGATGGACTTGTTTTGGCAGATCTAGGCTGGGATTGGGCTAAAGTTAATGTAAACGGCGGAGCGATTGCCCTGGGGCACCCTATCGGCGCCAGCGGAGCCCGGGTGCTTACCACTCTGATCTATGCATTAAAAGATAGGGGTTTAAAAAGGGGTATCGCTTCACTTTGTTTAGGCGGTGCTGAAGCTGTCGCAATGGCGATTGAGATAATATAGGAGGGATAACTATGGATATTCAGTGCGTTTTTGTGGTAGGGGCAGGTGTTATGGGCAACGGCATAGCCCAGGTAGCTGCAACATCGGGATATGATGTGATTATGATGGATATTATCCCCGAGCGGCTTAAACATGCGAAAGAATCTATCCGGAAATCTGTAGACAAGTTAATAAAAAAAGGGTTGATCGACGAAGCGCAGAGAAGATCGGCTTTGAATATAAAATGCGTGACCAACCTGGCGATGGTTGAAGAAGCCGATATAGTCATTGAAGCCGCTTCAGAGGACAGGGATATCAAGCGGACGATTTTTGGCGATTTAGATCGCATGAGTTCCCCCGAAACCATTTTGGCGACCAACACCTCTTCAATTAGTATTACCAAGATTGCGGCTGCCACGTGTCGCCCGGAGAAGGTTATCGGGATGCATTTCATGAATCCGGTTCCACTGATGCGGCTGGTGGAGGTGATCCGAGGGTTAAATACTTCTGATGATACTTGTCAGACGGTGTTCGATATTTGCCGGAAAATGGGAAAAGAACCCATTGAAGCCAAGGACTTCCCGGGTTTCATATCAAACCGTATTCTATGTCCTATGATAAATGAAGCTGTCTTCGCTCTTCAGGAGGGGGTAGGTTCTGCGGAAGCGATCGACGCGGTCATGAAACTGGGCATGAATCATCCCATGGGGCCACTGGCTTTATGCGATCTGGTTGGTTTAGATGTTGTGCTTTCGGTCATGGAAGTGATGCAGCGCGATCTGGGAGATGATAAATACCGACCTGCATATTTACTGCGAAAGATGGTAGACGCCGGTCATCTGGGTCGCAAAACCGGGCGAGGATTTTACTCATACAAATAAAGCTGTCTGCTATCAGCTCTCAGCTGTCAGATCAATTATGTTAAGAATAGTATAGAACCTTCCCGGGTTCATATATTGCTGGTTTCCTTACAATTATTAATTGTGTTGATAATAAATAAACAGGATAAACAGGATTGACAGGATGAATAAGATTTTTAATTTCATGCTTTCCTGATTTCTGATAGAAAGTTTTCAGTTTTTAGTTTTATATCTGTTTCCTGGCTTCCTTATAAAAGTCGTTTTTCATTTGAGTAGAATTCCTGTGGGATTAATGGGGTGATTGAGGAGGATAAATGTCAGACGAGGCGGTTTTTGATTATGTAGTGATCGGCTCAGGTTTTGGGGGCAGTGTAAGCGCCATGCGGTTGGCTGAAAAAGGCTATTCTGTGTTGGTGCTTGAAAAAGGGAAGCGCTATCGGGATGAAGATTTCCCCAAGACAAACTGGATTTTCTGGAAATACCTGTGGTTGCCCGCTTTGCGCTGTTTCGGCAACCTTCAAATTACCCCCTTTAAAGATATTTTTGTGTTGCACGGCTGCGGGGTGGGAGGCGGCAGCCTGAATTATGCCAATGTTTTGATGGAACCCGATGATCATCTTTTCGAGGCGCCTGCCTGGAAACACCTGGCTGATTGGAAAGCAATTCTTCGACCGCATTACGATACTGCAAAACGTATGCTGGGCGTTGTCCCTAACCCGAAGATGTGGATAGCCGATCACATTGTGAATGAGATCGCCGCTGAACTAAACACTTCCCATACCTTCCGACCGACCGAAGTGGGCGTGTTTTTCAAAGATGATCAGGAAGGACAAGATTTCACCGACCCTTATTTCAATGGGGAAGGACCGGCTCGTAAAAGCTGCACGCATTGCGGTGCTTGCATGGTGGGCTGCCGGGAGAATGCGAAAAATACCCTGGTGAAGAATTATTTGTATTTTGCCGAAAAATGGGGCGCTCAAATCATGGCGGAATGTGTGGTTCGAGATATTCAACCTTTGCCTGCCGGTCAATCGGATGGCGCTCGATATCAGGTGGTTTTCGGTAAGTCTACTTCCTGGTGGGATAAGCGTGTAAGCTCGGTGCGGGCAAGGCAGGTGGTTGTCTCTGCCAGTGCGGCTGGAACCGTTGGTTTGTTATTTCGTTGTAAGGAAGAAACCCATTCGCTGCCAGATATTTCATCCCGATTGGGCGATTTGGTGCGCACCAATTCTGAGACACTCTTAGGGGCAGTGGATCGGGGGTTAAAAACCGATTACTCCAAAGGCATTGCCATCACCTCCATTTTTCAGGCAGATGAAGTTACCGCTATCGAACCGGTGCGTTTCCCGGATGGCTCTGATCTGATGCGTTACCTTTCTGCACCGCTCATTGAAGCCAGCGGGAGTATTCCATTCAGGATATTGAAATCGCTGGGGATCATCTTCAGCCACCCCATCGATTTTTTGAAGTCACACATCATACCTGGCTGGGCGCACCGCACAACGATATTATTGGTCATGCAAACGCAAGATAACCATATCCGTTTTCGCCTGGGTCGCAGCCTGTTCACCATGTTTCGACGAGGGCTTGTTTCGGAGCCGGACATTGAGCATACTATCCCGACGAAAATCGATATCGGGCATTGGGTCACGCGCCGCTTTGCCGAGAAGATCAATGGAATCCCGGCGGGTTCACTGAACGAGGGGTTATTCAACATCCCCATAACGGCGCATTTGTTGGGAGGATGCCCGATGGGGGTGAATGCCGAGCAGGGGGTAGTGGGGTTGGATTGCCAGGTGCATAACTACCCGGGGTTGTACGTGGTGGATGGCTCGATTGTGCCGGCTAACCCCGGCGTCAATCCCAGCCTGACCATCACGGCGTTGGCGGAATATGCCATGAGTTTGATACCGGGGAGTAAAGATATATGAGGAAGGCAGGAAAATCGAAAACCAGGAAAGACACGATAAAGCTGAACGCAGATAGCTGACAACTTTTTTTATGAGGAAGGCAGGAAAGCAGGAATTAATATAATAGAATTAGTAGTCTATTAGCTCGATGATTTGATTAAAAACTGGAAACTGATAACTGAATACCGAATACCAATCAGTTCTCATAACTCACTTTTTCATTTATACTCCATCAGGAGGCTTATCCATGAAACTCACCGGCTTACATATTTTGTTAACCTACCAATGCAATTTCGAATGCGACCACTGCTTCGTGTGGGGTAGCCCCTGGCAAAGCGGGGTGATGACGATGGCGGATATTCGGGATACGCTGCAGCAAGCCAAGGAGACCGGTACAGTGAACAGCATCTATTTTGAGGGGGGGGAGCCGTTTTTATATTACGCTACCCTGCTAAAAGCGGTACGAATGGCGCATGAGATGGGGTTTGACGTGGGCATTGTTTCCAACGGTTATTGGGCTATCAGCCAGGAAGACGCCCAGGCAGCGCTGGAACCGTTTTCAGGATTGTTGCATGATTTATCGGTGAGTACCGATTTTTTCCACTATGATGAATTTATTAGCTCCCAGGCGAAGTTTTCGGAAGAAGTGGCGCGTGTATTGAACATCCCGCTGGGCACGATCAGCATTGCTTCTCCACAAGAGAGTGAAACATGTACGGAAGCCGGTCGTGGGACGCTGCCCCCGGGTGAGTCAGACGTGATGTACCGCGGCAGAGCGGCGGTTAATCTCATTGACAAAGCAGGTAGAAGCCCTTGGGAATCGTTCACCGAATGCCCCTACGAAGACCTGGTAGAACCAGGTCGGATACACATGGATCCGTTGGGGAATCTGCATATCTGTCAGGGGATCATTATCGGCAATATCCGGGAAAAACCACTCAAAGAAATCTGTGCTGAATATGACCCCCAGAGTCACCCAATTGTAAAAGTAATTTTGAACGGAGGTCCGGCAGCCCTGGTGACGCAATTTGACCTGCCCCATGAAAAGGGCTATGCCGATGCCTGCCACCTGTGTTACAACAGCCGTTTGTTACTTAGAGAACATTTTCCGGAGTTGTTGGGACCGGATCAAATGTATGGGGTCAATCTATAGTAATTTGTGATAGTGCAAATGATTTATGAAGTGACGACTTCAGTCGTTTTTATGAGGGTGAACCGACTAAAGTTGTTACTACAAAAGCATCTTATTTATATAGCCTGACCAATAGTTATTTGGAAAGCAATTCTTCCAATATGGATTTCGCCAATTGAGGGTCGGCTTTGCCGCGCATTTTCTTCATCACCTGACCGACAAACCAGCCCATCAGCCCGATCTTACCGCCCTGATAGTTTTTCACCTGGTCGGGGGCTTCTGCCAGCACCTCGGCGCAGACCGTGCGGATGGCGTCCTGGTCACTGACCTTTGCCAGACCTTCTTCATCGACGATTTGCTGAGGCGATTTCCCACTTTGCTCCACTTTCTCGATGAGTGATTTCCCGGTGGAAGTGTTGATTGCGTTTGAGTCTACCAGCTTGATGATATCCGCCAGATAAGCCGCAGTCAGTTTTAATTCTGCCGGGCTGATGCCGCGCTCGTTGACCATGCGAAGTACGTCATTCATCAACCAGTTCGAGACGCGTTTGGCGTCGCTGCCATAACTTTGCACAGCGCTTTCGAAGTAATCTGAAAGGCTGCGCTCGCCGGTGAGGATATCGGCGTCATATTCCGGCAGGGAATATTGCTCTACAAATCGTTGGCGGCGCTCCAACGGCAGCTCAGGCAAGGCAGAGAGTATCTCACTCAACCAGGCTTCATCTAATTGGATAGGCAGCAAATCGGGTTCGCGGAAATAGCGGTAATCGGCTTCGGTTTCTTTGGAACGCATCTTGCGCAGCACACCGCTTTCCTCATCCCATTCCAATGTCCAGGTTTGGATTTTATTCCCCGCTTCAACTTCGCGCATCTGGCGCTCGATCTCGGTCAGGATAGCATCCCGGACGGCGGTGATCGAATTGACATTCTTGATCTCGGTTTTGGGGTTGAGGTAATCGGCGCCCTTGGGACGGATAGAGACGTTAGCGTCACAGCGCAGATGGGCTTTTTCCATGTCAGCTTCGGAGATGCCCAACCAGCGTAATAACTGACGCAGGCGGATCAGGTATTGGGAGGCTTCATCAGCGGAGCGCAGGTCGGGTTGGGTAACCATTTCGATCAAGGGCACACCGCAGCGGTTGAAATCGATCAGCCGTCGACCGTATTCATTTTTCGTCTTGCCGGCGTCTTCCTCGATGTGCAGCTTGGCGATATTTACCCGGCGGGTATAGCCTTCGGGCATGGGTAGTTCAAGGTAGCCTCCCAATGCCAATGGCTGATCGTATTGGGATATCTGGTAGCCCTTGGGTAAATCCGGGTAGAAATAATTCTTACGGTCGAAGTAGGAAACCCGCTGAATTTCAGTGTGCATGGCGGCCGAAAGCAAGACTGCTTTTTCTACCACGGTTTTATTTAAAACGGGTAACACGCCGGGCAACCCGCAGCACACCGGGCAGATATTGGTGTTGGGAGGTTCACCCCATGAATCGGCTTTGCAGCCACAAAAGATCTTGGTTGTGGTGTTGAGTTGGATATGGGTCTCTAACCCGATGATGGCTTCGTATTCGGTCATAGGCTTAATTTTACCTAAAAAGATGTATTTAATATAAATTGACGAAGATATTATATCTGATAAGAAAAATAAAAGATGAATTTAGAAGCCAGGAAATTTCGATTTTTTACCTCCCCCATTTTGAAAGACAAAAATGGGGGAGGAGAATGCTAGTCGACGTCATTTTAAAAGGCAAAAGTGGGGGAGGATATTTTTGGGAAATCGCACAAACCGGAATTACTAAATACTGAAAACTGTAAACTGAGAACTGACTATAAATAACCTCATTTATTTTTCCTTTTCCTGTTTTCCTGCCTTCCTTATTAAAATATTTTTTACTTGTTCTCCGGTCAGCTCGCGCAGGGCATCGTCAGCAATCCAACGGGCAGCCTTAGAATCAAGCCGTTGGATTTGTTTAGCCATCGAAATGGCTTTTTGGTTGAGGTTGGTGTTGCGTTTGCCGATCTGACGCAGCGCCCAATTGACCGCTTTCTTGACGAAATTGCGATCATCATTGGCTTGCTTATATACCAGGTCGAGAAATGCCTCGAATTGTTGATCCGGAAGTTGTTTATGATGGACAGCGATGCATGCCATCAGAGAAAATGCCGCTCTTTTTACGTATGTCTCAGGGCGGTTGCTCCATTCGATAGCTTTTTGGACTGCAAAAGGCGTCCGAACCATCAGGTTGTTGCAGAATCCGTCGCACAAATCCCAAGAATTGATATCTTTTACCCAGCTTTCCATTTGTTCCTCAGTCGCCTGAGATGGATCGGTGATATATACTGCCAGCAATCGCGCTTCATGAATACCGGAATCCCATAACTCTTGCGCCAGGCTGTGGTTTCGACCGATCTCTTTAGCCATCTTGCGTAGGATGGGAATCGAGATACCCAGGGCGTGCTCGGGGTTGATACCGTAATGCGCCATACCGGCTACGTTATTTTGATTTGATTGGTTGTACAATTGAGTAATAATTGAATTGATACAAAAATACTTATTCATTATCGCAAGGAATAGTTTTCTTATTTTTAAGGAAAATCGATGTCTTTCTTTTTATTGTTTTTACGGATTTTTGAATGATATCTTTATTTTCTGAACGTAAACCGATTCTTTCTAATTGATCAATCCGCTCCATTATATCGTTTACAATTGATACTTTTGTTATTTCTTTATATTTCTCATTTTGCTTTGTTAGATTGGAAATTACTTTCCCAAAGAAAGAAATTATGGATAATGATAATTCTGGATAAGATGACGCTATATCAATGGATGATTGTGCAAAAAAAGTAATACCCACGATATCTAAACTGCCAATTTTGCATAATTCCATAACAATAAATGAGAAATTTTCTATTATTAATTTTGCCACTGATTTTGTTGGAACTTTATTATTAAAATATAGGACCCAATTTAAATCAATTGAATTATCGATATTTTTGTTACATGCATAATTTACAAGAATTTTTATGTTTTCAAAAATTTTACTAACTAAATAATATTGATATGGTTCAATAATAATATTTGAAATTATTGTTGAAATTTGAATAAAAAAACAACGACATACTTCTTTTGATATTTCTGGTAGATTTAATTCTAAGGCTAATTTTCCAATATGACCCAAATATACTATAAATCCAAAAGTATAGTTTATTAATCTATTGTCATTATTAAAAAATATTTCCATATCGATAGTAGATATGTTTTCATTGATTACGCAACCTATTTTCTGTAAAATGAGTCAAAAGATCCAAACCGTACCTTAATAAATTAGTGACTTACTGAAACAATATCGTTT
>JAFGJM010000018.1 GCA_016929095.1 Anaerolineales bacterium | reverse complement strand
AGCGAAGCGAAACATCTCACATTATTAAAGTATAGACCCTTCGCTTCGCTCAGTGTGACAGGCTTCTTTTGGGACACTCCCTATTTGTTTATTGAACGATTGTGAACAATCATGATGGCGGATGTGTTTGGATTATTTACTACCTGTGATCTCCAAGCCAATCAAATTGGCAGATATTTTTGCTCCTCGTAATTTGGTCGTTTTTACCATTGTGGTTAATTCCTGAGGGGTGTAAGCCGCGCCGATGGATGTTTTCAATCCCGGGCGGATAGCGGAGGGCTTTGTTCCCAGCCACAAAAACCACTGCATTATGAAATTCATATCACGGCGCATATCGGAGATAAAAAATCTGCCGCCTGGTTTTAAAACGCGCCAGATTTCATCGAAAGCATCACAGGGATGCTCCCATTCGTGCAGCGACCCATTGGTGAAAACGGCATCGAATGTATTATCCTCAAAGGGCAGGTTATCGCAGTTTCCCAGTTGATATTGAGCCCGTCCATTGACACCATAGGTCTCGGCATTTTTTCTTGCCATTTTTTGCATATCGGGGCTGATATCCAAACCGGTGAGGGTGGTGCTCTGGGTGAATTTCAGCCATTCCAGCCCCAGGTAACCGGGTCCATAACCGATTTCCAAAGCATGACCGGATTTGATGCCGTTGTTAATGATGCTCTTTGTTTCGATCCAGCCTCGATCACGTAACGTGCGAAGCATCTCATCATATTGTGCAACCGTAATTTCCCCTTGAATACCCTGATCTGTTTCGGGAATGCGAGGTTTCGTCATTTTATTTCTCCTTATATACAATATAGAATATACAAATTAGAATTATGATTAAAAAAATATTTATGGAAATCTTCCATATTCACCACTTTCCAACTTGTCGATTAAATCCGTTAACCAATCCAGTTCTGCCTGCGTATGTGCGATGCTATGGTCGAAGATGGCGCCTGCCAGATGGGGTACTTCAGGATTTGATAATTGTTCAAAACGATGACTTTGGATATGTCTCAATGTTTCTTGAAGGACAGTCTGGCGCAGGTGCAGGTATTCTTTGACTTCTTCCAAAGGTAAGGAATTCAAGAAGAACAGGTAAATATCAAGGTCATAATACGGCTGCTCGATTTTCTGCCAGCCCTCCCTTAGTAAGCGTAGAAATTCGTCTCTTCCGGCTTGTGTGATTTCATAAACGGTGCGAGAGGGTCGTTTGCCTTGTTGTTCGACGCCAATTTTTTCGATGAAGCCTTCTTCGGCTAATTTATCCAGGGCAAAGTAAATCGACCCAAAGGCAATCGAGGTCCAATCACCCATGTGATCTTCGATGATTTGTTTGAGTTCATAACCGTAAAGAGAGCGTTGGCGAAGTAAGCCTAAAATAACGAGACGAACAGTCATATCTTGATCCTTGAAGAATATATTATCTAATATATTCTAGCTTGTATATATGTTTTTGTCAATAGCAAATTTTGAAAGATTTATAAAAAACACCGGATAAATCAAACAAAAAAACAACTTACCTCACCCTGGTTGATCTCCAATATCCCCAAATTGATAACACCGCTAACCCAAGCATACCCATTGCCAGAAAAAATGCCCAGCTTCGGGTTCTATTCACAGGAATTTCTATCGGATTTTCGGCGGTTGTTTCAACAGCCGGCAAGGATTGTTCTGCTATCGGCATCTTTGTGCTGGTAGCAGATAACTGCGCCGGCGACTCGGTTGGCGTTTGAATATTTATGGATGGCGTTTCTGTTGGTTCAGGTGTAGACGTGGATGCATAACCGATCAGCAATTCCTGATTGGGGTATATAGATGTCGAATCATCGGCGATATTATTCAAGCGCCGAATATCGTTGATTTTTACCCCATAAGCGATGGCAATACTCCAAAGGGATTGACCGTAGCCAACTTTATGAATGATGGCGCCATCCTCACGCGGCTGGCTGGTCACCAGGGGGGAAATCGGGATCGGTGTATCTTGCTGGGCAATGACAGTTCCTGATGAAGGCGTATTTGAAATAGTTTCTTCTCCCGGGCGGATATTGATGGTAAAGTAATATTGCCCATCCTTCGATTGCGCCACGCCTCCCCCAATCCATCCGGATGAATAATCGGTCATGATATGCCGGTGTCCCCAATCGACCCAGATTTCATAGACTACGATATTCACAGAAGCCACTGCCTTATCCAGTACAGCGACATTTTCCTGCAAGCCATGGGATTGCGGTAATAAACCATCGCGGTGAAGGTGGGTGCTGTTTTGGTTGGCAGCTTGATAATCCGAGTGCTCCTGGGCATAGGCCATGATATCGCCATCGATTTGATAAGGCTCAAGCCCCAGGCTGGACCTTAATGCATTGACCGCATCGACCAGGTCATAGCCGGTGATACCCTGGGCAGAAACGGATTGTTGAATAGTTGGGACAATCACTAGAAAAATCAAAATTAGGAATAATCGCATCCACCTCATACGATTAATTATATTTGTTATTTTTTGTTCTAATCGATTTCTAATGTCAGCAAAAAAACGGTTATATAGAAGTATTTAAAAAATATTGAACAGAAAACCTGATCAAATCGATAAAAAAATGATAGGCGATGGCTTGTTCCAGGTTGCGTTTTACAAAGATGACACCCAGTGGTATCCCGTAGATGAGGGTAATGAAAATTACCTCGATGGGATTGGTAATTGATCCGGGATAATGCGCTGCAGCGTGAATGAAGGCAGCCATCACGATAGCAAAAATCAGAGCAAAATATGGTTTACTGTTTTTATTCAAACGAAACAGAGTGTATAGAAGGGGTATCAGTAACAATCTTGCCCAAATCTCCTCCACAATACCAGGCTGAAAGGCATACAAAGGTTCCCACCAGCGATCGAACAATAAATCAAATGTGGAGGGTGGCGATAACTGCATTGCGATGATATTTATCATGCTGGCAGGCACTGCCAGAGCACATCCAACGAGAAAACTCTTTCCTGCGGGTAAGAAATTTCTTTTTAATATCAGCACCTGACCAAGGTTTGTGTCTTCAAGTAATAAAACACCGGCAAGGAACAAAAAAGCCGCTGCAATAGGCATGATCAAACCGCTGCTCATTTCGGAACCCAGGAGCTGTTCGACGAAAGCCAGAATAACCAGTATGCCAAGGCTTGCCAGTATATATGGCTTGTTTATCCTTTTTCGTTTGATCATGATAATCAAAATCGAGAGAGGCACACTGATCAATAACATTAACCAGCCATCCCGAAATACGATCGTGGTGAGTAATACAAAAACCAGGATCGAAATTGCGATAAATACAAATGTCAAACCGGAATTTGAAGAAGTTTTCCTGTTGGTTTCATCGTTGGGCAGGTCAAACTCGCACCACTCTCTTGGCAGCAAATACCAGACCAATGCCAGGGTATAAGCGATTCCCAGGATTATGCCGATGATCTGAACGGACGCTATTTGCTTAATATATCCATAAGCCATAATAATCGATGATGAAAACCAGAGAATCAAAACCATTCGGTTTAAGGTATCTGATGATAATTTTCGAATTATTTGTGCATTGATAGTATTCATATTGTTTTTGTGATCGATTAATTGTTTGTTTTATTCTACGAAATCGTAAGCCAATAGTCGCACAAATAATAAGGAAAACCTTTATTATGAAGAAAGGGAGTAATAAGGAAGCCAGTAACCCCCCTCATTCTCCCCATTTTCGCAGAAAATGGGGAGAATGAGGGGGGCAGGAAAGTAGGAAGGTTATTTTCTGTATTTATATCATGCCGCAATATTTGCACCTGCCGCGCCGGCGGTAGTAATATGCGAGCGTGGCTATGCCTAATGCAATTCCCCAAAGTGGCCAAAATAATATTGGTGTATTCGCTCCCCAATTTTCATCCTGTAACATATCAAGGGAAGTACCTGATACCACTAACGAGAAAATATTTATCCCTGTTGAAGTAACCAGGATAGAAATAATGGCCGCGGGGATAATTGCCAGTAGTGGAGGAACATTTTTACCTGCCAAACCTAACATCCAGCGGGGAAAGACCTCTCCCCAGCATTGAATTAGTCCAAGGGTGAGCATTGAGCCGCAAAGTGCAACAGTAGCCAAACCAGCCCCGCCTAACCACACACCGTTATCATAACCTTGTTGGAAAGATTCTTGGGAGAGACCTAATGGTATTCCCAGCGCCCAGGCATAGCGCGTTATGGCATAAATAAGGGGAACAACCGCGGCGATATAGGTTGCCCATTTGCCCCATTGACTCGCAGCCTCAGGAGATGTCCATTTGTTTATATTGCTGCTCCGTCCACAATAGACGCACGCATTTCTATTCTGGCGATAATAGAGTAAAGTTGCTGCAATCCAAATAAATCCTCCCAAAACACAAATACCCTGGTTTATCGCCGGCCAGGGGAAAATATCAGAGAGATCTATCCCCGCAGGCCAATCAAATGGAGCACCAAGTATCACCAGGGGTGCGTAGGCGACGCCAGCCAGCAGGCGATAATCAGGAACTACCAGAAATAATACCACAGCCATGCTAATTCCATAGATTGCCGATGCGATTTGAAATAGCCGGTTCGTAGATTGACGCAGCATAAAGAATGCAATGATAACCCCCAGAAATCCTAAGATAATGATTATTGGCGCCCCGATTGCAACGGTTAAATTTTTCAGAGGAGAGAGTTCAGCACCTGGATCATTCTTGCCAAAGGGGAAACTTGCGCCGCCTTGTAACCAATAAATACCGAGAAAGCCATAAACAGCGGACCAGATGCCAGCCAGATATATAATTCGGTTTTGCCATCTTGTTGAAGGAGCTGATGTCATATCAGTTTTCGTTGTATTCTCCAATTAAATCGTTACTTTTTCTTATAGTGAAGATCATGATGAGGAAAACTCCGACCAGGAGAACGATAATAATCCCAAAAGCTTTCCAAATTCCGAAGATATCTGCCAGGCTTCCTAAAACCAGGGGTAATAATAATACGGCAGCGCCTGATGCCAGGGTACCACGCAGACTGGCTTTAACGGTATTGCTGGGGGCGGAGCCGATTGCCAATGCCAGGATCAATGGATAAAGGCTGGCGACTCCAAGACCGGTGATGAACATGCCAAGCATGGCTAAATTTGCATTTCCTGTTAACCAGAAAAGCGAAAATCCAAAACCTGCTAAAAGAATAGCAGAAATGGTGACAGTATGGGTGGAGAAACGTTGAACTAAACGGCTGCCAGCCAACCGTCCTACGATCATGCCTGCCAGGAAAAGGCTGACCGCTTCAGCGGCAATTGCCTTCTGCACACCCAGGTTTGTTTCCAGATAATCGGCGCCCCAGAAGATCATACAAAATTCAACCGAAACCGCCAGCACAACCGCAGTCCAATAAACCCAATACATGAAAGGTAAGGGCTGGTTATGGGTTGTGTTTTCCTGATCGGAAGGTTGGGGGATGGTGAGGAATTTACCAAAACCAAAGCGTAACACGAGAGGGGTAAAAGCCACTGTACCCATCGCCAGCCGCCAACCGCCTGGTAGATTGGCGCACCAACCCACCATCAACGGAGCTGCCGCCGATACCAGCGAAGCGATCACGTTTGCTTCAGATATAGCCACGGCGCGCTTTTCTCCATGCTGGTCGGATAAACCGGATAATACAATTACCAGGATCAGCGAGCCAATTAACCCCATACCGAATGCTGCACCGATGGTAATGAACGGCGACTTGCCTGCCAATAAAATCAAGATTGTAATGGTCATGCCAAAGGCGCCGGTCCATAGTGCATGCCCTCGACCGATGCGTTGAATAATGATTTGTCCACCCATGCCAATGAGCAAGATGCCCAGGGCAAATGCGGTGAAATGCAGGCTGCTGATTGTATAAGAGAGATTGAGCTCTTCTTTTAGAAACGGCGTGATAGGACCAAGGATATTGAGAAAATAACCATAGAACGCCAGTAAAAAATATGCCAGCCAGGTAAAGCGGTCCCGGCGAAAGGGTTGAGTGGTCAAGAAAGCTCCTGTTATTTTGATATAAAAAAATAAGGATAAGCAACCATCGACTTATCCAAAAATTCTTTTTCTTGGAATTTTCTAATGGATATTCGAATGAATTATTAGGCTTATATGCCCGGCATACCTATCATATCCACCAGAGGATTAATAAACACACATTTAATAATGATATTCTTGCACCAATTTTACCCCATTCCTCTACAACCTGTGTATTGGGTGCAGAGGCATGGGGTGTCTACTGTATGGCTTGAAATCGTTTGGGTTAAAAAAGTAATGTTTATAATCGACTATTACCACACAGTTTTAAGAATGGTTGGCAGGAAAGTATTATACGCATATTCGATGATCACGGCGCAAGCCCAAGTCTGTTGGTCATCACCGCTTCCCGAAACAGGCAGGTCGATGACCATCCAATAGGAATAATTATTATTATCTATCTTGGAATTGTCAATCGAATCATCCGAGTATGAGGTGTAACCTAGCGGCGGTCCACCCACACCAATCCCAGCCATTTCATCATAATTGTCCCAAAAGTCATACCTTCGTTGAAGATGAATACTCCCCCCGCTTCCTGATGGGCGGGTATTGTAATACTCGTAGGTCACTTTTGTGACTATCACTCCCTGGGGTAAATTCACCCCCGCAACGTACCAGCCGTTTTGGGTACCACCACCCGGACTATGAAAGTGTTTTAAGTAACGGCTATGGTTTTCAAAGTCATAGCCATTTTCATAGGGTGAAAATGCCCCGACCGGGATGATCTTCTTCCCTGTTGCCACGATGGGGTGGGTATATTCGATGACCACACCGCAGCTTTTATAATTTGTCAGGCTTGCCAATTGATCCACTATTACCCAATAAGATTGTAGAGTATTGATTATGCCGTACTCGATCGTATCATCTACACTCGATCCGTATCCTCCCCCAGTACTTTCCGCGTATGCATGTTCATAATAACCTTCTTCACCGAGTAAGGTGGATTGAAACCTGGCAATTGCACCATGATAGAACGATTCATTATCGTACCAGTAAAAAGTCATCTTGGTAACCACAGAGCTATCAGGTAAATATACGGGAGCCTGGTACCAGCCATTGGGTGTCCCGACGCCGGCTTTGTGGATGAGATATCTGCCGTGTTCTTCATAATCATACCCATCCTGGTAGGGTGTAAACGCCGCGGCTGGAATGGAGATAACACCTGTTTGGGTTGCAGGGGGGGTGTAGAAAATCATCACACTGCAATTGGCAATAGCATAGGTTCCTCCCGCCACCGGTAAATCCCAAGTTACAAAATATGAATAATGATAATTATCTATGGTGGCAAAATCAATTGAATCAGTCCAACCGGTTTTAATATCTGTACCGGAAACTGTGTTCGATACATTTGCCATATTATTATAATTACCTTGCATATCGCTTCGTTGCAAAATGGTAATGGGATTGATTGGGGTTGCGCTATTGACTTTCGAATACACCCACATACTGTTCACCACAGCGCCATGAGGCAGGTGCACTGCGGCTACATACCATCCATTTGCTGTACCTCCCCCCGGGCTGTGTAAATGATAGAGGTAACGACCATGATTTTCATAATCGTAACCGTCCTCAAAAGGTTTAAATGCCCCTGCCGGAATGGAAAGGACGGCTTCATTACTAATGTTAGGTGCAGGAATTTTGGCGTTGTTTTCTTTGGCGGTCATCAGGCTTGCCAGGGTGATATCAGTTTGGGCATTAACGCTGCCTGGTGCTCCTAATAGAAGCATTAGAATGGCACAAATGTTCAGAACAATCAATAATTTCTTCATGTTATTCTCCTTGGACTGAACACAAATATAAAATTGTAAATTATCAGAAATTGCATATAGATTCCAAAACCCTGTTTGAAGCTGGATTTAATTATATTCCGATTTGGTGATATTGGTTAATATTTATGGTTAAGAAAAATCAGTGTGGAATTTTTATAAAAATTAAGGTGAAAATTCACGCCACTCGCTTTGGGTCACTTCATCAGTTTTATAAATACACCATCGATCGTTTTTCCTTTGCATATGAATGATCATTTTTAATTCACCGCCAGAATCTTGATATTCATTGTTTTCATCGCTGAATAGATAAAGCTCCATGCCATGTAACAGAACTTCTGCTTTATCATGATCGATTTTTAGTTTGATCTTTTCATAATATTCAGGAAAAATATTCCCATCTACCGGCTGTAGTTGTCGATAGTTCTTTATGTGAAATTCTTCGGCATTGATACCCTTTGATAGTTCAATATCACGTTTTAGTTCGGGATATCTGGAGAAAAGTTGTTCTGTGCTGCCGGAAATGATAGCTTGCTTGCGATAATAGAAGTATTCTCGGATTACAGGCATGATTGCTGCATATGTTTCCGGATCGGGTTCAATATATTCAAAAGAAGTAAAAATCTTTAATGGTGAACATGATGCCATCAACGAACAAACCACGAAGAGGAACAAAAATAAGACATTCGTCTGATTATTCAAAAATTTCATACTCTGGGGGAAGCCCAATGCCAAAGCGCTGGCAAAGCACTTTAACATCATGATAATCATTCTCGTCAAGAGGGTATCCCGTGTGGAATTTAACCATCCATTCAGGCGAGATGCATTTTACCGGGTGATCGTTAACCAAACCGTTTCCGGTGAGAGAATCGAATGGATATGGGACTCCGAAGATAATATTGCCCTGTTCATCAAAAGTATAGGAGTGGATATCTATAAGACGTCCTCTATCGTCACCCAGGACAAAATTACAATCTCTGGTGTCATCACGAGGTACGTCCGTAAAACCTTTGGCTTCCAGTAAAGCTCGTATTTGCGGTACGTCTTTATGCTGAACGGCAATATCGAGGTCCGAATGACTTCGAGTTTGTTCGCCGAGTAGCGCATCCACCCCCCAGCCACCGTCGATATAGAATTCAATATGGTGTTGATTGAATTGTTGAATGATTTCCACCACATCATCAACGGACATTTCCGGTTTTTCTTTTGACATGTCTATCCTGGTATAAAAATAAGATCTATTAAAAATTTTTGTGGTACTAATTCACCATGATGTATAAAATTAGTTAATGTAGGAACATTTCTTTGTCAAATCAGTCCCCAAACCAGAACATCCGCGCTTTTTATGAATGAAAATAATACACTTTTCGTTGGCTACGACATCCTTCGATAAACTCAGGACAGGCGCTCAGCCAACGATTTGCTGCTTGAGCGCCTGTCTTGAGCTGACGATGGATGTCTAAGACAGCAAGGGTTAATATATATTGTCATATCAGTTTCGATGCCGGGTATAGAGCACCCGCATTATTCATCGCTGGAAATAATATTCCTGCTTTCCTGCCTTCCTCATGAAGAATTTTCGGCCTTAAGTTTTCGGTTTTGTTTTCTTGGTAGTGGTAGTTTTCTTTTTAGTTGAAGTAGCGAGTTTCTTTTTTGGGGTCGTACTGGTTTTCTTCTTTGTGGTGGTTGAGGTTTTCTTTTTCGGTTTTTTAGTGGTGGTGGTTTTTTTCTTCTTCGCTGAAGCGGTGGTCTTCTTTTTCTTGGTGCTGGTTTTTCGTTTTGCGCTGGTGGCGGCTTTCTTTTTGCGTTTGGTAGATGTTTTTCTCTTTTTCTTCTCTACACCCGGGATTAATTTCAGCAACATGGGGGCTATGACTGCTGCCAGGGTGGGAGAAAGATCGAATTTCTCGGTTAGAAATTCGACGATCGTTTTTTCGGCGCTTTTCTTGTCGATAGCAAGAGCGCTCCTGGTGGATTCAAGCAATTCCCCTTTACCTTTCAGGAATTCATCGATAGCGGTTTTTAGTTCTCCACCCGAGCCACCTGCCAGGGTTTCCAGACCTTCAATCAAAACATTATCCTATTCTTCTTTTGGGGTTTCTTTTTGCTCCGGATTATTTTCATCAGAATCAGGAATTAGATTGGAGATGATTTCAGATAGTCCTTTGTTTTTCATTAGCACACTTCTCCTATTGAGAAAAATACGTTTTGTAGAAATTTTTATATTTGTTATGCATGAGTTCCTGTGTTGGACCATTTGTCGATTGTTCGTTACGCACTTCCTTCTTCGATAATCAGTTTAGGATCTACCCCAATTTTTGTGAGCAGCCTGGTCTTTATTTGCTCATCAAAGATATACCAATTTAAATCACGATTTTCTTTGTGATAATTGCTCGAGAGAAAACTGACCGGGATGGCAAATCCGCCGGCGGATTGTTTTCCTCCCCCAAAATAATTACCGGCAGGATCTTTACCAAAAGTATGCTTGAGAAACTCATCCGGATTCAGGGTGTATTTATCGGTTCTCAACGATCCGATCAGCGTTTCCTGTGTGTTATTGCCGCGAACGATACCGTAAACAATGACGGTGTGTATATTTTCCTCGGTCAGTAAAAAATCGGCGGCTTCAGGAATGGCGTCTCTATCCTCAGCTTCCACATACCCCACTCCGGCAATTATATAATTTTCAACATTCATGCGGTTTTCCAATGCCAGTTGAATAATATCCATCACTTGTTTGGTGCGGCATTGGTTCATGATCAGATTTAATAATTCGGCATCCCGAAAATCACTTAAGTAGGCAGCGGCGTGCAAATCGGCTTCTTTGGCTCGGATAAATGAGTTGGTATCGGTCATAATGCCATGCGTCAGGGCGGTCGCCATTAAGACATGTTTCTTATTGGATGTTTCTAATTCAATTTGACCCTGTTTGAGGTATTGGACATAAATCGTGGAGGTGGAACCTGTTTTTCGAATATCCATGTATTCGGTTTCGAATTGATCTTGCTCTTCGTGGTGATCGACCGTGATGAGTAATTTCACCCCCGCGTTTTTTAATTTCTCCACGATTTCATTGACGGTGGTTCCTTGATGATCCACAAATACAGCGGCGTCATAGCGAGAAAAATCAAAGCCGGCTTCACAGGGGATCAGTTTGTAATCCAATGCTTGTATCAGGGCGATATTCTGGGGATGGCTTATGGTCCCGCTGTAAAGAATATCTGCTTCGATATCGAATTCTCTACTGATCATGCGATGGGCATAACCGGCGGCGATGGCATCCGGATCGGGATATTCGTGCAGGATGACGATATGTTTCTCCCCCCGATGGTCTTCTAGAATTTCAAATATGCTTTTCGCAGGTTTCATCGCATCGACCTCGATTTACAGGGATATTATACAATATGAAATTCAAGGGCGAATTAATATAATCGGCTACAGCAGTCTTATAAGGTTTTCTTTATGGTAACCCGATGAGCTTTAGAAAATGGATGAAAGGGAGAATAATTCATAGAAGCTCTACGCAGGATTTTTCTATCAAAATCCTGCGTAGATGAAAAGTTAATATAGATAGACAGTTTTTAATTACCTAAAATCATCGGCATGTAAATTATATACGGCGTGGTATTCTCAAGCGATACCGATCGCCTTTCCCATTCTTCGCCGCCAATCGACAGATCTTCCCACAAAACGGCGTACGTATCGGTAAAGGGTCGAGTACGGAACCAGCGCGTGATTGATACCATTTCTGCGGAATCCAGTGAAATATTCCAAATCAACCGACCGGTATCCTCGGTAATACTGCCTCGGCTTGGCTGCACTGTGACCAGACTCAACTGGTCGGCGTTCCAGCGATCGACCAGCGTGAAATCAGAGCCGGTGGTGATGACATCGGTGACCGTAAAAATTTGCCCGGCGCTAATGGGGGTTTCCAGATCAAAGCTCCAGGGTACTTCGTTGATGGTTTTGTGCCAATCTGGCGGAAGGGTCTGGTAGGTCACCAGCGTTGTATCTTGAACACTACCGGCATGGTCTAATATGGTAGTGGGAATTTCCAGTACCGTACCAACAGGGAGATTATCGCTAATATAGGCGGTGAGGGTGATCATGCCTGATTGTCCCATGGTCAAACCACCGGGTAGATTCCATCCAACTGTGGCGCTGATGGGGTTTTGGATGGTGGGCATCGGATCGGAGGAAACAAAGGATACTCCCGGCGGAAAGTAACTGCTAATATCAACCATGTTTTCAAAACCGCCGTTATTACCATAGGGCAGGTTGAATGTAACTGTCTCCCCGCCATATATTTGAGGTGTATTGTTGATACTGTTGAGCCACAAATCGGAAGCTACTTTGTTGACCGTAACAGCTCGAAATACCGGCAAATTTGAACCCAGTAAAAAGGTTTCTCCTAATATTGTTTGCGACCAGGTGCAGGTTTTAACCGTAAAAGTCTTGGTCAATGTAATGGGTTGGGTGGGCATGGGGACAATGAGCGACAATCCCCCGGGTATGACACTGACCAACCCGCTATAGATTGCCGGCTGCACAGTCCAGGCGGAAAGCTCTAATTTGTCCGCCTCCCAAACTTCGGCTAAGGCAAAACTTTCGAGCGTAGAGATCACGTCTACCACTTCAAAGGTTTCGGAAACCTGTTTGGTCACAGAAATGGTCGGACTCCAGGCAACCCCATCGACTGATTTTTGCCAGCCGGAAACCGCTATATTATTAACATGGAATACCGTATCAACGCTATCCGGCATATCATCGACATGGTTGTAAATGCCGCTCGAAATGGTGACGGTATTAGATATTGAAAGCGATTCATCGATGTAAACATAGACATCGATATTCCCCTGGTCATCGGTGCTCATATTGCCGGCATCCCATTCAGCCCAGGTGCCATCAGAGGCTTTCCGGTTAGGGGATGGGTCGGCATAGATCAGCGGTGCGGTCAGCGGGAAGGTGCTGCGGATTTCAACATCGTTCTCGAAACCGCCGGTGTTGCTGTAAGCCAGGGTATACGTAGCCACACTGCCCGGCAGCACTTCGGTTTGGTAGTCGGTATTTATGGTGAGTACCGGCGCAAGTTTGGTAACGGTGAAGGGTTGTTGGGCGTGGTCGAACCTTGTGTCTTCAATGGTTAATGTCTCCGAAACAACGGTTTCGGTCCAGGTGGACGGCTGCACCAAATATGATTTGGTGATGGTGATCACCTCCGGGGAATCCGCTCCGCCGATAACGTTCAGGCTTCCGGTGGTGGTGATGATTTCAGGCAAGGCGGGGGTAACTTCCAGGTCGAACATTGCCAGCCGGGTCGTATCCCAATTTTCGGTCAGGGTAAAGGGACGGGCGGCGGTGATGATATCTGTGACTTGAACAGTGTCTGAGGTTTGGGCGGTAATCGACAGATCTGACACCCACGGCAGCCGATCGATTTGTTTGTCCCAGCCTGGATCTGGCAGTGCTTCACCAACAGCCTGACAGCGGGTCGTTTTATCGCTGCTGAAATCGGTAACCCAAACTTCCGACGGATTCGAGCCTTCAATAAAAGTGACACCGCTATTGTAGCCCCCGGCGCCCGGGCAATCGAAACTGGCGATATAGTTCATTTCGAGGTCTGTTACCAAAATTTGGGTGCTTTTCCAATCGGAATGATAAAGATAGTCGTGTTGGGCATCGTAGTCGATGCCAAGGTTGTCGTTGTTAGAACCCCAGGTGGGCACCGTGTAGGTCTTCAAAGTAGACCAGGATTTGGGCGTCCACCATCTTCCGGTCTTTTTAAGGTTGATTTCATAGACCGTATTTTTATCGTAAGCCGCGACGGCGAAGTAGCGGGTTGGTTCTCCGGGCACTACAGCAATATCAATAATGCAGTCAATTTTGCTCCCATCGGAGCTATCGTTGCTGCCCACCTCGTTATCCATTTCCCAGGCATTGAGAATCTTACCCGCCGCGTTGACCTCCACGATATTATCGTCGGCATAGGAGAGATCGCCTTCGTAATCCGGCATGAAGTAGGTGCCGGTGGCATAATCGTAGCCGGCGCCATCGCGGTTATCGATCTGCCAAGGCCAGCCGCTGTTCTTAGACGAGAGCGCAAAGCTGAACAGGACGGTGTGAGAAATTGGCTCTACATCGTAGACGGTGGGTTTGTGTTTGCTCGATTGGCTTTCATGGGCGTAGCGAACAACGCTCCGGTCAGGGTCGTAAACCAAACCAATGGTGGAGTATGACCAGGCGTTATCAAACACCTCCAACACATCCCCAACACCATCCCCTGATTGTGAGCCCTGGGGAGAGAGGATTGGCTCGTGAGACGATTGGCTCAGCGTTGTGTCGGTGATTACCGCAGAGATCGTTGACGATTGTTCAACGCGGGAGGTCAGCCATTCCGTATAAACACCCGGCGTTTGGCTCTCTGACGGCGAGGCAGCTGCCATGCTATTGGTTATGGCGAAAACCATGATGAGAGCAAATACCAGAGATAGAGTCAACCAGGGAATGCGTTTAGATGTGTTCATGGGACCTCCTTGTGTACATGCGGTCAGCAGGCGAAGGATTATTTATGACCGGGAAGAGCGATCCGGTTTCTGGGCTATTCTATATAATATCATCTTTTAATGATAAATAATAAGTAACCACATAAATATTTGGAATTATGGGGTGAATTGGGGAAGGACTTTGGTAAAAATAATGAATCGTAAATTTAATAACCCCACCCCAACCCTCCCCGTTTACGGGGAAGGCGCGTGTTGGATTGCCAGATAAGTGATCGATTGACTAAACCCGGTCAATTTGTGTCCTATAATAAACTCAAAAAAAATAACTGTCGAAACAAAAGTCTAAGTGTTGGGAAATAACACCCCAAGGGGTTGTCCCAAAAGAAGCCTGTCACCCTGAGCGAAGCGAAGGGTCTATACTTTAACAATGTGAGATGTTTCGCTTCGCTTCGTGAAACACACTTCGTGCAACATGACAAAATTGACTTTTTGGACAACCCCAAAGGAGGTGGGGTCTTCTATATAGAAATTTTATTCCCATAGAATCAGATTTTAAAAACAAATAGCTAAAACATTAATCCATATTCTCCAATGGATTCAGGCGTTGGATCAAGTTCTGCTGGCGGTGTTTGGTAAGCAACTCAAGCTCACCATCGATTGCTGCCAGCCACATGGCTTCGGCGGAACGGTGATGCCATCCCAATTCGACCTTTGCTTTATGGCTTGAGAAATACCAGTTCGTCGAGCTGCCAACTACTGTTTCACGCGAGATAAACGCCGGCAAACCTAATTGTCGTTGGGCTGGTTCCAATGGGGTAAAAAGCACGGCTGCTAACGAGCCTGGTAACCAGATGTGCGGTTTGTAAGCGCCCGGTCTTTGACTCCAATAACTCAAATGCTGGCGGAGTGGGAGACATTCACCACTGAACAAGTATGTCTCGCCGAGGCGACCTTTTTCGGCAGCCAGAGCGATTCCTTCGGCTAAGTCTTCTATAAAAACACATCCATGAATCGTGTTAGGTGACCATGCCATGGGTGGCATGATGCGGTTGATGTATAGACGAAGAAAGTAACCCCAGGACGAATGATCGTTGGCGCCAACCACCGAATTTGGACAAACAATGATCAGGGGTAATCCATCTTGTTTATACCGGTCAGCAATTCTGTGCGCCTCGGTTTTGGATTTCTCGTAGGTTGTGCGGCAAGGGGCTTGCCGGGTAAAGGATTCATCCCGTTCTTGTTGCCCGGTATCGCCAAAAGCTGCAGCAGTAGAAACGTATAGCGTCCGCTGGATGCCAAGTTCATGAGCCATTGCAAGGACGTTATCGGTTCCCATGACATTGGTCGTTTCCATGCGCTGCCTGGCGGCTTTATCCAACCCGTATTCATAATGCCCTGCATTGTGCACAACCATGTCCGCTCCATCCATGGTTTCCCTGATCGATTCGCGCCGGGTGATGTCCCCGACTATTAATTGTGCGCCAATCTTGCTCAAAGCCTGCGCCTGCGGACTATCGGGGTTGCGAACGAGTGCCACGACATTCCAACCTCGTGACTGAAAAGCCCTGGTTAAAGGTTGTCCAATAAAGCCTGTACCGCCGGTGAGAAAAACCTTCATCGCAATGACCTCCGTTTGGCGAGTATACGCGCACTCTGTCCTAAGTTGTTATGCCTGATCAACACATAAAACGTATTTAGTCTACACGTCTTCGTGACGGATATTCACGTTGGTGGTGCCATCGCCCAGGTCGACCCCCTGGATCACCACCGCGCCGGCCGGGTCGCCGTCGAAGACCATGCTGAAGGAGGTATCACCGATCTTGGTCAGTATCGGACGTTCGGTGAGACCTTGAGCCGTAAATTCGCCGCGATAATATTCGATCACAGCCTGCATGGTCATCCCGGTCTGAAAGTTGATGCTACCGTTGGCTGTTATCATGAAATTACGCACGTCGTCCGGCAAAGGGAAGTCGGTGTCGTAAGAAGCCGGCACTTCCGCTTCTGCCGGCGCTTCGGTTTGCATGGGTTCTTCGGGCGCCGCCATTTCCTGCGTTTCCATGACCGGGGCTGCTTCGGTTATCTGAACTTCTGGCTCACTGGGCGCTTCGTTCGCCGGGCTGCCTCCGCCCAACAGGCTGCAAGCCAGCAAGGCGGATACCAGTACCGCCAGGATGATCAAGATTCTTCCGATGGGATTTTTCATCGCTGTCTCCTTTTATAAAAGATCTTCGTGAATAGTGTATTTTACCTGATATGAAAATAAAAAGATTGATAAGGAAACCAGGAAAAATAAGAAGCCAGGAGCCCCCCTCATTCTCCCCATTTTCGCAGAAATTGGGGGGATGTCCGAAGGACAGGGGGGCATGAAAGCAGAAATTATTTTCAGCGATAAAATATGCGGGCGCTCTCCAGCCCGACATCGTGACTGGTGGTGGGTCAAACCTGATTGTACGATTTACTGACCCCACCCCAACCCTCCCCGTTTACGGGGAGGGCGTTTGTTGGATTGCTAGATAAGTGTTTGATTGACTAAGCTCAGTCGATTTGCGTCCTTCAATAATATTTTAATCAAAATTAATAGCTGTCGAATCAATAATTTTATTGTCGGTGTGTACCCCCCAACCACCTGGGATTGTCTAAAAAGTTAAAAATGTCATGTTGCACGAAGTGTGTTTCACGAAGCGAAGTGAAACATCTAATCAAATAATGTATAGACTCTTCGCTTCGCTCAGAGTGACAGCCTTCATTTGGGACAGCCCCGGGTGGGGTTGGGCATGACATTGAAATTTGAAATGCTCGTTTTATATTTGACAGATCACTAAGGCTGCGATATTTCAAAATAATCGAAGCGAGACACGATATCGTTTGCTACGCCTTCGGCATTCGAATTGGTGGTGCCCAGACCAACATATTTAAAATCAAAATAATTCCCAAAGGCGCCAATCTTCTGCCAGTTCCCAGGCTGCATGGCATAATAACCCATCACGCTCCCGCCCTTGTTCACCAATCGTAAATATACATCGGTGGCATCCGGGGGACGCTTATCCATGAACGAATCTTTAAACGGGTTGTTATCGATAAATGTTTCCATAAAGAAGCCGGGTCCTGCTACTCGGCATGGCGCGCAATAGCCGATATTCAACGCAATGTAATTATCCTGGTTTTCGAAGATATAGATAGCCGCCTGTTGAAAATTTTCATTCGGATTAGATTGGATATGGGTTGTGATCATGAACTCGCCAGCCGGAACATCCCTGGTCAGGAAATTGGGCATTCCATAGTTACCTTCCATGTAGAACGCTTGATCTCCTCCGATGATCTCCAGCCAGCCGTTATCAACTAATGACCAATGTTCTTTCTCTTCATTTATCCAGGTCCATCCCGGTTGCAGCTCACCCTCGAAGTCATCCCGGAAAAGTACGCCATCCGGGAGGGGAGTGAGGGTTGGCGGTTGCGGTGTCGCGGTAGGTTCGGGCGTATCCGTTGGTGGAATGGGCGTGGGTGTCGATTCGGGGGCGTCGGTCGGCGGGATTTGTGTGGCTTCCGGCTGCGGTGTATCCGTAGGAGAAACATTTACATCTATCGGCGCTTGGCTCTGTGGCGCTTCGGTTGCCTGTCCACACCCGGTTAGCCATAATATAACCAGAGAAAGTATGATGATAATTCTTTTCATTTTTCAATTCCCTTTCAGATGGTTTTAACAAAAATAGTACCCGGCTTGATCGAATACTGAAAAAACAGGATTTATTATGTTATATAAAAAATTCTTTGGTAAAGTGGGGTAGAAATATAGGGCAGTGAGAAGCAGCTGGGTGCGGTGTTGATGGGAGGCTTTTGTTCGGAATCTATTCTTTGATCGCTTCATAAATATCGTCAAAGATGGCGTTGCGAACCTCCGGAGGTACGGCATGCCCTATGCCATGATGTTCTCTTAATTCTACATTAAATCCGGCAAATAATAAATGATTTGTCGCTTCACGCGCTTTAGCAATGGGGACAATTGGGTCCATTTCACCATGATGGATGCGGATTATCCCGGCATGGTCATTTTTGTTGATGTTTTCTACTAACAATCTGCCTGCGACCGGCAAGCATAATCTGAAACGATCTCCATATCTGGCTGCCAGTGTGAAACAGATATCCCCACCTTGTGACACACCGAGATAAATTGGCGCCCCTCGAGTAAGAAATTCTTGTTTCCAGCTTTCGACATTTTTTAGCAGTAATCCGGTGATTTCATCAATAAAACTGCCCTGATCTTTTTCGTTCCGATCATAGATACTTTCCGGGAGCCAGGAGAACTGCTCTTCGAATTTGTATTGCCCGAAAGGGGCAATGACTCTGCTGGAACGGTCGAAGTCCTTGAGCAGGAGCTCGAAGATCTGATCGGGGGTGCTGCCCATGAAATGCAGAAGCACGATCATTGGTAATTCATCAGTGGGATTTGCGTTTCCGGTCAGGTATGTTTCGTAAGTGAGTTTATTCATTTATTCTAATATACTCAATTTTCATATGCAACCAAACACAGGGTGTAACTCACAGGTAGGCAAGATGATATTACACTATATTGACCGTATTTCTTCTTGTTATCTCATCGACATAGTGCAGAATCGTGAGGATCGGATGAGAGAAAATCATACGCGGTCCGGCATAGCGCATTACCCGGCGGACTTTTTCTCTCATATCCGGTCGGTAACAATGGATGGGGCATTTGGCGCAAGTGGGTTTATCATCCTGATAGGGACACCTGTCGATGCGCTGCATGGCGTAGTCATAAAGCTGTTGGCAATCTGCGCATAAATTCTCTTTTGAATCGTGATTGCCGCGGCAGTAAATCTCAATCATGACCCGAATTGTAATTCTTTCGCGCTCAAGGCGGCTATTTCGGATACACATTATGTTGAAAAAAGCGTTTCAATAATCCGTAAAACATAATTTTATGGTCTTTATATTATCCCTGATGCATATTTTATTCTGCCCTTAGGATCAGATTGCTTCTGTCGCACAGTTGACGCTAAACGAATTGAATATACTCCATTGCCATGATAATTGGTACGCTGTCGTATAACTGGAGGTGTTATTTTTTACAGATTCTGGGAAATACATCCCAACTTAACTTAGTGGAGAGAAACTTAGCTCTACCTCCATAGCCTCTTCTTGATTGTCTGGTTTAAAACGCACATTGAAAATCTCGCCTTTCTCAAAGTAATTCATTCCAACGACGATTTGGTCTCCCATGGGGACAAACGCAGGAATGTTTGCATTCTCCCAGCGATTACGGATGGTTAATAAGGGGGCGAAT
The DNA here is from genome assembly GCA_016929095.1 of Anaerolineales bacterium. Lineage (GTDB taxonomy): Bacteria > Chloroflexota > Anaerolineae > Anaerolineales > UBA4823 > JAAZNS01. The sequence continues at coordinate 29,026 of JAFGJM010000018.1, read as the reverse complement.
TCAAATCCCACGCCTTTTTCATTCATGACTAATGGAATGTTACCTTCGGGTGACAATTTTATCGTCTCTGTTGCGTTGGCAGGCGCGCCTTGTATCCTACAGGCGAGAACCTTTATATCTTTCACGGCTGCCATACTACGCCCTTGTTTTAGTTGACTCATTATTTGATCCATTATTCCTGGTTCCATTTCCCCTGCGTTGGCTGTAACAGTCTCTTCGATCAACGATTCAAATCCTTTAGTTTTTGTACTCTCCCAGGCTTCCCTGATTTTTTGGAAGTCAAACACAGCCCTGACAAGGACATGCAATTTCTTCCCAACCCGGATATTAGCCTCCAGTGCCCAGTCTGGTTCGCCAACGACTGATTCGACATTAGCGGCGTGCTGTTCTTCAAAACCTGTCATCGCGTTAGACAGATCATCCATATCCCCTGGTAATCCGTCCATCATTGCCGAAAGCGACCCCATAAGATCTCCCATGCCTTCCATCTGCATTGGTAAGTCTTCCAGCGCTTTTTTGGCTTCAGACATTGCGTCTTCCATTTGTTTTGCGAACTCATCCATATCCGGGATTTCAAAGTTATCTTTTGTCATTTGGTATCTCCTACTGAATAAGGCATTCTTTTTATATTGATAATTTGCTGGTAGCCAGGGATTCAATAAATCAAGTGTTTGAAAATATAGATATCACTGGGTAAAAATAAACCAACGCCTTGATGGTTGATTTATATATAAGATCATTTAGGGACAATGATCGGGTGAAAAGCAGGAATTATTTTAGCATATAACATCAGGCGCCGGGTTCTATCCCGCTTGCTGTGCAGATACAATTTTGTCATGTAATATCCTGAATGCGGCGCGATGATCGGGTAACAAATCCGGATTTATTTGCCTGATATGAAAACAACGAGTTTTATAAGGAAACCAGGAAAAAAAGGAAGCCAGGAAAATTACTATGAGGAAGGCAGGAAAGCAGGAAGGTATTTTTCTAATAAAAATATTCAGACGCTCTTCAGCCCGGCATAGTGACTGATATGAAAATGAGGAGCTTTTATAAGGAAACCAGGAATAAAAGGAAGCCAGGAAAGTTTTTATAAAGATTGTAGTAACGACTTTAGTTGTTATTATTTTGAATATCAAGCTGAAGTCATTACTACAAACAGGAACTCAGCCCTTTGCCTTTAAAACCTTTTTTATTTCCTTAACCGCCCAAACATAATGGGCTGCGGTGGCGGAATTGAGATAAGACATCAAGGTGTTTTGATTCATCCATGGATACAATCCGGGGGTGGTCAGGTCTGCTTCGGGGAGAGTCTCTATGAATTGCACCGTTTTTTGATGCGATTGGCGAAATCGAGACATGGCTTGATCGGGTGAAAGGTCGCGGTATTTTTCATAGATATGCTGATTCAATGCCGGGAGTTGATTCCATTTGTAGCCGGGCGAAGGAACGGCGGGCATCTCTCCACGGAGACCGGTTTCGTACCATGTGAATAGCATTTGTTGCCACTCATAAAGGTGGGCTACGATATCCTTGATCGCCCATGCGCCGGGAATTGTGGTAAACGTCAAAATTTCCGGAGTTTGTGTGGAAAGAATATTATCCAGGGTGGTATATTCTTTTTGGATAGAAGCCAGGAGCTGGGCTTTGTTAAGTGGTCTAACCATGTTTTTATCCTTTTGATGTAAATTTAACGGAATTGAAGTGATGGATTTTCGTCCGATACTTTTTATTGGCTGCATTCAACCATGATTATGTGGCGAATATATGTCATTTTATGACATATATAACCGAAGGTTTTTTTTAAAAATATGGAAGAAGGGATGTATGGGATTACACGAATACGCAAATTTTCTGGAAATCAGTCAATGTAACTATGATGGATGTGTAGCAATGACTTTAGCCGTTAATTATATGTATAAAACGACTAAATTCGTTATTACATAAGGAATCCAGAGATTTGTTTACATTAATCTCGTACGAATAAATCTGTAGATGAGATCGCCGATCCCATCTACAGATTGATCGTATGCTACTATTTTTTGATAACTGATAGCTGACAGCCGATAGCTGACAGCTTCTTATATCTCCATTTTGCCTGGTTGGTCTTATTTCACCAACATCTCGATGCGCGCTCGCAGGGTTGAAATACTATTACGCAATTCATCGATTTGCGTTTGAGTTTTTGTAATTCTCTCTTGCTCAGCGTGAACATAGCGCGTGTAAGGCGCGATATTATCCCGTAAACGCACAATAGCGTTGCTTGATTCATGCTTAAAAGCGCCGGTTAATGCGTCATTCAAATTCGTGCGCAGGGCGATGATTTTTTCACGGAAATCATCTTTGGCTTGTTTTCTGCGGTAAGGAATCACGAAGAAGCCCACAATAGCCAGGGTACCGGCTGCCACCATCCCGGTGATATCCAAGGCTGAAGAAAGCAGCGCCGTTGAAACCAATGCCCCCAGCCCCACCGCACTCACCTCGCAGATCGCTGTTTGGGCGACGGCATTTTCCACACTGGAAGCCAGGTGGCTAGCCTCCTTTACCTGGTCGTAACTCTCGATGATCGATTCCATCTTTTCGTTAACTTTATCGATCAATTCTTTTCGATGGACCTCCTGCGGATTCCCCCCGCCACTGACGACACGGTCGAGGTTAGCGGTTTGACGGCGTTGCAGATACGCCATCACTTGCTGCCATTCGTGTAAATCCTTATCCACCAGCCAATCGATGATTTGTTTAACATGCAAATCTATCTGCTGCGATACATCTGCCAGCACCTCTTTTTCGAAGGCTGCCCGGACTCTATCGCCGCGCACCAGGTTATGAATGTTGGTGAGGCGTAGGGTGCGATCGAAGAAATCCAATCCGCGCATTTCGAACTTATGCAGGATATTTTCTACTTCTGCCAAGCGCGGCGCCAGTTCGATTTCCAGATCGTGTTCGTAAGCCGAAATGGTTGTTTCCAACGATTGCGCGGTGGTGGTATCTTCTTTCAAGTCCTCTGATTGAGCTTGAATCTGGCTGTTCATTTGGTCGAGAAGATTATCTGCTACCCCCAGTGGATTTTGCAACTTGAGTTGAAGGCGGGCAGAGTCATCCAGTGAGGTGGAAATATATTTTTCTAATTCATCCAGACGGCTGGCAAGGCGTAAATGTTGACGTTCTACTTCGTTTGTTTCTAATGCCGCGCGTTGAGCCAGGCGGGCTGAAACCGAGAACAATACCGGAGACTCACCGAGAACGATAGTCGCATTCTTGAGGACATACTCCCGCGCTTCCTGCAGAGCAGCCTCATTTTCGAGGATATCGGCTTTATTCAAGACAAAAACAACTTTCTTGCCCCAGGCTAAAATGCGTTCAAGAAATTGACGTTCGCTTTCTGTCATTGGTCGTTCGGCGGACGTGGTGAAAAGTACCAGATCGCTGCGTGGGACAAACTCATCGGTGAGGCGTTCGTGCTGGCGAATGATGGCATTCGTACCGGGAGAATCGACGATGTTGATTTCTTTTAGCAGGGGTAATGGATAATTAACCACCGCAAAGGTGTCGTCTACGATTTGTTCACCGGCTTGCTCGCCCCATTTGACCAACGTGACGCGCGTGGTGGTGGGGATCACCCCTTCCGCCAGCACTTTTTCACCCAGGATGGCGTTGATCAGGGCGCTTTTCCCGGCGTTGAATTCCCCCACAACCACAATAAGGAATAATTCATCTAACTGAACGGCGGCTTTTTGTAAGGTGACCAGCGCATCTTTGGGGGCGCCAATATCAGCCAGACGAAGAAGGATGTTGGATAATTCTTCCCTTTCGTCCATCAGTAAGCGGGATTGCTCGTTGGTGAGCACAGATTGGCGCATATGGTCTCCTTTGACCGACTTGAGGTAAATCAGTACTATGTTATTGTAATATGATGAAAGTAGTAACGATTTCAGTCATTATTTACGAGTATTGAACGGCTAAAGTCATTAATACATATTCATTTTTTTTTATTGACTAACCACAAGAATTTCATTCGTTTTTTCTTTTATGAAAAACATATGCAGACTTTTAATAAATCTCGAACCTAAACTTATTGTTGGAAATTTATGACATGGATGCTGATGCAACATTTGTATCATATTGTATGGTGTTATTCTGAGCATAAGTCCCAACCAAAAGATCTGAAGGTATACCCAAACCGTAATGCAAACGACGAATCATGTCCAAAGAAAGCCCACGCTTCCGGTTAAGGATCTCGGATACCCGTTCTTTACTTCCCAGGAAGGGAATTAAATCCTTCCGACTTAATCCACGACTATCCATATAATATTCCAATACTTCCACCGGATCATCCGGCTCGGGAATAGGGAAGTGCTTTGCTTCATAGGCTTCAACCAGAGTTACCAACACATCCAGGCGGTCGCCTTCCGGTGTACCGGGCTGTGCCGCGATCAGGTTCTCAATTTCATGCAGCATAGCCCGATAATCTGCTTCGCTGTGAATGGGTTTTATTTCCATTTTATTACTCCTTAGATCGTGGTTATATCTATCCGGTTGTATTCCTCGTGAGTGCCTACAAATCGTATATAAACAATGCCGTGTTGATAAACCACAACAACTACTAACCGATAATGATTCCCTTTGATATTAAAAACAATCCGATTATTTGCGATAAAACTAGGATTCCGATAAACTGATTTGATATCTGCTGGTTTGCTCCAATTTGCGCGTTCTACATCATGAAACCAGGTTTGAAGTGGAAGTGCAGCATCTGGGTGTTTTTTCCAGAAGTCACGCAAAATTCGTCGGCTTACGATTCTCATTCTATAATTCTATCACAGGGTTACCAAAATGGTAACCTGAAATTTTTATAATAATCCCTGTTTCGGAAAGTGGTAAATTTTTTTACTGGCACAACAATACAGTATTCCCATTTTGGATTAGGTCCTATTGTTAATCCTTCCTCCTATGAGAAATCCTTGAATAAATTCGGATGTTTCCCCTAACCCTCCCCATTCTTTTGGAAGCAAGAAATAGTTTGATGGACTTAAAAGGTCAAGAAAAGCTTTCTTCAACTCATTAATTTCTATATCTCGAATAATGGATTGTGAATTAAGCCCAACTGCTGAAATATGGCAAAGCTTCCAACCATTTTTGTTGATGGTGTATTTCCCAAGTGAACAGTGATATTTCCTCTGATTTTCTTCTTCCTTTTTATTGGCAAAAGCGATAGGAATAGAATCGTTTTTAAAAGCTTCTCGAATTTCGAAAATAGATGGAGTGATCCCCCGTAAAGCTAAATTGCATGACCATTGAGCGGGCGAATTATCTGTAGGTATAATTCTTCTACCTGAAGAATGAATTATCTCAGAACCTCTAATAAGCGAACTTTTTCGAATGAGTAATGGTAGTGAGGTGTCATCTACCCACTCACTAAGTAATTTATCCCAGGAGATTTTTATATCATTTTCAATGTGTGGACAGACATTACTATCTGCCCAAAGTCTCCCAAGATTTCTAACTATATTGCTGATGTTTGTAGGGAGTTCATCGGGACATTTAGGGATTTCTTTCATATCATTTGAGAATTTCGGAAATAAATCTTTTGTCAATAGTTATAACTGATCCATCTCTTCCTGGCTCAACACAATATCCGCTGCTTGCAGATTCTCAGCTTGATGCTGCGGGTTGAAAGAAGTGGGGATAGCGATCACTCTGGGCTGGGTTGTGAGCCAGGCTAAGGCGACCTGTTGCAGGCTAATTCCCCGAGACTGGGCAATGGATTTGATGATCGGGTTGCTCTTGATGTTGCGACGTTTCACCGGGCTATAGGCGGTTATCAGGATATCATGTTGCTGGCAATATTCCAATACCCCGTTTTTTTCATACGTTCGATCTGGAATGCTGTAAGAAACCTGATTGGTGAGCAGGGGGGTCTCGGAAAGCGCAGCCGATTTTTTAAGCAGCTTCAAGTTGAAATTGCTTACCCCAAGGTGACGCACCTTGCCATCCTGTACCAGCTTGTTGAGACCCCGAAAAGTCTCTTCCAGCTTCATGCCCACTTTCGGCCAGTGGATCAGGTATAAATCAAGGTAGTCCATGCCTAAACGCTTGAGGCTGTTCTCACAAGAGCATAACACATCCTCATAATTTAAATGTTGGGGAGAAACCTTGGAGGTGATAAAAAGCGACTCACGCGCAATGCCACTTTCAAGGATTGCCCTGGCAAGCAATTCTTCGGCGTGACCGGAGGCATATATTTCAGCGGTGTCGAAATGGGTATAACCCATCTCCAGGGCAGAATGCAGGGCGGATAAGGAACGTTCATCGGAAGTCGGATCGGCAGTATGATGTCCGCCGATTGTCCAGGTTCCAAAACCGATTTTTGGGATTTTCAGATTATGTATGGGTTCGTAGCGCATGGATGAATTATAGCATTACCGGTAGCGCAAGGAAAATTCCGATTGCTATAGAATCCATTTCTTTTTTATACTTCTTAAGCTGGCTAAAAATAAAAGGAAACAAAAAACGATAAGGATTAAATAATTTATACCTAGCGGGAGGATATTAAGTTGGTTAATTTCGCCTTTTAAAATATCCACCCCATATGTCAGTGGCAGAATAAACGATAATGGACGAAGAATTACCGGAAGTGATGCAATCGGAAAAAATAGACCGCATAAAAAGATCATCGGAAAACGGAAAAAATTGGAGAAAGTTTGCGCCTCAAACACTTCGCTGACCGTAACAGCAATAAACAGACCTAAAAAGGTGGAAGCAATGGCGATAAAAAGGGTGGCCAGGAATACGATTGCCCAATTAACGTTGGATAGATTGGTAAAAAAAGAAGCCAGGATGACAGGAACAAAAGCATTGGCAATGCCGAAGAAAATTGCGCCGCCTGTTTTTGCCAGCATAAGTAATTCAAGGGGAATAGGTGCCAGCAATAATCGATCAAATGAACGGTTCTTTTTCTCAAATGTTACCGTCACTGAAAGCAAGGAGGTTGTCCCAAAAAGAATGGATATTGCCATCACACCCGGCAGCAGCATTCGAATGCTATCCAGTCCGCTGCCGGATTTTATAAAGAACATTCCCGTCCAGGCTATTGGAAATATTATTCCCCAACTGATATTGGGGGGTTTCAAGTAGTATACTTGCATATCTTTTTGTACAATACTCCAAAAAGCAATCCACGTTTTCATAGGTTGGCTCCCGCTTTCTCTTTTTCTTTTTTCATGGCATCTAATTCGATTCCTGTAACCTGAACAAAAACATCCTCCAGGGAAGGTCGTTGCCGGGAAGCCTCCAATACTTCGCAGCCCTGATCCTCAATAAACCTTACAAGAGGTCCCAGAATGATTGGCGAGATAGATTCCACGCGAATTTGTCCGAGTTTGTTTGCCTGAAATTTCATCGAGGAGAAATTATTGGTCAGTGAATTGCACAAATTTTCGTTCAAATTTGTTAGAGAAATCAGCAAGACATTTTTACCCTGTATTGGTTGTAAAAGATTCGTAATTGTGTCGATTTTTACAATTTGCCCCTGGGTGATAAAAGCAATACGCTCACACAATCTTTCAGCTTCTTCGATATAGTGTGTGGTGAGAAAGATAGTCGTGCCCTTTTGGTGAAGATCGGCAATAAGCTGTCGGATCTGGCGTGCGCTGGCTACATCAATACCACTGGTGGGTTCATCCAGAAATAGAATAGGCGGACAGTGGATGATGCCTGCAGCAATGGTTAGTTTACGTTTCATTCCTTTGGAATACCCGCCAAATTTTCGATTGGCGGCTTCCTCCAAACGAAATGTTTTTAATAATTCGCGGGCTCTCTCCTGTCTTTCATCTTTTCTCATACCATACAGCGCGGCGCAGAAACATAGATTATCGAACCCGGTTAACTCGGGATACAAATTGCTTTCATCGGGAACGACACCAATCAAGTGTTGAGCTATTTGGGGATTTTTCGAACAATCTAAGCCTCCAATCTGAATGACGCCGGTATCCGGTCTGGCAAGTCCGGTGAGCATATTAATTGTTGTAGTTTTCCCCGCTCCATTTGGTCCGAGAAAACCAAAAAGCTCTCCAGTTTTTACTTCAAACGAGATATTGGCCACTGCAATTACATCAGTGAACTTTTTTGTTAAATGTTTTACTTGGATGATATATTCATCATAATTGGACTGATGAATTGCCAATATTGCTGCCTGATTTGTCATTGGGGATACCTCTTAGTAAATATCAAGTAGGCGATCAAACCTATTGTAACATCCCAAATTAACAAGACTCAATAGCAAATCTCATCCCCTCTCAGATCTAAGAAAATGATGACATTTATAAATTCCAGAAAAACATTTAACCAACCCACACAATATGCATCCTTCAGTCCCCCAGCGCCTTCTGTTTTTTTACTTGCACATTGAATTACGATTTTCATGTTCATCGGTAACCTTATGCGGATGACAGTGCTTGACCAGCCGCCGTTTTACCTGCCATCGCTCCGCTGCTGAAGGCAAAATGCAGGTTATACCCGCCGCAAGGGCCAACCACATCCAGCGTTTCACCGGTAAGGTATAAACCTTTGACGAGTCGGGACTCAAGCGTTCGCGGGTCGACTTCATTTACCGGGACGCCTCCGGCAGAGACCTGGCAGTATTCAAATCCCCGCACACCTTTAACAGGGAGGCGGGTATCTTTTAATATTCTAGTTAACCGGTTTAATTCATCATCACCCACATTATCCAGGGTCGCTTCTCCCGGCAGATGGGATATTTTTAGATATGTCGATATGACCTTTGGCGGGAAAAACGCACCTAAAAACACCCTAAGGGGCAGGCGGCTATTTCGTTTTTGCGCCAGTATTTGATCAAATTCGTTCCGGAAAAGTGCCAGCAGATTGAGAGATAGTTCTAAAGAGGCGTCTGGGCGGGCAGACACATGGTGGCTGATATCCATGACAGCGGGGCCATTCAAGCCCCATTGGGTGAAAATCAGATTCCCGGCGGCAGAAGCCAGTTTCCGAGAGCCATCCCACAGGGTGACTCCCACATCCAGGCGAACTCCCTGCAGCGCCTTAAATTTTCCCATATCTAAGATAAGCGGCGCCAGGGCAGGGCGTTTGGGTAAAACAGTTTGCCCCAGGGATGCAAGCACCGGGAATAATTCGCCGCGCGAGCCCAGGGATGGGTAAGCCATGCCGCCTGCAGATACGATAACCCGCTCAAACAGTTTTTCCTGTGCTTCCCCTTCGTGGGTATATTGGAGAACAAATCCGTTCTTTTTGGTGTGGATCGAAGTCACCTGACATGAAGAACTTAGTGCAACTCCTGCTATTTCTAAAGCGCTGGAGAAAGCCTGTACCACGGTATGGGCTGATTCGGACAGGGGATAATACCAGCCGTCGGATGTTTTATGTACCGGAACGCATATTTGCGCCAGCATGGATACAAGGTCGTTCACGCCAAATTGACTCAGCAAGACCGCCATCCAGTTTGGATCAGCGCAGGTGTATTTTTTCGGCGCAACCGCATCGTTGGTAATGTTGCACCGCCCGCTCCCGGTCACCAATAGCTTCCGGCCAACCTCGGCGTTGCGTTCGAACAAGGTCACGTTTGCGCCATTCCAGGCTGCCTGGAGGGCGGCTGCCATACCTGAGGCGCCGGCGCCAATAACTGCGATTTTCATGACCTGATTATACTGGAAGAATATGGATGCGATTTTATCAGCATGCTCAGGCGAAGTATTATCCCCATATTTTCAATTGGTCTATTATCGGCAGAATTCTTGAAAAATATCCGTTACCCAGATTGAGATCGGGTTATGTATCTCTGGCAAGGGTTTTTCCTAATAGCTCGTTTACTTCCCGGCTTTCAAGCGGTTTGGCGATGAGAAATCCATAATCGAGTCATTATTAAAAAAAGAATGAAATTCATAATATTGTCCAATTCATCCATTTGTTCTCCAAACTTTCCATTCCTTCTTCCGTGATCGAGAATACATTTCCATCCGCACATTCTTTGACAATTCGAAGAAACATCTCTTTGCCAAAAACGTTTCCCATAAATCGAACAACAGCCCAGCCCCAATCGTACGCCAGCTTATTATCGTTTTCGATCTGGAACAAACTTGGGATGGTTCGACTTTTTATGCTATCTATGGCTGTCTTCCTGAATTCATCTTCATAACGCCATTGATACGAGATGTAAACCGCAAGCCCCTCGCTCCACCATCGGGGGTTTGCTTCTATATTTGGGCTAAGATGCTCTTCGACCATATGAATCAATTCATGCACCAATAATCTACTGAAATGCTCGGAAATATAATCAAAACTTGATTGGGTTTTATATACCGAAGGCGATAAAACCACCATGTCGGTGCGCTGCGACTGTGCAATCCTTGAAGGGTGGGATGGAAATTCTATCTCCACTCGTAGTAAATCTCTGACGAGTCTGTCGAATTCGTTGCGATGGGGGACAAAGACGACTCTGGCTTTTGGACGGGATTGGGAAATCTGAAAGTATCGGGTGATAGCAGGTATCGCCTTGTTCAACGTTTCGAATGCATCTTGCGCGTAGCGTTGTTCACTCTTAACGTACCTGATTTCGAGATGGGCATTGCTGAGTTCAAGGTAGTTTTCCAGCATGAATGATTAGACTCCTTGCTGATTGAGGTTGTTGGCTTGCGTGCAGGTATGCAATTCTGGTAATAGATTCTGGTATGATTTGGGTATATTTTCTACTCGCTTAACCCATCCCCGCTCTCGACCAGTTTCTTTAGCCGCTGAATAAACCGGGCAATAGGGGCGCCATCCACAATATCATGATCAAACGTGATGGTGACGCTGAGAAACTTGCGAACTTCAATATTGTGATTAACCACGCCAGGTTTTTCATCAAACCCGCCTAGTGTAAGCTGGAGAGTGTGGTTAGGCACCGGTATGCCCCATCCAGTCCCTGTTCCGAACATTCCCACTGATGTAACCATTACAGTGCCGTAGTATTCCTTGATCATCTGTGGATTTTTGAACAGAACCCATAAGAATAAGCGCCTGATGAATCCTGGCAGCAGTACAAACCAATCGATAAATTTTGATTCCCGGCTGCTTGCATGTGTATTCTGAAAATCTTCGATTTCCTGTTGGATCTCTTGAAAGGTTTTCTTATTCACTCCCCTAATAATATGAGGCCGAATCGTTTTTTTCCCGTCCACTTCAACCTCGAACAACATATTCACATCTACTTCATCGAAGATAATCAACTGGTTGCGCCAGTTCCGATAGGCGTGCATTTCTTGATTCTGGTCGATCGCTCTCCCCAAACAAGCCAGGAAGAAAGCCGAAAAGGAAAGCCCTTCGCCTGTTTGAACCCTGTACTGATGAATTGCCTCACGGGCATGTGTGATATCGAACTCTACCAACCCATGCACGGTGTGTTTCTGGAGGCCAAGCCTGCCGCCATCGACCATGAGTAGTCGACTTCTGGGATAAGGTAGCACAGTATGAATATTGTGATCAGCTTCCATGGATTCTGCTCGCTTTCATATGTTTAAGGTCTACCAACATATTGCTCGATAATTTTTACCGCATTCGCTATCCCATTTTCAGAGCGAATGGCTTCACCGCATCTACTGGAATTTTGGTTTAATTGGGGGTCATTCACGGCCTGGAGGATAGCACCCGCAAGACGATCGGATGTCAGTTCCTTTTTGGGGATTGGATCCGTTCCAAGCCCCATGGCTTTAACCCGCGCCCCCCAAAAGGATTGATCGAAGGCAAAGGGAAGGATCACAGCAGGGACACCGGCGCGCAGCCCTTCGGCAGTGGTGCCTGCGCCGCCATGATGCACTACCGCCTTCATGCGCGGGAACAACCAGCTATGGGGGGCAGAATCGACCACGAAAATATTTTCTGGGACTGACTCTGTTAGCAATCCCCCCCAACCCGTGAGCAGCAATCCACGCTGACCACTCTTAACAAGCGCCTCCACAGAAAGCTGCGCCAGTTGTTCAGGATGACGCCCAGCCATGCTGCCAAACCCGATATAAACCGGGGGATCGCCTGCTTCCAGAAATGCTTTCAACTCATGTGATGGCTGCCAATCTGTCTGATTGTCTAAAAACAGGTAACCAGTTATGTGTACGGCTTCTGACCAATCCGGAGGATGAGGGATGATGCTAGGGCTGTAAGCGCTAATCATAGGCATCAATTTTATTAGTCGCAGGAAACTGGCACCGGTATATGGAGATAACCCCAGCCGTTTTCTGAAATCATTCACAAAAGGTTGGTACCATAACCAGATAATTCGCAGCATGACTACACCGGAAAGATAATTGTGCCATCCGCCCAGGTTCTTTTGAATTGGCCAAGAAGGCGCCGGGAAGGCCCTGGTTGGAAGTAGAGGGGTAGGCTCGATATTGATGACCGGGATGTTCAACACTTCGGTAATGCTTTTTCCAAACGCGGCAAGCACCCCCTGACAGATGAGGGCATCCGAACTTCGGCAGGCAGTGTAGGCATCTTCGACCATTTGCTTTACGACCGGAGCGAGCATGGTTCTCATTGCCCGTATCGACTTGAGAGGATTGGCACCGCCCGAATCCATATATTTACGCCCGGTTTCGCTCGCCATGACCTTTTGAACATCCCCACGTAGGGGATGAATGGAAATATCTTGATCCTGTGCGAAGCTGGTAAAGTCTTCGGGAGCAGCCAGGCACACCTGATAGCCTGCTCGTTGCAAACCTTTGCATAGTACCACACAAGGCTGGATATCCCCTCGTGAACCTGCAGCGAAGATGGTTATTTTCATCCTGTCCCATCCCGTGTTGGGTTGGTTAATACTGCCTGACCGGTGTATCGATTCCAGATGATTGAAATTTCACCACACATAATACGATATTTTAGTTTTTAATACAACACCGGGATAGAAGGAATAACGTAATAAGAATATTTTTAAAAATTGAGGCTGCCTTTTTTGGGGGGACAGCCTCTTAATATTACAGATAGCTGATTGAAGTCATTATTTGAGTAAGGGGATTCGTCGGTTCCCAATATCGCTTATCGGTTGATATAATGAGCGGAAGTTGGCATAAGCTTGATCATATAAGGACTTAAGATCACCATTCGGTGTATATTCTTTTCCGGTCAGCCGAATGACTTTTTCAACTTCATTAAAATCTTTATAATGACCCAATCCTACTGCAGCTGTCATAGCTGCACCTCGCGCGCAGGCATCCAGAGGTCCTTCTACCTGGTAGAGCTTTCTACCGGTGGTATCTGCCAATATTTGAAGCCAAATTGAACTAACCGCTCCTCCACCGATCACATTAGCTTCAGTTTGAGGTATTCCCGTTTTTTCGATAGCGTCAAAAATCCAGCGTAGATGATGACCGACGCCTTCTAAGATTGCCCGCATCATGTGCCATTTCCCATGATTCAGACCCAGCATAACAAAACCACCGCGAACATTATCATCATCTACAGGCGCCCGCTCTCCCCAAATCCAGGGTAAATAGATCAAGCCATCAGCACCAGGGTTAATTTCCGCTGCCTTGGTGTCCATGTATTTCAAAATTGTCATTCCAGCTTTTTGTGCGGCTTCTTCATCTTCCTTATTTATTAAATTGGTTTGGAACCACTTAATACAGCCTCCAGCGTTGTCCATCTCTCCGCCTAAGCCAAAAGTATCTGGGTTACAACCCAAGCCAGAGAAGATACCCTCAGCATCCATGATGAACTCTTTGGCTATGGTAATTATCCATGCGGATGTTCCCAGGTAAAGATGTGTTCGACCGGGTGAAATTGCTCCTGACCCAATGACTGCACAGGGAACATCACCTCCTCCACTCACAATCGGTATACCAGCTATTAAACCCATCTCTTGGGCTGCTTGAGGTGTTAATTTCCCCACCACCTGAGTGGAAGGCATGGCAGTTGGAAGGAGATCTTCGTTAATCTCCATGGCTTCAAGTACTTCTGGCCACCATGCCATGGTGAAAGGGTTGAAATAAGTTAATGCAACTGCACAAGAATAATCTGTGCCAAATTCACCTGTCATACGCGCTTGTATGTAATCTTTGCAGTCCAACATTTTGAAAGTTTTAGCAAAGATTTCCGGTTCATTATTCTTAACCCAATATATTTTGGAACTGGGAGCTTTTCCGGTGATGAATGGTAATCCAGTTCTTTCACGCAATATCTCGGCTTCTTTTTCGGCCCTGGAATCCAACCAAATTAATGCCCGCCGCAAAGCGTTTCCATGTTTATCTACAGGTATCGTTCCAACCATTTGAGCGTCCATGCTCATCCCAACAACCTGTTTGGCATCGATATTGGCGTTTGCCAGCATTTCACGGGTGGTCTTAACCAACGCTTGCCACCAATCTTCAGTATCTTGTTCAGCTCCGCCATCTGAGCTGTAATGGACAACATAGCGACTTTCAGCAGATGCTATTACCCTTCCCGTTAAATCAGTGAGAGCTGCTTTGGTTCCGCTTGTCCCCAGGTCATGTGCAATAATATATTTTTCTTCCATGTTTACCTCCATGTTGAACCAAAAGATAGCATTATTTAAGTTTCATAAAACAAATCGATTAACTCATGTGAAAAATTTATAACTGCATCCTGCAAATTTATATTCGCCGTCATGCCATATATAGGTGTAAGTGAACCTTGCATCTCAGGATGCTGTTTGACATACGCAACCGCTTCTTTTAAGTCACTCACTAATCGATCGATGACGCCTGGTTGAGCATGCCTTTGAGTGAGGGAAATATGTACACAAGCTGGTTTTTGTAAACCACTTAAACTCCACCCCTTGGAACTCATTACATCACAGACAGCATGAACATCCAGAACAGCTGAACTGAAAGCGATTACGAAAAGCGGATCACCGAATACATATAATTCTGGTATTTGTCGAATGCCATCTTTAAGGGATTTACCTGCTTTGAGAATACCCTCAGAAGCCTTCATATATCCATTTTCCCCAATGGCTACCATAGCTGCCCAACACTCCGCACTCAATGCTCCGGCTCTACTTCCCAGGAAGGTGGGGGTTAAATATAAACCACCAGGCCATTCAGTTGTGACAAAGTACTGGTAATGCCGCAACTGTTTTCCACGATATAGAACAACCGATGTTCCCTTTGCAGCATAGCCATATTTATGGGTGTCTGCCGACATTGTAGTTACGCCAGGCAGCCGGAAATCAAACGGGGGTACCTCATAGCCCAATTTTTCAGCCCAAGGGAGGATGAAACCACCCAGGCAAGCATCCGTATGGAATCCTATTCCTCTTTTACGGGCTATCTCTGATAATTCTTCAATCGGATCTATGACGCCATGTGGGAATTGGGGAGCAGATCCCACCATTACGATGGTGTTATCCGTGATGGCAGCTTCCATGGCTTTTACATCAGCACGGTAATCTTTCCCTACCGGTATGCGAATCATATTGATGCAAAAGTATTGAGAAGCTTTATCAAATGCAGCATGAGCTGTAGTAGGAACAACCATCTCTGGCTCAGTTATTCCCTTTTGATCTCTTGCCCAATCCCGATAAGTTTTCATCGCTAATAAGATACTATCGGTTCCTCCTGATGATACTGTTCCCACAATTTCATCAGGTGTTTTTTTTGCGCCTAACATATTAGCAGTCATCGAGATGATTTCTGCCTCAAATTTAAAGGCGCTTGGCCAGATATCAAAATGGAGAGGATTACTTTGTGAATTGAGAGCATAAATTTGGTTCTGAAAATCGATATGTCCAAGATCACCATGATAAACTGAACCGGAAACAAATCCTTCTTTCCATTTGGGTTCTTCGAGTTTGTAAAGCTCTTTCATCATGTCTATGATTTCTTCCTTACTGTGACCTTCTTTCGGAAGTTGTTTGAAGGAAAGAAAGTTGTCATGGTATGGCTTAAGGCTTTTTTTCAATTCATTAATAAAATTATTGTTGTCCATTTTTTTTTCTATCCTTATCTGCAGGGTTAAATCAGGGGAATGCCTGATATGATTTCCGGTTTATGCTTTTGATCGATATATTGGGTGAACCCTATTCTTTTGCTTGTTGAACCATTTCTGATTCTTTCATGAAGCCAAGCATTACTGCGCTAACCGTCATCAATCCAGCCAAGATAAGTAATGATAGAGTAAAGTTACCAAATTGCGCATACATCCAACCCATAACAGAAATAACTACCACAGATATCTGACCAGAAAGTGTGATCAACCCTGCAGATGTTCCTTCCGGCGCCGGGTAACATTTTTCAGTACCATATTGGAATGCCACAGGTATGATACCCATGAGGAAGAAGCCAAGTATGGCAGATGAAATAGCCATTAACCCAAAGGTGTTGAACAAAGTCATGGCGACCAGAAACGGTATTGTTCCGATAATTCCAACCATAAAGACAGTTTTTCGCTTGCGTAATTTATCTGAAATGGGTGGAAACACAAATAATCCGATTATTCCACCGATCATCAATAGACCGCCGATTGTTCCTGCCTGGCTGAAATCCATTCCCTTGGGTCGAACAATTGGCTCTACCCAAGTAGAAACGCCATTAAATATTGCATTCACTACAAATACAATGAATGCCAACATATAAAATTCTTTAAGCTTGAGAATGTGCTTTAAACCATCCAACATCAGTACGCGCTCTTCAAAACCGGCGGGTGTAGGTGGATGATCTTTCGCGAAGACCAAGAACAAGATAGATGACAATGCCCCAAAAATTCCATAGACGAGCATGGTTGTTTCAAAGCTCAACGCGTCAACCAGCCCTGGAGTCGCCATTTGACCGATGACAATACCCAACAACGGCGCAACGGAACCAATGCCAATCACAGTTGCCCGTTCATGCAATGGGAACCAGTTCGCCGCGAGTTTAGTCCCCGAGTTGAGAAAAAGTGGTTGAGCTATAGAAATGCCAATTGTTGCAATCACAGCCATGGCGTAATTTTGCGTAAGTAAGCCTCGCAATAACCCGAAAACCCCCATCATGATAGCGCCTACAGCTACTGATTTTTTAAAACCCCATGTATCAATCATCCATGAAGCTGGAATTGCTAAAGGAACGTATATGTACATAAAGAGCATTGCCAGAAGACCGATTTGCTGATCTGTTACCCCATACCGTTCGGCTGCCATTCCTGTGATTGGTGCATAACAAATCCAAAAGATTTGCATTGCCAAACCTATCAGCATAAAAACGAGAAGGACCACCCATCGATAACCATAAATCTTAATTTCTTGGTGTGCCCCAGTTGTTTGCATGATGAACTCTCCTGTTTTAATATGGATTTGATGAATGTTTATTGATGTGAGTGGTTTTTGTATTAACTCATTTCACCTCCTTGAGCATTCCCTGGTGATTCACTTTGATAATAGATGACAAATTGATACAAATCAGCACGATAAATTGATATGGTATATTCCATGACTTGCCCAGTTTCATCTTTTGCTGTGCGTTTGTATCGCATTATCGGTGCCCCAACATCAATATTTAGTAGTTCGGCGATATCTTTTGATGCAATATCTGCCACAAAATAATCTTTTGATTCAACCGGCTGTATGTTGTATACCTGTTTTAAGATTGAATAGACAGATTGATCGGTAGTATCGATATCCATTAATTTCGGAAAGCGTTCATAAGGATGATGAGTTGTTTCGATAACTAAGGGTATGTCTTTGATGAAACGTAATCGGTGAATGCGGATGACTCTTTCATTATGCGGTATTTGTAATTCTTTAACCAACTCACCAGTTGCTAAAATTATGGATTGATCTAATACGATTGAGGTCACCTTTATGCCTTCCTCTGCCATCTCTTCAGTTAGCCCAACTAAACGATTCCGAACAATAGGGACAATACGCCTGGGAGGAGCTATAAATGTACCAATTGCGCGGCGTCTTACAAGCAAACCCTCATTTGTAAGGTCTTTGAGCGCTTGCCGAACGGTTATATGACTGACGCCAAGTTCCAGAGCAATGGCTTTTTCAGGCATCAACATATCACCTGGTTTGAATTGCCCATTCGCAATTAGCGTGCGAATATTTTCTTCAATTTGGAAATAATAAGGAACGGGACTGTTGAGATCGAGCGAAAAGGGAAGTTTTGGTTTCATTTTTTATATATAAAACTATATAGTTTATAATATTTGAATAATAGTATTTTATAATATTAAAATACCGATGTCAAATTAATATTTAGAGACTGTCTAGCCTCCGACAGTTTGCTAATTGCCATCTAAATAGCTGGCAGGAGTGAACCGTAATAGAACGATGCTTGAACATACTATATACAACTCCCAGCAATTAAACCAAAAAAAGGCTATCCCCAAAAACCAGGATAACCTCTTTATTGTTGTGTATAACAATCAACGCAAAACCAACTGCTTGATTTTTCTGACACTTTCCACAGCGTCTGATGCATAGGCATCTGCACCGATTTATTCAGCAAAACGAGCCGAAACCGGTCCGCCGCCGGTGATCACTTTAGTTTTGAGGCGTAAACCCTGGTTATCCAGCGCTTTGACAATATCACCCATACCTAGCATGGTGGTGGTCAATAAAGCTGAAAGGCCTAAAACCTGCGATTGGTATGAAAATAAAAAGAATTTTTAAAAGGAAGGCAGGAAAGAAGGAAGGTTATTTTCTGCTATAAAAAATGCGGACATTCTTCAGCCTGGCATGGCGATTGGCATAAAAAAAAGAGTTTTTATAAGGAAGGCAGGAAAGAAGGAAGGATATTTTCCGCAATAAAAATGCAGACATGCTTTATCCGGCATCGCGGCCAATCAAAAAAATCATGAAATTTCGAATTAATGGTATATCACGAAGGAAAAGGAATTATTGTTTTCACATCCTCTGCTTTAAGACCTTTAGAGATAATCCCCACCGGATGGGCGAGAAGCGCTTCGATCTTTTGGCGCACTGTGTTTTCTTCTGCCTCGCAATTCTCAAACACTAGCAATACGCTAGATAGTGCTCGCGTAAATTGTGATTTTTGCTCGAGTGAAAGATCATCGGGAAAGTGAAAATTAGTCACAATGTTTTCGGTCGAGTATGATGTGGCATATTTATATAAATCCTGCTTTCCCGTATACCCCTGGCAATATTTCCATGTATTCAATTTCGATAAGAGATCCATATGGGTTACAGCCAAAGCATCCAACTTACCGGTAATACTCAAGGCATAACGCGCCAAAACCGCATCGAACCAACCATAACGGACCCTGCCCTGCCATTCGTTGGTCTGGTTATGCTCGTATATTAATCCCCCCAATTCGTCTGTTTCGCTCGGTAAAGGACCTGGCCCGTGCCGCACCGCATGGGATCGCAACACGCCAATTTGATATACCTGTGAATCAGGCGCCGTCGTGTTGATGAGTTCACGGGCATTTTGTATGGTGCAGTTTGACCAGGTTGTATAAGGGTGAAAACCGGCTTCTGCATCCAGCAAAACTCCTTGCGCCCCCTCAAAAATCGCCGACTCTGACGTCTGAAGCCAATTCTGCAACAGGTTATCCGAGGCAACCAGACCAAGCGAATTGATCTGTGAAATCATTGCCATCCAGGTGTCGATGACATCTGATCTTTCGAAAATTTGCCATTCTCTGGCAAGCGCTTCTGGGTGCAGTTTTCCCCGGCAAAGGCTCACAAGCTGCTGCCGTTTTTGTTGTCGGATGGAGTGCAGTTTGTGTTTCAGCACGGGCAAATTAGCCAGGTCTTTTGCACGCAGGCTGCTATCGGGGTCGGTCAGTGAATCTTCGACCGCTTCGCCAAAGCCAACGCCACAGCTTCCATGACGGTTTTGCCCGCGTACGATTTCTCTGATGCGATTGGCTGCCTGGTGGAAAGGAGTGATGATTACGGCCTGGTCGCTTATTCTCAGACGTGAATACGCATCACGAATGCCCATGCCCACCAGTTTGTCGCCCTCAATGAGCAAGGCTCCGGGATGAATTATTACATGTTTAGAAAGGTAGGTTTTTACACCCGGATTGAATGTACCAGATCCAAATTGTGAAAAGGTATGCTGCCGCCCGTCCGGGGTAACGACATGATGACCCGCCTGTGCGCCGCCATTGTAGCGAATGACGAGGCTGGCATTTAAACGGCGGGTCAAAAAATCGGTGAGAATACCTTTTCCCGAATCCCCGAAGCCAAGATCGATAATGATAAAAGCGCGCAAAGGAAGGATCAGTACCTGGCGTTAAAAACAACCTCGGCGAAGGGCGTCAATGAACGGATAACGCTGCTTTGACGGGCGGTTGGCATGCCTGCTTTACATAAAACATCTGCCAGCTCTTTTTTATCAGAGACTCGCTTCTCATTGAGAAGTATTGCTCCGGCGGTTACAAAGCAAACATCGACGGGATCATCAAGGCAAAGGACGTGATCTCCCAGAATGTCACGCCAACGTCGTTCACAACGTCTTGCGCGGGCGTGATCGGGGATGATGAAGAATGGAATATACGATTTTTGCACTTCGGCGACAATCTCTTCACAAGAAATATCTTCGTCCAGATTATCCCCGATTACTGCCTCCACAATATGCCTGGAAAGCACAGGGTAAGGGTGCTCATCTCCGGTCATAAAAAGATAGCCGCGTTTGTTTCGCTTCACCATGCAGTCCATTTCGGTATGCATGGCCAGGAAATATAAACCCAATTCATAAGATTCTTCCCCGGAACCCCCGCCGCCGCCTTCCAGGTACGACCAGGTCAACCATTGATCCATTAATTCTGCGGTGGTTTCAAATTGCCCCACTTGCAGCGGCGCATTGTCGCTTACCGCGTCTCCAATAGCCATAAACAGGATTTGCGGGTCGTTTATCTGGCAATCCATTAAAATTTTCATAAAGTTTGGAAGCTGCTGGGTTGCTAAAAGCCTGGGGATACTTCCCATAGAACCGGTCACATCCAACGCAAAAACCATCCCCAACGACTTTGGATGATCGTCGCTATCACGACTTTCACGGAGACGCACTCCTTTAGGATTCATCAGTGGATGACAATTTCTTTGCGCAAAAACCTGCTGCTGCGGAAGATTTGCCCGGTCTCGAAGAAGAGCTTCATGAGCGGCATGACTGTAATTTCCAAATCCCATTTCGATTTCTCCTATTTATCGGTTATTCACAAAATACCATGAATTACAATCGATCAAACCGGCATTTCGATTGGAATAAATTGAGATGGACCAAAAACATCTTCAGCGATCTGGCCTAATTTTTCCCGAACAGCCCAGGCGCTCTGGTTCGAAATTCCGTCAGGTTGAGTCAGAGCAATGCGTTGTACAATATCGGCTAATTTTGAAGGAATCGCAGCCGGTAGCGTTGCATTTTCTGGCTCTCCGCCCAGTATAGCCACAATGCAGCGAGCGCTCATCACAATGTCCAATTGGGTCGTCAATACCGGTTTCGATTTAGCAAACTTCGGGTAAAAGGAATCATATTCAGATGAACCGCGATTTAATGCTTCACCAAGGCGACCAGCCAAATCGTATCCCACCAGCCGCACCCCATGTTCGTTCTCTTGGATGAGCAGGTGGGGTGGCAGAACTGCGCCATGAGCCATTCCTGAAGCGTGAATGAATGAAAGAACTTCCAGGATGCGCCGCCAGACCCAGATTGAAGCACGCGGTGGAATTCCCTTCGGATATGCTCCTAAAACTTCTTCAAAGTTATATTTGAAACCACTTGCCCAACGAAAGATGCTTACCCAATTACCGATGAACATGCCATTTGTAATCTCCCCGTGGATAATCGGTTGAGGAAGAAGTTGAGCAAAGGTATCTGCTCCAGGCGCATCGCTATGTTGAAGACTTTGCAGGCTATTCCATTCATTGGATAATAATTCAACATCTTTATGATTACGGAGTATTTTTGCAATCACAAATTCTGTAGGCCATCGAGCGAGACGACCGGAGTAGACATCCGCAATTTCACCATGCGCAATCAATTTATCCAATGCCCAATGACGATCGCCTATCGATATCCAGGAACCGATTTGGTAGGATATCGGAGAGTTCCAAATTCCGAATGCTTCACGAAAGCGCGCCGCAGAAATGGTTGATTCTTCAAAATGAACAACAACACCGCAATATGGACATGTGGCAGATCTGGCGAAACGGTGCGGCGAGAGGGGCGCGTTGCATTGGGGACAAACGAGCGCGTGTTCCATAGCTGATGAATTATAGCATGTTCGCAACCGAGATATCTGGATACCAAAAAAAAACCGCAGACTTATCACTGCGGTTTTTTTATTTTTATCCGAAATCAGCGGGCAACCAATTCTTTGATTTTTCTAATGCCTTCCACCGCGTCGGAGGCATAGGCATCTGCACCGATCTGTTCCGCAAAACGAGCCGAAACCGGTCCACCACCGATGATCACTTTGGTTTTTTGTCGTAATCCTTCGCTATCCAGAGCTTTGATAATATCCTCCATGCCCAGCATGGTGGTGGTCAGCAAAGCCGACAAGCCTAAAACCTCTGGTTGGTGTTCTTTCACAGCCTGAATGAATACTTCAGTGCTGTTGTCTGTACCGACATCAATGACTTTAAAACCGGCGCTTTTCAATAAAAAACCGACCAGATTCTTTCCGATATCGTGGACATCGCCAAGTACAGTGCCCAGAATCACTTTGCCAGCCTGTCCCAGTGAAGCCTGACCCAGGTGTGGCTCCAATACTTTCATACCTTCAGAAAAACTCTCGCTTGCCATCAGTAATTCGGGTAAGAAATATTCCCCGGACTCAAATTTCTTCCCGCACTGATCCAACCCGTCGGTCATTGCTTTAAGCACATCAAGGGGCTGGGTGCTGGAATCCAGGCTGGATTGAACCAATTCGGCGATATCATAGGTGTTTCCATCACGAATAGCTTCAGTGATTATTGTGGTCATCTTAGTACCTCCCATATTTTCTAACAAAATTGAATGTGAGATTAATTTTTTCCAAATCCATCCCTGGAGGTACGGCACTAATCATAATCGAAAGAGAAGTACGTAATTCAACAGCTAACGAGCACACCCGCTTGACCAGGGCATCAATTTCCTGTTCTGATGCATCTCGGAGGAATTTGCCATGAATAACGTACATAAAATTTTTCTTATATTCTTTAGCAAGTTCATAAGCTGGGCGGTCATACTCCGGCAAGCTGACACCTTCAGGTGTTGTGGGAAAAATATAATTCGACCATGAAAGCTGATGATTAATGCCAGCCGGTTCAGTCTCGAGAATTCTCCGCATTTCAATCGGAGAAGAAATAGGAGCCGCAATGCCCAGCTTCTTATTGTGATGAAGCCAGACTTTTTTTATATAAGGTAATACATATTTCACATAATCCGGGCGGCCCATAATGGGACTGGCTGCATATTGGTCAACTAACGAAGCCCCGGTGGAAGGCAATCCATGTTTGAATGCCAGTTCAAATATCCGAATCGCCAGTTGTGTAGTCAATTCCATGATCGCCGGGTAGATATCCGGATCGCCGTATTTTCGTATTTTTTCTTTACGGATCGGATCGTCAGTTTCAACGTAATCCTTGTGAAGACGCATATCAAGTGGGAGTTTATCGTCTCCTCTCAGAAGCATTGCCAGATCCCAGGGGCCATCAAGCCACACTGGAAGCAATAACTCAGGATGACGCCTTTGGATTTCTGCAGTAATATCAAAATTCATTTTAAGATAGCCGGTAGCCTCCTGTGGCAATTTTATATTTTGGATATCTTCCATGGTTTTAATCGGGTACTCCACCGGATATGGCACCCTTTCTTTAGAAATTTTGTAACCCGTACCCAGATCGGCAGCTCCCATTCCCATCGTACCCTGCCATATTGGAGCTAAAATCAAGTCGCAATCAAACCTTTTGCAAACCATGCCAGCTAAGGCGATATTGGCTTCAGGGCTTTCTACCGTCAATTTCCAATCATATTTTGGGTCCAACATGTAGGGTTCGATATTGGTGGCTGCCAGCATGGTTGCTGCCCGGTCGGGGAGACCGATTTGCGCCAGCATAAAACGTTCAATTCCGGAAAGTTCTCCAATATGGAGTTTTCCTTTCGCAACGGCTTTAAGCATGGTCAGCATTAAATTTGCCATCGATTACTCCTTTCAGAAACAGAGATCCGCCAATATTATTTTACAAATCAAATTGGAAATAATTGTTGTTCGGACAACAAAACGAAATATATCGGCTGCTTTTGAATGCCGATAAAAATGGTGTATAAGTTTTTAAGGGAGGGGATTATTCCATTGACGATGATCAGCTATTGGGGTTGCTAAGCCAGCTCCAGGCTAATTCGACGCCTCCGCGAGCTTCGTGGGCATAGCCATCGGCGCCAATTTCTCGTGCGAACCGGGGAGTTAATGATGTGCCCCCGACCATTACTTTTACCCGTTCGCGAAAACCTGCATTGCACAATACCTCGATGACATGCTTCATCTCTAACTGGGTGGTGGTGAGTAAAGCAGACATGGCGAGAATATCCGGTTGATATGCTTCGACCGCCTCTACAAATTTCTCGGCAGATACATCCACGCCCAGGTCGATGACTTCGAAGCCGCGTGCTTTAAGCAACATGGAAACCATCGTTTTACCAATGTCGTGGATATCTCCTTGAACTGTACCGAAAACAATCCTTCCAAGATGATTGAGGCTGATATTTGCCTGATGGATGGCTGTTTCGATTATCGGGAGGGCTTCTTTCATGTGGTTAGACGACCACATGATGTCGTTGACGTCCAACTGTCCTTGCGCGTATCTACGGTCTACTTCTTTCATCCCGTTCATTAAGGCATTTAATACTTTTACCGGATCGATACCCATTTCAGAGGCGGTACTGGCAAAATCAAGCGCTTCTCCGATCCCTCCGGAAACAACGGATTCGCTTAATCGGTCCAGGACATTCATGTGATCGACCGGGATGAGGATAATTCTTCGACCTTCGGTTCTGAGATATCCAAGTTTTTTTAATTCTTGGAGGCAAAGCGTTATGGTTGTGCGGTTCGCATTGACCAATTCTGCCATGTCTTCATGGGTGATGTTAACTCCCAATTCGACCCCCTCATCATTTTTTAACCCATGTTCATCAGCCAGTTTGATCAGGTTATGTTTTAATCGCTGTTGTGCGTCGAAAAAACTCAAGTCTTGCGCTTTGGAAAAATGCACCCTGGCTTCTTTTGCCATTTCCCGCATGACTGCCGTTGAGAAGCGTGAATCCCTGGTAATCAAACCTTGAAACTCTGATATGGAAATTGTGATGAGCGAAGTCTTATCGATAACCTCAGCAGTTGTTTCGTGGATGCCATCCAGAAAGTAATCCGTGGCGCCCAGGAGATGTCCCGATCCTAAAATGCCATGCGAGTATATTTTCCCGGCGCTTGACAAGGAGGATATTTTTACAGCCCCTTTTTGAATCACATAAAAATAATCCACGGGGTCGCCCTGCCAATAGAGAATATTCCCCCGATTATAAGGGCGAATCCGCTCAGGCCAATGTTCCAGGGCTAAATCCAACAGGTTGGTATCTGCGGGTTGCACAAGGTTATTATAACCAGGAATAATTGGACGTGGGAATTCTGCGTTTTGGCAAATATATATCACTTTTCACTCAACGCCAACTTGAGGGCGAATCCGGCAAGGATCACGGCAAATGCCTGTTGGATTCTTTTTACCGCTTTTGAAGATTTCAATAAATACTCACTGATTCCACTCGACAGAATTCCATAAAGGACGAATATGATTAATGTAATTCCCATGAATACAGCACTCAACAATATCATTTCCCTGGTGGGAGATGGCGCATTGGGTGAAATAAACAGTGGTAAAAATGAGAAAAAGAAAATGGTCAATTTAGGATTGAGCAAATTGATCATAATAGCTTTCAGGATTATTTTGGCGGCGCTGGTTTCTGTGGTCTTTCTATTTAATTCAAGTTTCCCCGAATCGCGCCACATATTCCATGCCAGGTAGAGTAAATAGCCAGCTCCCGCGAACTTTATAACCGAAAAAACCTGGGCGCTCATGTTGAGTATGGCTGATAACCCTAAAATACATGCCAACATATGCGGTACTATTCCAAGCGTACAACCAAAAGCGGCGATGAGGCTGGCTCGCCATTTGAGGGCAAGCCCGGTGGTTATGGTATACACCACACCTGTTCCGGGCGCCAAGACAATGAGGAGAGAAGTGAGTAGAAATTCCGGATTGATCATATGACGCGCCTTATTAGATGTAAAAGACTAAAAATATATTTATAATATCGATCTAGTCACACGACAGTTTGCAACCTATCATTGTAAGTAATGCCAAAGCGCACAAGCACTCTTCTTCCAGGAAGGAAATAACCCGGCTGTCATTGCGAGTAAAGCGAAGCAATCTTGTCATTGAAGAGAATGAGACTGCTTCGTCGCTGCGCTTCTCGCAGTGACAGTTCCTTAGGAGGGGCACGCCAGGGCAATGATTGCGTAGCATCCCTAATGTAACTGAATGTTATCCTTGTTTAAGTCGCGGCATCAGGTATTGGATGTATTCATCCAAACAATCCGGATCGCCATCCAGAGGCTGGAATACAATCGAATCTGCGCCGGCTTCCGCCAACCGATTGATGGCGGCGATTACCTGATCCGGTGTTCCCGCTGCCGCAAAAGCATCGACCCATGCTGCTGGCTCTCGCTCACCAACCTCGGTGGCTACACCAACAAACCCCGCAAAGCTCCATGATAGCCCTGTCAGCTCCAGCGAGAGGTTAGGTGGCATTATATTCTGAACTCACCTCGTGAATTCAAGAACTTCCATCTTGAAATAAGTTCTGGGATACTTTGAAAAACCGACGGATTTGGCAGTGCTGATTGACGAAAACAAGGTTATGTGGCAACGATAAACTGGTATTTTCCCAATTCCAATAGCTTCTTTACACGCAGCTGACACAACAGCTTTCGCCAGTCCCTGTTTCCGTAACTCTGGATGGGTTATCACACCGAAATCTCCATACAAACCCCAATCGCTAAAGCTTGCAGCTGCTACCAGTCTATCATTGATAAAACAGCCCCAAACTCCCAACTCGTCGATTTCTACAAAAGAATTGTCTACTTCTTCCTTTGAACACGAATTGTTCAACTCATCAAGATACGCTTCGTCGTCCACCAGCAGTTTTCTGACGACAAACCTCTCTCCTGGCGTAAATAGCCTTAAGCTGACCGGATACAAGTAAAACAGATTGTCAAGGCATTCTATTCGGATGTTTTCATTCTTAAAGTACGACACCAAATGATCTGCTGTAACAGCAAAATTGTTTGGACACAGTTCAGCAAATGCCAGGATTCTGCCTTCCGAGTTAGGGCTATATTGTACAAAGGTTCTTCTTCCCACGTGGGCAACAATTACCCGATTCTCGGCATAGTTCTCTCTTTTGAGATATTTGCTGCCTCGCTCTTCGAATTCTTCTGGGCTCGACTCAAAATATTCTGCCCAGTCATCAATAATCCTTTGCTCAAATTCCTCTTCAGTCAAGTTGTTTATGCTCATTCTCTTTCATCCAATATCTGCAACCCATTTGGTTTTTGCATCTACGATTATGCTACCAAACGGTTGGCTCACAAGCCGGGCGGGTTTGCCCCTGACACGTTGCAAACTGTATCCAAATTTGGCAAATCGCGTCGCGTACCATCCGGGCGAAAGCCCGGTCTTTGTGTAGCCGGGGTTAGCTTGCCTTTTGATTTTCTCAGATTTTTCGTACTTCTTCAATATTCAATGTCGAAACTTCATTGCTCGATATGGAATAATGATAACTCAACTTGGAGCGATGGCTGGTTCCGATTGCTGATTTTACCCAGCGCTCTTGCATCTGCGAATGATTTTCTCGCAGATGCAAGAGCACGTCACGGCTAACAAAGTTTATTTTTTCATACAGGGGCAGATACCCTTAGCGCATGGTGTGAGGCCGCGCAACCTTCTTTTTATCCAAACCGTTGAACGTGAATACAGCTACCGTTTCAGACAATGTTTTTTGAGATGATTTCGAAGCGGCGCCAATTTGAACCATCCAGGAGGCAAGACCATGTCCAAACCCTGGCAAGAAACGACCCGGAAAAGCCCGCGCCAGTGTGGTGATTTCCATGGCTGCAAACAGCGGATTGTAAGCCGGGGCAAGCAGGAGGCCAATTCCGACCTTCAACTTATTTGTCGAAGCTAGAGCAATAGCAGCAGAGGTGAACGCGCCGGGCAAAAAACAATCATCCCACAGCCATAATTCTTCGAAACCGGCTGATTCAGCCCGGCGGGCATAATTCACCAGGGTTTCAGGGGGGAATTTTGGATGGAAAACAACCCCAAGTGTAGACATCGATACTTTTTTCTCATTCATTGGTTGAATTATGGACAATAAGCACCTAAAGAATCTTTCATCTCTTCAGCCGATTTGACTTCCCAGCGACCATCTTTGTAAACAACCAATCCTTTCACCGTTTTCGCAACCGCTGCGGTGTTTTGTTTATTAATCATCTGCGATTCGGTAAAACTTTCATATTCGATCCATGTTTCGATGCTTATCAACTCTTTGAGATCGATGGGTTTCAAGGGAACATCGGTTTTGCCTTCTTGCAGATCATTGACTTTAATTGTGCCGCACCTGCCAATCATTTCTGCATTGACCCAATAACTCAACCATTCCGTATCCATGCGATGGTTTTGCTCAATTGCTTCGCGTAATTTATAGGCAATGTTATCCATCTCAGAGGACGGAAATTTTCCGGCGTTGATCGTTTCTGTGAGGTTGTATTTGTTAGCTGACGCGCTTGGCGCGCAACCCGAAAGCGTCGCGGCGAAAATAATCGTCACAATGAGTATGCATTTTAAGGAAGTTTCTATAGATTTGATTTGAAAATTTGAATAACCAGTACTAACAGCAAACGTATGGTTCTCTGTATCTGCCATAATGTGCTTCATAAGATTACGCAACCTATTTTCTGTAAAATGAGTCAAAAGATCCAAACCGTACCTTAATAAATTAGTGACTTACTGAAACAATATCGT
>JAFGJM010000017.1 GCA_016929095.1 Anaerolineales bacterium | reverse complement strand
TTCTAATCTTTGTTTCTCATTTTCTAATCTTTGTTTCTCATTTTCTAATCTTTGTTTCTCATTTTCTAATCTTTGTTTCTCATTTTCAAATGAATTAATACTTTTACGTAAACAATTTAATTCTTTGGCGTTGTTACTTATTTGTTCCCTAAGCTGTCTGATAGTTGCATATAATTCCTGACGTACTTTAACCATATCATTAATTTGATTATGGAATATTTTTTGAATATTTAGTATTGCCTCTTCGGAAATCGGTAACAATTTTTCTTTTATCGCATCCCAATGTTCCATCTCAGCAGGAAGCCTTTTAGCTGAAAAGCGGATATAACCATCCACAACAGTCAATGACAATGGCATTAAGGAATCTTTTGGGAAAAATTCCAAAAATGAGATCAAGGAAAAAGAATAACGATGGTCGGGATCAGGAAAATAACCATATGGTGTAGTTACTAATAATAATGCCCCCAGTTTTAATTGTTTTATAGCTTTATTAATGATAATCTCCGGATTTTCAAAATGCTCGATGATTTCTCCGATAATAACTGTATCATAAGTATTATCCGACCAATCACTATTAATGAAATCATCACAAATAAAGGTCACATGGTTAGCAACCGTAGATTCTTCGTTAAGTAGTAAATTATTTGCATATTCGATGGATTCAGGATTGATATCCACACCGATGACATCGATTCCTTTACGTCCTAATAGGATTGGTAATATTCCCTCGCTACAACCAATATCCAAAACGGTTCCGTGGTCAATTTGATCAACAAACCAATTTATCCGATCACGCGTTCTTTGTTGGAATGCATCACTTCCCCATTCACCTAAATATACTTGGGCAATTTTATCTCTTGCGAGTATTTTTTTTAATTTTGAATTATCCATATAAAAAATGAATTACCTTTTATAAAAATATTACTATTAAGTTAATAGATATTCATAGAAATAATTGCAATTATTGGTTATTTTTATATTAGCTATTCAGTTGCTTAATCATATCATCGAGGCGTTTGCTATGTTGAGGATACCAGGTATCGATTATTTCTGTTTTTTTGTCTTTATCTACTGAATTCAGCATGCTTTCAGCAGTACAGAGCATGTTTTTTAATATAATCGCACCAAATATTCGAGTGTTATTATGGTTACATGCAAAATCGTAAACATATTGGGCAATCAGATCTCGATCAAGAAAAGCTTTTTCATTATAAATTTGAGTTATCGATAAATTTTCCGGATCATTGCGTAGAGTACGAAAATACACATAACATAATGTGTAAAAAATGCGAGTACTATAGAACCATGCCTCAAATGAAAAAGGAATATCCTCATAATATACATGTTTAGGAAATTTTAAAGAATGTTCCATTAAAATCTTAGTTCTAAATAAACGATTACACACATTTCCGACATACCCGAATTTAGGGGACAATTCGCGAAGATTAGAATTCCAACAGGTTATCCAGGATCTAAGGCGCTGGTCAATATATTTCACTGGGTTAAGGTGATGATCACTCAACCATGCCATATTTCCAATAACCATATCTGCCTGATTTGAATCTGCCAATTCAAGCAATATTTGTAGACTATCCATTGGCAAACAGTCATCAGAATCAAGAAAATTTATATATTCTCCAGAAGCAGTGAATATCCCTGTATTCCGGGCGCACCCTAATCCCTGATTTTCACGATGTTCTAACATGTGAAAACGCGAATCGGAAACAATAAATTCGTTTGCTATGGCCATGCTTCCATCTGTTGTGCAGTCGTTAACAAGAATAGCCTCGAAATCAGGCATGGTTTGGCGCTGTACTGAAAGGAGACAATTGCGTAAATATTTTTCAGTCTTGTATATTGGAATAATAATACTAATGCGTGGAGTGACCATCAATCAAACCCCTGAGTAGATAATTCAATTGGTCTTAAAATACGGGGACCAATTAAAATTTCCTTAACCAATCCTTGAGATTCTCCCTGGGTAGTAATTAATATTTTACAATCAGTTGCGTTTTCAGGTACCGGTATTGTCGTGCAGGAGCAATTATGGATCAAGTAACTACTAATATATTCTTCATTCTCATCATAGAAATTGATACGAAAGGTCACATTACCAGCTGTTTCTCCATTAATAATTATATCCAGGTTTTCTTTTTCAGTTAATTCATTGATATAAGTAACATTATGAACTATCACCTTACAATCAATTACTATTTTTTGGAGAGTATTCCCCCAGGTGTAAAATCCAAATGTATCAAATGGAAGCATTTCAATACGGCAAGCATTCCCATTAATAACAGCCTGCTTATTTAAATCTTCTCCGGTGATCACATAGCCAAGGGAATAGTTCTTATTAGTTGGCGTGAGAGAATCACTGATATTATAAAGTTTATCAACAGAAATTCCACAATCAACATCAATATCATCTACTTCTGAACAACTTTCACCAGTGAAGTTTGCGCAAAAATTATATGCATCAATTGAGAGACAAGGTAAATTTTCGAACCAAAAATTATTTGTGGAATTATTGGGATCAAAGGTGAACAAAAGGTGAGCAGCGAACATTGCGCGATCGGCTTTTATCTTGTCTATTAAATGATAGTACCCCAACTCTTCGTGGAAATTGATGTGGTCCCCATCCAATGAAAAATGAGCGCTTTTACCAAAAACGCTTACTTGGGCATATCGAGTGGCTAAAGCCAGATCAGTCAAAAATTTTTTACCATAATAATGTAATGGTGAAAAATACGCATAATAATGAAAATCATTACCTAATGTAGTATGGAACATGTATAGTGGTTTAATGGATTTTCTTCGTAAAAACGAAGTATCACTTTGACCAGAGGCAAACAAGAAAAGTTGTTTATTTGCATAACTCTGACGATTGAAAGCTGCCTTTATACGCCTGGCTTCTTCCTCGTTATTAACAATACTAAACACTCCAATTTTTGGACTGGTGTCTTGTGGTGGATTGTTAAACAGTTTTTTGTATAAATATTCCAGGCGTTCTTTGTAAGTATGTTCTTGTAATACTTTACGTAACCCCAATAAACGCTGTCGTTGAGAAAGGCTTTCCTCTGCCAGGATGGTATTTATTTGTTGTGTAAAACGTTTAGGATCATCATGATAAATAACGATATCACCAAATAAATTTTTAATTCCGAGGCAAGGATTACTGACAGTTAAAGTATTACAACCAAGCAATTCAAAAATTCGACGCGCTTCCATTGTCGAAGAATGTTTAACAATATTTAATGTAACCCCCAATTTATAACCTTTATATGCAATATCAATCTCATCCACTGGTAATGTACCGATAATATAAGGTAGAAACCGTTCCGGAAAAGAATAATCAGGGTGATTAGGATAAGCGTTTCTGTCGTAAATATCTAATGTGTAATATTGGATTAGTATATCAGCCATTGATTCAAAATCTTTACGTCGCTCTTCTCGCCTGGCATAGTAAGAGCCAGCAAAACACGCAGCATTCTTACGTGAATATGTTTCAATGGGATTAAATAATTGAATTGCGGTAGCAAAAGGTAATACCCCAACTCTGTTATGCCCCAATAAACGCTTGTATAAAGGCACACAATCCATATCGGTAGTAAAAACATAATCGAAAAGAAAAGCTGCCCCCAAAAATGTATACATATGTATTGGATCTTCTTTATTCCAAAATATCGTAGGAATTTTCCGCTCTTTACACCAATTTACTAATCGAACTAATTCAAAATTATTCTGGCTGGAGAATTTTCCACGCCATGATCTCTGGTATCCATTCCAAACTGATTCAACAAATAGAAAATGTGGGTTAAGTTCGCTTATTTGTTCTTCCCAACAAACTGCATATAAATTGACACATTTGCATTCGAAGGGGAAAAATTTCTCACTCAACTCATCTAAAATCGCTGCCACCCGCAATTGATCAACACGGAGAGGAATGCTCATTGATTCCAAAGTAGTGATATCCAAAGAGTCCATCTTTTGAGAATTTATATCTTTCTTCAATGGCCGCCCAATTTTTTAATAATTTTCTTTATTGTATTAATAAACCCTTCACGATGGTAATATTCAATAGTTCTACTCCATATTGTTTCAGATTTATTAATGTCCCGATTTTTCCCCTTAAATAATGACCCCTTTTCGAGAGATTGAATTGTTATTTTAAGCATTTCATTCTCGCTTTTAAGCCTCAAAATATCCATCGATAGGAGATCTATGGCTTTGAGTAGGATTTCTTTCTCTTCATAGGAATTGTTATGTTCGTTCATATAGGTGTTAATTATCGGAATCTCCTTGAAAATTTGTATCAGATCAATAGTATACCAACTATTTTAAGATGAATTTATTTTTGTTCGATATAAATATTTACCACGTTTTGTGATAATGACGGTTATCGGAATATTCCAATAATTTATGCTCCTCGTTGTGAAACGCTTATTGTAATTGTGGAGAAATTATCTCCAAGATAATACACCTGTGCTATTCGATCATAAGGTAAATTATCACTATTATTTTCCGGAACAACCATATCTTACTATGTCCTCTGCTAAAACTACTCCCTCTTGGAGTGTCATGGATTATACTATTGTCCGCACGAAGAAACAAAAAGAATAAAAAATATTTAATAATTACAGTAGTAATTACGGTAGAATATAATAAATTTGAATTGGGTAATAATTATCTTATGAACCAGGTTGTCTTTCAAGAAAAAAACATCGAGGATCAAAAAAGTACGCAGATCATTTTTGATACCTCAAATCTAGGGCTGATTGAATATATAAGGAAAAATATCAAGAGTTTGCATAATTCTCGATATGCCTTGTATTTCTTCGTAAAGAATTCCCTCTTTTATCGATATCGACGATCGAATTTGGGTTTTTTGTGGAATTTATTAAACCCACTGCTCATGATG
This sequence comes from Anaerolineales bacterium, assembly GCA_016929095.1. Lineage (GTDB taxonomy): Bacteria > Chloroflexota > Anaerolineae > Anaerolineales > UBA4823 > JAAZNS01. The sequence goes on along the minus strand of JAFGJM010000017.1, from coordinate 115,513 downwards.
GTGGTTATGGGTGCTGCCTTTGCAATGGTATTCCAGCGTGATATTAAATCATACATGATTTATCTTTTCGCAGGATTAGCACCTTTTCAATTCCTAAACAGCGCTATCGTCAGCGCCTGTATGTCAATGGTAACGAATGAAAAATTTATAAAAAAAGTTAGCCTACCGAAGATATTTTTCCCGTTAGTTTCAGTTACGATTGAATTTGTGAATTTCATTTTTATGATCATTTCTTTATATATTGTAGCATTATTCATCGGGGCGAAATTCCACTCAGCTATCTTTTTGTTACCTGTTGCGTTTCTCATCTTATTTATTTTTAGCTTCGCGAGTGGTACGATTCTATCAATATGCTACGTATATTTCCGTGACCTTGGAAACATACTTAATGTTATTTTTCGAGCATTCTTTTACATTACTCCAATTCTTTACCCAGAAGATAGAGTGCCTCCATCACTACACATGATATTTAAATTGAATCCCCTGAACTATTATGTCTATCTAGTGAAACATTTAATTTTAGGGGATCTAACATTAACCACAACCGATTGGATTATCCCAACATTAATGGCAATAGTATTAATGATAATCGGTTTGGTATTTTTAATGAAAATGGATCGGAATATTGTGTATCGCTTATGAATAATTCAATTATTGAATTTGAGAATGTGTCATTAATATTTAAGCTATATTTCAATACAAACCCAACACTGAAAGATAGTTTTCTTTCTGTCATTCATTCAAGAAATAATAATGGTGTGAAAACTAAATCGGAAGATTTTTATGCCTTAAAAAATGTGAGTTTTGATATCTACGAAGGTACCAAATTAGGGATCATTGGACTAAATGGTGCTGGTAAATCCACTTTACTAAAAATCATTGCTGGTATTTACGCACCTCATAGTGGCAAAGTTATCGTTCGTGGTAGAGTGACACCATTAATAGAATTGGGGGCAGGTGTAAATCCTGAATATACAGGAAGGGAAAATATCTACTTGTATGGAGCGATTCATGGATTATCGCCCAAGGAGATGAAAACAAAAGAAGATGATATCATCGAATTTGCAGAATTAGGACATCACATCGATGTCCCCGCAAAATACTATTCCTCTGGAATGTTCAGTCGCTTGATTTTTTCTATTGCTTGTATGACTAATCCCGATATTTTAATTGTTGATGAAGTATTTTCGGCTGGTGATGCCCGTTTTGTTCAAAAAGCCATGAATCGGACATTGGAATTATTCGACCAATCACAGGCTGTATTATTTGTTTCACATGGTCTGGATCAGGTTTTAGAAATTTGTAATCGTGTAATAGTATTGCATAAAGGGGAAATCATTAACGATGGAATTCCCGAAGAAATGATTGATTTTTATCTGAAGGAAATTGTCGCACAAAAACCTTCTACTCGTTAAGTCTACTCTCGATTAAGGTAATCCTATCTTTCCATTGATTTTTTCGTGCAAACAATTTAGCACTTTCTTCGATTTTCTCTGAAGGCATTAACAATAATCCATCGATCATCTTGGAAAATTCTTCAGCATTAGAAGCTAATCTGATAAATGGTTGATCCTGATATTGGGTGATCTCAAAGAACGGGGTTGCCACAACTGGTTTCCCTAAAGCTGCATACTCGAACAATTTTATTGCAGATACACTGTCGGTGATCTGATTGATTAAAAAGGGAATAATTGTTACATCAAAATTATTAGCATAATATGGGAGTTCTTGGTAAGGGATGAGCCCTAATAAATGAATATTTGGAATATCCTTGATTAAATCAATATCCGTCCAAATTTTCCCAATAAATACAAAACTCCATTCAACTCGAAATTCAGCCAATTTTCTGATTAACTCATAATCTAACCATTCAGCAACGGAACCATAAAATCCAATAATTGGTTTTTTTATTTCATTAAAAATAAAATTTACTTTTGTTGAAATATCTTGCCTATCACTATATTGAAAGTTAAAATCTTCATAAAAAACACCATTGGGGAGATAAACAGCGTCTTCTCTGGAAGAAACCAAGCTTTTTAAATTGAGCCCCGAATAAGTGACTAGATCGGCTCCCTCGACTACTTGCTCGTGCAGCTCCAACATATTTACATCATATAGAGAAAATAATTCCAATCGATCAATCAGGTCATACCATATTGTTTTATTCTCTAACAAATTAATAAAAGGGAGATTTAACATCCATGTGCATAAAACAATTACATGTTTATTTTGAAGTGGGTAAACCAAATAACGTTCTCCTGAAATGGTATAAACATTTTCTGATACTTCCTGCACTTCTAATTTTGATTTCTCCGGTTCACAGAAAAAACACAAATACCCTTTTTTACCTAATTCTTTGAGGAGTTGTTGAGGTCGTTGTAATGGTTCCCAATACACAGTCTGAGGATATACAATTATTTTTTTTTCAGCATTTCGTTCTATGATTTTTCCGATCGAAGTTAAATCATTTTCCCGATTATGTTTCCTTTTTAATAAGAATATATATTTTAAAAGTTTATTTTTATAGGCATCCTTGAATGTATCAGGATAAGGTTTAATATCAAATTTTTTTCTTCTGAGAACGTTCCAGATGATGGAATTTATCTTAAATTTACATTTTTCAACATCAAAGATATAATTTTTTATCTTGTTTAATATAAAGCGAATTTTCCAAAAGAAGTATAGACTCTCTACCTCAGACAATAATAAATTCCTGATTTTATGCTCTTCATAATATTGGAATTTATTAATAGGTTTCTCAGTATCATTTTCATGAATGTTCATTTTTAAATAACCCCGATTAATAATTTATTTTTTAATTTTATGAGGGATAATCGATGCTATGATCATTTGCCATTTATTTTCCCAAATCGATTTATCAAAAACTTGTACAGAATTGAACGCGTTTATCGCTAAGTAATCGCGTATATTAGGATTTTCTATGAGTAAATAAATAGCTGCTAAAAGATCCTCTGAAACAGGTTCAATTTGAATCCCGTTAAACCCTGGTAATATCAAATCTGATAATCCGCCAACATTAGTAGCAATTACTGGCTTTTTGCACGCCATTGCTTCAAGCAAGGATAATGATGTTCCTTCGCTGTAACAGGTGGGGATAACAACGATATCGGAAGATTGATAAACATCTGCCATTCGATCAGGAGCCATGTCATACCATTTTACATTTAGTGGAAATTCACCACACAATCGAATGACTTCATTTTCCTCGAAAGGTTCCGCTTTTCCACAAAAATGTATCTGTATCTGAGGATATTTTTGAATCAATAATGAAATATTTTTTTGTACCAACCAAAATCCTCGTGCTTCCGATAACCTTCGAGGGTAGAGTATTATAAATTTTTCATTTTGCTTTGGTTTATCGGTAAATTCACGAGTATCTACAAAATTTGGTATATAAATGCATTTTTCCGATAATTTTGAATTTGTAGCTCTAATCCAATTTATTGTGTTGGTATCAACAGAGATTACTTTTGATACATTAGCGATTGATCGAATTACTTGTTTAATAATTTTTTTGTATTGTATGGCATTAGATTGCAGCCAATGTGCATCCCAATCAATACCATGACTGATGCAAATTGAAGGATGATTACATCTTGGTGAAGATAATAACATTTGAAAATAAATCGTTATATCACCAGGCTCCACCCATTGATGGAAAACCCGGTTCAACTCCCCCAAATTTATTCCTCCAGTATGCATTCCAAACACATCCACTCCATGGATATTTTTTTGCCAATTAGATGCGCCACATTGATAAACTTCAAGATTTCCACCCATTTCTTTGATAAGTTTATTTAATTCGACAATATACCGTTCCGCGCCTCCTTGAAAAAATTTTATACCGTCAATATCCAAAAATGTGGAAACGAGCAAAGTAACTCGAAACTGCGATTTTGTATGAGAAAATTGATTTAATATTTCTCGAAAATTGGATTCTCTTTTTTTTAATTGTAATGGGCGTGATACACAATTTATATGAAGAATAAGTTTAGTTAAAACTACTCTTTTGATAATCGTGAATGTACCAATAAACCCATTGGTTTTCCAATAATATGTGATTTTCTGGGTTTTCCACTGAATGTAATTTCTCATGAAATTGAAAAAGATATTTAGTCTTGGGGGAAAAAAAATTATAAATAATCTCAGATTAATATCATAAGCATCAAACTCGAATTATTGGGTTATATATTCAGCTATAAAATATATTCAATGATTATACAAGATATTGTTAATAAAATACGAATAACAGTGCGGGATCAAAAATAATCTAAATTTCCTATCACTCCTCCCACACCCACTCCCCACGGACCATCGTTGCGCGTGGTAACATATCTTTAATCTCCTTCGCTTCGCAGTCAAAAATATCCTTATCCAGCACAAGCAAATCGGCGAAATAACCGGGAGCAAGTTTGCCCACCCGGTTCTCCATCCCGCCCGCATAAGCTGCTCCGTAAGTATAGGCTTTCAAAGCATCCATCAATTCCAGCCGTTGTTCCGGATACCAGCCATCCGGTCCTGGGTAACCATCAAAGCATTTACGGGTCACCGCAGCATATAACCCCCAAAACGGATTCGGCGCTTCAACCGGCGCGTCAGAACCAAAAGCCAGAACTGCCCCCGCTTTTTGTTGGATTTGCCATGCAAATGCGTATTTTGAACGTTTTCCCCAGAAAGAATCCGCCATCCGGATATCAGAAATCATATGATATGGTTGCATCGATGCGATGATCCCCAACTCTGCCAAACGGGTAGAATCTTTTGGATCGATCAGTTGCACATGCTCTATTCGGTGTCGTAAACCAGTAATGTTTTGAGATTTTTCAAATTCGCGTAATCTTTCTAGCCCATTTAGCACTTCATTCACGGCTCGGTCACCAATAGCATGAATTGCCATTGGAAGCCCCGCTCGGGCGGCTAACACACCATTTTCATAGACCTCTTCCACATTCAACTTCAGCATACCCAGATTTTTTAAATCATCTTCATATGCCCGAAACATAGCTGCGGTATGAGGCCCCAATGCACCATCCGCGAATGCCTTCACCTGCCCAATCTTTAGATACTCATTTCCAAACCCGGAACGCAAACCCAGATCAATCGCTTGAGATAACAACCGTAAGGGGATGCTTTTCACAACTCTGAGTTTTAACTCCCCAGAATTATTCAACACTTGTAACGCTTCAAAACTATCTGTCTCATCGAAATCATGCAAACCCGTTAAACCCATCCGCCACAATTCGGTTTGGGCTTGTTTCATTGCCTGTGAAATATCATCAATCGATGGTTGCGGTAATTTATTTTCGATCAACACCATAGCCGATTCAAAGACCAAACCGTTCAGTTTCCCTTCCAAATCTCGCCCTAAACATCCATCCTTTGGATCAGGAGTTTGATCGTTGAGCCCCGCCTCGGCTAAAGCCAGGGAATTCGCCCAGCCCGCATGTAAAGATTTGGCAGTCAAATATACCGGGTTTACAGGCGCCACTGCATCCAAATCAGCCGCGTAACCGTATCCTTCCTGCCAAGAATTTTGATTCCAACCATGCCCGTAAATCCATTCACCGGGTTGAACTTTATCGGCTTTTTCCTTCACGCGCCTTAAACACTCCTGTCGTGTGATGGTTTCGCAATCGATTTTTTGCAACCCAAGGGCATAAGTTTTAAAATGCATGTGAGCATCGATCAAACCGGGGATTACTGATCGCCCTTCCAGGTTTATTTTTTCTTGTACCTTATCGAGCCAGTGTTGATATTCAGAGGATGTTGAATATTCATTTCCTCCAACAGCTACAATGCGATCGTTATCGATCACCAGGCTGGAAGCCACTGGTAAATCCTTATCGAGAGTGTGAATTTTGGCGTTATACAGGAGTATCATATTGATTTTTCCATTTTGGGTTGTTTCTTTTCTGAGTGACGATATAACTTATAATCCATAATTTTTAGTGAATTGAGTTAATTATCTTAGAATATATATCCCTTCAATTATATTACAGTAAAATAATCCATCCTGATCAAAGAAGCTATCAGCTATTAGCTGTCAGTTTTCAGTTAAGGAAATTCCATAATAAATAAAAAATCTCTCCTGTCTTCCTTACGTTCCTGGATTCCTTATTAAACCCTTTTGGGGTTCTTACATGTTATTTTCTGCCACCTTGATAGTATTTGATAGATTGAAATTGTTATCTGATAGCTTTGTATTGGAAAGATTATGCTATGATTTATTTTCAATATGGCGAAATTTCCTTTGTTTTTATAAGGAGGGTAATTTGAGATGAAACAGATAAAACCGTGGTTCACCCTGCACAGATTGATTCAATTATTCGGTGTTGGATTTCTTCTATCGGGTGTATTTTTTCTGTGGGCAGCGCCTCAAGAAATCTATACATTCTACGCATTTATCCCAGGTGGAAAATTCCATTTCGATGGGTTTGGCTTTGGCTCATTCATGTTCGCTTATATAACTGTGCTGGTGTTGGCATATTACACACTGGCTTTGATATGCATCCCCTTGGGGTATGGCCATCTAACTCTTAAAAAATGGGCGCATAAAATAACCCTGACTTTGTTGTGGGATTGGATCATTATTGGCTTGCCTTTATCGATCATCGGTTTTCTTATGCTTCTTGCTTCTAAAAGTCTACCACAGAGTAGTATTCCTGTCCTTATCGTATTGTTTCTCTTGATCTACCCGGTTTTGCCCTTAAGTTTAATCGGGTTTTATCGCCGGCAAAGTGTGCAACACGTTTTTATTCAACAAAGAAATAGCAATTCTTGGTTCGATCAAATACCAAAAACCATTTTAGTTTTAGGAAGCTTATTGATCTTCTTTACTATAGTTCTACAATTTCCCTTATTATTCAATGGAATTTTCCCTGTGTTTGGAAAATTCATTTTCGGATCTCCAGGGGTTAATTTAATTGCGTTGGTAACTATTTTATTGATCTTTCTTTCTTGGGGAATACTGAATAGAAAGCGATGGTCATGGTGGGGATCGATGATTGTTTTTCCACTATTGATCATTTCAGTATTGATCACCTTTCTTTACTATGATTTGAAAGATATTATCGCCATGATGAATTTCGCCCCTTTAGAATTGGAATTGATGCAAAACATACCTGTTCAGAGTTACCAATTGTTGATATTTTTTTGTGCCCCATTACTTCTCACTTTCATTATTCTCGTAGTATCAAAACCACTTTTCACCGGAAAACCATCACTGTGACTATTTTCAAATATCAGGCGTTTTGATAAACAAGGATAATAAATAAAAAATGGTAATATGCAATACGTGGATGCTCCCCTGCACAAGAATATTTTATCGCTTTTCCTTTCTTATCCGAATAACCACCAGGAATATGAACGGCGCCAATAAAAGTAAAGTGATCGGGATTAACCAAACATCACTTGAGGGCGTAGAACCCAACGTGCTGGGGGTTAGAGTTAATTCAGGTGAAACTGCTGTCATCGCCTCAGCAGTTTGTAGGTCACTCTGAATTCCCAGGGCTGTCTTTGTTTTCTTTAACCTCGGAGTTTTGGTATGGGCAGATACTTCATTTTTCTGGATAATATCGTTGTTTGCAGGGATGGGTGTTTCCGTCATAATGAACGAAAAAGCTGGCGCAGCAGAAATTCCAACAGCCTGTGGCAGCAGTCTTTCCGATTCAATCAAAGTCTTCCCCTGGCAGATCAATTGGGCTGACTCGCCGCCATCCAGCATCATGATCTTATCTGCCCCAAAGGTGCGTAATGTATTTGCTGCCTCGATTTGGCGGGCACTCTTCGTACTGAAAATCAGCAGGGTTTCAAACTTTCCATCTCCATTCTGATCATCCACGCCAATAAATGTCCGCCCCACAATTTTATCGGCAGCTTTGTTGGCATCCTCTGTTAAACCACCGATGATGTCCGGCGCCTGGGAAGAATAAAGTGCATCCTGACTTAATTCTAAAATATCCGCATACCCATCCCATAATTCCAAGATCAATTTTTGCCCAACGAAATCTTTAATACCGTAACCATCACTCAAGATAAAACCCCCCTTTTTTATGGGAAAAGGCACACGTGTGGGATATTCTTTCATGAAAAAAAATCCCCCATTGATCACACAAAAAGCATTCGTATGGGTGGCTAAATAATCTTCCCAATAGACGGAAAGTGTTTTTGAAGTAAAACGAGGATCGTCTCCCCCATAAACCCCCTTTCCAGCGCGGGTATCCACAATATCCCCTACCAACGGTTCTACTACTGCCCCTTGATCTAAAGCAATCACCTGCACAAAATCCGGATTGCCTTTTTTATATTCTTTCATATACAACTGAACACCGGTGGCAGCAAGTTTAATGGTGAAATCATCCGGAATTATCCCGATTGGTGTAATTGCATGTACCATTTCGAAAGAAAATGGACATAATAGAAACAACATAATGAAGATGCGAAGTATTTTTTTACCCACGTTGTTAATCATACCGCATAAATAAGTGACTATTCACATAGCACCATAATAAATGACGCTTATCCAGGCTATTGTCGATTATACTTAAATGACCATGTCAAGTAATGATGCCATTCGTTGGGATGAAAAATATCAAGATGAACGTTATCATACATATTCAGAGCCACGCCAATTTCTGATCGATCACACCCATTATCTTCCTCCTTGCGGAATGGCTCTTGATGTAGCGATGGGGCTTGGCGGCAACGCCCGATACTTATGTGAGCGAGGATTATCCGTGCTGGGCGTGGATATTTCAGGGGTTGCCGTTCAGCGAGCTAAATGTAATTTCCCGGCGATCATGGCTGTACAAGCAGACCTAAATCATTTCTACTTGCCGCCGGCCAGATTCGATGTCATTATTAACTTTTTTTATTTGCAACGTAACTTGATCCCTGAATTGATTCGCGCTCTCCGCCCCGGAGGATTATTTCTCATCGAAACTATGACTAAACAGATGCTTGAAATTAAACCCGATATTTCTCCAGATGTACTACTGGCGACTTACGAATTACGAGAAATGTTTTCCAACCTGGAGATTATCACATATTTCGAAGGATGGACCAATTCCAGGGAAAACCACCCGCGTGCTGTTGCCAGCCTGGCTGCCCGTTTGCCCATGGAGAAATGTAAAGGAGAAAGATAATGTGCGGGCGATATTCATTAACAGTAGATTCATCAGCTATCCAAGAACTTTTCCCATTTCTTAGAATTCCCCCAGGCATGCAACCCCGTTTCAATATTGCACCCAGCCAGCCTGTTGCGGTCGTTCCAAATGACGGAAAACAACAGCTTGATTTCTATAAATGGGGTTTAGTTCCTTCGTGGGCGAAAGACCCCGAAATTGGTAATCGATTGATCAACGCCCGTGCAGAAACCCTGGCAGAAAAACCTTCCTTCCGAAACGCTTTCCGTTATCATCGCTGTTTGGTATTGGCAGATGGATTCTACGAATGGACAAAAATCAACGGCGGGAAAATCCCCATGTATTTTCATTTAACCACCCAAAAACCATTTGCATTTGCCGGTTTATGGGATCTCTGGCATGCTCCCGATGGTTCCGAGTTGTTCTCGTGTACGATCATCACCACCCAACCCAATGCTCTGATAGAAAAATATCATAATCGCATGCCGGTTATATTGACACCAGAACACCTCGAAAAGTGGTTGAACCCTGAACCAGGGGATGCTGTTCAGTTGTCAGAATGTCTATTCCCTTACCCTGCCGAACTCATGAAGGCATACCCGGTTTCCAGACTCGTCAATAATCCGGCAACCGATTCACCCGAGTGTATTCTCCCTGGATCGATGTAATAATATGGCTAAAAATGCAGTGTCGAACTGTTAGGTATAGATGCATTAACCAATGAAGAAATACTAAAGCCACTGTCTGATTAATTATTGATATATTGCAGAATACATGTGGCATGAAGGTATATTATTCTGATGGTATGACAAACAGTCCTTAACCCGTGCTTAATCATTTTATGAACAAATTTATGCCTGCGTATCTACAATTACTCGCTGCCGGAGAGCTTGAAAAACGTGTTTCTCAAGCATATGAGATATTACATCGTTGCGATTTGTGCGGTTGGGATTGTAAGGTAGATCGCCTGGCTGGAAAGCTGGGCGCCTGCCGCACGGCCGCCATCGCCATGGTGAGCAGCTTTGGCCCCCACCATGGCGAGGAGTCGCCGCTCAGTGGTTATTACGGTTCCGGCACCATCTTCTTCACCCGATGCAATCTGCATTGTCAATTCTGCCAAAATCATGATATAAGCCAGACCGATCGGGGCAGTGAGGTGGATGCTCAAACCCTGGCAAATATCATGCTGCAATTACAAGAGATGGGATGCCATAATATCAACTTCGTCTCCCCTACGCATGTTGTCCCGCAAATTCTCGCCGCGCTGCTTATCGCAGCGCAAGATGGATTGCATTTACCCCTGGTCTATAATACCGGTGGATATGACAGTAAATCTGCTCTGGCGTTATTAGATGGGGTGATCGATATCTATATGCCGGATATGAAATACAGCAATGCACAAATTGCACTACGTTATTCTAAGATCCGTCAATACCCGCAAATAAACCGTTCAGCTGTCCTTGAAATGCATCGCCAGGTCGGTGATTTGCAAATGGATGAACGAGGCATTGCATACAGGGGTTTATTGGTACGCTTATTGGTTTTACCATTTGGATTGGCAGGTACGCAAGAAACAGTCAAATTCTTAGCTACGAAAGTTTCTACTCAGACATATTTAAACGTCATGGATCAATACCACCCGGTATTCAACGCCAGCCAGTACCCTAAACTCAACCGACGCATACAACGCCAGGAGTATGAACATGCTATTCTCTTGGCGCACGAAGCGGGTCTGTTTCGGTTGGATGGTATGATCTGAAACAGGGATAAGAAATGTATCAGAGATACGCGGTGTTTTTTAAAATCGAATGAAAGAAAATCCAATTTATTATTCATATTTTTAACAAGCTTGAATGACTTAAAACTCTAAATATCTCTTTATGGGGATGATATACTAATACGTAACTTGATAATCCGGTTACAGAATCATGATTATTGAAAAAAGCGGAAACTCAATTCGCTGAAATGATATTCATACCTATGTTGATACAATCAACTTTTTGACAGCTTTCAATGATTTGTCCGATTGTAAAAATTCCGGAGTTGCCCGTTAAATGACCCTCGCGATCCGCCTCCTCGGTATTCCTGAGGTTGTTATTAATGAAAAGCCTGTACACTTTAAAACCAACAAGGTGCTCGCTTTGCTTGTTTTTTTGACAATGGAGCAAAAACGCTATTCCCGGGAATATTTGATCGCTTTATTGTGGCCAGATAGCAGTGAAAATTTAGGGAGAGCCTCACTACGCAATGCGCTTGCTCATTTACGTACCATATTAGGAGACTATGCCGATCAGTGTTTAGTCACACAAGAAGATACCATCGGTATTTTCCTCCCCCCTGAAGTTGATTTTGATGTTCGGTCTCTTTCTGAAACCGCCGATGGTTTGTCCAAAAAAAAGGTGATTTCTGAAGTGACAGATCTTCAAGACCAAATTCAAACGCTAGAAAAAATTACATCATATTATCGAGGAGATTTCCTTAGCGGGGTTGATTTTAAAGGGAGTCCGGAATTTGAAGAATGGATTTTATGTGAACGTCAACAATTGCACCTGCAATATACGCAATTGCTTACCCGCTTATTTGAACTTCAATTTTCGGGTGGACAAATATCCTCCGCAGTCAATACCGCCAGGCTTTGGCTTACGCATGATCCCTTAAGCGATGAAGCTTGCCGTAATCTGATGACGGCATATAGCGCCTCGGGTGATAAGACAAGCGCTTTACGAACATTTGAACAATTTATATCCCGCCTTGAGCGTGAATTGCAATGCCCACCCGAATCACAAACGGAAGCATTAGCCCAACAATTACAACGCGCAGGCGCTTCATCTAAGTTTCGGATTGAGAAAGCGAGCATCCCCACAGCAAATATATCCACATTTCCATTTGTCGGTCGCACGCAAGAATTCAACCAACTTGTCACATCATACTTTGAGGCTACCCGTAATGGCAGTCAGATCGCAGCCATCATCGGTGAAGCAGGGATTGGAAAAACTCGGCTCGTTGAAGAATTCCTTCGCTGGGTTGAGACTCAACAAACTGAAATCCTGGCAGGAAGCGCCTGGGAAGGGAGCAACCGGGTTCCATATCAGCCAATTGTAGAATCTCTGCGAGTAAGATTGGATGAAGAAAGATCATTGGACGAGTTATTAGACAAGGTTTGGCTGGCAGAATTGGCTCGACTTCTGCCTGAAATTCGCACTAAGATACAAGACCTTCCTCAATCGATAACCGATGAATCCACTGCCCGGCAAGCCCTATTCGAGGCTGTTACGCAATTAGCCAATGCATTAACTCGAAAAAGCCCTTTGGTGTGGGTAATAGAAGATCTCCATTGGTCTGATATTGCTTCGATGGATTTACTGAGTTATGCCCTTCGATCCTGGTCACGACATCGCCTTCCCATATTCATGATTGTAACCGTTCGCGAAGAGGCTATAGATGATATCCCAAATTTTAAACGATGGTTAGCTGCCCTTTCAAGAGATGTGATCTGTACCCCAATTGAGCTTGATTCTTTAAATCAAAAGGATATTTCTGCGTTTGTTGAACAGATAAAAGAACCATTCGCACAGACCTTAGACCGGGATAATTCAATAGAAGAAATAAGCGCCTGGTTGTGGGAAGAGACCGGAGGACAACCACTGCTTTTGACGGAAACGATGAAAATGCATCTTGAAAAGGGCATCTCATTACGACCAAGCAGTCAAACAGAATTACCGGGCTGGCGTGAATTTCCAACAACCCACACCAGTTTTCCCGATCAAGAATTCACTTCTGGTATATCAAGAATTATTCAGTGGCGAATGAGCCGGTTAAGCCCAATTGCGTCAGAATTAGCCCGCGCGGCAGCTATTCTCGGTCATCAATTTTCATTTTCTGTCCTCATTCGAGTGGCCGAGGCGCCGGAAGAAAAAGCCTTATCCGCCATCGAAGAACTGTTAAATGGGCGTATATTACAACTCATTTCAGATTCTGGTGGATCAGGAAATATCTTATACCAATTCATTCATGGGAAAATCAAAGCTGTGGTTGAGGCCAGCATACCGCAAACTATGCGCATCATTTTACACCGGCGCGCATTTCATGCTTTACAAGAATATCATGCCTTGCCTGCGGAATTAGCCTATCACGCACGGAAATCCAACCAGATAGAACAAGCCTTTCGCTATTGCGTTATAGCCGGTAACAACGCCATGGAATTATTCGACCCTCATGATGCGATTTACTACTACGAAAAAGCACGTCATTTGCTCGATGAACGCCTGGGACCTACCCTGCTTAAGACGATACTACCGGTGGACCTGATCGAACAACTTTATATAAAACTAAGCCTGGCTTACGAAATCATCACTGAATGGGATAACGCACGAAAGATCTATGAGACATTGTTAAATCTTGCCAAGGAAACCCGTCAGAGGGAATTGGAATGGACAGCCCTCAATCGACTGGCAATTCTGTCTGCACAACACTCGTTTAACGTTGCAGAAGCGATGAAATTTGTTGAGCAGGCTTTGATTGTTGCGGAACAAATAGGCGATCCAATCATGATCGCTGAAACTGAGTGGAACCTTACGCAAATGGCCACCTTCTCCTGGCAGCCCGAATTGGCTATTCAACATGGCGAGCGCGCTCTTGCGATTGCCAAACAATTAGATACACCGGAGTTAACTGCACGGATATTATACGCCCTGGGTGATGCTTTATCTTTCGCCGGTCGGTGGGAGGAATGCAACGCAAAATTAGAAGAGGCTCTTCCAATTTACGCGCAAATAAATAAGAATTATATTTCTAACAAGCTTTTTCCCGCACAATATGTATGGGCTGGCTTACCCCCGTCTGAAATGATGAGTGTTCAAGCCATGCAAGCTTCTTGCATGTCGCAATTGGCGGAAGGCTACATGCATGTTGGAAAGTTAATTGAGGGTATTCAAACAGCTCGACAGGCATTGGATATCGGTGTATCCATAAATAATGACTGGACTCAAGCCATGACTTCATTAATCCTGGGAAATGGTTTAATTGAAATCGGGGCATATGAAGAAGCCTATCGCGTCGGACAAAACAGTGTTAACCTGGCTGCTAAATCACCCAACCCGGCGCTTTTATTTTTTGCAAAGAACGTGTATGGATTGGCATGTCAGGCGCTTTATGAATATAAGGATGCGCAAAAACAATTTCTAGAAGCCTTAGAAATCGTCGCAGAGTTGCCATCAAAATATTATCACTCATATGTCATATCCAAGTTGTGCATGAATGCTGTTAAACAAGAAAATTGGGATAAAGCCGTCCAATATGCCTATCAATCCATTGAAAACCGACGCGCGACGCCCACTGCCCTCATCGTGATGGATCTCCACCGTCATTATGAAATCAACGCTTTACTCCATAACCGGGATATTGATTTTGCCCGCCAGGAAATATCCCAATTTGCAAAACGCGTGGGTAATAACCAGCGTTATTTAGTTTCGTATCACCTGTGTTGTGCAACACTAAGCTGGGGAATTGGACAACCGGAGAAAGCTATTGAAAACCTAAATGACGCTATTAAAATCGCAGAAAGCATTGGTCTAAAAGGCGAGATATGGCAAATATATCAAATGCTCGCAACGATCTATCAAGCCAACCAGCAAAATGACAAAGCCGCACAAACATTCATGCGAGTGCAGGAATTGCTCGATGAGTTAGTCTCTCAATTTACCATAATAGATTTAAAAACCTCTTTTCATACATTATCGATCAAGCAAAAATTTTTCCCCCAAAGATTGGACAGTTAACGCCCGGTTTAACAGTTAATTAACGCCTTCCTGGTATATTTTTGTTTAAAGTCATCCTTTAACAATAAAGGAGAGTATAAGATTTGAGCAAAAATAAATCCACACAATTAGGCAAATATTCTTATTCAGAAGAAGATCTTGAAGCCGGTCGACGCGCCTTGATACGCGGCTGGTCAAGTGGCGCGGAACCCGTTCAAATGATCTTCACACGCGCTAAGGGCGCTTTAGTTTGGGACTCAACCGGAAAAGAATACATTGATTGCACCTCACAAGCATGGTCTAACAATATCGGAGCCAGCGACGAACGTGTGCTGGAAGCTGCCTGGTCTCAGATGCAGGAACTGACTCACTTAAGGTCAAACTATGATTCGGTACCTCTGCTTTTGCTTTCCAAAGAATTAGCCGAATCTGCACCCGGTAAACTTAACAGGGTTGGATATTGCTTACATGGCAGTATGGCCGTTGAAATGGCAGTAAAAATTGCCGTAAAAAACCGGCCTAATTCAGGTCCATTGGTAACGCTGTATGACGGATATCATGGCAGGTCATTGGCAACCATGGGTTGGAGTTGGCCTCACATCAATAACGATTTTAATAATTTATTACCCCCTGTTGTCCGTATCCAGCATCCATATGTATATCGTTATGCTTTACCCGGAGAAAAACCCGCCGAAATGGCAAAGCGTTGCGCTGATATACTCCGGGATACCATCCGGCTGGGTACTAACGGTAAACCCCCTGCCTTTTTAATGGAACCAGTGCAGGGAAATGGCACACAATTGGAATTCCCGCGTGAGTATTATCACCTCGTTCGTGATATTTGCACAGAAGAGAATGTCCTGCTAATTTGGGATGAAATCCAAACCGGTATGGGCAGATGCGGTACTATGTGGGCTTCTGAATATTACGGGGTTGAACCCGACATCATCGTTTTCGGAAAGGGCGTCGGGGGAGGCTTTCCTCTGGCAGGTATCATTGCCCGTGAAGATCTTATCGGTTTCGAACCTGGTGATGATGCTTTGACCTTTGGTCAATTTCCTGTCTCTTTAGCCACCGGTCTGGCCGCATTACACGTTTTAAAGGATGACAAACTTTTGGAAAACTGCCGGGAAATGGGAGCATTCGCCACACAACGTTTGTATGAACTCGAAAAACATCACCCATTGATCGGCGACATTCGTGGGCCGGGATTGAATATCGGTATTGAATTAGTTAGAGACCGAAAGACAAAAGAACCGGCTGCGCATGAAGCATTGGAGGTCTATAGCCGCGGATTAGACCAAGGCGTAATATTTGGAACCACCCGCTACGGCGGTATCGGCAATGTCGTCAAGATAAAGCCACCGTTATGTATCAATAAAGATCAAATGAATTGTGTCATTGAGGTTTTCGATCAAATTCTGAAAGAAATCGAGGAGAAGAGATGAAAAAAATACATACATGGTCAAAAATGAATTTAAGTCGCTATACTTACATTGTGATAAGCCTCGTGCTGGTGTTATCTTTTGCAGCCTGCACTCCAGCCCCAACACCAACCGCCGCACCTGAAACCAGTACTGAAAATGAGGCGCCTGTTGCTGAAAGTGGATGGTCCAAAGAATATGAAGGCACGACCTTAAACTTCATCGCTGAAGCCACTTTAAACACGACAATTCTCAAGGAATTGCTTCCGGATTTTTCAGAAAAAACCGGTATCACGGTTAATGTCGAAGAAGCGCCTTATGACAGTCTGGTGCAAAAAGTGGTACTCGATTTTAGTACCCACAAAGGTGGTTATGACATAATCTCCATGCCCTATGAATACCTCGGAAGCTTTGCAGAAAACGAATATATCATGCCCTTGGATGCGGAGTTGAGTAAAGATGCCGCATCTGTTCCGGGATTCGACACCGACAACCTGATTCCCGGATTATGGGAAGCTTCGACAAAATGGAAAGATCATATCTATGGTATGCCTTCAAACAGCGCCGTCATGATGATGTTCTACCGTAAAGACCTTATGGAAAACGAACAAGAGAAAGCCGCCTTTGAGGAGAAATATGGGTATCCGCTGGCTCCGGCTACCACCTGGGCACAATACCGCGATATTGCCGAGTTCTTCACCCGTAAATCTGGCGACACCCTGGCAGGCGAGACCCTCACCCAGGATTTTTATGGCGTTTCATTGGCAGGCAAGCGTCATATCGCAACTGTATTGGAATGGTTCAACTATGCCTGGACTTATGGCGGCGGTTTATTTGATGGCGCAGGTCAATTGCAAGCCAATGCAGATGCCAATGTTAAATCGTTGGAATATTGGGCAGACCTGACAGCTTTTGCGCCTCCCGGATACACCAGCGCAACCTGGGATGAAGTCACGGCTGCCCTACAGCAAGGAACGGCTGCACAAGCCATCACCTGGGCTGATACAGCCGGTTCCATGGAAGATCCTGATGCATCGAAAGTAAAAGGCAATATGGGGTATGCGAGCATCCCAACATTGAATGAGGGCGACAAGAAAGTAGCTCACTTGGGAAGTTGGATTTATGCGATTAGCGTCGACACAACCAAGAAGGACGCAGCCCTCCTGATGATGAAATGGGCATTGAGTGAAGATGTTCAATTGAAACTTTCTCAGGCAGGTGGTTTGCCGGCAACCATCGCGGCTTTTTCTGATCCTACGCTGAATGAACAATTGCCCTATTGGAAGCAAACCATGGTCAGCCTGGAAGAATCCCGAATTCGTCCACGTATCCCTCAATGGGGTCAGATCTCCGATATTCTCTCAGAACAACTCTCGCGCGTCATGGTGAAAGAAGCATCACCCACCGATGCTTTGAATGAAGCTCAGACTCAATTGCAAGAGGCATTAAAAGATGCCTTGCCGGTTACGGCCGAATGAGTCATAATGCAAATGATGTCCAATCTTAAACAGGGTTCGCCAGCCAGCGGTAGCTGGCGAACTCAATTTTATCTCTCACGAAACACCAAGATAGCCATCGGATTTCTATTGCCTTCGATTGTTTTACTTGCAGCTATCATTCTTTTCCCTATCGGATACAGCCTGGCTCTCACATTTCAATCTTACAGTCTCGTTATCCCTGGGAAAACAGGTCAATGGGCTGGCTTTGAGAACTACTTAAAATTTTTGGGGGATAAAGCATTTTGGGCGGCGCTTGGCCGGGTTGGGTTATTCACTCTATTGGCTGTATCATTCGAAGTGGTCATCGGTGTTGCGTTCGCATATTTACTTAATGCCATCCGTTTTGGGCGACGTCTGCTCACTTCACTGCTATTAATTCCCACGATTTTGACCCCGGTAGTCATCGGGTTAATGTTCAATCTTATTTTCAACGCACAATTCGGTCTATTTAATTACCTGTTGAAGCTGGCGGGCATTCAAATTACCGATGGTATCCTCAATAATCCATCGACAGCTTTTGCAGCTTTGGTAGCCATCGATGTTTGGGAATGGATGCCTTTCATTGCCTTGATCATGTTGGCTGGCATGCAGGCCATCCCTGAGCAGCCTATTGAAGCCGCTCAAATCGACGGCGCCAATGGCTGGCAGATTTTTTGGCAGGTAATGATGCCCATGCTCCGGCCGGTTTTGATTGTGGCAATCCTTTTCCGGGCAGCGGAAGCCATTCGTGAGTTTGACAAGGTTTATATATTAACCGGCGGCGGTCCGGGCACGGCTACTGAAGTGGCTGATCTTTATCTTTATCGGGTAAGTTTTTCCAATTGGGATTTGAGTTATGGCGCGACTCTTGGGATGGTCATGTTCACCCTGGCAATGGTTGTTGCCGTACTTTATTTCTTTATCACGGTAAAACGAGGGGAAGAACAACGATGATCGTTATTAAACGTCGAGATGTCAGAAACGGTTTGATTTTTTCAATAGCATTGATAATCCTGTTGCTCATGTTGGTCCCGTATCTTTGGCTTGCCCTTACCGCGGTAAAAAACCGGGTAGATATCTTCAGCATTCCACCAAAATTCTTCATCACCCCCTCCTGGGAGAACTTTCATGTCGCCTTTGTGGAGAAAGGTTTCCTCCAAAGTCTGCGCAATTCTATCATTGTTGCATTGTCAAGTACATTGATCACGCTATTTGCCGGAGTTCCGGCAGCCTATAGTTTAACGCGGTTTTCTACAAGAGGAAATAATCTGTATTTGTTTTTTTTATTAGCTGCCCGCCTGCTGCCAGGTATAGTTCTGGCTGTCCCGCTGTTTATTTTATTTTCTAAAGCAAGATTAATCAATAATTATTCGGCGGTCGTGCTCAGTCATATCACATTCAACCTGCCCTTCGCGGTATGGATGATGCGCAGCTTTTTTCTGGAAGTACCCATTGCCCTCGATGAGGCAGCCACCATGGATGGATGCACTCCTTTTGCTACATTCACAAAGATCATTTTACCGCTTGTGAAAGGCGGGCTTGTAGCAACGGGGATATTTTGTTTGATCAATTCATGGAATGAATTTTTGCTTGCCCTTATCCTGACCGGTCGTGAAACAGCCACGATGCCTGTGGCTATTCCAGGGTTGATGACACCATTAGGCACATTCTGGGGGCAGATAGCTGCAGTAGGGACAGTGACAACGCTCCCGGTGATCATTTTTGCGCTTATTGTTCAAAAGCATATCGTTCAGGGAATGACCGGTGGCGCAATTCAGGGGGAATAAGGTTTCAAATGAAAATCACCTGTTGATATCAAGATTGCTTCGCTCGTTCCTCGCTCCTAAAGAAATGTCACTGCGAGAAGCGCAGCGACGAAGCAGTCTCATATTCCACAATGACAAGATTGCTTCGCTTTGCTCGCAATGATAGGCGGGTTTGTTCCTTCCGGGCAAAGAGCGCCTGCTTTTTTTATAGCAGGAAAAACCCTTCCTGCATTCCTGCCTTCCTCATAAAAGCTCTTTTATTTTCATATCAGTAAATACTACTATTTTCTTTTTTCAATCAAGGAATTCAAAAATAATCCATTGGTATTTATATGACGACTTCTCCAAATAATGTCAGACACCATAAATTTATATTCGAGCAATAAAAAGTCTTGACAGGGTATAATCCGATGGTAAACTAAGACAATTATGAACAGAACGTCATGCCCACTGACTCCCGCCCCTAGCCCGCGACATATCCCACGGGCTTTCCTCGCGTAGGGAGCAGACGGCAGGCATATTCCACCGTTACCCAACGCCCTCTGAATGGAAAGCTCATCAGAGGGCAATTTTTTTTTGAGGAGACCGCCCAATGCGCATGTCACAGTTATTCAGTCAAACCCTACGTGAAGCCCCTGCGGAAGCAGAAGTTATAAGCCACCGCTTACTGTTACGCGCCGGCTTCATCCGCCAACTGGCTGCTGGTATCTTTACCTCGATGCCATTAGCCCGCCGTTCTCTGAACAAAATCGAAAATATCATTCGAGACGAAATGAACGCCATCGGAGGGCAGGAAATGACCATGCCGGTCGTTCATCCGGCGGACATCTGGAAAGAGACGCAACGCTGGTATCAGATTGGAAGCGAGATGGGACGCTTCAAGGATAAAAACAACCGTGACATGGTGCTTGCCATGACGCATGAAGAAGTGGTTGCCGACCTGGTGCGCAAAGAAGTTCGTTCTTACCGTCATTTGCCCCGCCTGATTTACCATATTCAAACCAAATGGCGCGATGACCCCCGACCACGCGCCGGTTTGATCCGTGTACGAGAATTTACGATGAAGGACAGCTACACCCTGGATGCCGATTGGGAAGGTTTGGATTTTCAATACCGCAACCATTACCAGGCATATTTCAATATCTTTAACCGTTGCAATTTGCCGGTGATTGCCGTGAAATCGGATGTAGGCATGATGGGCGGCAAGATGGCTCATGAATATATGTATCTCACCCCCATTGGCGAAGATACTTTGTTGTTATGCGATAAATGCGGTTATTCCGCCAACCGCCAGATTGCCTTATTAAAAAAAGAAGCGCCGCCAGAAGAAAAGATGCTGCCGGTGGAAAAAATCGCCACGCCCGATTGTAAAACGATTATCGACCTGGCTAATCTCCTCGATGTTCCCGAATCGAAAACCGCCAAAGCCGTATTCATGATGGCGACCATCCCCGAGGGTATGGAAACCGTTGAAAAATTTGTTTTTGCCGTGGTACGCGGCGATATGGAAGTCAATGAAACCAAGTTAGCCAATGCCGTAAAAGCGAAAGAATTACGCCCGGCTACCGAAGAGGAAATTCTTGCGGTGGGAGCTGAACCTGGGTATGCCTCTCCGGTCGGTTTAAAAGGCGCTCTGGTGGTTGTGGATGATCTTATCCCGCAATCCCCCAACCTGGTGGCTGGCGCTAACGAAGAAGGCTACCACCTGCGGAATGTCAATTACGGACGGGATTATACGGCCGATATCGTCACCGACCTGGTCTCCGCTCAGGAAGGCAACATATGCGTCCGTTGTGGTGGGAAATATCGGGAAGTGCGCGGGGTTGAGGTGGGCAACATATTTAAACTTGGCACGCGTTACAGCGACTCGATGGGTTGCACTTATCTAGATAAAGACGGGCAGGAAAAACCGGTCATCATGGGTTCGTATGGCATCGGCAGCGGACGCTGTTTAGCCTGCGTGGCTGAAGAGCATAATGATGAATTAGGACTGAAATGGCCGATCTCCGTTGCCCCTTTCCAGGTGCATCTGGTGGTTTTACCCGGTAAAAACGATCAAAAGGCTGTACAGACTGCCGATCAGATGTTTGTCAATTTAAGCCAGGCTGGTATTGAGGTGCTTTATGACGATCGTGAAGAAAGCCCAGGAGTTAAATTCAACGACGCCGATCTGATCGGTCTGCCTTTGCGCATAACTGTCAGCGATCGTATGGTTAAACAAAAGAGTGTGGAATTCAAGCTGCGCAACTCGGACGAAAAAGAAACCATTGCAGAGGGTGATGCAATAACAAAAGTCAAATCAGAAATCACCCGTCTGGAAGCGGAAATTAAGAACAAGGTTGTAGAAGTGCCATTTAAAGACTGATTTCCTCCCGCCTCCCAAATTCAAAGATGGGGAAATTACACCCCTACCCCGCCTCCCCCATTTTCAACGAACGAAAATGGGGGAGGTGTTTAATATATCATTCTATACTGTTTACTGATTAACAATTATTGGCAAGTAAATATATATGTTTTCGGTTCCGGGTATTGAGAATAAAGCGCTGCTGTAACCAGATTGGAAAATCCCGTTGAAAAAAGCAGTGTTGTCAATGACGCCGGGATTGCCGTTTACTGTAGCGGTGAAGACAGCCGTGATACCTTCCCCGGCATTCATCGTTCCTGTCCAGGTAAGGGTGTTGGTAGCTTGGATCATGCCTCCCGGCTGACTGACCCATCCGCCAAAGTCTACTCCGGATGGCAATTCGTCTATTAAGGAGAGGTTGCTATCGCTCATCGTCCCGGTGTTGCTAAGGTTCAGGGTATAGGTGACAACGCTGCCGTCGAGACCTGTTTCCGGCTCAACCAATTTCTCCAGCGTCAACGCTGGTCCATTTTCATAGGCGCCCATATCCACAATCGGCATAGTCCCGCTGCCGGTATCGGAGATTCCAGGCACATCCATAAAACGAGGTGCGCCATCCAGGTCGGTTGTGATACCGACAGGTACCAGATTATTATTCCCTGCGTCATTAACCAGCGAAGTGAGTTGTAAATGCAGATTACCGGTAGACGCATCCACAAACAACGGGTCGACATCTACGTTGCCACCGCCATCAACACCTAACGCAGTATCCCAACCCCCGCCAGAGCCTCCCGAGTCCTGGATGTTGCTGTAGCTGATGTTTGGAATGTTACTGGTGTAGTTGAAAACCTGTGAACCGGAAGGGGCGCTATTCCCCCAAAATATTGCATTATTTAGGGTGGGGATAGCATCTCTATTGTATAGCCCACCGCCACTATTAGTGGCAGTATTGCTGACGATGGTGCTGTTGACCAGGGTCATCGCCGTTCCTGTATAACCTGGAGCGCCATTGTAAATAGCGCCACCATACTGGGCGGTATTGGAAAAGAGCGTGCTGTTGATAAGGGTCAGTGACGCACCTTCATCGGGCCCGCTGTAGATACCGCCGCCGCCATAATTTGCCGTGTTATTATAGATAGTGCAATTGATTACAGTCAACGCCGCCTGATACCAATTATAGATACCCCCACCATGACCGCCTGCCACATTATTGTAAATGGCGCTGTCCATGACAATTAGATCACCATCATAGTTACTGATACCGGCCTGCTCGTTATCGCTTATATTCCCGGAGATAATCGAATGAGTCACGGTCATGGTTCCGTATCGGTTACCGATACCAGCAGCGCTGCCTTCACACCAGGTACCCGGACCTAAATTATCGGAGATTATACTTTCGTTAATGATTGCATTGCCACTATCGTTGAGAACGCCTGCACCACCACATGGGGAAGCATTGCCCGTAAATCGGCTGTTTTGAATATTAAACATTCCACCACCGGAGCTGGAAATACCGGCGCCCGAAATGGCATAATTTTCGGAGAAAATACTATCCGTGACCTGCAGATTACCTCCATTATAAATTGCCCCGCCATAACCATCGCCATATATTGAGCTGGGAGCGATGATATTATCGGAAAAGGTGGTATCGATCACCATTAATGTACCACGGTTAAAGATGCCGCCACCCAGACCCATATACAAACCCATACCGCTATCGTAGTGCGTAGCGGTATTACTAAAGATGGTGCTGTGGGTCAGCGTTACCGATGCGCCTGGTTCGATCTTAAGACCTCCTCCGATAGCATAGTAACCACTCATCTCGGGAGTGCTTATATTCCCATTTGCTATGGTCAGGCTATCAAATGTAACAGTCGTGTCAGTGTAAATATAAAAAACGCGCACCGAATCATTACCACTGACGATAACGGGTGTAATCAAATCGCTGCCATCGATGGTCACATCTTGACTAATTTCAAGTGTGCTGGCAAGGGTGATCGTTTGCCCCGATAGGCTGCTATCAAAGGTGATAGTATCGCCGGGGTTCGCATCGGCAATCGCCTGACGCAAAGAACCAGAACCGCTATCATTGGTATTGGTGACAGTTTGCGTTGCAGCCTTCACTGCCTGGGGTGAAGCGAACATCCAAAGGAAAAATCCAAGCGTGAGTAATGCCAGGGCAGCACTTGATAAAACGACCCAAAACTGCTGTACTTTGACCGTGTTGGATTGATATTTCACCATGTATTTTCTCCTAATTGGTTTGTCAAATTTTAAAAATGAATTTGTAGTAACGACTTTAGTCGTCATTTCCCCAAAACCAACGACTGAAGTCATTACTACAAATGAATATTTTTATACCAGGTTACTACCATTAAAACGTTGTTTGTAAATATTTATTACTCAGGCATTCATTTTAACAGAAATTTCGGTTTTCAACCAAAAATGGTTTTTTCCTTATCATCTCAACGAATTCCTAAGATAAGTGTTTTTATATATACAAAATTTTAGCCAACTGGTTTTATTTAAATTCTAACCACCTGACATTTTCCATTAACTGTCGGGTGAATAGTATATATTTATGATGCAATATTTAATACCCAAGTTTCATCCAATACTTTATCGTCGTAGAAAGAACATATGTCGTAACGACTGAAGTCGTTACGACATATTCATATTCATTTCATTGACTGACCACGAGGGGAAAATTTTTTACACGATTTTTGACGCCTGATTTAATGCCACTTTTGCGCGATAGAGTTTGATGTGATTTTACACAGCGATACTCAATCTAAAATTATTCGTCGCCAACAAAACCGACCCATTGAAAATATCCATCATCAACGGTCAAATCGATAAAATAATCAGGCAGCATATACCAGACTTCGTGCACAGTTAAATCAGGGGAAGGTTTATTCCCCGCGTTTTTTATCTCCTGGCACAGATCGTTGCTGTGATAATCGTAATATCTTAGGGTCATTTGGCGAGTAACCCAAAATAACTCTAAATAGCAATCATCGGGAGGCGTCGCATTGGGAGTAATTGGTCTATATGACAAATAATTAGGGGGACCGATATTATCTACCGTCTCAGCCAGGCTAACCGGGAACTTTATATTCATCCAAATTTTTGTAAGTTGGTCATTTTTAAAATATAAATTGGTACATAATTCATTTTCGGGTTGTTTGCAGTAAATAAATAAGGAATTCCCTTTTACTAAAATTTTTTTGGAATCAATGAAGGGAATTTGGTTCACTAATTTTTTAGCTGTTGACATATCGGTGGTGCCAGGCGTTAAATCATACCAGCATGGGGCTCGGCATGGCAGATCTATAAGCCAGCTGCGGTCTTCGAACTCAGATGCCGGAGTAGGTGTTTTTGTTGAATTGACTTTTAATGGGAGTTGTTTACCGGTGCAAGAGCATAAAATCAAGGCAAACAATGATAAATATTTCAATAAACGTAAGATCGAGGTGGCTTTCATAATATTGCTTAATACTTATACCCATCGAAGCATACTTCGGTTTGATTATTTTTGGTTTATCAATTCATAATTTTACTTATTTTAATTCTTTTCCAGGTTCGATATATCTAGTCACCGCCTCCCCATTTTTCATAGAGTGAAAATGGGAAAGAGGTTGAATTTCCTCCCCCAATTCTGATGTTGAAATGCGCTTTTTTTTACTCCCCCCATTTCAAAACCAGAAATGGGGGGAAAAAGGGGGGTAAATTTTCATCCACCCATCTTAAAGAATTCAGTCAACTTCATCGCCAGATTCAAGTCACCAGCCAGTTTAAGTTTCCCTTCCATAAAATACTTCATCCCGTTGGCTTTCCCCAACAAGACATCACGGAAATCGTTGGCATCAGCGGTAAGGGTCATTTTAGGGGCTTCTGCTTTCCCCGGCGCCACTGTGCATACACCATCTTTAAGGGTAACGATCCAATCGCCGCCTTCTTCGCCAGTCAATATATATTGAATAACCGCATTAACACCCACCGCTTTTTCAGGCCTGAAAGCCTTGGGGTGATTATTGATCAATTGCTCTACCGTATATTCAGCCATTTTAAGTCTCCTAATAACGTATGAGTTATACACAGAAAGCTGTCAGCCATCAGCTTTTAGCTATCAGTTTTGTATTCTCAAATCTCGCTTATCGTTTCTCGATAATATCTCCCAAATTCTCAATTTTCCTAATAACCTGATTACCTTATAACCTGATACCTTCTCTACAGATTTTCAAAGATACCCGCAGCGCCCATGCCCCCGCCGATGCACATGGCAACCATCCCAAAGTGAGCATTGCGCCGTTTCATCTCATACAACATCTGGGTAGTCAATTTTGCTCCGGTGCACCCCAAAGGATGTCCCAGAGCAATCGCCCCACCGTTCACATTTACAATATCCATATTCAAATCTAATTGCCTCGCCACCGCCAAACTTTGTGAAGCGAAAGCCTCGTTCAACTCGATGAGATCGATATCTTCGTATCCCATACCGGTCAATTTCAATACCTTTGGAATGGCAACCATCGGACCGATGCCCATAATATCTGGCGGAACACCGCCCACAGCATACGCTACTAAGCGCGCCATAGGCTGAATGCCCAATAACTCCGCTTTTTCTGCCGACATGACAATCACTGCTGCAGCGCCATCAGACATCTGAGAAGAATTGCCTGCCGTCACCGTACCACCCTCTTTGAAAGCCGGTTTTAATTTCGCTAAAGCCTCCAGGCTGGTATCCGCGCGGGGTCCTTCATCCCGTCTAAAAAGGTACTTACGGGTGACCGGTTTTCCATCCGAAGCGGGTTCGACGATTTCTACCTCCAGGGGAATAATCTGCTCATCGAATAATCCTGTGTTAACGGCATGTGAGGCTAATTGATTGCTGCGTAACGCAAATGCGTCCTGGTCTTGGCGGCTGATATTGTACTTAGCCGCCACATTTTCAGCCGTTAATCCCATAGCCGTGTAATATTGCGGGTAATTTTCTGCCAGATAAGGCATTGGGGAAAATTTTATCCCCGTCATGGGCACCATACTCATCGATTCGGTACCCCCGGCGATTACCACACTGGCTTGCCCCGCCATAATAGCATACGCGCCATGAACAATGCTTTGCAGCCCCGAAGAACAAAAGCGGTTGATCGTCTCAGCAGGCACTGAATCCGGCAACCCAGCTCTTAAACTAACCAGGCGCGCCATATTCATCCCTTGTTCCCCCTCCGGGAAAGCACACCCTAAAATGACATCATCCACTTCTGCCGGAGAAAGCGCCGGCGTTCGTTTCAACAATTCCATAATCACTGTAGCAGCCATATCGTCCGGTCTGGTAGTAGTCAGGCTACCTCTTTTTGCTTTCCCCACTGCTGTTCGTACTGCCGCTACGATAACTGGTTGGCGTGAAGGATCTGAGTTTTCCATACTTGTATCTCCTTCCGGAAATTTCACCTATCGTTCAGGATTAATTCCTGAGCGGCTTTCCTGTTTGCAAAATATTCCACATGCGCTGTTGCGTTTTTTGTTCACCGCACAACGATAAAAATGCCTCTCGCTCCAGGTCGAGTATATATTGCTCGGGCACCCACTGTGGCTTGCTCAATTCGCCACCGGTCATGACATAGGCCAGTTTTCCGGCAATATGATTTTCGTATTCAGTGACATAGCCTCCCTCTTTCATCATATATACCCCGACTTTCATGGCGGCTAAACCATCTCGACCCGCAGCGTAAATTTTTTCTGGCAAGGGTGGTTTGTATCCACAAGCTGCCATATGTAATACTTCTCGTTTAGCCTCTGCCAATAAGTGGCTACGGTTCAACACAACCCGATCCGCCGGAGATAAAATGCCCAAACCACGCGCCTCTTCAGCGCTGGTCGCCACCTTAGCCATGCCGATCTGCTCGAATATGCGCTGCAGGAAGGGTAGAGGCTCTACACCGGCGGTACGCATTCCCGGGTTGAGAATACGGCGTACCATTTCCTTGGTTCCTCCACCCGCAGGGATCACCCCTGCGCCTATCTCAACCAACCCGGCATAAAGTTCGGCTGCTGCCACAATCCGGCTGCCATACATCATGATCTCCGCTCCGCCGCCCAGAGCCAACCCGGCTGGGGCAACTACGATCGGTTTGGGGAAATAACGCATGCGCATGTTCATGTCCTGCATCTTCTTCACCACATCGCTGAGCATATCCCACATGCCGTTCTGTGCAGCCATCACCACCATGAATAGATTCGCCCCGGCGCTAAAGTTTTCAGCATCATTTCCGATTACCAGCCCCTCATATTCCTTCTCGGCGCGGTCCATACCCTCCAGCATGATGTTGAATATATCCTCATCTAAAACATTCATCTTAGTATGAAATTCCACGCATGCCACACCATCGCCCAGATCAACCAGGGTTGCACCCGGGTTTTGTGTGATTATCTTACCAGCCACTTTTTCTTCATTAAGGTTAATATGCATCGGGGAACGGGAGATGGGGTCATAACCGCCTTTTTGAGGGTTATACACACCTACTTTACTCTCCGCCTGGTACTGGTAGAACGCCGGAATCCCTTTCACCAGCATCTCTTCCACCCAGGCTGCCGGAGAAAAACCGGCTTCTTTCATCGTTGTAACCGTCTCGGGGACGCCTAACATATCCCAGATTTCGAAAGGACCGGCTTCTCGGTTGAAACCCCAGCGCATTGCATCATCGATCGGTTTTGGTGTATCCGCAATCTCAGGAATACACTGGGAAGCATACGCCAGGCTTTGATAAGTGAATGCCCTAACTAATTGCGCCGCGCGGTCATCCGCGGCGATAAGCTTCGTCAGGCGCTCCCCCAATTTTTCGATATCCTTTACTTTGCCAATCGAATCGAAGCGCGCCTTTTTGGGCGCTTCATAATCCAGGGTTTTTAAATTAAGCGCCCAAAATTCTTTTCCGCCTTCTTCTTTTCTCACTTCTTTATAAAAACCCTGTTTCGTTTTATTGCCCAACCAGCCTCGCTCCACCATGGCATGGATCATATTATTTACCCGCTCAGAATTCAAATAGCGCAATGCATGTTCGTCGTGGGGGATAGCAGGCGCCAGGTTTTTGCCTACATGTTCCCATACATCGATCCCTACCAGGTCGATCAATCGAAATGTCGCGGTTTTTGGGTTTCCGATCACCGGACCGGTAATGGAGTCCACTTCTTCTATCGAATATTCGTTTTCCAGGATGTAATCCAAGGCAAAGGCTCCCGACCCAAATGCCAATCGGTTGGCAATGAAATTGGGTGAGTCCTTTGCCTGCACAACCCCTTTGCCTAATCGGAATTCACAAAAATGGCTGATAAATTCCACCACTTCCGGCAACGTTTGACCGGTGGGTATTACTTCCAGAAGTTTTAAGTAACGCGGCGGATTGAAAAAGTGTGTGCCAAGAAAATGCTGACAAAAACCGTCAGATAAACCCTTCGCGATCGATGCCACCGGGATTCCGGAAGTATTCGTGCTTATAATAGTAGTCTCCGACCGTAATGTATCCACTTTCTTCATCAGCGATTGTTTGATCTTGAGATTCTCGATAACCGCTTCGATGACCCAGTCAGCCTCGGAGACTGTTTCAAGATCATCTTCCAGGTTGCCAAGTTTCAATAAGGACGTATGCTCTGCGCTATAGAAATTCGCCGGTTTTGCTTTAACCGCCCGGTCATATCCTTGTTGAACGATACGGTTCCTCACCTGAGTATCATTCAAGGTTAACCCTTTCGCTTCTTCGTCGGGCGTTAATGTATTCGGGACAATATCCAGCAAGGTAACGGGGATTCCCGCATTTGCCAGATGTGCAGCTATCGCCGCACCCATGGTTCCTGCCCCAAGAACCACGGCTTTATGTATTTTGTAGCTCATATTGTCGCCTCCTTCACCATGAAAACATGCTGATCTTACGGTGAAAAAACAGCAAAGCTATCAAATAACGCAGTTACAGTTCCTTTACTGCGCGATCCCACCACCATTCCTACATCACCTTTTATATAATCGCTATCCTGCACTTCGCCCACTTTTATGCCATTTACATAGAGCGAAAGCGTATCGCCCATGCAATCCGCCCGTACGCGATTGGGTTCGTCAACACTCAGGTTTGCTTCGGGAGGTACAGCACCTTGTTTAAGGAATTTAAATACACCGCTGCCTTTCTTACCAATTCCATAAAAGCCGTCGCTGCCAATGACCAGGGCATAGAATTCTGCGCCGCCAGAATGGCGGCAAACCAATCCAAAATACCCGCCCTTGCTATCCTCAACCTCCATGACATCGACTTCTACCTGCACATCTTGATGGGTATTCGTCCGAACACTCCAAATAGGAACGTCTTTTACCTTAACAAATATCTGGTAACCTTTGTTAATAAATTCAAAACCATAATTTGTTCCCCCGGTGGTTGTCCATCCAATTTTGCTGGAAAAATCGTCCTGATAAACCAATTCAGGAATCGGCGTTTCGGTGGCAGTTGCAGAAGGCTCGATCGTATCCGTGGGTTGAGGCGTCGGAGAATAATCTGGCGTGAGGGTTACCGTCGGAGTTTCAGTAGGCAAAGGCGTATCCGTAAAAACAAATTCAGTGGGGACAGGTAGTTCTACGGTGGGTATAGTGGTATTATCAACCACCCCCTCACCCTCCATGATTGCCAGGGTTGGCGCCGATTCCGTCAATCCCGCCACAATGGTTTGTATGGACGCGGTATATACGGCATCCGGCATTTCGGTGGAAGTGGCTTGGGGCTGCGTGAAAGAAGTGCAGGCTGTGTTTATAATCATTAGCGTTATTAAAGAGATAACGAGGTATGGGAAGGTTTTCTTCATGATCATTAATGCTCCATTTATATGTTTTTTACGTGTTTTTTACTTCCCTTATTTTACATTCAATCTCAAAAAACCTTATATAAATTTTCCCAGGACGTATAGGATATCCCTACCTATACGTCCTGGTAAATGGGAGGGGTCACCGCAACTCACTCCCGCTATAATCGAAAATGTTTCGCGCCACGATCAAGCGGTTAATTTGACCGGTGCCTTCATAGATATCTGTGATTTTTGCATCCCGGAACCATTTCTCTAAAAGTAAATCTCGGGAATATCCTAACGGCCCCATGATCTCAACCGCTTTTTGGGTTACTTTGGTCACCACATCGCCGGCGCGCACTTTACTCATCGAAGCCTCCATGGGGTTATGCTTTCGATTATCTGCCATCCATACTGCTTTCAGGATCAACAACCAGGCAGAACGAAGCATGACCTCCATATCGATGATTTCACGTTCGATATTCGTTAATTTCTGCCGGGGTAAACCATAACGAATAGTAATACCCTGGGCAGCTAAGGTTTCTATCAGTAATTCCAGGCTGGCTCTGGCAACGCCGATACCGGTAGCAGCCACCAACGGACGAGTGGCATCGAAGGTTGCCATAGCCCCTTTGAATCCCTTGGTTGATTTTGTCACAATTTCTGGGCTTCCCAACATGGCGTCGAACGGCACACGGCAATCCTGCATTACAATGGAGGCTGTATCACTGGCGCGAATGCCAAGTTTATGCTCCAGTTTGGTCACCGTAGCCCCGGGGTTGCCAGCTTCCACCACAAAAGAGCGCATACCTGCCCTGCCCGCTTTGGGATCTATGGTTGCCCAAACCACCACAAATCCCTGGCTTTCTAATAACGCTTTATGCCCGGCGGTGACGAATATTTTTTCACCATTTAGAATCCACTCATTTGTCTCTTTATCCAATACTGCAGTAGCGCGAATAGCGGATGTGTCCGAACCAGCTTGAGGTTCGGTCATCGCCATGGCCGCGAAAGTGGGTTTTTCTTCTGCAAAACGCGCCAGGAATTTTTGTTTTTGTTCCGGTGTACCAGCCGCTTCAACCGCGGCGCTGCCCAGGCCGCCTCCCGGTGTCACCAAATAAATACCCACATCCCCCCAGGAAAGTGTTTCCAGCATAAAAGCCAGCATCTGATAGGCGATGGGGGGGCGTTTCTTTTTCTCTTCGTCCGGTTTTTCTTCTTTTTTCTCATCCTTTGGGCGTTCACGCGGCGCCAGCGAACCAGCTCCGGTTGCTCTCATGGCCATATGCATGAAATTTATATAATCCCAGGGAATCTCGTGCTCATGTTCATCAAAATGACGGGAGACCGGGCGCATCATATTATCGGCAACTGTTTTAAGCACATAATTTTGTTGTGCAATCGGTTTAGGCATTTCAAATTCGATCATCGCATTATCCTCGCTTTCCTATCCGCTTAGACAATCGTCAGTCCCAACATAGTTGCGATGCCGCGTCCATTGCGCATCCACAACTCCACCGGGTGCTCACGGATGTAACCATGCCCGCCCAATATCTGTACTGCCCGGTCTGTGACCATCATAGCCATATCCATGGCGCCAGTCAGCGCCAGATAGGCCTCTTTACTGGCATCTTCTTTATTGTTGTCCACCATCCAGGCAGCCTCCCAGGTTAATAATCGGATGGCTTCAATTTCTGTCACCATCTCTGCCATCATGAAGGCAATCGTTTGTTTTTGCGCCACCTTCACCCCAAATACATCCCGCTCCTTGGCATAATCGCGGGCATATTCGAAAGCTGCACGTGACAAGCCAACAGCCATAGCTGCCAAACCCAGACGGGAAGCATCCAAAATAGGTGCAAAATCATGACCGGCTTCACCTCCCAGTCGATTCTCCCTTGGCACCAATACATCGTTGAATTTCACTTTATATAATGGCAAGGCGTTGACACCCATCACTTTTTGTCGTTCGACAATTTCAACCCCTTCGGTATCTTTAGGAACAATGAAGCCCTGGGTGTCTCCTCCATATTGCGCATAAACCAGTACGGCGTGAGCTTCTTCTGCAAAGGGAACATAGATTTTTTCCCCTTTCAACAGATACCCCTTTCCATTCTTTTCAGCCACAGTGTTAAGTTTGTTTGGATCAAAATCAAACTGGGCTTCAATTAACGCAGAAGTATAAGGGGTCCATTCAGCTTCAACAATCGGGGGCAAGTACGTCTCTTTCTGTGCATCATCTCCCGCTAATAATATAGGAGTGGCAAATAAACCCGGGAGTAAAATGGCCATGGCGCCGGCTAGATCACCATATGCCAATTCCTCGGCTGCCAGAACCCCTGTAACAGCCGATCGCTCGCCAAAACCTCCAAACGCCTCAGGGATAGAGGCTTGAAGAAATCCCAATTCCCAGCCTTTTTCGACCAAAGGGATAGGTAATTGGTTATCTTCTTCTGCCTGGTGAGCTTGCTTTCGCAAATCTGTAATGGCGTAACGATTAATCGCATCCACCAGCATTTTTTGTTCTTCCGAAGGTTCAAAAGAATACATCAAGCACGCTCCTTCTATTGACCCAACTATCAATCATGGGGAAGCGTACCGGTTTCTAAAGACAATGGTAGTAAATTGCTACCGGCTGACTACCCCGTTCTAAATCCTCCAGATTGTGTATCTCCAAAACGCCTCTTTGATAAAGATACTCTACATGCGCTCCCGCTTCTTCGAGCGCAAGCAACACATTGTACCCATGCACCTCCCCGAATAATTGAAAGGAAATCTCTTCGATCGTGTGCGGTTGTGATAACAATTCCACCACTCTCTTCAGGCGTTGACGGTGCATTGTTCTTATTTCACTCACCCGACCACCTAAATCATACATTGGCCCTTCATGACCACCCAGGGTTAACTTCACGCCATTAACCCATCGCATCATGTGTTCCAAAGATTCCAGGTAATGCCCCAAACCCGTGTATAGGGTGAGATGCTCCGGCGATTGGTGCGGCGTGGTTTTTTCCAAAACATGATCCCCACTAAACAAAACATCGTGAAGTTGGATCACCACCTGTCCCGCACAATGCCCAGGGACGTGAAGTATCTTAAACGGTCCTAACTGCATTCCAATAGAATCGTATGTAAAATCTACTTTTATCGATCGATGCAGACTTTTCGTACTCATATACAAATCAATCACCGATTTACGTCGATCGGGACTGAGGCCGGCTTCAATTAAAAACTCATCCAACCTCTGAGAAATGATCGTTAATCGCTCCTCATAATTCGTAAGGTTGCGCACATCCAACTCATGAATGCCGACCCTGGCAGGTGTTCTGGGGCGGATATAAGACATCCCGCCAAAATGATCGATGTGACCATGGGTGATCAAAACATGGGTTAACGAAGCCAGACTTATCTCTTCGCCGTATAATTGCGAAGCAACTTGCAATCCTTTTTCCAGATCCTGATTTGCACACCCGAATCCCGACCCGCTATCAATCAATACTCGATAATTTTCATTTTCATCTTCTACTAACACCAGGTAAACCCAACCATCCAGCCCCGGGAAACACTGTACCGGGATTTGATATATTTTGCCTCCAATGGAGGTTTGAAAATAATTCACACTTTGTTTATCCATCTTGATTTTTTCGGTAATCGGCGTCTGTGATACCCATAAGCGCCAAATCGGCATATTGTGAGGCAATTGATTTGGAGTCCATCGCGCCGTCAGATCGGTACCAGGTGATCGTCCAATTGAGCATCCCCAATATTGACCGGGTAATGAAGCCGGGATCGTCACACACAAATATATGGCTGTCCATACCTTCCCGGATCAAATCTTTCCATAATTGTTCCAGCCGGTCTCTTTGGGGAATATGTTGAGCCTTCAAATCGGAATCCAGAGAACGATGTTCTAACAACAGGATTGCTGCCAGATCTTTGCGCTCTAGCAATGTATTTAAATACGTCTCCATACTTAAGCGTAATTTTTGTTCCGGAGACAGTGGCATATCCATGACTGCGCCAATTCGGGCAATCAATAAATCCAAAGCTTTATTTAATAATGCCAACAAGATTTCCTGTTTGCTCGAGACATGATGATAAAGACTGCCTTTTTTTAGATTTACCGCCTCAGCAATATCCTGCATAGATGCAGCATGAAAACCCTTTTGGCTGAAAATGAGCGCAGCCGCATTTAAAATATCATCCCGCGTCATTGTCCTCTCCCTACCGAACGGTCGGTAGTTACAGGATAGCAAAGTTATGGTGTTATGTCAAGTAGTTGTATGGGATTGAAGTGCAAAAAGGCGCCGCTTGTACGCCAAAATACATATGTTTCCTTCTCAGCAGCCGTAATGTCAGGTACATAATTCCCCATAGATGGAATGACCTGATTTGAAAGACCAATCCGCATTTCTAAGTGCAGGTGTTCTACATCGGTATTGCCGCTTTTCCCCACTATGCCAATCGCCTGACAGGCATCAATTTCATTGCTGATTTTCTGCACGACGATGCTTTCTAAATGACCATATAAAGTGTATATGGATTGAGTCTCTGTTATTTCGACCTCTTGCTGAATTTCAGCAGGCAAAAACCAATAAGGTGTTTCTACAATCATAGCATTTCCGTATGGAAACCTGTCTACTACTATACCGGAAACCCTACCTCCTAATACTGCCTGAACTTGTTCTCCGGCAATGGAGGCACGACCGTAGCGACGGTAAAACGCAAAATCCACCCCCTGGTGGCGGTCATCTTTTCCCATAAGAGGTGGGTCGTAAGGGTCTGAGACAACACTGCGAATATCATCTAAGGGAACAGATGCTAAAGGAGAACAGATTTGTGTTCTAATTTCCTCAGTATCCTCCTCCAAAAATATCGTCATTCCGGGGACGATATTATTTCGCCAAAATGAGTCATTCTCAGCCTTCTCAGCGAATTCATCGGGATGGGAGGTAATTACAAGTTTTTTGTCCGGTTTGGACACCACTTCCACATCGACTTCATGTGCGTCGATATATCCCCTCTCATCATTTTCGATTTGAGAACATCCCGCAAATCCGAAAATCAACATCAAGCATAATAATTTATATAGCCACATCATAGGCCACCAGGCATAAACAATGATTATTGGATGCTATTTTTACATATATGTCGGGATGATGATATGATGATTTAGTCCTATTCAGTTTACTAGAATTACTCATAAAAATCAATTGACAAAAATCCATGAGAGCGATAAAATCTTTGCAATGTGTAATTTTACGAGTTCACACCATCATCATATCAACCTCCCCCCAGCCTGACCGGAGGATATTTTGGTTTTCTTGACTTCTTAACTTAACCCCCCGGTTCGCCGGGGGGTTTTTGTTTAGCCAAAAAAGTTGAAAGAAATTGAATTATGCCCGAAACAAACATCAACATACCTAGAATTTCCCTTCCTTCTAAAGGCAGACTCGCCGAAGCTGCGCTGGCTTTCCTGGATTCCTGTGGATTGTCCGTTTATAAACCCAATCCCCGCCAATACGAAGCAGTCATTCCAGCGCTGCCTGAATTATGCGTACTATTCCAGCGCCCGGGTGACATTGTTGCCAGCGTTCAAGATGGCAGCGTTGACTTTGGTATAACCGGATTAGATGTCGTTGAAGAACACAAAAATGGCCACGGTGATCTGGTTATTTTGCATGAAGCATTAAATTTCGGGAATTGCATCCTCAATCTCGCAATTCCTGAAGCGTGGGAGGATGTCACATCTGTTTCAGATCTGACTGACAAAGTAACCCACCTCAAACGCCCTCTGAGAATAGCGACCAAGTATCCCAATTTGACCGGAAAATTCCTGAAAGAACACGACATTCCTCATACCCTAATCTCAGCCGAAGGCACATTAGAAACTGCTCCAGCCATAGGCTATGCCGATCTCATTTGTGATGTCGTCTCCTCCGGGCAAACATTACGGGATAACCGCCTGCGACCATTGAGCGATGGCAAGTTACTCACTTCTCAGGTGGTATTGATCGCCAATACTCACGCCTTAAAAATCAATCCAAAAACCCTGAATATCGCCCGTACACTGCTGGAATTTTTTGAAGGCCACCTGAGAGCCCGGGAAAACCTGGCAGTCTTTGCCAACATGCGGGGTACTTCTCCGGAGGCAATTGCCGAGCTGTTATTCAATCGCTGCAATATACACGGGCTACAAGGCCCAACCATCTCGAGGGTGATTGTTCAGGAGGGCGATCCGAATTGGTATGCGGTCAATATCATTGTGCAACGCAGTCAAATATTTCAAGCGATCAACGAACTGCGCGCCATCGGTGGAAGCGGTGTTGTGGTGATGCCAATCTCGTATATATTCGATGAGGAACCGCCTCGCTATACACGTATGCTGCAAATACTGGAAGCTTATCAAGGGGAATAAAGGAGTGTTCTTGTGCTTAAAATATTGGATCCCATCACAGCCAGCCAGACCATCCTGAAAAGGCGACCGCCCGATGAATTGGCAGTACCCCCGGCAATTACCGAATCAATCACAGCCTTATTCGGGGAAACCTTGTCGCCCAACCAGGTCGTGGAACGTATCATTTCTGATGTACGCCTGAATGGCGATGCCGCGTTGCTGAAGTGGGCAGAAAAATTGGATGGAAATCATTCTGGTTCACTGCGCGTTCCGGAGACTGAAATTAAAGCAGCCTTGTCCGGTCTCCCGGCAGCACAGCGCACCGCGTTGGATGTGGCGACCGAACGCATCCGAGGGTTTCACCAGCGCCAACCCATCCACTCTTGGATAACTCAGGAAATGGGTGGCACCCTGGGTCAGCTATTCCGTCCTATCCGCAGGGTGGGAGTGTATGTACCGGCAGGAACTGCACCGCTGCCCTCCAGCGTTTTGATGTCCGCTATCCCGGCACAGGTTGCCGGCGTCTCGGAGATCGCCCTGGCAGCACCTCCCGATCGCCATACCGGAAAAGTAGCCTCGATCATACTGGCAGCGGCGGCATTGATCGGTCTCAAGGAAATCTACGCCATCGGCGGTGCCCAGGCTATTGCAGGCTTGGCTTATGGCTCTGAAAGTATCCCTGCCGTTGATAAAATCTTTGGTCCGGGAAATTTATTCGTCACCCTGGCAAAACGCCAGGTTTTCGGCGTGGTTGGGATCGATACCCTGGCTGGTCCTACCGAAACCATGATCGTTGCCGATGAGAATGCGAACGTCGAATGGGTAGCCGCCGACCTTTTAGCGCAGGCGGAACACGATACCCTGGCTTCGGCAATCCTGCTCACCCCCTCTATGCAATTTGCAGAAGCGGTTCAGAAAGAAGTAACCCGCCAAACCACCACACTCAGCCGTGCTGAAATTATCAACGCTTCATTCCAACAACACAGCGGGATTGTACTCACAGACAGCCTTGACCAGGCGCTTGAACTTGTAAACCGCTATGCCCCGGAGCATTTATGCCTGGCGGTAACAGATCCCTGGCGATGGTCGGAAAAAGTGACCTGCGCCGGAGGCATTTTCCTGGGTGAGCATTCCTTTGAAGTCTTGGGGGATTACGTCGCCGGGCCAAGCCATGTCATGCCCACCAGCGGTTCGGCGCGTTATGCATCGCCTTTGAATGTGTTGGATTTCACCCACATCGTCAGCCTTATTGCCCTGGATCAAAAAACGGCTTCCCAGATCAGCCCGGCGGCAGCTATCATTGCCCGAGCAGAAAAACTGGACGGGCACGCCACTTCTGCGGAGAAACGATTATGAAAGCATCTTCTCGTTTTGACAATTTACCCCCCTATGAATTCAGTGAACCACTGGCCGCGATTGCTTCCCGGCTCGGGATGTCTCCCGATCAGATCACAAAGCTCGACCTGAACGAAAATTCCTTTGGCGTTTCTCCTATCGCCCTGCAAAGTCTGGCCAATCTGCCCTTACCACATCTCTATTCTGATCCGGATTGTTCCAAGCTGCGGGTGGCGCTTGCAGACTTCACCAATATACCAGCAGCTAACCTGCTGATAGGCAACGGGGCTGATGATTTGATCGATATATTAATGACCACCATGCTCGATCCGGGTGACCGGGTGCTTATCTGCCCGCCGTGTTTTAGCATGTACGCGTTTTGCGCCAGATTGCGTCATGGGCGAGTGGTAGAAGTGCCCCTCCGCACCGACTTCCGTTTTGACCTTCCGGCGATTCGATCAGCTATCGAATTTGAACATCCCAAGGTACTGTTCCTCACTTCACCCAATAACCCTGATGGCGGGCTCATCCCCCCGGATGACCTGGATGAAATGTTATCCTGGCCGGTGTTGGTTGCCCTGGACGAAGCATACATCGAATTTTCCGAAAACAGCGGGCGTTTTGGCTGTCAGGCATCCCGCATCTCACAGGTTATGCAGCGGGATAACCTGGTTGTTCTACGAACATTTAGTAAGTGGGCAGGGCTGGCAGGGCTTCGAATCGGGTTTGGCGCATTCCCCGATTGGTTGATGCCGGTGCTATGGAAAGCCAGATTGCCGTATAACATCAATGTTGCTGCTGAAGCGGCTGCCCTGGCATCCCTAAAAGATCTGGATATCCTGGCAGAACGGGTGGCTTGTATCCAGGCTGAGCGTAAGCGTGTGGTATTAGAATTATCTCGATTACCCAATATCAACCCCTTTCCATCCCAAACCAATTTCCTGCTGTGTCGGGTTGCCCACCGAAGCGCGGCGGAAATTCAAAAAAAACTGGCAGAACAGGGTATTCTTATCCGATATTTTGGGGTTCCCCCATTGACCGATTGTATCCGTATCACCATCGGGCGCCGGGAAGATAATAACCGCCTGTTAAAGGCGCTGGAGAAGGAGTTATGAAATCAACGAATGCTTTCCTAAATCCAAAACGTACCGCCCAAATCCGTCGTGAAACCCGGGAAACTCAAGTTTCCGTTGATCTATTAATCGACGGCCGAGGTGTATATGATATCCATACCGGTGTAGGTTTCTTAGACCACATGTTAACCCAGATTGCCGTGCATGGCTTGTTTGACCTGTCCATTCAGGCATCCGGCGACCTGCAGGTGGATTGCCATCATACCGTCGAAGACGTTGCCCTGGTTTTGGGCGAAGCTTTCCATCAATCATTGGGAGACCGAAAAGGAATCATACGCATGTCATCCATCTCTATTCCCATGGACGACAGCCTGGCATTTGTAGCGATTGATCTGTCTGGTCGACCATATTGCGTTTTCCAGGGCGATTGGCTGGGTACAACCGTGGGCACGATACCGGTCAGCCTGATTGGTCATTTCTTTGAATCCTTTGCCTCTCAGGCAAAATGCAACCTGCATGCACAGATCCTGTATGGGAAAGATGACCATCACAAAGCCGAAGCCCTCTTTAAAGGGCTTGGACGTGCCCTGGATTCCGCAACGCAAATCGATCCCCGGCGAGCCGGTGCTATCCCCTCATCTAAAGGTCTCGTATGAATTCGTCGCAAGTGATTTTGGTGGATGCGGGCACCGGGAATCTGCACTCTGTCCACAATGCGCTGATCAATTTAGGCTGCCAGCCGGAGGTCACCAAAGATCCCCGCATCGTGCGTAATGGTGGGCGAATTGTCTTGCCGGGAGTGGGCGCCTTTGGACATTTCATGACCGGTTTGATCGAATCCGGGCTGGTCGAAGCTCTCTCCAAAGCCATTCGCCGCGGCGATCCAATATTGGGTATCTGCGTTGGAATGCAGGCTTTCTTTGAATACAGCGAAGAAATGGGTGAATTCGCCGGATTGGGTTTTATACCCGGGCGCGTCATCCGCTTCCCGGATATGCCAGGACTTAAAATACCTCATACAGGGTGGAACCAGATATACAGGAAAAAAGAATCTGCACTGTTAAACAGGCTGTCGGATGGCGT
Organism: Anaerolineales bacterium; assembly: GCA_016929095.1. Taxonomy (GTDB): domain Bacteria; phylum Chloroflexota; class Anaerolineae; order Anaerolineales; family UBA4823; genus JAAZNS01. Next base: position 74,870 of record JAFGJM010000017.1, on the reverse strand, counting down.
ATACACTTATTTCAATCATTCGTTCTATTGCGCGGCAGCCAAAGAAGACGATATCCTGGCTTCTACCAGCCACGGGATAACCTTCCCCAGTATGGTGCAGCACCAAAATATATTCGGTGTACAATTCCATCCCGAAAAGAGTCAAAAGATTGGTTTAAAAATATTAGAAAACTTTATAAAATTATGAAAAACGCTATGTTTACAATATTACCTGCTATCGATCTCCGTCAGGGTAAAGTTGTCCGCCTGAAAATGGGCGACCCCTCCCGGCAAACTATATATTCCGATGACCCCATCGACACTGCCCGGCGCTGGCTTTCTGCTGGGGTGCGTTGGCTGCATGTGATAAACCTGGATGGGGCTTTTAATGAAGCCGATTCAAAAAATCAAAATGCTTTAATACATATCCTGAAAACCGCCGATGAATTCAAGGCCAATGTTCAATTTGGCGGAGGTCTTCGCTCATCTACTGCCATCGATAGCGCATTGAACCTGGGAGTAAGCCGTGTTGTGTTGGGAACGATCGTTATCGAACAACAGCCGGTGCTGGAACAAGCGCTTGCCCGCTGGGGATCGGATAGAGTCGCCGCTGGTTTAGATGCCCGAGAGGGGTTTGTTCAAGTGCGCGGTTGGAAAGAAGGCACAGCGATAAAAGCAATCGACCTGGTAAAACAACTTCAGGCGGTCGGTTTACGCTGGATGGTTTACACCGATATCGCGCAGGATGGGATGGGCAGCGGTATTAACCTGGAACAAACGCTGGAGTTATTTCAAGCTTGCCCACTTCAGATCATCGCCTCCGGTGGCGCAAATAGTCTGGACGATATCCAACGGGTGCGTCAGGCAGGTCTGGCAGGAGTCATTGTGGGTCAAGCTCTTTATTCAGGGAGTATAAAAGTCGATGATCTTTTTGGAAAAGCTATTCATGAGAATTAAGCAGCCAGTGATGATGAGATATAAGAGAACAGCGAGTAATTTTCCTCCCCCATTTTCGCTTTCAAAAATGGGAGAGGTGGGGAGGGGGAGGATTTACCAAATATGTTAGCCAAACGCATCATTCCCTGTCTGGACATTCGCGATGGTCGCGTGGTAAAAGGGGTGCATTTTGTCAATCTTCGAGATGCCGGTGATCCTGTGGAACAGGCGCACACCTACGAAGATGCCGGTGCCGATGAGCTTGTCTTTTTAGATATCTCAGCCACGCCGGAAGGTAAAGCCACCGTAGTGGACACCGTGCGCCAGGTCGCCGACCAGGTGTTCATGCCGCTCACTGTGGGCGGGGGCATCCGCAATCCGCAAGACATGCGCAAGTTATTATTAGCTGGCGCAGATAAAATCAGCCTGAATTCCGCGGCTGTGCGCAATCCATCCCTGCTTTCCGAAGGCGCCGATCAATTTGGAAGCCAATGTATCGTGCTGGCGGTTGACGCCCGCCTGATATCACAACCCGGCGAGCCATACCGGTGGGAAGTGGTGATCGATGGTGGAAGAACGCCAACGCCATTAGACGCCGTAGAATGGGCTGTCCGAGGGGTATCCTTGGGGGCTGGTGAAATCCTGCTCACCAGCATGGATCGGGACGGAACTTTGGTGGGGTATGATCTACCCCTGACCAAAGCAATTACAACGGCTGTTCATGTACCGGTTATCGCTTCGGGTGGAGCGGGAAAACCCGAACATTTCGTTGAAATTCTTACCGAAGGTCATGCCGATGCTGCTCTGGCTGCCTCACTTTTCCACGATGGCGTATTGGAAATCGGCGCATTAAAGAAAAACCTGTCTGCCAGAGGAATTCCAATTCGCCTGGAGAAAGATAAATGACAGAAGCTTTACACCCATTATATGATGAGCGCGGTCTGGCGCCGGCCATCGTTCAGGATGCAAACACCGCTCAAGTACTTATGCTGGCATGGATGAATGCAGAATCTTTGAAATTAACCCTAAAAACCCGCCAGGTCTGGTTTTGGTCCAGAAGCCGTCAAGAATTATGGCGAAAAGGCGCCACGTCCGGAAACACTCTGGAATTGGTGGATGTTTATATCGACTGCGACCAAGATGCCTTTCTCATCCTGGTAAATCCGGCTGGACCTTCCTGCCACACCGGTCAGACATCTTGTTTTTATCGAAAGGTATTAGATAATGACACTATCCAGTCTTTTTGATATCATTTGTCAAAGACGAGATCAAGCCACACCCGAAAAATCTTACACAGCCCGCCTCATCTCTCAAGGAGAAGATGAGATCTTAAAAAAGATAGGCGAGGAAGCTATTGAAGTTATTCTGGCAGCCAAGGCGCAAGGGAACCAACGACTGATCGAAGAAGTAGCCGATCTAACCTATCATGTCCTTGTTTTACTGTCAGCCCGCCAGTTAACTCCCCAAGATATCGAGTCGGAACTGGGAAGACGTGTACGGTGAGTCAGCTTGTTTTATTACTGGATATAGATGGTGTGCTGGTAAATCCAGGAGGTTACCGAAAAGCAGCCCATGCTACACTCAACTGGTTCACAAAACGTATGGGATTGGAAACAATTTCATATGACGAAAGAACTCTTAGTCAATTCGAGGCGCACAATATATCCAGCGAATTCGATATTGTCCCTTTATGCCTGGTAGAAATTTTTGATCGGATACAAGCCCAATACCCTGAGTTGAATATTTCCGGAGACCTTTATCAGGCATGTGACCAATTGTGTGGTCTTAACCCTGAATGTCCTCCGGTTGATTTTTCTCAAACGGCAAAACGAGTTGGTAGGGTTCTTAAACCTGGGTGTTTCCCTTCGAAGGCAGCTTTGCAAGCTAACCAAACAGGTATGATGAATATGCCTTTCCGTCATCTGCCATCCCACCCGCTCTTGGATAAAATATTAAGCCACACCCGCAATATCAATCTTTCGCCTGTTACACAAATTTTCCAACAAAATGTTTTGGGAAGCAAACTCTATAAAAGTGTATATCGGTTACCTGCAAAAATAAAAACCATTTCGCTTCTGAAAGCTTTCGATCAACCCATGTTAGATAGAGAGCTTGCAAAGAAGCTGATGAAAGACTGGGTACTTAATAAGATTCACCTGGTAGCCTACACGGGTAGACCTTCAGCACTGTCTGATGTGAATGAGCCGCTGCTTTCTTACTCGCCTGAGGCGGATTTGGCATTAAAAACCGTGGATTTAGGCGGCATCCCCCTGGTGGGCTTTGGTCATACTTATCGTTTGGCGAAACTTACCAACGGTAAACCCGACCAGCTAGGCAAACCATCTCTAATTTCCGCTTTAGGCGCTATCGGGGCAGCGGTTACCAAAGATAGCATTGAAGCGTTATTAGCTGCCGAACGGTGGATCAATCGCGGCGAAAATAATTTTTTCAGGCAACTGCCCCCCATGGATATTCATATTTTTGAAGATACAGCCGCCAGTATCCCGAGTACGAAGCAGGCAGCGTCCATGCTAAACGATATAGGCGTTCCTACCAGTTTTCATGCCTGGGGAATTGCCCGCACGGAAACCAAGATGGATGCTCTCAAATCTGCCGGAGCAGAAATTTGGGATGACATCAATGCTGGTATCCGTGCAGTTTTCGATACCAGGTAAAAATCTAATATTCAAGACCTTGTCACCTCTGGTAAGCTGGTGTAAAATCGTGGAGTTCGGGGCGTGGCGCAGTCCGGCTAGCGCGCTTGCATGGGGTGCAAGAGGTCCCGGGTTCAATTCCCGGCGCCCCGACCAAAAAAAATCGCTTGATTTTTAATCAAGCGATTTCATCATTAAATACAAGGTGGGTGTTCCCCCTCACACCCACCTTGTTCTATCCCGCCTCCCCCGCTATGTGAGGATGCTTTTTTGGACGCTCCTTTAGTATTTACTAAGATAATATATATCAAGAAATCGCTGCAATGTACATAGACAATTGTCGGTTTTCGATAGACATTTGTACGGATTTTCACCTAGTAAAGCCTTGCGCAACAGGTGATTTTGCGATATTCTTAGGCCAAAATGCAAAGCTCAAACGCAAGAATAAAAGTAACGATCCTGGATGACCATCAAGGCATTTTAGATGGTTATTTATATCGCTTAGAAAATGCGGATGATATTGAAATCGTAGCGATGATCACATACGGGGAAGCATTGGAAAAAAATTTATCAACCAATGCCGTTGATGTATTGATTCTAGATGTTCAAGTCCCCATTTCTCCCAATAATCATAACCCCTATCCCATTTTATATCAAATACCAAAACTTCTTCAAATCTACCCTGACTTAAAAATTTTAGTTATCTCCATGCATACCGAACGCACATTAATTCAAGCCGCTATGAACTCTGGCGCTCGTGGGTTTATCTTGAAGGATGATAACCAACTGATCAAGCAATTACCCTCAATTGTGCGCTGTATCCATGGCGGCGGTATTTTCCTCAGCGAATATGCTTACCAATTCATGACTCAAGCGCGTGATTCATCATTATCTCAAATCTTAACCTCTCGTCAAATAGAAGCGTTGTCTCTGACTTCCGCTTATCCCGATGAAAGCCTCGAAGAGATTGCCCAAAAGATGAATATTGCCCACTCCACCTTCCGGAATCTTCTCTCAGAAGCCTATGTACGCCTGGAAGTAGGTAATAAAACGGCAGCCATTGAGAAAGCGCGCCAACTGGGTTTGATTACACAAATAATTCAAGATACCCGCCCTATAGGCCAAACAGGGAAATCATCAAGTAAATAAATCACTGTTTTTTTCAAGTATAATCCAGGGACTATGAAACGCATCTCTAGGCGTGATTTTCTTAAACTTAGCGGTCTTGCGTTGGGCACCCTGGCTTTTCGACCGGTATTTCCCTATTACCTGGAGGAAGGCTACGGAGAGATTGCCAGAATTGCCGTTACTGAAATTGACCTTTACGCCAAACCAAATGATGAAAGCGATATAATCGGGAAACGCTACCGTGACCAGCTTGTGCATGTATACGATGAGATCACATCATCAGAAGGACCTTCTTATAACCCGCTTTGGTATAAAGTTTGGGGAGGGTACCTTCATAGCGCCCATATTCAAAAAGTAAAAGTACAATTGAATGAACCGCTTAGTTATATACCGGATTCCGGTCAATTAGCGGAATTAACAGTACCCTACTCGCCGGCATATCAATTAGTCAAGGGGAAATGGAGTATGTGGAACTCCATGCCGATTTATTATGAAACCACGCATTGGGTTACAGGCATCGTAGATGGACCGGATCATACCCCATGGTATGAAATCACCTCCGAACTCACCGATACCCTCAGCTATTATTTACCGGCAGCGCACCTTCGCCCTATCCCTGATGAAGAAATTTCTCCTCTCTCACCCGATGTCCCCATTGGGAAAAAACGCATTGAGATCTCTGTTGGATATCAAACTTTAAAAGCCCTGGAATACAATGAAGTGGTTTTCTCTACCAGAGTCTCCACCGGGATACGCAGCCGTTTGCGGTCAAAAAACGGAATTCCTACTGAAACGCCAAAAGGGAAATTCAATATCTATTCAAAAATGCCCAACAAACATATGGGCAGTGTTTCCGGAAATCCGGATGATGATAAAAACGACCGTTTCTCACTCCCCGGCGTACCCTGGACATGCTTTTTCACCGAAACCGGTGTCGCCCTTCATGGCACCTATTGGCACAATAATTTTGGCATTCAGATGAGTCATGGTTGTGTCAATATGCGTAACGAAGATGCCAAATGGATATTCCGCTGGACAACGCCAACGTACACAACCCCTATAAAATCACGTACCGATTGGGAACAAAAAGGCATGGGGACTCCCGTGATTGTGACATAGGGGGAATCCCGCAAAAAATCAAAAGTTAATTCCTCACTTCTCGTTTTATTTGTTATTTGCACACGACAATAATTCAACGACAGCATCTTTTTGATTATCGTTGATATTAAAACGCGCCATCGTTGCCTGATCATCAGCTAATAGCCGTTTTCCCAATTCGGAGTGCCGCCACATTTTTAAATCTTCCTCAATCGGTGAACCGATGATATCTTCTCGAATAATTTTTCCATCCTCCATAACCAAAACCCGGCGTGTTTGCTGGGCGACAGAAAGATCATGCGTAACAACTAAAAACGTTGTCCCCTGGCTTGCATTTAAATCCTTGAGCAATCTCATTAATTCCTGTCCAGCGGTGGTATCCAAACTACCCGTCGGTTCATCGGCTAATACCAGACGCGGATTATTGGCCAAAGAGCGCGCCACCGCAACTCTTTGGCGTTGCCCGCCGGATAATTGACCGGGAAGGTGGTTCATACGTTCTGCTAATCCGACCAGCTCCAATAGTTCTACCGAGCGCTTATACCGGCTGCTTGCACCAGATTGCCCCATCATGGGTACCTCAACATTTTCACGAGCAGTAAGTGTGGGAATAAGGTTGTGCAATTGAAACATAAAACCCACAGTTTTAGCACGAAAGTGATCTTTGTCTTTGATCTCTGCCAGGTCGATACCATCAATCAGCACTTTACCGCTGGTGGGCGCGTCCAGAGCACCGATCACATTGAGTAACGTACTTTTACCGCTCCCGCTGGGTCCCATCACCGCCACCAATTCCCCGTCGGCAATATGCAAATTGACGTGATCGAGTGCATTGATCACCTCGCCGTCTCCGTAAACGCGGGTGAGATCAACCGTCTCAATAAGCCAGCGATTTTCTTTTGTCATGACACCCATCCTACTCGGAAATCTCGATATCAACAAACGCTGTCATCCCCCAGCGTAATTGATCGGGAATTTCTGTTAATTCGATGATTACGGTATAGTTAACGCCAGACCCTTCCGAAGCTTTTGGAGATACATGGGTAACTTCACCTTGTACGACCACATCGGGTAACGCATCAAAGGTTACTTCGACATGGTCTCCAACATCCACACGCGCGACATCGATTTCATTCAAATCGGTCGTTTCCACCCGTAAATGTTTTAAGTCTGCCATAGCTATCACCGGTATTCCGGGGGATATCCACTCACCAATTCGAACAGTTATCTCGCTTATCACGCCGGCAAACGGCGCTTTGAATTCCAGATCGGCTAATGCAGCTTTTGTGGCGGATAAATTGGCATTGGCTTGATCCAATAATGCATTTGTCAACGTCAGATCATCCGGGTCTGGTCCATCTTTCACTTTTTCATAATCCGCTTGAGCCTTCTCAAAGGCAGCCTCAGCCTGATTTAATTCCACTTCATAATTCAAGTGGCGAACAGCCTGGTTATAATCGCTTTGAGCCATTTCCATATCTTCTTTTAAATCTTTGCGTTTTTCATTATTAAAAGGTTCGTTCATATAAGGTTCATAGGCAGCCCAGGCCTGAATATATTTTTCCTTCGAAACCTCAACCGCTTCAATTGAACTCAAGCCTTTTAATGTCGAGGGAAGAAGGTAGTTATCCAGATGGTAACGAGCCTGTCGGGCGGCATCGCCAGAATCGGCGATCGTTTTAAGTAATGCCGCCTTTCTTAATTCATTGTTTTCATACAAGGCATCCAGTGTCTGTGTAGCGCTAATCACTGCTGTTTGTGCTGCCAGCTCTGCAGTCAATAATTCCTCCCGACCTTCCAAACGGATCAAGACCTGGCCAGCTTCGACGATATCGCCTTCTTCTACCAGGATTTCTTCCACCAGACCGGTAACTGACATGCTCAGTTTTGACCATTTTGCCGGTTTAACCACTCCGGTAGCACTCACTATGGGTGCAATATTGTCTGATGCTACCGGTTCGGGTGTTTCAGCGGTTTTATTGGATATTCCACTACAAGAAACGCTAACCAATAATATGCCGAAAATTATAAAAAGCCACAGAGATGCTTTGTAATGCTTCATATTCAAACAACTCCTTTCGAATTCACCATCCGTGATTATACGCAATAACCGAGATAATCACAAAACTCATTCATATCGCAATGCTTCCACGGGCAATAATCTCGTTGCACGGTACGCCGGATAGAGACCTCCAACCAGACCCAATGTAAAAGCAACGAATATCGCCCGGATGAATACACCAATCTCCCAGGAGGTTTTTAACACCTCGCCAAAACCTGCAGCGTGAGGCAACAGCAAACTTAGGATGAATGCGATCAAGATACCTACCCCGCCTCCTAATAACCCTAACATAACCGATTCTTGTAATATCATTCTTAATACATTCCGCCTTCGCCAGCCTAAAGCCCGTAAAACACCAATTTCACGGGTCCTTTCAAAGACCGACATCAACATGGCATTCAACACCCCAACCCCGCCCACAATGACTGCGATCAGAGAAATTCCACTCATCATCCCTTCGGAATTTTGAAAATCCGGCATTTCATTTGCAAAATCTCCACTCAGGGCAGCGTGAACATCGGGAAATTCTCGGTTAATCTTTTCCACGATATTAACCGCCTGAGATGGATCCTTTAGCGAGATTCCATACATGGTCACTTTGCGTGGGCGACCGATGAATATTTGGGCATCCCTGATCGTGAGAACACCTCCCATTTCTTCCCAAGAAACACTTGATTCGTAAATTCCCACGATTCTAAACCGCGAACCCGATAAATCGATTGTGTCACCCACCTGTTTGTTAAGTGTATCGGCCATAAATTTCCCAAGCATGATTTGGCGGTTCGTGCTTAGTGTTTTTCCTTCAATAATTTTGAAGCGGTTGATCGCTTGTTCATTTGGAGCTGCGCCAAAAACCATGAAAAAACCGCCCGAATCTGGCATGACTACTGCGGTTAATAGTATTCCGCTGATTGTTTTTACTTCAGGATAAGCTGAAATTTTATCACCGATCCGCTCATCGATGGCACTCAAACTGGTATCTGCGATATCTCCCTGGCGGATAATAATCTGCATATCAGTCCCTAAAAACATTTTATCAAAATCGTCCTTCAAACCTCCCATCATGCCATCCAATGCCATGATTGCCCCTACGGTAAAGCCAATGACTGTTATCGTTAATAATGTACGGGTGGTTCTTTGCCATAAACTTTGAACAGCCATACCTCCCACGGGCAAGCGTCGAATCTTCCCACCACCGCCTCCCTCATATCGTAATGCCTCAATAGGGTGTAATCGCGATGCTCTCCAGGCGGGATATAACCCTCCGATAATCCCTAAAACGATCACCACAACAAGGGCTTCAACGATTAAATCACTAGAAATGGATGTGTTTCCCCATTTAAATGAAACAGAAACCTGGGATAATATATATATAATTAACCAGCCAACTGCCGTGCCAAGAATGCCCCCCGATATACAAACAAATATCGATTCGCCAAGGATCATCCATAAGATCCGCCATTGACTCCATCCCACAGCGCGCAGCACACCTATCTCACGCGTTCGTTCAAAAATCGACATGAGTTGAGAGTTCATCATACTAATACCGCCGATAATGATCGCTAACCCACCAATAGCCCAAATATACCCTTCTAAATACTCCAAAAAGGTTTGGTTTTCCGAAAACTCCTGGGTTCCCGATATCGATAAATCAGACCATTGGCGTTCAGCTTTTGCTAAGAATCGATCACGCAACCCAGGATCGGAGAGTTTTATATAATACAGATTTACCTGACGTGGTTTCCCTAATAAAACTTGAGCATCTTCCAGAGATAATACAGCGCCTGCATCTTCAAAAGCATCGCCGGTTTCATAAATCCCCACCACTCGATAAAGACTACCGGTCAATCTCAAAGAATCCCCGGGAGATTTATCAAATACTTCTGCAGCAGCAGAGCCTAATAGAATTGGATCGCCTTTATATTTTAAGGCTTCATTAGAAAATAATGAAATGCCCTCTTTTATTACAAATCGATCCAAAACAAAACTATCCTTTGGATACCCAAAAACGAAGAAAAATGGCTCGCCTTCCGCTTGTGTGAATCCCTGGATCATGCCGCTTGCCTGGGATACTTCCGGCATATTCATTAATTTTTCACCAACTTTTTCATCGACGGAGCTATAACTGATATCGATCGCATCGGGCTGGCTCAGGATAAGATCTGCTTTACTGCCGGTAAGCATAGCGTTGTACCCCGACTGCAAACCTTCCGATAAACTGCCCAGGCTGATGATCGCCGCGACGCCAATAGAAATTCCCAAAATCGTTAATATTGTTCTAAATTTACGGCGTAACAGGTTTTTTAAGATCATATAAGACTTCCAAATAATCTCTGATATCAAATAAATTAAATTTATTATTATATAAGTCTAATATTATTTATTAGTATATATTAATTCTATTCCATTATGGATTTTTGTCAAGAATGTATATTAATTACATAAAGAGAGACCCTTAAGGTTCAGCTTTCAACCCTTCAAATAAAACATCGACAGTGGTTCGGGAGAATTCTTCCCATTCTTTGATTACTATATCGTCCTCTAGCATTTGAAAAAAGTAAATACCAACGGTTAAAGAGATTAAAATCCGTGACAAATATTTCGGTGGATAATTTTGAATTTGACCTAAATCAATGCGTGCTTGTAAATGATCTGCCAGTAATTCCATAATTGGAGATAAAAATAAAGACTTGTAGCGTCGTCGTACATTAGGATTACTAACAAGTTCCGAGATTATCGCCAGGATCATCGGATTCAATCTGGCGACCTTTTCTTGTTGGTGCATAAACCTGGAAAATAGATAATCTGAAGGAGCTTCCGATAGAGATTCCACCAAACGCATTTTTTCTACTTCCTCTTGGGCAACATCTTCGATGATACCTAATAGAATATCCTCTTTATTTTTAAAATAATTATAAAGAGATCCTTCTGATACATCAGCAGCCAATGCGATATCTTTCGTTGTGGTTTTATGGAATCCTTTTTGGGCAAAAAGGGGCGCAGCTGCCTGAATGATCTGCTGGCGCATCATCGAAGCGCGCCGCTCACTACGCGATCCGGATCGGTTATCCACGATATTGGCTCCTTTCTTTGTGAATAGTCACAGCGATCAATTGAGTTATCGCTCATATAATTAGTGAGCACTCGTTTTTATAGTGAGTACTCACTCAGTATATATAATTTTTTATCAATTGTCAAGGGGGTAATATTCAAATTTATGCAATGCTTTTCATTTTCTTAAAGCTAGTTCATCAAGAATTTCTTTACTATGCGGTTCCGGTTTTACATTTTTATATACTTTTTCGATCATCCCCTCTTGATCGATTAAAAAAGTCGTTCTAAAGACGCCATCATATTCCTTGCCCATGAATTTCTTTCTACCCCACACGCCATATAACTCACATACCTTATGTTCCTCATCGGCTAATAATGTAAACGGCAATTGATATTTGGACTTGAATTTACCGTGGCTGTTCACCGAACTTGGGCTAACACCTAATATCTTCACCCCCAGTTTTTCATATTCCGCGTAATCATCCCGAAAATGACAGGCTTCCTTCGTGCAACCCGGTGTGTCGTCTTTGGGATAAAAATACAGGATAACTTTCTGCCCTCTGAATGCCGATAGAGATATCTCAATCCCCTCTTCATTGGGCAGCGTGAAATCCGGAGCGACAATTCCAGCATTAAGTACCATTTTTACCTCCTGACTTGAAATAAATGATTAATAAGGAATCCAGGAATAACAGGATGACACGAAAATTTTAAACAAGGAAGGCAGGAAAACAGGATTACGCATTTCTATTCTCGCAAATCACTTCCCGGACATCGATTCTCCACTATTTGTTCACTAATCACCACTCTCTTCTCACATCATCCCATTGTCCCTTATCCAATCTTTGCGATTACTTCTCCCATTCTGCGAGTGTTATATCCTTCCATAGCGTCCACTTCCTGGCGAAAAGCCTGATTACCCATCAGTTCCAGAAAAGGCGCTAATAAATCATCTTCATAAAACTCCCTGGGTATTACCAGATCATACCGCTCATCAAATAAAGGAACGAAATCCAAATCCAATGCAGAAGCCGCGGCAGCCACGCCCAATCCACAATCAGCCCGTCCTGAAGCGACAGCCGCAGCTACCGCCAGGTGGGTGAATTCTTCTTGCTGATATCCTTGAATGTTCTCAGAAAGAATGCCCAACAGTCCTAGTTGATAATCCAACAATACGCGTGTTCCTGCGCCGCGTTGACGATTTATAAATGTGACATCTTCACGCGCAAGATCCTGGATAGTATGAATATCCTTTGGATTACCTCGCTTTATCAATAAACCTTGTTTTCTATCTACAAAAGCAATCAAAAAAACCGGAGTGTCCGATAAATATTGCTTAATATAACTGATGTTATATTCCCCGGTTTGCAAATCCAACAAATGCGATCCCGCTACATGCGCCTCCCCGCGCTTAAGCGCCAATAATCCTCCCAGACTGCCCACATTCGCCGATATAAACCGGCGTTGTTTACCGGCTAAATATTGAGCCAATAAATCCAATGTTAAATCATGTGAACCAATGGCAAAAATGGTCTGCCCAAACTCGGCAATTGGACGATAAGGTTGAACTTCGACCTCCCTCCCGGCAGACAATCCTTGAGTGCCTTTCGGGATAATCACAAAGCCATCTGCCCGTACTAATGAAGTGATCACGCCAGCGCCTTTAGATAATGGCGCAGCGACTATACGCTGCCCCACTTTCCCCACTGCAACCCGCATATAATCGTCATCCCCGGCGGGTGATGTGACCTTACGGGTAAGTGTGGCTTTAATAACCGGTGAGGGCGGCAGTTGTAAACCGAGCCAACGCTCGATCAAAGGCCTGACAAAAATTTCCCCGGTCAAGGCAGCCGACACCGGATAGCCGGGAACACCAATAATGGGAATTTGCCTCGGGTTTACACCGGTCGTTTCCCCATTAACCGTTACCATCCCTATGATCACCGGATGACCCGGACGAACAGCCACGCCATGGACTAATAACCTTCCCAAGGATTCGACCACTTGTGCTGAATAATCTTCCGAACCGGCGGATGAACCGGCGTTCAACAAAATGAGATCAGCTTCCTTTGCAGTGTTTGCAACTACCTGTTTGATCTTTTCAAGGTCATCCGCCACGATCGGGAAACGCATCGCTTCCCCGCCCCATTGATTTACCTGCCCGGCTAAAACGAGCGAATTATATTCGATAATACTCCCGGCAGTCACCGGAGCGCCGATCGGGATCAACTCGCTGCCTGTAGGGATGATTGCGATGCGTGGTTTACGCGCTACAATGACGGATGTATTCCCACTGGCCGCGATAGCGCCTAAATCCACCGGGCGAAGAATTTGTCCTGCAGGCAACACCAGTTGTGTAGCCACCATGTCTTCGCCCATCGGTCTCACATGACTCCAGGGGGGTACAGCTGCACGTACACGGATTTCTTTTGGGCGGCGGATATCTACACTGATCTGACCGCCTCGATCCAGCGATTCCACCTGTTCAATGGGGATCACGGCATCCATGCCATCTGGCAGCATATCGCCGGTATCCACATATATGGCTTGCCGTCCAATTTCCAAAATCAACGGGGTGCTCGGAGATGCTTTCTCTGTTTCATGCGCCTGCACGGCAAAGCCATCCATCGCTGCAGCATGGTAGTGCGGCGATGAAATTTTCGCCCATACCGGCTCGGCCAACACACGCCCATTGACCGTCTCATCCAACGGCAATTCAACACTTCCCAATAAACCCCACAGATCCGCCTGACTACAGGCTTCCCGTAAACGGTTTTGCGCTTCTTGCAGAGGGATATCTTTTAAATACATATGATTTACTGATAAAGGTAGGCTTCTACAATTTCTCCGGCATGGAGACCAGTTTGGTCAGCGGGGATGCTTACCAACCCATTCGCCCGCGCCAGATTGAAAATCAAATTACTCTTAAAAAAGATGGGTTGGGCAATATAACCACTCTCATCTTCCGACAACAAAACAGGAATCCAATCCTCCCGGCCTGCCATTGAAGGCACATTGGCGGACATGCGTGCTTTAACGGTTGGCTTTATTGCTGCCTGGCTTATACCACGCATTTTTTTCAAGATGGGATTGACCAATAACCAGCCGATGATCATTGCGCTGAGCGGCTGTCCAGGTAAACCGACCACCGGCTTCCCCTGGCATATTCCAAAAATCGTCGGTTTGCCCGGACGAACATTGATGCCATGCACCAGCACTCCCGGTGGGCCCAATCGATCGATAACCCGCGCGGTGAGGTCTCGCGTGCTGGCTGATGAACCAGCGGTAATTAAAACCAAATCGAATTTTTCCACAGCCGCATTCACCGCTTCGAAAAGGGCATCTTCCTTATCCGGGATTATTCCCAATAATGAGGCATCCGCACCTGCTTGTTGTACTAAAGCCGCTAAAGAATATGAATTAATATCCCGCACCTGTCCCGGCTTGATATCCCTATCAGGCGGCACGACCTCATCACCGCTGGAGAGAATGCCCACTCTCAAACGCCTGGTTACTTGCACGGAGGTGATGCCAAATGCCATCAAACCTCCAATTTCAACCGGCCGCAAAACAACACCGGCAGCAATAGCCACCTGCCCGGCTTCGAAATCTTCCCCGGCGTGAACGATATGTTCGCCTACTGCCGCCGCGCGATAGATCTCTACTTCTTCGTCTTTTACCATTTGTGTGTATTCCATCATAACGACAGCATCTGCACCCGAGGGAAGCATGCCTCCGGTATGGATCAAAGCACATTCGCCGGATTCGACGGTGAAATCAACATTTGCACCCATTGGCACTTCACCTACCACAGGCAAGTAAGCCGGCGCTGTTTCGCTTGCGCCAAAAGTATCTTTTGCCTGCACGGCGAATCCATCCATCGCCGATCGGGAAAACGAGGGCATACGGTGCGGGGCAAACACATCTCGACTGGTTACCCTGCCTAATGCCATGGAAGTTGGGATGGTTTCTTCTTCCGGTATAAATGAAATCTTTTCTAGAATCAGGTTTAATGCATCTGAGGGCAGGGTTAGATCAAGGAATTCTGACATAGGACCTCTTGTATCTTTTATGAATGGATGATGTATTGTTTATTCAATCAATCAATGAATCCAATATGAATATGCCAATAAATAAACCACGGTAAAGGACAACACTATCCAGGATACGGTTAAAGCCTGCCAGTTTGGTTTCGCCCCATCTGTGATACGTTTCATTTGCCACATCTGAAGAAAACCTAATGGAACAGTAAAGAAAACCGGCGCACTGATATAAACAGGTAATTGAAAGAACATGGCTATCGCCAGGAGTAAATAGGCACAAACGATGAGGATATTATGGAAATTCACAGCGTTTTGCCAACCCATGCGAACCATTAAACGACGTTTCCCATATTTGATATCATAGAAATACGTGGGAAATTGGAACGCAATGATCATGGCTAATAATAACGGCGTCAATGGAAAAGTAGACATGGCTACCAGGCGGTGTAATTCCCCAGCTTGTAATGCAAAAGCCAATGCAGGGATTACATTGGCAAATGCAATCGCCGCTATCAATTCACCATACCCTGTATTGGATAAGCGTATGGGCGGCAACGAATAAAAAACCCCTGCTAAAAATCCAAATGCCATCATCACAGCGACAATAGGTGTAAATCGGTTGGCCTGCATCAATAATACAGAAAACGATGCGGCAACCGCCAAACAACTGAAGCAAACTACCAGCCTAGCTAACCCTTCGTTTTTTTCCTGATTTTGATTATCGGAATCGTGGTTTGAATTGGAATTGTTTTGATTGCGCGGATAATTGGTCAGTTCAAAATAGTCATAAAGAGTAAAGCTGCCAATTTGCATTAGAAATATCCACCCTAATCCTAAAAAGTATGTATTCCATTGGATGGTTACGCCTAAATATTTCGCAATGCCTCCCCCCAGCGAATATAGGAGAACACACCCAAAAAGATATATAGGTCTGGCGAGTTTAAAAATAAAAGCAATCCAGCGCATATGATCACGAAAACAGAATTTGGTAATTCAGACCATAATACCATTAATTTTTTGGGCTATTACGTTTCAAGTGTTAATTTTCTATATGATTTGCTGCACCAAACCGGGAAGTGATCGTATTTTCCGAAAAATGATCCGGGGGTTATGAATCCATTTTCTAACGCTTTGATTCCAATAATCCCATCTTCAAGTTTCTCACCGGTTGTAAACTGGTTTGCAGCGCGCCGGGAAAACATCAAACCGATAATTTTCTGCTTCGCCCAATTTGCTTTGGTTAAATATAGAAAGAACGAAGCGTTTTTATCTCCTTTCTTTCAGCATATTATGGCACGATTCTTGCAACAGTGTATAATAGATTAGTATCGAGAGTATATAATGCTTTTACAAACACAATCAACCGCAATACGCCCGCTTACCACTGCCCACCTTGCTCAAACGATGACCCTCCTGGGTCTTACTTCGGTTGAATTATACCAAAAGATAGAAACGGAATTGGCATCTAATCCGGCTTTGGAACTGGCGCCAGAACGACGCTGCCCTCATTGCCGGCGCATCCTTACGGATTCAAACCCTTGTCCGGTTTGTACCCAACCATCAAATTCAAATATCGATGAACCTATCGTTTATGTTTCATCCCGAGAAGATTTCTTACCCACCCAATATTCAACTGCTATTTCTGAAAATCCGGAAGAGGGATTAACCCCCGATATCGAAGATTTACCCACATATGTGTTACGACAGATTGCGCCCGATCTTAATCCTGACGATCATTTCATAGCCGCCCACGTTCTGACCAGCCTGGATGACGACGGTTTATTGCGCACGCCATTAGCAGAGATTGCCCGTTACCACCATGTCCCTGTATGCCGCATTGAAGATGTCATTTACCTGATTAAACATTCCGACCCTCTGGGCGTTGGTTCGCAATCACCCCAAGAGGCGTTATTAGTGCAATTAGAAGTATTAGCAGAGCAGAAGCCCATTCCTCCTCATACTGCCGAAGCGATTGAGGAGGGCATGGATTTACTCAGCAGGCGGCAGTATGGAGAATTGGGGCACAAATTACATATTCCCCTTGCCCGGGTGAAAGATATCGCCAACTTCATCAGCGAAAATTTAAATCCCTACCCCGGACGGGCGCACTGGGGAGATATACGCCAGGGCAGCTCTCCCACCCAAGATGTATATTATCACCCCGATATTATTATCTCATCGCAAACCGAAACCGACACCTCGCCTCTTACAATCGAAGTGATTTCTCCTCTTGCCGGCAGATTACGGATCAATCCTCTCTTCCGAGAAGCGCTCCACGATGCGCCGGAAGAAAAAGCAGAGCAATGGCAAGGAGATCTGGATAGAGCGGCATTGTTGGTAAAATGCCTGCAACAAAGAAATAACACGCTGGTGCGATTAATGCAACGCCTGGCTGTCATCCAGCGTTCATTCATCCTGGAAGGAGATTCGGAGATCGCCCCAATAACCCGAGCCAGCCTGGCAGAAAAATTAGGTGTTCACGAATCCACCGTATCCCGAGCTGTTTCAGGCAAAGCTGTTCAACTTCCCAGCGGTCGAATGGTACCTTTATCTAAATTTTTCGATCGCAGCCTGCACATCCGCACCGCCCTCATGGATATTATCGCCCGGGAAACGAAACCGCTTACCGACACCCAAATAGCAAAAATCCTCGACAAACAAGGCTATCCGGTTGCCCGGCGTACGGTGGCGAAATACCGCGCCATGGAAGGCATCCTTCCCGCCTATCTTCGTTCCAAAAACAAACCAAATTTCAGATAAAATATAGAGGTTGGTTGTTCCATTCCTTTGGGTATCTTTTTCCAACAGGTTCTGTTGTACATCCAATTATCTGGTAAAGTTAAAAGATAACAATAAATCAACCTTTAGCAACGCGTCTTTTTGTATAATTGTCCTATTTCCAGGATGACTTTACTCCAGGGACGATAGAATAAATATTATGGTAAATCGCCAGTTTTTTGAAAGTATCCCCCAACCCCGTTTTAAACCTGGACTGCCCGAAATCGAAGGGATGCTCGAATTGTATCCCGATGCTACTTTTTTAATCGATTATTCGAATTGGCGAATCTTAACCGCCAATGCAAAAGCGGTAGAACTTGTATCATATACCAGAAGCGAACTTCAACGTATAAAACTGCCTGCACTATTTAAAGACTGGGAAGATAATCGATTAATCATCCAACCAGGTAGCGATGCCGAATCAAACCGCCTTACACTATCCCCAAGAAATAAAACATCCATAGAAGTTCGAGTGAGATTGATCCATATTTCATCCTCCGGGAAATGGGCGCTGTTGAGGATCATTCCTTGTGGTGTGTTGCAGCAGCGGGAACTTGAACAACAATCAACCATCCGCTTGGCGGATGGCGTAAAAAAGATAAGCCAGGCCTTACAAAAAACATCCCTTGAAGAAGCGCTGCAAACGATACTTTCGGCTGCCCAGGCAATATCAGGCGCGATTTTCCTTTCCATTTATCAAGCAAACGGGAAAGATCTGGAATTATGCCAGGTTGCTCAAATTGGTCCTCCGGATATCCTGCCCGAAAAATTGCCCGCTCAAGACCTGGGACATCTTCGTACTCCCACCCATTGGGTACCTGGCAAACGACCTCTGGCATCCATCCACCAATCTGCGCGTAATGCCGGTTTTTCATCTCTGGCAACTGTGCCAATTGGACAATCCCATGCTCTGATCGGTTTGTTAATCGTGGGAAGTAATAACTCCTTGATCACCGAAACCAGTCTTCCCTACCTGCAATTATTAGGCGACGCCATCAATGCCATTATTCAATATTTTAGTCACACCACTAACCTTGAAACCGCACTGGAAAATCAACGGTTTTCAGAGATTATCCAATCAACGGTGATCAATTCAATACCAGATGGGATTATTATCGTGGCTCCTGATTTGATGATCAAATCTATTAACCCCGCTGCCGAAAGAATCCTTGGCTATACGCAGGAAGAAGCCCAATCCAAACCCTTAAATCAAATCCTGATCGGCAAAGATAACCTCTCCGACCCCTTAGCTTTAGCCTTGGATGGTGTGCCATCCACAAACCTTGAAGACCTGCGGTTTTATCACCGCTCGGGCGCGGGTTTCCCCGCAAAAATCAGCACCTTTCCCGTAATGGTGGATGACATGGTTGAAAATATCGTTATCTTGATCCAGGATATGAGCCAGCAGGAGCAATTACTGGCGCACACCCAGGCGCTTGAAAAACGCGCCGCATTAGGTGAAATTACCGCAATTTTTGCCCATGAAGTCCGCAATCCTATCAACGGCATCAGCACCGGACTGCAACTCATGGCTTACAATCAAAACAAGGATGATCCTAACTCCGAATTGATCAATCGCATGCAGCAAGATTGTGATCGTTTGGCAGAATTGATGCGCACTGTTCTATCGTATTCACGCCCTTATGAATACGAGTTGGAAACTATCGATGTGGGACAGTTACTCTCACGAATTTTAGACCGCAACCAACCTCGCCTTGCCAGCGCAAATATTCAGCAAAATTTCCAAACAGAAAAAGAAACCAATCTGATCCGGGGTAATCGCCGCGCTCTGGAGCAGGTTTTTACGAACTTGATCGATAATGCTATCCTCGCCATGAAAGACACCGGCGGCACACTGGCTGTTAAAATCCAGGCGGTTCAACCAGAAGGGCAAACCCGCATGATAGAAGCCAGCATCGCCGATACCGGACCTGGTATTCCGAAAGAGAAATTGGAGCATATTTTCCAACCGTTCTATTCAACTAATCCGGGCGGCACTGGTTTAGGATTGGCCATCAGCAAACATATTATCACCGCTCATAAAGGGGTGATTTTTCCTTCCAGTTATCCGGGATGTACGGTTTTTCACGTACAACTCCCGGAGGCTGTTCAGCTTGAGAAATCCTGATTTTTTGAGGTTTTTATGAAATACACAGTATTGATTGTGGACGATGAAGAAAATGCCCGGCATAATACCGGTACATTTCTATCTGGGCAAGGACATGAGGTGTTTCCCGCCTCCACAGCAAAAGAAGCCCGCGATTATATCCGGCAGGGCAAAGCGGATATTATCGTTTTGGACGTTGTTTTACCCGATGGGAATGGCTTGACTTTATTGGATGAGATCAGTAAACTTTCCTTCCGCCCTCCGGTCATCATGATCACCGGTAATGGTGACATCAAGATGGCCGTGGATGCCATGAAAAATGGGGCTTTCGATTTTCTGGAAAAACCCATCACCCTGACACAATTAGCCCAAACCATCCAACGTGCCGGCGAAGCTGTATCCATGCGCCGTGAGCTGGCTCATTTTCGTCAATCACAACATCAAGACCTGGACTACGTTATTGGCGCCAGTCAAAAGATGATCACCTTATATGAATATGCTCAAAGGGTAGCCTCTGCTTGTGTTTCGGTATTGATCACCGGCGAAACTGGCACCGGCAAAGATGTATTGGCTCGAGCCATTCATAAAATGGGGCCTCGCTCGCAAAAACCAATGGTGGCAGAAAACTGTGCGGCTATTCAAAGCACAGTTATGGAATCCGAGTTGTTCGGTTACGAAGCCGGCGCCTTTACCGGCGCAGAGAAACGGAAACATGGTTTAATGGAAGTTGCCGACGGAGGTATTCTCTTCCTGGATGAAATTTCTTCCATGCCGATCGATATGCAGGCGAAATTATTACGCGCCCTGGAAGAAAAAGCTTTTCGCCGGGTAGGGGGGACTAACCTGATCCATGTGGATGTTCAAATCATTGCCGCCTCCAACCGCCCACTCTTGAAACTGATCGATGAAAATCGTTTTCGAGAAGACCTCTACTACCGTTTGAAAGTGGTTAATCTGGATGTACCCCCTTTACGGGAGCATAAAGAAGATATCCCCGACCTGGTGGGGCATTTCATCCATTATTTCAATTCCAAGATGGGGTTGAACATCACCGATGTTTCTCCCCGGGTGATCGAAGCGCTAATGTCGCAGCCCTGGCCTGGAAACATCCGTGAGTTACGTAATGTAATCGAACACGCCATGACTTTTTGTGATGAACCCGTGATCGATCTCAACCACCTGCCGGGCGAGTATCGTAATTTCGGCGCTTCGGATTAAGCTTAGATTTAATTTTCAAGCTGGAAACCGCCAGCAATTACCAATTCTGACCTGGTATTCCCTCGTAAGCTGTGGATAGGCGCGTAAAAAAGCTGTTCAGATAATGGCTGAGCGAATTAATTTCCCGTTTTCTCGATTCCCTGATATCTTGAATCAGGGATTATTCCAGATCAAGAAATTATCCTGTACGCAAAATTTATCCTGGATTGTTTTTGATACACACACTTGATAGGGGATCAAGGTGCCGTTCGATGCGCCGGTTGGTTCCAGTTGAATTTGAGATTTACCATTCTCATCGGTTGCAGGCATAAAATATTCTTTTTGATTTCCATCCGGCAGCGTGATAACCAATTCGGGGGTCATGTTTGCCAGGGGTTGGTTATTCCCATACACCATAACACCAATAACTTGTTTTTGCTCCGAAGTAACAAATGGGTTATTTTCCCACACCTGTAAACTGATTTCTTGGGTAATAGCATTCTCCTGGATAACAGGCGGTGTGGTGATTTTGGGGAGTTCGCTGGTTGGTTGCACATCGGTCACATCCAGATCCATCCCCAATTTTTTCAAATACGAATACCCCAATGGCGCCGGGCGCACGCGATAAATCCCGGTGATATTTTTGTCCATTTCCAGGCACATATTAACAAAACATTGCTGGTATAAACCATTCTTGGTTAAACCAAGCTTCCCAATCGGATTTCCCACTCCGTCTAATCCCCCATGAATATCCATATATGCCAAAAATTCAAGCGGAACGTTATACCCGCTTTGGCCATTTACAGGGATGAATTTATATGCAGCATCCTCAGCAGGAGGTTCGAATGGTTCCGAGGCAATGCCGAGTTTTTGAGTAAGCGGCGCCAGTGTGATTTGTCCAGATTGATTTCGATCAACTCTAAGAAGCACGTTTTCAAATATTTGCTCATACGCCCCATCATCTGCTTGATAACCTTCGGATAATGCAAAACCAGTGAATCCATAACCGAAATGTTGGACTGCCGATACAAAAATCGGATCCACATTGTTCTGAACTAAAACCGTGGCTTCCATTTTCTGTCTGGTGGGACATTTTTTACCACATTTCCATGCGCCATAAGCTAATAAATATACAGTTCCGGGAGTGTCTTTCTCCAAACGGTAAAAACCCAGGTTTTCGAAATACTGCTCGTAACGTTGAAATTCAGGATTGTAATGCAATCCGGTGAGGGGTTTTCCCACCACCTGGATACCCCCTAGATATTGATAGACCTGCAAGAATTCCGGGTAAATGAAATCCCGCAAAAAAGGGCCGCTGATCTGTCCTTCAACAAATTCAATCCGCTCATCGATGTTCAAATCTTTGCCAATGGACGAAAGTTTTACCCTATTCCCGCCTTCCGATAAAAGATCGTTCTCAAACAACGCGCCTACGGTGTATTGATATTTAATATCCTGTATTACAAATGCTGGTGAAATAACCTCGCCTAGAACCTGCTTGCCTCCCAGGCTGTTGTAATATTCTTGAAACACCGGGTCAATGGTTAAAGATTGGGCAAGGTCATCGTTGTTATCTGAACTACTGCATCCCGAAGATAAGAATATTAAGAGTATGAATAAAGCATAGAAAAATTTATGTATGAAGTGGGCGAGTGTTTTGTTTTCCATGTCTTTTATCCATAATCACTTGATCATGGCATATTACTCGTGTTTATCGTCAGCGATAATAAATCCATCATTAATTTTTTATCCATATAAATTATATGCGAAAAATCCTCATTTGAGGCAATGTCAAGCCATCAATTTTCAAAGTATATTTTTAATATTATGGAAATTTCAAAAGAAACATGAGGAATCACCGATACCCTGCCTTTTATTCTTTCAAGCGGGAGAAATAGCAGGGTGTGGAGTTTAGCAGAACGCTGATTTACCCCTTTCCTGCGGCATATAACTTGCACCCTCCAAAATAAATAATTCGGACAGGTGTTTATGAATTCTGCTGCTTTCGCCAACCAACCCACTCGTCTTGGCATGCAATACTTTCAGGATAGCGAGCATTTTCGAGAAAAAGATGCCACTCTTTGGATTCCAAAATTTCAGGCATTGGGCTTTTCATGGCTGGTTCTCTCAGCTTCAACAGAGCGTGCCATACCCGAATATTTCATTCAAGCGCTGATTGAAGCGGGTATCGAGCCCATCCTCCATTTTAACGATCTGACGCTTTCATCAAACCTTCCTGATGATATTCGTGTTCTTATTGAGTCATACGCCAAATGGGGTATAAAATACGCCATATTATTCGACCGTCCCAATTGCCGTCATTTTTGGCCGGCCCAGTCTTGGATGCAATCCGATCTGGTGGAAAGGTTCTTAGACGCTTTCATCCCAATTGCCCAGGTGGTACAAGAATCCGGCATATCTCCTGTTTTCCCGCCTCTGGAACCGGGCGGCGATTATTGGGATACTGCCTTCTTACGGCAAGCATTACAGGGTATCGCCCGCCGAAACATTAACCAATTATCCGAGCATCTAACCTTAAGTGCTTATGTGCAGCCCGGAATACACCCGATTTCCTGGGGGGCGGGGGGACCCGAGAGATGGCCTGATGCGATACCCTATTCCACTCCCGCCAGTCAGCAAGACCAGCGCGGTTTCCATATCTTCTCCTGGTACCATTCCATCTCCCAGGCAATATTTGAGAAATCGCTGCCCATAATATTATTAGAGTCGAATACCCAGGCATTTACTCAATCTTCTGATGTTTCTCCGGATAATACAATCAAAGAGCATAGTAATCAATGTCTGGTCATCGCCCGCCTGTTAACCGAAGATTTTTCATCGATAAACGCCAGTCTCGCTGAAAATTCCGGTTTTAATGAAACCATCACAGAAGAAGTGTTGTGTTTCAATTTTCGGGCATTTGCCTCTAAAACTGAAAATCCTGTCGAGGCGTGCGTCTGGTTCGATGCCGACGGCAATCCTCTCACCATGATAGAGCTTTATCAGCAATGGAGAGCAAAAACACCCCGTCAAAGCACGAAAAAACCGATGGCCTCCTCCGACGCTTCGCCTGTATCCCTCGCACATTATGTGCTAATCCCGGAATGCCACGAAAATCTACTGGCATATTACCTGGATATTCTGCGCCCTTATTTGGTCAAACATAAACCGGTCATCGGTTTCTCGATCGATGAAGCGCTACTCGCCCAAAAAATCACCATCGTTGGTGATATTCAGCAATACCCTGCCAACGCACTCGAGAAAATACTGGGTTCGGGATGCGAGGTAGAACAAATATTTAGGGATGGCACAGATGTTGCACCATCCAAAACAAAATAGTCTGATCTATGGAGTGTACCGATGATTGCACCTAGCAGCCTCCCTTTTCTAAGCGATGACCAATTACCCCATCTCCAACACGATATCAATACCGAATATGAAATTCAAAAACCGGTATTAAAAGTCTTGGGGATGGGCGGCGGTGGTTGCAACGCCATCAGCCGTATGGTTGAATTGGGATTGCATGGCGTGGAATTTATCGCCGCTAACACTGACCACCAGGCATTGCAAGATAACCCTGCACCTGTGAAAATCCAGTTGGGGCCCAAAGTTACCCGTGGGCTGGGCGCGGGGGGCAATCCCGCCATTGGAAAAGCTGCGGCAGAAGAAAGCCGCAAAGAAATCGCCGAAGCTTTAGCCGGAGCAGATATGGTTTTCCTGACTGCCGGTATGGGCGGCGGCACAGGCACTGGTTCTATCCCGGTAGCCGCTCGAATCGCTCAAGAAGTCGGCGCAGTGGCTATCGCCGTGGTGACCACTCCATTCTCCTTCGAAATGGGTCGCCGGCAAAAGAATTCCGCCGAAGGGCTGGCGTTACTCAGGGAACATACCAACACCCTGATTGCCATCCCCAATGACCGCTTGTTATATGTTGCCCCCAAGGATTTGCCCATCGAGACCGCGTTTCGTCTGGCTGACGATGTTCTTCGCCAGGCAGTTCAGGGTATCGCTGAGTTGATCACCGAACCCGGGTTGATAAACGTAGACTTCTCCCATATCCGCCGGCTGATGATGATGGGAGGCGGGTCATTCATGGCAATTGGTCATGGTTACGGAGAGAATAAATCACAGCAAGCTATCGAACAGGCACTCAACCATCCTTTGTTGGAGACAGTTTCCCTCGATCATGCATCCGGAATCATCGCCAACTTTACCGGTGGTCCAGATTTAACTTTGTTTGAGGTAGAAGCCGCATTGACCTACCTTCAAAATCAAACCGGTTCCCAATCTGAAATCGTGATGGGCGTGATCAACGACGACCAAATGGTAGACAGAGTCCAGGTCATCCTGGTGGTGACCGGTATTGTAGCCCCCACTCTCGAATCAGCTATACCCAAACCGGTCATACGAGAATCCGAACCAGCTATCACCGAGGATATCGTAGAAACTCGCCATCCAGTCGACACACTTCCTGTGGGATCCTATAATGTCTCAAGATTACAGGAGTACCCCGAACCAACCAACCTTGATATTCCCGCATTTTTGCGAAAGCGAGTAAAGTATGCCGGGTAATTCCAGTCTCTCCCCCGATATCATCAAATCGGTTACCAATCAAATCCATAAGAAATATCCGGAGTTTGCCGGTGTTGCGCCAAAAATCCGCCGCCAACCGCTTCCTAAGGGAACGGAAGCTGCGAATCAAACGCTTTTCCTTTTCACATTCAACACTTCGGCGCGCGCGGTAAGCAATGTAACCATCCCTCGCTCGGTTAGAGTCACGGTTAACGACAAGGGAAAAATTATAAAGATAACCACTTCCCGATAATATGAGTATCAGACAAATCTCTTACCAGCTCGAAATTTCTTTTTGGTGGAAAATCATTCCCTGGATGAGCGGTTCCCATACCCTTCGCAAGGCCATTGAAATTTACCAGCAAGTAACCCGGGAAATCGATTGGAAGCCTTTTGTTAAACTCATTTTATTCTGTTCTTCCACCAGTCTCATGTTGGGTGTGATCCTGGGCATCTTGAGTGCTTTATGAAGAAAACCCTGGTGCTTGCCCTCATTGTCATTTCATTGTCATTTTTCCTATTCGGATACTGGTCAGGTCAAAATTTGAATGGTTTTTTCAGCCAGTTAGGAAACCCCAGTTCAGCCAAGGCGCGCTCGAATTCAGATGAACTCCCGAATCATCAGCAAAATATTCTCGCAGTTCAAGTCGATAATTTAGATGCATCCAAACCCAATATAGAATCAGTTTGGCTGATGTTGTATATAAAAAATACTCCCAAAATTACCTGGATGCCCTTATACCTGACATCTTCGAACGCCAATTTAATTTCCGGGCATTTTCAGTTGAGTAAAGACAAAACGTTGAACGGTAAATTTGAAAGCTCACTCCGTAAAAAAGATATCTGGTGGAATGGCTATATTATTACCGATAAACATGGTGTGAAAACCTTGATAGATATACTGGATGCAGCGTCAAGTAACAATACAGCGATAACGAACGTATCGGGAATTGAAACCAATGCGGCTTCCCTTCTCGATGCATCTGACATGGAGAAGGTAACGGTCATCCAAAATATATGTCACATGGCGTCATCGCTGGACGATTTTCAAGGTATCAATGCGTGGCTGAGCAACAAGGCGAACCTCGTGACCGACCTGCCTAAAGACGAAATCACTGCCCAATGGATCAATCTGCTTTCAGCGCAAAATCGCCTCACCTGCGAATTTCCTTCCCTGTTAGCAATCCCATAATCGACTTTTCAAGATATCTAAATGGTACAGTTCTTGCATCGATCTGGTTATCAACCAGATCGGTCTTTTAATAATCCAGGAAGGATCCTATGATCACAATTACCACTTATGACTTGATGCTCATCATCATTGCTACGCTTTTCTTTATTGGCGTGCTTTCGACGGTTATTGGCATCATCATCTTGGTCACCAAATCCATCGGTAAGGAAGTCAGCACGATCGCAGTCCAAACAACCCGGCTTGCAGAAAAAGGAATAGCCGAGGACATTGCTGGTTTGGTAGGAAACGCTTCCTCCCTGCTGGAAGCGATAAACCAATTAGTCATTAATACCGCCGGTGTAGGAGTTTTTCTTACCTTGTTTGGGTTATTAATGATTACCGCTGCTGGAATACTCACCCTTCAAATCTATTAATTAAGGGAAACCTTTATGCCTGGCACATCATCTAGCGTCATTTCCGGGATAAAACAAATTTTGCCTGAAAACTCATGGAATTGGGTCATTCCAGCCATGATGAAAGAACCAATGGTTTGGGATACTCTTTCTTCTACCGATGAAGATTCACCCCATGCATTATTCGAAAAAATCATCCATCGACCTGAAGACTGCACCCCCGCCGCGCTGGCATTATCGCTGTTGAATTACCCGGCGACTCCAGACCAATTACGTTCCCTGCCTCTTCCGGCAGTGGAAGATGAGTTTATCCAAATGGTCGAGGCGGTCTCGCCGGATGAAATTACCAGTTTACCCAAAGCCGGCTTATTGGCGCTGCAATTACGCGAAAAATACCGCAAATCCGGCGCTTGGAACGATACCCTTCAAAATATCCCCGCGGCAGCGCTCTGCTGCCTTTTTGGCATCATCCCAGACCAATTAGCTCTCTTAAAAGCGTTGATTAATCCCTTGCAGAGTATAAATAACACTGCAGAAAATCAGTCAATAAAATTGGCATTGCATGTTCTTTTAAGCAATCCATTACCAGATAATGCCGTTAACGAGCTGATCGCCCTATTAGTAAAAGAGTTACCGCTTCCACTACAGTACCGCTTGATCATTGAATTAGGTAGATTCCGTCCTCAATTAGGCTCCCATATCGCACAATTTTTTATCGATAATTTCCCGGCGAATACCAATACCAAACCCACATCATTATTGGAATATGTTAAAGAAATAACCCAAATGGTGGAATACGCCGAAATTTCCCGGCTGGCATCCGATGCTACTCAAGGCGCTTCTTTGCTCGATCAGGTGAAAAATGAAATTCGACAATTCAATGCCCACCTTGAATCAGAAATCGCAAAAAATGCCATCGTCAATGGTGATACAGAAAAAGCGATTGCCTCCATTGAGCAGGCGATTGAATTCGATACCAAATCACCCGATTACTTCACCACGTTATTGATGGCTTTAATTGATAATGGCAATTTCGAAGAAGCCCTGCGCCGCACCGATGATTACGCAACCTCACAGAAAGCCATCGATCACCCGGGTATTTTATTAGCCAGGGCACTCATTGAGATAAATACTAAGGACGAAGATACTTTTGACCATTGGATGCAAGCGCGTGAAATCGGTTTGAAAATCATCTTCTTTCTAAGAGACTCACCAACCTTATCGTCTGTTAAGATCGGGGACTTTATCTACACCCCTCGTTTGGTCGATTTTCTAATGAGGGTCAATCTTGTCCAAGAAGCTGTGTGGGTGTTAGAGGAATATATCGCAGACCATCCGGATAACCCTTCCCTGCAGCATTTATTGGCGCTGGGGAAATATGCTGCTGGCGATTATAAAAACGCCATCCAGGCAGCCCATCTGGCAGTAACCGGTTCCCCTTCAAATCTTCTGTACTGCCGGACTTTAGCCGAATGCCTCGAGGCGGCTGGTGATTGGCAAATGGCACTAATTGAACGCAAGCGCCTGGAAAGCCGTCTGGATCCGCTTACACCGGCAGATTATCATGCATTGGGAATTTGCGCAATAAAAGCTGATTCACCTGCAGCCAGTATAAAAGCCTGCCAGAGAGCAATAATTCTGAATGAAAACGATGGCAAAGCTTATGCTATTTGGGGCGAAACGGTAGCCAAGAATAACAGTGAAAATGAAGCGATCGGTTATCTAAACCAGGCCATTCAACTCTCCCCCAACGATATTTATCCCTGGAAAGCGCTGGCCGAATACCATCAACAAACCGGTAATACGGAAAAGGCTTTAGAAACAATCAAAGCTGCCACACATATCTCCCCCGACATGCCTGAAATCTACCTGCTGTTAGGCGACTTCTATATGAAATCGAACTCACCCACCCTGGCAATGGAAGCTTATCGACAGGCGGCGAATGCTATAGATGGGACGGTAAAATTTATCATTACCGAAGAAGATGGGTTTATCGATTGCATAAAAGAACTCAATGTTTTATGCCGCATTACTGAAAAACTTGGGGGAACCCTTTTCCAGCTTGGCCATTTGGAAGAATCGCAGTCAATCCTGGAAAAAACCTTTAGCATCTACCCTTTCAATTCAAACCTGGCTTACCAGTTAGCGCGTGTTTACATGGCGCAAGGAGAATATGCTGCGGCTATTTCTGCTCTCGAAACCATGCTTACCAATCATCCACAGGATTCACACCCTTACCTTGATTATGCGCGCTGCTCACTTGCCCTACAAGAAAACGGATTGCAGATCATTTTGACTGCGGATGAATCCAATGCACAACTGTCAAATCTACCCGATCATTTAAATCCAATCAATAATGGGAAACTCATTTCTGTTCTAAAAACCGCTTTACAAATCGATCCCAGCCTGGCAGAAGCAAAAGCCTTGTTAGCAGAAGTGTTGGCTATGGGAGGCGAATATACCATGGCGATGGATGCCTATCGAGCCGCACTGGAAACCAACCTGGCGGAAGAAGAATCCTGGCAATCTCGTCTCGATTTAGGGTTGGGCTTAGTTGCTTTAAAGCTTGAACAGGGAGAAACCGCCGTAGCCGCTCTGCTGGAAGCTGGCAAAAGTGACGCCAATAATCCCCTGATCCATCAAGCGCTGTCCGAATCCTATCAGTTCCTGGGTTTGAATGAAGAGGCTTTCAATTCAGCGCGTGCGGCATTAATGATCGCACCCGATAATATTGAATTGCTAACCTGGTTCGCAGAAAAGGTCTTGGCTCTGAAAGATCATCAGGGAGGAAACCTGCCTCAGGCGCGCTCCGAAGCGATTGCGGCACTCCGGCGGGCGATCGGTCTGGCGCCCCAACGTGCTGATTTGTTGATTTCATTGGGAATAATCCAATATGAAACAGGCGATCTGAATGGCTCAAAAGAATCTTTCAGCCAACTCATTCCTATCTCCAATCAGGAATATAGTTTGGATAGCTTGCCTTCTGAATTGTACCTGGCAAGTAAATACTTATCCAAATTAAGCCTCTATACCGGAGCCTGCGCTTGCCTTGATAAAGCCCTGGAAGAATTCTCCGCTTCAGAAATTATCCCCAAAAAGAGAGCTGTATCAGCGAATCCTTCACTATTGGATATCTACTCCCTGCTGGCCAAAAACAGACGCCTATCCGGTGCATTCCAGGATTCATTGGAGGCGTTAAACCAGGCTATCGCCCTGTCGCCCGACATGTATGACTTGCATTTAGATAAGGTAGATTTGTTATTAGAAATGAACCCGGGGTCTCTTTGCCGGGATGAATCGGATGAAAATATTAC
Organism: Anaerolineales bacterium; assembly: GCA_016929095.1. Lineage (GTDB taxonomy): Bacteria > Chloroflexota > Anaerolineae > Anaerolineales > UBA4823 > JAAZNS01. Next base: position 44,364 of record JAFGJM010000017.1, on the reverse strand, counting down.
CGCAATAATCCAGTGCCTGGATAATGCCCAGAAGCTTTGTCCTGAAAATCCGGATATCAGCATGAGATACGCACTGATTTTGCGGACAGTCGGAAAATTATCCTCCGCTCTGGCTTTTGCCGAAAAAGCAGCCACGCTGTATGAACGCAGACAATCAGAAAATATCCAACCGATGCCGGTTGAAATAAATCTTTTTAATACAAATGAGACAGCTGCCCGATTATTAGCTGCCGAACTGGAGAGAGCGCTGTTGAACTCTAAGCAAGCTTATAGAGTGCTCGACCCAACTCTGCAAAACAATACCTTATCGGGAAATTCACACCAAAAAGACAGCGCCCATATCATGACGGGTACATTTCCACTAAATTATGTCTGCTTACATGCAGAAATCGCCTTGGAGGCAGAGGATATCATCACGTCAGCGAACGATATAACTCATATCCCGCAAACAGCTCGATCTCGCCCGCGGGCTATGGCGCTTCAAGCCCGTTTGGCTATCCGCCAGGGTGAATTGGAAAACGCTTCTGATATGCTGGGTAATGCTTTGGAGGAAATCGGTTCTATTCAAAACAGCACCGCCCCGCAATGGACACAAATTTCCAGCCTGGATGGAATTGTGGCTGCTTTCAATAATATTGCGTTATATCGCGCCATCGCAGAGACGGCATTGGAAATGCACCAATGGGAAACCGCCATATATCTGTTACGAGAAGTGGCGTTCATCTCTCCTCACGAACCACAATCTAATCTCGAATTAGCGCGAGCCATCGTCATGCGCGCCGAATATCAAAACCTGTGCCAGGAAACAGAAGTGGTAAACCACGCTCCTGGGATATCTGCGTTGTCAGATGAAACGTACCGTTCCTTTACAGAAACGATCCAATCCATTAATAAATCATTGGAAAAAGAAGGCAAAGATATCAGCGAGTATGAAGTCCTGACGCGTTGGATTGCCCGTGGGAAGGCTGTGTTCGAAGCCGATATCGAAACCATCGACGCATTTGCTAATACAAATACCAGACCAGACGATATTGCCGCTCAAATTGCATTCTTACGGCAAGCGGATCACATATCAGAGGCGGGGCAAATTAGTCGGTCTCATGCCCATCATCCTTTAGTTTTATTCCAACTTGCCTTGACTCTTCAAAACGATAATCCTCGACAGGCATTAGCCGCAGCATATTCTGCCCACGAAGCCTGTCAAAAATCATTATCAAACACAAATCTTGGGGGCCCTGCCAACCAGTCGCCTCAAATACTGGGCATTAAGCCAATCATTGATTACTTATTGGCTCGCCTGGCTTTCAATCTGGGTAACCGAAACGGAGATTTTACAACAGCGGTAAAAGCCATCGAAGATGCTCTATCACAATGGGAAAATGAACCTCAATGGCATATTTTAGCCGCCGATATTATGCAAGAAATAAAAAACCCCGATGGTTCAAGTGCTGCTCAAGACGCGCTATCTCACCTGCTTAAAGCGGCTGAATTAGACCCCAAAAACGGCAATACCAATCTGGCGATCGGGAATTTGTACTTGAGAGAAAAAAATCTCCCCCTCGCTATACAATCCCTTGAGAAAGCATGCGAGCTGCTTCCTGAACAGGCGGATGCCTGGTTATTATTGGCGCAATGTTACGATATCACCGGTAATCTAATCGAAGCAAAACGCTGCGTCGATCAAGCCATTTCGCTTGACCCAACACAACCTCCCTCGCTTCTGCTGCGCGCCCAAATAGCCATAAAAAACCGGGATTATATTGCGGCTGAACGCCTGGTAAATACGGTGCTGCAATTTGAACCGCATAGTATCACCGCCGTGTTATTGCAAGCCCAGGTGCTCTCCGCACTGAACAAACCCGATGAAGGTTTAGCCATTCTGGATAAGGCTATATCGAACAATCAGGAAAATCCCTCCCTGCATCTCGAACGCATCCGTTTGTTGCAGCGCATCAATCGACACGAGATCGCCATCGTAGAAATCCAAGAATTGATGCAGCACTACCCGGACGATCCAAGCATCCTTATGGTGTTTGCCCAGATTTTGGAAGACATCGGTGACAAACAAGAAGCCATCAAAATTGCTCAAAGGGCTTTAAGGACAGGTCACGAAAGAGCCCAGTCGATGCCTTTTGACGAACATGCCAAACTTCACATCCTGTGCGGCCGGCTTTTCCATCAAACGGGACAGCTTGATCTAGCTATTCAACATCTGAGTGAAGCAATTCAAATCGAGTCAACTCTTTTGGAGCCATATTTGGAATTGGCGCAAACCTACAAGGAACGAAGAGATAATATGCAAGCCTTGACTTTATTCCAACAGGCTATCAAGACATCTCCCGATGATCATCGTCCTTATTATCAAGCCGGCTTACTGTTGAAAGATATCAAGGATTATCTCGGCGCCGAAAAAATGCTGCGAAAGGCTGCCAAATTGGCGCCGAAAGAATTACCTATTCAACGCCAATTAGGCGCTTTAGTAGCCCTAAACCTGGTGCATAACCGCTCTGCGGCAAATCTTGCATAACCAAAGAGGAATTATGATCACAATGACTACTCCTCCCAAACCTGGACGATTGGTTTCACGACGCATTTATTTGACTCTTATCCAAACAGCTTTTCGTATCGGTCAATATCGATTTGCTCACCAAACGGCATTGTCCTGGATAACCACCTTCCCCGGCGATCTGCCGGTTACTCTGTTGTTGGGAGAAGCATTATATAAAGACAAGCGCGCAGATTTAGCCTTGCCCATTTTAGACCGGTTGTGCCAGACCGATCCGGAATTTAGAGATGCAGTGGAATTGCGATTGGAATTGGAAGCATCAACTCACGATCATAATTCTGCCTCTATTAAACCCGAACAAAAGGGGCTACCCTCCAATAGATCGTCAGAACTCAACCAGTGGGTGCTGGCTTTAGGTAGCCATTCCAATAAAATTTCGAAGAGCCTCAATCAAGAGCCTGCCTGGGGAGAAACCCTCCACTTGATCAGGAAATGCATCCCGGGTCACGATTCCAAAGCGGATATGGATGCATTGATCAAAGCCGAGCTAGAGGTGCATCAAGTTCTGGCGGTAAATCCTGAAACGCCTTTAGCCGCCGTGACGCATTTGGAAATCCTGCGGTCCAAAGTTAATGAAGGTATGGCGCCCATCGAAGCGCTGCGCAGTTTAAGTGAGTATTACCTCACCCGCTTCCCCAATTGTCTGCAATGCCGTTTGCTGCTGGCAGACTCGTTAATGTATGGCGGCGATCCGGAAAAAGCTGTCTCATTGCTTCACCGCGTGGCAGCTAATGATGTAACAGGTCAGGTAATTCGGCGGATGATGGGAGAAAACCACCCTTACCGCACTTTATGGCAGACCGACCTGGAAGCAGCGCTTGATATTCCCATCCCGGCAGCGGTTGCCTCGGTTCTGGGCTGGAACCAGTTATCTGTAGGCGATACGGCGGTACAAGAGAGTGCATACACCGCGACTTCACCAGTAGAAGAACCCAGGAAAGAAGAAGCGGTTAAGGATGCCCCTCGTGAAGAAGAACCTATAACAGATGGTACCGTCGCTTTCGATGAACTGGAAGCCATCGAGGTGACGACAATTGCAGAACCTGTCGCGCCAAAATCCAATAAAACGGTCGAAGAGATTGAATTTGTTTCGCCGCCTGCTAAACCACATTCTGAAATCCTCTCATCCGTCGCGGCAAAGGATGCAAGTGAAACAACCCAACCGGTCGAAACAACCCCGGAATTGGCGCCATTAGAAACTGAACCTATCGGTGATAACTCCAGCGATAACGCCTCTGCCGAACTGCCGGAAACGCTGAAATCGATCATGGAGGAGCTGGAGAAAGTCGGTTCTTTTATCAAACAGCCCGCCCTCACTCGCGCCGATGGAAGATACCCCGTTTATGTCATTTTATCTGCCAAGGAAAACCTGCTGGCACAATTTGGCGAAGAAGGGACAAAACAAATTGAAAACGCCATGTTGAAACTGGCAAAAGCGATTGGGATTTCTAAAAAATGGAAAGGACTGGTTTTCTACGCCGATCAGGGTATTTGCCTGCCAGAGCAGTTTTCGACGTTTTCCTTCACTCAAGCGAAAGCTTCCGATCCGTGGGCGTTGAAATTGTCATTGGTTGACCTGGATTCCGCCCTTAAAAAACACGGTATGATGATAGGTGCGTTATTGATCGTGGGCGGCAGTGAAATTGTGCCCTTCCATCACCTTCCCAACCCGACTGATGACAGTGATGAAGATGTGCCTTCCGATAATCCCTATGGCACACGTGATCAAAATTATTTCCTCCCCGAGTGGCAGGTGGGACGTTTACCCGGTGGTATCGGAAACAGCGCTAGGAAAATCCGCTTCTTGGTAAAAACCTTGAACCTATACGCCGAGCGGCATGCCAGAGCTGCGGCGACCTCCTCATCTCAACCGGTTTTTATGCAATGGATGAATGCGTTTTCGAGTATGCTTCTCAATGCCATCCCCGCATGGTTGTATCCATCGATTAAACCGAAAGCCTTTGGTTACTCAGCCGCCGCCTGGAAAAAAGCTTCATACCAGGTATTCAAAACCATTGGATCATCGAAAATGGTATCAATTTCGCCTCCGATCCAATCCATGGCAAATTCAAACAGTCCAGCGAAGGCAAATGGTAAATCGAAGACCACTCATATTATTAGCGGGAAACTACGACAATTGCGGGATAAATCCTTTTATAATATCCACTTGCCACAGGTAACATTTGGATACTATAATCTTCACGGCGTCTCAGACGCGGCAGATTGGTATGGACAGGGTGAAAACACCCCCAAAGGGCCGGTTAATCCCAATGATAAGCAAAATTATCCGGTAGCATTGCGCCCTCAGGATATCACAGCAAATGGGAAAGTCATTCATCAGGTTGTGTTCAGTGAAGCCTGTTACGGCGCAAACCATCTGGATTCATCCGAATCGGATACCATTTCTTATAAATTCCTTTTAGCCGGATGTCAGGCATTTGTCGGTTCCTCATGCACATCCTATGGTTCCATCGACAATTCGCTGGAAGCTGCCGACCTGTTGGCGCACGGTTTTTGGATTGGCATTCAACGAGGCTTAACTGCCGGAGAAGCATTGCGCCGTGCCAAGATATCCATGGCAAAAGAAGTACATAATCGCCAGGGTTATCTGGGAGGCGAAGATCAAAAGACCTTGATTTCTTTTATTCTCTTTGGCGACCCACTGATACAGCCGGTAAAAACCTCACAATATCCAAAATCGATGACCCGCTCCATCAAACCCCCTCAACCGGTAAAAACCGCCTGCGAACAGAGCGAGGATAACAATGAATCTGTGGTAATCTCTGCTGAAACTTTTAAGTATGTGCGTAATGTGGTTGCCCAATATCTGCCAGGCATGCGGGATGCCAGCTTGAAGATCAAGAAAGAAAGGATGGTTTGTGAATCAAATGGCAAACGCTGCCGAGGCACACAACCAAACAACGCCGTGGGCGCAAAAGCGATGGCAAAGCAGGCAGATAATAGCATTGATGAACAACCGCCGACCAAACGCCAGGTCGTGATTTTAAGCAAACAAATTTCGGGCAGCGATCATGTTCACCGCCAGATCGCTCGTATGACTCTGGATGAAAACGGTAAAATGGTAAGATTGGTGGTTTCCAGATAATTTGTAATATCCTTATAAAATTCATGGTATGATACCCGCTTGTGAGACGACAAGGATTATTTTCTCCTCTCCGGTGGGTATCTGTTTTTTTTCTGCTGGCAGCCATCGTATTATCTGCATTTCAATTGGTGGTATATAGCCGAATACGATCCACTTTAACCAGCGGATTGGTCATCGCCGGAGTCCCGGTGGGCGGGCTCGACCGGCAGCAGGCGGCTCAACGAATCATCGAAGCCTATGCCACGCCTGTTGAATTGCATTACGACGATGCAGTTATCCAGCTTAATCCCTCAGTAGTAGATTTTCAATTAGATACCGAAAGCATGTTAGCTGCCGGAGATTCCCAACGTACTCAACAAGTATTCTGGCAAGGATTTTGGGATTTCCTTTGGAACCGTTCTTCTAAACCGGAAGAAATACCCCTGAGTTCTTCGTACTCAGAAGCTCGTTTGCGAACTTATTTGGAAGAAGAAATCGCCAGGCGCTATGATAAGTCTCCTGAGAGCGCCACCCCCATTGTGGGCACTGTGAATTTCGAATCGGGAAAACCCGGCACAACCCTGGATATTGACGGGGCAATTCTATTAATCGAAAACGCGCTTAAATCTCTGACAAATCGCGTGGTCACCTTGCCATTACAGCAAACCGAACCCAGCCGGCCGGCCTTTCAAAACCTTCAAGTACTCCTTAAACAAACCATCGACCTGGCTGGTTTCGATGGATTATCGGGGATTTATCTGCTCGATTTGCAGAACATTCAAGAAATCCATTTTGCCTACCGGCAGGGTGAAGAAGTATCGGTGCAGCCGGATATCGCCTTCACAGCTTCCAGCATCATGAAAATTCCCATCATGGTGTCGGTATACCGGCGGTTGGGAGAAAATCCGGATGAAGAAACCCTTAAACTCCTAGAAGATATGATCGATAAATCCGGAAACGAGGCGGCGGATTGGTTAATGGACCGGGTTATTGCCGACAATCGCAGCCCCTTGGCGATCAGAGATGATATGCTGGTATTGGGATTGGAAAATACATTCCTGGCGGGGTATTTTTACGAAGGTGCGCCTCTGTTAACCCTGGTTGAGACGCCTGCCAATCAGCGCGCCGATGTCAATACCGATCCAGACCCATACAGCCAAACCACGCCAACGGATATTGGGATGCTTTTAGAGGACATCTACCAATGTGCGACTTCCAGTGGGGGCGCTCTAATGGCAGCCTTTCCGGGAGAAATCACCCAGGCGGAATGTCAGCAGATGATCGATTATCTGGCATTGAATAAAATCGGGGTTTTAATCGAGGCTGGCGTTCCGGATGGCACAAAGGTTGCTCACAAACACGGCTGGGTATCCACGAATGGTATTATCAACACCATCGGGGACGCAGGCATTGTGTATACACCGGGGGGGAATTTTGTGCTGGTGATCTTCTTACACCACCCGGAACAACTGGTGTGGGATCCGGCATCGAAATTACTCGCTGACCTTTCCCGTGCGGTATATAACTACTATAACTTACCAGAATGATTAAATTTCACTTTTACCGAGAGTATTGACCAGCTGCACGATGCCACAACCAAATACACCCTAGCAGACGCCCAGAGTTCGTTGCGGCAATTTAGCAATTCGACGGTGAGGTGGTGCTAGCGCGGGCTTACGATCTCTATGGCCGTCCGAATAATATTACTGCTTACAGTGGGGTTTCAACAGGCATTATCGATGCGAATGAAATCGCTGCAAATCTATACAGCCGTCGGCGTGTTATATTGCAGACAGCTAAGGGAAAGGCTCTACTCTTCGTAAAACATGGAAATTGAAATGCTCTGGCAAGAAGAAATCTCGGTAAATATATACGATTTCCCCATTGCGATTGTATACTTTCGAATTGAAGGAAAGTATGACTTCTTCATCGCGGACTTTTAGCAGCTCTGCCAGTTGTGGTCCCGCTTGCTCCGGCTTTATTTCAGAGTGTGATGTAGCCACGAAGCCTTTCTCTTTCGCCAAGAAATACTTCAGGATTGACCCATCAAAATTACGATCTAGCTGTTCTGTATCTACCAGATCTTCCGGGACAACATCCATCATGAATGCCACAGGGCGTTGATCCACTTCCATCACCCTGGTGATCTGTAAGACTCTGGCTTCAGGCATAAGTTTTAATATTACAGATTCTTCCTTCTTTGCCGCCCGGGGGATGATTTTCAACATAGCACAGCGCATTTCAAGACCGCTCTTCATAGCGAGCGCCTCAACAGTATCGAATACTTCAAGTCCGCTATCTATCCTTGGTCGGGTATGAACCACGAAAGTGCCCGCGCCATGGCGTCTCACTATCGAACCATGAATCTCATGCAGGGTAAGCGCCTCCCGTAAGATGGTTCGAGAGACCCCCAATTCTGATGCCAGCTTTGGCTCAGATGGAAGTTGAGTGCCATTCTCAGCACCTTGAATGATCTCGTTCAGGTTAGTATAGATTCGTTGAAGCAAAGTCCGATCGTTCCGCATATAAATCCTCTGTTTATATATTAACCTAATTGTATTACAACTAACTGATTACAAGTCAAATTGTAGGGTAACATTGGTTAAGGGCGTACTTTATCACCATTCACCCTTATCTTTGAACTTCTTGGTACCATAACTGGAATGATCGCGGTTATCCTTCTTGCTACTGGCTTCTCCATTCTGAAGAACAACTCGACATAGATTCTCCACATAGACAGGTTGATGAAGGATGTCCAGTTGTTCTTGAAGTTCGCAGAAAGCGTGAAATCCGGTCTTTTTAAACAGAACTGGTCATAAGGTTAAGCCAAATGATCACCAAAGGTAGTATAAAATGTTTAATCAGATATTGAAGAATCGAGACGTTTTTTTTGACACATGAATAATCGGCTGTACACCAAAAATATTATATGCGAAAATCGAAAACAATGGAGTTGTCTATAGTAATTGAAAGGTGTATGACAATTGTCGTCTTTATTTAGGAAATCCGACATTTGAACTTATAATATGCCACCATCTATAATAATTGCATCGTAAAAATACGGATTGTCCAATGTTTATCAGTGTAAGAGATATTTACCAACCCCACCAGCTATGTAAATGGAAAACTGGCTTTTCAACGGGGAAGAAACCGAATGTGGCTTTTCCGCGTTATTGGACTGCTAATAATCGATGCGGCATTGATGATTCCGGGTCGACCAGTACCGATGGTGAGCAATGAATGCATACGCCGGGCGAGTCGCCAGGGTAGACCTCACTTCAGGGAAATGGAGTGTCGAGGAATCGGCCAGCCTTACTCAAAGGTTTCTCGGCGGACGCGGCGTCAACAGTTGGATATTGCTAAACCAATTAGCCCCTGGGGTTGATCCATTATCCCCCGAAAATTTGCTTGTATTCGGTGCCGGCGCACTTGTGGGCACTATGGCTCCTGCTGCCTGCTACACTTCAATTGGCTCAAAGAATCTTTCAACGGGTGGAATTAATTACGCTCATGCCGGGGGGCATTTTGCTCCCGCCATGAAACAGGCGGGCTTCGACAACCTCATTGTTTCTGGTCGTTCAGAGCGCCCTGTCTATCTCTATCTTCACAATGGTAAAGTCGAACTCAAGGATGCAAGTCATCTATGGGGTAAAACAACATGGGAGACCCAAGAGAAGATTCGCGAAGAACTCGTCGATGATGCTCTCAGATTTCTCACAATCGGCCCTGCTGGCGAAAACCTTGTGCGTTTTGCGATTGCCATCGTTGATAAAACGCGCGCGGCTGCATCAGGCGGATTAGGCGCGATCATGGGGTCAAAGAATCTGAAAGCCATTGTGGCAAAACCTACCGAACAAATCTCTATAGCCCACCCCCGAAGGTTTCAAGACCTAGCAAATTCATATTACTCCCTGATGAAGAACTCTGATTTTGTTAAGTTGATTAGTCAAAGAGGAACTCACGGGACATATTCCAAAAATATGAACGAAAGTTGTTCTCTTCCAACCAGGAATGTGGCGGACGATCACTGGGACCCCGACCGTATGGCAATCATCGACTTTCCCCAAATTTTGAGTGGAGAAACCAATGTAAGGAAACTAGAAGAGAGATTCCCTTCTTGCCATAACTGCCCGATTCAATGCGGCTTTGTCGTTTACGAAGTTGTGAAAGGTCCCTATGCGGGTCTAAAATTGAACGCATTTGAAGCGAACGCGGTCTTCGCTTTCGGTTCTCGATGCGACATAGTTGACTTCGCAGCCCTATTGAAGATATTCGAACAAATCAGTCTAATGGGTCTTGATAACGATGCTGCGGGAGTCGTGATTTCTTGGGCTATCGATTGCTATCAAAAGGGGATATTGAAGCCGGAAGACACCGGAGGTATGCCCCTTGCTTGGGGGGACGCCGGATGCGTACTCGAGTTGCTAAGGATGATCTCACAAAATGATGGTTTTGGCGCCCTTTTGGCGCGTGGAGTGCAAGAGGCATCGAAGGTCATTGGAAGAGGGTCTGAATACTATGCCATCCACTGCAAAGGCCAGGACAATGTCGATGCCCTGCGCTCTGCAAAAGGTTGGGGGTTTGGCAACGTTGTCTCATTGAGAGGCGGAAGGCACCTGGACGGATCTCCTACTACGGAGTATCAGGCGATCTCGCGTGAATTAGGCGAAAAATTATATGGTGTCCCTACCGCGGGCGATCAAACCGCCTACGAAGGAAAGGGAAAATTGACTTTCTGGTACTCGTGTTTTAAGGCGGCAGTCGATGCCCTGGGCATCTGCTACTACACCACTTGGTGGGGAGATCACAGCTTCTTGGGACCAAAGGAATTAGCCGCCATGATCTCAGAGGCTACGGGGTCGCCAATGTCAGCTGACGACCTGTTTCTCATAGGACAGCGGATTGTGAACATTGAAAAAGCTTTCAACACGATTCATGGAGGTTTTTCGCGCGCAGACGATATGCCACCGAAGATCTTTGTCGATGAGCCGATAAAATCAGGGCGATACAGAGGTGAGCTATTGGATGAGTGCAAGTGGAACGAAATGCTTGACGAATTTTATGAGATGCATGGATGGGCAAACGATACCGGCCAGCAAACCAGAGATGGTTTACTGCAGCTGGACCTTTCGGATGTGTGGCAAAAACTGGAGGCTCACAGCGGTAACTAACCTGATATGGCTTTCATTCAACGAAAGCGGCGATTGGTAAAAGCAGATGGTAATGATCCAGGAATTCACTAACTGATCCGCCGGACTTGAACATAAGCCAACAGAATAGGATAAAATATAGCGCAAAGGGAGACTCTGAGAATGGTAACAATCTCAGAGTCTCCGGAGTAATTTTAGATCATCGCCCAAATACAACTGCACACTCTGAATGGATGCATGGAGTGGTGCACATCTTACTCAATGAGAGACATGAGTTCTGCGGTAATGTCAAGGATTTATTGTTGGAGGATTATAATCAGCAAACGATACTCGGCGGGTAATTGCTGCCCGAAGAGCTTGATGGCCAGGAGACCGTTATTCTTCCGTCTCCAGGATCGGTAACCTGGCAAGAGGTGTATAAAACATGACTACGAAAAAGCTTCTCATCCAAGGGGGAACGGTTGTTAGCGACAGTGATGTTGCGCCATATGATATTGTCATAGAGGGCGATCACATCGCCGCACATGGCCTCAGAGGTGATTTCGACCCGACGTCATTCGACGAGGTCTTCGATGCTACGGGGCTGCTGGTTTTACCGGGGCTGGTGGATCCGCATGTCCACTTCGATGCCCCCTTCATGGGCTCCAAAACGGTTCACGATTTCCATACAGGTACAGCATCTGCCGCCTATGGAGGAATAACCACCGTCATCAGCTTTTCCACGCAACCCAAGGGCGACTCATTGCTGCGCAATTTGGAGGAGCACGAGCAAAAAGCCAACGGGCAGGCATATGTCGACTGGAGCATTCATGGAATCTTGTTGGATTCCAGCGAGCAGACGCTCACGGAGATTCCCAAGTTGGTGGAGGCGGGGGTTCCTACTTATAAATGCTTCACGACTTACCGCCATTCCGATCGCTTGATGGACGACGATAGCATGCTCCAGGTATTAAAGACGACGGCAGAAAGCGGCGGCATGCTCATGGTGCATTGCGAGAACGATGCTATCCTGGAATATCGGTTGCAACGCGAGCTAGCCCAAGGTAACACAAGTTGGATTTATCATGCTCGAAGCCGGCCAAACTCAGCAGAAAATGTTGCCATCCAAAGAGTTATAGATCTCATGAAAGAAGAACGAGCACCGGTCTACATCGTTCATGCTTCGACCGCAGAGAGCGTCCGGATTATTCAAAAAGCGCAATCTGAAGGTGATCCAATTCATTGTGAAACCTGTACTCATTATCTCATTCTTACCGAAGACCTTCTGAATACGGAACTTGGTCATCTCTTCATATGTAGTCCGCCGTTGAGAACACAAAGAGATATTGACGCCCTGTGGAGAGCATCACGAGTCGGTCCTATCGAGGTTGTTTCCTCTGATGATGCAGGGCTGCCGAGCGCAGACCGGACGCGGTTAGGCGAGGGAAGATTTGATAAAGTTCCAAATGGGATGCCGGGCGTTGAGCCTAGATTGACCATGCTGTATACGGAAGGTGTCAGGAAAAATCGCATTTCGCTGCCGCGCCTCGTTTCATTATCCGCCTCAAACCCGGCACGATTGTTTGGTCTATTTCCTCAAAAAGGCAGTTTATCCCCCGGATCAGACGCAGATATTGTACTTTTCGATCCCAACATCGAGTGGACTATGTCTGCCAAAACAATCCATATGAATACAGATTTTTGCCCCTTCGAGGGAATAGATGTATTCGGCAAGCCAAAAACGGTACTCTGTCGTGGAGAGGTCGTTATACGTGATTATGAACTAGTTGGCTCGCCAGGACATGGCCGCAGGGTTTTCCGAAAGCTCGACAGTTCCTTTATTGATTGAAGCAAAGGTAAAAAGAATCGACTCAAAAACATGAAGCTCAACCGCATTCAACAAGAAGAAGTCCTTAGCTTTGCCCAGCAATTGATTCGGGTCCCGGGCACATCGGGAAACGAGGGCCAGGTCGCCCCCTTGGTGAACCAGAAAATGAGGGAATTAGGCTATGACCAGGTCCAAATTGATCCGTATGGCAGCGTTATTGGAGTGATTAAAGGATCTCGCCCTGGGCCAACTCTCTTGTTTGACGGACATATGGATGTGGTGCCAATTCGAGAGCCGGAACAGTGGTCTTGTGATCCTTATGGAGCCGTTGTTGTAGATGGTAAGTTGATGGGTAGAGGCTCCGCAGACATGAAGGGTTCATTAGCGGCAATGATTTGCGCTGCGTCTTACATTGACCGGGCTGCTTTTGCAGGAACCATCATCGTTTCGGCAAGCGTCGCCGAAGAATTGATGCCCGGTCGGGCGCTGGAAAAAATCTTGGATACATTCACCGCCGATGCTGTGGTCATCGGTGAACCAACCGATCTGCGTTTGGGTTTCACAGAGAAAGGCAGATGCACAATTGCCATGAACGCCAGGGGACGAGTGGCGCATAGCAGCCGCCCCGAGCTTGGAGAAAACGCCATCTACTATGCAGTCAATGCAATCGACCGCATTAAAGCTGCGCCATTGCACTCTGATTCCGCATTAGGAAGCGAGGTCATCGAGCTGGTTGAGATCCGTTCAAGCCCTTCACCTGGAAATGGAACTGTGCCAGACCAATGCTGGGGACTCTGGGAGTGCCGACTACTGCCCGGTGAGAGCGAGCAAGCTCTATTAGCAAGATTAGCAAATTGTCAAAAAGACGCAAAGTGGCAGGACAAAATTAGTTTCACAATCGAAACCATCGATATCGCTTGCTATACGGGCAAACACCTGGTGGGCAAGGACTTTCTACCGGGATGGAAAGGCGATGAAAACAGCGGTATATACAGGCAGATGCAAGCCGCCATAGAGAAGAGTGGAATTCCTCTGATCCACTGGCCGATTCCTTATGGATGCAATGCCCTTGCAAGCTGCGGCTTACGAGGTTTACCCACTGTGATTTTCGGACCGGGAAACGTTGAGTGTGCACATAAGCCTAATGAATACCTGGAAGTTCGCGACCTGTGGAAAGCAACCGAGGTCTTCGGACTCGCGATGGAGTTAAACGGAGTCTACGCATGAAAAAAATATCTGCCAAAATCCAAGAACGAGCAAGTAATAGGGATTGGCGATACTGCAAAGTGAATCCCATAGTAGATGTCGACCTATATAGAAACTTGACCCGAAAGGAGATGTGAGATGCCTAATAAAAGAAGCCATGAAGTTACAATCGTAAGTGCCTGTCTGGCTGGTGTCAGGTGTGTAAATTACCCCTCATTAGTGTTTGAGCACAAAGGTGTCGTTGATCTCCTGGCAAACTCACACGCCATTCCCCTTTGTTCTGAGCAGCTTGGTGGTCTTCCGACGCCTCGCCCCCCAGTGGGTTTCTGGGGAGGTACAGCAAAGGATCTATGGACCGGAGTACCCGGTCTTCGTATGGTCAGTACGGAGGGGGATGACTATACAGATCAATTTATGAAAGGTGCTTGGGAGGTTTTACGCATCGCCAAATTGACCGGTGCAACAAGGGCGATTTTGCACAACGGAAGCCCTTCATGCGGCGTGACCAAAACGAGTGCATACGATAGGGAGGGCAACCTGGTTGGGTGTGAAGGATGCGGCGTTTTGAGCTGGCTTCTTAAAGAAAATGGTCTGGAGGTGATTTCCTCAGATGAATGGCTTGCATCATAAAGGCTTTGCGGCAGGCTTTGCAGCCAATATGATCTTTTTTCAATCCGGTTTGCAGTGGTCAAGGTGCACCGGGTAAGAGAGTATCTCGGAGACCTCGTCCATGTGTCTTGACTCAAGTTGGTACTTGGCGGTGACTGATTGCAACCATGGACAAAGAGAGAGGAAGGAGGAACCTGCATCAAAGATAAGACTGACGAGCGAAAAGGAACAAATTTTATTGGAAAGCTCTAAATTAAAAAAACTTACGAGGAGAAACGAGACATGAAGAAGAAACAATTAATCTTTGGGATTTTGTTGATTTTTGCGATGGCTTTAGGTGCATGCCAACAGGCGCCCACACCAACCGCGGTTGTTGAGGAACAGGCGCCTGCGGAGGAGCAGGGACCAGAGCACAGAGTGGCAATGGTTTTACCAGGATTGAAAACCGATGAAGCCTTTAATCAGTACACCTATGAAGGTATGCTTAGGGCTGCTGAGGATCACAACATCGAAACTGCCTACGTTGAAGAGGTAGCACAAGATGAGCAGGTAGAGGTCATCCGCCAATTTGCCCAAGATGGCTACGATATCATCATTGGGCAGGGTGGACAATTTGGCGAAGCGCTCATGACGGTAGCAAAAGAATTTCCTGATCAAAACTTCGTCTTTAGCGTTGCCACCGATACAGGCGGCGTCCCCAATCTGACAGCTGCCACCGTTAGCTATAGCCATGCCGGATACATGGCAGGCGTAATGGCATGTCATACAACCCAAGCCAACAAGGTCGCCATGATCTTGGGTGAGTGGTACGATCCCCACAGGCAAATGGAAGCCAGTATAAAGCAGGCTCTCACCACCTGTGGTAAGGATATTGAATTTACCTCAGTTGCCACTGGTTCATGGTCCGATGTCAACAAAGCACGTGAAGCATCCCTGGCTCTTGTCGCCGACGGATACGATGTGCTCATACCTTGCCTTGATGCGGCTTATGTTGGTGTGTTGACCGCTGCGCAAGACTCGGAAGGCGTCTGGATTGTTGGGACTGTTATTGATATGGCTCCTGTTGCACCGGATGTCGTTGTTGGTAGCGCCTTGTTTAACTGGAATGAACTGGGCTATCAAGAAGCTGCAGGGATGCTTCTGGATGGTAAAACCCATATCTTGGGTATCGCAGAAAACGGCATTAGTTATGTCACAAATGACCTGCTCTCCGCCGAGGGTAAAGCGGCTGTAGAAGAGGCAGTTGCTGGTCTGAAGTCTGGTGAACTTGACGTTGCCCCTTAAGCTTATTGGTCATGAGATGAATTCAGCTTCACAGTGGGTGGTGCAGAAGCGCCACCCACTGTGTATGGGAACTGAATGGATGGTTTAGCTTTCGATGAGGCTTCAAACTTGGCAATATACCACTTAATGAAATGACACCGTTGGTCTGTTAAAGTGTTGAAGCGCAGTTACAAGGAATTGATTTCAAACCAAGTTGGGCTAGCCATAAGGCCTGATGATGGTAAAGGATGTGTTTATGGTGATAAATGACGAAGTCGCATTACGCATGGAGGGGATCACAAAACGTTTCCCCGGGGTTCTGGCTAACGATCGCATCAGTCTCGATTGCCGGAAAGGCGAGGTTCTCGGATTGCTTGGAGAGAACGGCGCCGGGAAGACAACTTTGATGAACGTTCTTTATGGACTTCATCAACCGGACAGCGGTCAGATATTTATCAATGGCCAGGAGGTAAAAATCGAGTCACCCGCGAAAGCTATCCAACTCGGAATTGGCATGGTCCACCAGCATTTTAAGTTGGTAGAGGCTCTGACTGCATTAGAGAATGTCATTTTGGGCCTTCCATCAACCCGCCCTCCGTTCTTGGATCTTGCGCCTGCTCGCACTCGTTTATTAAAGCTATGTGAAGAGTATGGCCTGATTGTGGATCCTTCTACACAGGTGTGGAGGATGCCGGTGGGACAGCAGCAATGGCTGGAAATTCTTAAAGCATTGTATCGGGACGCTAAAATACTGGTGCTTGACGAACCGAGTTCCGTACTCACCCCTGCAGAAGGAGAGCAGCTCTTCAAAGCCATTCGAAAATTAACCCAGGAGGGACGTTCGGTCATTTTCATCAGTCATAAATTAAACGAGGTGCTTGAAATTACCGATCGAATTACCGTCATCAGGGATGGTCATGTGGTGGGTACGGTGCCAACGAAAGGGGCAACGCAACGTGAACTGGCTCGGATGATGGTTGGTCGCCCGATCATGATGGATCGAAAACCCAGACCCGCCATGACGGAGAAAGAACCCGTTCTGGTTATGGAAAATGTCAATGCCAACGACGATCGTGGTATCCCCGCATTGAAAAATTTTAATCTCACCATTCATGCCGGCGAAATTGTTGGAGTAGCCGGAGTCGATGGTAATGGACAGCGCGAGTTAGCTGAATGTATTGTGGGCTTGCGAAAACGGACAAGCGGATCGATCCACATTCAGGGCAAACTCGTTGACCGTGTGATTGACGATCCATCTTTCGTTGGATATATTCCCGAAGACAGACAGAAAACCGGACTCTTCCTGGATCTTCGTGTATCGGAGAACCTTATCATTAAGGATTTCGATCATCCACCTTTCTCGAAAAGAGGTGTGCTTCAATATAACGAAATCAGGAAGCATGCCAGAAAGCTGATCCGTGACTATAACATCCGGACACCCTCTGGTGAAGTCCAGGCAAGACATTTATCAGGTGGAAACCAGCAAAAGGTTGTTGTGGCACGGGAGCTAAATGCAAAACCTGTTCTCGATATCGCCTCCCAGGCGACACGCGGGCTTGATCTGGGTGCAGTGGAAAGCGTGCATGATACTTTACTAAGTGAACGGAACCGTGGAGCGGCTGTGTTATTCATTTCAACAGAATTGCAGGAGGTCATGTCACTCAGCGACCGCATCATTGTTCTGTTTCGCGGGGAGGTGATGGGAGAAGTAGAAGGTGAAGGAGCGGATGTTTCCACAATTGGACAAATGATGCTTGGGCGCGCATCGGAGGTAGTAGCATGACGGAGAAGAAGAAACTGCCAGATTTTATTTACTTTCCAGGTTTCGGAGAGCTGGTCCTATCCGGAGCACGTCCTCTTTTCGGTATTCTTCTGGGGTTGCTCGCCGGAGCGGGCTTGATTGCGCTCTCGGGCGTCAACCCGCTTGATGCATATACGGCATTGTTGAAGGGGGCTGTTGGCAGCCCACAGGCTATTGCTAATGTGCTTGTTCGTGCCTCCCCCCTGCTTATTTGCGGCGTGGGTGTTGCATTAGGCATAAAAGCCGGAGTGTGGAACATCGGACCAGAAGGGTATATGTATGCAGGAGCGATTGGCGCTACGGTTGTAGGCTTAATCCCTCTACCTGTTTCCCCCATCATCCATATTACACTTGCTTTCCTGGCAGCGATAGTGGTTGCTGCGATATGGGGTTTTGGACCTGCATACCTACGAGCATATAGAGGGGTAAACGAGGTGGTCACCACGATCATGATGAATTATGTAGCTATTTATTTTGTCAGTTGGTTGGTTCATGAACCTCAGCCTATGGCAGAGCCTGGATCCTTCTTTCCCATGTCGAGAATGATAGCCCCTACAGCAATGCTACCAATATTAATGAAAGGCTCCAGCCTCCACCCCGGTTTCATTATCGGATTAGCGGCATGTATTTTATTCTTTCTCGCCCTTCGCTTCACCCCTTTTGGTTTGCGAACGCGCATGCTTGGGGCTAACCCGGATGCGGCGCGCTATGCAGGTATGAACGTCAAGCGGCAAATTCTTTTCGTACTTTTAATCGGTGCGCTGATGGGAGGCGTGGCAGGTGCATGTGAGATCATGGGATTGAAAGACCGATTGTATATGGATTTTGTGGCAGGTGTAGGATATGAAGCCGTGGCTGTGGCACTCCTTGCCGGTGGGAATCCCCTGGGCGTTATAGCCAGCGCATTGTTCTTCTCAGCTTTAAAAGCGGGCGGAACAACGATGTCGATTCAGACGGGCGTCGGAGCACCGATGACAGTCGTTATCGAAGCACTGTGCGTCATCTTCGTGATTGCGGTAGGGTATAGCGAACGTAAGCGCCTGGAAAGGTTGGACAAAACGGAAAAAGAAGATGAGGAGGTAGTAGAACATGTCGGCTGACCAAATTATCGATTGGCTGCAAGCAGCATTACGATGGGGAGGACCACTGATGTTAGTCTCTGTGGGTGAAGTGTTCTCCGAACGATCAGGCATTATCAATATGGGCATTGAGGGAACCATGCTCTTTGGAGCCCTGGCAGGGATCGCCATCAGTTACTATACAGGTAATGTCCTTTGGGCTGTAATTGGCACTGCGCTCCTTGGTTTCCTGCTCGGGTCGGCATTCGCCTACTTGACCGTTTCACGAAAGACCAATCATGTTGTTACCGGCTTGATGTTCAACCTCGCAGCGCTTGGCGGAACGAATCTTTTATTTGCCATGCTTTCCGAGACCCGATCTGAGCGGGTTGCGACGTTCCCAATACTGTTCCCCGCCAGCTTTGGGGATATCCCGATCATTGGCCCTGTGCTATTCCGGCAGCCGGTGAATACATGGATCGCCTTGATTCTACCCTTCATTGCGGCCTGGGTTCTATATCGCACCACTTGGGGTTTGAATGTGCGTGCTGTTGGGGATAATCCACAATCAGCAGCAACGGCTGGTCTACCAGTGATCAGATTGAAGTATCAGGCGGTAATCCTGAGTGGGATCTTTGCCGCATTAGGAGGCTGCGCATTGACCCTCGGCGAGGTAGGGTACTTTGCATCCGGAGGTATGACTGCCGGGCGCGGGTTTGTTGTTCTGGCTGCGGTTGTCGTGGGTGGCTGGGATCCATTGAGGACCGCACTGGCGTGTCTGGTGTTCGGCGCCGCAGATGCAGCCCAATTGAGAATGCAGACTGGAGGTTCAGTCATTCCTTACCAGTTCTTCCAGATGCTGCCTTATCTCATCACAGTGGCTGCGCTTGCAGGTTTGGTCGGGCGTACAAAGCCGCCAAAAACCTGGGGAGCATCCTACGATCCGAAGGATATCTAACCTGTGCGAGGGCGAATTATCGCTCTCATCATAACAATGGCATCTGGTTAATTATCTCCAATTTGAAAGGAGATTTCAGCTTGGAATTGACACAAAATCCGCAGTCGGAGCTATCCGCTTGGCGCAGAAGCTCACCCGATGTACTTGCTTTTCGGGGCATGATGCGGAAACAGCCGCTGCCATTGCCAGGTTGATGAAGAACCTACCGCCTGCAACAAAAAGGAATTTGTGATGAAAATATTGATTCTGAACCCAAATACCTCTGAAGACTTCACCAGAGCTATTCAAAAAGCCGGGGAGGCGGTCAAATCACCGGGTACAGAAGTGGTCTGCCTTAATCCCTCCAGTGGACCGAGATCCATTGAAAGCGTTTATGATGAGCTGCTGAGCTGTACTCCTTGCCTGGAGGTTCTCATTGCCCATCAAGCGGAATTCGACGGTTTTATCATTGCCTGTTACGGCAATCACCCCGTCATTCACGCCGCCAGAGAGATGTTGAATCAACCGGTGTTGGGGATCATGGAAGCCTCGCTCTATCTGGCTTGCATAGCAGGTCATACCTTCAGCGTGATCAGCTCCGGCGATCGAGCCATTACAATGTTCTGGGACGCCATAAAAGCATTTGGTATTAAGGAACGGTGCGCCTCTGTCCGCTCCACGGGTACAGCCGTCTTAGCCCTTGAAGGGTTAGGAAAGGAGAAAGTTGAGGATTTGATCCTGGCGGAGGCACGCAAGGCGGTCGAAGAAGATGGGGCGGAAGTGATCAGCCTTGGCTGCGCGGGCATGGCCGGGTTGGATGAACGGCTGAAACGTGAACTTGGAGTCCCGGTGGTTGACGGGGTCGCCGCGGCGGTCAAACTCATAGAGGCGCTTGTGGGATGTGGCATTCAAACCAGCAAGCGGCGGGCTTATTCCCCACTTGAGGGGAAGGAACTGGTCAACTTGCCCAAGGTGTTTTCGCTTCCTTACGACCAGAACAGTGGAGATTGAAGCAGTTGCTACGGATAATACCGAAGCAGCGTATAAACATGGCTGGGGTATCCACCAATGGCATCATTAACACCATTGGCGATGCGGGGATTTTTTAAATGTCTCATGGCAGTATTGTGCTGTCTATCTTCTTTCACCACTCTGAGTAACAAGTTTGGGATCCGGCGCCGTAATAACTCTCAGATCTATCTCGAGTAATATATAATCACCTATTTACCTGAATGAGTAAAAACCACTTGCACAGGGGGAGAGGTAGAGTATAATTCACCCTGTCGCCCTCGTAGCTCAATGGACAGAGCACCTGACTTCGGATCAGACGGTTGCGCGTTCGAATCGCGCCGGGGGCGCCATATATGGGGGTCATCGACATCAATATGCACATATATGGCGGTAAAAAGCCCGAAAACAAAACGGGTTACTTTATGCTGGTGCAAGTTGGTGCAATTGGGTGCAATTCCGAAGAATAGAAAAGACCTGAAATTCAGGATTTTTCAACCGATTTTTTAATTTCCACCCTGATCGGCGTCACTACCTCATCCATGATCCGAGCTGCTTCATCCAGCATATCGGTAAGCAAATGCCCATAGATGTCTAATGTAATGCTGGGTTTAGAATGCCCAAGAATTCTGGATACCACAATAAACGGTATGCCTCTATTGAGCATTAAAGAAGCAGCGGTATGCCTCAAATCATGAAAGCGAATTTGAGGTAAACCAGCCTGATGAAGAACTTTCTTGAAATCTAACCGTAGATTACTGGGATCAATTGGCGTTCCAACCTTGCTGGTAAAGACAAGGTCGAATTCCTGCCAACGCTCACCAACCAATGCCTTTTGATTTTGCTGCTTTTCGAGTTGGATACGCAAGGATTGTAAACAACCCTCCCCTACCTTTACCGTTCGTCGTCCACTGCGCGTCTTCGGTTCTTGGAAAGTCCAACCCTGACCACGAACATCTTGAACCTGGCGTTGTACAGTAATCGCTCCAGTATTGAAATAAACATCTGACCATTTCAAGCCAACAAGTTCTCCAAGACGCATTCCGGTTGTGACTGCCAGGTGATACAAACCCTGGTAGGTGCTATACCGAGCAGCAACAAGAAAACGCGACACCTGGCTTTCATCTAAAACTTTCATATCCCCATGTCGATATCGAGGAAGTGTTGCTCCCTGGGTAGGGTTATGAGTCAAAAGTCCATATCGAACGGCTTTATCTAATGATCGATGTAAAACGACATGACTAAGTCGAACCGTACGAATTCCCACATTATTTTGAACTAATGTGGCATAGAATTGTTCAATTCTAGCTAAGCTCAAGTCTTTTAGAGGAGTTTTCCCAAGATAAGGATTTATGTGTTTCTTTATTGTTCTCGAATATTGGTCAGCAGTTTTATCACGCAGAGACGGCGAATAATTTTCTAGCCATTGATGCAAGTATTCTTCAAGGGTGATTAAACTGCCTTTATAATCGAGCCCTTGAAATATTTTTACCTGGAAATCTCTCAACCAGGATTGAGCATCTGCTTTATTTTTAAACCCCTTACTGACCCGTTTACCATTGACACTAAGTTGCGCTCGCCAGGTTCCGTTGGGACGTTGGTGTAACGACCCTTCATTTCGACCACGATTTTTTCTAGCCATTTCCTTTACTCCTTATTTGAAAGTGAAGGAAAGGCAACTCTGCTCTGTCCTATTAAGCTGTTAAGGTGCGAAATTACGCCCTTAATTCTAACCGCTAATAAGAAAGAGGAGAAGATAACTGGAACCATTAATTCTGATCCCCGATGGATAATGACTTGTTGATATATCTTGATAAATCTTCAGGTCGAACGCGTCGTGCTCCTGCGATACACACCGTGGGGATTTTTCCTTGCTGCATCAACCGGTAAGCAAAAGCCCGGCTGATACTGAGGATTTCCGCCACTTCTATCGCCCTGAGAAGTCTTTGTGGTCTTATATAAACTGCTTCATTCATTCTGATATCTCCTATTGTCGATTATTTTTAACTCAATTACTCAATATTGAAACAGGTGATGATTGATCGGCTCGCCACCAAATTGAATTGGTGAGTAGATTGCCACCATACAAAAGATTGAATGTGGAAAAGTAAAACAGTCCAGCCTCCTTGTCAGTTCTCTCTTTTGTCTGGTTAAGTAAATTCATCATGCGCTTCTCTCCCCCACTGGTAACTACCAGCCAAATTCCATGATTGCTGCCAAAGCGATCTCGATAACTATTGCTTTTAATATATGCTACTCCCGGTAAGGCTTTGTATTTTCCAAAGCTTGGATTATCATGCGTTCCCATATCAATTTCCAACAAAAATCTGGCTTTGGCTGGTTGGCCTTGTCTTAATCGATCATGATCAATGATTTCGAAGTAAGCATCCGGGCAAACACCGCGTTTCATCCGGAGAATCTTCCCCTCTTTTTGTTTGAAATTAAAATTAACAATATCCATGTCTATGCGAAATTCGCTTTCAGGAAGCCATCGTTCTAATCCCATGTTTTTCAATTGACTTAGTGAAAATTGGAGTAATAAACGAAAATCTATAATTGCAAGATCATGGCGTAAGAAACTCCATTTCGGTTCACGTACCCAACGCACACCCTGGCTTTGTAATTTCTTCTGAAGGTTACGCATTTGGTTTTCGTTAGTTCCGATTGGTTGACTCACCTTTGCACCATTGATACCAGCGATATACAATGCTCCTTGCCAACCCAACCAACAAATAGGTTCCGGGATTGGATAGATTTTCCGATGATCTCGATCAGGCCATGAAATATATCCTTCTCGATAGAGTTTCGATAATCTCTGTTCCATTGCCCGCTGGCTTGAATCACGCCAAAACAGATTTTTTAAATGGCGCTTAGCTACGACTCCATCGTTTTCGTAGATCATCTTCAAGATTTCTCCATCACGAGATTGAAATCGCATCATTTCACCTTATCACACTAAGAATCCCAAAGTGAATAGTTATCATCCGGTGTATCACTTTCATTAACAAGTTTTCTCCCACCTTTTGGTTCATAAATTGTTGCCTTTGCTGAAGCTTGCTTCTCCCTAACTTCTTCCTTCAACCTTCCAAACCTTGAACCTGAATAATCCAAGAGCTCACATTTCATCTTCTCAACTTCATGAGTCAATATGATATCCGGCATATCCTGTGTTCTCAGTTTGACCGGATTTCGCCGTCCACGCTGCTTTACCCAAAATTCTCTCCGAGAAAGCTTTGTTAATCCCATCGCCAATCCTTCCCAACCCAAAGGCTTAGATTGGCTCTCCAATCCCAAAATTGGCCAATTTCCGATTTTATTAATCACAACACTCGTTGTGGAAGTGGAAAGAAATTCTTGGGATGGAAAGATATCCCTAACCAATCTGCTGGCATCCTGGTAACCCACTCGGAAACAAGCGAGAGTACCAGCTGTATTGAGCACAGCATTACGTAAGTCGGTTGACAATTGATCCAGGTATTGATGTGCCAAAATCAACGAGAGAGCATATTTTCTCGATTCTGAAAGAATATCATTGATATTGTCAGTGGTGTAATTTTGAAATTCATCCAGGTAGAGATAAAAAGAATTACGTTTGTTTAAGTCTGCCCGGGATAAAGCTGCCTTTTGAAGGTGTGCCACAATAAATGCACCTAACAATGCGCTTGGACCTTCACCGATGATGCCTTTTGGTAGATGAACTAACAAAATGTTCCCTTGATCCATAACATTGCGAAAATTTATCCCAGATTCTCCGGCCAGCATTAATCGGATATCAGGGTCAAAGATTAGACCTCCAATTTTATTAAGAACTGGGGTGACCCATTGGTGAACTGCACCACTGGTTTTCGGAAATTCATAAAGAAAATAAGAACGTGCTTCAAGATTGGATATTCTGTCAATTAATCCCCCCCGATAGTCCATATCCAATAAAAACCGGGGAAGGTCTAAAAGTGATAACCTCAAGTTTGACAAAGCCAAAAACGTATTCGCCAACAACCAAACCATCCTGGGGGAATTAGCTGTATCCAGGCTCCAAATGCGGGAAACCACATCGGTCAGGAATGTTGATAATCGCTCATGCGTCAATCCTCTAACCGCTTCAAGTGGGTTAAAACTTACCACCCATTGTGGATCGCAAGGATCGATGATGATTACCTTATTCCACACCTCCGGCTTCAAAGCAATGCGGGTTACCAGGTTTTGAAAAAGGTCGCCATGGGGATCAATAACCCCCACCCCATGACCAAGGTTGATATCTTGCATAATCCACGATTCCAAAGCCCGTGATTTACCGGTACCCGGCTGACCGATCACATGGGTGTGGGTGGAGCGTTGACTCGAAGAGATATCATCTGAGTTTGTTGCTAGGACTTTATGTAAAACGCGATTCATCAGATTTTTACTCCCAGTTGAAGCCCACCCGGTTTTTCAATTTCATCCCAAGCCAATCCAACGGCTAAGCCATGTACTATTGGGATGAGAAAAAGCCAGCCCGACCAATGTGCTCCGAAAACCAAAAAGATCACTGTAAAAATCGTTAGCGAGATCAAGATGCAAGCGATTAAACGGAAATATCCAGATAAAACGTCAATTCCCATAGAGTTTTGAGATATAGGATTAAGAAATGTGAGGACCAGGTGATACAAGCGGAAGGATAAAATCAATAATCCTCTCAAGCAAGTCATCAAAAAACTAGCCAAGCGTGGGAAGAATCGCAGTAATCCAGCCAGGCTAAAAAGCACCAAACTTAGAGCAGCCAGGCAGGTGCCGACTAATGCGTGTTCAAACATCCCAAATAGCATTTGAAGCATATCGGCCTCCTCTCATTCATCCAAGAGATCAATCTCTTGCAAATCATTTTCATGAGAGGCACTGGATAAGTTAATAATAAAACTCCGCATTGGCATTTCAAAAGGTATCATTCGTACCATGAGTGAATACATATCCATCTCCCATCTTCTAAAACCGCTATCAACATTGGATCGTATGCTACAACAGATCCCAATAACCAGATCATTCCCAGAGCAAGCATTCCAACAGCTCCGGCGATTCCTGCAATTATGCCGAAAATCCTATCTCCTACTTGATTAGCTTCGTTTTCGTGTTCATTTTTTTCCTGTGGTTTTGTTTTCCGAATATCGTCAGCCACTAAAAGTCCTCTTAACCTTACACCTTGGTTAATCAGATCAAAAACCTTTCCAATAGCTTCCGGGGGAATGGTAGAATTGTAGACATGGGCAGGTACCACCCACCAATCGCCTATCTGCATTGGTTCAGTCGGCAACCTACCTTTACCGATTACTTCATAGTCTAAATCTAACTTCTCTAAAATTTGGGTATTCATTTTAGCCTCCATGATTGATTATCCGCACTAAAAATGAATTTTCAAGCCTATGGAACCATATTGAGAGATCTGCAATGTTTGCCGAGAAAAAATCTAAAATAGAGGGTCTAACTCAGAGGGAGAAAGAGGTTTTATTTTATGTCATTCAAAACAAAGATATAAAGATAAAGGATTTATCAGATAAAATCGGATTTGCTGAAAGCTCCACAAGGAATTTTTTGAGTGAAATTTACAAAAAACTGGGTATTTCTGGGGACGATCAGGTAAAAAGAGATATTCTCTACAGAGAGTACGCTAGTGAGTTTTTTACCCTCTACCCGAGTTTAGAGGCTATTCAGAGGGTTCCAGAGGCTCCCCCAATTCCTGCACCTGCTGTTTTTTATCCAGATCAAACAAAAGAAGAACCACAAATAACCAGGACTCCACCAGTACCCCAAAGAAGAAATGGGAACGGGAGATTGATCGCTGTTTTAGTATCTCTCCTTTTTATTTCAGTTTGTGTAATCGCCATTCTTGCGGGGATACTTATAAATTCAATTCGGCCTGAAGAGATAACACAAGCCGTCACAACACAGCCACTTACCGATACCACCGAACCAGTAACGATTATTGAGACAGATACAGTTACCCAACCGCCTACTGTTACTTTTACTCCAGAACCAACTCCGACTGACTATGGTTTTCAACCAGAGCAATACCCTCCTGCAGGTTCTGTTATTAAAGTTGGTCAAAGTTTTTCAAAGAATGGGATATTTGTAGTTGTCCCTTTAGAAATGGTTAGGATTTATGAGGAGTATGTGGGGTTTAAGATAGTTATTAGTAACAAAAGACCAACCCAATACATCCTAAGATACCAGTACCAATCTTTCCACGTCTTCGATGACCTTGGAAACGAAATCAAGCCTCACGTTGGTTTTGGTGATGTTACTTACGAAGAAGTGAATCAGGAAACAATCGACCCTGGTCATACTGGTGAAGTCCATTTTGGTAGAAACATTACTCCTATTAGTTTTAAAGGAATTATTAACCAGAAAGCAACTAAACTATATTTTGTAATTGATGAAATTGGTGGGATGGAGAAAATGACTTGGGAGTTTGATCTTCAATAATTATATTCAGACTCCCTAGCCCAACTCTTTACATCACTTAAGGTAATTTCTCCTCCCCTTCTTTGACGATACAAAGCAGTAAGTCTTTCTTGGGTCGTACAATCTTTCTCTCGATGGCACGACTTAGAAAGATGCTGAATATTCTCAGGAGAGATAATTTGTTTTCCTCTCCATCCGAGGATATTTTTAGCTATTGCTTGAGGTGTAAAGTGATCAACTGTAAATACTTTTCTTGCATTATTGAACACTCTCACTATATTATATGGATGATCGACTCAAATTTTTATCAATCAATTTCATCCAAAAATCTATAATCGATTCCCCGCAAAATACGGTAAAGCATTGCTAATAGTTATTTCATTGCTAATCCAGAACCAATGGTTTTCTGGCCTTATATAAGTGTTCATTTTCTTAGATTCTTTGCTAATAATAGTGTTTGCAATGGAAACATTTTGGGGCTTCAATTCCCAACAGCACGACGCCACGACCGAATACTAGATGGCAGATGTCATTCTAGCTTATCCAATTCATGGACTGCTTCAACAAACCCAATTCCTCGCCATTTCATCCAAAAATCAATGATCGATCCCCCACCACATCCGGCAAAGCAATGCCAATAATTTTCTTTGTCATTGACGCTGAAGCTGGGATGTTGATCGTCATGAAATGGGCATTTTCCAATAGCTCCACTCCCGTTAGGTTTTAAATCCACATATTGGCTGACGAATTCTAATACGGTAATACTTTGCTTAATCCTTTGCGAAACCATCTCTGTGGGTTCACCAGATCGCTCAGGAAAGGTTACTGGCGTCTCTAGGGATGAAGATGTCGGATAGGATTTAATCATTAGTTCTGAAATCGTTTGAGGGGTCGAGAGAGCATAAATTTGTTCGCGGATGGTTGGAGCCAATGGTTTCCTTTCCGGGGTAATAAATCCATATCGCATCCCTGTAATGCGATGGAGGCCAAATGGCATGCGGATCAAAGAACCGGGACCCTGGCTCAAGCGATCTTGTTTCGGAAATAATTCGATTCCTTCCATTCCGTATTCATCCAATATCCCTTGTCCAAATAACCGTGCTTCTCGACCTGAAATTGGTTTCTCAAAGAAAAACCAAAGATGCCCACCGCGCCTGCTAGATTCAAGGTATGAAGGGTAACTTATTTTTGCCAATTGGGAATTGAGTTGGATTAAATTCTGAAATCCTTTTTCATCATCAGCATCAAAAACCATAAATCGAGCCTTATTCTTTTGGTTCAAGCAATATGTGCCCAGCGTAATTTCACCTCTAAGATGGGCGAATAAGTGCTCCACGTTGAGCGGTTCGTGAACACAGATGTAACGCCCATCGTCAAGCTGTCTGGCGTAGATATCCCATCTTTGAACGAACCGTTTAGCCAAAACCATGGCTGGGCGGGATAATTCGTATTCGCTTAATGGTCTCTCTCTTTCTCTCATGACTCAGGATAGCATGAAAAATATTCGCCAAAAAATCCAGCCGCCTCCGGCGGCGCTCAATTTTCCAGCGGCGGAGACAGAAAAAGTCCAGAAAAAGATGTCGACGGCGCAAAAGCGTCGGGCTCGCAGAGCCCGACAACCCACGGTGGTAGCGTGGTGCAGTCTCGCGTAGCGAGTCTGCGCCAAAGCGTGACGCCGCGGCGAACGACCATCGTCCAACGGACGAGGAAGTAAGCAAGGGAACCGTCTGTTTGTAAAACAGACGGCGTAGCCGTGGGTTGTCGGGGTCGATCCCAGGCATCGGCAGATGATTGGGAAGAGACCCGACGCTTTGGCTTGCCGAGTTGGGGGGTCTGACAAAGCTGTTTTGAGCCTGTATACGGCGAAAATCTGCGGTGGAATGGCCTCCCCGAGGCAAGGCAGCTCTTTTTCTGGCTCAAGGCAAGGGCTCGATGCCCGCTGGCTTGAGGAAAAGCCCTTCGGATGAAGCGAATAACTTTGCGAATAGGTAGCCGAACAGGTTAAACCGGGTAAAAATTATGCTCGAATAAATTTCATTATCAATTGGTAAAAACATTGGTTCTATCTCCGGTCACCTGTTGATTGATAAGTCTAGCAGCTACACGCTCAAAAGAATTACCATAGCGTTTGATGCATTCCACAATGATTTTCTCAAGCGCCTCTTCCGAGTAATTATTCTTCTGAATGTATTCTGACCAGATGACTGCCAGGCGATCATCTGCTGTTTTGACTGTCGCCTGGCGTACCTCCTGCCGGGTGAGAAATTGGATGAAATCTTCCCATTGCTCGTTTAGGGGAGAGAAAATCGGATGTTGGGATGGGAAAGTATTTTGCCGTTTAATGGCTTCGGTATTCACTTCTCCCAATACCCTTGCCAGCGCTTCTGCATCGGCTCTTGAAATCCGAAATGTCACGATGGTTTGTGCGTTACCTAACGCGGTCTGTAGGCGAGTATTTAGTTGTGCGATGGATTGGTTTGCCAGGATCATATGCAATCCAAACTTGCGCACCTGGGATAGCATCTGGCTGAACGTCTCGGCGGCTCCGGGATGACAGGCAAAATCCTGAAATTCATCGATGTACAAATAATACGGTTTACGAGATTCAAGCGGCGCTCTGGCGCGGGATAAGGCTGCCTGCTCAAAGCCGGTGACAATCAACGTCCCGAACAATCGTTTTGTCTCATCGTCACAATCTCCCAAATCCACAAATAATGCTTTCCCCTGATCCATGATCTTGCGAATATCCACGTTATTTTCCTTCTGCCCAAGCATGTAGAAGATGCTCGGGTTATCGGTAAGAGCGCTTACCTTGTTGGTAGTGCTGCTCATCATGGAATTGCGTTCTCTCCCCCATTGCTCAAATTCATTACAAAAAAACGAACGGCAATCCAGGGCAACCTTGGGATCCTTGATTTGCTGAAGCTTGGCGTTACGGAAATCATCATCGGTCAACAAGCGGTAAAGATTGCACAAGTTGTCTTGTGTCTCGATCAAGGTCGCTAAAGCAGAACGCATGATTTGCTGGAAACGAGGTGGTTCCAGCAAAGTCCGCGCCCAGGTGCGGGTAAAGGCAGAAATGACTCGTTGAGCAATCTCATAAGTTTCCAGGTTCCGGTCGGAGGTGGTTAATACATTAAAGGGAATGATAAAATCACGCCTGCGAGGGGCAACATATACAATGCGATCGTAAGACTGGGAATTGTTGAAATACCCGCAAGAAGCCAAAGTCCACAAAACATCCCTGGCTAAATCACCATGCGGATCAACCACCGCGCAACCCCGACCGGCTAATATATCCTGAACGATACAATTCTCCAGGAATTTGCTCTTACCCCGTCCGGTAAGTCCGACCACATACATATGGAATTTTCGTACCTGGGGTGAGATGCTGAATTTCGGAAAGAAGCGGTAACGGCCGATGCGACCTAAAACGAGATGATCCTGATGATTGCGAAGTAAGGCAGGGATGAACATGGGTATGATTCATCCTAGCATATTAGAACAATGGTTTAACTCACTGGTTTAATGCCCGATCTTGTTGGCAATTGAAGAAACCGCTTCAGCAAACTCCTTTAGGTTATCCTGAAATACAAGTATGCTTGATCGCTCCCGGTCATTCCCCTCCCCTTTCGATCGGCTCTCGGTAATGATCAAGAACGGATTGCCATCTTTAGTTTCTTTGACATCCAGAAAGTATGTACGACCGATCGCCTTAATCGTGATATTTTCTCTTTCAGCACTCATGCTTCTCACCCCCTTTCGAATATCTAACGGATATTTATATTCCCCCAATTTGATTAAACCTTTCGAAAGTATATCCGCCAATGGAATTAAATCGTCGATGGTGATAAACGAGTCTTCGACGGTTCTGCTTCCGATTTCCACTTTCTGATTGGATTGCATACGACTATGCCCTGGTAATTACTATAGCACATTCAAAAATAATTAAAAGAATATTTTCTTTAAACTTTATCTTAGTTATCTGATTGGTATTCATTGCTTATTAATAGGGTAAAAAGATTTGACTTCAGGATGTCTGTTTGTTTGACATCTAGATGTAAAATAATTTGACATCAGCCTCGTTTTGCCCTTTTCCAGAACGAGGCTTTAATGTGAACGGTATAGACATTGGGTCTCCCCTGTCCCCGCCTTTTGACATCGACCATTCCTGCTTTACTCAGTTCCTTGATATATGCATTGATGCTCTGACGTGTAGCACCGATATCCTTTGCCAATCGATCCTGACCCGGAAAACACTCATCCATCTCACGCGCATATTTCAGTAGCATGGCATAGGTAAGCTTTGCCCCAATGGAGATCGAATCGTTCTCCAGGATGAAATTGGGCACGCCCGTCCATCCACATTGAGTAGCAATATCAGCCCCCCGCACAAACAGGTTGCGGTCATGAAATGCTTTCGTCTCCCCGATTTTCAGCATGTTATTATACATGGCTCTTTCTTTTCACCTTTCCCAGAAATTCTCCGATAATAAATCGGTAAAGCTCCAACTTTTTAACATTTAATTCTCTTGCCAAATCTTCTAATTCTTTCTGCCAACGGAAAGGCACTTCAGCCTGGACTTTAACCTTCAATTCATCCCGTAATTGAAAACTGAATCCCTGGATTTCATCTCTACTTGGAAGATCACGTGATACCTCACGTGGATTTTCACTTGATCTCTTGCGGGGTGACGTAATATTTGACGTGGCTTTCCGCGTGGACTTATTATCTAGTGACATTTCTTCACCAGCTAATTTTATGGTAGGGGATTGCGTTTCTAATTTTGACAAATCGTCATAAATTCCCATTAAACCACCTCCTCAAATGCATCCCTGGCAGATGCGATGATCGTATCTTTATCGACAATCTTACGGTTTTCGACCACGGTGCGAAGGAGGGCTTCATTGGCCAGCTTGCAGATATCTCGGGCAATACCGCCGGTGAGCCTGTAGATTTCGGCAATGGCTTCCTTTTGAAAGGGGAGTGCATCGCCTCCTGCAACCGTCCAGCGGAACCTCATCATTTCTTCGGTTTGTTGTAAATCAAAAGGCTGCAACTTCGCTTTGTACATCCGGCTGGCAAGCGATTTGAAACGCTGGATACGCTTGTCCAACTCAGGTTGACCGAACAGAGCTATTTGTATAAGAAACTCATTTCGAGTGGTGAAATTAAAGAGGTGGTGAATTGTTTTGAGGGTATCGTGAGGCAAGTTTTGGGCTTCATCGACCAATAAGATGGGCGTAATGCCAGCTTTGTATTGCTCAATCAGATAGCGCTCGAAATTCTTCAAGGTATCGGAGTAGGAACGGGCGGTTTTGACCTCAAACTCGTCGGCAATGAAGCGCATAAATTGGTTAGCTGTTTTCAGGTTGGGAGCAAACGCCAGGACAACTTTCTTCGATTTATCAGCCGCGAATTCATCCCGTAATCGTTGAGCTATAGAGGTTTTTCCCAAACCCACATCTGCGCTCAGGTAAACCGGTCCATCTTTTTGCGAAAGATGGTATTCAAGTTTAGCTTTAGCCTCTTTATGCTGGTCGGAATACCATAGAAAGCGGGGATCGGGTGTAATCTTGAATGCAGGTTCAGACAAGCCAAAATACTTCACATACATGATTCAATATGAAGGAATTAATAATGCTTGTCAAGAGCAAGTAGGGTAGTCAAATTGGGCGAAGTAGGGATAAATTAGATTATTTGGATGAAGTAATCTCATATCCAGTATTCTTATGGCATAATATTCAATAAGTCTTGGCTTATCAATCCTTAAAACGCACGTAGAGAATAGCAGCTTACGGCAATCTGATTTATGGCAGGCATAATCCGCGACGGCTTTGATTTGAAAATACTCCATGTTTACTTTACTACTGCTAATGCAAAATGATGTTAAGCACATATGGAAAAAGATGAGGTTGAATGTTGGCAATGATGGAAAGTATCACCAGAAAATCAAACTCAAAAAACTGGATCGTAATTCCAACATATTGGACGAGTGGAACAAAAACAGGCGGCTTTGATCATCCAACCCCAGTAGACGGGAGAAGCACCCTGCCGCGATTACTGGATAGCATGGTAAACCAAAAAGAAAAAGATTTTCGAGTACTCATTCTTGCTGGCGGCGTTGATGAAAGCGTTTTGCCTCTAGCTTCCGAAACTGTTGATCAAATCATACAGGAATACCAGGATCAACTTCAGATAAACAATTGTGATTATGCAATCTTAAACAAGGTTCGAGAGCAGTATCACTTGCCGGAAAGGGCATTTAATTTGTTGACCTATGCCGGGATTCGAAACTTGCAACTCTTGATTCCCAACATGGCAAATGCCAAGATTGTTATTGCGCTTGATGATGATGAAGTCATTGCGCCAAATTACGTTCATCAAGCTTTAAAAGCGATAAAAACTGAGCGCATATTTGGCATTGCGGGACCTTATGAGAATAAAAATGGCGAACTTGATCTTGTGGAAGGTGAAGAAACCGGGAATATTTTTCTCGATAAAAGCCGGATAATGAATGCGGGTTTAAGGCAATTGATTGAAAATCCGGTAAAAATATTGCCAAGCCCCCAGGTCTTTGGCGGTAATATGATCTTTCACCGTGACCTGTTTACCCAAGTTGGGTTTGATCCGGGGATTACTCGCGGTGAAGATATGGATTATATGCTCAATTCTTATCTAGCTGGTTTTACCTGGTATATGGATAGTGATTTACGAATAACTCATTTACCGCCAAAGCAACATGATGCACCTCAGTATGCCAAGTTGATACAAGACGTAATGCGGTTTTTCTATGAGCGTGCCAAAGTCCAGAAATATCAAGTTGACCCAAGATTATTTGATCCCTATCCGGGGCGATTTTTATACCCAGACTTGGATAAGCACGCGCTGCAAGCCTTACAAAAATATTCGACCTCCGAAATGATATCCGAATACGATTCTCCGGAAGATATCGTTGCACACGACTATTCTCGTGTAGAACAGGAATTACCATCCTATGATGAATTTAGAATTCAATGGCCTAAATGGATGGAGGATACCAGGGAGAACATTAGTTTATTTACCTAAACGGTGTAAACACGCAACTCCAAATTCATCTACCCTTTGTGAGAAGGTGCAATATGTGGGGTGATTTTTCGACTTGGGCTTTGGCTTCTTAAATTAGGGGGATAAAAGTAGGGGGATCAAGTTCACATAAATAGCTTTGACCCTTGAAACATTATTATGCGATTTGTTATTCTGAATTGTGTGAATGACGATGAATTCGCATCTAAATTAAAAAGGAAAGCTAAAACCATTGGTGTTGCATTACTGATATTGTCAGCGTTTATCGCCTGGCTTGTTATGGTGCTTTATAAAATATCGTTTGTGTGCTTTATACCGAAGTATTGCAAGTAAAATAAGTCCAAAATTGGTAACAACATTGAGGACTATATGTGTATAATACGTCTGAAAGAAACGCCATAATGGATTGAAATTTCTTTCCCCATAAAATCATTGAGCTTCTTCGGCGGAAGAGATTTAGTTAATTGGTTTTATCCAACTAGTTTAGTGGTGGGAATTCAAGCGAGTTGAAGAATTACTTTCATGCCATAAATTAAAACCATGGACTTCGAGTCCACAAGAAATCCTTCGACGTGCAATAAACTTACTTTCATCGAATATCGAACGAAATTTTCGAATTGCGTTTTTAATCACCGATAATGCTTGAGAATTACATTTTTTATCATAAGGTAATAGATGTTTAGGTATACTAAAATAAACATGGCAAAGTTAACTGAAAAATCCAAAGAAGAACATCCGAAAAAGCTAAAAAACAAGCCATTGGTGAGAACCATGTGGATCATAATCATCTTTGTAATCTTGCTGGGTCTAGTTCTAGTTTGTGAAAATTATCGCAACGACATCAACATAGCTAACGAGCGTATTACAACAGGCAGTAAAATTATCAATACTGACTGCGGCCTGATCGAATACGCCACGCTGGGAGAAGGACCTCCAATCCTTGTGTTACATGGAACGAGTGGGGGCTGGGATCAAGGAATAGAGTCAGCCCGCGGACTTGTGT
Organism: Anaerolineales bacterium; assembly: GCA_016929095.1. Lineage (GTDB taxonomy): Bacteria > Chloroflexota > Anaerolineae > Anaerolineales > UBA4823 > JAAZNS01. The sequence continues at coordinate 9,373 of JAFGJM010000017.1, read as the reverse complement.
CGCATGGATACCAGATTATTGCTCCATCGCGGTTTGGATATCTACGTACCCCTCTTCCTCCCGATTCGTTGCCCCCTGCGGAAGCGGACACATGGATTTGTTTCCTTAACGCTCTCAATATCCAGCGCGTGCCGGTTATCTCGTACTCGGCCGGTGCCGCGCCTGCTATGCAACTTGCACTGCGTCATCCAGACCGCATATCTGCGGCAATATTTATCGTTCCAGGTTCCGGGGGTATCTGTCCGGAATGTGTAGAGGAGGGGACAAGTCCTCCGCGTATACTGTTGGATGCTTTATACAGGTTCGACTTCCCCATGTGGTTGATAATGAAAATAGCGCCCCAATTTATGTATACACTCGTTGCTGTACCTTCCTCACTTGTGTCAACGTTATCTCCCGAAGACAGAGCAGATTTGAACAAAAGCATCATGAATATACTGCCTGTGAGCCCGCGGCGACTCGGAGTTCTAAACGAAGGTAATACACAGGGGACAAAAATCCAGTACCCGCTAGACCAGGTGACCACTCCTACGCTTTTCATAAGCGCAGCTGATGATACCTTCAAGACACTTCCCGTTGCCCAACATGCTTCTCGTATCATCCCTAACGCTAAACTGATAGAGTTTCCCAGTGGTGGCCACCTTTTACTTGGTCGAGGAAATGAGATCTGGCCTGTTGTAGCAGATTTTCTCAAAAACACCAAACAAGATTAAAGCTCATATTACAAATCAACATTTTCTAAGTTAATAAGACCACCTAATAATCGCATGCACCCAACCCCCTACCGCTCAATTTTTTTAAGGTTCTGCGCCCGCGAAAGCACTTGTAGGTGGTAGTTGTCTTGCTAGCCCGGTATCGGGTGATGTGCGGCGATATAAGGTAGATTGAATGGTATCACCGATTAAGGAATCAACTTTATCACCAAGGAAATAAATTAGAAGTTGAAAAACAAATAGCAGGAAAATATATCTAAATTGCTAAAATATTAATAAAATTAAATTTCGTCGCACAATCTCTCTTTTGCGACACAACTTTAGCCTCGGATTCATTATTTCAATTGCTATAATATATTTCTTGAGCCTAGCTCAAAATTCAGTAAAGCCGATAGTTTTACCAAAAGGGGTGAATATTTTATGGTGATTTTCCATTCTGAAAATTACAGATTTATTCAACTTAATGCAATTCGATCATCTTATTAGAATTTATCCATATTACATGATAAAGTAAATTAACCAATAAATTCATGGGGGAAAATTCACAAAGCATCACTAATTCACTTATCCTTAAAGATTCAATCGGTTCAAGCCTATCCTGGTTGGAACTCATCGGCGACTTGTGGAAAATTGGTAAAAAGGTTATTCGAGGTCTATCCAACGAGGGTATGTATGAAGTCCTTGATTATGAAACAACCTTGGAGCTGCATGATCCCAAAGGACACAAAGCGTCATTTAAAAAGCGAGAGAAAGTCAGATATCTTCAAGATAATATAATCGCTTTTCAAGATCAAGCCTGGGGTGATGGCGAAATACTAATAGGTTATAAATGCTCCCCCGGTGTCCCTGTCGACCAATATCGCTCAGGTCATGTTACGCATATCCTCATCTCATCGAGAGAGGTAAAGAACAAGGGAGATATTACTGATTTTCAGATCGAGTGGGATATTCATCGTGGTTTCTTGAAGCCAGATGGATTTTGGGAAACTGAAATCAATCATCGAACAAGGCAGGTTAAAGTGCATGTGATTTTCCCAAAAACACGACCACCGCAAAAGGTGTGCATTTCTGAGAAAAATATGCGAAAGTCCTATGATTTGGGTGTTGATGCAAAAAAAAGACTTCCGGATGGACGCTGGTTAATATCTTGGGAAAAGAAAAATCCCCGCCTGTATGAGCGCTATATTCTGGCATGGGAGTGGTGATTAAACGAAGACGACAGACCCGCGGTGCCTGTCGCCTATCGAAAACTTAGGTACCACTTCCACCACCCATGATCCACCTCCTTTCTCCAAAAGTAGATGGACGGCCGTCAGAAATGTGTTACATCGACTATAAACGCAAAGAAGTAATATTGAAGTCAAGCCAATTATATTTGATGTCAAAGATAATTGTCAAGTGTTTTTAGGTTTATCAGGTGCTTTTTCGGGGTTTTGGACCTGGTTTACGGTCGCGGGCAAGATATTCTCTGACTGCCTCTTCTGTTGTAAACCATATGGGGCTTTCCATTTTGCAACCCCACAGTTTACCAATACGAATTAAATATGTAAGATGTTCTTGTGTTAGCCCGCTAATCTGAGCAGCCTTTCTAAGTGGGATAAGCTTACTCGACATGGATTGGTCGCTGCTTTTCCCTACATCGCTGCCAGACATAAGGTGTCAGAGGTTTGAATCCTTCCAGATTAAAATACCGTACATAATGGTTTATATTCAACGAATTATACTATGCTGTTTTGTGTGACATGGGAATTGTTTCTTGACATTCTGTACAGATATGCTATATTGTAATATATATGCAGATAGTACAATATAATAGAAGTGAAATAGAAAGGAAAGTTACAATGGAAAGAAAGTTAGGCGTCGCAGAAGCGAGAGAGAAATTCAGCGATCTTATTGACCAGGTACAGTACAAGGGAGACACCTATTTGATCAGTAAGCATGGGAAACCAGCCGTTGCCGTCGTTCCTATTGAAGTTTATAGTACCTGGAAACGACAACGATCTCAATTCTTCGATTCCATTCGACGAATTCAAGGACTAAATCCGGATGTGGATTCTGAACAAGTATTGGATGATGTCATCTTAGCTCAACAAGCAATTCGATCTTCCAAAGAATAATCCATGCGTGTTGTTTTAGACGCTAACGTAATCATCAGCGCTCTTATTTCCAGAAATGGGAATCCTGGAAAAATATTCGATTTATGGGAAAAGGATGTGTTTGACATAGCTGTTTCACCGGCCATTCTCAAGGAAATTGAACGAGTAATTCATTACCCCAGAATTCAAAAAAAATATCAACTTCCGGAAGAGCAAGTATCAAAATTTCTGCAACTAATTAGCGATCAAGCAATAGTGGTTAATCCATCAAAAACGGTTAACATTATCGAAAAAGATCCCACAGATGACCGATACATTGAATGCGCCATGGAAAGCCAGGCTTCTTTCATCGTTACCGGGGATAAACATTTACTGGAGCTGAAGGAGTACCAGGGGATCGTAATACTCCCCCCAGCTGGATTTCTTGCTCTTATTGATATAGAATGGAAAAATAAGAAGCGTTAATTCTCATCTATATGGGGGAAATAAAATACAAACCAATAACACCCGAAGAATTACACCAAGACCTTGATTCGATTGTATCGAAACACAAAGAAAATAAATACGCTTTCCAGATTGGATTGAGAGATATTGACTTCGATATCAACCACGATCTAGTGAAAGCAAACGGTCTATCACTCCCCTTCCCCACCATCGATCATGCTGAGCAAGGTTTGGAAGCCAGAGCCATCCAACCGTTGAAATTTTTTGAAGAAGACGGGACAGAGCATCAAGTATTGGTATTTGATTACAGACCGGTGGGATTTAGTGGATTTATGGATTGTGTCACTCATTCTCTGGCAATAACAAATCACGGATTGTTCGAAATCGGGCGGTATTCTGCGGTCAGCCTGACTGAGAAAAATAAATACTGGCAATGGTTTATCCATCGCCGGTTAGCGAGTCGAGAGGAAGTGAATCGAGTCATGGAATCGGACAAATTGACGCCCGAAAATTTTCTCGAAGAGATTCGTCATGCCATGTTGAATGGATGAATAAATATTAAATGCCAAGTCCTGAAAATCCAATCTATAACCCCAGAAAATACTATGAGGTTTTTGGACTTACTGAAAAAGAATTTCTTTTCAATCGTGTGACACAAAAACGATTCTCTGAGCTCATGGAGGATAAAAATACAATCGTTCACTCAATTCAAGAATCATCGAATAATTATGGGGAATTTTTATTTGTCACCACCAGCCGCCCTGGACAAAAGGGAAGAATATGCATAACCTTTTTCGGATTGGGTTATCACGAATACCGCGAACGTTGGATTTCAAATGAATGGTTCTGGTATCAATCCTCCCCTACCCCGCAAAACATGAGCAATAAAATGGATAAAAATGAGGCAAAGGAAATCATATCTACAAGACAAGATTTTATTAGTCCGAATTTATCTCAAAAAACCCAATCTCTCCGAGGACACCTTTTTGAAACGCTTGCCGATATGACCGATGAAGATGGCGCATTGGTTGAAATGGAAGAATTGGATTCATTGGATCGATGGTTAGTTTTTATTGATCTGCAAACTCCCCCAGAAGAACCACCCCCTACCGGTGAAAACCTGCTTGACCAGGCTTCCCGCGAGAAGCTACCACCGCTTTACAGCACAGATGATATAGGTATGGAACATTAGCTCAAGTAAAATTCTTCACACCAGACAGCGATTGGACCTGGTATGCCAGCGAATTCGATGGGAAGGATACTTTCTTTGGATTAGTTTCAGGGTTTGATGTGGAATTAGGGTATTTTAGTTTGAAGGAATTACAAGAAACAAGAGGTCCGATGGGGTTACAAATTGAGAGGGATTTGTATTTTGAAGCTAAGACACTCAATGAATTAATGGATAAACACAACAAAGAGAATTGTAAATAATAATTGCTTTCTACCGATATTCTCCAGTAGATTCATTTGCGATCCAAATCAATACTTCTAAAGCTCTAACTGAGGATATCGGCCAACCGTTTTTCGTTGTAAATTCACATAATGATGAAATCTTATCCTTGTTTATTAAAAGCAAATCTCGGAAAAGTTGCATATACCTAATAATAAAAATCGCACCACCTCTTGACCAAACGTCTTTTAATTGAGGTTTAAAATAATCGCCTAACACACTATCATAAATCGGAATTAGATTTGGACGTTTCCTATGAAGTATTTTTGTTGTTACTGCCTCCCCTACAAATTTTATTCTGCAAAAGCTTTCAAAGAGACTAAACAGGTCTTTCCATGGAAGATTGTCTGACTCTAAGAAAATATTTGCCGGAATCTTGGCAAGATTTTCTTCGATTAAATTCTTTCCTTGCCATATATGCCATATCTTATTACGAGTGTCTAATCGAGAATTAAGTGCTACAGAAAGTACAATATCACCAACTGTCAAAATCGCATCTTGGGCTACATCAACGCCATCATATATTTCCCAACACCCATTAGAAAAATAGCGGTAAAGTCTATTTTGAGCATCTGTAAAGATATCCATCTCTTCTCCCTCACTTTTTCGAAAATTCAAGATTATATGATCTTATTTAAAATCCAATCATATACACATTTCCAAGATTATCTCCAACAGTAAGAATTTTCTGAACCTCCAATTTAATTATGCTACTACTAGTGATAATCCTAATACCTGCTGGATATCTGTCACATATTTCACTTCAATTCGATTCTTGACATATTCCGGTAAATTCTGAACATCACGTTCATTTTCCGCTGGCAATATAACCATCTTTACACCTGCATCAATAGCTGCTAAGAGTTTTGGTTGAATGCCCCCCACTCCCAACACTTTGCCCATGATAGTAATCTCACCACTCATAGCAATATCATGTCTTATTGGTTGGGCTTTTAATGCTGACACAATTCCGGTAACAATCGTTACTCCAGCTGAAGGTCCTTCCTTGGGTAGTGCCATCATCGTTGCTAAAACAGCGATGTCGAAGTTTTCATTCCAATCAGGGGCTATACCTAAATCTACCGCATGTGAACGAATATATTGCGCAGCTGCTTCGATTGATTCGCGCATTACCTTTTGTATTGATCCAAGAGGCGTAATCCGTCCATGCCCTTTGGTTGCTTGCATTTCAAAGCGCAGTATCATACCTTGCTCCCCAGCAACCGCTAAACCGACAACCTCTCCTATTAAAGGCATTTTAGGCATTTCGATGTGTACTTTCCGGTCGCCTTCAAGAAGTGTGGGGAATAGCTCCTTACCAGAAGAAACAAAGCGTGCTCCAATTTTGACGGGGGAGTATTCACCTGGAGCCATTAAATTTAACTGATTGCGTACACGCTGACGTCCCTCGATAGCTAATAATAGCAACTCTTCGAGCTGATCATCCGAAACCTGTCCATCCGGATACATTAACTTAAGCAGCCCTGCAAGTGTTTTATGGATGGCACGCACATCCCGTGAAGTCAAACCGGGTCCATGTCCAGCACCCTCAAACAATTCAAAACGGTTCTTTAGCACACCAAGTATTTCAATCCGGCGGAGCTCATGCATGATCTCACATAAATAATCCGTTATGAAGCCATAATCCCGACTAGATGCATCGGGGGAGATTTTGGGTATTTCCCAACCCGGAAGATAATAATGCATCCGGTCGATCAATGCTTCCACTTGGAGATAACTTGGTAATGGTTCAAACAGGTGATAATACTTTTCATGCGGTAACCTACCTTGCACATCCAGATTGCCCACCATCACAATTGAGCCAAAAGCAAGGATCTCTTTCTTCCCACGGCTGAACTTGGCATCTTGCATGTACCCCTGCATGATGCTTACCATGGCTTTGGGATCGGTAAAATCTGTGTTGGCAATCTCATCGAAAACCACCGCTTCCCGCGTACCTACCAGTCCAACCTTTCCGGTATTTAAGTTAATAAACAATCCCGCCGGTGTTGCTTTACCACCTGATAAAACATGGGCATAGTAGGACACATTGCGGAAAAGATATGTCTTACCGGTTTCACGCGGTCCCAATTCGATCATATTATGATTACTTTCCACCAACGGAATAGCGCGGGAAAGATAAAGCAGTTTCTCACGCCGAGTCATCCGCTCCGGATTCAGACCGAAAGAGTTGATCAGAATATCCAACCATTCTTGATCACTGAAGTGCTTTCGCTTTTCGATAAATTCGCGTAAATCGATCATCGATATCTGAAAGGGTGTGAAATCGAGCACTTTAAAGGGGCGAATTTTCTTATTATGCACTTCACTTTCATCGTAGGTCAACATGATCGTGCCCCACATGCCGCCAGCCAATAACATAGGATACTGCCGCACCAAGGTTTCCTCAACATTGACAAAGCTTTCGTTAATCGCACTGATTGTCCCCCAATACTTATCTTCGGTTTCAACCAAGCGCACTTCAAGATTAGCAATGATGGTATGCTGGCGGTTTTCACGGATGTAGGCGCGTATTTTCTCCGATTCTGCACCATGCACGAAATTCTCCAGCAAACGTCGCTTTACCCTCTCAAAATCCTCGTCGAAGGTCTCTTCGGAGCAGTAGTTGTCAATTAAATATTCCAACACATAGCGTGGAAATTCGTCCATACCGGTGTTAAAAGTCAGACGTTTATTTACGACTTTACCAGGATAAATTTCTTTGAAATGAAGGTTCATTTATCTTCTCTTTCTTCCCTAATTGGCAAGCTGGTCGAGTATATCCACACATAATTCTCGGACTTTGGCAAGTTTTATAGCGTCTCTTTTTGTTTCTATAAGTGGACGATCTGCATGATCTACTCGGTTGCGAATATCAGTGACCCACTTTAGATCTTTGTCTTGCAAATTCAAGACCTGATAGTAGCATGCGAATTTAAGCATTTCACCAAATGACATGAAATTTATATATCCCCGGTCAGCTTTTTCCTCGGTTAAATTCCTCATCATTTTCTTAATTGCTTTTGATCGCTTAGGTAGAACGATATCAAGATCTGTTTCTATTATTCGACTATCAATTTTTTCTACGAGTCGGCTCTCAACGGCTTCTAAAAGGACAAAATATGGAATCTTAACCAACTGGCTATTGAGATCAGAAAAATGGATATATCCCGCAATCCGTTTTCCTGATAGAACAAAGTAGAAATCCCGTAATAGAAAGAGGCCAGGCAATTCTAATATTGGAGTTGAATCGCTGATCAGATTTTCTACCTGTATGGGAGATTGGAAAGAAGCACCTCTCTGCAAATAATAGGAATATTCACAAGCCTGTTTGACGGGGATTACATCAAAAGATGGGTACTCAAGCAATAATTGACTTGCCCGGCTTAGGGAATCAGCCCAAACCAGTTGAGATTCTCCTACCATAATATCGCGGGTAGCGAATGTAGATGACAAGCGTTCTAGAGTTTTTGTAATATCTTCATGGGAATTATTGCTCACGTAATATTACTCCTTAATGAAAGCCAATTGAGAATGCGTTAAGGTTTAGCAACGTCATACGATCTTCACATGTAGAATCTGTAATATGGCGCGATTGGATCATTGTTTCCAATATACTTCAAGATACCACCGACTTGCCTGGATGCCCGCATTGTTATAGGGAAGATTCCATCGAACTGTGTGTTGTTCCAGTTCATTTTTGTGAGGGCTAATATCTCCCGTCCCAAGAAGGCCGGGGTTTGCTCAGTTTGTTCACATCGGAATAGCAAAGAGCGCGGGACATATTGGCCTGGATAGGTTGCAAAGAAATGAACACTGCCCCGCGTGTAAAGGAGATATGAGCGAGCGTCCAAACTAATAAAGGTTCCCCGCAAGGGGGGATAAAAGCCTTTTCTAAAGAGACGCGTAAAGGATCTATCTAAGCTGATCAGATCCACCATTTCAATATGATAGGTTTTAGCCGCAGCAGTAAACCCATCAATCTCTTCTTGACTGTGTTTCGAGCTTTTATGGACGACCACACGCGCCGGAGATGTCTTATGTTCTTTATGATACTGAGCGAGCGCATCCTCGAGCAGTTTCTGGGCTGCTTCTGAAGAGAGGTGAACCTGCCGGTCATCTTTCGAGACTCTGGCTTGCCCGCCCCGAACTACCATTCCCTCCCCTCGTTCATTGAACACTTGAGCGATGCTGGTTTGGAGTGTGGAATTATCCAATGTTTTGTAAAAACTTACACCGACATAACAAGTCGTGAAGTCTGAAGGGATACGCACCATTCTCCAGGGAATCCCACCTGATTTGTAGTACAAAGCCGTATGTAGGTTCCACGCCCTCGTGGCCTCATCTTGCGTTGTACCTTTGGTATCAGTCAGGAAGTGGTCACGCCGCTTCTTGGTTTCGTCGTAGGTTGACGGTACGATGATCTGAACCGGTATGTTCAGATCCATCGCCCTGGCCTTGAGCATGTGATGCAGGTTCAATAAATTCTCGTCCGCATTGTCATCACTTTCTTCGTCTATTGCTGCTGGCTGAGTTTCAAGGGCAGAATCACTCTCGTCAGTTTCACTTTGATTTTCAGCCTTCTCTTCGTTTTCAAACCTCATCCGATTACGAACCGGATTAGATAAAACCGCGATGTGTTCAAGGATCGCCTGTGGCAATGCACATAC
>JAFGJM010000016.1 GCA_016929095.1 Anaerolineales bacterium | reverse complement strand
ATGAAGAAAATAAAAATATATAGAATAATTTACTAGAATATTGGTACATTGTGATATAATGCTGTGATTATGGGCGCTTCAGACTCATTGCAAACGATAGAAGAATTATCCACCGAATTATTAGTGGGGAGAAAGATACGCGAATTACGCAACCAGCGGTGCCTCTCGCTGCGCGCTCTGTCCGAGCGCAGCGGTTTGAACATCAACACACTCAGCCTGATTGAAAATGGTAAATCTTCGCCTTCGGTTGGCACGCTTCAACAATTAGCCCTGGCGTTAGATGTATCTATCACTACCTTCTTTGAAATGGAGCCGATTGGTAAACAGGTGGTTTTTACACCTCACGATAAGCGTCCACAAACGGCGATCGGTAAAACCCAATTGCATAATTTGGGAAGAGATTTAAACAAAAATGCCGTTCAGCCTTTTATCGTTGAGCTTCAGCCTGGCGCTGGTAGCGGGGAGCAAAGGATAGTACATACGGGTCATGAATTTGTGTATTGTCTTTCCGGGGCTATACATTATCATATAGGTAAAGAAGAATACTATCTACAAGAAGGCGATAGTCTGGTTTTTGAAGCTCACTTGCCTCATTGCTGGATTAATTCCAGTGAACATCTGGCAAAAATTATATTAGTGATTTATCCGGCAGACGAGCGTGATGAGCCTGGCGGCCGGCATTTTTCAATTGCATATCTTAAGAAGGAGCTAACGATGAAAATTGCTTTAATTACAGATGACGGAAAAACGATCAGTCAACATTTTGGCAGAGCGCCTTATTATTTAGTGGTAACTATTGAAGATGGTAAGGTTGTCGATAGGGAAATGCGCGACAAAATGGGACACGGTCATTTTCACAACATGCATGGCCCGGAAGAGTCGCACGGGCATGGGCAAGGTCAGGGGCATGGTATGGATGCAACCTCTCATACGAAACATGTGGGCATGGCAGAAACCATCGCCGATTGCCAGGCTTTATTGTGTGGGGGAATGGGTATGGGTGCATATGAGAGCATGCGGCGCTTGAATATCCAACCGGTTGTGACGGATCTTCAGGATATCGAGGCTGCGATTCAAGCGTTTATCGATGGAAAATTGATCGATCATACAGAATTATTGCACTAATCCAGAATGTGGTATACCTGGTTTTATAACGGCGATTTCTTCCCGATAAATAAATAGATGGTTCTACCATGATTTCTACATACCGCCAATTCATTAAAGCCATATTCGGTTTATGCTTTTCCATCAGTATATTATTTGTGTGGGTGAATATTGGCTTGGCTCAAACCGATACACCACCGGCGCATCCTGTTAATATCTACCTTTTTTGGGGAGATGGTTGTTCGCATTGCGCTATCACTAAACCCTATCTGGAGGGCCTGGCAAGAAAATATCCGGGTGTGGTTTTGAAAGAATATGAGGTTTATTATGAGGAAGAGAACCAGAATTTATTCTTTGAGATAGCCGCAAAATATGGCATTGAACCATCGGCAGTACCGACCTTCTTTATTGGCAACTATTATTCTGTTGGATATGCCAGGGAATTGAATATCAAGATCGATGCGATCGTTAAACAATGCCTGAAAAACAGCTGTCCAGATCCGGAGGTGGATGTTATATCAGAAACCCCTTCCACAATTTTGGCGGCAACGCTGGAAGAGATCATGAATGTTACTCCCGTGATACCCGCCACATTGACACTAGCCGTGATACCTGACGACATAAATCCTGGTGAAATAGCAACGATCATCGAGGAGTCAACCACACCATCGAAAAAACCACCGGAAACCCACCTCTTACAAGTTCCATTTTTTGATATGGTTGATTTGGATGCCCATTCCATCACATTAAGCACCGCATTGATCGCCTTTGTGGATGGTTTCAACCCTTGTTCTTTATGGGTACTCTCGATGCTGATCACCTTAACCCTTCATACTGGTTCGCGCCGAAAAGTTACTATAATCGGACTCGTGTTTCTTACTGTGACGGCGGTTATCTATGCACTGTTCATCGCAGGGTTATTCAGCGTTTTGAAAATTGCCAGTTTTTATGGTTGGGTTCAGGTTATCATCGCGCTCATAGCGTTGTTTTTTGGATTGGTAAACATCAAGGATTACTTTTGGTACAAAGAAGGCCTTTCCTTTACCATCGCTGATGAAAAAAAATCGGGTATATTCAGGAGCATTCGCAAAGTAATGGACGCGAGTCAATCGACCTGGGGGTTGATCGGGGCGACGATCGTTTTGGCGGCCGGCGTCTCGATGGTGGAATTTTCATGCACAGCAGGCTTTCCGGTGCTATGGACAAATTTGCTTACCTCGCAGAATATCGGCGCGGCGGCGTTTTTATTGTTGCTTTTGTTATACATGCTGATTTACCAGTTAGATGAACTGGTGATTTTCTTCTCGGCAGTGGTCACGCTAAAATCGAACCGCCTGGAGGAGAAACATGGACGCTTGCTCAAATTAATAGGCGGAATACTTATGCTTACATTGGCAGGCGTCATGTTGATCGATCCTGGCGTGATGAACAGCCTGACCAATTCTTTGGCGATATTTGGCTTCGCATTTGGCGCAACGTTGCTTGTGTTATTCGTCCACCGTATCCTATTGCCCAAGTTGGGCATACGTGTGGGAACTGAGCAGCTTGGAGAGCCATCATCTAAATCTACTTCACTCTATGATTGACTTATAGGAGACAAAATGATTCTTATTATTTCTTCTCAGCAAGCAGACATTAATAGCCCCGTTGATAATCGTTTTGGCAGGGCGCAATGGTTTATTAAAATCGACTCGGATACAAAAAAGTGGGAAGCATTAACCAACCCGGGTGTGAATCAACGAGGGGGAGCGGGCGTTGCCGCAGCTCAGATTGCCGCAAACAATAAAGCTGAAGTTGTCATTAGCGGCGATTTTGGTCCCAATGCCTCGGGCGCATTAAATGCTGCCGGGATACGAATGATGACCTTTGATCAAGGTATCTCGACTGTACAAGATGCCCTCGATCATTTCACACAGGGGAAACTGACGGCTTTCGGATAGGCCTGGTAATGGATAAGGATCAAGCCATTCGTATTGTGGTTGCCAGCGGAAAAGGCGGCACCGGAAAAACCACGGTTGCTACCAGCCTGGCATTAAGCCTGGCAGCGCAAGAAAATGTGTGGTTCTTAGATTGCGATGTGGAAGCGCCTAACGGTCATCTATTTTTAAATCCCAAAATCGAAGCTGAGCGGAAAGCTGTTGTTTTAATCCCTCGCATCGATATGGAAAAATGCATCCTGTGCGGGCGATGTGTGGAAGTGTGCCAATATCACGCCCTGGCGGAAATCGGCAAGTCGATCCTGGTTTTTCCACAGCTATGTCATGGCTGCGGTAGTTGCACCTGGAATTGCTCATCCAAAGCTATTAAAGAAATTCGCAATCCGATTGGTGTGTTGGAAGCCGGGTTGGCGAAAAAAGGGATAAATTTTGCGCACGGTGTGCTTACCATTAGTGAACCGATGGCGACGCCGATCATCCGGCAATTGAAAAAGTGGCATAAACCGGAAGACGGCTCTGTGATGATTCTGGATGCCCCTCCCGGGGCTTCTTGTTCGGTGGTTGAAACACTACACGGCGCTAATTTTGCTTTATTGGTGACAGAACCTACTCCGTTTGGGTTGCACGATCTAAAGCAAGTCATTGGCATTCTAGGCGATATGAAAATTCCTGCCGGAGTTATTATCAACCGCGATGGTATTGGCGATAATCAAGTGGATGAATTTCTTTCGCAAACGGAATTCCCGATATTAATGCGGATTCCATATTCAACGCAAATTGCGGGCGCAATCGCTGCCGGAAACACATTGCTGGATGTATCGCCTGAATATATTATGGAATTTCAGACATTGTTCCAGAAAATAAAAAATATCATAGCGGAGAATGAACCATGTTAACCCAGGCAAATCATGTCAAACAACTGGTCATTCTCAGCGGAAAGGGCGGTACGGGGAAAACCAGTATCAGCGCAGCGATTGCCGATCTGGCGCATTCTTCGAATAAACAAACTCTATCCGTGATGGTAGATGCAGATGTGGATGCTGCCAATTTGAGTCTGGTGCTTCAACCTCAAAAATCGGAAGTGCACGAGTTTTGGGGTGGTTCGGTGGCTGAGATCGATAAATCCAAATGCATCGGATGTGATTTATGTGAATTACTGTGCCGCTTTGATGCCATTTTTCCTTATCCGGATGATACGGGTACTTATTTTGTCGATCCTATTGCATGCGATGGGTGCGCTGCCTGCGTATTTGGCTGCTCACAGGAAGCGATCCGTTTGATCCCACAACAAGACGGGAATTGGTTCCATTCCGAAACCCGGTATGGCGAACTTTTCCATGCAGAACTTTTCCCCGGAAAGGAAAACTCGGGGAAATTGGTGACCTTGATTAAACAGCATGCACGCTTGCGGGCAGAAGATACCCAAGCTTCCCTGTTGATCGTGGATGGTCCGCCTGGAATTGGCTGCCCGGTGATTTCTGCCTGCGCCGGCGCAGATCTGGGATTAATCGTTACCGAACCCAGTGTGGCAGGCATCCATGATTTCCAGAGAATTTTAGGAGTACTGCAGCATTTTAAAATCCCTGCGGTAGTATGTATAAATAAAACCGATATTTATCCTGAAGGTGTAGAAAAAATCCGCCAGTTTTCTGCCAGTCAGGAAGTTGCGATCTTAGGTGAAATTCCTTTTGATGATCACATTACACAAGCTATGGTGCAAGGGAAACCCATTACGACTCCATTTCCCGATGCGCCTTCCTCCAGGGCAATCCTGGAAATTTGGGAAGAGCTTTTTTCACGATTGACATGAATAGCAGACAGCGGGAGTAGGTATGGTAGATACAGACGCATTAAAGAAATTGGTGATCGATCAACTGTCGCAGGTCATTGACCCGGAAACGGGGACAGATATCATCCGCATGCGTTTGATAAAAGACCTGGCGGTGGATTCGACCGGGAAGGTTACCTATGTTTTTCGCCCTTCTTCTCCACTTTGTCCTATTGCAGCGCCTTTAGCCTTATCGATCATTAACGTTATCAATGAAGTACCTGGCGTCACGGGTCAAGATATGAAAGTGGTTGATTTTATTCAAGCCAAAGAGCTGAATGAAGTATTGAAAACCGTGCTTATCGAAAAAAACCAAGGCAAAGAAGAGGGTAGTTAATTTAGAATTTTTAAATCCGCTTTCATAACCAAATGATAAGGAATTGGAAGCAGGTATCGGTGATTTGGCATTGATGTTATACGCCGATGTATAGGGAAAAAAGTATTGGTTTGTTAAGGAGAAATATGGACACAAAAATTAAAATTGGAATCATTATTTGTGACCGCTATCGCAAATGCGCGGGTGGAAAATGCCTGCGCTCGATGAGAAATCGGGAAGGCGCCTTCAGCCATTATACCGGTCAAGAGGTGGAATTGGTGGGATACACAACCTGCGATGGATGTCCGGGAGGAAATATTGAATACGCAGGGGATGAGATGATAAAAAATGGTGCGCAGGTTATTCATCTGGCTACCGGTTTTTTAGTTGGATACCCCCCTTGCCCATATATCGATACGTTTAAAGATTTCCTCGAAAAGCGTTATAAGATTCGAGTTGTTTTAGGGACGCATCCTATTCCTCAAAAATATTTGGATATGCATACACAACTTGGAACATGGGAAGATCCGGCCTGGAAGCCATGGCTTGCCGATACCATGACAAATGCAGAAACCCGTAAGGCATACGATTAGAGGGATAGATACATGATTGCTTATGGACCGGTTCCTTCTCGACGTTTGGGGTTTAGCATTGGCATTAACAACATTCCTCCCAAGTTTTGTTCATATTCGTGTACCTATTGCCAGGTAGGGCGTACGGATCATTTAATCATTTCTCCACGTCCCTTTTTGCCCGTGGATGAAATTGTTAAATCGGTTGACCAAAAAATCCGGGATGCTCAACGAACAGGGCAAAAGGTCGATTATTTAACCTTTGTCCCGGATGGTGAACCAACCCTGGATGTTCACCTGGGCGAGGAAATCGATGCGATAAAACCGTTTGGATTTCCGATTGCAGTTATTTCGAATGCCACCCTGATCGATCAGCTACAAACCCGTTGCACGTTAAGTAAAGCAGACTGGGTGTCATTGAAAATCGACAGCGTTGTGGAAGAGATCTGGCGTAAAGTTAATCGCCCCCATAAGCGATTGAACCTTGAGAAACTATTAACGGGGATGCTTGCCTTTGCAGATGAATTTACAGGTGAACTGGTGACAGAGACCATGTTGATTGCGGGGGTGAATGATGATCCGGAATCGGTGACAAGGCTGGCGGATTTTTTATCCGAATTAGCCCCCCAAAAAACTTATTTATCTATCCCGATCCGCCCTCCGGCTGAAAATCGAGTATTCCCGCCCGATGCTTATACATTAAATAAAATCCACCAAATCATATCTAAAAGTTTACCAAATACCGAGTGTTTGTTCGATGCAGAAGAGAACCTGTTTGTGGCGACCGGAGATTTCACTACGGATATTTTGAGTATTACGTCGGTGCATCCTATCCGAGAAGAAGCGTTGAAAAAGATGGTCAAAGAATCTGGGGTGGAGTGGCGTGAGGTGGAAAAGTTAGTAGAAGAGAAAAAATTACGGCGGAAAGTTCATCGCAATGAGGTGTTTTATCAGCACGACTTTAGTGATACCTGAGTATTTCTTTTTTTTTATGATTTGGTAGAATAAGATATCGATTGTCTTGTTATTCTTATACATGTCGCCAAGTGGAGGAAAAGCTGATGACCCATATCATTACCAGTCTTTGTCTGCGTGATTCTGGTTGTGTGGAAGTCTGCCCGGTGGAATGTATTGTCCCGGGGAAACCTCAAGAAGAATGGCCCTGGTATTATATTGACCCGGATACCTGCATCGATTGCGGCGCTTGCATAGCAGAGTGCCCATATGATGCGATTTTTCCGGAAGATGAAGTCCCTTCGGCATATACTGCCAAAGGGGGGGAATTCATCAGTAAGATAGGGCTGACCGGGCATTACGAAGGGGTAAACCATCATGGCGATGCGGTCATCCTCGATTGCGTTCGATCATTGAACGCAGGTGAGGAGGTGGACCTGACAGAGGATATCCAACCCAATTATGATTATTTTAAAACAGGTCCCGGATATAAATCTGTTGAATAAATAACAACGGTTAATTTTTTAACGTGAGATTACCCGCTGCCATATTAATATTGATGGTCAACATCGGGCTGCCTCCTGAGAGTGTGTACATATTTCCATTTTTCTGCCAATCACCATGAATATCGATATTTGATAATCCACTATCGAAAAATATGCGCGCAGATGTATCCTCAGGAACGACAACGATAAGTGAACTCATCCCGGAATTGATTGTGACAGTGGCATCACGCAATAATTCACCCGAAAATTCCAGCGTATAATCCCCCGCGCCGCTTTTAAAAACCATCTCGCTGAAATTGGCATTGGCAAGCCCATATAATTTCACGGATGAAGCGCCAGTTTGATATTCAAACATGTCCATTTCTATCGGGTTGGGTTCAGTGAATTTTAATTTGACAGTGGAAGCGCCATCCATAATGTTCAATGATTTAATGGATAGACCACCCAACTCCAGGTCGCCACTATATGCGCCGGCATTAAGATTTATTGCCAACGGCATATCCCCCAATTCCAGATCCCATTCATTTTTTTCCGCTTTATCAAATTTTGGAATACCAGTAATCTCCAGCTCTCCGGTTTCTAATATCACTCGATTTCCCTCCGTGGTGATTTTTGGTTTCAGGTCTTTGATGTTATAGGTGGCTGTACCTGTAACCAGAGCTGTCTCAGCGCCTGGAGAAATAGATAATTCGCCTAAACCGAAATTAATAGTCAGGTCGGTGATTTCTGCCGATGGATCTGGTTTGTTAATGCGGATTTCTTCTGTGACAGTTTCATCGGTGGTGATATTCGTTACGGGAATGTTTATATTAACACTGCAGGCAAGGGTTGTTAATGCCAGGGTAAGTATCGGTAAAATAATTAATTTCTTTTGCACGTAAACCTCCAAAAATTCCTTTAAAAATATGACTATTGATCTAGAGAAGTCTATTCAAATATACGCTTGGATTGAAATAAAGTTGCGCAAATATGATTTTGGATTGATTTATTGATCATGGTAGCACTGAATGGGATAAAATGGTTAATGAAGAGGGTTTCTTATGCCAAAGATTCGAGTATAATCCTGGCAGAAATATGCTATCAAAATCCTGATGCGGGAGCTTTCTCTGATGAAGCAAAGCAATCGTTTACCGGGGTTGAAGGCTTGCTAAAGCATCATATCCAATATTTGAGTTTCAAGGTGGTGTTATTGCCTGAGTGCATCAGCTTCATTACATAAAGGAATTAATACAATAAGTTGAGGATATTTGATGCCATTTTACGAGGCAAATGGCAGGCAGGCTTAAGATTTTTAATCGCCTATTGGGTATCATGCAATTGGAGTAAAATCATTCTTATCTATCACGGAGGTTTTGCATGGAATCTAAGTTCGATAAATTACGATCATATTTGGCAGAAGCATTAGATTTGCTGTATGTAACCGGATTGCTCAGTTGGGATCAACAAACCAACATGCCGCCCAACGGCGCTGAAGCGCGTGGCCAAATAACCGGCACGATAGAGCGATTGCTTCATTTGCGGGCTTCTTCCCCCGAATTAGGCCAGATGTTGGAAGATTTGAAATCAGAAGTGAACAATCTCGACCCGGATTCAGATGACGCCCGTTTATATAAAGTGACTTTGAGAGAATATGAACGGCGGACTAAAGTGCCACCGGAATTGGTGACCGAATTGGCGGAAACAATTGGGCTGGCTTATTCTTCATGGGAAAAGGCAAAAGCCGAGAATGATTTCCCGACTTTTAAACCTTTTCTTGAAAAAATCGTCGAGTTGCGGCGGACTTATGCAAAACTCTTTGCCCCCTATGATCATATATACGATCCTCTCCTTGCAGAATTCGAACCTGGGATGAAAACTGCTGATGTGAAAGAGATATTTAATGCCCTAAGACCGCAGCAGGTTGAATTGATACGAGAGATTACGGCAAAACCGCAGGTGGATGATGCGCCTTTAACTCAACATTTCGACCCCAAAAAACAGTGGGATTTTGGCGTGGAAGTTATCACCAAATTCGGTTACGATTGGAAAAGTGGTCGCCTGGATGAAGTAGTACATCCTTTCACAATAGGCATTGGCAAGGGCGATACCCGCATTACAACCAGGATCCTGCCCGAGTATATTGGATCTGGTCTGTTCAGCACCATGCATGAATGCGGGCATGCGCTGTATGATATGGGCGCAAGCGAGAAACGGGCACGAACAATTCTTGGTCAAATCAGATCATTGGGGCTGCATGAATCACAATCGCGTCTTTATGAAAATTTGGTGGGTCGATCATTACCTTTCTGGCAGCATTTCTATCCCCGTTTGCAGAGTCTTTTCCCCAGTCAGTTGGGGAATGTGAGTTTAGAAGCCTTTTATAAAGGGATCAACAAGGTGGAACCTTCTCTTATCCGTATCGAGGCTGATGAAGCAACGTATAATCTGCACATCATGTTGCGGCTGGAATTGGAGATTTCCTTGATGGAAGGCAGCCTGGAAGTGGTTGATTTACCCGAAGCATGGAACGCACGCATGAAAGAATACCTGGGGGTAACCCCAACATCCGATTCGGAAGGTGTATTGCAAGATGTTCATTGGTCGCATGGATATTTCGGTTACTTTTCCACCTACGCTTTGGGCAACCTGATCTCGCTTCAATGGTGGGAGAAAATATACCAGGATATCCCTGATCTTGATGATCAATTCCGGCGAGGCGAGTTTGGCGCGCTGTTGACCTGGTTGCGCGAGAATATTCATTACCATGGCGCAAAATTCGATGCACAAGAGCTTGTTCAAAAGATAACGGGTTCAAAGATAGATCCCGCGCCATATATGCGATATTTGAGGAATAAGTATACAGATATCTATGGGCTGTAATACTCTGATGAAGTTGATTAGCTGGGGAGGAGGTGAAGATGGCGAGGATTTTATTTATTGATGACGACCCATTCACCTTGGAAACCCTGATGAAAGCTGTCGCCGTTTTTGGTCATCAGGCGTTAGTGGCAGCTACGGGAAATGAGGGATTGTTAGCAGCTTCAACACAATCACCGGATCTCATTTTCACCGATATGCGCTTGCCGGATATGGATGGTTTGGAATTAATCGCCGGGTTAAAAAATAAACCGGAAACCGCAGAAATACCGGTGATGATATTGTCCGCCAGTCCGGTAATGGATGCCGTGGAAAAAGCTAAGGCAGCCGGCGCCCAGATGTATATTGAAAAACCTCTCCGTTTGCAAACGCTCCAAGAAATCATTCACCAATATGCGATGGAGTAGCTGGTCATGCTATGGCAGCGCAAGACGAAAATCATCAAGATACACCACACAAGTCGCCCACATGGAGAGTATCAAAAAACTCAACCATGGTATAAAGAGCGAAGCGACAAGTCCAGGCATAAATTAGCCGGGACTTTCGCTTCGCTCAATTCTATCGCCGGGACAAAGGGCAGCCTGGTATTTCCATTAATCATTGGGGGAATCTTGTTGATTTTTCTCTGTGGGTGCAATGCCCCCGTGAAATCAAAATTACCTACACCCATGCCTACGGAATATCTTCCAACGGCTGTGGCGCTCACTATGGAAGCCGGGAAAACCTTATTCCCGCCTTTAAAAATCGATGATCCGACCCATACACCGCAGCCAACTCAGGAAATGTCTAGTCCGACAGAAACAGCCACACCACAATCCGAAAATACGGCTTCTCCAATCCCGATGACGCCAACCAATGTGGTCGCCTCACCGGCAGCGGTCTCCTATGGGGAGGTGTTCATCCCAACCGCGGAGATCGAAATTCGTACCCCCGGACACCTTTCCCGAGTCGCTTCGCCAATCCCGGTTTATGCTATCTTAAAACCGGGATATGACCGTCGGGTACGTGTGGAATTATTTGGCGAAGATCAAAGGATATTGGTGCGGCAAATCGTATCCATTCCTTACATTAATCGTGAAGGGGAGGGGATTTTATCGGTTAATCTAAATTTCGAAATACCAGGTACTGCCGAAGCGGCGCGCTTAGCCATCAGCACTGAAGATGAATATGGCAGAATGGTTGCGCTTAATTCCATTCCACTCATATTAATATCAATCGGCGAATCGGATATTATCCCTGCGCTGGATATGCGTCAGCCGATTTTTATTCAACAACCAACTCCAAAGACATTGATCCAGGGAGATACGGTGATGGTCTCTGGTAGGGCGCATCCGGATGGCGACGAATTTATCATGATCCAATTCGTAGGGCAAGATGGAAAAGTGGTGGGCAAACGTGTTTGCTCCCTTTCAGAACCGGACGCCAGTGATTATGGCCTGTTTATGATCGATGTGCCTTTCACGGTGACAGAATCTACACCGGTTTTAATGATTGTCTGGCAATCACAGGATGGATTTTCAAATATAATACACCTCACCAGTCAAGAGGTATTATTGAGCCCAAAATAAAGAATCTTTTATTAAAAAAAATATTCGGACTTATGGGATCATTATTTTAAGAATTGCAGGAGAAAACTATGGCAAAAATACCCTTTGTTTCGAAGCGAGCCCCGGCATATGCAGATGTACCGGATGAACAGTGGTCAAATTGGCGCTGGCAGTTGAGCCACCGCATCAATACCATCGATGAATTTGAAAAGATATTCCCCCTCACAGATGAAGAACGTAAGGCGTTATCTGGTGCTCAATTATTCCGGGTGGATATCACACCGTATTTTATTTCATTGATCGATCCCGATGATCCGGACGATCCGATCCGCAAGCAGGTTGTGCCCACAGCCAGGGAAATGGTACCTTTTACAGCGATGATGGAAGATTCATTGGCAGAAGACCGCCATTCACCAGTCCCAGGGTTGGTGCACCGTTACCCAGACCGGGCTTTGATGCTGGTTACCACTCAATGCGCTACCTATTGTCGATATTGCACGCGCTCGCGTATTGTAGGCGATCCTGCAGCGACTTTCTCCCGAGCAGAGTTTGAAATGCAACTCGACTACCTGAAACGCACACCCCAGGTGCGGGATGTTTTGCTTTCCGGAGGCGACCCATTAGTGCTGGCGCCAAAAATTCTGGAAGAGATCCTGAGTCGGTTAAGAGAAATCCCCCATATTGAAATTGTGCGTATTGGTAGCCGCGTTCCGGTTTTCTTACCCATGCGGATAACCGATGAATTGACCGATATGCTGCAAAAATATCACCCTCTGTGGTTGAATATCCATGTCAATCATTCCAATGAGATATCGGCGGAATTAGAGCAGGCTTGCGATCGCCTCACGCGCGCGGGTATCCCCCTGGGAAATCAAGCGGTATTGCTCGCCGGAGTAAATGATAATGTCCATGTACAGCGCCAGTTGGTTCAAGACCTGGTGCGTATTCGTGTTCGTCCCTATTATCTTTACCAATGTGACCTGGTGGAAGGCGCCGGTCATTTCCGCACCCCGGTTGCCAAAGGCATTGAGATCATCGAAGGATTGCGCGGCCATACCTCCGGTTTTGCGGTGCCGCAATTCATTATCGATGCACCGGGAGGCGGCGGTAAAATCCCGTTGCAGCCTAATTATATGTTAAGCATGTCGGATCACAAGATAGTGCTGCGAAATTATGAGGGTTTTGTGACCACTTACGAGGAACCGATAGATTATGATCCGTCGAAAGCCGCAAAATTTAAATTGGAAAAACGCCTGGAACCAGGACAAACCGGTGTGTTTGGTTTATTGGATGGCGAGAACATGTTTATTAAACCCAGCAGCTTTGATGAGGTGCACGACCGCCAGGGTATGCAGCATCGCTTGAAAGACGATAAAAAATGGAAGCCTCTAGGGATCGGTGAGGGCGATAAAAAAGCAGAAACATAAGATATTAAGGAAGGGTAGCAATTGTCATGGCTCAAAAAAAGTTAGGTTATGAAGAACTTGTATGGACCTGTCCAAATTGCAATACGAAAAATCCCGGTCCAGAAAAAATGTGTCTTGCTTGCGGGGCTCCTCAACCGCCAGATGTACAATTTGAACAAAAGCCTCAACAAGAACTCATTACCGATCAGGCGAAAATTGAACAGGCTAAAAAAGGCCCTGATATCCACTGCCCTTATTGCGGGGCGCGCAATGTGGCAGACGCGGCTATTTGCATCCGCTGCGGTGGGGATCTAAAAGGCGGGCAAAAACGGGAAAGCGGTAAAGTGGTGGGTGCATACAAAACCGAAAAAGAGCCAGTAAAAGAAATAAACTGCCCCAGTTGCGGGACAAAAAATCCCGAAACAAACATGACATGTTCAGCCTGCGGTGCAAATCTGGCGGAACTCGCCAAACCGGAGGCTGCAAAGCCCTCCGCACCAGCCGCCGGCGCAAAATCCAATAAATGGGCAGGCATTGTCCTTGGGGGCATATTGCTATTAATCATCCTGTGCGTGGTCGTTTTTATCGCTCTGAGTTCTAAAAAAGAAGATGTCAGTGGAGTGGTGAATAGTGTTCAATGGAGCCGTTCGATTCCAATCCTGGATTTACAGGATGTGACCCATAAAGATTGGTTGGATGATATTCCTCAGGAAGCAGTGCTTGGTGATTGTGAGAAGCAGTATCATCACACGCAATCCGAACCGGAAGAAGGCGCCGAAGAAGTATGTGGTACCCCCTATTCAAAAGATACGGGCAGCGGTTTCGCCGAGGTAGTGCAGGATTGTGAATACCGGGTTTATGACGATTATTGTCAGTATACCGTGCAAGAATGGCAGGTAATCGATTCGGTACAATTGCAGGGTTCGGATTTAAATCCTCAATGGCCAGATGTAAGCCTAACTGGGAATCAACGTGTTGGCGACCAGGAAGAGTCTTACCGGATTGTATTTCAAACCGAGAAGGGTAATTACACCTATGTTACCAGTGATGAGCAATTGTTTTTACAATGCGAACCTGGCAGCGATTGGACTCTGGTGATCAATGCCCTGGGTAATGTTGTATCGATAGAACCGAAATAACCACACTGAAAAACGGAATAAAGTAACTCTCAGGCACTCTTCATTCCGAAAGAAACAAGCCCGCCTGTCATTACGAGCAAAGCGAAGCAGTCTTGTCAACAAAGGAAAGACTGCTTCGTCGCCATGCTCCTAGCAGTGACATCACGCAAACCAACGGGTAGCCAGGTATTTATCGAAAACAGGAAATAGATTTATAAAAAAAACTGATTTGAGAAACGAGATTGGGAAAAATAATTACGCCTCATATCCCTGTTTGTATTGGGGGTTGAAGGGAATTCAAGTTCTTGACAAATAATTCTAATAGAATATAATATTATGAAAATATTCATAATAATTACGGAGATTATTGATGTTTATTTGCTTGTGTTTGAGGCGGGGTTCATGACCACCGCCTAGTCAAGGAATATCAGCGAAAGCAAGTTGTTCCGGTAAATTTCGACCAGCAGATTGACGAAGGGTGATCGCAGCCCCGCTTGCGAAGTGAATATGCAATGCGTGCATGAATAATGCATCGTCATACGCCAATCAAGGTGTTTGCTGGTCTTTTATTTTTATATGGAAATATCACAGGTAAAGACATCATGAAAATCGCAAACAATGTAACAGAACTTATAGGGAATACGCCTTTAGTGCGTATTAATCGTTTATCTAAAGGCGCGGTTGCCGAAGTGATTGCAAAATTGGAATACCAAAATCCTGCCCATAGTGTAAAAGATCGCGTAGGCGTCGCCATGATCGAAGCAGCCGAAACCGCAGGGATAATCAAACCAGATACCATAATTTTGGAACCAACCAGCGGGAATACCGGTATAGCCCTGGCCATGGTGTGCGCAGCCAAGGGGTACAAACTGGTGTTAACAATGCCGGATACCATGAGTAAAGAGCGGCGCATATTATTGCGTGCATATGGCGCCGAGTTGATACTCACGCCAGGCACGGAGGGTATGACCGGAGCAATACAAAAAGCAGAAGAATTAGCGGCTTCCGATGGTCGATATTTTATTCCCCAACAATTCAAAAACCCTGCCAACCCGGAAATTCATCGAAAAACTACTGCCGAAGAAATTTGGCGAGATACAGACGGCAAGGTGGATATTCTGGTAGCAGGTGTGGGCACGGGCGGGACAATAACCGGTGTGGGGGAAGTATTGAAAGCAAGGAAACCAACCATAAAGGTGATTGCGGTTGAACCGGATTATTCAGCGGTGCTTTCGGGAGATTCCAAAGGAAGCCATGCCATTCAAGGGATTGGGGCAGGTTTCATTCCTGAAATTCTAAACACACAGGTAGTTGATGAAATTATGCGAGTCAAAAATGACGATGCACTGGAGACAGCCCGGCGGATGGCGAAAGAAGAAGGTTTATTGGTGGGTATCTCTTCCGGGGCAGCCGTTTGGGCAGCATTACAGGTTGCCCGACGTTCTGATTCTGCCGGAAAGTTAATGGTGGTGATCATCCCTTCTTTTGGCGAGCGTTATTTGAGCAGTGTTTTATATGCCGATCTGGCATGAATTTCCCTCAAATATTCTGCATTTTCTGTTTTTTTTTGATGCGTAAAAAAAAGACTATCACGCAAAATGGAGAGAAACATGATACGCAGCATTCAAAGAGATATCCAATCGATCTTTGAGCGCGATCCAGCCGCTCGAAGCGTTTTCGAAATTTTATTCTGCTACCCGGGGTTGCATGCGATTTGGGGACATCGTCTGGCGCATTGGTTATGGGTTCATCGGCTAAAGTTAATAGGCCGCTGGGTATCGCAATTTTCTCGCAGCCTGACCGGTATCGAAATTCACCCCGGGGCGAGAATCGGTAAAGGATTTTTTATCGATCACGGTATGGGAGTTGTGATTGGCGAGACAGCCCAAATCGGGAATGATGTCACGTTATATCATGGCGTCACTTTGGGCGGGACCAGCCTTAATAAAGGGAAGCGCCACCCCACGATTGGCGATAGAGTGGTGGTGGGTGCAGGGGCAAAAGTACTGGGCGCCATAACCATTGGGGATGATTGCCGCATCGGTGCAAATGCCGTGGTGGTGAAATCGACTCCACCCAATTCGGTGGTGGTGGGTGTGCCGGGACAGGTGGTCTCCTGCAGTAAACCGCACCAGGCTTCTGATGCACCGGATTTAAACCACACGAATTTACCTGATTTAATTGGCGTTTCTTTAACCGCATTAATGAGGCGCGTGGAAACTCTAGAAAATAGTTACAACGGTCATGATCATGCAGCTATGCACATCCATATACCCGAAAATGGCGCGTGGCGCGGTGAAGATTTTTCGATATAATCATAAAGTCAGTTATTGGTGAATGGGTGAGTGGTAATTCAAGACGCGAAAGTCGAGGATCGATTTCTGGTACTGACAATAAAGAGACAAATTATTCATACATCTAATTTTCTCAAAATGATCTTCTTCGAGAAGAAAAAATGGTGCTGATTTTTTATTGTGTATAGTATGAGAGCTAAAAACGGACAACAAAATCTAAATTTCTATGAATATTGCCGGAGAAAACCATGATGGACCTTACTCCCGAAGAAATGAAGCGCTATACTCGCCATATACTACTCCCGGAAATTG
This sequence comes from Anaerolineales bacterium, assembly GCA_016929095.1. Classification (GTDB taxonomy): domain Bacteria; phylum Chloroflexota; class Anaerolineae; order Anaerolineales; family UBA4823; genus JAAZNS01. Next base: position 89,132 of record JAFGJM010000016.1, on the reverse strand, counting down.
GAACGGATGGCCAGCGTAAGTTGAAGGCTTCTTCTATTCTCGTTATTGGCGGTGGGGGATTGGGCTCTCCGGTTGCATTATATCTGGCAGCTACGGGAGTGGGTAGAATTGGTTTGGTGGATGCGGATATCGTGCAATATTCAAATTTGCAAAGACAGGTACTCTATGGAATGGAGAGTTTGGGGAAATTAAAAGTCGAAATGGCGCGTCAACGGATGCTGGATATTAATTCGGAAATACAGGTAGATGTTTATAATGAGTTATTTACCCTCGACAATGCTCTGCACATAGCCGATACTTATGATGTGATCATTGATTGTAGTGATAATTTTTCCACGCGCTATCTTTCAAATGATCTATGTGTACTCACCGGCAAGCCCAATATCTACGGCGCGATCTCCCGTTTTGAAGGGCAGGCTAGTGTATTTTATGCGAAAGAGGGACCTTGTTATCGCTGTCTTTTTCCGGAACCCCCTCCCCCAGATATTCGGCGATCGATAGCAAATGCCGGTGTGCTGGGCGTTTTACCCGGAACGATTGGCACCATACAGGTCACTGAAGCCTTGAAATTTATCATGGGCATTGGGGAACCATTAATTGGGAGACTATTGATCTATGATGCCCTGGATATGACTTTTGAGTGTGTGAAATTACGCAAGAATCCAAAGTGTAAAATCTGTGGCGAGCACCCGGAAATTACGGAGTTAATCGATCGTGAGGAATATGGCGGGGGTAACGAATGGAATGAGGATAAAAACCTGATATGAATATAAAAAATTTATAAGGAAGCCAGGAACCCCCGTGTTTCCCAACATTTCCGCAGAAAATAGGGAGATGTCCGGAGGATAGAGGAGCAGGGAAGCAGTAATTTATATACAGAGAAAAATATACAAGTGTTCTTCAGTTCGGTATTATGATCCACTGACAAGCTGTTTATGGATTGTTTTGATCATTTTCTTTGATGATTTGGTTTTTCCCAAGACGCTTGGCTTGATACATTAATAAATCTGCTGTATTTAAGGCATCATCCGGGGTGATGCCGGGGCGCCAGGGTGTCACACCCCCACTGATTGTAATGAATTCACCGGTGCACGAGATAATGCATTGGCGTAATTTGTTGCGAAAACGGTTTAAAATTTCCCAGGCATCATTCTGTGTGGTATTTGGGAAAACAATTAAAAATTCATCTCCACCTATGCGGGCAGCGAAATCCACAAAGCGGATGCTGACTTTCAATTGGTCTGCGACCACTTTTAGTACATCATCACCGCAGGCATGACCAAAGCGGTCATTGACCAGTTTGAAATCATCGATATCGAAAAATCCCACAGCCAACGGGGTTCCGTACCTTTCGCAGCGTTTAAACTCGGTGGTTAAGGTCACCTCTGTAAACCGACGGTTATAAAGTTCGGTTAGGGGATCGGTAATTGCCAGTTGTTTCATCTGTTCGAATAAACTGGCGTTCTCAATCCCAATCGCTGCCTGGTTGGCGATCGTTTCCAATAAGGTGATTTGCTGATCGTTATAAGCATTTGGAAGGTAACATTGCATGGAAATTACCCCAATAGCTTTTTCCCTGACGGTGAGTGGGACTCCAACGAATGACCGCGTTGGTTCCCCCCCGGTGCGAATAATTTGATGCTCCAAAGCAACTTCAGGTTTAAGCATATCGGGAATATATAGGGTTTTTTGGTTCCAGATGATCTCGCCACTTAAACCGGGCTGCATGCGAATATCGCGTGGATTTTGAGGAATACTTTGCCCTTGTTCCATAAAAAGAGGGTGGATAATCAGATGCGCCTGTTCTTGATATACAGCCACATAAAATGTATCCATCGGTAAAACCTGACAACAATGTTCGTAAAGATTGGTTAATACCTGATCCAGTTCCAGATTAGACGTAAGCGCCTGTCCAATCCGGTATAAAACACTCATTTGCTCGTTCCGTAATTGCGAATCGGAAAACAGCCGGGCATTTTCGATGGCTATGGCTGATTGATCGGCAAACGCTTGCAAACGTTCCATATGCTCTTGTAGAAAATAGTGGGCTTTATCACTGGATAGGCTTAAAAACCCTTCCACCTCACCTTTTATAATGATAGGCGCGCATAGGTTTGAGCGAATCCATTTTGTTTGCGGAGTCTCAACCCAATCGTAGTTCGTTATATCATCGATCAATAGCGGGCAGCGAGAATTATAGATTGCTTTAAGATTGGCAGTGTTCTCTAATTTCAATTTTAGTTCAAGAATTTTTGAATGTTCTTCCGGCGAAAAGTGTTCATATCCAGCGCAGCGAACAACATGGGCTTCCTCGTGATGTTCATCCAATAATATAATATCTACGGTGTTATAAGGCAATAAGCGTCCGATATTTTCCAATATGCGATCTAAAACTTCGTTTAGATTCAGGGTGCTATTCAAGGCGCCAGCGATATCTCGTAATGCTTCTGCCATTAACCGTTGTTCCCGCTCGGCGAATTCTGCGCGTTTTCGTTCTGTAATGTCTACAGCCACACCTTGTAAATAGCCAACATCGGGGAAGATGCGGGCTGAGAATTCAAGCGTGCAGGTAGTTTTATCCGGGCGGAAGAATTGGATTTCGATCTTATCGATTTCACCTTTCATTAAGTTCTCAATCATCTGGTGCCGGTCGTCGGGGTTAACATAATGTTCCAGAGAGACAAATCCATTATCTAATAATTCTTCACGATCTGTGTAACCCAAAATTTGCGCCATCTTATCATTGCATTCCAACATTTTCCCGTCCGCGATATTTGTACGGAATATTCCCACCTGTGAATTTTCAAAGATGGAACGATATTTCCGCTCGCTTTCACGTAGCGCAATCTCAGCTTGTTTCTGGGGGGTAATATCTCGTAAGTTAATAATCCTCCCGGTTTGTATCCCCTGTTGGTTTTTTATGGATACTATTTGAACGCTTAAATATATGGGAGGGGTCTGGTTTATTTGGCTTTCTTTCAAATCTTCGGTTTCACGGGCATACCACTGTGCGATATTTTCCCAATTGGACAGCGTATCGATGGCTTTCTTGCCGATGACCTTGTCACTCACCGAGAAAAGGTCCTGCGCTGCAGCATTTATATCGATGATGCGGTCAGCCATATCCAGGATTAAAACGCTATCCGTAAGATTCTCGAATAATACCTGGCGCGCAACGGGGACAATATCGAAAAGCAAATGGCGGTGGATAGTTAAAAAAAGGATAATACCGGTAAATGAAAAGGAGAGGGGTGAAATATCCAACCCGGGGATTATATTTATATTGAATGAATAGAGTATACCGGTGATAATCGGTATAAAAATACCAATCAATAAACCAATTAGTTGAGGCTGGTATATTTTAGATAATTGCATATAAGAACGCAGGATAACCCAGGCTGCTAATAGCGCACATATATAGTTAAAAACCATATAAAGCCAATACAGAACTCCATGATGGTAAATATAAATATTTTCTGCGGTAGGGCTGAGTGTGAAATCCGACCAGATCAATCTGTGCCATTCATTGGTGAAAGTGAAACCTAATATAACGATTGGTATAACCAGGATGAGCAGGATATTTCGGCGGCTAAGCCATTTCGTATTTCGGGTATATTCCAGGCTGAAAATCAATAACAAAGGTGCAGCAGTTGAAGATCCAAGATATTCAATTTTTGACCAAAATATTTTTTGCACAAGAGGGATGGACATCACTTCCATTCCGGCAGCAATATTCCATATCAAAATAGATACCAGCAAAATGAAAAACGGGAGACCACCAGGGACGTGGCGACGGCGCCAAATTAAACAGGCGAGTAATATAAATATTCCCCCGGTAATAAAAAAAGCCATCGCATAGGGAGAGAACTGCCAAAGCATTTTATAAAAAGGTGCTTTCACAATACTTCTAAAAGTTTATTATTGAATTGCAATAATCATACCAGACATTTATGGTATTCAATACAATTAATTATGTAAGCTTGATTTTTCAGTATAATTTGAAAGAATGAAAAAGTATCTGGATTGGTATAATAATCCCGTTTTGAAAATCCAATTGAACAAAAACTCGAAAACAATCCTGGCTGTTTTAGCGCATCCGGATGATGAAACTTTTGGAATGGGAGGAACGCTGGCGCTATATGCTCAACGCGATGTATCAGTGCATCTGATTTGTGGTACGCGCGGCGAGGCGGGTGAAGTAGATCCTCGCTTATTATCCGGTTTCGCGTCGATTTCCGAGCGCCGGGAATTCGAATTACGATGTGCGGCTGAAAAACTGAGGTTAACGGAAGTACATTTCCTGGATTACCGAGATTCAGGGATGAAGGGATCGCCAGACAATCAACACCCCAATGCGTTATCCGCTGCCCCGGTTGACGAAGTCGCTGTAAAAATCACAAATTTAATGCGGAAAGCAAAACCTCAGGTGGTGCTAACTTTCAGCCCCAACGGGGGATATGGGCACCCTGACCACATCGCCATTCAAAGAGCAACATTAAGAGCATTTCATCTGGCAGGTGATCCGACATTCACTACTGATAGGCTCCCAGCCTGGAAGCCACTAAAATTATATTATTCGATCATGCCCATGGGGTGGATAAAACTGGCGGCGCGTATTTTACCGCTGCTGGGTAAAGATCCCCGACGTATAGGACGCAATCAGGACATCGATCTCATTGAAATTATCAAGGATTGTGATTATCCCATCCATGCCAGGATCAACATCCGCCCGGCATTGAAAAGCCGGGAAGAGGCAGCCATGTGCCATTCCAGCCAGATAGAAGGCGCCGTCATCCGGCGGGGTCCGTTGCGCTGGATATCGCTGCTCATGCCGCAGGTGGATTATTTTATGCGTGCTTATCCGGAAGTAAAAGGCAAGCTGAGGGAGAAGGATCTGTTTGAGGGGATTTCATATTCATGAAATCATTTTCTAGTGATGGGTTCTTCTATGATAAAATCCTGCAATCATTGGTTGGGGGAAGTGTTTACTGCTTATTTTATGCTTCGGTTGGCGAGCATGAAACTTGGTGAACATGGCGATAAGTGTATCCCTGCCTGATAGATAAATTTATTTACGTTGAATTTTGATTGGAGAAAAAAATGGATAATGCACAAAAGCCCACGAAAGTGAGTGATGATATTGTGGTATCGATGGATTACACGTTGACTGTAAACGGGGAAGTTGTCGATTCGTCTCATGGCAGAAAACCCCTCGAGTTTATTCAGGGGCGAGGGAATATCATTCGTGGTTTAGAGCAGGAGCTTTATGACATGACCACGGGTGAAAGCAAACAGGTTTCCGTGGCGGCAAAGGATGGGTATGGTGAAGTTAATCCGGATGCTTTTCTGACTATTCTCCGGAATGATTTCCCTGAAGATATCCAAATCATTACTGGTCAGCAGAATCAATTGGGGGACCAGGATGGACATGTCTACAATGGGATTATCGAGAAGATAGAAGGTGATAATGTCCACGTGAATATGAACCATCCCATGGCAGGCAAACAATTGGATTTTTCTATTACGGTGGTGGATTTGCGCTTAGCTACCCCAACGGAATTACAACACGGTCATACTCATTAGTTTCATATAAACCTCATATATTCATTTTATGTATTTCTAACACGAATTTATTAATATAATAGTGTAAGAAAAGAAGTACTGTTTATTAATAAAGGAGGTAGACTATGAACTCACTTATTCGTTGGGATCCGTTCCGTGAAATGTATGCCATGCGTCGGAATATCGACCGGTTATTCGATGATTTTATCAATGAGGAACCGGGCGAGTGGAAACGACAGCTTTCTTGGGATCTGGCGTTGGATGTGGTAGAGAACAAGGATGACTTTGTGGTCAAAGCCTCTTTGCCGGGCATCAAACCTGATGATCTGGATATCACCTATACTGAAAATACATTAACGATTAAAGGTGAAACAAAGGAAGAAAAAGAAAAAGAAGAAGCGCGCTATCATATACGCGAGCGACGCTATGGTTCTTTTACCCGCAGTATCACCTTGCCCAGAGGCGTAAGAGGCGAATCCATCGAAGCATCCTATGAAGATGGTGTTTTAACGCTGCGCCTGCCAAAAAGCGAAGAGATTAAACCAAAACGCATTGCCGTTCACAGCGCCGAAAAACACCCGATGATTGAAGGTAACATCTCGGATGTGACTAATAAGAACTAATTAGAGTGAACCTAAAAAAGAGACTGTCCTGGTTTGTAAGGACAGTCTCTTTTATATTAATATTACGGGGATTCAACGATAAAGCATTTTTTCTTATTTCCCATCTTGACAACAGGATTTATTTTCGATAAAATAAATACGATACGGTATCGTATCCTAATTAAATTAGGGTGACAATAATATGACTAAAAAATTATCTGTTATCGGAAGACCGCGCAATACAATGCTCGATAATAAAATTATGGAAGTAACCTGCCAACACCTTGCTCAGTTTGGGTATTTGGGAATGTCAATCGAGGGGGTGGCTCAAGCTGCCGGGGTGAGTAAGACCAGTATTTATCGTCGTTATCCTGATAAACGCAGCCTTGCGGCATCCGCAATTGCTTCTTTAATCGAGGAAAGCGGAAAAATACCGGATACAGGTAATATCTTGATAGACGTGATTACATCCCTGGAGGAGACCCAACGGTTAAACCGGGCAGTCAATAGCTATGCAATGATTGGCGCATTATTGATTGAAGAACAACGTGACCCGGAATTATTGCAAATCTTTCGTGAAAAAGTGATTTTTCCGCGCCGTATGCAATTGCATGCCATTTTAAGTGCTGGTGTTCAACGTGGAGATCTTAGAAAAGATACCCCGATAGAAACTCTCATCGATATATTCTTTGGTATATTCATCGGTGCACATCTAAGAGGGCATGAAACAACGATTGCTGAAATTCGAGATGCAGTACAAATTGTATTGACAGGCATTTCTATGGCTGATTCAACACGTATTATGAAAGGAAAAGCATAATTATGAATTCAATCTTGCAGAATAACCCGCTGGATTTTACCTGTGACTTGGATGAACTGAAACAGGTGGAAATGGATATTTATACACAAATAGCGCGTCGACGATTGTTGGAAAGACCAACTTCTATCGCAGAATTAAAAAAAGGTTTATTTGAAGGAGAAACGCAAACCCGACCTCCGCTGCTGATCGCTGATTTTCCATCTCGCTTGATCGGCATTAATCCGAGAGATTATTATGTGGATACAATCAAGCATTATCAAGCTTATTGTGCTGCTCTGGCACGTTTTGGAGAAGATTATGTTTTCCCATACACCTGTACCTGGGAGTATAGATTTGTTGAAGCTTTGGGGGGACAATTAGCTTTTTTACCAGATAAAGCACCGGAGACAAAAGTTTATCCAATCAATAGTTTAGATGACCTGAAATCTGCCCCAACCGTTAACCTTGAATTGTTTTTGGATAAAGATTTGGCGCTAAAGCGTTATGTTGATAACAGATTGGGCGATTTGATCGGACCAGGATGTTTTGTAATTTTAGATCCATTCTCTTCGATATGCAGTCTATTGCGCGATCCACAAAAGCTGATGAGGGATATTATCCAACAACCAGAGTTTGTAGATGCTCTATGTGAATATTCCTATAAATTGGTTCGTGAGGTAATGCGTTTGGTGTTGAATAGTGGACCCACAGTATTCTTTATGCCCGGTTATTTGTTGATGATTTCGCCTCGCCATTTCGAAAGATTTGCCCGTCCATATATTGACCGTCTGGTGGATGATTTTCCTGGTGTTCCGATAATATTGGGCAGTGGAGGGAATGCCAACCATCTGATCGAACCACTGATGAAAAGCAAAATCCCGATAGTATTTATCGATGCGGCATCAAATCTTGATATGGCAGTAGAGAAAGCAGCTCAATATGATAAACCTTTCACGGTATTATTCCCACGCTCGATATTAATGAAGGGTCAGAAACAAGAAATATTTGCATATACACGTAAGTTATTTCAAAAAATTGAAAACCTTCCGATTTATTATTGGACTGAAGCGATTCTAGGAGGCGACATCCCCAATTACGCCATTGATGCATTTATTCAAGCTTACTATGAAATTGCCGGGACAAATCAAATTGCGCAGATATCTGTGGAACAAGATATAGATTCAATTCCGGAGAGCATTGATGTGAATGATATCATCTGGGAGGAGAAAGCCGAGAAAGCGCTCAACCAATCCGTCCCATTTATGTTCCGAAAAATGGTTCGTAATGAAGTGACCAAGAAAGCAGCTGCAGAGGGTATATCGATAGTAACACGTGAGTATTTTGAGAATATGAAAAAACAAGCCGGGTACTAGATCAACCAAATGATTGACACAGAACGAGTAAAATGTTCTTTTGAAAGGATCGTATTCCCTTATTAGCGTTGAGGATTTTTATATGAGGTGATCATCTCCTGGCGAACTCCGATACGTACCGCTTCAGCTGTCGGTTTTCAGTATTCAAAGGTAAAAAATAACAGGAATTACCAGTAGTAAGGTATTGTTCCTGGGTTTTGAAGCAGGAAAACCGTATTCCGTTTTTTGTATCTTTTATTTGGAAATTGGTTTATAGTTAATTAAATACAAAGGAGGCAGATATGATTCAGAGAATATTGGGTGTTTTAAAATTAGATGTGCCCACATTTGAAGCCATCGAAGCCGATACAAGCGCAACATCTCAGGCTGCCATCATAGTGGCAATTGTTTCATTATTATCCGGCATTGGCTCAGGTATTTCAGCCAGTATCCAGAACACTAATTTCATCGTTGCATTTTTTATGTCTCTAATTTGGGCATTCGTTGGGTGGGCATTATGGTCTTGGGTCACCTGGTTCGTTGGGACGAAATTGTTTAACGGCCGCGCCACAGTGGATGAAATGTTACGTGTGATCGGATTTGCCTATTCGCCGCAATTTCTGAGCATTATTCCTTGTGTAGGCGGGGTAATTGGCGGAATTTGGTCGCTCGTGGCAGGGTTCATTGCCATCCGGCAGGGCTTAGACCTGGACAATGCCAAAGCTCTATTTACCATCCTCATCGGGTTCGTTATTTATGTGATTGGTCAGATGATTATTGGATTATTAATGGGAGGCGTTTCAGGTTTATTCGCATAATCCCAAGCATTTTAATGACTATATAAAGACTCTTTAACTAAAACCGATATACACAGTGAAGAGTCTTTTATATGCATACCAGTCGCTATGCCGGATAAACGATAACCGCATTTTTTATAGCAGAAAATAATTATGCTGCTTTTCTGCCCCCCTGTCCTCCGAACATCCCCCCATTTTCGCAGAAAATGGGGGAAGATGAGGGGGGTTCTGGCTTCCTCATTTATCTTGGATTTTCATACCAGCAATTAGTTGACATAACTCCAGCCTGTTATAGAATAATAATAATCCTATTCATAGCATTTTCGATAATTGATCTCCATAAGGAGGAAAATATGAGTCATCAGGTACTCACCCGAAAGCGCTTCTTGTGGAAAATCCTCCGGATCGTGATATTGTTCCTGCTGGCTATCACTTCCGGTTTTCCTCCTACTATTTACGCACAAGGAGATGATATATCAACGCCCTCTACTGTGGTCAGGTTGGTCTTTATCCATCATTCTTGTGGAGAGAATTGGCTTAGCGATGAACATGGCGGTTTAGGTCTCGCGCTGGGAGAAAATAATTATTATGTCAGCGATACTAATTATGGCTGGGGTCCGGATTCCATCGGCGATCGCACTGATATCGTAGATTGGCAGGAATGGTTCCGCTCTGCGCAAAGTCCACGATATCTATCCGCCCTTTTTACAGAGAACGGACAAAATTCTTCGTATACACGTAATTTATCTGACCCCGGCGGGGAAAATGAGATCATTTTATTCAAATCTTGTTTTCCCAATTCAAACATAGAAGGAGATCCCAATGACCCGGCGGCAGCGGGTGATGGATTGACTGTGAGTAATGCCAGGTATATATACAATGACTTATTGAATTATTTCATTACTCGACCGGACAAGTTGTTCATTGTGATCACCGCCCCGCCGGTTCAGGATGCCTCTCTGGCGGAAAATGCCCGCGCCTTCAATACCTGGTTGGTGAATGATTGGCTGGAAGAAAACCAATACCCTTATCCCAATGTGGCGGTGTTCGATTTCTATAATGTGCTGAGCGGAGAAAATAACCACCACCGTTACAACCAGGGTGTAATTGAATATATTATTGACCAGGGCGGCAATACATCGGCTTACCCATCTGCGCCGGACGATGACCATCCATCGGCGCAAGGGAACAGCAAAGCAACCGCAGAATTTGTTCCCTTATTGAATATTTATTACCATCGCTGGCGTGTAAGTGACAGCGCTCAAACACAAGTCACTCCCCAGGCAGCGGATGCAAGCGCGCCAGAAATCGAGCCTTCTATTGAAGGACTCCCGATGACTTTCAATGGATTGATCGACGATTTTGAGACAGTGGTGGTGGGCGGAGATGCCTGGCAATTTTATTTTGATGGAGCGACAGATTCAGTCATGCGGTGCGCTGTCGATAGAGGTATGGTCTACCAGGGCAATACCTCCCTGAAAATTGAATTTGATATTGCCCCTGCCAGTTGGGGAACCTGTACTTTGCCTTATGGAACGGTTCAGGATTGGCGCAGCGGCAGCGGGATCGGTTTTTATTTACATGCCGATCAAGCAGACCAGGTGTTCAGTCTTCTTGCCCAGGGAGGAACACCTGAAAATCGCACTTCATATGCTTATGTTATCAACGTTCCGCAAGAAAGCTTATCGGGATGGGCATATATTCAGGTGCCCTGGGATCAATTACGCCGCGTAGCATGGGAAGATAACGCCGGTTCTCCCTTCGACCCGGGACAAACAACGGCTATTGCCTTTGCTTTTGATGGACTGCCTGAGGCGCGTACTTCGGGTGTGATATGGGTGGATAATATTCATGTATTGGGAATATCAGGGCAAGCAACGCCCGGTGAGGCAGAATCGGGCGAACCGGCGGTGGAGTCATCTCTACCAGAGACTCAACCAGAAGAGGAAGAGGAACAGGATCAGGGAAGAGGAGGCTGCTGCAGGGGAATTGCTTTCATTCCCCTACCGGTTTTGGGTTTGATGTGGCTTAACAGGCGAGTGAAGGCCAGCAATTAAGACTCGATGACTTCACCTTGCAATATGGGTGTGAAAGTCAGTCCATCTGAATCTTGATCCACACGGATAATATCGCCATCCTGGAATTCGCCGGAAAGCAATTTCAACGCCAGGGGGTCTTGCAATTGACGCTGGATAGTGCGTTTCAATGGGCGTGCGCCAAAATTGGGGTCATACCCCACCTCTGCCAAATATTGACGAGCGGATTCGCTAACTTCCAGGGTGAAGCCACGCTCGGCCAATAACTTAGAGACATGGCGCATTTGGATATCCACAATATCGGCAATATCCTGACGCGAAAGCGGATGAAAGATGACAATCTCATCGATACGGTTCAAAAACTCGGGACGAAAATGGTTTTGCAGCAAACGGGTAATGGTCTCCCGAGATACCTGTTCACTGCTGCCATTATCACGCCCTACCCACAACTCGTTGCCAAGGTTGGAAGTCATGATGACCAATGTATTACGAAAATCAACTGTGCGGCCATGCCCGTCAGTCAAGCGACCGTCATCCAGTAATTGCAGCAGCACATTGAAAACTTCCGGGTGGGCTTTCTCGATTTCGTCAAAAAGAACCACACTGTATGGTCGGCGGCGGACAGATTCAGTCAGTTGACCGCCTTCTTCGTATCCGATATATCCGGGAGGCGCGCCTACCAGGCGCGAGACGGTATGTTTTTCTTGATATTCACTCATATCGATGCGTATCATGGCGCGCTCGTCGTCGAACAGGAACTCTGCCAATGCACGCGCCAATTCGGTTTTTCCCACACCGGTTGGACCGAGGAAAATGAATGAGCCCATAGGGCGGTTAGGGTCTTGCAAGCCGGCGCGAGTACGGCGCACAGCATTGGAAACTACACGCAAGGCTTCATCCTGACCGACAACCCGTTGGTGAAGGCGGTCTTCCATATGGATGAGTTTTTGGGTCTCTCCCTCCAGCAGTCTGGATATGGGGATACCCGTCCAACGGGACACGATTTGGGCGATTTCCTCGGCGTCCACTTCTTCTTTAAGCATGGCGCCGTCTGCCTGGATCTCTTTTAGTTTTAGCTCTCCTTCGTTTAATCGACTTTCCAGGTCTCGCAGTTTCCCATAACGCAAGCGGGCTACTGTTTCGAGTTGGTTTTGACGTTCGGCGCGTTCGATTTCCAGCCGGGTCTGTTCGATTTGTTCTTTTAAGGTTTGCATTTGACCGATGGCTTGTTTTTCGACCTGCCAGCGGGCATGTAACTGCGAAGAGCGCTCGTGCAGATCAGCCAAATCCTTCTCGATACGCTCCAGGCGTTCCAAAGAGGCTTTGTCCTTTTCTTTTTTCAATGCCTGGCGCTCGATTTCGAGTTGCATGATCTGCCGATCGGCTTCGTCTAATGCTTGCGGTTTTGAATCGATTTCCGTGCGCAAGCGGGCGGCTGCCTCATCGATCAAATCGATGGCTTTATCCGGCAGATGGCGGTCGGCGATATAGCGGTGCGAGAGGGTTGCCGCGGCAATGACTGCCGGATCGGTGATGCGCACACCATGATGAACTTCGTAGCGTTCTTTTAAGCCCCGCAAGATACTGATGGTTTCTTCCACGTTTGGTTCATCGACCAACACCGGCTGGAAGCGGCGTTCCAGAGCAGGGTCTTTTTCGACGTGTTTGCGGTATTCGTCGATGGTGGTAGCGCCGATCATATGCAACTCGCCGCGAGCCAGCATGGGCTTAAGCATATTGCCGGCATCCATGGCGCCTTCTGCCGCGCCAGCGCCAACGACCGTATGCATCTCATCGACAAATAGAATGATTTCCCCGGAGGCATCGGTGATTTCTTTCAAGCAGGCTTTCAAGCGCTCCTCGAATTCACCCCGGTATTTCGCGCCGGCAACCAATGCTCCCATATCCAGTTGCACCAGACGTTTGTGCTTCAAGCCTTCCGGCACATCCCCGTTGACGATCCGTTGGGCGAGCCCCTCGACAATCGCGGTCTTCCCGACTCCCGGGTCGCCAATCAATGCGGGATTGTTTTTTGTGCGGCGGGACAATATTTGAATGATGCGGCGGATTTCTTCGTCGCGTCCAATGACGGGATCCATTTTTCCTTTGCGCGCTTGAGCGGTGAGGTCACGGCCATATTTCTCCAGCGCCTGATAGGTATCTTCCGGCGATTGGGATGTCACGCGTTGTGTGCCGCGTATGTCTGCCAGGGCTTTGAGAATAGCATCTTTGGTCAATCCATACTGGCTGAGCCGTTTACCTTCCATGCTTTCAGTCAGTCCGAGCAGGATATGTTCCGTTGAGACGTAATCATCATTCATACCCTTCGTGTATCGTTCTGCGGCTTCCAACACTTTTGTGGTCGGTTGTGCCAATCCCACCTCGCCGCTTCCGCCGTATACCTTTGAACGTTTTTCAAGTTCCTGCGTGATTTCTTCGCGGATAGCTTTTTCGCTACCCGCCACCTTAGTAACAATTGCGGGCGCGACGCCATCTTCTTGACGCAACAGAGCCAACAACAGGTGAATTGGCTCGATCGTTTGATGATTATATTCTTGAGCCAGGTGTTGAGCAGCTATCAGCGCTTCTTGTGATTTTTGTGTATACTTCTCTAAATTCATCTTGTTTCTCCTCTACTTTTTTTCTTACCGGTAATAAATGGTTTACAAAAGTAATCAGATTTCGTTCATTTGTGTTTTTTACTTCTTGATAAATTATTCCTAATTTATTTCCAACCTCCTGACAGATTTCATGAACTGTCATTGCGAGGAAGGAACGAGTGAAGCAATCTTGATATCAATAGGAATATTAATATTTTCTGGAAGATCCCTTCCCTTAAAGGGATGCTACGCGATCGTCGCCATGGCGGGCGCCTCGCAATGACAAATTGCAAACTGTCGGGCGACTAAATTCATTAAACATAATCAGAATAATGCGTATTAAAGGCATTATCCACCGAAAAGTATAAGACAAGAGTATTGGAAATATATAAGGGGGATATTAACGACGTGTAGGAATTTATCAACCGAAATCAATATATATCACAATTTCGCCTGTCAATATTGTCAGGTTATCTAAAAATGATGCATATTGCTCTAAATATTATCTCGATCATGCCGATAACGAAACAGAGGTATTTTATGATGGTCGAGGACGCCAATCAAAACTATATAAATTCTCTGATCACTAATTTTGGGGAGACGTACCCGCAAGTTAGCGGCAGGCAAAAACCACTTGAGGATGATACCGGAGAAACGCGCCCAATTTTCCCCTTCGAAAGCGGGGATGATACGGTGGAGTTGTCACCTCAGGCAAAGGAGAAAGCCGAGGAGAATAAAGCCGGTCATGTTGCCGGTCAAACGGAAGAATTATCCGAGGAAGAAAAACGAGAGGTCAAAGAATTAAAGACCATCGACCGTAAGGTGCGTGCTCACGAACAAGCCCATATGGCTGCCGGGGGTAACCTGGTCAGGAAGGGGGCTTCTTATGAATATGCAACCGGGCCGGATGGTAAACGCTATGCAGTCGGGGGTGAAGTTTCTATCGATACCAGTGAAGTACCCGGCGATCCCCAGGGCACAATTTTAAAAGCCGAACGAATTCGACGGGCAGCTTTAGCGCCGGCCGATCCTTCTGCTCAGGATAGGGCGGTGGCAGCGGAGGCCGCGACCATGGCATTCAAAGCCCGCATGGCGCTTAATGAACAGAGTATGAAAACAAAAAATAAATCACATACACCAACCACGCACATCGATGTATGCGCGTAATTGAAACGTGTGTTTAGGTTTTATTAAATCGAAAGTCACAAAAAGCTGCGCCCTCCATAATGGTATGGGCGCGGTGCAGTTTAATCGCTGGATTAAACCCTTCGATCAAAGCCTCATCTCGATTACACGAGAGCATCTTTCCCAATTGGGGGATGCCTAAATTTTTATATAACTCTGCATAGCGGCAACGTGTTACATTAAAATGTAATCGATTCTCATCCTGTTCAATGATTTCCATTTGCAAAGCGTCGTCTTTACCCCAAGCCTCCACTAATTTAGCAAAATGAGCCAGGGTACAGCCCCCCAAGCTTTTTGCTAGCTGGCATCCCTGTTCATGAGCAATTTGCCGGATTACCCGACCTGCAATTTCTACCGTACGTTCAATCCCCATTTCCTGAGCAAATGCCTCCATCAAGGGAGCGATTACCCGCGCTTCTATCTCTCGTCGGGTTATCATACTGATGGCGCGTAAATTGTCTCCCTCATCGGGCAATTGAATATGCGGGATCATAATGGACTCTCATCCTGGCAGTTGGCTGCCATAGCCGGGAAGTTCTATGCTTTCATCCCCGGTTTTAACTAGATGATAGGGCATCCAGGCAACCCCAAACATATCCAGCAACACATCTTTTTTGAGGGGGGTAACTGTTATTTCCTCATCTAGACTGGCAATATCTTCCCAGCGATTCTTTATTTCTTCCTCAGCTTGAGCCTTTTCTGCTTCGATATCCGCGATTTGTTTCTTCAATTCTTCAATGACATCCAGCGATTCTTCCACATCGGCTTTCGCTTGAGAAGTCATGCGGCGTTTCGATAACGAGGATGAAATACGCCGGCTGCTTTTCTTCCCGGTAAATAAACCAAAGACGGTTTCCGCGGCGCCACCCAATTCTTCCATTTTTCGTTGAGAGAGTTCAGATTTATCGCTTTCTAATTCCCGTTCCTCCTTGGCTAGTTTATTTTTCAGGCTTTTCATTTTTGAATCGAAAGCCGCATTGCTCTTCTTGATTTCTGCATCTCTTTCCTTACGGGCAGTTTCGGCGCATTGGGTACGAAATTGCGCTGAAGAGACCTCGGGGCCGGCGTAGACTTTTAACTCTTCATTGGCATGCAACGTCACTTCGCTTGAACGGTATGCCCAATCCAGGAAATCTTTCTGCATGTCTTTTATTATTTTTGCGTCGGTAAACGGCGCTTCTAAAGAACCAAATCGGGCTTGAGATACCGGTTTTTTATCAAGTTTGCTCAGTTGAATGGAATGAAAAGGATAATCATCCCACCGCACCATACCCCGGCGGTCAGGATTAGGAACTAATACGGTTTTCCTGATATCATAATCTAAATCATATTTACGGTTCAGGAATCGAATACTCGCCTGTCCTAAAACAACCGGATAATACACCAGGCCTTGATTTTCTGCATTTTGTGGTATAGATCGCTCTGCGGCTTTAATGGCTGCTGAAAGTGTAAGATTATTTGGCAGAAAATATACATCCACCCCGGTGGGAATTGCCGGACGTGTACTCGAATATTTCGATATCTCTGTCACTTTCTCAACCGTAGTTTTTGCGGGTTTTGGCGCCTGGCTTGCCTGTATTCCAGCCTGTGTTTTAACACTATCTTGCGGGGCAGCCACTGTCGTTCCCGCAGGACCGGTCGCGCCAGCTAACTTATTTAATCCGGGAATTTGCGCCCTTGTGAGTGGTCCAGCCAGGTAATTCATACACCAACGCGTCGAGAAAACCTGCGCTTTGGCTTCATGGACATTATGGACGAGAAAGACGCGTTTTCCCAGGCTGGATATAAGTTTGTCATATTCACTTCGGTTGAGACTGCCAGATGTGGCGCCTTCCAAACCATCCAGCAAGCGCTGTTTATCTTGATCGGTCTGCAGCTTACCTACCATCCAGGTTCCGGTATTCGAGAGGCCTTTATAGTCAAGATCAACGGGATTTTGGCTGACCAACACTAATCCCACGCCAAATGCACGGGCTTGCTTAAGCATGCGTAAGATGATCTCCTTGGAGGGTGGATTTCCCAATGGTGGCAGGTAACCGAAGATTTCATCGAAATATACAATGGCGCGTAATGAACCCGATCCGCTTTGGGCGCGCATCCAGGCTTCGACTGCCGAGAAAAGCAAAGTCACAAAAAACATCCGCTCTTCGTCGGTGAGATGGGCAATATAAAATACACAATGGCGTGGTTTTCCCTGAGGCGTGTATAGTAAACTGGCAATATCGAGGGGTTGACCCTCCACCCAGGTTTGGAATGCAGGCGCCGCCAGGATATTGTTCAAGAGCATCGCCAGACTGAACCGGTCTTTATCGGGGAAGAAAGAATTCACTTCCAATACACCCAGCTTTTGAAAAGGCGGTGTTTGCACTTGCATGATCAATTCCCCCAGGTTCAGATCCTTTCCCTGATTCCAGGCATGTTCAAAGATATTTGAAAGAAGGATATGCTCTCGTGAGCGCACCGGATCGATATCGGTTAACCCTACCAGACCCAATAAAGCTGTTACGGTTCCCGATATTTTTTCCCGTAACAATTCTTTGTTGCTTTCCCATGGGATTTCAGGTGCTTTTAATGACGACAAAATACTTACCGGAATGCCGGCATCGGAGCCCGGTGTATAGATAGCGAATTCCGCAGAATTTTTTAACTTGGTTATCCGTTCAGAATCGATGCCCCATTGCGCCAGACCTTTTTTCCATTGGGCGGCGGTGGTTTCGGCAGCTTTTTCAATCGAAACTCCCTCCCGGCGCGCCTGATCTGGATCGATCCAGGGTTGAAAATCTTGTGGAAGCAAATCGGGAAAGTGAAGTAATGTATTGGTAATATCACCCTTAGGGTCTACCATGATCGATGGAATACCGTTCAATGCGGCCTCTTCCAGCATACCGATACAAAGCCCGGTTTTTCCCGAACCGGTCATCCCAACCACCATGGCGTGAGTGGTCAGATCGTCCGGATCGTAGAGTAAGGCCTGGTTGGTTAATGTTTTTTTATCAACATCGAATATGTTTCCTAAAAAGAATTTACCATCCGTATTCATCCTTCACCTCATATATTTTTAATAACAAGATAGATTATTTTCGGTATCAATATTATAAATATAATATCGTTTATGCGGTTCATCCAAA
Source organism: Anaerolineales bacterium (assembly GCA_016929095.1). Classification (GTDB taxonomy): domain Bacteria; phylum Chloroflexota; class Anaerolineae; order Anaerolineales; family UBA4823; genus JAAZNS01. Next base: position 71,071 of record JAFGJM010000016.1, on the reverse strand, counting down.
CCATACTGATATTTGGATAATCGATTGTCATTTTACAGGATGTTTCATTAATATAATTATAGCAAAAGCTTTAGCAATTAATATCAAATTTGGTAAATCTTATAAAGGCAACTATGATAAACTCAATATGGCTTTATGGATTATCAATTTTATTGAAAAATGATCGATGAAATCTAAAAAATTTTTTATTTATTTTTCAATCACACCGTTTCTTCTCTATACAATTTGGGTAATATTTTTTCATTTCGATATAGCCTTGGAAAATGTGCTTTCCACTCTGGGGCTAATTGTTATTCAGCTTCTTATTACCTTTGCCAGTGTTTTCGTTTTCATCCAAAAAAAATTAGATCATCGTATTCGGCGTGGTTGGCTTATTCTTGGTTTGGCTGCCCTTTCAAACATTATCGCTGAGAGTATTTGGTACTACTATGAAACGATATTAGGAATCGATCCATTCCCTTCAATTGCAGATCTATTTTATCTTCTCTTTTATCCGCTTACGCTTTTCGGGGTTCTTCTTTTCCCCTTCAAGCCATTAAAGCGGATGGAATTATTTATTTATTTCTTCGATATCTGTATCGTCATGGTGACCATGCTCATGATATTCTGGCATTTCTTCTTAGCGCCAATCCATCTATCATCCGAAGGCGGTTTAGAAGGTGTTGTTGCCCTGGCTTACCCTGTTGGAGATTTACTGCTATTTGCTGCAATAACTGTATTAATTCAGCGAAACACCGAGAAATTATCCCGCTGGTCTTCGATTTTTATTGCCCTCAGCGTATTTATTATCGCATTACCGGATAGCTATTTTGCATATTATGAATTGAATGAAATCCAATATACGATTGCATATTTAAATATTCTATGGCTCTTCTCTGGTTTATTCATGTGGTTAGCTATTCTCAAACAAATCGACATCGTATATGAAAAGCCAATTGAAAGCGGTATTTTTACAGACCCATTACAACGAATAATACGTACGACATTGCCGTATATTGCAGCTGCTACAGGTCCGGTTTTACTGATTATGGTGTTTTATTCGTCGGAGAATTATTCATTCGAATTACAAGGGTTGTTCGTCGGAACGATCCTTTTAATCGCGCTTGTGCTTGGCAGGCAGCAAATTGTCCTGATGGATAACATGCGGCTATATGAGGAAATGTATAAACTCGCTATTACCGACAGTTTGACCGGATTGTATAATCGACATTATTTCAACGAGATTTTCATTCAGGAGATAGAACGCGCCTGTCGTTATAAAAATATTTTTTCTGTCCTTCTCATTGATATAGATCATTTTAAAATGATAAATGATACGTTTGGCCATTTAAAAGGGGATGCCGTATTAAAAATTGTCGCCAGAACGCTTGCCGGTCAAATGCGTCAATCGGATATATTGGCGCGTTTTGGAGGCGATGAATTTATTATCCTCTTGCTTGAAACTGATTTAGAAGGCGCAACTGCAGTGTTGCAGAAAATTGAAAACAGTGTTAACAAATTATTCTACGCAAATACACCTTTAAATGTCAGTATCGGCATTGCCAGTTATCATCCAGGTCTTACAGCCGAACAATTATTGGAAGAAGCTGATCGGCAATTATATAGTAACAAACAATTGAAATTATCCGATAAAAATATTACCGCAAATGCTCTATTGGCGTAGTTTGATAACAGATGAGGTTATTCGTTAAGTTATCGCGTTGAGGATATCCACAATATAACGGTAGCTGACAGGCAACTACCAGGGGGGGAATCATCGAATACCCAAGGATTATGGGTAAATCTAAGATAGATATACGATAAAAATGAAATAAAAAACCTATTTCCATAATTGATAAATCACCATTTTATTGATACACTCGTTTTATTAGAGGTATTGTTGGACGATTATATTTATCGGATTTCCCCATCAAAAATCATCGTTATTGTATTGAGCATTAGCACATTGATCGTGTTAGCCTATACGGTATGGGTTTTCGGTTTTCATGTGGTACCCCACTTCGATTTAGCATTATCGAGTTGGGCGATCATTGCACTTTTATTTTTAGCATCTTTACTGGGTGGATATCTAACTCTACAAAAATCAATCAATGTACATATCCGCCGCGGGTGGACACTCATAACCCTGGCAGTCATATCAAAATTAGTGGGCGAGGGCATCAGTTTTATTATGGTTATGACTCCGGGTACAATTTCCAACTCATTTCTAAGTGACATACTTTTATCCCTTTATTATCCCCTTTTCTTTGCCGGTATATTAAACTTTCCATTTTCTCCATTGAAAAGAAAAGATTATTTATTATTCTTATTGGATGTTGCCATAGTGATGGTTGCTGTTGGCATGGTGTTTTGGTATTTCATCCTTATGCCCATCACCCTTGCCACAGAAACAGGCCCAGCAAGAATATTCACCATGGCCTATCCAACCGGTGATCTCATACTGCTTACTGGTTTGGTGGTGATCAATCAACGGGAAATTCATGGCATTAACCGTGTCTCCCTGGTTTTTCTGGTGGTCAGTATTTTACTTGCATCAATACCTGACGCAATCTACTCCTTTATGGAGCACAATCAGATACGGTCGCCATTATCAAATTTGAATATTTTTTGGCTTGCCTCAGTCCTATGCTTGATTTTCGCTACGGCAAAACAAATCAGAAATCAAGACATGGACAAGCCTTTTACCGCTGAAAATTTACCAGTACTCAAACGTATGCTTCCTCCGTATATTGCGGCTGGGATCGTGCCCGTATTAATGATCGGCATCATAAATCCCAATGCAATTTGCCAACCGCAATTTCGCGGATTGCTGGTTGGCGTGGTGGTCTTGCTTGTACTAGTATTTTCCCGCCAGCATGTTGTATTAATGGATAACTATCGCCTGTACAGATTCACGCGTAAACAAGCCACGATCGATGGATTAACCAAAGTCTATAATCGACAATACCTGAACGAGGTATTCCCCCAGGAAGTTGAAGAAGCCAGGCGATTTGAGAGAAAACTATCGGTTTTATTGGTCGATGTGGATAGGTTTAAATCGTTTAATGATACTTTCGGTCATGTTACTGGTGATAATGTATTGAAAACAATTGCCGATATACTTGCCTCGCATATACGCCAATCGGATATTCTGGCGCGCTACGGCGGCGATGAATTCGCCATCATTCTCAAAGATACTGATTTGAAAGGCGCCAAAATCGTCAGCGATAAGATACAGATGGCGGTGGCATCACAATCCATCGCTGATAGACCGCTAGGTGTCAGTGTGGGGGAAGCGCAATTAATGGGCGATCAAACCCCCGAAAATATGCTGGAAGAAGCCGACCGCGATCTTTACCAGGATAAAGCTTTAAAAAAAATCCAGCGATGATATTAATTAGGGCGATAAATTTCGGGATAAGCCACAATGGACACAGGTTTTCCATTCAACTGGGTTAAAAATACCACCCTTTCTTGCTCGCCTTGAAGATGCAAGTCATGGATCAATGCTTGAGGTTCCAGCGGCGAACCGCGTTTTTTTACCGTTACCTTACCCACGCCTTGTTGGCGCAGATAGTTGCGCAATCGTTTCAAACCGAACGGGAACCAGGTTTCTATTTTCCAGGCTCTGGCAAAAGGGGTGGCGATCAAATGAGGGGTGGTCAAATAGGCAATCATCGGATCCAGTTGAAAGGCATCGAGGCGGGCGCCAAGCGTAGCCACCAAACCGGCTCTCAACACCGCAGGGTCGGGCTCATAAATAAAAGCCTGAGGTTCGGAAAGAGGTAATGATGTTGAATATTCCTCACACAACATTTCTCTTCCTGGTAAAAGAGTCGCACGTCGCCGGGTTGATTTAAATAGCCCAAACCATAAAACGGTCTCTTTCAATTCCCCTCTGAGCGATATGAACTCTACTTCGGCGTCATATGACTGAATTTCGCTCATATCGACTCCGGGTGAGATTTTCACCCCGAACGCCGGGATATACTCGATCCATTCATTAATAATGTTGAGCGGAGGGGAATAATCATCGACCGAAAAAATACGCCTTTCAGCTTTCCGTCGGGCAGGATCGAAAAAACAGGCCCATTTTTCTCTTCCGGGAAATTTTTTAAAAGGCAATCCTGCTTTTAAATCTGCCTGAAGAAAATTAACCTGATCCTGAAGATCCAGGCTCTCGCAATTTAATTTCGCCATATGCAAGCGTAATTCATCCAGGTCGATGCCGGTGGTAGGCGCAACCTTGCATAATGCCAGTGTGTCTCCGCCAATCGAGCAGCCTAAATCGAAAACCCGGTCAAAACCGATATATCGCTCGACGCGGTAATTCGATACTTCCCATCCCGAAGCTTGCTCTAATGCCTGGCGGGTGAAAAACATTTTTTCCGCAAACGGAAATTTTATGGCACCTTCCTGGCGAAGGATAGCTGTTTCCAGGGCAGCCCGCGATACATTCTCCGGGAAATGCCGCGCCAGTGTTTGATAATGGCGTAGGAAATCCTTTTCGAGCGGCGCGATACTGACGGCTGCAGACAGAGCTTCTTGCCCCATTGGGGTTTGGAGTGCCAGAAGATCGGATATATCCATGGCAATGGTATAAGGTTTAGAGTCGTCGAGATATTTCCGGACGGAGTAATAAGCCGGGAAATCATTTAATTCATGGCTTTATCATATCACCAAGAAACCGGGAATTCGGAAAATTTTAATCCATAATTTCAATTTTCCCCGAGTAACTAATATCTAATTACCCAATACCTTAAAATGAATTACTTTTTTGAATCCATCATTATCCGGGCGGCTCGTCTGCCAATCTCGACAGCGAAATTAGTCCCCCTATCCCACGGATAGACCTGACTCATACTGGCAAAGAATAAACCCGAAATGGGGGTATCGATAGAGGGAATATTCTGCGAATGATTAGCAAAAGGCACTGGTTGGGCATAGCGGGTGCGCCATAACCAGCTTTTTCGCACCCAATCCGGGTTAAAATCAGGATTGATGCGCGAAAGAGAAGGCATGAAACGCTTTAATAATTCATCCTGTGGCAATTCGAAATACTCGTGATCAGTGTTCAGGTAATCTCCCATATAAATCAAATGGTCGCCGCCGTAATGTTCGGGTGGTAAATAATTGGTATGTTCCACTAAAGCTAAAAACGGGAAGCCGGCTGATTTGGGCAGGTTATACCAATAATAGCCTTCCCTTGAAAGCTGGCGGCTTAATGCTGCTACCATGACGACTGCCCCCATGCTTTTGAGTTCCAACAAACCTTGTAAATACTGAGTCGGCAATTGCGGCGCCAGGCGGGCTAATATCGCTGGTGATGAGGTGACTAATGCCTGGTCAAAGCGTTGCGCCCCTTGCCCCGAAGCTAAGGAGATGCCCCCTTCGCTGAAAGGGATGAGGGAAGATACTGGCGTCGAAAGGTTTATTGTCACGCCCATCGATTTCAATTTATCGGCGAACCGGTCGGCAAAAGCCTGGAAGCCCCCCTGAAATGTACCCAGGCGGGTGGTGCGCGCTTTTAAACGCGCCCACATCCACGCCATGTTTACCTCTTTGGCGTACTTTTCACCAAATTTTCCAACTACCAGAGGTTTCCACATCATTTCATAATTCTGATCACCGCCCCATTTACGCATCCACTGATCGACCGTGTATTGTTCCAAAGCCTTCCAATTATTCGACAGGCGCAGGTAAAGGGTGACCAATCCGAAACGGGCTTTACGAACGCCAAATCCCAACCCCGGAAACAGTATCGCTTTCATTACCGAATCAAGCGGGTAAAACCTGCCGTTGTGATACATAACCGTATACGGACGCGGGAATATCACTTTATCCTGCCAGCCCAATTCCCGGATCAAACCCAGCATGTGCCGGTCGCTGGCGAACCAATGATGATAGTACCGCTCCAAAGACCAGTCCCAATGAGGTTCTTTAAAGCCAGCCGCCAGCCCGCCCACATAATCTTCGGCTTCATAAATCGTCACCTGATGCCCGGCTTTAATGAGATCGTATGCTGCTGCCATGCCTCCGATGCCCGCACCTAATACTGCAATGTTCATAGGTTTAACTTTCTGCCTCCAGGTTTTTCATGCTGCTATCCCAGCGCAGCCCTTCTCGCGCCATATAATATGCTCCCAATACGGTAATGGGCACCCATAAAGCGACATGCAATACCAGTGTGTATCCCGCAGCCAGCGCCTTGTCCACGCCATAGGCGGTCAATAAAGCAATACCTGGCGCATCAAACGTCCCTACATAGCCTGGTGCAGATGGGATGGTTGTCGCCAGGTTGACTATTCCGTTCATCAACATTAACGCAAAAAAGCTTACCTGGAAGGGAAAGGCGTGCATTACAAACCAGTATTTCCCGGTTTCCAGCAGCCAGATCACCACCGAAGTTACAAAAACCATCCAGGCGTCACGCGGCGAGCGCAGAGCTGCTAAGCCATCCAAAAACCGGTGAGCTAATCCCATGCCTTTTTCGCGTAAGCTCTCGGGTAATACCCGCTGAAATAAAGCCTCCACAATCTTTTCGGTAACCTGAGGGAACATGGCTGCCAGCATAAATATCAACAAAGCGCCGATGAATGCCGCGCTGCCCCATAATGCCAGGGTTTGAATATTGCCGATAAATCCGGAATCAGAGGTCAAGCGTGCCAGTTCGGGCAGGTTCAGGAACACAAACGCCAGCATGACCACACCATCGAAAACGCGTTCGACAATGATGGTCGCCAGTGAAGCAGATATTGGGATCCCTTCATGTTTCTTGAGTACAATCGCGCGCAGCACTTCGCCGGCTCTGGCGGGATAGATGTTGTTGCCCATATAGCCAATGGCGACAAAGGGAAACATGGTCTTGGTGGGAACTTTCTTCACCGGGCGCAGCAGGTAATGCCAACGCCAGGCACGTCCCCATACCGCCAGGAAATATACGCCTATTCCGGGTAGTAACCACCAATAGTTGGCGTTTTTAAGCGCCTCCCCCAAATCTTCCAGCCGGAGACCGCGTAATGCAAAGTACATAAATATCAAGCTGATCAATACCCCCAGCCAGAATTGCCATCGTTTCATAAGTTACATTCCATCTCGAATTTCATGTAAGTCGCTATGCCGAACAAAGAACGTCCGCATTTTTGATGGCAGAAAATAACCTTCCTGCTTTCCTGCCTTCCTTATAAATTTTCTCCTGGATTCCATTATTCCTGGTTTCCTCATCAATCTTTTTATCTTCATATCAGGAGTCCGGCATCAATTATAATTGTTTTGTGAATATGCGGGGTACGTGGATAGTCATATTATTGATCGCAATATTGGCGATAGTTGCCGGGCTAGTATTTTGGCTGCAAACACCGCGTCTCATATCGGTCTTTCCTCAACCCGACGCCAAAACCGTATCTACCGGGGAATCCTTGCGGATGGTTTTTTCTACATCAATGGATCCGGAATCTGTTGAATCACACCTAAGCATTCACCCCGAGCATCCCGGAATGAGTACCTGGCAGGGGAACACTTACACCTTTACTCCCGACCAACTCTGGCAGAACAGCATGACATATGAAGTCGAGTTAACTAAAGGCGCCCGGTCAAACGGTTGGCTTTCTTTGAAAATAGGTCAGGAAAATCGCTGGTCGTTCACTGTTGAAGACCCCTTACTGGCTTATTTATACCCCGCCGATGCTCCGGCGCAAATTTATACCATTAATCCCTTGACCGGCGAACAGAAACAAATAACAAATGTTTCCGGGGAGGTATTGGATTTCAGTGTCAGTTCTGATGGGTCCATTCTTTTTTTTAGCCTAAATCTTGGCAGTGAAGGCAGTGCTATTTATTACCTGGACCGGGTATCCGATGAATTGGCTTTGCTTCTAGAGTGTCCTGATGCCTTATGCCGGGTGCCTCATGTTTCCCCCAACAACGATTTCCTGGCGTATGAGCGGACACCTTTAGCTCAGGATGAGAAGACTCAAGTATGGATTGCCTCGCTCCCTATAGGTTTGTTCTCGAATGATCACGGCAATGGAATTAGACTTTCACCCAGGTTGGTGAGTGATCCCCAAAACCAAACCCAACAACCTCTGTGGTCTCCCGGCGGTTTATTGACATATTACGATGATACATATGCCCTATTTATCATCCAAACCGCGCAAGGCGAGGAAATACATCGCTTTCCCAGCCAAACAGGAGAGATGGGGGATTGGGATGCATCTGGTGAGAGCTTTTTATTCCCCGAATTTATTACCAATCCTAAAACCAGCGCCACGCTGAACGAATTAAACCCAATTCCCGCCAGCCATCTCATGCGTTACATCTTGAAAAACGATTCTCCGAGCGACCTCACTCTCAAAGATAATTTGGAAGACAGCGCCCCATCCTTTTCTCCGGACGGAAAATACCTGGTTTTTGCCCGGAAATACCTGGATATTCCACATTGGACTCCCGGTAGGCAGATGTGGCTGCTGTTGCTGGATGGCGCCGAAGCCTATCCGCTTACTGACGAACCGCAATATAACCACTATGCCTTCACGTGGAAGCCCGATAGTCAACAAATAGCCTATGTGCGTTTCAACCAGACTGTATTGACTGAACCGCCGGAAATCTGGCTGACCAAGCTGGATGGCTCGGGTCAACAACGATTAGTGCGCAACGGCTACGCTCCGCAGTGGATTCCATGAATGGACAGGTTCGTTCATCATTTTACTAGATAGAACACCAGTTATTAACAAATTGTTATTAAAACTTTTACAATCCATCATATCGACAAAGGGCGTAGATATAAGGGTTTCTGGTAAAATGAAATCGTTCGGTTTATTATTGTTGATCGGAGTGATAATCAAATGAAAACGTTATTAATCATGCGACATGCTAAATCCAGCAGAAAAGATAATGATATCACCGATCACGAACGTCCATTAAATAAACGGGGTAAACTTGCCGCCCCGCGCATGGGGCGTCTGCTCAAGGAAGAAGGACTCGTTCCGGATTTAATTCTCAGTTCCAGTGCAAAACGCGCTCGCTTGACTGCCGAAGCCGTAGCAGATCAGAGTGGTTATGAGGGTAATGTTCGCGTGAGCACCGATCTGTATGCCACCGGACCGGGGGCATTTATTCGGACATTGCAATTCATAGCCGATGACCCTGATCGTGTGCTTGTGGTGGGTCACAATCCAGGTCTGGAAGAATTATTGGAGGTTCTTACCCGGCAAGTCAAGACTCTACCTACAGCATCCCTGGTTCAAGTCGATTTACCCATCGATTCCTGGAAGGAGTTAACGGAAGAAACACAAGGGGAATTGGTATTTATTTGGAAACCCCGTGAACTTCCGTAAATAAATGATCATAATACGTAATAGTGTTGACGGCTGATAGTGGGAAGAGTATAATCACAATAATTGAATAGAATAACCTTCGGGGCAGGGTGAGGCGTGATGGATACGCCAATTCCCGATCGGCGGTAAAGCCCGCGAGTGGTCAGTCGGAAAATGACAGACCGCAGAACCGGTGAAATTCCGGAGCCGACGGTATAGTCCGGATGAAAGAAGGCAGGTGAATTCATATGCAGATTATTGCTTATGGATTGCCTGATAAAGTTATGAGATAGCATGCGCCCCGAAAGCCAAACGGTTTTCGGGATTTTGGTTAAATAAGCATCTATAGACTCATATTCGCGATGCCCCGGATGGTAATTCGGGGTTTTTTTTGATATGAGAATGGATGATGAATTTCAACGACAAACAGAAGCACTCCTTTCAAAAAATGCATAATTCCTATATGCCGACGGTAATCCTGGCAGTGATATTTTTGACAATCACCGGGTTTCTTTGGTGGTTGATTAGCAGGCTTGGGAATTACCCATCTTTCATTTTGCCATCCCCACTAGATGTTTGGAATCGATTTGTAGTATCAATTAATGATGGAAGTCTTATACGGCACAGCCTGGTTACTTTAAAAGAAATCATGGCTGGCTTGGCTTTTGGGGTAAGTGTGGCAACGGCCTTGGGTTATGCGCTGGCGAAATCCCGCACTTTTGAAAAGCTGGTCTCACCATATATCGTAGCCAGCCAATCTGTACCAATTGTGGCGATTGCTCCAATTCTGATCATCTGGTTTGGGTCAGGAATTTCATCAAAAATCTTGATTTGTTCTTTGATCGTATTTTTCCCTGTTCTGGTCAATACGGTTGTCGGGTTGCGATCCATACCCAATGAATTGCAGGACTTGATGCGTTCCTTAAAAGCCTCCCGCTGGCAAACAATTTTCAAACTGGAAATTCCGGGTGCTTTACCGGTATTCCTGGGCGGCTTACGGGTGGGGGCGACATTATCGGTGATTGGCGCTGTGGTGGGAGAATTTGTCGGGTCGGATAAAGGCCTGGGATTTATGATCAATTTAGGCAGAGGGCAATATGATACGGCATTGGTTTTTGTTTCTGTATTCACGTTAATTATTATGGCTATGTCATTGTATGGCATTGTTATTTTATTAGAAAAACGCTTGCTTTCCTGGCAGCAAAGTTCCAATGACACGATCCTTGAACATTAATTGAAAGGCATTACACAATGAAAAACTTTTGGGTTAATCTCATTTTATTAATCATCATGCTAATCAGCGTTGCATGTACCACAACATCAACACCCGAGGCGACTCAACCATCGCCAACTGAAGCGCCATTGACGCATGTCCGGCTACCAATGGGCTATATTCCTAATGTCCAATTTGCATCATTTTATGTGGCATTAGAAAAGGGATATTTTAAAGACGCCGGGGTGGAATTGGAGTTTGATTACAGCTTTGAGACCGATGGTGTGGCGCTGGTTGGCGCTGGAAATTTGCAATTCTCCATTGCCTCAGGCGAGCAGGTGCTTTTAGCGCGTTCTCAAGGTTTGCCGGTGATGAATGTCCTTAATTGGTGGCAGCAGTACCCCGTTGCGGTGGCATCCAAGAAAGGCAGCGGCATTATGGAGCCGAAAGATTTGAAAGGAAAGAAAATTGGACTCCCTGGTCCGTTTGGCGCCAATTATATTGGGCTTCGAGCCTTGCTGGGTGTTGCTGGCTTAAAGGAGAGCGATATAAGCATGGATGCTATCGGATATAACCAGGTGGAAGCCCTGGCGACAGACCAAGATGAAGCTGTGGTGATTTATATCAATAACGAACCCATTCAATTGGAAGCCAAAGGTTATGAACTGGATATTATCCGGGTGATGGATTATGTGCAGTTGGCATCCAATGGCTTGTTAACGAATGAGAAGACTATCGAGGAAAATCCGGAGTTGGTGCGAAATATGGTGAACGCGATATTGCGCGGTATTTCAGATGTCATTGCCGACCCGGATGAAGCGTATGAAATCTGCAAAAAATATGTCGAAGGGTTGGCTCAACAAGACGAAAAAGTGCAATACGCCATATTGACTTCCACCATAGAGCTTTGGAAAGCCGATAAATTAGGTGAATCGAAACTTGAAGCCTGGGAGAATATGCAGGACGTGCTGCTGGATATTGGGATGATAACCACTCCAGTCGATTTATCAAAAGCCTTTACGAATGAATTTTTACCCTGATATTGTGAATAAAGTGGAACAGAAATCCGAAGAATCCGTGCTGCAAATAAAAGAATTATCCGCCGTGTTCCCAAACGGAAACGGCGGATTGCAGGCATTGGATAAAGTCTCGTTTTCGGTATCTCCTCAGGAATTCATCTGCGTGTTAGGACCTTCTGGCAGCGGAAAGAGCACCCTGCTACGCATTCTGGCAGGGTTGCTAAACCCTACGGATGGAAAAGTAATCTATCAGGGGGCGGATATATGCGGGCCAAGACGAGATATCGGGTTTGTGTTTCAAAAAGCAAACCTGATGCCATGGCGGACAGTATTACAAAATATCCTGCTTCCCCTTGAATTAGAAAATATACCCGCTTTAGAAGCCGATCGCCTGGCGCGGGAAATGGTGAAATTGGTCGGTTTATGTGGCTTTGAAGATACATTGCCGCGTGATCTTTCCGGTGGTATGGCGCAAAGAGTAGCCATTGGCAGAGCCCTGGTACATGACCCGCATCTTCTTCTACTCGACGAACCGTTTGGCGCCCTGGATGCATTGACCAGAGAGCGCATGGGGACAGAATTATTACGTATATGGCAGGTGCGCCGAAAAACCGTGGTAATGGTGACCCATTCAATTTCAGAAGCGTTATTTTTAGCAGACCGCGTATTGGTCCTCACTCCCCGACCGGGGTCTGTGCGGTTGGATTTTTCAGTGGATCTACATCGTCCTCGGAACGATGAAATTCGCTATACACGTGAGTTTAACGATATGACCCGTGTTTTACGAAACGCGATTGGTTGATAAACGCCTTCCTCTCCTCCAGCAGACATGGTAAGATTGAACCTGGCTTTTCTTTTCCCCTTGTAAGCCAATAAGGGTGAAGGGGAAATCCTTGGAAAATGCAAAGAAATCTGGTTTACTTACTTCCTTTTATGAACCGTAATATTGTTATACGAATTCTCATAATTCTGGTTTTCTTCAGCCTTATCGTCATATCTCCTACGGGTCACGCACAGGATGGGGTGGGCTTTAGCGCCGTTGAGGTGGATATTTGGCCGGAATATGACCGACCGGGTGTACTGGTAATTTATCGAATTACACTGTCCCCCGATATCATTTTACCGGTCGATCTATCGATAATTATCCCGTCCGAGGCAGGTGAACCCAGTGCATTGGCGGTTAAAGAAGCCGATGGGGGATTATTCAATATCGCTTTCACTCGCCAAGTCAGCGGCGAATGGAGTATCGTATCATTTACCGTTACGATGCCGGAAATTCAATTGGAATATTACAATCCAAAATTAGAAAAAGAGAATACACATCGGCGTTTTGAGTTTTACTGGCAGGGCGATTACGACGTGGATGAATTATCCATTCAAGTGCAACAGCCGGTTGGCGCAAGCAATATGTTGATCAAGCCCTCCCTGGGTGATGGTGTGACCAGCCAGGATGGACTAGTATATTACACGTCTCAGGTTGGGGCATTGACTGCCGGGCAGACATTTACACTAACCCTGGAATATGAAAAATCGAGCGATGATTTAAGCGCAGGAAACCTGGAAATCAAACCCAGCGCGCCAATAACCACGCTTGTTTCCCCTCAAAATAATCTTATGTCAGTATTGCCCTGGATATTGGGGACTTTGGGTATCATTTTGATTTTAGGTGGTACGTTGTGGTACTGGCAATCGGGGAAAGGTAAATTTGGTATTAATATTCCCCGCTCCCGCAAGAAGGCGCGACGAGTAGCGCCGGATACCGTTGCTGCTCATGAAGAAGGTTATATATATTGCCAAAATTGCGGGAAACGCGCCTTACCTAACGACCGCTTTTGTCGGGTATGCGGTACGAAATTACGAGTTGAATAACTATTAAATAAAGGCACCCCCCTTTAATCTCCCTATTTCTGCTTTTTGAAATGGGGGGAAGATGATCAGGGATAATTTCAAGAGGCGGGATTGGGGGTGTGTGCATAAGATAGCCGCGTTGGAGAACACGAAATCGGGGTAAATACCGGGTTCCCTTTTCCCGTGCCTCTACAAAAATTCCATAAATTTAATTGGGGTTTTCGACCCAATTGTCGTACAATTGACGGATAATGAATGCCATGAATGGGAGTGATTTGCCGGCAACATTCGTCTTACTCCATTTTATTTATGGGCTGGCGTTTTTTAGCATGGGACTGGCGATGGTTTTAGAGACCCGCCGCGTGCCATTATTAGCCGGTCCGCGGACACTGCATCCGTTTTCTGTATTTTTCTTTATCAATGGCATAGTAAGCTGGGTCGAAGCCGGAATCCTTATCGCGGGCAGAGAAGGCTATTCCTTCGCTGATTGGATTTTTGGGGTTCACTTTATTTTGCTTTTAATATCATTTTCATGCCTGTTGCTTTTTAGCATACGCGCCATGCACCCCATCGATCCAAAACCTCATCCACACGAACGATACATATCAGCAGGGTTGTTGCTGTTTTATATGGTATTGGTTGCCTTGATTGTGATCGAGCTAAATCTTTCCGTAGACAAGCGGATCCTATTATTACACCAGTGTATACGTTTTGGTTTGGCAATACCGGGCGCGTGGCTGGCTGCCCTTGCCTTATGGAAGGTATCTCAAGGTAGTGTGGCTATAACTAACCAACCGTTGCGATTTTTTTTACAAATTGTCGCGATCTGTTTTGTTTTATTCGGTGTAAGCCAGGTATTTGTATTCTCAAATCAATATTATCTGACGAATGATTTATATCAACGGGAATTATTCGATTTCTCCGGATTTTACATTGAGATGGGGCGTTGTTTATTGGCATTGGTAATGACAATAAGCTTGATCCGGGTTAGCCAGCTTGTGGAAGATGAGCGTTTACGCCAATTCGATTCTGCTCAACAGGCGCGCGTCGAAGCGATGCTGCGCATCGAAAATGAACTGGTTGAAAGGGAGACGATGCGCCAGGAGTTATTGCGCCATATTGTTCTTGCCCAAGAAGATGAGCGGGCGCGGATTGCCCGGGAATTACATGATGAGACGGCTCAATTTCTCACGGCGTTTAGCTTGAACCTGGCAACCATACAAAACAGCTTAACCGGGCAGGAAAAAGTAACCGGCTTGCTTGAAAACTTGCAAAATCTAAGTAAAGCCATGTCACAAGGCATTCATCGTATGGTGAATGATTTGCGTCCGGCACAATTGGATGATTTAGGATTGGCGGCTGCTTTGCAAACTCTGACTGATGAGAAACTCGAGGCAGGATTGAATGTGCGTTGTGAAATCAATGGACAATCCCCGCGGCTCGATCCGGTCATTGAAACGGTTATTTTTCGAATTGCACAAGAAGCGTTGACCAATGTTGCGAAACATGCCCAAACCCAACGCGCCACACTTCAATTGCGCGTGAATTCCGAGCGGGTGATGTTGCGCGTTCACGACCAGGGAGTGGGCTTCGATCCTGGGGATAAACAATATGGCAAAAGAGGATGGGGATTGGTGGGGATGCGTGAACGGGCAGAATCGGTAGGAGGCGTTTTCCAGGTATTTTCTGCCACCGGAGAGGGAACGCTCATCGAGGTAACCATTCCGTTGATAAACGCCAAAACTCCGGGAAAAAGGAGTGAAACAGAAGATGAACACAATTAGGTTATTGCTGGTCGACGATCACGATGTTGTTAGAACAGGTTTGAAAGCCTATTTAGATACTCAGGATGGTCTTTTAGTAGTGGGTGAGGCAAGCAGCGGAAGGGAAGCCATGCAACAGGCTTCGGAATTAAAACCCGATGTGATCGTGATGGATATCACCATGCCCGATATGGACGGTTTAGAAGCGACCCGTAAGTTGAAATCACTCATGCCCAATTGCCATGTCTTAGCGCTCACCGTTCATGAAGACAAACGGTATTTGTTCGAAATGGTGGCCGCTGGGGCAACGGGTTACCTCACCAAGCAAGCTGCGGCAGAAGAATTGGTGTCTGCCATTCGGACGGTTGCTACGGGAAATGTTTATTTGCAACCCATTCTGGCGCGTTGGCTGTTGGATGATTATCGCCGGCTGTTAACGGAATCTTCCAGCAGCGATTACGCTGAAGATGAAGCGATCGATGAGGATAAACTAAAAGCATTAAGCCGGAGAGAAATTCAAGTGTTAGAGTTGGTAGCGGAGGGACTCACCAACCCGCAAATTGGGAAGAAGCTGGATATCAGTCCCAAGACGGTTGCCCGGCACCGGGAACGTATCATGCAGAAAATCAATTTACATTCCAGTACTGAATTGGTTAAATTTGCCATTCGAACGGGTATAATAGATATTCATCATAATTGGAGAAATTAGATAATTCTAGTATGAAAATAAAAGATTCGTGAGGAAACCAGGAATAAAAGGAAGCCAGGAGCGCCCCTCTTTCACCACCCCCTCCTCACACACCAAAAAAACATAGATTTTTGGGGGAGGCAGGTGGGGGCGGGGGCTGTCCGGAGGACAGGCAGACAGGAAAGCAGGAAATTATTCTCGGCTGTAGAAAATTCGGACATTCTTTGTCCGGCATCGCGAATCGTAAGATGATAATAAAAATAATCAAAATACTTGCTATGGTATTATTGGTGGATTAGTAAAGGAAGTTACATGGAAGAATCAATTTCAATAAAGGATCAATCCAATCCGGGAAACCGATTGAAATTTATCATTGCCGGAGTGTTGATTGTGGCAGCGATGATTTACTTGATTGTCACTTCCACAAAAGCTGGCGCGCAATATTTCCTTACTGTGGATGAATTATCTGCTAAAAGTACAAGTCTCATCAACCGGGATATTCGCATTTCTGGCGCTGTCTTAGGGGATACAATACATTATGATACTGAGACATTTGTTTTAGAATTTGATATTGCACATGTACCGGGGGATAACAACGAGATCGAAGCGCAAGGCGGTTTAGCCGCGGTTCTACACGCGGCGGTTGAAAACCCCGACCTGAATACCTTGCACGTTGTCTATTCAGGTGTGAAGCCCGATTTGTTAAGAAATGAAGCGCAAGCAATTATGAGTGGGCGTTTGGGAGATGACGGTATTTTTTACGCAGATGAATTATTGCTTAAATGTCCAAGTAAATATGAAGAAGCTCTTCCGGAACAAGCGGAAAGCTGATTGATAAGGAAACATATATGCTGGCAAATTTGGGTTATGGTGCATTGATCATCGCCTTAATGGTATGTATATATGGTATTGGCGCGGCTCTCTATGGTGTAATTCGGGAAAAAAACGTTTGGGTGAATAGCGCCCGCAATGCCATGTTGCTTACCGCGCCTTTGATCACTTTATCTGTGGTTGCCATTGTCATTTTGCTGATAGACGGTAATTATGAATTGGATTATGTAGCGTCTGTAACGAGCAACAGCATGCCGCTTTATTTGAAAATTACCGCTTTATGGGGAGGGCAAGCCGGCTCATTGGTTTTTTGGTCCTGGCTAATGTCTCTGTTTGCCTCGGCGGTCACGCTGCGGAGATGGGATCGCGATCGTGAATTTTTACCCTGGGTGATTATTATCGTTTTGGTCACTTTAACTTTCTTTCTCTGTTTGAATATTTTCCTGGAAAATCCGTTTGCTCGTTTATGGCAAATGTCGGGTGGATTGATCGTAAAATCAATGTTACCTCCTTCGGGGGCAATGCTTTATATGCAGTCGGATGGAAACGGGTTGAATCCATTACTACGGCATTTCGGGATGATCTTCCATCCACCGATGTTATACCTGGGATTTGTATCGTTTGTTATTCCTTTTGCTTTTGCTTTAGCTGCTCTCATCACCGGGCGAACGGATGATCGCTGGATACGCATCACCCGGCGCTGGACACTGGTTGCCTGGTTGTTCCTTTCCCTGGGGCTGGTACTCGGCAGCCGCTGGGCATATGATGTGTTGGGGTGGGGTGGTTATTGGGGTTGGGATGCCGTTGAAATTTCTGCCCTCATGCCATGGTTATCAGGTACCGCCTTCTTGCATTCCATCATAATCCAGGAAAAACGCAACATGTTGAAGCAATGGAATATGGCGCTCATTATTCTTACTTATGACCTGGTGATATTCGCTACATTTCTTACACGTTCTGGAGTTCTTTCTTCGGTACATGCTTTTGCACAAAGCGCAATAGGGCCGTTATTCTTTGCTTTTATCGCGTTAACCTTCTTGGTATCGATTGCGTTATTAATGCATCGCTGGAATGATCTTAAATCCGACTCACACATGACGTCTCTTTTTTCACGAGAAGCTTTGTTCCTTCTAAATAACTTATTATTCATGGGCATCCTCGTCGTCTGTTTTTGGGGGGTTATTTTCCCCTTACTCTCTGAAGTCTTTACAGGTCAGAAAGTTACTGTTGGTCCGCCTTATTATAAGGCTGCTAGTGGACCATTGTTTGCCGGATTGTTGCTGCTTATGGGGGTGGCGCCTTTGGCGGCATGGGGACGTTCGACGTATAAAACCCTGGGAAGGGCAATCTGGAAACCGGCAATATTTGCGATTATTGGAATTGGATGGGCGATAGTGGAGGGAGTCAAAAATCCCTGGGCGCTGTTGGGATTTGGGTTATGCGCATTAGTCACCGGCGTCATCGTAGAAGAATTTTGGCGCGGGGCGCGGGCGCGTCAGCGCACAAAAGGCGAAAATTTCGTCCTGGCATTATGGAGATTGGCAGGCCGGAACAGGCGCCGATATGGCGGTTATATCATCCATTTGGGTGTGGTTTTCATGGCGCTGGGGATCATTGGCATCGAATTGTTCCAAACGAATACGCAAGCGACAATTGCTCAGGGCGAACAAATTACCCTGGATGGATATGTTTTAAAATACGAAAAGTTATCTATTTTTGATACTGAAGATCGCAGGAATATTGCGCGGGCTGTTGTTCATGTGTATAAAGATGGTCGTTTTGTTCAAGAACTCTACCCGCGGCGTGATTTTTATTACGAATCACAACAACAGATGACCATTCCCGGCGTGAGAAGTACCTGGGAGGATGACCTTTACATAATATTGGTGGAATGGGAGCCTGTATCCGCAGAAAGCGCTACGTTTAAAGTATTCCGAAATCCTTTGATAAACTGGTTGTGGTTTGGCGCTATTATTTTCATGTTAGGTGCTTTGGCGGCGGCATTGCCCGAAAAAGAAGGCATTGTCCAAATTCGGCAGGTAAAACATAGCGAATATTCGACAGCTAAGGTCTGATATGTTTGTCAAACATTTATTGCATATTCTCTCAGAAGAAAACAGGTTTTCACGAATGAGGCAAATTTCTCACATATGTGGTTTCCTGATTGCCATCATGCTTTTTTTTGTGTTTGAAGCCGGCGCTCAATCTCCTCCGCCTACACCCAGTGATGACGAGATCAATGCTATCGCCAGCGAACTTTATTGCCCGGTATGCGAAAACGTTCCCCTGGATGTGTGTGGAACACAGGCTTGCGAACAGTGGCGCGGCGTAATTCGAGATAAACTGATGGAAGGATGGAGTAACGAAGAGATAAAACAGTATTTCGTTGAACTGTATGGTGATCGAGTGCTGGCAACGCCACCGGCTAAAGGATTTAACTGGTTGGTTTATCTTGTCCCGCCCCTGGTTATCCTTGCCGGGGTCTATTGGATGGTTCAATTGTTTTCTCGCCGAAAAAAAACGGTCAGCCAAAGTGAAGCAACCATAAACCTCGAGCAGGAAGAATATATATCACGTCTGGAAGAAGAATTGAAGAAACGTTAAACTAGTGGTTATCTGGCGGATCTTTCTTTACCGGATATTGAGAGGAATGAATGGCTTCGCAATCAAATGAAAAAACAGAACAAACAACTCGTCGTGGGAAACCCCGGTGGGGGAGGCTTGTTGTTTGGCTTGGATTGGTGGTATTCCTGATCATTCTAGGATTTGGTTTAATGCGCACTCAACAAGGGCCGATTACTATTGGGGAAAAAGCGCCTGATATCACTCTAACCACTTTCGACGGTCAAGAAATCCGGATGACTGATTTTCCGGGAAAAGTGGTAGTGGTTAATTTTTGGGCTTCCTGGTGCAAGCCTTGTGAACAAGAAGCCGCGGATTTAGAAGCTGCCTGGCAATACTTCAAGCCGGGTGGTGAGGTGGTTTTTTTAGGTGTAGCTTATGTAGATACAGAACCGGAAGCACGCGCCTATATTGAGAAATTTGGCATATCTTATCCCAATGGACTGGATTTAGGTACGCGTATATCACAAAATTTCCGCATCAGTGGTGTTCCTGAGACATATGTTTTCGATCGCGATCATGTATTGCAGTTTGTTCAAATCGGCCCTTTTCAATCCCTATCGCAACTTAAATCAGTAATTGATACGTACCTGGCGCCCTGAGATATATCATGTATAGAATGTGAATAATTTTTTATGGACCTTGGCTCACTTTTTTTTCTTATAGGGATTTTATTGCTGGTGATTGTGTATATCATCCAACCATTTACCAGGCAAAGACCTTACCGGATGGCTGCTGATGAGAAAAAAATCTCCTCATTATTAGCAGAGCAGGAACGTGTGATCAACACTTTATTGGAGTTGGATTTTGATTATCACCTTGGGAAAATCCCAGAAGAAGATTATCCAATACATCGGAGTGTTTTATTGGCGCAAGGGGCGCAGATTATGCAACAATTGGACATTTTGCGGGCAGAGTATAACATTTGGGGTGTTGCAACCGATGGTCGCGCCTCAGATAAACCTCGGGAAATCCCCTCAACCAATAAAAAGGCACGCAGAGAACGCGGGACAAAGCGTTTGCTTGCAACACCTGACGATGACATTGAAATCTTGCTGGCTGCACGCCGACGCGAGCGAATTGAGAAAGCGGGAGGCTTTTGCCCCCAATGTGGAAATCCCATCCAACAATCTGATCGTTTTTGCCCCAGCTGTGGCGAAGCGTTGATGCAGGAAAACAATTTAGAAAAATAATCCGGGTTATGTTTTTATGAAATCCATTCGACTAATATTTTTTGCATTACCTTTAATATTATCTGCATGTTCATTTTCATTCACGTGTGATGTTACCCCTCCACCGGGTGCAGAAAGTATTGCCATTGTTCCCGCCCAGGCGGATAGAACAACCACGAATATTTATCCTCTGGTGCCTCCGGATCCGGTTAGTGGAAAAACCATTTACGCCGAAAAATGCGCCTCCTGTCATGGAACTTCGGGCAAAGGCGATGGTGAACGCGCTAATCAATTGCCAAATCCGGTTACGGCTTTAGGTGATCTTGAAATTATTCGCCAGGCAACGCCCTCCAATTGGTTCGTAACGATCAAGAACGGTAATCTGGAACGTTATATGCCACCTTTTCCCAGCCTTTCAGATCGGCAGATTTGGGATACCGTGGCATATCTTTACCAAATCAATGTAGATAGTTCTTATTTAGCGGCAGGTAAACAAAGTTTCGAACAGAAGTGCAGCCGCTGTCACGGCGATCAGGCAAAGGGGGATGGCGTGGATGCAGCGGATTTTTCAACACAACCCACCAACCTTGCGGATTTGGCGTTTATCTCAGGGAAATCATCAATAGACCTCTTCCAAAGCATTACTTATGGAAAGATACCCGATATGCCTTCTTTTGGCAGTTCGATTTCTGATGAGACGCGTTGGGCGATCATCGATTATTTGAGAAATCTAACCTTTGCTTCGTCACAGGCAACCATTCCCACACCATCTGAGATGGTAACGACGCCAACAATAACAGCGACACAAATTGCCCCGGGCTCTCCTATAACCACAACTGAGATTGGTGTTGTTGACGGGCGAGTGATCAATGGAACGGATGATGACCCGGTATCCGGATTGATGATCACCTTATACGGCTTTGATAATAATACCCCTGTGATTTCTGAGACAACAACAACCAGGTCGGATGGCTATTTCATATTCCATGATATCGAAATGGTTGAAGGGCGTGTATTTTTGGCTACAGCCGAATTTGAGAAAACTTCCTACAGTTCCGATGTCAGCGTTGTGTTGCCTGAAGCGAATTCGTTGAACCTTCCGATCACCGTTTACAAAACCACTACGGATACTTCAATCATAAAAGTAGACCGATTGCACTTGTTTTTTGAAATGCTGGATGAGCAGACGGTGCGGGTGGTGGAATTATACGTGATGTCCAATCCGTCGAATTTAACGTTAGTCCCGGCGGGAGAAGGCGTTACAACGATTAAATTCAAATTGCCTGTGGGCTCAAAAAACCTGCAATTTCAGGATAGTGTTTTAGGTGAACGGTATCTGGAAACCCCGGATGGTTTTGGCGATACATATGGCGTCCGACCTGGTTCGGGAAGTTACCAGGTGGTTTTTGCGTTTGAAATGCCATATAACCGAAAAATGGAATTAGTGCAGCCCATGTTGTTGCCGGTGGATGCGGTGGTGGTTTTGGCGCCGGAGGGTACAATCCGCATTCGCAGTGACATATTGCAAGATGAAGGTACCCGAACCATGGAAAATAACAGGTATCATGTGTACAGTGGGAGCAGTATAAAAGTAGGTCAGGATTTAAATCTCACCATTACCGGGAGTTTGGCTGGAAGCCCCTCGATCAGTTTAGGCAGTAACCCGGAATTAGTGGTAGGGGTTGGGGTGTTCGGATTATCGGTAGCAGTGGTTGGCGTTTGGTGGTACTGGAAAAATCAGCGGAAAAGAATGATTGAAAAAACCAGAAAATTCGGCACAACCCTTGAATCGACCGAATCGGTCATGGACGCTATTCTGGCATTGGACGATCTATTCCAAAATGGAGAGTTACCGGAAGAGGCATATCATCAGCGCCGCACCCAATTAAAAGACCGTCTGAGGACATTATTAGAAGATGCCGGTAATAAACAGAATTTATGAGAGTGTGATTGGGGCATATGATCGAAGTTCGCCATCTCGTTAAACGGTTCGGTGTTAAAACCGTGTTTAAGGGGCTTGATTTTCATGTGCAGTCGGGCGAATTTGTGGTGATATTAGGTCCCAATGGCGCCGGAAAAACCACTTTCTTGCGTATTTTAGCGTCATTATCCCGACCAACAAGCGGCGAGGTACGGATATATGGGTATGCTATACCAGGGCAGACATCTGCCATCCGCCGCCGGTTAGGGGTAGTCTCTCATCAACCATTGTTGTACGACAATCTCAGCGCGTTAGAAAATTTACACTTCTACGGTAATATGTATGGTGTACCCAATCTCGAGAGCAGGGTAAAAGAGGTGCTTGAATTGGTGGGGTTGTATCAACGGCGGCGGGATTTAGTGCGTACATTCTCGCGCGGCATGCAACAACGATTGGCAATCGGGAGAGCCGTATTGCACGACCCACAGGTGATGCTTTTCGATGAGCCGCACACCGGGTTAGATCAAGAAGCCAGCCTTATGCTGGATGCTATACTGCGTGAAGTAGCTGCACGTGGGCGAACCGTGGTCATGACTTCCCATGATCTGACACGGGCGGCAGAATTGGCTTCACGGATCGATGTTCTCTCAAAGGGTATGATCGTCGCATCAGTACCCAGGGAAGATATCGAGCCAGATCAATTGGCAGGTTTTTACCGGCAGGCTATTTCGGAGACATCATCGTGAGTGACGGGATAACTCCCAAGACCATTTTTGATGACTCGCCTCGCCATGACCCTGGCGGAGCTGTAAAAGTTTATTTTCGTTCTATCGCTGCGATTATTTGGAAAGATTTGTCCATGGAATTGCGCAGCCGAGAATTACTTTCCGCTATGCTGGTGTTTGCCTTGCTGGCTATCTTGATCTTCAATTTTGCGATGGAATTAGATGTCAAAATCCGATCCACGGTGACGGCCGGCGTTTTGTGGTCGACATTTGCTTTTGCAGGTACCCTTGGTTTGAACAGATCGATGGCGATCGAAAAGGACCGAGGCTGCCTGGATGGGTTGCTGCTGGCGCCTGTGGATCGCAGTGCGATATTTTTTGGTAAAGCCGTGGGCAATCTTGTATTCATGATATTGGTGGAAATGATTGTTTTGCCAGTTTACAGCGTTCTATATAACGTCAATTTATTCCACTGGGGTTTTCTGCTAATCTTGTTTCTCGGTTCGCTGGGTTATACAGCCGTAGGGACGTTATTGGCGAGTATGGCGATACACACACGCACGCGGGATGTTTTGCTTCCCATATTATTGTTCCCGGTGGTGATCCCGGTATTGATGGCGGCGGTTAAAGCCAGCAACGGGTTTTTGCAAGGGCTGGCGATGATAGAAATCATGCCCTGGATCAATATATTGATCGTGTATGATGTGATTTTCACGGCGTTAGCTTTTGTGGTGTTTGATTTTGTAGTGGAGGAGTGAAGTTGACAATTAACCCCTATCCCCAACCCCTCTCCCGTTCACGGGGAAGGGGAGTGAAAAAGATGATCTATAAAGGTTTTATTAATCAGGAGAAGTACGTAATACTATGACATCAACGCCTCGCTGGTTGAGAATTTTGGATTATATAACGGCGACGATATTCATGGCAGCCATCGGGATGGTATTTTTCTATGCACCAACCGAAGCGTTGATGGGCGCGGTGCAGCGTGTGTTCTATTTCCATGTGGCTTCCGGATGGGTGGGAATGTTGGGTTTTCTGGCTGCGGCAGTGGCGGGAGTTTTTTATCTGAAAACGGAACGCCGGCTGTGGGATATTATCGGTTTTTCGGCAGTGGAAATCGGGATCGTGTTTGTGTTCATTACGATTGTGACCGGTTCGATTTGGGCGCGGCCGGTGTGGAACACTTGGTGGACCTGGGACCCGCGCCTGACCACGGCGGCCATCATGGAATTGATCTATGTGGCATATATTATGCTGCGCCAGGGTATCGAAGATCCGGACCGGCGGGCGCGTTACGGTGCGGTGTATGCCATCGTCGGGGTGGCCAGCGTGCCGCTCACCTTTTTATCGGCGAGGCTTTTCCGCACCATCCATCCGATTGTGGTGGGAAGCGATCCTTCCAGCACGTTGGGTGGGTTCGATATGACCCCCAGGATGCTGCAGACGTTCCTTTTCAGCCTGCTGACGTTCACATTTGTGTTTGCCGATTTGTTATGGCGGCGCGTTCGTTTGGGGATTCTGGCGGATAAGGTGGAACAGTTGAAGATGAAGAGGATGGAGTGAAAATTTTGTCATTGCGAACCCCGAAGGGGTGAAGCAATCATATGCAAGGTGGGAGATTGCTTCGTCGCTGTGCTCCTCCAAACGATCCGTCATTCTGAGGAAGCCCGCCAGGGCGAACGAAGCCACCTCTGTCAGTGTTTATGGATTGCTTCGCCGCTGCGCTCCTCCAAAGGATATGTCATTCTGAGGAAGCCCGCCAGGGCGACCGAAGAATCTGCATGATCATCAATGAGATTCTTCGCTGCGCTTAGAATGACAAAAGAGTTTAGGTCTTTTCAGATAGAAGAACGCCTTAGTGATGTGGACTTACTCGCAATAACAGGAAAGTAGAGAGACAAGATGTTGTTTCAAGATGTTCCTGCGGATACAATAAATTACATGATCGCCGGATATGCGGTGATCTTTGGTGTGATGTTGGCGTATGTGATCAGTTTATTGGTGAGGCGGCGGAGATTGCAGAGGGAGTTGAAGGAGTTGGAGGAGGGGGAGAAATATTTTCAATAAAAAAACCCTCCCCTATTTTCGATTTTCAAAATGGGGGAGGTTGGGAGGGGGTTTGATTTTTTCCCTAATTCTTCGCCAACAACGCATCCAGCGCCTTCTTCGACTTTTCCTCCACCACGGCGTGCTGGGACTGACCGTGCGAATCCATAGTCACCACCGCAGGAAAGTCCTTCACCTGGATAACCCACATGGCTTCGGGCACGCCAAACTCGAGCTTGTATACGCCCAATACCTTGACTACCGTCTGGGCAATTAACGAAGCCGCGCCGCCGATGGCATGCAGGTACGCGCCCGGCGCTTCCTGGCAGGCTTGCAGGGTCTTGGGACCCATGCCGCCTTTACCGATCACGCCTTTAATGTGAAAGTGGCGCATCACGTCGCCCTGGTAAGGCTCTTCGCGGATGCTGGTGGTCGGTCCGGCGGCTACAAAACGGTAATCTTTTGTATCCAGACCACCTACCACAGGCCCGCAATGGTAGATGAGTCCGCCTTCTAATAAAGGTTTAATGGCTTCGTACGTTTCCAGGTCGTCGCCTTCGGGTTGGCGGGTTTTCTTGATGAAGGTGTCGATCATCCATTTGTGGGCGGCATCACGCCCGGTGAGCATCACGCCGGTGATGGCAACCGGCTCGCCCACGCGCAAACTGCGGATGGTTTCATCGCTGATGGGAGTGGTTAATTCATGCATGGGAAGCCTCCTTATTCGTATTTCACGCTGCCGTCCGTGAGAACGGTCATTTTGCGCCGGCGGTATGCCCAGCACATATAGGATATGGTGACAAAATAACAGGCAGGCAGGCGGTTCAAGGCAGTGATCTTGGTATCCAGAACGGTCGTTTCGCCGCCAAAGCCCATCGGACCGATGCCAAGCTGGTTTGCTTCTTCGGTGAGCCGGATTTCCAGGGCCGCCAATTCCGGGTCGGGGTTTGATTCATTCAACTTTTGGAAGAGTACTTCTTTGGACGCCAGGTAGGATGTACCGCGGTCGCCGCCAATCGCCACGCCCAACACACCCGGTGCGCAGCCTTTACCTTGCGCTTTGAAGACGGCATCCAGAACAACTTTGCGCACACCTGCCAGATCGCGCCCTGCACCCAGTTGGGAATTGGGCAAAGAATACTGAATACCCACATTCTCGCAACCTCCGCCTTTGAGCATCAGGTCTATGGTCAGTGTGTCGCCTTCTTCTTCAAAAAAATGAATACTAGGGAAATGGCTTCCACCCAGGTTGTTGCCGCTATTCTTTCCGGTCAGTGAATCGACGGAATTGGGGCGTAGATAGGTTTTCCGTGTGGCTTCTACCACGGCGGCTTCGATTTGCGAACGAAGTTCCTGCGTGCTACAGCCAGCGGGATGATGCACGTAAAAAATGGGTGTGCCGGTATCCTGGCAGATGGGGGTTGAATTTTTGCGGGATAATTCAACATTTTTGATCACAGTTTCCAGCGCGCCCCGAGCAGCGGAACCGGGCTGCTCTCGCTCAACAGCCTGGTGTAATACTTTTTCTACATCGGGGGGCAGGTCAGTTGAGGTCAGGCGGACGAGTTCTAAAATGGATTGGGTTAAATCAGGCATAATTCCTCCTAAAGAAGCTGTTAGCTGTATGCTATAGGCTATTAGTTAATTTGTTTCCATAAATATGTATTCAAGATTCAATAGCAAACTTGAATAGAATGTTGAACTCGAAAAAATGTTGATAACTCGATATAAGCTTACAGCTAAAAGCAAACAACTTATAGCTTTATGCCAATCATACTCCCAATTTTCAAGATTCACGAGTGACAAGCCGCAGGATTCTCGACGCCGGGCGTCATGTTTGATACAATATTTTTGTCGGGCTGGGTTTTATTGGATGTGTGTTTTCCCATAATTGAACATTATGCCTTTGTTTTGGATTTCGCTGGCTTTTATGTGTGGTGTGGTGACGGCTGCTGCCGGGCGTATAAGCACGCCTGGCTGGATAAGCCTTGCTTGTGGGAGTCTGGCGCTGTATCTAGGGATATGGTTCGCCCGTAAGCGATGGTCAGGCTTGACGAATATTGGCTCCCGTATCTCCGGCTGGCTTCCCGAATTTCTGCAGGACATCATGAATCGAATGCATGTCCCTGTGCCTGTTTTAGTTTTATGTGCGTGTTTTGCTTTTGGGGGATGGCGCTACCAATCTACTTTGCCTCAAACAACGCCGGACTTCATCGCATGGTATAACGACAAAAACCGAGACCTGGTTGTGGAAGGATTGTTGATTAAACCGTCAGAAAAATACGATACCTATCAGCGTTTACGGCTGCGCGTAGAACGGGTAAGACCTAAAACCGAAATGGAATTCGCCTCCGTTAATGGCGATATCCTGGTGTATGCTTCATTGAGCAGTGAATGGCGATACGGTGACCGTATCCAGGCAACAGGCAAATTAAAAACACCACCATCGGACACCGAGTTTTCTTACGAGGCATATTTAATGCGGCAGGGGATTTATAGTCTGATGTCCTATGCTGAAACTGAATTAATCAATCGAGACAATGGAAATCAGATCATGGCAGGGATATATGCCTTTAAATCACGGGCATTGACCATGATATTCCGTCTTTTTCCCGATCCGGAAGCTTCATTATTAGCCGGTATTTTATTAGGTGTAGAGAGCACTATTCCCAAGGATGTTTACCAAGCATTTCGCCAGACTGGCACGGCGCATATCATCGTGATCTCAGGGTTTAATATCACGATATTAGCCGGACTATTTTCCACGATTTTTGGAAGGTTATTGGGAAGATGGCGGGGGGCGTTGGTTTCCATAATTGTGATCGGTCTTTATACGATCCTGGTAGGCGCAGACGCCGCTGTCGTTCGAGCGGCGGTTATGGGCGGCTTATCTCTATTCGCCTGCCAGTTGGGAAGAAGGCAGGCAGGATTGAACAGTCTGGCATTTGTTGCCGCATTGATGACGGTATTCTCTCCTCATGTTCTTTGGGATATTGGTTTTCAACTTTCTTTTGCTGCCACATTGGGTTTGGTATTGTATGCAGATGTTTTCACCACAGCCATCACCCGTTTATTGGTGCGCATATTACCCCCCTCCTGGGTGGAACGGGCTGCGGGTTGGGTGGGAGAATATTTTCTTTTCACCATTGCTGCACAATTATTAACCTTGCCCATTACCGTGTATTATTTCCACAGCCTGCCGGTGATTTCGCTGTTGGCAAATCCTGTTATCTTGCCGGTACAGCCGCCAGTGATGATCGTGGGAGGCATCGCATTGTGCCTGGGTTTGATATGGCAACCCCTGGGTCAGTTGTTGGGATATCTTGCCTGGCCTTTTGTCGCGTTCACAATCCGCAGTGTGGAATGGTTTGCGGGTATTCAGGGGAGCTGGCTGCCGGTAAGTGATGTTTCTCTTTGGCTGGTCTGCATATATTATTTGGGTTTGTTTGCCATTACCTTTGGGTGGATACGTTTTACCTGGCTTAGAAAGGAATTGAAACCAGGTGTGGTTTTCGCCGGAATATGCCTGATCTCGGTATTGGTATGGCAAACAGCCTTCACAACCGGAGATGGCAACCTTCATTTGACCATACTGGACGTGAGTCAGGAGAGAATTTCGGGAGAAGCGATATTAATCAAAACGCCACATGGGCGAAACATCTTGATCAACGGCGGGCCGGATTCGCGGACGCTTTCACAGGCATTGGGTCGACGTATGTCCGTCGTGCACCCGGGATTGGATTGGCTGGTGGTAGCCGGTGGAAGTGATGAACAAATGTATGCCCTGGAAAATCTTCTCCAACGTCACCCACCAGAGCAGGTGTTATGGGCTGGCCGAGTCAATTATTCAATTGCTTCCCGCAGGTTGAACCAAAAACTGGGTGAAATGGATTTGGGTATCGAAATAGCACAGCCAGGACAAAGGCTGGATTTAGGGGAGGGGGCGCAATTGGAGGTGAGGGCAGTCAGTTCACAGGGGGCGGTTTTGCTGCTAACCTGGAATAATTTCAGAGCCTTGCTACCCCTGGGTATGGATCTGGATACAGTGCGTTGGTTGAACCTGGCTTATGATGATTATCCAGTGGATGTGTTGTTATTAGCGAATAATGGACATATCCTATTTAATCCTCCCTCGTTCATCGAAAAAATAAAACCTCGATTGGTGATTCTCAGCGTGGCAGCGGGCGATGATACCGGATTGCCTTCGGCGCACACCCTGGAGACAATAAGCCAATATTCGAATTTACGCACCGATCAAAACGGTTGGATTCATATTACAACTGATGGAAAGAACATGTGGGTGGAGGCGGGTAATCAATAATTTTTGTTTACCCGCCTCACCACTTAGAATATGATTGCCAGTATGATGGCGATAGGGGCTACCAGGATACCGACTACCAGGGCGATCACCCCCCCGATTACCAGGGCGATAATGCCTAATACGACACCGATCACTGCACCCACTAAGCCTAACGCCAACCCGACGATCCCCACAATAAGTCCAACAAGACATTTGATTAATCCCATGATAAAAAACCTCCGTTCCAAGTCATCTGCTGAGTGGTTCGTTATTTTTTTTATACTCAGCAATTCTATGTATCTATACGGAGAATTCATAAATTGGTTGCAGTTATTTATGGAGATAGTTCCTTAGGATGGGGGATAGTTCAAGTATTAAAATAGAAAGGAAAATGAGGAGGCCAGGAACAATAGGAATCCAGGAATAATTCAAGAAAAAACGAAAACTGAAAACAGGCAACGAAAGACTTTATATGAGTAAGGCGGGAAATGCGGAAAATAATTTCGATTATTAAATTGCAGATATGCTTTGCCTCCATCCAATTATTATGATGATTAAGATGTTCCATAAGGAAGCCGGTAATATCAAGAAACCAGGAATTAATGTGTATTTATAGCCATTTTATTAAATTGAAAGCTGACAGCCTATAGCAAACAGCTTATTTTTTAATGATCTTTTTCGGATCTACCCCCACGTGTGAAAGGACAATTTCCAACGGCCAATGACGGTGTTCGTCGAAAGCTTTTCGGGCATCATCCAGGGCGCGATTTTTTTCTTCCTTATGCCGAACAAAAATCCCGCTAATTTTCTTTGCCCATAGCTGGGTTGCGATATCTGCGTTGCTGCCATCACTGTTGGCAATGGATTCTTTGATATATTCTTCAAGATATTTTTGGTATATAAGTGTGTTCATCTCTGGTTTTATCCTGGAAAATCATTCTTTTGGTTGAATTTGTTTTCCATAGATATTCTACATATGGTATAAGACTCTTGCAATACTAAATCCAATAATTCGATCGTGTTCATGGCTCGTTTGGGAGAAACGACTGTGAGAAGGCATTCGGAAGAAGGGGTTATCCAAAATCAGCCAGTATCCCCCATGCATCGGGAGGGTAATCCATATGGATTTCTTATTAAGGTAGGATTATTTTTTATCTCTGCCTCATCCATTACTTTTGAAATAAACCTGATCCGTTTATTCTCAGTAGCGCAATTTTATCATTTTGCTTTTTTAATTGTGAGTGTTGTGTTATTAGGCAGCGCAGCCAGCGGGAGTCTGTTGATGGTATTCCCGAAATTAGGGCGGGATAATCCCAGAAGATTCCTTTCATGGGTATCGATACTTGCCAGCCTCAGCACGATTGGCGCTTATTTATTGTTCAACCATTTGCCATTTGATTCTTTTAGCATAGGTTGGGATTTGCGTCAAGCTGGTATCCTGGTTCTGCATTATCTGGTGCTGTCGACGCCATTTTTTTTCTGCGGGTTGGTGGTCAGTTTCCTTCTGGAAGTCCTGCCCGAAAATACAGGCAACGTTTATGGAGTAAATCTGGCAGGGGCGTCTTCGGGGTGCTTATTGGCGCTACTCCTTCCCGGGTTTTTGGGGGGAGAGGGGATTGTTTTATTTTGTAGTGCACTGTCGGCGATTGGTATGGTAGGGTTTTATCTTGGCGGGAAACATGATGACAATCATACGGACAAACCGAATAGAAATATGGGGTTTGAAACGCTTCCGATCGTTTTAGCAGGCATCATCATAACTATGGCGGGTATCGACATTGGAAATCGAATGTCAGATCGGGAGGGTTTTTCCTGGATGTCATTAAAAATTTCCCCATATAAAAGCTTATCGTATATGATGCAATTTCCGGGTTCAAAAATGATTACCCAGGATTGGAATTCTTTTTCGAGACTTAGTGTGGTGGAGAGCGCGGGAATTCGGTCTTTACCAGGGCTTAGCTATAGATATCAATCGTCTATACCGCAGCAGCAAGGACTATATGTGGACGGAGATGACTTATCGCCGGTAATTGTTACTACTCAAGACAATTTCACGCCATACATGCCCGTTTCTATTGTGTATGAACTGCGACCCGCCGCAAAAACACTGATAATGGAGCCTAGAGGTGGCCTGGATGTGTATACGGCTTTGGCGCAGGGGGCATGTTGTGTCACGGCTGTTGAACAAAATCCCCTTATCGTTTCTGCAGCCGGAAATATCTATTCCCATCCCAAAGCAGAAACAAAGATCGAGTTTGAACGCAGTTACCTTAAACGCAGCCAGGAAAGCTTTGATGTCGTGCTTATTTCCCTGACCTCAACCTACCATCCTGTACAATCTGGCGCATATAGTCTGGCAGAAGATTACCGCTATACCGTTGAAGCATTGACTGATGCCTTGGCGCGTTTGAATTCAAATGGTATTTTAGTTTTCATGCGCTGGCTTCAGTATCCGCCCAGTGAAGATTTACGGGCATTCGGGCTGGCAATAGAAGCGGTTGAACAAGATGGGGGAGAAGCGCAAAAACAGATCGTCGTTTTCCGCGGGTACAACACGACGACAATCATGGTAAAACGCAAACCTTTTACAACCTCTGAGTTATCCGTTATTCGGGAGTTTTTATTCGACCGGGCTTTTGATCTGTCCTACGCACCCGATGTCCAGGCGAATGAAACCAACCGGTACAACATTTTGCCCGAATCGATGTATTACCAAACTTATCGCGATTTGATATCTTCCGATTCCCGCTGGTCATTTTACCGTGAATATCCTTATGATATTACACCGCCGACAGATGACCAACCGTTTATGGGGCATTATTTTAAATGGTCGCAAATCAGACAAATCATGGCAGAGTGGGGTAAAACCTGGCAACCGTTTGGAGGCGCCGGTTACTTGGTGGTCATCGGATTACTGCTCATGACGATTGTGATGGGCAGTTGTCTTGTATTATTACCCTGGATCATTCGAAACATACGCCGCCAACAGGCGCATGCATCGACTCCGCCCTTTCACAAGCCGACAGGATATGACTTGGGATATTTTGCCTGCATTGGCTTTGGATATTTATTGGTCGAAATCCCCCTTATTCAAAAATTCATCTTGTATTTGGGGCAACCGGCGTATGCTTTTGCTATTGTGTTGTTTGCCATTTTATTTTTCTCCGGCTGTGGTAGTTTGACCAGCCATAAAATACCCTGGCGTCCATGTTTGCTTTTAACGGCTGGATTGGTAATGATATTGCCATTATTACTGCCTCTAATATTCGAAAACACACTGGGTTTTTCAACCGGGTGGCGGGTGATCGTGTCAGTGTTGGTCGTAGCGCCGGCGGGCATCTTGATGGGTATCCCTTTTCCCGCAGGATTGCGTTGGATGGTCGGTAGAGGAAATTCGGACTCAATCCCATGGTTTTGGGGAATCAATGGCGCAGCCTCGGTGATATCTGCTGTATTGGCAGCTATGCTGGCGTTGGCGCTTGGTTTTGCATGGGTTCTGCGGATTGGCGCGCTCACTTATTTGCTTGGGTGGTTTTTACTCATTCTTGATTCTCACCAGATGAAGAAGTTGACCCAGCACCGGTAAGCGGCACAAAGGAAACTCCTCCCAAATTATAGGCTTTGACATCTTCCCCTTGCTTGATAAATTTCCACAAAGATTGGTATCCACCCGGTGGTCCTATCGGGATGACCAACCGCCCGCCTTCCTTCAGCTGTGCAACCAGCGGAGAAGGCAGATGATCTGGCGCAGCGGTTACGATAATCGCATCAAAAGGCGCATATTCTTCCCACCCATAATATCCATCGCCCTGTTTTATTTGGATTGCCGAATACCCCAATTCATTCAAACGTTGGGCAGCCACTTGATATAGTTCGGGAATGATTTCGATGCTATACACATTCACGAAGCCCAATTCAGCGAGCACTGCCGCCTGATACCCTGAACCGGTGCCGATTTCCAATACTTTTTCCCCTTTTTTTAGTTCCAATAACTCCGTCATCCAGGCAACAATATAGGGTTGGGAAATGGTTTGCCCATAACCGATGGGCAGCGGATGATCCTGATACGCATTATCCAGGTATTCCAGGGGAACAAACTGGTGGCGGGGGACATATTTCATTGCTTGCAAAACGTGATCGTCTTTAACGCCGCGATTTTCGATGGTGTTGCTCACCATCGCCAACCGTTTTGATTGGTATGGATCACCGGTTATTTCTTCTTCAAGCATATTCCGATTTCGATTGTATATACTCAGATACCCAATGATGAGTAACACAATCAAAATAAAAAACCAGATGAGAAAATTTGAACGGTGGGTTTTCATCGCACCTCTTTATTTATTCCTCGACTTATTATATTATTGGTCAATAATTACTTTACCTGAAAAATAAACAAGAATCAATTATCAAATCACTTCACTTTTTATGTTTTATTAAATATTAAAATATGATAAGATAAATGCGAAAAACAATGATGGGTGAGTTACCGCGCTATGGAAAAATCATCTGGTTCTACCCGAGTTCATTCGCATAGGCGCCATCGTCATCGACCCTGGTACAAGAAGCTTGGCCAAGTATGGCAGGATATTCCGGTGAGTCGACGACGGAAAATAATAAATTTGATCATTGGTTTCATTGTCTGTCTTCTATCAATCCTGATGGGCGTGATCATAGTATTTATTTTCTAAATAACCCCCATACATTTTATTCAATCATAAAATAAACCAGGCGACCACACGATTACTGTGTCATTGCAAAAATAATGAATGTGGTTACGACTTCAGTTGCGATTTACGAATATTGAACGACTAAAGGCGTGACTACCAATTCATTTTCTTTATATTGACTAACCACTATTCTTCCTTGGTAATCATTATTTCCACGCAATTGATCTGTCGATGAGATTTAAGGGGGGTTTTTTATTAATTTGAAATCAAATAATAGAAAAATAAATTAATATTATCAATATATTCATTTATATAATTAAGCAATTAACGTTGTAATACTTAATATATTAAATATAATATTAATAATATTCAAGCAAAAATAATATGTTGGGATATATATAAATTATGGATACTAATTCATCTGGTGTTTTTCAATGGCAGGCTTATTCGGCTTCGATTTCACAGCTTGTTTCAAAAGAAAAACTTGGTAAAGTTGGAGGTATGGTGCAGATTGGGTACGCCATTTCGTCACTTGTTACACCTGTCGCAGCGGGCGCGGTGATGGTTTCTGTCGGTTTGCCGGGAATTATTATCATAGATTTTGTTACTTATCTATTTGCTGTTGGAGCATTGTCTTTGATCCGTTTTCCTAAAGTGGTTATAACAGAAGAGGTTAATGCAAGTAGAAAGGCGCTTTTGGGGGAGATTATTATCGGTTGGCGGTATCTAACAGCGAGATCTGGTTTGATGGGCTTGCTGATATTGTTTGCATCGATAAATTTGTTTGCTGGAATGGTAAATGTATTAATCCTGCCGTTCTTATTGGATTTAACGTCAACTGAAATGGCGGGTTTGATTTCTTCGTTAATGGGATTGGGGATGCTTTTAGGGACGTTGACAATGAGTGTTTGGGGAGGTCCTAAAAGACGAATTCATGGAGCAGTGGGATTTTCGGCTGTAAATGGATTTTTTATTATGTTGCTGGGATTAAACCCTTCGTTGATGCTGGTTGGATTTGCGGCTTTCTGTTCGATATTTGTGAACCCGATCATCGGGGGTTCGAGCCAGGCTTTATGGCAGAGTAAAGTAGCGCATGAAATTCAAGGGCGTGTATTTTCCTTGCGAAGAGTTATTGCAGGATCGACCGTGCCAATCGCCTTCCTTTTGGCGGGATGGCTTGAAAATAATGTTTTTGGTCCCTTAATGGAGACTGGCGGTTTATTGGCAAGTACTGTAGGGAAAGTAATTGGTGTAGGACCGGGAAGGGGAGCTGGTTTACTTTTCATACTCATTGGATTGTTTATGATTTTGATTGCTTCGGGGGGGTATCTCGATCCGCGAGTAAGAAAGGTTGAAGTGGAGCTTCCGGATGCCATAACATAATCGGCTGGAGGACAAGTATCTTTTGTTATACCATATACCACTTTTGAAGAATAGCTCGGCAATATTTCAAATAATCCGTAATTTTTGGAAAAAAGGGGGTTTTTTATCTTAAAATTCGAAAATTAAGGCTTGATTTTTGAATTAAATGCATATATAATATCTATATACCCGAATATTTGTCGCAAAATTGTGATAATTTACTGGTAAAACGAAAAAAGATGGGTTTATTTTTGAGTGAAATCGGGTATACCAGGAACCACTTTGTTGAATGATAGTAAAAAAAGACAATGATTTGGGAAAGTGGTAAATGTCGAGTGGATTAAACAAGCCGCTATATGTACGTATTCAGGAATACATTGCTGAATTGATCCTTACGGGAAAACTGGCGCCGGAGGCGAAAATCCAATCGGAGCGGGAATTCAGTGAGGAACTGGGTGTCAGTCGGATGACTGTTCGCCGGGCACTCACCGAATTAGTCAGCGAGGGTTTGTTGGAGCGCCGACATGGATCGGGGACTTATGTCTCTAAACCGCGGGTGACTTATGAAAGCGTTGAGCTGGTGAACCATATCCAGGCCATGCAAGAACGCAATATCGCCAGCGCCAGTCAGCTTTTGGAATTCGATGAAATTGTTGCCAGCCGCCGCTTGGCTGAGCAGCTTGATGTAGAAATTGGCGCACCCTTATATCGCGTTGTGATTTTACGATTTGCCAACCGCGTTCCAGTCATACTGGAGCGCGGTTTTTTTCCTTGTTCCCGCTGCCCCAATTTGGAAGAATGGGATTTGGAAAAAACGTCACTATTTGATTTATTGGTGGATGTATATAGCGCCGATCTGGCGCGCGTCTCCCAAACTGTGGAAGCCATTGCTGCTAATGAAACCGTTGCTCAGCAATTGCGCGTCAGTGAAGGGTTCCCTTTACTTAAACTCAACCGCACGATTTATAACGCAACCAATAGTAAACCGATTGAATATTCTCAGGATTTTTTCCGTTGTGATTATGCTCGCATCCATATGGATATTGAATTAATTGGATTTGAAAAACGAGCTCAAAACCAGAAAGAACATCACGCGAACATTATGCTTACAGAAATTGAAAGGAGGGCATCAGAAGTATAAGAAAATTCTTGGATAGGTTTACATACTGAACAAGCATTTTTTATCTTGAAATACATATAAGGAGGTTATTATGGCAGAAATGGCTGCCACAACTGAAGATCGGAGACTTTATGCTCGTAAAAGCTCCGGATTAGTGCGCACAATTGGCGTTTTTGGAGCCATGGTTTTTGGCGTTCACTGCATTAGTTTATCGTCCTCCGGTTTGATACCCTTTTCTTGGGTAGCCGGCGTTTGGCCAGGTAGCAGCATTATTGGCGTGCTCACCGTTGCAATGATCTTTTGCCTCTTTCACGCCTATACCTACTCGGTCATTGGTGCAACGATGCCTCGTTCGGCGGCGGATTACACCTTAGCCAGTCGAGTTCTAAGCGCTCCCTTGGCTTTTGCGGCCAGTTGGACCCTGGTCATCTTCAGCGCTATGGTTGCTGGTTCACTCATCGCCTGGATCCCCAATACAGCTATACCGGTTTTATTCCGTACGATGGGTATCATTTTCAATAACCCCGGCTTCTTATCCTTTGCAGGATGGTCTGAAAGTGCAGCTGGGATTATCATCATTGGTTCGATATGTACTGTCATTACCTTTATCACCATGATATTACCCACCCGCACCATCTTGCGTATTCTGGAAGTTGGCTTTTTCCTCGGAATAATTGCCTGGGTAATCCTTTACTTCCAATTGGGAACAGCTGTTGGTTCTTTCGAGGCACAATGGGATAAATTCATGGGGGCAGGCAGCTATGCTGGGCGTATTCAATTAGCCGTTGATAATGGGATGGTGACCAATCCCAATGTGGCAATTATGACCCTGGCAGGTTTGATCATGGGCTTCTGGATTTTCTACGGTTACTATATCCCAACCTTCTTCGCCGGTGAAGTGAAACAGGCTGAGAAAACCCTGATCAGCGGATCCTGGGCGTCCTTGATCACCACATGGGCGATTTTTGTGGTTGCAGCGCTTTTATTGCAACGCATGGTACCCTTGGAATGGATAGCAGCAGAAAGTTATTTGAGCAATGCTGGTATCTCTGATGCTAATCCCATGCCCTATATCACGTTCTATGCAGCAATTCTAAGACCTTCGGCGCTATTAACATGGATTGTCGCTATTGCCTGGGTATACACTCTGATCAACCTGGCGCAGACATACTTCTTCTATTGCAGCCGGATTATTTTCGCCTGGTCATTCGACCGCTTGATCCCGGAAAAAGTATGCTACATTCACCCAACGCTCCGCAGCCCGATCGTTGCGATTGCCATCATTACCGTCATCGCAGAAATTGGCGTTATCGATGCAGCCCTGGGTGGCGTGATGGGCGCACAACTCAACTTCGTTTTCTTTGCCGTGTGTACACAACTGGTGCCCTGTCTGGCAATTACACTATTCCCGTTCTTGAAACCCGATATGTTTGAAAATGCCAGCGCTTTTGTGCGCCGAAAAGTCGGCGGTATTCCTGTGATTACGTTGGTTGGTTGTGTAACCTTGTTATACCAGGTTTGGATGTTGGTTGCTTCATTCCTGTTCCCGGCAGTTGGCGGTAGAATTGGTGTTGGCACATTAGGTACATTAGCTGCCTTTATCATCAGTGGCATCATCGTATTCTACGCAGCACGAGCATATCGTCTGAATAAAGAAGGTATTGATATTAACTGGACTTTCCAATCGATTCCGCCAGTATAATAAAAATAGAAATATCAATATCAAGAATTTTGGGGCAGCATATTGTTTTTGCTGCCCCTACCCAATTCTTTTGGCGAAGGAAATTTGCGGTATTTTAAGCAAATATTTTGCCTAAAATACCGGAAATATTCATTCAGTTTTGGAGGTAATCATGAAATTTGGAAAATTATTTGGTGGATCTTCGAAAATCACCCGCATCATGTACGGATCAGACTTTCACGGGTCTGAATTAGTCTATCGGAAATTTATATCTGCGGCATTTCAATATAAAGCCGATGTATTAATGGTCGGCGGGGATGTCACCGGAAAAGCCATGGTCCCCGTTGTTCATCAAGGGGGAGGAAATTATGAGGGATTTCTTTTTGGTAGACGAGAAGAAGCGAATAGTGGTGAAGAATTAGAAAAATTAAAAAATACTATCAGCAATGTTGGATTCTATCCCATTATCATTGAAAAAGATGAAGCGGCTGAATTGGAGGCTGATCCACAAAAAATGAGCGGCCGATTCGAGGCGGAAATGTGCGAACGCATCCGGCAATGGATGCAACTGGCGGATGAAAAGCTGACTCCGGCCGGTATGAAAATGTATTTTATGCCAGGGAATGACGATCTATATTCCATTGATGATGTTATTTCGGAATTTGAAAATATCTCGAATCCGGATATGAAGCGCTTCGAAATGGAAGAAGGGTATGAGGTATTAGGACTTTCGAATGCCAATATGACTCCCTGGGCTTGCATACGCGATTTGGAAGAAGATGATTTAAAAAAGAAACTGGATACTTTGGCTGGCATGGTGCAGAATCCCGAACGGGCAATTGTGATTATCCATGTGCCGCCCTATGGAACTCCGCTTGATTCTTGTCCCGATTTGGACAAGAATTTGAAAATCATCACTCAGGGCGGGCAGGTGGTGATGAAATCTGCCGGGTCCCCTGCGGTTAAAGCTTTCATCGATAAAGTACAACCCATGCTGGCTTTACACGGACATATCCACGAATCCGCCGGTCATCTGCGCATTGGACGAACATTGGCGATCAACGCTGGCAGTGAATACGCTGAGGGGATTTTTAAAGGCGCTTTGATCAACCTCGAAGGTGGCAAAGTTAAGGGACATCTTTTGATCTCAGGGTAATTATTAATTATGACAAATCAAAGTGGTATTCAAGAAGATTTTTACACAGAACGCACCCGAATATTAGATACGTTGGCTCAACCGGAGAACCAACATGTGATCATGCGTTTGATTGGCGCACTGGCATTTCGCACCCATTGCCCTCAATATGGGTATATTCAGGATGCTTTAGGACGCGAATTTACGGATATTGATTTTGCTTCTTACCCGCGTTTTCTAAAAGACATTCAAAGAATATTGGGTGACCTGGGATATCAGGAAGATAAAACCGTGACTCAATTATTCGCTGATTCGCGTCTATTATTCCATGATCCCCTCTACGGACGGCATATCGATATTTTCTTCAACAAGTTGGATTTTTGTCATGAGGTGTCGTTTAACGGTAGGTTGGAAGTAGAAGAATTGACCTTGCCTCTGGCAGAATTAGTATTAGAAAAAATGCAGATATTCAAAATCAATCCTAAAGATTTGATCGATAGTATTATGCTTTTAAGAGAACATCCTTTGGGACATGAGGATCATGAAACGATTAATCTCGATATTATCACCAAGGTGTTATCCAATGATTGGGGTTTTTGGCGTACCATGACCGGCAACTTGAAATTGCTTGATGAATATCTGGACCGTTATGAGCAATTATCTCAAGAAGACCGAGACGTTGTACGACAGCGCATTCATCAATTGCAAGAAGCCATCGATAAGACTCCCAAATCCTTACGTTGGAAATTACGCAGCAATATCGGTGAAAAAATTAAATGGTATAAAGATGTTGAAGAGTTAATGGATCGCTAATCGACGAGGTCCTCTATGGCAAAAAAATACATCATTGCTCACGACAGCGGCACCGGTGGTGATAAAGCTGTTATTACTGATTTAAAGGGAAAAGTGATCCATTCTACATATAAGGAATATGGTCTTTCTTACCCTCAGGCGGAATGGGTAGACCAAGATCCGGATGAAATTTGGCAAACCGTTGCGTATACAAACCGCCTGGTTATTCAAGAAGCGGGAATTGATCCGGCAGATATCCTGGGAGTGGGGATTTCTGCGCAGATGTTCAATACATTACCGGTCGATGAAACCATAAAACCCATTACCCCGATGTTAAGTTGGCTCGATCTGCGCAGTATCAAACAAGCCGAACGGATTTTACAAGGGGATAACCCCTCCAAGTTGTTCAAGTATACCGGCAATATTCCCACGGCTAAAGATGTGATCCCGAAAATCTTATGGCTGAAAGAAGAGCGACCGGAATTATGGGAACGGACGGCTTATTTATTCGATTGTAAAGAATATATTCTCTTTAAACTTACCGGCAAAGTAGTCACCGATTGGATGGGAGCCTCGGCTTATTTTCTTTTCGATCCGCAAAAGAAAGAATGGTCGCAGGCGGCATGCGATTTACTGGGCATTCCGTCCGAGAAATTGCCTCCGGCTTTACCTTGTGCTAAAGTGATTGGAGAAGTGACCGATGAAGCGGCAAAGTTAACCGGATTGCTGCCCGGAACGCCGGTGGTTAATTGTGCCGGTGATGTTGCTGTCGCGCAATCGGGCGCTGGAGCTAACCAGACCGGGAAAGCTCACCTGTGTATTGGAACAGCTACCTGGGTAGGGATTTCAGTGGATGAATTTCGCAACGACCCCCAAAAACCGTTTTGGGGATTAAGCCATATTCACCCGGAAAAATGGATTATTGCCGGAGAAATGGAAACCGGTGGTGGCGCCTTGATGTGGTTTCGTGATGCGCTATGCAAGGAAGAAGGTCGACAGGCAGCCGATTCGGAAATTTCTACTTACGAATTGTTGAACCGTATGGTTGAAACTGTACCACCAGGTTCGGATAAATTAATATTTCTCCCATGGTTAACCGGTGAAAGGGCGCCTGTCCTTGATCATTATGCCCGAGGCGGTTTTGTGGGTATCTCGATGGGAAACACCAAAGGTCATTTTGCCAGAGCGGTCATGGAGGGGGTTGCCTATCACGTTCGTTGGATATGCGAGGCAATGAATAAGATTGGTTTTCAGTTCGATAGAGTGAATGCCATCGGCGGCGGGTGCAAGAGTGCCATCTGGCCGCAGATTATCAGCGATGTTACCGGTTTAGAGTTGCATATCGTTGAACATCCCCTGGAAGCCGGCTCAATGGCTGCAGCATTGACGGTAGCGATAGGGATGGGTATTTATAAGAGTGCAGATGACATGGATGATTTGATTGGCATCGGCAAAATCATCAGACCAATCGATGCACATAGAAAACGGTATGATGACCTTTACAAAACCTATCGCACTCTTTATGATGTTCTTAGTCCGGTCTATCAAAACCTATACGAGATGGAATGATCAGTATTGCAGATCGACCTAAATTAAAATCGATAGCGACATTTACAAATGTCACGGCTGTGGGAGGCTTCATCACTCTTTTAGGTGGTGTGATATTGCCGTACTTTAAGCCGGAATTTGCTTCGGTAGCCTATGGGTTTATGTTGGGAGGCTTGATTATTTCGATTATCGGTATATACTTTACCAACCGCTGGGTAAGACCGCCGCGCCCAGAAACGAGTTTGGACGAAGCGTTGAGAAAATTCCCCGATAGTTATCGCCTTTATCACTATTCCGGTTTGCCCTGTAAACACATATTGCTAACGCCTTATGGGTTGGTTCTTTTCCAGGCAATAAATTGGGATGGTGTATTTTCTTATAAAAACAAGCGGTGGAAAGAACACATGAACTTTGGGCGGGTTATTCGATACCCTCTGGAACAGCATTTTGACGATCCAAATAAAAATGCATCCTTGATGGAACAGACGGTGAGAGAATATTTAAAGGGTTATATGGGGGAATATGAAACCTTGCCGCTGCAATCTATGGTGGTGTTTCTGCATCCCAGAGTTAAATTGGAAGTTGAGAATCCATCAATTCTAGTTTCTGCACTTGATGGGTTTAAGAAGAAAATTCCTGCGAAAGGCGAACGCATGCCTGAGGCGCTTTATGAAAGCATTCAAAAGGCATTGGACGAATGCTATCCCCCTGCGAGGGAACAGAAAGTGTAATTGAAAAAACAAAGGGGAGGATGAAGGAATGTATACCCCCTCCCTGCCTCCCCCATTTTGAAAAGCGAAAATGGGGGAGGGGTTTGTTGGGTTTCCCATTTTAAAAAGCGAAAACGGGGGAGGGGTTTATTGGACTTCCCATATTGAAAGAAAAAAAGAGTTGTTTTGATATATAGAATATCCGGAAAACCGATTTGTCGGTAACTCCGGTGATATAATGCTTTTTATTAACTTAACGAAATTAATGTATTGAGAAAGTCAGCATGGAAATCGATTCATCACAACCAAAACAAAATAATATTTCTACGAGCATCTCTCTGGTTAGTTCTGTGATCGTGGGATTGGTTTGCATTATTCTCGGTTTTGGAGTATGGTATTTTGGGTTACGCCCCGAAAATGAGATTTTTCCATTTTCGAGATCGCAATTGGAATTATTATTCGTGATTGCGTTTTCGGGGATGATTGGATTTTGGCTTGGACCAAAGTTAATGAATTATGTGGTCAAAAGAAATTATCAATTAGGAATTCTCGGTGTTTTCACAGGTTTGCTCTTATTCACGGCTGGCGTAGGCGTAGGATATATCATCAGGGATAACCAGATGCCTTCGGAGGCAGACAATACAGATACAAGCGCTGGTGAGATCACGATACCGGAGAATATCAAACGTTATGAGGTATCCGTTGACGATGACCCGGTATATGGCTCAGAAGATGCGGAGATAACGATCATTCAATTTGCCGATTTCGAATGTCCGTATTGTACAAAATGGCAATTTGAAGTATGGCCGGAAATTATGAAAGCATTTCCCGGGCAAGTGCGCCTGGTCTACCGTGATTTTCCGTTATACGGATTGCACGCCAATGCCGAATCGGCGGCAGAAGCGGCTGATTGTGCCGGAGAACAAAATGCATATTGGGAATATCACAATGCGTTATTTGTAGCTGAACATGGCCTTGGAGCGGAAGCCTTTATTCAATATGCTGATGAACTGAATTTGGATGGAGAAAAATTTTCCGAATGTTTAGAAAGCAATCGTTTTGTGGATGAAGTGAAAGCGGATTACGAGTATGCGGCAAACCTGGGAGTAAACTCAGCCCCAACCTTCTTTGTCAATGGTATTCCAATCGTAGGGGCGCAGCCATATTCGGTTTTTCAACAACTCATTACCAAAGAATTGGCGGGTGAAATTCCCAAATAAGAAGATATTAATGGTGAATAGAATTAATTTGATTCTGTACAGTGTATAGACGGCGGTATAAACCATTCTGAGAAATCAGTTTTTGGTGAGTGCCCATCTCAACAATGTGTTTCCCTT
Source organism: Anaerolineales bacterium (assembly GCA_016929095.1). GTDB lineage: Bacteria > Chloroflexota > Anaerolineae > Anaerolineales > UBA4823 > JAAZNS01. Next base: position 27,278 of record JAFGJM010000016.1, on the reverse strand, counting down.
CCAATACTACAATTTTATCTGCATTGCGAATAGTCGATAGTCGGTGAGCGATAACAATCGTCGTGCGTCCTACCATTAATCGTTCTAATGCCTGTTGAATGAGCATTTCTGTTTCGGTGTCAACAGATGAGGTGGCTTCATCCAGGATTAAAATTGGGGCGTCTTTTAAAACGGCACGGGCAATCGATAAGCGTTGTTTTTGGCCTCCGGAAAGTTTAACCCCCCGCTCGCCAATAAATGTGTCATATCCATCGGGAAGGTCATTTATGAAGGCATGGGCATTCGCAACCCTGGCTGCGGCCAGGATTTCTGCTTCGCTGGCATCGGGTTTGCCAAATAAGATGTTCTCGCGTACCGTGCCATGGAAAAGAAATACATCCTGCAATACAATACTGATTTGCTGCCGCAGACTATCCAGCGTGATTGTACGAATATCCTGTCCATCCAAGGTAATACACCCGGATGAGACGTCGTAGAAGCGTGGCAACAAACTGACCAGGGTGGATTTACCCACACCAGTCGGACCAACGAGTGCTACCACATGATGCGCAGGCACTTCCAGATTGATATGTTCCAGAATTGGCGTATTTAGCTCATATTCGAAGTATACGTTTTCAAATGAAATAGCACCTATTGCCCTGGATTCTAGAGTGATTTGTTGCATTACCGCGGTTAATTCGGGTTCCTCTTTGATCAAATCGGCAACACGGTCTGCCCCTGCCAGCGACCCTTGTACTTGTTCCCAGGCATTACTTAAATTTCGTACTGGCTGGTAAAAAAGATCCAGGTAAAGGAAGAATGCTACCAAATCTGCGACCGGCAAAGCTTTTTGGAAGGCAAGCCTTCCGCCGAAATAAATAATAATCAGGATACCCAATGATGACGTGAATTCAACAAAAGGTTGGAAAGTTGCCATTAACTTCAATGCTTTTAATAACGATTGACGGTATCGGTCAATCCCCACACTGACACGATGCATTTCATCTGCCTCACGTGTAAAGGCTTTGATCTCCCGTATTCCTGTCAGGTTATCATTCAGCAAGGCGTTCAAGTCACCCAACTCTTTTTGGCGGGTGCGGAAAGCCGGACGGACATAACGGGCATAGATTTTCATGGCGAGAATAATAAAAGGAATGGGTATCATACTCAGCAGCGTTAATTCCCAATTGAGATAGAACAAAACGATGCTGACGCCAATAAATGTGATCACGTTTACTAATACTTCGGGGATGGCATGAGCTATCAACTGCTCGAACAGATCTGTGTCATTGACCATACGCGACATTAATTGTCCGGTCTGTTTATCTTCATAAAATTGCAGGGATAATCGTTGCATATGATCGTATATATATTTACGTACATCGGCAACCACACCCCAACCTGCAATATGCGCCAAATACGAACGTAAAAATTGCATGACAGCTCGCACGACATAGATTGCCAGCACCAGGAGCGTGAGTTGTGTGACCAGACGCATCGTTTGAGGGGAATAGGATAAATCGGCGACTGAGGCGATTAATATTCTGATAATCCAGGGGATGAGTAATTGGACGCCCACTAATAAGATCATGCTCAGTGCGGTAAAGCACAAAATGAGTGTATATTTACGGGCGTAGGAAAGCACTAAACGAATAGGTTTCAAAGAGGCACCTTTTAAAATCTTATGGATAAAAAATACTCGCAGAGTATATATGAAATATTATAAATAGGTCAAAGAACTAAAAAACAACTTTTCATAATGATAACCGATTGTTGTCAATTCTAACGATTTTGTTAAGTGATTTATTTGACATTGGCTCAGGGCAACATTAAACTTGATTTTTAAGATGGACAGACCTGATTATATTCGTCGTGAGTACTTTGACGAGCAGCAATATGAAAGTCTGGTTCAAGCCGGAATTGCTGCAGTGAAAGGGGGCGATAAAGACCAGGGGATGTCTTTGCTTTTCAAAGCCAGCCAGATGAAGCCTGGGGATGCCCGCCCCTGGTTGTGGTTATCGGCAACGACCGAGGACCTGCAGGAACAACGAAAGTACCTTGAATATGCTGTGGCTGCTGATCCCAGCAATAGCGCCGCACGCCAGGGATTGGTATTACTCTCCGATAAATTAGATCGATCACGATTATTGAAGGAAGGGGAAGGATATGCAGCTCGACATCCCCAAGAGCCGGAGGTAGCTTCCGGGACACAAGTGTTTTCTTGTCCGAAATGCGGCGGGCACATGATCATCAATTTGGATGGTCAACTGGTTTGTGAATATTGCGGCCATGAAGAAACGCTTGAGCAGAATCATGTTGCTGATGAAGCAGAACAGGTTTTAGATTTTATCCTGCCTACCACTCGCGGACATCGTTGGTCGGAAACTCAGCAACAATTGGTATGCGCACAATGCGGAGCAGTCTCATTACTTCCTGAAGAGGTGAGGGCAACCGAGTGTCCTTATTGCGGATCGCATCAATTGATCACTTCAGAGGAAATATCAGAGTTGATCGATCCTCAGGTTATCGCGCCGGCAAAAATAAGTGATCAGGATGCTGCAAAACGAATTCGAGAATGGCTTGGCGCAGGCTGGTTCGTGCCAGACGATTTACGCAAATTGGCGCAGTCTTTTGCGTTGCGTCCGGCATATTACCCGTTTTGGACTTTTGATGGTACCTTGCATCTAAAATGGACGTGTGAGATCAACGAGGGTTCGGGGGATAGCTCAGATTGGGTTCCTCGAGATGGCGTGGAACTGGAAATGTTTGACGATGTTCTAGTACCCGGAATAAAATCATTATTAAAAGAGAATCTGGCAGATTTGGAGCCTTTTAATCTTAAAGAAGTTGTTGAATTCGACCCTTCTTTTGTGGCGGGCTGGAATGCTCTGGCATATGACCATTCTCTGGCGGATGCATCATTGGTGGCACGACAGAAGGTTATACGGAAAATCCGATCGCAGCTTTACAGCCGGGTTCTGCCTACAAAGCAGAAACGTAACCTGAAGGGCGGCGCGATTGATTGGAGCGGGATGACGTTTAAACATGTTTTAATACCCCTTTGGTTGGGCAGTTATACTTACCAGGGGAAAGAATATCATATTGTGATCAACGGGTGTACCGGAAAAATCGCCGGAGAAAAACCATTGGATATGGTAAAAGTGGGGCTGGCTATCTTCAGCGGCGTTGTATTATTGATATTGTTCGTCATGATCATTGCTGGATTGATCCTTTAATAATTATCGAAAAAAATATTCAATTGTAATAATTCGGGGGAGTGATAATAGCGAGGTTGGTATTTTGGACATCAGCCACGATGTCGTGTGGTAGATTGTCCACGCCCTTCTGGGAATTAATGTTCCCATTTTATATTTATGTCTCTCAAATCTCCCAATAGATTTGCTGAATTTGGGACGAAGTTGGTGGAGGGCTGAATATCGAACATCATCGCAAAGAGTATTCGATGGAGTTTGAAACACGAGTTCGATTATAATCAAGCGAGCTTTCTATACTGAAATAAAATTTCGGAGTTTTCATGTCTCAACCGCTTAATTTTCAATCCATCATTATGTTATTGCAAAACTTCTGGGCAGAGCAGGGCTGCTTGATCTGGCAACCTTATTACACGCAAGTAGGCGCGGGGACGATGAACCCGGCCACGGTTTTACGTGTCTTAGGGCCCGAACCCTGGAAGGTAGCATATGTAGAGCCTTCTATCCGCCCGGATGATGGGCGCTATGGTGAAAATCCCAACCGCATGCAAATGCATTATCAATTCCAGGTCATTCTTAAACCAGACCCCGGAAACCCTCAAGAGATATATTTACAATCGCTGCAAGCCATTGGAATTGATCCTTTGGAGCACGATATCCGCTTTGTGGAAGATAACTGGGAATCGCCGGCGTTGGGCGCCTGGGGATTAGGATGGGAAGTGTGGCTGGACGGTCAAGAGATCACCCAATTTACATATTTCCAGCAAGCCGGAGGCATGGTACTCGATCCGGTTTCGGTGGAAATAACCTATGGGTTAGAGCGTATTGCTATGGCATTACAAAAGGTCAGCAGCTTCCGAGATATCCGCTGGAGCCCTCTCATGACGGATGGGGACGTGAATTTACAAGCCGAGCAGGAACATAGCTGTTATTATTTCGAAATTGCGGATGTTATGCGGCTGCGTCAGATGTTTGAGTTGTTTGAGGCGGAAGCGAGTGCCTGCCTGGAAAAAGGGATGGTGCTGCCGGCGCATGATTATGTGTTGAAATGTTCGCATACGTTTAATGTTTTGGATACACGCGGCGCGATCGGCGTGACTGAACGTCAGGCTTTCTTTGGGCGGATGCGTGATTTATCACGCAGGGTAGCCGAAGCATATTATGAACAAAGACAACAGATGGGCTTTCCGTGGTGTATTAAAGGAAAAAATAAACCGCTTATCGAAGCGCCGGTGGAGAAATCGTCCGCATTGCAAAACCTGATCCCCGATCCCCAATTGAAGCAAACTTTTTTATTGGAGATTGGGGTCGAAGAACTGCCTGCCTCAGATTTAGATGCCGCAGTAACGCAATTAAAAAACCGTGTACCAGGTTGGCTGGAGGAATTACGTCTGAAATTTGGCAAGGTTTCGGTAACAGGAACCCCTCGACGGATTGTAGTCTTTATTGAAGAAGTGGATTCAAGGCAGGAAGATTTAGAACAAATTTTCAAAGGCCCCCCTGCAGAGCGTGCCTTTAACCCAGATGGCACACCCACTAAAGCCGGGGAAGGATTTGCCCGCAGCAAAGGGGTCACCATTGGTGATTTGGAAATCCGCGAGATTGAAGGGGGACGGTATGCCACCGCCGTGATCATGCAAAAGGGTCAGCCCGCCATCGAAGTTTTTGCTAACACGTTATCTGATCTCATTTCAGGCATCCGTTTTGATAAATCCATGCGCTGGAATTCCAGCAATATATCTTTTTCCCGTCCAATTCGATGGCTATTAGCGCTGTTCGGAGAGCAGGTCATCCCGTTCGAATATGCCGGACTCGTATGTGGCAGAATAGCGCGCGGTTTACGTTTCTATGACCCTGAAGAAAAATCAGTGGCAAATGCACAGGATTATTTCAATTTTTTAAAGGAACAAGGGATAATTCTAAAAGCCGAGCAGCGTAAACAGGTGATTGCTGATCAAGTGAAAACACTGGTTGAGGCGATGGGTGGGGAAATCGTGGCGGACGAAGATTTGTGCACTGAGATCACCAATTTGGTTGAAGCTCCTACAGCATTGCGGGGTGAGTTCGATGAATCTCATCTGCAATTGCCGCGTGAAGTATTGATTTCGGTGATGAAGAAACACCAGCGTTATTTTCCGGTGGAAAGCAATGGTAAATTGCTGCCATATTTCATTGCTGTGCGCAACGGGCACGAAAAAGGCCTGGATATTGTGACCAGCGGGAATGAGCACGTGATCCAGGCGCGTTTCAGTGATGCGGCCTTTTTTATCCGTGAAGACAGTAAAGCCTCACTGGAAAGCTATCTTCCTCGTTTGAATACACTAGCATTCCAGGTGAAACTGGGATCCATGCTGGATAAAACCAACCGCATCGTGAATGTGGTGGAAAAATTGGCACCTGTTTTGAGCTTGAATGCGGAGCAGAAAGCGACTGCCTTGCGAACCGCAAAATTATGCAAAGCCGACCTGGCAACCCAGATGGTGGTCGAAATGACTTCTTTACAAGGTGTGATGGGGCGCTATTATGCCTTGCAGTCGGGTGAAACCCCAGCGACCGCGGAAGCCATTTTTGAACATTATCTGCCGCGCTTTTCCGGCGATACATTACCAAAATCCTGGGAAGGCCTGGTTGTTGGATTGGCAGATCGCCTGGATACGCTGGCGGGGCTGTTTTCTGCTGGTTTAGCGCCTACCGGTAGTAAAGATCCCTTTGCTCAACGCAGGGCAGCTTTAGGATTAGTGCAGAATCTAATTGGCTGGAATTTGGATTTTAACATCCGAGAAGGATTGATTTTTGCTGTTGAGCAGTTACCAATTTCAGCAAATGATGAGATTATTGACGCTTGTACAGGGTTCATTATCGAGCGTTTGCGAAATCTTTTCCTCGAACAGGGCTACCGTTATGATGTAGTGGATGCTGTGCTTGCCAGCCAGGGAGAAAATCCATCGCGATCCGCGCAAGCCGTCAAAGCGCTATCCGAATGGGTGACACGTTCAGATTGGAATACGATCTTGCCGGCTTATGCACGGTGTGTACGGATCACCAGGGAATTTAAAAAAGAATTTCCGGTTGCCGAGAATCTGTTCAGCGAGCCATCTGAGAAAGACCTTTGGTCTGCCTATACAATTGCCGAGAAGGCTTTCTCCCAGGCAAATGAAGAAAATAGAATGGATGGTTTTCTTAATAGCTTTTTGCCGATGATCCCGGCTATCGACAAATTTTTTGATGAGGTTTTGGTTATGTCAGAAGACGTTGCCCAAAGGGAAAACCGCCTGGGGTTGTTACAGCGCATTGCCAAACTGGCGCATGGAGTGGCTGATTTTTCCAAATTGGAAGGGTTTTAATAAAAAGTGTATCGAAATACTTGCATCTAACTCATAAAAATATACTCCCCGGTAATCCACCGGGGAGTTGTTTATATTTGATGTGGCAGCTATTTCAACGGATATGATTTACTCCCATTGTTTCCGCCAATTGTATGCGACGATATGACACCATTCCAGGTCATCATCGATAGCATCTTTCACACATATGGTGATGCGGTTCTTGTCTCGCAGATTTGCCGGTAAGTGCCACCAGGCGCCATACTTACCTTCATTATCGGTTTGGAAAATGCCCAGTTTATAGTAGGATGCAGTCCAATACTTCGCGCCGCCATCGTATGCTTTCAGGTAATAGAAATGCTCTTTCTCGAAGTTGGCCATACCAACCCAAACCACATCGCCAGAGCTCACCACGGAATACGCTTCATTGCTGGAATCCTCGTCATCGTCGTCGGAAGTTGTTGTCGTGGTAGATGGTGTTTTTGTAGCGCTGGGTTTGGTTGCTCCGGTTGGAATGCATAGAATTTGACCTACGGTGATCACATATGGTGATTTTAGATCATTTGCATCCGCCAATTCGGTCAAGGTGACATTGTAGAGAGCGGCAATAGCATAAAGGGTGTCCCCTGCTTGTACTTTGTATTTATACGCACAAGCGCCCAGGGCAGGTTGTTGTTGTGGAATGCTAACCATCAAGAAAGTCAGGATAAGCAACAACCCCAGGCATTTGAGTGCTGTTTCCTTTCTGAGGAAATAGCGAAGATACTCAGTCATTTTCACATCTCCTTCATTAAATCTCACCGTTGTTTTACGAAACGAAGCATCAAACCCCGGCGATTTATCAGAATCGCCTAAAACTATACCACATTTTTTATTATAAGAATGCCCCCGGAGATTAGAATATACTTAATCAGACATATATTTTTGTAAAGTTTCGATATCGATATTTTTATACATTTTGCGAAAAGCAGCCGTCTCTTGGAGTAAAAAATCAAGACGGTTTTTTATTATTTGATCGCTTTCTAGTTTTTTTGTCCCTGGTGATAGATACAATGATGAACCCTCCTGAGTGTGAAGTGTGAAATACCCGGCGGTTATCAACCAATCGATGGCTGCCCTTACCGAGACTTCCTTGTGAGCAGTTTTTGCGGCTATAAGTTTAGGATCAATCACCCCTTGATAATGAGCAATTGAATATTTAATGAATGCGATCAACCGTTTTGTGAATTCTGTAAAGTGTTCCAACCCCGGATCAACGGCAAAGAGATAGATTTTTTTAGGTTTTACCAAGTCAATAACAGCGCGGATTTCATCCCAGCCGGGAGGCAAAGACCAAATAGCCAGTGCATCTCCCGGGTAAAGCGCAAAGCGATGCGAACTCTGGGGCGGGTTTTCGTCGCCTTCACCCCAAATTTGAATAGACTCTTGGTTTTGCAATTCATGCAATTTCCTGACAGGGTTGATATCTCCCCTATAGTCCACTATTTCAAATCGAATTTTTGGGTGTAATTGCACAGTTGTTTTTTCTGGTGGTTGGGCATCCACCCATTCGATTTGTATATCCTTTTTTCCGGAAGCATTGATTGGCCGCGCCCGGTAGACCAGGTTAAATATGCCTTCGGGAATATCCCAACCGGCGCCCTGCCACCATACGATGCGAAATGCGTTTTGCTGTTCATCTTTGACCGACACCAGGAGATGCTCCTGGGTTTTCCCCAAAGGGGTATGGTTGATTATTTCCATGTTCTGACTCACCAGCGTGAGAGCCGGGTTACCCGCGCCAAAAGGAGCCAGACATTCGAAATCATCGACCAATTCATCGGATAAATTATTTAGCGGCAAATATCCATCAAAGACACGCGGTTCAGCAGGGGTATCATCTTCCATCTTGCTGACCGTCTTCGAGATAGCTTTTCGGAATTTTGTGATCGTCGTTTCAATATCTTCGTCGGCGGGTATGGAGAAACCAGCCGCCATGGGATGTCCACCATAGCTGCCCAGCATGTCTTTATGCGCCGCAATGGCTGCCGTGATATTAACCCCCGGTATGGATCGGGCTGAACCTCGCCCCATATCGCCAAAGGGGGTGGATATCAACAGAGTTGGTTTTTGATATCGTTCCACCAAACGGCTGGCTACGATGCCGATAATGCCTGCCGGCCAGGAGGGGTGAGATAAAACTAAGACCGAAGATTTCAGCAAATCGGGGTCGGTTTTAATTTGCGCCAGCGCGGCTTGAAATACATGTTTGGTATCAAGTTTGCGCTTCTCATTCAAAACTTCCAGTTGGTATGCCATGAGGCGTGCTTTACCACGGTCATCCGTGGTGAAAAATTCAACAATATCATTGGCGTTACCCAACCGCCCCACGGCATTTAACCGCGGCGCTATCTCGAAAGCTATATGTTCCTCGGATAGCAAACCGGGGTCAAGTTCGGCGATTTCAAGCATAACTTGCAAACCAAAGCGTTGATTCTGGCGCAGGATCTGTAAACCCTTTTGCAGTAAGAAACGCGTATCTTTCGTCAACAACGCCAAATCGGCAACGATACCCAGGGCAACCAGATCCAGGAAAGATTGTTGAGTTTCATCGTCGCCATTTTTTTGAAGTAATGCATCTGCCACTTGATAGGCCACGCCTACTCCGGGCAGGTTTGCCAGAGGATGATCGGATGGCAACATTTTGGGATTGATAATGGCATTTGCCGAAGGTAGATGCTCAGGCAGGTCATGATGGTCGGTGACCAAAATATCCACCCCGCGTTGACGGGCATAGGCGATCTCTTCAACAGCGGATATACCGGTATCGCAGGTAAGGATCAGTTCCGCGCCGCTATCGATGATCCTTTTCAAGTTTGGCAGGTTCACTCCATGCGATTCTTCCTTACGTACAGGTATATGGAATACCACTTTTCCGCCAAGCTTGCTTAACGCAGATACCAGCACGGTCGTGGATGTTTGACCATCCACATCAAAATCACCCCATACACAAATAATTTTCTTTTGACGTATTGCTTTATCCAGGGATTCCACCACATCGTCCATTCCCGGTAGATCATAGGGGGAAGATGGATGATAGGCGTCAGGATCGAGAAATCCACGGATGTCTTCCAGGTCGAAGTAACCGCGTCGAGCAAGCGTTTGAGTCACCAGGGGATGTCTGCCGATAGCATTCTGAATATGTGAGGGTATTTCGATTTCTTGTGCTAACTTCCAACGGTTCATGGCTTAGTATTCGATTTCTGCAATCTGGTCAATATCTAATCGATCATCGAAGCTGGTGATATCTTCAACCGACTCTTCGTCTGTATCGAGATTGCTGGCCTGGATGCCGCGCCCGCATAGGGAGCGATACACACAAAATTGGCAGTGTTTTTTATCATCGGTAAGATGAAAAGCTTTTTCGTCACCCATCTCAATCGCTTCCACCAAATATTCCAGCCTTTCTTGATCGGCTTTCATGGTTTTGCGGTCATATGAGAAAACTTCCGGTTGGTCGGGAAAATTGGCGAACCAATATATCATGCGAATTTGTTCGGGATAGATGGGATGGTTGTTATTCAAGAAATCACCTGCCTTAGAGAGCAGGTAGGGATAAACCCGGGTTTGCAATCGGCGTTCCAGCCAGATTCGCTGTGGAGGTTTACGGGCGGTCTTCCAATCGGTGATAACCAAGCTGCCATCCTTCTGCAGCGATATCAGGTCAAATTTTGCCATCAAGCGATGATTGCCAATGGGCGCAGAAAGGATAATTTCCGGAAAAAGCTGGGTTTGATTGGCCATTGCTTGCTGGCGGTAATATTCCAGATAATTTTCCCACCACTCACGTAACTCTTCTGCGGTGATCATGGCTGATATTTTTTCGGCAGGCACGCCAATGAGATGCTGTTGGATCATTTTGTGGAATTGTTCCCCTAGTTGCGCATAGTGTTCACTTTCTAATATGGGTTCAGATTCCACTGCCGGCCAAGCAAGACGCTGGACATAGCGCAAAAAGAAACGCCGGGCGCAGTCAACATAATCTTGCAAACTGCCCTGGCTGAATTGGAAACCTTTGGGCAATCTCATTCTTCAATACCTCTCGTACGATCCCAATATGATGATAAAGCGAGTAGTGGTAAACAGGGCTGGCATTCGCCAAACCTGCCAGAATTCCAGGACACAACCAGTTCTTTGCGGGCGCGGGTGATGCCCACAAAAAACAACCGCAATCGCTCACGTGCATAATCTAACCGGGCGGCTTGCGAGGCAGCGCCTTCTTGATACCAGTGATATTCATCGGTTGAAAGTGAGATTTCCAGTTGATTTAGGGCTTCGGCGGGTAAGTTTAAATGGTCGCGGACGAACCGTTTTTCACCGATATATTGGTCGCCTTCTATACCGGAGGGGAAATCGTAATTGTTTGCGGAAATCAAGTAGACTCGATCCCATTCCAGCCCCTTGGCTTTATGGATGGTGGAAACAACCACTTGACCTTTGTATTTATCGGGGTCGAAACCGATATCATCCTGGCTGAAGCCGATGAAGCGGCGTTCATTTTGTGCGATTTGGCGTAATTCACCGCTCAATTCTGGCAACCGCCATTGGGGGTGTAAATTACTGGATTGACGCAGCAGGATGGCAAGTTTATGCGAGAGCGCCAATTCACCCGGTTCAGAAAATACATCTTGCCCAACGGTGAGTACTAATTGGTCGATGGGCAGCAATATCCCCATCTGCCAGCGACGCACCTGGCGGCGGAAAACCTCCAACGCCTCCACGGTTTGAGCATCTTCGCCGTTTTGGGCCAGGTTTTGCAGCCAATCTCTGACCGGGGTGGGGGAGATGTACTCTTCTATCTGCCGGCATTTGCGGATCAGCTCGGCAACATGTTCCAGGCGTTGGCGTGTGGGTGGATCGACTCCTTTTATTGGGTGGGTTTCTTTGAAGAGATGTGCAAGTTTATTGGAAGATTGGGGGTCGGAAAGATAATTGAGGAGTATGTTGATCGTGTTCGCCGATATGCGCGTTGACGTGGAGCTGCGCAGCAAACTTTCTACAACCGGAATATTTTTCCGATGCAATTCGTCCACCAGGTCAAAGCCGCGTAGATTACGCGGTGTAAGAACAGCCACGGTTTCATCAGGGTGATCGGGTAACCAGCGCGCCAGTGATTGGGCGATAGCCTGTACCTCTTCATCGGGATTATATTTATTCAAGACTAAGTGGATTTGCTCAGGTTGATCGGGAGGGTTGGCGCCTTGGCCATCCTCGTCTACGGCTTCGATGAATGGCGGGTTTAAGGCATCCCTGACCGCTTCGACCGGGTGTTCTGTGCGCGTCCATGCAATCAAGTAATTGGCGAGACGGATAATACTAGGGGTCGATCGGCCTGAATCAGGTAATTCTTGGCGGATGACATCGGGTTTATTTAAAAAATTCAATAGATATTTCGGGCTGGCAGTGGTGAAAGTCTCATAGATTGCCTGATTGGGATCTCCGACCCGCACCCAGTTTCCGTCATTGCCGGTGAGTTTTTCCAATATTTTTTCTTGCAATCGGCTGCTATCCTGGGCTTCGTCTTCCAATATATAAGGCCATCGTTGTTGCAGCCTTTCCAGCAGATGATTGTCCCATTCCAATGCATCCAATGCCAGACGAGTAAGGTCATCGAAATCGACGGAGCCCCGATATGCCAGGGCGCGTTGATAATCCGTATAGACATCCAGGCAAATTTCCGCCAGGGGTAAGGGGACGGGTAAACGCCCTATCTGCGCCAGGATTTTTTCTGATGATTGGCGGTAGTCTTTCGATTGGCGAATAAAAGCTTTGGTAGTTTCTTGTAGAAGCATGGGAAGCTTATCACGACGTATCCATGCCAGGTAGGATTCATCCTGATCAAGGTCAAGGTATGCTTCAACAGCCTCCGGATGGCTGTTTAGCCATGCCTGGCAAACCTCCTGCAATATGAAGTCGGTTTCTCGTTCATCCAATATTTGGAAACTATCGGATAAGCCGACCAAATCGGGACGTTCACGCACGATATCGTGCGCAAGCCCGTGTAACGTACGCACGCGAAAACCCATTTGTGGCAGCAAGCCGCGTTGATCGAGAAACTGGCTGATACGTTGGTAAAAATTATCCACCGCCGAATTGACCAGGGTGACAATCAGGATTTCCTGGTTGTCTTTCAATTTCCCGTTGGCGATGATCTCGGCAGCCAGATAGGAGAGTGTCCAGGTTTTACCGCTGCCGGGCACCGCAGAGACGCCCATTCTGCCCCGCTGGTAGGCGATGATGTCTTTTTGGTTGGGGCGCAGTTGATAATTCACATTTCCCCCTCTGTCTGCCATTGTTGAAGCAAGCGTTGAAAGGCAGACAATAATGGACCATGTTGTTCATAACCCTGTTCGCCCAGGATGCTTAATCCCAGGTAAACTTTCTGGCGGCAACGGCGTAATAGTCCTTGCGTCAAACGCGCCAGAGTATCCTGGCTGGCTGATATTTCTTCGGCATCTGTCCAGGGTCGGCCGGTTTCCCAGTGACGGCTGAGGACATACGGATGGGTAAGAGGCTGGTATAAACGCTCAAACCAACCGCGGCTTCCGATATCCAGCCAAAACTGCACTTCTATCGGGCGGTTGGATATCAAATACGTATATGCAGGCGATATCAGCACGGCATCATTGATATCTGTTTCCCAACTACGCAGGTATTGTGCGGCAATGACTCCCTGGCGTACCATTTCCAGATATTCCAAACCGGTTGATTTTCCTGCTTGTACCAATTGATCTCCCGCCACCCAGCGGAATTTCTGAATCGATTCAATCAAATTAGCGGTCACTTCTCCGGATTTCATGTTGGTGTGGAATCCAAACTCGGGTTGCGATAATACTTCCCCGAATAACCGGCAAATAAAATGATCCAATTCCTGCGGCGGCTCTTGTTGGTAAGCTTCTAACCAAAGCCGCAGCGTTTCATATTTATCTCCCAATTGTAGAGTAATGCGTTCTTGCATGGCCGGATTGATGATGGAAAACGATGTGAGCTGTGGAACATTCTTGCGGGGGTGGAAAACTATTTCACTGAGCAACTGACTTCGGATCAGGTCCATCCCCCCAATGGCTTGCATGAGTGCATAAGCCACATCGAATTTACTTAATGGATAACTATCTTTCCATTCAGGGTGCGCCAGATAGGCTAAGGTGAGCAGGCATTGGGTGACCGGTTCTTCTCTCAGCGATCGCGACGGTCGCTGAGAAATGCAGGGGATATGCAGGTCTTCAAGGCGGTGCATGATCGAGAATCGCAAGGCGTCGGAAAGGAATGGCGCCAGGATCACGATCTCTCCCGGTGGTAAGCCGTATTGCACCAGTTCCTGCACCTGCCCGGCTATCCAATCCAACATTTCCGGGTAATAGCGAAAAAAACCATGCGCTAATGCTGTTCTTGGGTCTGATTGATTTTTGGGGATGTTTTCGCTTCGATGTGCCGGTTTATGGGATTCTGGATTAAGGATTTCGGAAAGATCATTTTCCAATGCTTCTATCGGCATTGTCTTAACAAATGAGTTCGTAAAACATGCCTGGGAGGTACATTGCTCTTTAAGAGAATATGCACTTTGCGGATCTGCGCCTAAAAAGCGCCGGTAACCGCCATCAGTGTCATATATTAACAGCGCCGATTCAAATTCCGGCATCCATTCGCGCAACAAGTCATGGGCTACGGGTGTGTCTTCCTCGATGTTTTCTGCCAATAGATGGCGGTATGTGTGATTTAGAAAATCCCGGCAGGGCGGCAGATGCCATAAGCGCCGGGTGAATACTTCCATCTGCAGTGAAAAATCCAGTAAATTATGCTCAAGACAGAATGAGCGAAAGTGGTTGGCGCATTGTTGAGCGTCTTCATAAATATGCGCTTGTTCCGGTTCACCGTTCCAGGCGCCTTTGAGACGTTCACCGATCTCCTGATAGGGAAAACCTACTACAGCCGCTTTGTTCAAATTGTCAATGATTTGACTGAATAAACGGTTGGGGTCTATTACGACTGAATCTAACAATCCCTGACTTAAAAGCGGCGTTACGATTTGCGCCATATAATATTGAGCGGTTTCCAGCGTTAGAAATGTTGGCGGTAAATCGGGACGAGCAAACCCGGCTTGATCTGCGACCAATGGCCAAAATAAATCGACCATACGCCGCGCCATGCCTCCCATCGTCATTGCAGCAACGAAGCCTCCAGCGCTTACGCCTGGAATTTGCATGGCTTCCAGGTAAGGTTTCGCCATTGTCCTTTGCGGTACAAGCAACAGAATCGAACTGGCGGGCACGCCTTGCGCCATGAGAAATAGCAGCCATTCGACGCCTACGGTAGTTTTTCCGCAGCCAGCCGCCCCTTCCAGGAATATTTTTTCTCCCGGTGAGATTTCAATAATATGCAATTGGTCGGGCGTAAGTTTCATTATTTTGATTGGTTATGAAAAAATTTCAGCCAATTGTCCCATGTGCTTTGATTTTTCAAACCACTGGGTGCAATTCACCGAATGGCGGAGAAAGACGAGATACTCTTCAGGATCGACATCTTTGGAATAAAAATCCAGCAGAGTCCAGTTTAGGACGTAAAGGTTACCGGCATGGATCATCCAGGGCAAATAATACCGCTCGATGTCTGAAAGCGGACCTATTCCTTTTAACGTCTTGAGATATTCCTGATATGTATTGAAAAATAGAGCAAGCGGCGCAAGGTTTATGGCGCCGTCATTTTCCGGTTTCCAGGAGGCAAAGAAATACCACATCGCCAGAGCCACATCGAAGAGGCGGAAATCGACCTTTGACCAATCGAAGTCAAATAAACCGGTGACTTCTTCATTTTCGATTTTCAAATTCCCCGGATGGAAATCGCAGTGAATAATGCATTGGATTATTTGTAAGGCTTCCGGTTGTGAGAGAATAGCCAGGTTTTTTTGCAAACTAGCCCTCAATAAAGGCAAGTTTTCGATTAAACATTTATCAAATATCGTGTGTTTATCTTTTTGAGGGCACTCCGAGAGAAGCACATCGATTTTCGATAAAAGCTCAAGAATTTTTGGTTCCACGCGTTTCCCTTGAGGCTGAAGGTTGCAAGCGGCAGCATGGAATTGAGCCAGGGTTTTTGCCGCGCTAACCACTTCTCGATCGGTGCATCGGGGGTCGACCCAGGTATATTTGTCATTGCCGGGTAAAAAATCAAAAATGGCATAAAAAAAACCTTGCTGGTCGGTCTCATCCTGAAATAAATGGAGATAAGATTTCCCGGTGTGGGTTTTGTAGATGCATGCCACGGGAAGATCGGAATGATCTACAAGATGATTGATCAGCGAATGCTCAAATTGTAATTCTTCTTCTTTGATCTCTTGTTTGTATCGACGCAAGAAACTTTTCTTGGTTTTGCCATCTTTGATGGTTTCGATGGTGAAGCTGGTGTTCACAAATCCCCGAACATCCTTTTCATAATTGGATAGTTGACCCAGATCATAATGCTGGAGAATATTTAGCAGTTCAATATTTGCCTGGTTGTTCAATGTTAATCTCCGAATTCTGTATTGAAATTGATATTGCAGGTTTAAAAATACTCTTGAAGAAATCTATTAAATCACGGATTTTCTTTGATAAGGGATTTCTTGTTATCTACCTAGATTGTACTTTGAGATTTGAAAAAACGTCGAGTGATTTTGATTAATATTTTTTATTAAAAGGGGAATAATTACGCTAACCAAGAATCAAAAAATGTTGAGGAATATCAGCGATGACCACAATTTGGTATCAAACACATCCGTTTGATTTTAATTTTTTGGTTTTAATTTTGAAAGTAGATCGATCAAATTCAACAGAATTGCCAAACAACCACTCTGATCGCTGGAAGCCTCAACAGGGATACCGACCTCAGCCCAGCCTTTGATTACAGCTTGCTGTTCCAGACTCCCTTTGCCGTATAGTTCGCCAGCAGTTACTGCGGTGAGCCATGCAGCAGATTGAAAATTGGTTGTGACTTGAAATTTATCGCACAATGCTTTGTACCAAATCATACCGGCTTTTTCCCAGGCGTATCCCCCTATCTCGGCGGCCATGACATAAAAGGCATGGTTGGGGATGCTAGAATTAATGTGCACACCCCCATTATCATACGCCACATTAACATAATCATCCATATGTGCCGGTTGGGGATCTTTACCTAACACCGGATCATCATAAGCCGTGCCAGGCGCTTTGAGAGAACGGATCCCTGAGCCATTTACTCGGCTGGTAAAAATACCTTCCCCGATAATCCAATCTGCTTCTGCCGCAGTTTGGTTCAATGCTCTTTGTTTTACAAGACTGCCAAAAATGTCCGAAACGGCTTCATTGAGTGCGCCAGGTTGCTGGGAATACACCAGACGGGCTTCATATTGTGTTACACCATGCGTCAACTCATGTCCGATGATATCGGGAGCGATTGTAAAGCGGTTGAATAAGCGTTCCGATTCTGCCTGATCCTCATCTCCATCGCCGAAGACTAATTGTTCACCATTCCAGAAGGCATTGTCATAACCTTTTTGATAATGTACGGTAGCATCCAGACGCATTCCCATACCATCGCAAGAATTTCGCTTATAGACCGCAGAGAATAGATCATAAGATAAACCCATGCCATCGTATGCTTCGTCGACCGCCGCATCACCGGTCAGTGAAGCGCCTTCTGCACGCGCCAATTCACCGGGCAATACTGACTCTTCATTTGCATTGTAAACCATGCGTTCTTTTCCACCAATTTCATGAGGCACGAGAACTTGGGCTTCTTCAAGGAAATATGATCGTCTTTTACGAAATTGGTCGGAAATCCGCAAGGTTTTAATGGCCCATCGCCGCTGTGAAGTTGAGCCGCGTTCAATGATATTACTCAACATGTGCGGTGGAATGATGCATTGAAGGGGATTTATTTGATTGGGCACGAAAATCGACCTTTCTCCGAAAAATTGCTGTGATTATTATCATTCTCCGTTGCAAATATCACGCCAAAATTTATGAATTGGTTAACTAGGTATTCTTTACCATTGCCTTGTACACATTATGCAAAGTAGAATGGGAGGTATTAAATCGACAAATTCGGGAAAAAATCTCAGAACTCTCAATCCATGTGTGGGAGGTGTTTGATGTGCAATAGAGTCTATGTTTGGGTGGTATTCAGATATGGCTTATTGGTTTTATTGTTGTTCTTTTTTATCGGGAATATGACAGTAGAAAATGTGCAATCCAAAGCAGGATTGTTGAATGCGGATGATGATATGGTGGATTATTTCCTGCCTGTGGTTTTTAATAATCCGACGACTGCGATTATCATCGATCATAACCATACGGATATCACGCAAATTCCTTCCTATTGGATAGAGCAGGCAAAAATGCTGACGTTTCACTATGGCCACACATCGCATGGTTCGCAATTGATGAGTGGATTGGCTTACTGGGAGGGGCAAGATGCCACCTATAATTATGCTACCAAGACAGGCGGTGCAGCCGAATTACCGGCGGATACGACTGCATTCCGTGTATACGATGGGAATAACTACTCAACATCGTATATCACCCCGGAATTATATTGGAATTCTACCGACGGACAAACTCATACACGCTCTGTAGCTGACACCGGGTTGTTCGGTTTTTCCATGTGGTCATGGTGCGGTCAGCAAACAGGTAATTCTGAGGCAACCGTTCAATATTACCTGGACACTTTAAACCAGTTTGAGACGGAATATCCTTCCATGCGTTTTATCTATATGACCGGGCATACCGAAGCACCCTATGCAGAGCAGGATAAACTACAACGCAATAATGACATGGTGCGGGATTATGCTCGCAACCACAATAAGATTTTGTTCGATTTTGCCGATATTGAACGCTATTATCCGGATGGAACTCGTGTGCCGGATGCATTGGTTGATGATAGCTGCCCCTGGTGTGAAGGCTGGTGTACAGCACATCCTGACGATTGCACAACATTACCAAGCAGTTGTGCGCATGTCGATGCTTCCCAATACAGCCGTTTTTTGTGTAAATTAAAAGGGGCGGCATTCTGGTGGATGATGGCGCGCCTGGCAGGTTGGGACGGAGAGAGTTGATCAGTAGGAAAGCGATGCTTTCTTTTCTTCTTTAACCTGATACATGGAATGGTCTGCTTCCATAAAAATTTTATTCAGGCTTTCTTTATTAAATCCGGTTGCCATTCCGATCGATAGTGCGATGGGCATGTTTTTGTGATCGTTGTTGTAATTTTTAATATTGTCCAAAACACGTTTTAAAATCTGTTCTCCGGAATCCTCGTCTGTATTGGGAAGCAGGACGCAAAATTCATCACCGCCAATACGGGCGACAATATCATCGGGGCGGAAAGAGGCGGCGAATATTTGCGCGCTGTTTTTAAGCAAGGCATCTCCCGCAGGGTGACCATGGTTATCGTTGATGGATTTTAAACCGTCCACATCAGCCATGAGGATGGTAATTGGGAACGAGCGGCTGTTTTGTAATCTATCCATTTCTGTTTCGAAGAAATTGCGGTTATATAACCCGGTGAGCAGATCATGAGAACTTAGATATTCCAGTCTCGCTTCGGTTTCCTTGCGTTCAGTGATATCCCGAGAGATGATGTAAAACGCCTCTTTTCCTTTCCATTTCCCCCGTGTTATGCGAGATTCAACCGGTATTTGACCATTTTGTTTTGCGCAAAGAGGAATTGAACAAGGGATGGTTTGTTCGGGGAGTATTTTATTGAATAATGCCACCACTTTATCCTTTTGGTCATCCGGATATATGTTCAAAATTTCCATGGCGGATAATTCAAGCGGCGAATATCCCAGGCGTCTAAGAACGACGGGATTATATTGCATGATCTCTAATGAAGGATTTACAATGATAAGAAAATCATCGACATTATCAAACAACGTTTGGATATTTTCCCGGCTTTCTATTAATTCTTGCTGGGTCTGGATGCGCGCTAACACACTGCCAATCTGCAGCGACAATGCTTCCAGAGTGTGGCGTGTTGTGTTTGGGATTACATCCACTTTATGCGAACCTAAATTAAGCACCGCAATGACATCGCCTTCATGTTTTACCGGGATGATTGCCAGCGATTTGATATTATCAATATTTATTTGAATACCGGGGAGAAGGTTGGCAGGGCGAGAGATATAAAATGGCTTTCCACTGCTTATTAATTGCGCATTTTTTGGATCTTCCTTATAGTGTTCAATATAAGCAATAAGATTATCGGGCAAGCCGTTATGAGTAATTATATCTAAAGCCCCCGTTTGAGCGTCTACCAAGTAAATACCACCACAATCGATATCGTCAAATTGCATCGCTGCATTTAGAATTGAATTCATGGCGATGGATAAATCGCTGGTAGACGCCAAAGCAACGGTCAGTTCGTGTTGGATGCGCAGCCATTCCTCGGCGCGTTTTCTTTCTGAAATATCTGATTGTGTGCCAATCATGCGCAACGGTGTGCCATCTTCTTCCCAGGATAAGACCTTTCCACGATCAAGCACCCATTTGTAAGAGCCATCCTTGCAGCGTATACGATATTCTAAAACATAAGAATCATTTTCATGGGTGAAGTGTTGCTGCAGATTCATTTTTGCGCGAAGGTAATCGTCCGGGTGGATACGAGCGTTCCATTCACTGGGCTGATTGCCGATTTCTTCGATTTTATACCCAAACATTTCTTTCCAGCGGGGTGAGTATTGAATGGTGTTTTCGATTAAGTTCCAGTCCCACACACCATCACCATTGCCTTCCAGAGCGAATTGCCAGCGGTGCTCACTCTCTTTCAGGTCTTCTTCGGCTCGCTTGCGTTCGATAGCCATACCCACCTGGACGGAGACAAAGGTGAGCATTTCTTTGTCTTCTTCGGTGAAGCGGATGCCTTCGGTGTAAGACTGGACCACCATTGCCCCAATGGTGACATTTTGGGATGTTTTTAGCGGCACCCCTACCCAATCGATGGAAGGGGAGCCGATCAATTCGACTTCCCCGCTGTTTACCAGTTCGTTGAATATATCAGGTGAAACCAATATCGGTCGCCCTAAACGCAATACATATTCCGTAAGACCGCGCCCCATTTTTGCTGGTCCGGGGTTTTCATCATATTCGTCCACATAATAGGGGAAAGTGATGATATCTGACCCTAAATCGTGCAGGGCTATATAAAAATTATCGGCGGGTATTAATTCTCCGACGATTTTATGGACCGCCTTATACAACTCGGGCAGATCTTGACTGGTGCTGGCAGCTTCTGAGATGCGGAAGAGGGAGTTTTGTAAGATTTCACTACGCTTCGTTTCGGTGATGTTTTCACAGATTACGACTGTAAATGTGAGTTGATTATTCAATTCGCGTAAACCCGATATACTCAATCGTCCCCAACTCAATTTACCGTTTTTATGGATATGGCGTTTATCAACGGAATAGGATTCACATAATCCTTTTTCGAGATTGTTATATTGCTCATCATCGATATCAATATCATCGGCATATATAAAATTATTCATTTGCGTACCGATCAACTCTTCTTGGGAATATCCCAGGAATTTACAATAGGACTCATTGGCAGCATGGATGAAACCTTGATGATCGATTAATGCTATGCCGACGGAAGCATTGTCAAACACTGATCGAAAACGCTTCTCACTGGCGAGTAACGCCTCTTCGGTTCGCCGGTTTTCACTGATATCTCGTACTCCCTGTATTATTCCGGTGAATTTATTATCCGACGAAAACAGAGGTTTACTGATTGCCTCAAGCCAGACATAATGTCCAAGAGCATGTTTATAGCGAGCCACGCTTTTTGTGGGCGTATTTAATTCAGCCAGCAGTTGTTTAGTAGTCATCTCACGCAATTTATCATCCGCATGGACTAAATGGTAAATGGATTTACCGAGCAAGTCTTCTGGTTTGTACCCCAAAATACCTTTGACGGATGGGCTGATAAATATATTGTTAAAATTAACATCGGTTTGAATAACCATATCCAGCATATTATCGGTGATGCGGCGTAAACGTTCTTCACTCTCTTGAAGCGCCAATTGGGCTCTTTTTTGCGCTGTGATATCGGTGCACATTCCGGAAATTTCATTGATAGAACCTTGAATATACACGGGGGTGAGAACAAAATAACAACAGATATTATTTAATTCAACTTCGAAACTAATTACTTCCCCATTAAAAGCGCGAGAGATATCCGGTAATACTTTATCTTCCACCTGTTTTCCCCAGATCTCTGAGATGGTTTTACCATTAATGCTTTCAACAGTATATCCAAATTGATGAGGGATACTGTTGTCTTCGAGAGCGGCGATGATTTTGCCATCCGCACGTTTTTTTAGGTAGAAAAAGAATTTTTGAGAATTTTGTAACGCCAGGGCATAGTTTTGGGCAAATCGAAATTTTTCTTCTTCTGCGCGTTTTCTCTCTTTGATTTCGATCAGCAATTTCTGGTTGACTGCTTGCACATCCAGCATGGTTTTATCCATCTGGCGCATGACAAAAGATACCAGGAAAGATATGCCGATTAATGTGCCGGATATTGTAATGATCACTGACACAAGGTCATTTAATGTTAGAGGGTGGAATAATTGACCAATGATTGCATGCGCAACAACGCCGCCAAAGACGATAAACCATTGTTTTTTTTCGTCTAACAAAAAAGCAGCCAATATAACGGCAATGGCATAAAAAAGCACCAGGTTATGCATCAAACCATACAAACCTGATCCAACCATCCCTATGAGGAAGAAAAACAATGAGGGAATGAATTTTATACGCCGCCACCCGTTCCGTTGAGTGAACCAAACACTCGCAGTTGCACCTATATCTAATGTCAACATGATAGGAATTGGTTCTCGATCCGATGGGTCAAATAATACAAATATCACGACGATCAAGGTGAAAGCATACAAGATGATTGTCATAACCAATAAAATGACCCTGGTCATGTATTCCAGGCGCGCTTCGATATCATCAGTAGACTGAGGCGTGGTGAGGCGTTTCCACCAATAATGAATGAATCTACGGAAGTGGTCTTTATAGATCCAATTCATCCTTTAGCACCTTTAAGAATGCATCCACAACGGCAGGGTCGAAATGTTTTCCGGATTCTTTTTTGATGTATTCGATCGCGTTTTTCTTTGTCCAGGCAGGGCGGTATGGTCTATCGGAACAAAGCGCATCCCACACATCGACAATAGCGAAGATGCGAGCGGGTAGGGGTATTTCTTCAGCCTTCAAACCACGTGGATATCCGTTGCCATCCCATTTCTCATGATGGCAATATGGAATATCCATAGCCTGATGAAGGTATGAGATGGGGGAGAGTAATTGATAAGCATATAACGGGTGCTGACGCATTACGATCCATTCATCTTCTGTCAGCGCTCCTGGCTTCAAGAGAATCGAATCGGGGATGCCCATTTTACCAATATCATGTAACAATACACCGCGTTTTACATGGATGAGATCTTCGGGCGGTACTCCCATGACGGTAGAGATGCGCAAGGTAAGATCAGTTACGCGTACTGAATGACCTTTGGTTTCTTTATCCCGCAATTCCAACGCGCGAGACCAGCCTTCGATGGTTGCTTCGTAAGCAGCCGAAAGCTCCATATTGGTCATTTCCATCTTGTAAAACATTTCCGTATTATCTATAGCAATGGCGGTTTGCATGGCTAATGCTTGAAGGAAATTTTGCCAATCGCTATCAAAGAAAATGGGTTGACGACTGAAAATGTGTAAAATCCCTTTCAATTGATCCTTTGCCAGTAAGGGAAGGGTGGCGTAAGATTTATAAATCGTATTAAGATTTATTCCATCTATCTCCTTCAATCCTATCGTTTGTGAATTGGAAATAAACGAAGCCTTATTCTTCGCCTTTGTTTCTATTTCCAAGAATTGATCGATGAGATGGCTGTAATTATCTACCAATTCATCAGGAAATCCGGTATGAGCCGCTAAATCCATGGTTTTTCCATCAAACGATGGCACCAATAAAGCAACGGCGTCTACACCGATCAACTCGATGATATTTTTAAGAATGTCATCGACCATGACCCTTAAATCGGTGTGGGTGGTGATCGCTTTATCTATGTTGTGCAGAATGGTCACTCGCTTCAAATGCATTTGGGTTTGTTCATAACTTAGTCTTAAGGCTTCTTCTGCTTTTTTCCTTTCAGTAATATCCTCATAAGTTCCCAAGACACCAATCACTTTCCCTTGGGCATCGCGCAGCGGGACTTTGCTGGCTTGTCGCCATATCAATTTATCATCCGTGGTCGATTGAAGCTCTTCATAATTCAATTTCGGTAATCCTGATGCTGATACCACTCGATCATCGATGCGATACTGTTCTGCCTGATCTAGCCATGCCAACTCAAAATCATTCTTCCCGACGATATCCTCCGGAGAGACTAAACCTGCATCATGGGCAAATATATGATTGCACCCCATATAAACCGATTTCTTATCTTTCCAATAAACTCGAACGGGGATAGTGTCTAAAACCGTTTGAAGCATTTGCCTGGATTCTTGAAGAGCTTCTTCTGCTTTCATACGTTCAGATACATCAGTTATGAAGCCTTCCAAAGCGGTGATCTTATCGTCTTTCCCTTTGATCCCTTGACCTTTTTCCCACACCCATTTGATTTCAGCATTAGCGGTGAGTATCCTGTAGAATAATTCGTAGGGTAATTGTTCATCGAGTGCTTGTTCTAATTCATCCATGACCCTTTGTCTATCGTCGGGGTGAATTAAATCCGAATAAACGATATTTTTATTTTGAAGTAATTCTTCCGGATCATACCCGGTAAGCTGTTTACACCCATCACTGATGAAGACCATTTTACATGGGGTCTCTTTTATACACCGATAAACCATTCCGGGGAGGTTACTGATGAGGGTGGAAATTCGGCGTTCACTTTCTTGCAGCGCTTCTTCGGATATTTTCCTATCGGTGATATCGGTGAATACGACCATCCCGGCAATCATATCTCCGTTGTTGTTAAACACCGGCGAAGCGTTGGTGAGAACCCAGCGGACATCCCCGTTTTCCCGGCGGATGAGTACTTCTTCGTTTTGTGTGGTTAAGCCATTTAACACAGCTCTCGCTAAGGGGGATTTATCTGCTGGGTACAGCTCACCATCTGGCGTGTATGTTTGCCAGTTTTGGGAATGTTGTTCATAGGAAATGCCGGTTAATGGTGCGGGTGATTCCCCGCGTATATTCAAAGCCGTTGAACTGGCAAACCTGATTTTCGCATCGGGAAGGTCGGCAATCAGGATGCCGGCTGGAGTCTGTTCAATGGCTGCCATTAGCAGTGCCTGGGTTTCTGCGATAGTGGCTTCTGCTTGTTTTCGGGCGATTTCCTGAGAAAATTGGTTGGCAATAAGCTGCAGTGTTTTTCCAATGCGGGGTAGATCTTTACGGTTATTGTAGTCTGCCAGCGATAAAGTGCCAAACACCTTTCCCTGAATCAAAATAGGCGCGCAGGTAAACGCGTGAAGCGTTTCGGTGACTTTTTCTTTGAAATATTCTTGCTGATAGGTTTCGAGATCGGGCATTGAGATCATTTTCCCGGTCTTGATGACTTTTTTAGCCGGTGATTGATCGAACGACACCCGGTATCCATTGCTGTTGGTTGGAAAACCATAACTCCCAACGGTATATATCTCCTTATGGTATTCGTCCAATAAATCTATCGCAGCCACTGAAAACCTAAAACGTTCTCCTAATAGTTGGGGTAATTGATTATAGATTTCGTCTAAAGATGTTGATTCAAGGAGTAACTGGGAAATCTCAAACAAGGCATCTTTTTCTTCCTGGTCTTCTTTTTGTTGTGAAATATCCTGTGCGATACCCAATATTTGAGTAGGTTTTCCTTTATCATCTCGTTTAAATACACGATCTCGATTACTGAACCAGGCGTAATCACCGTTTTTCTTTTTTATTCGAAATTCGATGGTAACCAACTCATTGTCTTTTGCCCGAATACATTTTTTCAAGTGATTATTTATTTTTTCCTGATCATCCGGATGATAATGATCGCTGGAAAAATAGTTTTCAATATAAAAATTATCTTCTTCTGAATATCCTAGAATACTATCTATCGGCTTATTGATATAGATGTTTTTCTTGGTAGCGATATCATACACATAGATGAGACCTGGGGTTGATTCCGAAACAGCATAAATGAAGTTGTCTTTTTCTCTTAGAATTTCCTGCGTTTTTTTGCGTTCTCGTATATCCCTTGCCATGGAGAGAGCAAGTGTTTGATCATTTAAATTAAAGATGTGCGTATTGATCTCAACCGGAATTAGTACGCCAGTTTTTCCAATCAACAGAGTTTCGTATAAATGGTAGTGGGTTTTTTGAATGTTCTTGATAAATTCTTTGTATTGTTTCTCATCCAATTCCCAAATGAGATCGTAAGGAGTCATGTTCAACAATTCTTCCCGTTCATACCCCAGCATCGAACAGGCAATATCATTGACCTCCGCACATTTACCAAAATTATCTCCAGGTAAAATGGGATTAACAAAAATGGCATCATTGGTGCTGTTGAATAACAGGCGATATCTCTCCTCACTCTCACGCAGCGCTTCTTCAGAATGCTTTCTCTCGGTAATATCGTAAAGAATACCATGCCAGGCATATGGTTTGCCCGATTTGTCGTAGGTTAGCACCGCTTCATCATGAACCCACACTGTATGCCCATCTTTCGCCACCATACGATATTCGAGATTGAAATTTTCTCCTGTTTCGTTGGTGCGCTTGTTTTCCGCTATAGCAAAATCCCGGTCTTCCGGGTGAAGCACCTTTACCCACATCTCGTTATTGGTGCGCCAATCTTCAACCGGGAAACCCAGAAGTTGTTCAATCTGTGGACTCATGAACATGCTGGAGCTGAACTCGTCCATTTTATCCAGGTACGTGATTGCCTTTATTTGCTCTACTAATTGCCGGTATCTGGATTCACTCTCGCGTAAATTTGTTGTCAGGCGATGCTTTTCAAATGCCATCTCAATGGTGGCATACAACTCTCGTTCTTGAACTGGCTTTACCAGGTAACCATAAGGTTCAATGGTTTTTGCTTGTTCCAATCGTTCTTCTTCAGCAAAAGCGGTAAGAAAGATGACCGGAATATCGAAATTGCTTTTCATGTAGCGAGCAGCATCGATGCCGTCCATCTGCCCGGCAAGCTGGATGTCAATTAACGCCAGGTCTGGTTTGTTTTCATTAACCGAGGAAATTGCTGCTTCCCCCGTTGTGACAGTATGCGGAACCTTATAACCAAACCCGCCGAGGATGCGTTGCAGGTGAGCCGCGATGATTGCATTGTCTTCTACGACCAGAATAGTCTCATTTGCCATAATTCACCTGGATTTCATTATTGATTATTAAAACAAAACGGGGAATAGAGTTCGATACCATCATATTACATCCAATAAAATCATAACATTTACGGTTTTCGTTTAAACCGTATTAAAAACGTCGTGCCTTTACCCGGTTTTTTTTCTATGGTTCCGTTCAACTGATTGGTTAAAATATTAACCAGTAACAAACCCAACGTATTCGTGGCTTGCCAATTAATTTGCGGTGGAATTCCAATACCGTTATCACTTACCGATAGAAGTAGTTGATCATCGTGTTCTTGGAGTTGAACGCTTATCTTATAATTTGTCTCACTTGAATTGGAAAGCAAATACTCTGCCGGAAAAGCATATTT
>JAFGJM010000003.1 GCA_016929095.1 Anaerolineales bacterium | reverse complement strand
TCAGGTGAGGTGATATCCAGACAGTGTGCAACGAGGGATGACGCGGCCGAGCCGCGTGAGGAGGTCGGTATGCCTAGTTTTCGAGCGTGATTGATAACATCTTCAACGATTAAGAATATCGGCTCGTAACCCATCTCAGCAATAATGGATAGTTCATACTCCAGGCGTTCTGTGATGGCGTCTGTCAGTTTCCCGTAATGCTTTTTCGCCCCCGCATAGGCTTTGGATCTCAAGAATTCGGTTTGTGTCTGTTTTTCTGGTGTTGGAAATGCTGGAAAATGGGTTTCACCGAGGGGTAATTCGAGGTTGCATTGCGCCACAAGTCCACAAAGGTTTTCAATGGCTTGCGGGATATCTTTAAAGCGGAATGCAAAATCGGCTGGTGAAGGAAAATGGAGTTTGCCAGGAGAAAGATGTTGCTGCGAAAGGGCGTGAATAGAGGCGTTGTGTTTAATGGCTATCAATGTGCGGTATTTTTGCTCATCAGATGGATCCAGGTAATGGATGTCCTGTGTAGCAATGATTGGGATGGTGTGATCCGCTGCCAATTTCAGTAGTTGAGTTTCATTTTTCAATGGACCGTTAGAGAAACGCTGAATCTCGATATAACTGCCTGTGTGGAAGATGGATTGGATTTCATCGAGAAATTGATCGGGCAGACCTGCAGCGGGTGGGCTGTTAAGGATCAGCTCTCGAAGAATACCCTTTGACGCACCTGAAATGCAGATCAACCCTTTGTGATGGGATTTGAGCACTGACATCGGGATGGATTGGTCATTAATCAATAGGTGACTGCTGAGTGCGGATAAATTCGCCCAACCCGTTTGATTGGCTGCCAGCAAGGTCATCAGTCCGCAATAACCGTGAAAGCAGACATCAACCTCCAGGCCGATGATGGGCTTGATACCGGCTGATTTGCAGGTTTCATAAAAGTAAACAGCCCCGGAGAGGTAACGATGATCCGTCATGCCCACGACTGGAATTTCATATTCCACAGCCTTATTGACGATGTAAGCAGGGGAAAGTAAAGACTCCAGCAGACTGAAGTAGGAATGGGTGCGCAGGTAAGGGAT
This sequence comes from Anaerolineales bacterium, assembly GCA_016929095.1. Lineage (GTDB taxonomy): Bacteria > Chloroflexota > Anaerolineae > Anaerolineales > UBA4823 > JAAZNS01. The sequence continues at coordinate 2,705 of JAFGJM010000003.1, read as the reverse complement.
TTGATCTTGTTTCATAATCTGACATAAATCATCGAACAATTATTCTATTAATTATTATAAATTGAAGTGAGGTTCAGTGCAAGAGATTTTGTGAATGCAATCTACTCGAATATTTTTCGTATAGCCATATTTCCTCAATAAAGGTGTCCAACAAAAAAGGGCTGGCTCACCCAGCCCTTTACTTCCTTTTATTGAAAGGTTATTTGCCTTCGATAAAGGCGCTTGTCTTATCCCGGGCGATATGGTCTTCATACTGCTCGGGGGGTGTTTTCATAAAATAGGAGGAGGGCGCGAGTAATGGTCCGGACATGCCCCGGTCGAGTGCGATCTTACAGCAGCGAACAGCGTCAATAATCACGCCGGCTGAATTCGGTGAATCCCACACCTCAAGTTTAGCTTCGAGGTTGAGCGGGACATTGCCAAAGGTTGTGCCTTCCATCTTGATGTGGCAAAATTTGCGGTCTGACAGCCATGGCACATAATCGCTGGGGCCAACATGCACATCATCACTGGGCAATTCATAGGGCAGCATACTGGTGACGGCGCCGGTCTTGCTGATTTTCTTTGACTGCAAGCGCTCTCGCTCGAGCATATTCATAAAATCGGTATTCCCGCCAAAGTTGAGCTGGTAGGTATGGTCTAACCTAACACCGCGATCAACGAACAGGCTGGTTAGCACACGGTGTAAGATGGTGGCGCCGACCTGGCTTTTGATATCATCACCGATAATGGGCAAGCCTTTTTCTTTGAACCGTTTCCCCCAATATTCAGAACTGGCGATGAAAACCGGGATGGCATTAACAAAACCGCAACCCGCTTCAAGCACCTGTTCGACATACCACTTAGTCGCCATCTCAGACCCCACAGGCAGGTAACTGACCACCACGTCCGTGTGCGTGTCTTTTAAGATTTGAACGATATCATCCGTCGGCCCCGGCGCTTTATTGACGATTTGCTTGAGATATTTTCCCAATCCATCATGAGTCATTCCGCGATGTACAGGGATATCCATGTGCGGGACATCTGCAAACCGGTAAGTGTTGTTCGGGTAGGCATAGATCGCTTCAGAGAGATCTTTGCCGACCTTGGTGTCTACAACATCGAACGCAGCCGAGAATTCGATATCTGAAATGTGGTACCCCCCTAAATTGACATGCATCAAGCCTGGCACCCGCTCGTCCTCTTTGGCGTTTTTGTAAAATTCGACGCCCTGGACAAGTGAAGATGCACAATTGCCAACGCCGATAATGGCTACCCTAACTTTTTTCTTTTCGCTCATTGATTATTGCCTTTCGTTGTGCTGATAGAGACTTTTGTGATGATTGTTGTTATTATTTGAATTTGGCCGCTTACTTTTGGCGGTGCAGAAATGTAATCATACCGCGTTTGCCGTTGGTCAACCAATCGGGCTCGTTCTCAGATTCAATTTTTCGAAGGATTTCACTTGATAATCCGACAGCGAGTTCTGCTTTGAGTGTGCGCAGGCTAAGAAAACTGGTCGGGAAGTATCCAGCAGCAACTTCAATCGGTGTGGTGTGTGGCCAATGGCGATCGCCAACCAAGCGCCTGTAATTGACATCTCCTTTAAGGATGGCAAGATCGTGATGTGCAATCTCATTTTTTAATGTGTCAGGAAGGTCACGATACATGCGGCTGGTCGTAAAGAAGGGGGGCGATTTTACCCTCATCAGGGTTGAGTCTAAATAATTTTCCGATCGAAGCCCCAAATTTTGAACGTTATTGTTTGTGGATGCACTGAGTATTCTCAAAGACATCAGAAAATCTTCGGACATGAGGTCAGAGACATAGTAGGGCTGATTTTTGACATAACATGTGATCGATGTGGCCATGCCGGAAAGCAGCAGAAAATCCATAAAAGCAAAGTCAAAAAAGAGCTCTTTACCTGCATTATCCATGATGTAGGCGATTTTAGCAGGTTTGCGAGAAAGAAACGCGTAGACTGCTTTGGTATGATTCAGGATGATCCTATCGTATTGGGCGTCCATGTCAGTGCTGTAAGATGTAGAATGGCTCAAGTCGCCCCGGTTGCCCCATAACGCCTGAGTGCAAGTGTGCTGAAAATGCTCGAAAGAGGTGTCGCTTGGAACGGGTTCGAATGTTTCTAAAAACTGGGGAGTGGCTTTGGAGATCTCCTGTACCTTAAGTGGTTTGAAGGGATCGCGGGACATAAAAGGTCCAGCATGAAAGTAGTTCACAATTTCCAGCAGACGGCGGTAGAAAAATGTTTCCGCAAAGAACCAGGGAAGTTCGAACCATGTTTTCCCACTCCAGGGTTTCAGGTCTTCATCCCACAATGGCCGGTCGCTGGTTTGTTCTGTTAAGGGCTGTATCACGTGATGCGCAATTTCCTGTTTAAACGCAATTAATTCCGACTCAATTAGCGCCGTGTAATCATTGTGCTTTAAGATTTGGTCGATTATTTCTGGAAATCGATTTTTAACCGTATGCTGCGCAAAAGAACCTTGTTCGGATGTCATCAAGAAAGGGGGGAGCGGTGTCATCCAAAATCCTCCTTGTTTTGTAGTATGTTCAGAAATTCTGCTTCTGCCGCATTGGTCCAGTTGCCTTCGCGTGAAAGCTTGTCAAACACTGATGGAAGTATGTGCATGAGTTCGGGTAATCCCGTGAGCGGGAAAGGTTTGATATTTGGGTAGATGACCACTTTGCCAGGAAATGTCTTGTCG
>JAFGJM010000015.1 GCA_016929095.1 Anaerolineales bacterium | reverse complement strand
ACCTAATACCTAATACCTAATACCTAATACCTAATACCTAATACCTGCTTTTGAATCATGCGCACCATTGAATGGGATTACCCAAAAAATCAACTAAAGATGATCGATCAACGGCTGCTTCCGGGCGAACTGGTTGTCGTATCTATGACCGATTATCGCCAGGTGGTTACAGCGATCAAAGATATGGTGGTACGTGGCGCGCCAGCAATTGGCGCAGCGGCTGCATTCGGACTGGCTTTGGCAGCCCTGCGTTCTGCCGAAACGACATCGGAAGGATTGCGCGCTGATTTGAATAAAGCAATGCAGGATCTTCAAGCAGCCCGCCCCACAGCGGTGAATCTCGCATGGGCTTTACGCAGGGTGATGACGAAGGCTGGCGAATTCCACGAAGATATCTATGCACTGAAACAAACCATCCTTCAGGAAGCACAAACAATTGCCGATGAAGATGTTCAGGTGAATAAACAAATGGCTGAATTTGGGGCAGAATTGATCGATGATGGCGATACCGTTATTCATCACTGTAACACCGGCGCATTAGCCACCGTGGATTGGGGGACGGCGTTGGGGGTCATTCGAACAGCGTTCGAACAAGGGAAGCGGGTGCATGTTTTAGTCGATGAAACCCGTCCGCGTTTGCAAGGCGCCCGGTTAACTGCCTGGGAGTTGGAGCAATATGGCATCCCTTATGAGATCATTACCGATAACGCCGCCGGGTATTTTATAAGCAGCGGCAAGGTCAATAAGGTCTTGTTTGGCGGGGACCGCATGGCAGCCAACGGGGATGTGGCCAATAAAATCGGCACGTATATGCTGGCATTGGCTGCATACCAGCACAATATACCGGTGTATACTGTCGTACCCACGTCTACGGTGGATTTATCGATTGCTCATGGGGGATTGATCCCCATCGAAGAACGCCCTGAGGAAGAGGTCTTGAATCTGGAAATTGAAGGCAAATCGATATTTCCGGAAGGCGCCAGAGCGCGTAATCCCGCTTTTGACGTGACTCCGTATCGTTTCTTAACCGCCATTGTGACCGAGAAAGGGATTGTTTATCCTCCGTTTGATATCAATCTTACCCAGGTGTGTATTCAAAAACTATGAACATTGTATTAACCGGCTCCGTTGCTTTTGATTATCTCATGACCTTTCCGGGTTATTTCCGTGACCATATTTTGCCCGATAAAATCGAGACGATCAGCCTTTCTTTCCTGGTAGATAATATGGTGAAATTGCGGGGCGGTATTGCGCCCAATATTGCCTATACATTGGCGTTATTGGGGGAACGGCCGCGCTTATTGGCGGCAGTCGGTGAAGATTTCGAGGAATATCGCGCCTGGCTGGAGAGTAAAGGTGTGGATACCAGCGGGGCGCGGTTGATCCCCGGTGTATTTACCGCATCCTGTTTCACCAGCACCGACCGTGCCAATGCTCAAATCACCAGCTTTTTCCCTGGCGCTATGGCATATGCGGCGCAGCTTTCTCTAAGAGATTTGCGATGTGACGACTCGGTTTTGGTAGTCATTTCACCAAACGACCCGCAAGCCATGCAAAAGTATATTCGCGAATGTCACGAAATGAATCTTTCGTTTATTTATGACCCCAGTCAACAGATTGTACGCATGACACCCGAAGAGTTGAAAGCAGGTATTAATGGCGCGTTAGCGTTGTTTGTGAATGACTATGAATTCGGACTGATACAAAAAATGACGGGTATGTCGCAACAAGATATCCTGCAGCAGGTGCAATTTATGGTGGTCACCTGCGGCGAGCGCGGGGCAACCATCTATGCCGATGAACAGGAATTTAACATTCCGGTGGTACCGCCTCAACAAATCGTAGATCCAACCGGGGTGGGCGATGCCTTTCGGGGGGGATTTTTAGTAGCTTTCAGTCATCAATTGGATTGGGAAACTTGTGGCAGGGTAGGCGCATTGGCAGCTACTTATTGCCTGGAAAATGCCGGCCCGCAGGGACATTCTTATACTCCCTCCCAATTTGTACAGCGGTTTCGTGGATTTTTTGATGACCAGGGTAAATTAGACGTATTCATGAAATAATAATCGGAGTTAAAAGATATGGAAAATTATGATGTTAATGATATTAAATTAGCCGAAGGCGGCAGGCGGCGCATTGAGTGGGCGGAACGCGAAATGCCGGTATTGAGATTGATCAAAGAACGTTTTAAAAGTGAACGACCACTGCAGGGATTGAGAGTGTCCGCTTGCCTGCATGTAACGACGGAGACAGCCAATCTGATGGACACGTTACATACCGGCGGCGCCGATGTGGTATTAACAGCTTCTAACCCGCTTTCAACCCAGGATGACGTGGCAGCCTGTCTGGTGTCCCATTATGAGATCCCGGTATTCGCGCGTAAAGGCGAGGATAATGTGACGTACTATAAGCATATCGATGCCGCCCTCAACCACAAACCACAAATGACCATGGATGATGGCGCAGACCTGGTGAGTACATTGCATAAGAAACGCCGCGATCTATTGAGTGAGATGATGGGCGGCACCGAAGAAACCACCACCGGGGTAATTCGTCTGCGCGCCATGGCGGCCGATGGGGCGCTGATGTTCCCGGTGATCGCCGTCAACGACGCCACGACCAAGCATTTCTTTGATAACCGCTATGGCACCGGTCAATCCACTGTGGATGGAATTATCCGCGCTACCAATGTTTTATTGGCCGGTAAAAATTTTGTGGTCGCTGGATACGGCTGGTGCGGGCGTGGTCTGGCGATGAGAGCGCGCGGCATGGGCGCCAATGTTATCGTAACTGAGGTAGATCCCTTGCCTGCCCTGGAAGCCGTGATGGATGGATTCCGCGTTATGCCGATGGATGAAGCGACTCTGATTGGGGATATCTTTGTCACAGTGACCGGCGACCTGAATGTATTGGATCGCCAGCATTTCGAGAAAATGAAAGACGGGGCGATTGTCGCCAACTCAGGTCATTTTAATGTTGAGATCAATATACCCGAATTAGAAAAAATGGCCAAAGATAAACGCCTGGTAAGACCGTTTGTGGAACAATATGAAATGGAAGATGGACGGCGGATCAACTTGCTGGGGGAGGGGCGCTTGATCAACCTGGCGGCGGCAGAGGGTCATCCAGCCAGCGTCATGGATATGTCTTTTGCGAATCAAGCTCTAAGCTTAGAGTATTTAATGAAGAACCATGACCAGTTAGAGAAAAAAGTGTATGGGGTGCCGGAAGAGATCGACCGGCAGATTGCCCTTTTAAAATTAGAGGGCATGGATATCCATATCGATCACCTTACTCCAGAGCAGGAAAAATACTTGAATTCTTGGGAAGAAGGAACCTAGAAACATTAATAAAAGATGAGTAAAACCCTCTTGACTCTCATTTGTGATTAAGTTATAATGTCGACTAATGAAACATTAATCTTCGACAGGAGGAAGGCTCTCTAAGGAGGTACGCCCTAATAAGAAGATTAATGGTTCAAAACCAACTGGTCTTGAATGACCGGAAATTTTCGAGAAATCGAAAAAATCTTTCAGGAGGTTACTGTGAAAAAAGTAATGTTTGTAGTACTGTTGGCGGCCATGATTTTGTCTGCAGCTGGCGCATGGCCTTCCACTCTGACCGTATGGAACTTTACGGGCGATAATGTTTATATCAAACTCAGCAAATATGGCGTTATGAAGTATTTCCTAACTTCAACTGTTGAGGGCAACACTGACGATCGATACCTCAGCCGCTTCGATATCGAACGCAAGACCTACAATGCTGTTGTCACCGCTTGCGAAACCACCACCACCTGGGGTGCTGTTGACCTGCGCCACAATCTGCGCCTGACCTTCACCGACTGCGATTCCATGAAGCAATGGTGGACTCCTAAGTATTGGGGTGAACCGAGCCAGGAAAAGCCGAACTTCTACAATGACGGCACCTTCGAATGGACTCCTCCAGACTGGGGTTGGTACGGCTCTGGTTGGTTCAAGGGCAATGGCGGACATGCCTTCTACTTCCAGTATGACGTGGTCGACTAATCAGTAACGAATTTGAAATAAAAGACCCTGCCTTTTGGTAGGGTCTTTTTTGTTTTTAATGCGATATAATTATCCTTCGATGTTTTAAGTAGAAGTTTATTTATTGCGTTAAGGAGTAAATGTAAATGTCAAACGGAAAACAACGATTGTCATCGCGATTGATTATCCCTCTAATCTCAATTTCGATGATTTTGCTGGCTGCTTGTAGTGCATCACCAAATCCTGTACCTACTGAGGTCGCTGTTGCATTACCCACACTCACGCCAGAACCAGTAGAAACATCCGAAATTGTGATCGCCCCTACCGCAGATGAAATAGTTGACCCCACTCCAACCACAGAGGCTGCAATTCAAGATGATCCGGCAAAGCCGTTGATTGAAAATGGGATCGCTTTATTCGAAGCGACTGATTTAGAAGGGGCCTTGCAAGCTTTCAATGATGCCGTCGCTGCCAACCCCACCTCTGCCGAAGCGTACTATCAACGCGGACGGGTTTATATTGAAATGGAAGACCTCGCTAATGCTGTGGTGGATTTGAATCAAGCGATTTTGATCAATGCTAATTACGCCGAAGCATTCAATGCGCGCGGCAAAGCTTATATGCAATATGAACAATATGACCAGGCTGTGGCTGATTTCAATGCCGCAATTGGATTGAAACCGGATTTCGATGGCGCCTATAATAATCGAGCTTTAGCTTATTTTAATAAAGTAGATCCCGATAAAGCACTCGAAGATGCCAATCAAGCTATTTCCATGGATCCGGGCGCCGCTGAATTTTATGTAACACGCGGCTTGATCTATGGAATGCAGGAAAATTATGACCTGGCGATCGAGGATTTTACTAAAGCCATCGAATTAAAACCTGATTACGCCAAAGCTTTTGCCAACCGTGCGGTGGCATATGCCGCATCTGCCAAACTTACTCAAGGGCTTGCCGATATTAACCAGGCAATCACCCTTACCCCCGATCAAGCCATTTATTATCTGTATCGGGGCATGATGTATCTTCAAAATAACGAACAGCAAAATGGAATCAATGACTTGCGCAAAGTTTTGGATTTGTCGAACGATGAAGAATTACGTCAAGAAGCCACCGATTGGCTTACAAGCATTGGTGTAGCGCCTTGATTGAAGATGGTTCTCAAACGAAAACCAATATTTGGGTGAAATATTGCTTTTTACTGGTAGTTGCAATCCCTGTGGTTATCATTGACCAGATAACCAAATTTATAGTGCGCAACAATCTTGAATTAGAAGAAACCTGGGTACCCTGGCCATGGGTAGATCGATTTGGGCGAATTGTCCATTGGAAAAACGAGGGCTCGGCGTTTAATTTATTGTCCTGGAACAACTGGGTTTTTGTTCTGCTGGCTTTGATCGGTGTTGTTGTTATTGTTTATTACTTTCCTCGTATTCCCCAGCACGATTGGACATTTCGCCTATCGATGGGCTTATTGTTGGGCGGAATCATTGGGAATAACCTGATCGATCGCATGTTTTTAGGTTACGTCACCGATTTCATCATGGTTGGTTATTTTGATGTGTTTAACCTGGCGGATGTAAGCAATTTCGCCGGGTTAATTGTTTTGGTGGCAGGATATCTGGCTGAAGAACGTAAGAACAAATCGATGAAGAAGGAATAAAACCAGTTTTTTATACACCGCAGAATTCACCGAGTTATATAGATAAATTTCCAATTGATTATCAATATCTCAATGATAGCCATTGAAAATACTCGGTTTCTCTGTGTTTTCCGCACCTCTGCGGTTTTTTATATTAGGGGGATGTTGAGCTTTCAACGACAAAGAAATCGATAAAGATAGGATCGCCAAAAGGTTCATCGGCAGGAGAATATGCCTGCCATGCGCTGCGATAATTACCCGCTTCCTGAGGCGCAGTCATTTGAATACGTATGATGGTCTTTGTTCCGCTTCTCGCGGGAATTAAGGCTTGCTCTGGCGAGGCAGATAATTGTTCCCCGCCGATAAATTTCAAGCGGTAATTCTCATTCCAATTGCATGTTCCCTGATTTTCTACTTCCCATTGTTTATCCAGCCCGGCTCCGGGGGAGACCTCGGTGCCGTCCGGAATTGTTAAATCTGCAGTATAGACCAGATTATCAGTGCAGGTTGGCATCTGGGTTATTTCGGCTGTTTGCGGTGAATCCGTGGATTGGATCTGTTGAGAGTCCTGGTTGATAACCGCCAGAGTTGGGGGACGATAAATCTCACCATCGCTTTTATCGTTAATTGGGGTTTGAAATACCTGGCAACCGGTGAGCAGGAAACACAAAACGATTATGGCATTACATCTCGCCATCATCCATCCCGGCATCATCATCGATGCTCCCAAATGATAAGATGCTTTCATTCTCCACGGCATTACGGCGTACTGCCTGTTCGATTTCGTCGATCAATTCGGGGTTTTGTTTGAGAAAGTCTTTGGCGTTTTCTCTGCCCTGACCTAAACGTAATTCGCCGTAGGAAAAGAAGGAGCCGCGTTTGGTGATGATTTCCATTCCGGTTGCCAGATCCAGCATATCACCCACCCTGGAAATGCCTTCGTTGTAGAGTATATCGAACTCAGCGGTGCGGAACGGTGCAGCCACTTTATTTTTGACCACACGTACGCGGGTGCGGTTGCCAATGATCTCTGAGCCCAGTTTTATGGATTGTATACGGCGTACATCCAGCCGCACAGAGGCATAAAATTTTAGAGCCATACCGCCGGTGGTCGTTTCAGGGTTGCCAAAAAACACGCCGATTTTTTGACGCAACTGGTTGGTGAAGACGACCGCGGTGTTGGTTTGTTTGATAGCGCCAGAAAGTTTTCTTAAGGCTTGCGACATTAGACGCGCTTGCATGCCCATGGGTGAGTCACCCATATCGCCTTCGATTTCCGCACGCGGCACCAAAGCAGCCACCGAATCGATAACCACCACCTCCACTGCGCCCGAGCGTACCAGAGTTTCGGTGATTTCCAGAGCTTGCTCTCCCATATCCGGCTGTGAGATTAACAGACTCTCCACATCCACACCACAGCGGGTGGCGTAATGGGGGTCCAGGGCATGTTCCATATCAATGTAAGCGCATGTGCCCCCCATTTTTTGAGCTTCTGCAACGATATGCTGGCATATAGTGGTCTTACCGGAAGATTCAGGGCCATAAATTTCAGTGATTCTGCCGCGCGGGATACCGCCGACACCCAGGGCAATATCGAGGGAAAGCGCCCCGGTGGGTATTGCTTCCACTTCCAGATGGTGAGCTTCTCCCAAACGCATAATAGCGCCGTCGCCATATCGTTTGGTGATATCCCCCAGCGCTTTGTCCAATGCAATGTTGCGAGAGGAATCGTTGTTATCTTCCGAAGGTGTGAGCGGTTTTCGTACCATGCTTTTCCGTCTCCTGTGATATATCGTGATTAATTATGTATTGAAGTGTAGCACAAATGTTCTGAATGTCAAGGGCTGGACGATGGTTCCACCACCGGTGTTTGGAAAACAGGTTTTGGAGTGTGTGGTAAGTTGGTATTAAACGTCAGGCTGCCATATAAGGTGAAATAACTTACCCTTCCAGCGTATATGATGATGTCGATGAATTTCGTGTTCAATTCAGGCACCCATATATAGTAGTTACCCGCCGGCAAGTCGCCGATCACCAAATTTTCTTTGTAATACTCATCCGGATTGGCAGCCCCGCCGCCATAAGTTTTTACGGTATATTTTTCGCCCGTATCTTTAGATTTTATGATCACTTCCTTACGTTGTAATAAATTCGCTTTTTCATCCATAACTCTGCCGGCTAAAATCCCCCAGCCTTGCGGCGGCGATAACCACAATTCCGGGTTCCGGCTGCGAGAAAAATTATTCTTTCCGATGCGTACCTCGAAATGCAGATGTGGACCGGTGACATTTCCGGTGGCGCCGGATAACCCGAGCATATCCCCTGTATCCACGGCTTCACCGCGCGAAACATCGATGTGGGACATATGTCCATATACCGTATAGAGTGTTTGTCCCTTATAACCAAAATCATGACGGATCACAACGGCTAAACCGTACGGATCATCTTTATCTTCCCTGCCCCGGTACAATCCGTAGCCTGCCCAATTGACGCGCCCCGGACCCGCTGCAAAAATTGGTGTACCGGTTTTTACCGGGATATCAATGCCGGTGTGAACCACATCCGCGAAAAAGACTCCGCCATAGCGATAGTTTGCCAATGGCCAATTGACTTCATTTGCGGCAATCGGTCGGGCAAAATAAAAATGATCATAAGGGGTGGGCACCCAGGGGGTGGGATAAAGAGGCGGGCGCCAGGCAGAGACTGAAGCCAAACCGGGCGTGGGGAAAATAAAACGCAATGCTTCGGGCGTGGATGTCGTAAAGGAAGATAATGATGAGGCGGTTAATAAATCTTCATAATGGTCTGCCTGGGATTGCGTGGCGATTACCATGATTGAATTTTCTTCTTCTGCAATCTGGGTCGAGGAGAGTCCCGGATCGTTTTGATCCATGGGAGTGGGATTAAGATTGGATGATTGGCAGGATACAGATAAGCCTGCCAGTGCCACCAATAAAAAACGAAATGTGCGAAAAAATCTTTTCATACCCGGAGATAATTATGGAACAATGAGTTCCGTAGCTGTTGGCGTTGCTGAAAATGAAGAGGTGGCTGTCACCGTTGGAGTTTTCGTGGGCGTTAGCGTTAGAGTGGGAGGTAATGTCCGCGTGGGAATTAAGGTCATTGTCGGCGTGGGTGTTCTGGTCGGCCTGGGGGTGCGCGTGGGAGTGAGTGAAGGGGGTGGCAGTGGCGTTTGCGTGATGACCGCTTCAGCCGGGTACAACTCAAGCATGGCGTTGTACCAGCTCAAACCGTCCGTCAATGCATATTCATTGTAATTTGCTGAAGGCAAGGCTAATCGCCAACCGGAAAGGGCAGGCAGTCTTTCCCATCCATAACCCCGGGCAATTTGTGTGAAATCGATCCAATAACCCTGGGGAATTGTTTCGATCAATTGACCACCTTGTTCGTATGCACGAGGATCGCCGCTATTGCGGGCGTAGAAATCCCATGTCAAATGATGCAGAGGGCTTCCCTGCGATCCATCCTGAAAACGGCTGCGCAGCAAAACACGCCAATATATTTGCGCGCCAAAATCTTCGCGCACCACAACTGCCCAACCGGCGTTGGCAGAAGCGGTGTTAAACGCAAAACTCCGTCCGGTGTATAACCAATCATCGACCATACCTGGATACAACGGTGATGTAAGAGGCACATAAGCATTTTCCAGGGTGGAAAGAAAATCCCAGCCGCTTTTTCGAGAGATCTCTGACCTGAGCGAGAAAAATGCCTCGTCAACCGCATCGTGTAATTGCGGGAAAGGTGCCGAAATATCATTGAGATAAACAATTCGATGGCGTTCGCTGGTGATACCATCGGAAGATTCTGCGGCTTGCCAGCTTGGTGCAGGAGTCACCTGTGCGGCGGCTTGAAGGATATCAGGCAGGGGTTGAGGAAGCGATGTATTCATCCAGGTAATCCCTGACGCTGGATTCCTTAGATGTATCATCGGTAATATCATTTGGGAAGAATCGGATTGGTAACCAGTGAGGTAAGTTTGGTTGGGGGATTCGAGGATAACAGCCAGGGATTTACTATAGACATCCCACGCTGCCCAACTCCCTCCACCGATAGCACGCGGCGGATCCGCCGGCTGTGTTCGGTCGGAGACAACGATATTTTGCACGCCATCTATATACGTCGACCATGCCAGGTATTGCCCATCCGGCGACCAGGCCGGGTGATTATCCCGGGCAAGTTCGTTAAGGCTGATTTTTTGATAGCGGTTGTTGGTTGAATCCAGGTTGGCAATCCATATCTCTTCATCCCCATCGCGGGTTGAAACAAAGGCAATTTGCCGCCCCACCGGAGACCACGCCGGGCTATAATCTGCGCCGGGGTCATCGGTGAGGCGAATAGGGGTCTGCGTTTCGGGGTTAGAAGCGGTTATTTCACGAATGAATATTTCAAGATTGGAGGTATTTGTGGCTGGGTCAGTCACATAGCTTTCATAACTCAACCAGCGACCATCGGGTGACCAACTGGGACTGGCGTCGTACTCTGTGGTATTGGTCAATTGAACAATTACCCCGCTGCCTAATTCCAATTGATAAAGATCCCAAAAACCGTTTCGATTGGAAGCAAAAGCCAGATATTTCCCGTCGGCGCTGATCGCAGGTGTAATATCGTCCCAAGGACCGTATGTTAATCGGTTTAGGGCGCAGTTGGAAGGCTGGCAATAAAACAGATGGGTATATTCACCTTCTTTGATTGCCAGGATTATAGCCCCTTGAACGGTCTGGTCTGGTTCTTGAATGGTCAACGGGGCTGGCAAGCTGGCAACAAGATCAGGCGTAGGGGAAGATGTCGTGGATTCGGTTGTTGACAGTAAAACAACAATGGAGGATTCTACATTTGTCGAGTTAGTGGGAGGTGGTGGTACCGTTGAAGAGGTTTGATTGCCATTTCGATTGAGAACATGGAAAACTAAAAGGGCAAGCAATAACGCGGAGATGACCAGAATAATGCTTCGGATTAATTTGGTCTTATCCTGTGGATCTGATATTTCGGGTGAATGAGAATTAAATGAGTCATTCATAAAGATAATCGTGGATGTTCGCAGTCATTCTAGCATGGGCAACATTGCCCGTCAATTATTCGAATCATGTGTACCGGAGGCAATCGATCACGAAAAATGCTTAAAACGTCTATTGTCGAATTATTGCATCATCGCGGTTTACACAATATATAGATAACGCAAGCTTGATTGCATGTTCTGCCCCGAATCATACCGCAAAAATGGCGCCTGCGCTTTGAAATGTTAAGAGGAAATAATCCATCACCTTCGATGCAACAGGTATGCCATCACTTTGTTAATCGGTCTAGAAGAGTAAAATTACCCATAAATGATAGAATTGATTTTGAGACGAGAGAGGTAAAGATTACAGCTGATCATGGTTAATAAAAAACCCTTCCCCTATTAGAGGAGAAGGGTTTTTTGGGGGATGCGAGGTTACTGATCAAGAAGCGTCTATGGTTACATCCCAGCCATATAAGCGATACCTATTCCACCGGGACCGATATGGGTTCCAATGGCAGGACTGACGTGCGAAAGGATGTATTCCTCCGCGTTGAATTTTCTTGTTTGTTCCAATACATCTCGGGCTTCCGCTTCTGCATTGGCATGCATGATGGCAATGCGCAAAGGTTTTCTCCCATTGGAGCGTTCGCTAACCATGTCAACCAGCCGGGAAAGGGATTTTTTACGGGTGCGTACCTTTTCAACAGCCTCCACCTTTCCATCGGATACTTCCAGGATTGGTTTGATATTTAAAGCCATCCCTAAAAAGCGCGAAGCGCTGCCGATTCTGCCTCCACGGTGAAGGAATTCCAGCGTATCTACGGCAAAAACCGTCCCGGAAAGCAGGCGTGCCTTTTCGGCAATTTCCTTACATTCAGCCAATGAGGCGCCCTGGAGGGCAGCTTTCGCCGCAGCTATTGCCTGAAACCCAAGCGCCATACCGGCATTGTATGAATCGAAAATTTCAATCGGCGCGTTTGGGTATGCTTCAAGCGCCTGGATCGCAGAATCAACTGTGCCAGAAAGCTTTGAAGAGATCAGGATATTTAATATGCTGTAATCTTGTTCGAGTAATGGATCGAATAATTCTTGAAAATATCTTATGGTGGCTTGTGATGTACTCGGCATGATCGTGGCATTTGTTAGGCGAGAATAAAATTCATCCGGCTGAATATCCACACCATCCAGAAAAGTCTCATTTCCCCATATGAGTTGTAACGGCGCCACACTGATTTTATATTTTTTCAGATACCCCGGGGGGATATAGGCTGTACTATCGGTAATAATAGCAACTTTCGACATGTTTACTCCTTCGTGGCAAATAAAACAACGATACAATACACTCTGAAAACCCCACAACGTGATTTAAGTTGCGGTAACTTTTGAGATGATTTCATCCTTGACCTTTCCCAATTTCCCAATTAGAATCCAGGCTTGCGAGATTCCCTGTAGCCTTGCCAGGTCTTCCATGATCGAAATGCACACTTGGGAGCTTGATGGCAAGGCTGTTATGATTTACCACTATGTTTGAAAATCTAACGAACCGTCTGGAAGGAATATTCAAACAGCTTCGCCGGCATGGAAAATTATCGGAAAAAGACGTCGATGATGCCATGCGGGAGGTGCGTTTAGCATTACTTGAAGCCGATGTCAATTATGGCGTGGTCAAGGATTTCGTTTCCAGGGTTCGGGAACGTTCTATCGGTTCTGAAGTATCGCGCGCGTTAAACCCGGCGCAGCAGGTTATTAAGATAGTCAATGAAGAAATGATCGCCACTTTGGGTGAACCGGAAAGGCTTAACCTCACCGGCGTCAGACCGCGTGCGATCATGCTGGTAGGGCTGCAAGGTTCGGGTAAGACCACCGCTGCCGGAAAAATCGCAAACTTATTACGCTCCCAGGGTGAGCGGGTGATGCTGGTAGCCGCCGACCCATATCGGCCGGCAGCAGTACGGCAATTGGAAACCCTGGGCGAGAAGTTGAACATTCCGGTTCATTTCGAAGACAAGGTCTCCCCTCCGGTGTTGGCAGCCCGCGCCAGAGAGATCGCCGAAAAAGGTGGTTACACTGTTATAATTCTGGATACAGCCGGTAGATCGCAGCTGGATCAGGCGTTAATGGATGAATTGCACGCCATCCAAAAAAAGATCAATCCGGTTGAAATCTTGTTAGTCGTGGATGCCATGATCGGACAGGAAGCCGTGAATATCGCCAAAGGCTTCCGTGAGACGACTTCCATCACCGGGTTGGTATTAACAAAAATGGACGGCGATGCCCGCGGCGGAGCTGCCATTTCCATCCGTTCAGTAACCGGCGTACCGATCAAGTTCCTGGGCGTCGGCGAGGCTATGGATGCTTTGGAAGCGTATGACCCTGGGCGGCTGTCTTCCCGTATCCTGGGTATGGGTGATGTCATCGGTTTGATTGAAAAAGCTGAATTGGCATTTGACCAGGAAACAGCCCAGGCGCAAGCTGAACGATTAATGGCAGGCGAATTCACCCTGCAAGATTTTGCCGATCAATTGCGCCAGGTTCGAAAAATGGGACCGATTGGGCAAATTATGGAAATGCTTCCTGGTGGAATGGGGCAGATGGCGCGTCAGATATCGCCTCAGGATGCCGAAAATCAAATGAAAAAAACTGAAGCGATTATAAATTCGATGACCAAACAGGAAAAATACAAACCTGATGTTCTAAATGCTAGCCGGCGGCGGCGCATCGCACGCGGCTCGGGCACTCAGGTTCAAGATGTAAATCGATTGATAAAACAATACCGCGATGCGCAGCGTCTTTTTAAGACCATGAAAAAATCGGGCAAACGCGGGATTCCGCGCTTGTTTGGTTAGCGTTAAACGACAATACCAACGCATCCTTCCGCGTTGCCTCTCCTGGTCGTTTGACAGAGTACAAGTTGATCATCATACAATAATAAAGGAGAAAAAGTTCTATGGTACGTATTCGTCTTCGCCGTGTTGGCGGTAAAGGACAACCCAGTTATCGGGTAGTTGCAACAGATAAGGAAAGCCCGCGGGATGGTCGTTTTTTGGAAATTTTAGGCTTTTACAATCCACGTACTGAACCAGCTACGATTCAGTTACATGAAGACAGGGTGTATGATTGGATGAGTAAAGGCGCCCAACCGAGTGAATCGGTGGTAAAAATTTTTCGATCATGCGGATTAACGGAACGCTTTGAGCGCTACAAAAAAGGTGAAGCACTGGAGGTATTACTAGAAGAGGCAGCCTCCGCTGAAGCAGCGCGCAATATCAGCCAGAAAACAACTCGGGTTGTCTCTGGCGGTAAAGCCAAGAAAGCTAAAAGCGCAGAGTAGTTCCTCCTCGAATTTTAGTGGAGGTTCGATGTGAAAAATCTTGTTGAATATATTGCTTCGTCGCTGGTGACTGATCCGACACAGGTTCGGGTATCTCAGTATCGGCGAGGATCGATGGTTACCATTAAGCTCCAGGTAGCGAAAGAAGACATGGGGCGTGTGATTGGTAAAAATGGGCGCATTGCAAATGCAATGCGAGTCTTGTTGAGGGTTACTGCGGCTCAAGAGGGTAAACGCGCCACGCTTGACGTGGATGAACCACGATGACCGTTAACGATCACGCTTCTCAACAGCATTCCACTACGGGCTCGCCTTCATCGGGCGAGCCTGTATTCTTGGTGATTGGTAAATTACATCATCCTCATGGCGTGCACGGCGATATCATCATGCAGGTTCTGACCGATTTTCCGGAACGGTTAAAACCCAATATGGTCGTGTTTATTGGGGAAGAACATAGACCTCTTCGGGTTAAAACCTTCCGGCAGCACCATCGAGGTGTATTGGTCGATTTTTATGATTATGCAACGCCCGAGGCAGTCGGTGAATTGCGTAACTATACGGTGTATGTTAAAGCCAGCGAACTCCCGGTATTGCCCACAGGCGAATATTATCACCACCAGGTGATCGGGTTGCGTGTTGTGGATGAAAGTGGCGTGAATTTGGGTCAGGTCACTGAAATCTTAACAACGGGCGCCAATGATGTATTTGTTGTCCAACAAGAAACTGGCGCCGAGTTCCTTCTTCCGATGGTGGACGAAATGGTGCTATATATCGATCTGGAAAAATGTGAAATGTGCGCCAGACCTTTACCAGGGCTGATCCCGGAAAAACCTAAGAAAGACGCTTAAGGGAAAAATTGGTTCAAGGTTCAGTCAATCGAACCACTGAAAACCGAAAACTAATAACTGATGACTGCTCACTTTACCATTGGGGAAAGAAAAAGCAGGCAATTTTCCAATAAAATAATTCCTTGACATTTCATAAAACGATATGGTATCCTGTGCAAGTATTTACTTCATTAATTAAGGAGAAAACATTGCAGGGGGCAGGTATTGATGACGCCAAAATATACTGGGTCGGTTTCAACCTGGTAAAAGGGATTGGAGCCGTTCGTTTAAGATTATTACTGGATGCGTTTGGTGATGTAAAAACTGCCTGGCAGGCTTCACCATCGGCATTACGCAATGCCGGGTTAAGCAACAAATTGGTGGAAGCCCTGGTTCAGATTCGCAGCAATGTAGATTTGGCAGGTGTATGGCAGCGCCTGGAAAAATTGGGCGTAAATGTCATTACCTGGGAAGATAAGAATTACCCTCGCCGCTTGCGTGAAATAAACCAGCCGCCGCCCGTACTCTATGCACGCGGCGGATTGTTGTTGGAGGATGAATGGGCTGTTGCGGTAGTAGGAACCCGCCGGGTGACGCCTTATGGCAGGCAAATCGCCGAGCAGGTTGCGACTACTTTGGCGCATAGCGGTGTGACGGTTATTAGCGGGCTGGCGCATGGCGTGGATGCCATTGCTCATCAGGCAGCCTTGAATGCCGGCGGACGCACGGTTGCGGTATTGGGCTGCGGGGTAGACCGAATTTATCCTCCCAACCACCGGAATCTGTCAGAAAGGATATGTGCACATGGCGCGTTGCTCAGCGATTATGCTCTTGGAACGCCGCCTGAGGCGGTCAATTTTCCGCCTCGCAACCGCATCATCTCCGGATTATCTATGGCAGTGGTCGTAGTCGAAGCCAGCGAGCGCAGCGGGGCGCTCATCACGGCGCAATTTGCTGCCGAGCAGGGCAGGGAAGTTTTTGCTGTGCCGGGAAATATCAATGCCCCACAAAGCGCCGGGGCCAATCGTTTGGTTCAACAAGGCGCACATCCTCTTTTGGAAGTACGCGATCTATTGGATAGCCTGGATTTGGATTTGGTGACCGAACAGCAAACTGCTCGAAAAGCTTTACCTGCCGACCAGTTGGAGGCAAAGCTGCTTACGTTGCTTAGCCAGCAGCCAATGCATGTGGATGAACTCCGTAACCAGGCGGATATTCCCATCGAAAAAATTTCTGCCGCTTTGACCTTGATGGAATTAAAAGGGATGGTGCGGCAGGTTGGCGGTATGCAATATATTTCGGTGCGAGAAGCACCAGGTGTCTATAAGGTTTAATAAACAGGAAAAAAAAGTTATGTTAGAGCATTATTATGCAGTCATCATGGCGGGCGGGGGCGGCACCCGTCTTTGGCCGCTTTCGCGGAGAGCGCGCCCCAAACAAATGCTGCGCTTGATTGATCACCGCAGCTTATTTCAGACCAGCGTTGAGCGCTTAAACGGGGTCTTCCCGTTGGAACGCATATTGGTGGTTACGGTGAAAGATCAGGCATTAGAATTACAGGAGCAATGCCCGGCGATTCCAGTTGAAAACTTTATCATTGAACCCAGCCCGCGGGGTACAGCTTCGGTGGTAGGATTGGCGGCTGTGGCATTGAAAGCCCGTGACCCCGAAGCGGTGATGGCGATATTGACCTCCGACCATTTCATCGGCAACGAACCCGGTTTCCGCGATCTGTTGAAGATCGCTCACAATGTAGCGCAAGATAATTACCTGGTGACCATTGGCATTCAACCCAATTACCCCGCCACTGGTTACGGCTATATTCAAAAAGGGGATTCGCTGGGTGTTTACAGCGGTATAGAAGTAGGTAAGGTACTGCGTTTTAAAGAAAAACCGGATGAAGCGCACGCCCGAGAGATGTTTTCAGCAGGAGACCACACCTGGAATTCGGGCATGTTCTTTTGGCGAGTGGATAACATTTTTGCAGAGTTCAAACGCCAGATGCCCGATCTGGCAAACAAGCTGGAAGAGATCGCCGCAGCCTGGCATACCAAGCAGCGTATAAAAGTCATCCAGCGCATATGGCCTACCTTGAAGCAGGAAACCATCGATTATGGCGTCATGGAAGGCGCCAGAAATGTAGCCGTTATTCCGGCAGCCCAATTACAATGGAGTGATGTAGGCACCTGGGATTCGCTTTTTGATGTGCTACCATCCGACGATAGTGGGAATATCGTCATGGGCGGCAGACATCTGGCTGTGGACACCCGCGAATCGTTGGTGTATGTTAACCAGGAGCACCGCTTGATCGTCACCATTGGCGTCGAAGATTTAGTTGTGGTAGATACGGGAGATGTGTTATTGGTTTGCCGGAAAGACCAGGCGCAAAAGGTGCGCAATGTGGTCGATGCATTAAAAAAGACTGATGGCACAACTTATGTATGAAATTTATTTACGGGTAGTATTGCTATTGTCCGTTGTATAGTATGCGATCCGTCACAGACGTGGAGGAAGATACACTATGGAAGCTTATTGTGTGAAATGTAAAACCAAGCGGGAAGTTAAAGACCCTGAAGCGGTGTTTATGCGCAGCGGGGCGCCTGCGACGCGCGGCATCTGCCCGGAATGCGGTACCCGGCTGTTCCGCATGGGGAGAACGGAAGCGCATGAGGGATTAAACCCCAAAGCACCCGCAAATCAAAATAAACCTCGTTCGGGTAAGCTGGTGATCGTTGAATCACCAGCCAAGGCGCGCACCGTTGGGCGGTTTTTAGGAAAGGGATATACGGTAAAAGCCTCCGTGGGGCACATCCGCGACCTGTTACGTTCGCAGCTTTCGGTGGATGTCGAAAACGGATTCACGCCCAAATATCGAGTCCCCAACGAAAAACGCCCGGTGGTTAAAGAGTTAAAAGCCCTGGCTGAGCGGGCGGAGGAAATCTACCTGGCAACTGACCCGGATCGCGAAGGAGAAGCCATTGCATGGCACCTTTTAGAAGCTGCTGACATAAATAAAAAACTGTCACGCCGCGTGGTTTTCCATGAAATCACAGAACCAGCTATAAATGAAGCATTTTCCCATCCACGGGAAATTAATATGGACCTGGTGGATGCACAACAAGCCCGCCGGGTATTGGATCGTCTGGTAGGGTATAACCTGAGTCCATTATTGTGGCGAAAAGTGCGCAGCCGACTCTCCGCTGGAAGAGTGCAATCGGTGGCGCTGCGCCTGATCGTGGAACGGGAGCGCGAAATTGATGCTTTCAATCCGGTGGAATACTGGTCGATTGCGGCAGAATTTCTTCCCCAGGGGCTTAAGGAATCTTTTATCGCAAAACTGGCAAAAATCGACGGTGAAGATCCGGTTTTGGGGAGTGAAGATATCGTAAAGCCGGTGCTGGATGATATGGAGAACGCGTCTTACGAAGTCAGCAAAATCAAACGCGGCGAGCGTAAACGCAGTCCATCCGCGCCATATACCACCAGCACCATGCAGCAAGAAGCCTCGCGGCGGTTAGGATATACTGCCCGCCGTACAATGGCGCTGGCGCAGCAGCTTTATGAGGGCATGGATGTCGGTACCGGCGGTACAGTGGGTTTGATTACTTATATGCGTACCGATTCCACAAATGTCGCTGAAACAGCACAAGAAGAAGCCCGCCAATATATCACCAGCCGTTTTGGAGAATCGTTCCTGCCTCCCAAACCACCCACATATAAAACAAAAGTACGCGGGGCGCAGGAGGCGCATGAAGCAATCCGCCCCACTTCGGTGATGCGTACCCCTGAAGCGCTCAAAGAATTTCTCAACCGCGATCAATTTCGGTTGTACCGGTTGATCTGGCAGCGATTTCTTGCTTCTCAAATGGCTGCCGGAATATTCGATACACTCTCGGTGGAAGTGACCGGTAAGACCAACACTCACGAATACCTGCTGCGGGCTTCCGGATCCACCGTTCGTTTTCTGGGCTTCCTGGCAATTTATGAAGAAGCCAAAGATGAAGATAAAGAGCCGGAAGAAGAGGAAAGCCGCATTCCCCCAGACCTCACTGAAGGGATGCCGCAAAAACTCAAAGAATTACTACCCGAGCAGCATTTTACCCAACCGCCTCCCCGCTTTACCGAAGCAACCCTGGTGCGCACGCTGGAAGAATTCGGGATTGGGCGACCATCCACATACGCGCCGATTTTATCCACTATTCAAACACGTGGTTATGTGGTGCGGGATAACAAACGCCTTACACCAAC
Organism: Anaerolineales bacterium; assembly: GCA_016929095.1. Classification (GTDB taxonomy): domain Bacteria; phylum Chloroflexota; class Anaerolineae; order Anaerolineales; family UBA4823; genus JAAZNS01. The sequence continues at coordinate 116,717 of JAFGJM010000015.1, read as the reverse complement.
AGAAACCGGTATTTTGGTCAACGATATTATCACTGAGCATTTCCCCGAAGTGGTGGATACCGGATTTACGGCGAGTATGGAAGCCGAACTGGATCTAATTGCCGCCGGTGACCAGCCTTGGGTTGGGGTGATCAGTGAATTCTATACGCCTTTTGCCAAACAGGTGGCGTTAGCCGAACAGCGTATCCCGGAAATGAATACCGGACCGGAACCCATTGGCAGGGAATGCCCGGAATGTGGAAAAGAGCTGGTGATCCGTTATGGACGATATGGTAAATTCATCAGTTGCAGTGGATTCCCTGATTGCCGCCATACCGAAGCCTGGCTGGAAAAGATCGGGGTAACTTGCCCGAAAGATAAAGGCGAGATCGTTGAACGTAAAACGCGCAAGGGCAGGCTGTTTTATGGCTGCTCCAATTATCCTGAATGCGATTTCACTTCGTGGAAAAGACCTCTGCCTACACCATGTCCGCAATGCGGCGGCATGTTGGTGATTGCCGATAAAAAGAATGCGCAGTGCATGGATTGTGAGGAGAAATATTCGCTGGATTCAGTCACGGTGGATGAAAGTGTGGATGCGGCATGATTCTTGCAACATCTTGCATAGCGTTCGAGTTGTTATCAGGTAAAACATCTCGTGCGGAGTCAACGTTGAATAACTGATTTTGAACCATTTTCTGAAGCGGTTCGATCGGTGTTGTCATGTTTTATTCTATCGTCTGCAATACGTGGACGAGTTAGTAATACCCACTCTTACAGAGGTGCATCATCCATAGATCATGACACTTCTGTTGGGAGGCATAGTTGGAACCTGGTCATGGGAGAGAATGATTATGGATGCTGTCCGTGAGCTATTAAAAAAACCTGTAGTATTAGGCGTTGCCGGACTGATAATGGGGTTGTTTATCGGCTGGTTTGTTATTGGTTGGGGTCTATGGCCGGTTAAATGGGTGGATGCCGAACCCTCCCAATTGCGCGCCGACTTGAAAGAAGATTACCTGCGTATGGCCATTGATTCTTACACAGCCCGGCAAGATGCAGCCCTGGCAAAATCGCGTTTTGAACTATTGGGCGAAGAAGCAGATGAGCTTTTACAGGGCATAATGGCTGATCCGCGAACCCAAAATCCGGTATTGATCACTGCTTTCACGGATGCTATCAAGGGGGAGGCGGTAACCCTGCCAGAGACATCGATGGTTCAACCCACCGCAGAAACTGGCGCAGAAGCCGAGATCGAACCGGAAGCGGAAACCGAGACCAGTAAAACATCCGTAGGCTTCAGTATTACAAAAATCATGGTACCGCTCATGTGCGTGGTTTTAGCGGGAGTTGTGATTGCCCTGGCGGTGTTTTTCTTCATTCGAAGCCGCCGCGGCGGTGTAGGCGCCAGCCCGGTAGAAGAGAGTCCTCAGCCGCAGCCAGAGGTTTCCGAGGAGTCCTGGACCAGCGTACCCAAGAGCGCCGATACTCCCATGGTGCAATTTATGGCTTCTTATAAGCTGGGCGACGATTTATTCGATGACTCGTTTAGCATCGATTCGCCTGCCGGTGAATTCCTGGGTGAATGCGGTGTAGGTATTTCCGAGCCGATCGGCGTGGGTGAACCGAAAAAAGTGACAGCGTTTGAAGCCTGGTTATTCGATAAAAACGATATCCAAACCGTGACCAAGGTATTAATGAGCGCCCATGCTTTTTCGGATGAAGCCACCAAACAACGTCTGGCAGCGAAAGGGGAACCCATTCTGGCGCAACCAGGTGTGGAAACGATTTTAGAAACCCAAACCCTTAGGCTGACTGCCAGGGTGGTCGATATGGGTTATGGCGACGGCTCCATGCCAGCCGAAAGCTACTTCGACCGCTTTATCCTGGAATTGGCTGTCTGGTCGAAGATTTAAAAAACACAATTTCCTTAATAATAAAACGGACGGAAGGCAATCACCTTCCGTCTGTTTTTTATTATACGTGACGTTTATACAAATCACTCGATTTTGATAATCTTCAATACAATCTTTCCCCCGGGTGTTTGGGCTTCTACGACATCACCAACTTTGTGCCCCATCAGCGCTTTCCCAATGGGCGACTCGTTTGAAATCCGCCCGTTGCGCGGGGCGGCTTCTTGTGCGCCGACTACGTGATACACCTCGCTGGGATAATCTTCTTCCTGGATAGTCACATGGGCGCCTACGCATACCTCATCTGTATTTCCATTGATCTCCTCGATGATCACAGCGTCATGCAGCAAACGCTCCAGGTCTTGAATACGGCCTTCCAAGAAGCCCTGGTCTTCTTTGGCTTTGGTGTAATCGGCGTTTTCCGACAGATCGCCCTGGGACACGGCTGCCCGTAGGCGCTCAGCTAATTCTTTCCGGGCAGGTCCTTTGAGTTGTTCCAATTCGGCGCGCAGACGGGCGGCGCCTTCGGCTGTCAAGTATGCTTCCTCAGACATTCATTGCTCCAATAAAAAATGCAACAATATCCCTGTTTCGTAGGGAATTATGGTTTTGTCGCGGGATCGAATAATTTTTGATACTCATCCACCGCAAAGCGGTCAGTCATTCCGGCAATATAATCGCAGATGTTGCGTTCCAGGCCGCGTTCGTCACTCATATCCTGAACATGCTGGGGGAGCATGGAAGGTTCATCTTTGTAAGCCAGGAACAGCTCGGTGATGATGTGCTCTGCCTTGACTTGCATGCGGATTACTCTATGGTGGCGGTACAGGTTGGCGTAGAGAAAATCCTTGAGTTGGCGGTTGCGGCGCACCATGTCCTCGTCGAAATTGATCACGTTGTATGGCAGGCGTTGTAAATCTTCGACGGATTTAACCTTGCTTTCACGCAGGCACTTATCTGTAGCCAGTACCAGGTTGCTGACTTCTATGCCAATCAAGCGGCGGATCATTTGGTGACGGCTTAACTCCTCCAGGATTGGTCCGCGCCAGTTCACACTCTCCGCCAGGATTTCCCACAGGGTGATGCCCTCTAACATGTGGGGAGTGATCATTCCGGAACGCAAGCCGTCGTCCAGGTCGTGCGCTGTATAAGCCAATTCATCGGCGGCGTTGGCAATTTGGGCTTCCAGATGCCCACGCAATTCAGGGTTATATTCACTGGCATCCGATACATCATATTCGGATTCATGCTTCACAATGCCCTCCCGCACTTCCCAGGTGAGGTTCAAGCCAGGGAACTGCGGGTAGCGGTTCTCCAGTTTGGTGACAATGCGCAGGGATTGTTTATTATGGTCAAAACCGCCGTAATCCCGCATGACCCGCGCTAATGCCACTTCGCCGGAGTGACCAAAAGGAGGGTGACCCAGATCATGCGCCAGGCAAATCGCTTCGATCAGGTCCACATTGGCGCCTAAGGCAGAGGCAATGGAGCGCCCAATCTGTGCCACCTCCAGAGTATGTGTGAGCCGTGTGCGATAATAATCACCCTCATAGTTTATGAAAACCTGGGTTTTATATTCCAGGCGGCGAAAAGCGGTGGTGTGTAAAATGCGGTCGCGGTCTCTTTGAAACGAGGTACGGTATTCCGGCTCTTTATCAGGATAGGCGCGCCCGCGTGTATTTTTGCTGCGGATGCCATAAGGCGCCAGCTTTTCTTCTTCCATTGCTTCAAGGTTTTGCCGTGTGACGATCATAATCTTTCCCGTTTGTTAAACAACATAAACAGAATAACCAGGAGGGGATAGACTGGTTTTCCTGCGTATCTTAATGATTATAACTGATAAATTATCGTTTTAAACAAGTACCGAACTTTTCACCAGCCAGAGCATTAGCCACATTCCCTGCTTTTTCACCCGAAAAAATTAGAACCTGTAATTCCGGCAGTGATTGAACTAAAGCCAGGCTTTGGGCGACCTTGCTGGCCATGCCGCCGGTAACATCGGTAGCAGATGAACCACTTACCGCGCGCTGAATAGCATCGAATGAGGCGGGTGTGATTTCTGACAGCAGTTGCTGGCACAGTGGATAGTCTGCCCAAACACCGCTTTCAATGCCTGCCAGGAGAATTCGTTGAGGGCGCAGGTTTCTTGCCAGGTGATCGAAAAGATCCTCTGTAGAGAATATTGTGCCGCCGCGCACGGAATCGAAGATCACATCGCCAAATATGACGGGTAATAAACCCCGGCATAAAGCAGCTTTGATAGGATTCAAATCCCATGATGCCATCTTGCCGTCTTGCGCCATGATGCTTGCGGATGGTGGAAGTGCGATCGCAGGTAATTTTTCTCTGTGCAAGGCTTCCATCACATAGCGATTTAACGTCGCTGCTTCCCACCACACTTCTGCGAAACCCTGCCATTGCTCGGGAGTGTATACGCCGGCGCGCGTGCCGTATTTTTTTGCCGGGGTATGGGCAAACGATCCTGCGCCATGCCCTAAAATCAATTGTAATGAGGGATTTTGATGACAGGCATCGGCAATCTCCTGCGCCACTTGCCGCAGCATTTGTGGGCGCAGTGTGTAGGGTTGTTGTTTATCGGTAATGAGTGAACCGCCCAATTTGAGCAAGACGAGATTGGAGAAGCGAGAATCGGAGAGTGGTGAGATGTGATTGGTAGGCGGAAAATGGGATGAATCCACGGTCATATCCTGATTATTAAGTGAGATACCTAAAAAGCATACCTCATCCTGGGGTTCCTGTCCACCCTGTTATGTTATTTCACGATTGTGCAAATAGCACGGCGAGCGCCGGCGGCGGATAATGCCTTGGCAATGTCATCGATCTTTGAGGGCGGCGCCAGGGCGATCATGTTGCCTCCACGTCCGCCGCCGGATAACTTGGCGCCCAATGCACCAGCCTTACGGGCAGCCTTCACCAATTTCTCCAACTCGGGTGATGAGACGCCCAGGTCGCGTAAGATGGCATGGTTATCGTTCATCAATTGACCCAATGCCTGCATTTGCCCTTCTTCGATAGCTCGGCGAGCGGCGCAGGTGATTTCACCGATGGCATCGAACATGGCTTCAAACCGGTGGGGTTCGACCTGCCAGGCGTGTCGTACATCCCCAACGGTGATGGCGGTAGGGCTGGCGACACCGCTGTCGCCGATGACAATATGAAGCGGATAAGCCAGGTTGAATGTTTGCGGCGCTTCTCCCTTGATGAAATACACCGGTGTTTGGTAAGCGATGACCGTATTATCGATCCCGGAAGGTGTGCCATGGTGGATTTTTTCGATTTCAAAGGTCAGCCTTGAGATCTCTTCATCGGACAACGAGTGTTTTAGAAAATCAGCCAGCGCGCGGAACAAAGCTACTGATACGGCGGCTCCGGAACCCATGCCGGAGGCAACCGGGATAGTTGACGAGATTTCTATATTACAGGCAGGGATATTTTCGATGCCGGTATATGCCTGAAAAGCCCGGATAGCTGAAGCAAGCGGGTGGTCTTGCTCGAGATCAGCGAACTCGGAATCTAGATGAATTTCATTGGCTTGAATGTGGATGTTATCTTTTTCTGATTGGGGGGAGGGTGCAATGGTCACTGTGGCGCATACCTGGGTGACCGGTACAGCAATTGCAGCACGCCCATACACAACAGCATGCTCGCCAAACAGTATAATTTTTGCAGGAGCTATCCCGATACTATTCACTTCTATTCAATAACCCTGATCAGTAGAGCAGTGGATGATCTGATTTTCCCCATCTTACCTTAAAATATATAAAAAATGGTCAATACCGCCAGACCCCACAAAATTACCACGATTTGGAGAGGCCGGTCTGAAAGGAAAACCTCTTCCGGTGCGCCGCCGCTATGCTCAATTTGGACCAGGTAAAGATAACGGAAAATGCCATACAAAACGAAAGGGATGGTGAGCATCATCACGTGATTGTCGGGAAGATTAGGGGCGGAAAAAGTATACAGGCTGTATGCCAGAATGGTAGTGGCGGAAACAATGATGATGTATTGGTCGAGCAAGGGTAAAGTGTAACCTTGCAAAACCCGCCGGTGCGAATTGGCTTCAGTGGTAAGCAACGCCAATTCTGCCCGGCGTTTACCAAAACCAATGTATAGTGAGCCTAATGTGATGACCACATACAACCACGGGGAAAAGCGCGCCACATGGATCAGGGTGACGCCACCGGCGACGCGCAGCACAAATCCCATGGCGATGGTCAGTACATCCAACAAAGGGATGTGTTTTAACCACTTTGAATATACCAGGTTTAGCGCCAGGTAAACTAACCCCACTAAACAAAATGGGGGCGAAAGCAAGTAAGATACGGGAATAAGGATAATAATAATGACTGAGGCAGAGGTGAGCGCAAATTTAACCGGCAGCTTGCCAGAAGCAATGGGGCGGTTGCATTTCTGGGGGTGTTTGCGGTCCGCCTCGATATCTGCGATGTCGTTGATAATGTATATAACACCCGAAAGCAAACAAAAGATAATGAAACCCGCAATGGTGTGCAGGATTTGGGGGATATGGGAGGGGTTGAATTGACGATCGAACACAATCGCAGCAAACAGCACGACATTTTTTACCCACTGCCTGGGGCGCATTTCCTTTAGCGTCAGTTTTAAATAGTGAAAAAACATGCGGGTATCATAGCATGACTTAGAATATGGGAAAAGGGAAAATGTTAATAAAAATGCAAAGTAGAAATCGTGCTAAAATTAGGATATATGGATCGGGGGTCGTCACAGGGAGAACCATGTGACGGCGTCGGGTCAGGGATACAAAAATCATCTGCACCCGTCGAAAAGCGCCGCCGTTCTTATTCTGGCAGCAAGGAATTACGCCGATCCATGATAGATATCGATTTCAATTTTTTGTCGCATGGGGTGAGTAAACCCCTGAAATTTCGCGTTTTCGCGCCAGGCGAAATGTTTACCACTTATGGCGCGGTTCTTTGTGAATTACCAGAAGTTCATACTAATAAAAATAAGGGGTTGTTTTGGTATGCGATTTTTGAAGTTTGGTGATGAGTTTTTTACAATTTTTGCGTTATCTTTTCAATGAGGCTTTAAGATATACAAGTATAACCAATAGGTGTCATTGAGAAGCGATGGAGAGAATAATGAAAAATATTACGCTTACGATCAATGGTCATTCAAGGGATATTTCCGTGAATCCGGAAGAAAAATTGCGTGATGTATTGCGAAAATTATCCTATTTCAGTGTAAAACATGGTTGTGAGGATGGGAACTGCGGCGCCTGTACGGTTATTATCGATGGAAAGGCGGTTAAAAGCTGCCGCATGAAAGCTGTGGATGCTGTTGGAAAACAAATCAATACCCTGGAAGGATTATCGGCGGAAGGGCAGACTCACCCGCTGCAACAGGCATTCATGGAGACAGGGGCCATTCAATGCGGGTATTGCACGCCTGCCCAAATTATGACAGCCAAAGCCTTGCTGGATAGAAACCCTTCTCCCAATGAAGAAGAAATCCGGCAGGCGATGAACGGCGTGATTTGCCGGTGCACGGGGTATGTGCGCACGGTGGAGGCGGTGCAACGGGCAGCCGCCGAGCTGCGAGGCGAAACAGTACTGTTTCCTTCTCCTATTGAATTGACCTTGCCTGAAGACTCGAATCATGTGAGATTGCCGGAAGACTATTATCGAAATAATGGCTGGAACAGTCCACTTCCGCCGTTAGTATTCACCCCCGAAGGCTACCCTAAGAAGCGAGTTGTAGGAAAACCCGAAATTAAAGTGGACGCTGAGAAACTGGCGCGGGGAAAACCGGTCTTCACCGATGATGTTCACATGGAAGAGATGCTCTATGGGGCGTTATTGACCAGTCCTCATGCGCACGCCAAAATAAAACGAATCGATACTGAAAAGGCGCGAGCCTTACCGGGTGTTCATGCAGTGTTGACATACCAAGATATCCCCCGAATTAAACATGCTTCGGGAGGACAAAGTTATAAACAGCCTCTTCCTTATGACCAGGTCTGTCTGGATAATAAGGTGCGCCATGAAGGAGATAGAGTGGCAGTGGTGGCAGCGGAAACACCCGAGATTGCCGAGCAGGCGCTGGGTTTGATTGATGTAGACTACGTAATTCTTCCGCACGTATTGGACCCTATCGAAGCCATGCAAGAAGGCGCTCCGGTCATCCATGATGAAGAAGACACTCAAGGCATCTATCAGCGGGAGCGTAATATCGTCCAGCATATAGAAGCGGAGGTTGGCGATGTGGAAAAAGCCTTTGCAGAAGCGGATATGGTGTATACCGGTGAATACCACACTCCCCGTCAGCAGCATGCCCACATTGAACCGCACGTATGTATTACGTATTGGGATGAGGATCAGAGACTGGTGATCCGCACCAGCACCCAGGTGCCTTTCCATATCCGGCGCATGGTGGCGCCTTTAGTCGATCTGCCAGTAAAGCGCATCCGGGTCATAAAGCCTCGTATTGGCGGGGGATTTGGCAATAAACAGGAAATGCTCCTGGAAGATTTATGCGCCCATTTGACGGTAATTACCGGTCGACCGGTGCGCATGGAATTCACCCGGGTGCAGGAATTTACCAGTTCGCGCAGCCGTCACCCCGAGATCATGCAATATAAAGTAGCGGTGAAAAACAGCCAGGTCACCGGAGCGGAATTGTATCTGGTGGGTAACACCGGCGCTTACGGCACTCACTCGTTAACCGTCAATATGGTGGGTGGGTTCAAAGGATTAACCCTGTACAATGCGCCCAATTCGCGTTTTCGCTGTGATGTTGTTTATACCAATACCCCGCCATCGGGCGCATTTCGCGGCTATGGCGCCATGCAGTGTGAATATGGCATCGAGGTATGCATGGCTGAAATCGCGGAAAAGATGGGGATGGATGAGGTGGAATTCAAACGCCGTAACTGGATCAAGCAGGGCGAGTCCATGTATCTTTCCAGGGCGTTGGGTGAAGGACGTGAGGGCACCGAACAAGCCTTACAAAGCACAGCGCTTGACCAATGTGTTAATATAGGTTTACAAGCTACTGATTTTTACAACAAACGCAAAGCATATCAATCCCAAACCGGCAACCTGCGCAAGGGCATTGGCATGGCGGTAGTTATCCACGGATCTGCCATTGCCGGTTTGGACATGGCTTCTGCCAGCATTAAGATCAATGATGACGGCTCCTTCAATTTACTGATTGGCGCCACTGATTTAGGGACTGGCTCGGATACTGTTCTGGCGCAAATCGCGGCGGAAGAACTGGGCGTACCATTGGAAGATATCATCGTCTATTCTTCAGATACCGATTTCACTCCCTTTGATAAAGGCGCATATGCCAGCAGCACCACGTACCTGAGCGGCGAAGCGGTGCGTAAAGCCGCCGCAAAAGTAGCCATGCAAATCCGTGAGCATGCCGCCCTTATGTTGAATTTTTCTGACCTTGAATTGTTGGAACTCCGCGACCGGAAAGTGCATACTCCGCAAGGTGAGTCTGTCAGCCTGGCCGAGGTCGCATTAAGCAGCCTGCATCAATTGAACCAACACCAGATCATGGCTACCGCCTCTCATACCAGCCAGGTCAGTCCGCCGCCGACGGCGGCTCAATTTGCTGAAATCACCCTGGATATGCAAAGTGGTAAAATCCAGGTGGATCGTTTGCTTATGCTGGTTGATTGTGGTCGGGTGATCAACCCTATCACCGCCGCCGGGCAGGTGGAAGGCGGTATGGCACAGGGCTTGGGTTTTGCACTCACCGAAGAAATGCTGTTCGATAATGAGGGGCATCAGACAACCACCAGCCTGGCAACGTATCATGTGCCGCGATGTCATGAAATGCCCATCATGGACGTGATATTTGTTCAGACGGATGAGCCTAGCGGGCCTTTCGGTGCTAAATCGGTATCCGAGATTGCTATCGATGGGGTGGCGCCGGCGATCGCCAGCGCTATTCATAATGCGGCTGGTGTTTGGATGCATCAACTGCCATATACACCAGGTAAGGTGTTAAAGGCGCTTAAAGAAAGCGCTTGAATTAAATAAATCTTTTATAGGAAAACCAGGAAAAACGGTAGCCAGGAATCAAATAATAAAAAATTGATCACTGACTGCTGAAAACTGCAAACTTTCTTATAAAAAACTGGAGTAATGAACTTCAATGAATGACATCACTGTCCCCCGCTGGTTGACCTGGGCGCGCGAAATCCAGGCTTTAGCGCAAACCAGTTATCACTTCTCCGAAAATGATTTCCAGCGCCAGCGTAATCAGAGGTTGATGGAAATCGCTGCTGAAATTATCGGCGAATATTCACACCTGGAGATTGTGCCTCTGGTGGATGCTTTTAACGCTCAGGTGGGATATGCCACACCGCATATCGATGTACGCGGCGCAGTGATACGCGATGGTAAATTGTTAATGGTTAAAGAAAATCAGGATGGTGGTTGGACAATGCCGGGCGGCTGGGCAGATGTCGGCGATGTGCCCTCTGAGGCAGCCGAGCGTGAGGTGTGGGAAGAAGCCGGTTTCCGTGTCCAAGCTCGAAAGGTGGTCGGTGTTTATGACGCCAATCGTGTTGGTCCTTTGGAAGTGTTCCATGCCTTCAAGATAGTCTTCTTGTGCGATATCTTGAGTGGAGAAGCGCGTCCCAGCAATGAAACCAGCGAGGTGGCATTTTATGGCGAAGATGAAATCCCGGCAGTTTTATCTGGCGAACGCACCAAACCCCGTCATATTGCTGATGTTTTCAAGGCATATAAAGATCCTGGATGTTTATCGGCTTTTGATTGAGTTGGGAGTCAATTATGTTAATTACGAATGGGAAATTGATCACCTGGGAAGAACCAAACCAGATTTTAGAAGACTATGCGCTCTATGTTTCGAATGGACGGATCGTCGAAATTTCGCCACAAAATGAATTATTGACCCGTTATCCGCAGGAGGAACAATTGGACGCCAAGGGTCAATATGTGATGCCAGGCAATATTTGTGCCCACACTCATTTTTATGGCGCTTTTGCACGCGGTATGGCAATTCCGGTTACCCCTCCCAAAGATTTTCCGGAGATACTGGAAAAATTATGGTGGCCATTGGACCGGTCTTTAACACTAGATGACGTGCGCGCCTCGGCTGAAGTAATGCTGGTCGACGCCATTCGTCATGGCACGACTACATTATTCGACCACCATGCCTCGCCAAATGCCATCGATGGCTCATTGGATGTGATAGCCGAGGCTGTGGCGCAAGCCGGTGTAAGAGCGGTACTGTGTTACGAAGTTACAGACCGGGATGGCGCTGCTCAAGCCAGAGCTGGAATCGCCGAGAATGTTCGGTTTATTGAGCGGATACGTCAGGGGGATACAGCAAATGGAAGGCTGGCAGCCACCTTTGGGTTACATGCAGGTTTGACCCTCTCGGATGAGACGCTGGAAGCGTGCCAGCAAGCGGCGCCTGAGGATACCGGCTTTCACATTCATGTGGCGGAAAGTGAAGCGGATGAGTATGACAGCCTGGCGAAATCCGGGTTACGCGTGGTAGATCGTTTACACCGTAAGCATTTGTTAAGCCGGCAAAGCATCCTGGTGCATTGTGTACATGTCGATATGCGTGAAGTTAACTTAATTGCTGAAAGCGGTGCCTGGGTGACTCATCAGCCGCGCTCGAACATGAATAATGGAGTCGGCGTGGCAAAAATCGAGGATTTCATGCGCATGGGTATACCGGTGTGCCTGGGGACGGATGGTTTCTCTCATACGATGTGGGATGAATGGAAAGCGGCATATCTGGTGCAGAAATTGTGGCACCACGATTCGCGACGCATGCCGGCTTCGGATGTGGCAGTGATGGGCGCATATCATAATGCCAGCCTGGCGGGCATGTATTTTCAGCATGCTCCTATTGGGAGGTTGGTTAAAGGGGCATATGCCGACTTAATCTTTGTTGATTACCATCCTTTCACCCCGCTTACCCCCGAAAACCTGCCCTGGCACATCGTTTTTGGTTTTCAGGCAAGTTTAGTGACCACAACCATGGTAGCAGGCAAGGTGTTGATGAAAGACCGGCAGTTATTGACTATGGATGAAAAAGCCGTCTCCGCGCACGCCATCGAATTGGCAAAAAAAACTTGGGCGAGGTATGATCAAAATGTCAGATAATTTTGCGGTGAAACCAGTCATAGCCATTTTAGGCGGCACTGGGAAAGAAGGTTCCGGATTAGCCCTGCGCTGGGCGTATGTGGGATATCCGGTGATCATCGGTTCCAGGCAATTAGAGAAAGCACAAATGATTGCCGGTGAATTGAATAAAATATTAGGCAAAGAAATGATCACAGGACTGGAAAACAATCATGCGGCAGAAAGTGCTGAAATTTGTGTTCTAACCGTTGTCCAGGAAGCGCACCAGGCAGCCTTGAAGAGTCTTAGTTCTTCATTGCAGGGAAAAATTTTAGTGGATGCCACTGCCCGGGTGGACTTCCGGGCGCCCGCACCTCCAACGCCGCCTTCCGCAGCCCGTATGGCGCAAAATTTGTTGGGCGATCAGGTGAACGTTGTGGCAGCTTTCCAGAACGTGCCTGCACACTCACTGAAAAAGAAACTGGGTGAAACCCTGGATTGCGATGTGCTTCTCTGTTCAGATGATATACCATCCGCACAAAAAGTGATTGACCTGGCAAATGCCGCAGGTATGCGCGCCTTATTCGCCGGCGGTTTGGACAATGCCATTGTCGTAGAAGGGCTGACTGCACTTTTAATCAGTATCAATAAATATTATGGTATCAAGAATGCCAGTCTTTTTATTTCGGGTTTAGAAGGGCATCCGCTTAAGAGTTAATGCTTACTTTAACCCCTATTCCAGGAATACCCCTTATTCAACCAGGGGACGACTTATCGGTCATAATTCTCCAATCGCTGCCAGGAGCAGGGATTACGCTGCAGGATGGCGATATTTTGGTCTTGGCGCAGAAGATCGTCTCTAAAGCAGATGGGAGGATGGTAAATTTATCATCGGTAACACCCTCCATAAAAGCCATGGATTTAGCCGCACAAACCGCAAAAGACCCGCGATTGATTGAGGTTATTCTCGCGGAAAGCAGGGAAGTACTGCGCGCCAAACCCGGGACGATCATTGTGGAGCATCGTCTGGGATTTGTGTGCGCTAACGCCGGGATCGATCATTCGAATGTCGCGGGATCGGGTAATGAGGATGAGGAATATGTATTGCTGTTACCGCTTGCTCCGGATGCCTCTGCAGATATTATCCGACGTTCATTGGAGAAAGCCAGTTGCGTTTCCGTGGGTGTGATGATCATCGATTCGCACGGCAGAGCCTGGCGGTTGGGTACCGTGGGTGTTGCCATTGGGATTTCCGGGCTACCCGGTCTGGTGGATTTGCGCGGCACACCCGATTTGTTTAATTACCAATTGCGTATCACACAGGTAGGCGCTGCCGATGAATTGGCCGCTGCAGCTTCTTTGATAATGGGGCAGGCTGCTGAAGGGACGCCAATAATCCATGTGCGCGGTTTCCCTTACCCATTACGCCCGGGATCATTAAAAGAATTGATCCGTCCCAGAGAACAGGATCTGTTCCGTTAAAGGGGTTTGGCGTGCAAAAAAACAAACGGTTGAAAATCGTAGCGTTGGCAGGCGGTGTTGGAGGCGCCAAACTCGCCGATGGTTTGGCGCAACTTGTTTCCCCCGATTGTCTCACGATTATCGTCAATACCGGGGATGATTTTGAGCATTTGGGTTTATATATTTCCCCTGACCTGGATACAGTTTGTTATAACCTGGCAGGGATCAATAACCCGGAGACCGGCTGGGGAAGGAGGAACGAATCCTGGAACGCCATGCACAATTTAGTGGCATTAGGCGGACCAGATTGGTTCAACCTGGGTGATAACGATCTGGGGACACATCTGGAGCGTACCCGACGGCTGGGCGCCGGGCAAACCCTGAGCCAGATAACACGTGATTTCTGCCATGCCTGGGGCATTCATCATCCCATTCTTCCCATGAGCGATGATGTGATTCAAACCTGGGTGGATACCGAGCAAGGACAACTCCTTTTTCAGGAATATTTTGTGCGCTTAAAATGCCAGCCTCGAGTGAAGGGTTTCGAGTTTAGGGGTATCAAAAAAGCTGCCCCGGCGCCGGGTGTACTCGAAAGCATTTTCCAGGCTGACCTGATTATCATCTGCCCTTCCAATCCCTGGGTGAGCATTCAACCGATATTAGGTGTGCCGGGAATTCGGGATGCATTGACCGGGCGGGTTGTGGTGGCGGTTTCGCCGATCATTGGGGGGCAGGCGCTGAAAGGGCCGGCAGCAAAAATGTACCGCGAAATGGGCATTAAGCCTTCTGCATTGAAGGTAGCACAGCATTACGGCAGCATTCTTTCCGCTTTCATTATGGATAGCACCGATCAGTCCCAGGCTGGCGATGTGGAGGCATCAGGAATTCGACCCATGATCACTAATATCCTCATGAATGAGATACCGGAGCGCGCCCGATTGGCGAAAGAAACGATACAATTCGGTGAGATGTTATTACGAGCACCCTTGAAGGAGAAATCTTAATGACATTGTGGGCGGTTGTGCCGGTTAAACCCTTACGTTTGGGAAAATCACGGTTGTCTGGTGTGCTGACAGATGATGAACGCGCGAATTTAAATCGGCGGTTATTATTACATACCATCAAGAGTCTGAGGCAAATCCGTGAAATTGACCAGGTTTTGGTGATCAGCCGCGACCCCCAGGCACTGGCAATAGCACGCAAACAAGGCGCTCGCTCGATCCAGGAGACGACCGGGTCGCAGCTTAACCGAGCGTTATCGCGGGCTACAATATTTGCGAAACGCAACAAAATCCAGGGTGTGCTGGTGCTGCCTGCCGATTTGCCTCTCATCACTGTCGAAGATATCCACACATTAATTATCAAGGCGGTCGATCCGCCGGTGGTGGTCATCTCTCCGGACCGGCGCATGGAGGGGACGAATGCTTTATTGGTATCCCCTCCGGGGATTATTCGATATGATTTTGGGATAAATTCATTTCAAAAACATTGCGATCTTGCCAATCTGGCTGGGGCAAGGTTGGAGGTTGTTGAATTACCCCATCTGGCTTTGGATGTTGACCTGCCGGATGATTTCGATCTGGCTTTCAACCAGCTAAAAACACTACCTGAATGAATGAAAGGTAATCGATTAGAGTTATTTGATTTCAATAATAATTATCGAGTGAGCGGAGGTACATATGAGTGAACGTGTTGCACTATATTTACAGGATGCCCATGATCTGCGTGATGGTTTAGATTATGCGCGATATGCAGAGCAACGCGGGTTTGAGGCAGTGTGGCAAGCGGAATCGCGCCTGGTGCGCGATGCGATTGTACCCATGGCGGCATATGCGGCAGTTACCGAACGCATCAAAGTGGGATCGGGCGTGATCAATAATTGGACGCGCAATATTGGTTTATTGGCAGCTACTTTCCTGACTCTGGACGATCTGGCGCCGGACAGGATCATTTGCGGGATTGGCGCTTGGTGGGACCCCCTGGCGCGTAATGTGGGCATCGAGCGGCGCAAGCCATTAACCGCCATGCGAGAAACGATCATCGTGTTACGCCGTCTACTCAATATGGAACGGGTTACTTTTCACGGTGAGTTCCACCACGTGGATGGTATCGAATTGGATGTGGTACATGGCCGTCGAACGCCGCGCCGCGTACCCATTATGATTGGCGCTACCGGCGATAAGATGATGGAGCTGGCAGGCGAGATTTCGGATGGTGTGGTGTTGAATTATTGCGTTCCACCGGAATATAACGATAATGCTCTAGAATGCCTGGCGAAAGGCGCGCAAATGGCTGGCAGAAGGCTGGAGGATATCGACAAGCCTCAACTGGTGGTGTGCTCGGTGGATAACGATCGAGAAAAGGCCATTGATTCAACAAGAGGATTGTTAACCCAATACCTGGCGCAACAGCCGCATATTGCGAAAGCTTCGGGAGTGTCACCGGAAATCGTCGCACAAATCCAAGCGATTCTAGGTTGGCCAGCCACCAAAGAGCAGATCAACCAGGCAAAACATTTGGTACCCGAAGACTTGATCCACCGCATTACAGCATCAGGAACGCCGCAAGAGGCGCGTGCCAGGGTGGCGGAGTACCGTAAACATGGCTGCACCTGTCCGATCCTTTACCCGGTAGGTGGTGACGTGCGCTTACTGGTGGATACGTTTGCCCAGGCTTGACCTGATCGAGCATGACAAAACCCTTATGATCGGTGGGGGATTGCCTGGTTGCCCTTTATTGAATCTCAATGGATCTCTATGATTCTCTATGCAAAAGTCCACTGAAGAACTGTTCCACAAAATAAAAAAGGCAATTGCCGGGGATGTGCGGTATGATCTGACCACACGGTTACTCTACAGCACCGATGCTTCGATTTACAAAATCGAACCCCTGGGGGTTGTTTTTCCACGCGATGAGGATGATCTTTCTGCTTGCGTCAACCTGGCAGCGGAATACCAGACGCCGGTGATCGCTCGCGGGGCTGGCACCGGGTTGGGCGGGCAAGCCATTGGTGCAGGTATTATTATTGATACCAGCCGCTATTTAAACCGCATTCTGGAAATGAATGCGCAAGAGCGCACCATCACTGTGGAACCCGGATTGGGTTTGTTTGAGTTAAACCGGGCTGCCGCAGAGCATGATTTGATGTTTGCCCCCGACCCAGCCTCGGCGGATCGGGCTACTGTGGGCGGGTGTATCGCCAATAATGCGGCCGGCGCGCATTCGATCACCTACGGCATGGCTATTGACCATGTAGTTTCTGCCGATGTGGTGCTTGGAGATGGCAGAACGGCGCACCTGGCTGCGGTTCCTCTGGCTGAAGCAAGACGCCGTGCTGAAAGCGATGGGGAATCGGCGGAAGCCAACCTGTACCGTGCGGCGCTGGAAATCCGCCAAAATTCCCATGAGTTGATCTGCCGCCATTGGCCAAAGGTCTGGCGTACAGCAGCCGGGTATGCCCTTAATTACTTGCTCCCCTGGTCGTCCTCCAAACCGCCGCAATGGTATGGCAATGATATCAGGCTACCATATCCCCCGATGACAGAAGATACCCTGAACCTGGCATGTTTAATGGCAGGCTCGGAGGGTACCCTGGGAGTAATAAAGCAAATAAAACTAGGTTTGGTACCAGGGGAAGGGTCAACCATCCTGGGAATTTTTGCTTTCGATAGCATCGAACAAGCCTGTGAAGCGACGCCGCAGATATTGGAATATGCCCCCAAAACTGTGGAATTAATCCCTGCCAATTTAATTCAATTGGTGGGTTCCATACCGGCATATGCCCATCAGTTGGCGTTTTTGCCGGGTGGGCAGGCAAATTTATTAGCGGTTGAGTTTTCTGAGTTAAAAGTGGATCAATTACAACGATGTGCTATCCGCTTGCGTAAAGATGTACAGATCATTCGGTCGCCCGTACAGCAAAAGCAGGTTTGGGAAGTACGCAAAATGGGATTGGGTATCTTCCAATCAAAGCCAGGCGATGCGAAAACTATCGCCTGTATCGAGGATCTATCAGTCCCCGTGGCGAATTTAGCGCAATTTGTGCGCGAGATCAAACGCATCACCGCCGAAAATGGCACCAGTGCTATTTATTACGCGCATGCTTCAGCGGGATGCCTGCATATTCGCCCGTTAATCAATCTTAAAATAGCGGAGGGGGTGAAGGCATTACGGCAAATATCGGAACAGGCAATTGCGTTGACCTTGAGCCTGGGCGGCTCGGTGAGCGGGGAGCACGGGCTGGGTATTGCACGCTCGGAGTGGCTGGAACGCCAATATGGGAGTGAAATTGTCGCTCTCTTCCGGCGGGTGAAAAATGCGGCAGATCCCGGTGGAATACTTAATCCCGGGAAAATTCTGGATGCACACCCAATGGACAGCCATTTGCGCTATGGTCAAAGCTATGCGACGCAAGGCTGGCGCACCGTACTGGATTTATCCAACCAGGGCGGGCTAGCCGGCGCCATTGAAATGTGTAACGGCGCCGGCGTGTGCCGACAAACCGAAGGTGTGATGTGCCCATCTTTCCAGGTTACGATGGAGGAAATATATAGCACACGAGGGCGGGCAAATTTACTCCGGGCAATGATCTCACAGGGCTTTCCCTCCTCCGGTGAAGCCGAAAGGGCAGTTTTTGAGGCGTTAGATTTGTGCCTGGCGTGCAAGGGGTGTAAATCCGAATGCCCTTCCGGGGTGGATATCGCCCGTCTGAAATATGAATATTTCAATCATTATTATCGTTCACATCCCCGGAAATTAAGAGATTATTTATTCGGCTATATCGGCTGGTTGGCGCCCCTGGGAAGCCTCTTCGCTTCTGTAGTAAATACTACGTTGGGTTGGAAAGTCATTCAAAAAATGAGTGAAGGCATCCTGGGATTATCATCTTCCAGAACCTTCCCCGCATTTGCTTCATGGAGAAGTAATGCTGATATCCGGCATCCCAAAAATCCTTCTTCACCCGAATTGCTATTATTAACGGATACATTCTCGCGTTATTTTCATCCGGAAACGGAGAAGAAAACGCTGCAGGTAATAAAAGAGATAGGCATGAACGTTCAAGTGATCCCGTTGATCGGGGCGGGGCGTACGCTTATTTCAAAGGGGTTTCTGGAACCAGCCCGCAGCCACGCAAACCATGTGGTGGAATCGATAAAGCGCATCGATCCGGAGGGTAAATTGCCGGTGGTTGGCATTGAGCCATCGGAAATTTATTCCTTGCGGGATGAATACCTGGATTTCTTTCCTGGTGATGCATATATTGAAAAACTTGCTCAACGCGCCTGGATGATCGATGAATTTTTATTGCGCATTGGTGAGAACGGAAGACCGCGTTATGAGAAGCTTGCGAAAAGTGTGGGGGAAAAACATCGTGGGAAACAGGTGTTACTTCATGGGCATTGTTATCAAAAAGCCCGCCCGCCCGCCGACGATGGTTTTCCCGTTGGGGTGAATGCCAGTGTCGAGTTGTTAAACGCTTTTGGCTATCAGGTCGAAGTGATCGATGCGGGTTGCTGCGGTATGGCAGGCGCATTTGGTTATGAAAAAGAGCATTATACGCTTTCGATGGCAGTGGGCGAGCAGAAGTTATTTCCTCGTATACGTGAAGCTTCACCGGATGCTATCCTGGCAGCGTGTGGGACATCTTGCCGTTCACAGATTCAGGACGGGGTCGGAAGGGACGCTGTGCATCCCATATGTTTGATATAAAATCAACAAAAGAACCAGGTATCAGACCATCGGGTAATTGTCGCATCCTGTCTCTTATACCTGATAACGAATATCTGGCGTCATTTTTATGATGGGCGTGGAATTATTTCCTTATACCCAATAATTTCTCCAATTTGATCTGATCGTAATCTATAAGGATTTCTCCCCGGATATCGAAGGTGGGCGTGGTTTCGTTGCCGCTAGCCCATCCGCGCACCCTGGCAGCGGCTTTACGGTCACGGGTGATGTCGATTTCGGTGTATTTGATGCCCTGGTCGGCGAAAAACGCCCTGGCGCGGCGGCAATTGGGACACCATTGGGTGCAATACATGACGATATCGCCCACCGGTTCAACGGTAGAATCGGCTTCCAGGTTTTTGCGCGCCCTGGCTAATTGCGGTTCCAGGTTATCAAGAACCTCAAACAATACATCATTATTGGGTTGTTCATCGATATCGTGAACATCCACATAGCGAATGACACCCGCTTTATCGATGACAAAGATGGCGCGCTCACTATAGCCCTCCGGACGAAGCACACCGTACGCCTGAGAAATTTCCCCGTGGGGGTAAAAATCGCTGAGCAGTGGATAGGTGATGCCACCCAGGCTGTCAGCCCACGCTTTGAGGCAGGGGATGCTATCGACGCTTAGACCCAGAACCTGGGTCTGGACCCCATCGAACTGGTCTAACAAGACTTCGTAGGATGGGATCTGCGCCGTTCAGACTGGCGTCCATGCCAGGGGAAAGAACGCCAATACCACGTTGCGTTTACCCCGGTAATCGTCAAGATTAATGGTTCGCTCCAGGTGATCTTTGAGAGTAAAGACCGGGGCGAATTGCCCAACTTTTGGCAGCATGAAATTTCTCCGAAATCTATATAAGATATTATTTATCAACATAATCTTAATTATACCTCACCCAATTATGTGTTGCTATAAGAATAATCTTAGAATACAAGGTTGTCAATCCTGGAAAGTAAAAGCGCGGTTGCTTGACCATCCATTAACCGCTCTTTTTCGGGATATACACTTTAACGATCGTGGTTATTTTTGATAGGGCAAATATCATGGACGAACCCGGTTGTTTTCGTATTGGGTGAAAATAGCCTCGTTTTTCAACTCTGGGTATAATAGGTTTATCGCAAAATGAGTATCGATCGCACTGTAAATAACATTCATAGCGGAATAAAATATCAAAAATGAAAAATACTCAACCCAGTTCAAAAAATTGTTTTGTATGTGGTATTGCCAATCCGTGTGGATTGCACCTAAAGTTTATCGAGGATGTACCCGGCGAAGTAACCTGCGATTTCATTGTTCCGGAAAATTTTGAGGGGTATCCCGGAATTGTTCATGGCGGTGTCGTCTCGGCAATTTTAGATGAAGTTTCCGGGCGTTCTGTCATGGGAGATCCGGATGACCCTCGCTTTATGTTTACCGCCAAGATGGAAGTGCGTTTTCACAAAAACATCCCTGTTGGGTGTCCTTTACATGCTGTCGGGAAGATGGGTAAATCCAAGAAACGCGTGGCGACCGTCACCGGCGGTATCTACGATATGGATGGTACTCTCCTGGCTGAGTGTGAATCGCTGCTGGTGGATATTCCCGCCGAGATGATCGAAGGCGTGGATATGGAGGCATTAGGTTGGAAGGTATACACTGATGAGGAAATTGCCATGGAGTTGAGCAATAGCTCCGTGAAATATTCAAATCACCATGAGTAAAACCATATTGAAATTGGATCGGATAATCCAGGGAAATTGCATCGAAGTGCTGGATACTTTCCCTGCGGCTTCGGTGGATATGGTGTTTGCCGATCCGCCCTATAACCTGCAATTGCGCCAGGAGCTATGGCGACCAAACCGGACAAAAGTCGATGGGGTGGATAATGACTGGGATCAGTTTGATAGTTTTACCGAATACGATGATTTCACCCGTCAATGGCTTTCCGCGTGCCGCAGAGTGCTGAAAGATACCGGGACACTGTGGGTAATTGGCACATATCATAATATCTATCGTGTGGGAGCCTTGATCCAGGATCTGGGTTTTTGGATACTTAATGATATCGTGTGGATAAAAACCAACCCCATGCCCAATTTTCGCGGTGTACGCTTTACCAATGCCCATGAAACCTTGATCTGGGCACAAAAAAAGAAAGGCGCACGCTACACTTTTAATCATCATTCAATGAAAGCCCTGAATGACGATCTGCAGATGCGCAGCGATTGGCTTCTGCCGCTGTGTACCGGCCAGGAAAGAATCAAGATCGATGGCAAAAAAGCCCACCCTACCCAAAAACCAGAAGCCTTGTTATACCGCGTGATTACAGCCAGCACCAATCCGGGGGATGTGGTACTGGATCCATTCTTCGGCAGCGGGACGACTGGTGTAGCCGCAAAACGACTGCACCGTCGTTGGATAGGTATCGAAAGCAACCCGGATTATATTCAAATAGCTAAGGATAGAATTGCGTCGATTGCTGATACGGCGTTTTCTGTAACAACCTTTGCCTCCCAACAAAGGGCTTCGACATTAAAGCGCATCCCATTCGGACGTTTATTGGAATGTAATCTGTTGAGCCCGGGTCAAGCCTTGTATTTTGAAGGAAAGGATACTCCTCAGGCGGTCATATTAGCAAACAGCCATATCCGATGTGATAGCCTCGAGGGCTCAATTCATCAAGTGGCGAGTAAACTTCATAATGCGCCCAGCAATGGCTGGAAATGCTGGTATTATTTGGATGAAGAGTCCGGCAAAAGAATTGTGATCGATAATTTACGGAATAAAATAAGACTGGAAAAAGAAATCTAATCATTTATTCATCATGTTATGATAACTAAAAATATTCAAGCTATATGACATTCCGAACCCGAGTTTCAAGAATAGGTTGCAGGATTTTGGAGAAAGAAATATCGATAAAGTGTAAAACAGCGATCGGAATAAGCTGTTTACCGATAATTATGAAAAATTAGGCTTGATATAAAACACTTGCATGAACAAAACCTACGTAATTGGACACGTAAATCCGGATACAGATTCGATTGCCGCTGCGATGGGGTATGCGTGGTTGCTGCAAGAACGGGATGGCGCAGATGTCCAGGCAGCCAGAGCCGGCTCAATTAACCCCCAAACGACCTGGGTGTTGAAAACGCTGGGTCTAGATAGCCCGCCTTTGTTAAATGATGCCTCACCGCGCTTCGAAGCAGTAATGCGCCGGTTGGATTCCGCTTTACCAGACCGACCCTTGCGCGATGCCTGGGCGATCGCCAACCGCACCTGGGGCGTGGCGCCAATTGTTAATGAGGATGGAAAGCCCTTTGGGTTAGTGACCGGTACCAGCTTGTTCGGTTATCTCAGTCATGTGGTTGGCAACCATCCCCGCCGCCAGGAAATGAAGCTGGCAGAGATCCTGGAGACACCCTGCCGGGATGCCTGTGACAGCAATGTTCCCCGATTTCACGCCGGAGAGCGTATTCGCGATTGTCTGACGCGTATTTTGCGCAGTGAAGGCGATGATTTCCTGGTGGTGGATGACAAGGGGTATTATGTGGGTGTATGCCGCCAACGTGATGCATTAAATCCACCCCGGCTAAAACTCATATTAGTCGATCATAACGAACCCGGTCAGGCTTTGGGCGCCCTGGAAGAAGCCGAATTGTTGGAGATACTTGACCATCACCGGTTGGGGAATGCTTCCACCCATATCCCCATCCGGTTCACCGTGGATATTGTGGGCAGCACCAGCACCTTAGTTTCAGAACGTATTGAAGAGGCTGGTTTGAGCGCGCCGCCAGCCATGGCTGGATTACTCCTGGCGGGCTGTCTTTCGGATACGTTGATCCTCACATCACCCACCACGACTGATCGGGATCGCACCGCGGCTGAACGATTGGGGCGGTGGGCATCGGTGAAAGGCTCCCCATTGGAGGAATTAACCGTACGGTCTTTTGGTGAACAAGTGCTGCGCGCCGGATCGGGGTTGGCGGCGCGTGAGGCGCAAGAAGTGGTCAGCAGTGATTTAAAGCATTATGAAGCCGGGGGATATCGTTTTGCTATCTCCCAGGTTGAAGTGACCGATTTATTACAATTAGACGAGCATCGCCAGGATCTTTTTGACGCATTGCAAGATTTGCGTGATCGCAATGGTTTAGATTTTTCCATGCTTATGGTCACCGATGTGGTGAGCGGTTCCAGCCGATTTTTATTGACCAATGAACCGCCCGAACTACACGATCTGCCTTACTCTCTATTACCGGATGGCAGCCGGCTGGCGGAAGGCGTTGTATCTCGCAAAAAACAGCTTCTGCCCGTGGTACTCGGTCTATTGGAAAGTTGAGTGTGATATTGATCTAAAACCACGGACGGATCGATTCAATCCACGACGGTGGAGCTCAATGTTAACGCGCATTTGCCTGCGACCCAATATCGACAAGCATGGTATTGGCTTAGTATCCAGGCATATGGGTAGTAAAATGGTCGTATATACGCAGGAGCAAAATGCTGGTACGATAAGCGGCAACGAAATGAAGCATCGTTTATGCGGTAAATTGGATGATTATGTAATTTTGAGAGGTTTATGGTGATGGTATACGATTCCTTGGTTGCATTATGCCAGCAATACGGGATTGATATCTTGTATGTATTTGGCAGCCGCGCCAAAGAGGTGAAAGCCATGCTGGAAAACAACCATCCCCCCCTCCAGACAAGCACCTCTGATGTAGATATTGGGATAAAACCTTCGAAGGCTGTTAAGTTTTCTGTGCGGCAAAAAGTGAAATTGGCTCAAGCTTTAGAAGATCTATTGGGTGTTTCGCGTGTTGATCTGATCTTGTTACCTGAGGCAGCCCCATTTTTGGCAGCGAATATTATCTGTGGTGAGCGGTTGTATGCCAGTAATGAGTATCTGGCAGATGAATATGATCTATATATTCTCCGCCGTGCCGGCGACTTCATCCCTCTTGAAAAAGAAAGACTTGCTCTAATTATGGATAAACGGTCATGACTCCTGGATTAATCTCAAAACAAATCGTTCTTGAGCGTCTTGATTGGATTGATCGTATGATTGGTGAAATTCGTCAATAGTTGGCAAATAAATACCGGTTGATGGCTGGTTATCGAAACCGGCTGGTTCATGTATATCATGAGATAAATGGATTTGAATTATTGGAAATATGTAAATCAGACTTACAAGATTTCAATGAAATTACGTATGAAATAAAAAATTGGTTAAAATTGCATCCGGAATTACTGGATGAAACACTTTAGGAGTAAATATGTGGCAAGAATATTTCAATGTGACGACAATCAATGAGGCGTTAGATATCCTGGCAGAACGGGGCGAACGGGCGCGCATTGTGGCCGGCGCAACCGATTTGATATTGGAAATGGAACGCGGTATTCGCACCGGCATTGATACGCTAATCGACATCTCCCGCGTGCCGGGTCTTAATTGCATCACATTGGATGAAGATGAGGTGATACATCTCGGCGCTATGGTAACGCATAACCATTGCGCCTCTTCAAAATTAATAGTGGAGCGTGGTTTCCCTCTGGCATTAGCCGCCTGGCAGGTAGGAGCGCCGCAAATCCGTAATCGCGGCACGGTGGCGGGCAACCTGATTACCGCTTCCCCAGCAAACGATACCATTTCTCCTTTGATCGCCCTGGGCGCCCGGATAACGCTGGCCTCCACCCAGGGTGAGCGAAGCATTCCCCTGGAAGATTTTTATACCGGCGTCCGTCAAACGGTGATGCGCGCGGATGAGATGTTGGTGGATATCGCTTTCCCTGCCCTGCAGGTGAATCAGCGTGGTACTTTTATCAAGCTGGGTTTACGCCAGGCGCAGGCGATATCCCTGGTGAATGTTGCCATGCTGCTGACCTTCGATGCGGATGCAGAACAAGAAATGGTTGATGCGCCGATCACTCAGGCGGTGATCACGCTGGGGGCAGTTGCGCCGACCATTATCCATGCCAGAGAGGCTGAAATTTTGCTGGAAGGGAAAATATTGAATGAGGCAACGGTTGCTCAGGCAGCAGAACTTGCCATGCAATCTGCAAAACCCATTAATGATTTGCGCAGCCCGGCAGATTATCGAGCTGAGATGGTGCGGGTATGTACTTCGCGGGGATTATTTGCTCTGAAAAAAGAAGAGGAGCGTGCTGCCCTTCCGCCTAACCCGGTATTGCTGAGTGGAAAAAATGACAACTGTATAACCCCATTTTTGGATCAAACCAGCCAACACACTTACGATAACGCAATGATAAATACCCGCATCAACGGGAAGGAATACAAATTTATACAGGGTTCAGGAAAAACGTTATTACGTTTGATCCGCGAAGAAGCCGGTTTGATAGGCGTGAAAGAAGGCTGCGCTGAAGGGGAATGCGGCGCCTGTACGATTTTTATGGACGGAATGGCAGTAATGAGTTGCCTGGTGCCTGCCCCACGCGCCCACGGAGCAGAGATAGTCACGATTGAAGGCATTGCCAGTGAGGACGACTTGCATCCGGTGCAGCAAGCTTTTATTGAAGAAGGCGCCGTGCAATGCGGCTATTGCACACCCGGATTTATTATGTCTGCCGTGAAGTTGTTGGAAGAACGCCCAAGTCCTTCACGGGATGAAATAAAGCAAGCCATAACCGGAAATTTATGCCGCTGCACCGGATATTATTCAATTGTATCCGCCATAGAAAAGGCAGCGCAATGGGAGGAAGTACATGACTAAGTATTCTACATATAGCCGACGTGCTGCAGAAAAACCCCGCCCCTGGCGTGTTCACCCAATTTGGCGGGGAATAGGGTGCATATTGATGCTTATTATTCCAGTCATGTCATATGCCGGCGCTTACCTTCTGGTGCGTTGGGATATAAAATCCAGGTATATTCCTATTCCAAAAGAATTTGCCATGACCATCGATATCCCCTTTATCGGGCGGGTACCTTATTTTGGAGCAAATTTGATTGTGACTTTGGTGCTGGCTATAGTCGGCTTTGCTTTATTAATGGCGATCTATGCCCTTGTTTATCGTGTCGTGGGGCCTAAAGGATCACCCCTGGATGCACCTCCCATCAGGCGTAAAGTGAGACGCAGCCGGTAGTAATGTTGGAGTTTTATTAATATTAATGGTTGAGACTTGACAAATCGATGGAAAAAAACTAAGATAATTATCAATATAATCATATAAATTATATCTAATATATCCAAATATTCAAAAGGAGGCGATGATGATTTACAAGTTATTGGAAAAATTCGACCAACATTTAGCATTTGATACAGCCAAAGCACACTGCGACATCCCCTGTGGTATTTATGACCCGATCACAGCTCAAATTAACGCGCTTACCGTCGTCAGAATGATCGATTTGATTACTCACCTGGAAAATACCCACAAGGAGCATGATGCGGATTTTATGAATTCAATGTCCCGATATGTAGCGGTCAAAGAAGAGCATGCCGAAAAAGCCAAGCACGAAATTCGAGTGATCTGGGGAGATTATATTAAAGCACCCCATGTTGAAAAACATCCGGAAATACCAGAGCTGGTGCATAAAATCATGCAATTGGGTTCAAAAAGCCGACAAACAGTGGACCGCGATACAGCGCTCCAATTTGTTGAAGCCATCAATCAATTTGCCGAGATTTTCTGGGACACCAAGGGCATAGCCATTAAACGAGCTAAAGCGCCTTACCCGCCAGCCTTAGAACTGGTTTATCCAAATCTCTAATGCTGAAAATCATTAAGGTAACAGGCGATAGCCTGTCGCCAGTGTATAATGACGGGGATTTTGTGCTCATCGCCAAAATCCCTGTTTGTTTATTTAAAATTAAAACCGGGGACGTGGTCGTGTTCGAACACCCCGAACATGGGCAGTTGATCAAGAAAGTGGCATCGATTTCAACACAGGAGGGTACCCTATTTGTTATTGGTTTTCATGAAAACAGCATGGATAGCCGGCATTTTGGCGCCATAGGTAAAAATGATATTCTCGGAAAGGTCATCTGGCATATAAAGAAAACTGCTTGATGAAAACCAAACCTGACCATAAAACCATTTCCCCATTATTGGGATTATTCATTGGCATTCTGGCAGTTTCGACAGCCTCGATATTTGTGCGCTTTGCGCAAGAAGAATCGCCTTCCCTGGTGATCGCCGCTTATCGCTTGACCCTCTCCAGCCTGGTCCTTGCCCCGGTAGCTTTTTTCAAACATCGTAAAGAAATTTCCCGCTTATCTCGCCGTGATGTATTGTTAGCTTTAGCCTCGGGATTTTTTCTGGCGCTGCATTTTGCTGCCTGGATTAGCTCTCTGGAGTATACCAGTGTTGCCAGTTCGGTGGTATTGGTCGCCACCATTCCCCTTTGGGTAATGTTATTATCACCATTTACAATAAAAGAATCCATTTCACGATTGATGCTGTTGGGGATGGCGATAGCTCTGGCAGGCGGTGTGATTGTAGGGTTAAGCGATACATGTCAAATTATCGGCTGGCAGGTGAAATGCCCGCCATTGATTGAATTCATCCGCGGAAAAGCATTTTGGGGTGATGCATTAGCCCTGACCGGAGCTATTATGGCGGCGTGTTACATGTTGATTGGCAGGCGATTGCGCGTGAGAATGTCGCTGATAACCTATATTTTTTTGGTATATAGTATGGCTGCTATAGTGCTGATCATCATTATGTTCATGGCTGGTCATCAACCCTATCCATATTCTGCAAGAACATACCTTTGGTTTGTTCTTTTGGCACTTGTTCCGCAATTGCTGGGTCATACAAGCTTTAATTGGGCGTTGAAATATTTGTCGGCTGTTTATGTATCTATATCGGTATTAGGCGAGCCGGTCGGTTCTACCATCCTGGCTTATATAGTTTTGCATGAAACCCCCGGAGGTTTGAAGATTTTTGGTGCTATACTTATTTTAGCCGGTATTTATCTGGCATCAAAAAGCGAGAAAGAGCAAATAAATCACTCATGAATCGCCAGGAACAGCCATTAAAATCATCAAGAAGCCAATTCTCAGCCAAACCGGAAGGAGAATCCCCTGCCGATTCATTTCCCTTGATTACGCGGCTCAAGAATACACTGCAACATTATGGTTGGGATGTAGGGGGCGTATTGGCTTTAGCTTTTGCTTTAATGACCTTCCTGGCTATTATATTGCCTGATCTAACTGGCGGGTTATTAAACCGCTGGACTCAGTTTCTAACGTTGTGGTGTGGTTGGGGAAGTTTGTGGGTAGTGGTAGCCGGAGTTGTTGGCGGCATGATCATGCTCAGGCATCACACTTTTCGCATGGATGCTTCTGCCTGGGGGCGTGTATTTGCTACGGAGGTCGTCGCATTTTGCAGTATCGCACTCATGGCTGTCATAGGGGGTTATTCTTTCGACCGAGCAGACGCCGGTTTGGACGGCGGGCGCATCGGATGGGCTTTAGCCCATATCGGCGAATTGATTTTTAACCCATTGGGTGTTGCGGGGAAAGTTATCCACATATTGGTTTTAATTGTGTTGATCTTGATCTTTGGTTTTTCAGCCTTAGGATTGTGGCGCGCTTTCTCGCGTTGGATAAAGAAGGAAAGCCAGCAATCCATGGATTTTGGCGCTGAAGAGTTGGGTTTGGGACCGGCAGTCAGCGTTGCGCCTTTTGAAGGGGAGGAGTCAGTTCAAACTGTGAACGCGGCAGGAAAGAAGCGCGTGGTAAAACTACCTGCCGAATTTCGGAAAAAGTTCCATATTCCCAAAAAGGAGGAGATAGGAACAAAACCTGTCAACCCGCCCCCGCGCGACGATCGCCTGCCGCCTCTGGAATTATTGGTTCATGAACATGCCAATCGACCAGATGAACGCCATATCAATTTATCCGCCGGGTTGATCGAAAAAACGTTGTCTGAATTTGGTATCCCCGCCAAAGTGATCAGCTATCGCATTGGACCAACGGTGACCCAATTTGCGGTTGAACCAGGTTTTTTGGAAAAGGGGAACGGTGATGGAGATAGCAACCGTCAAAAAGTCCGCGTAGCTCAAATCGCCTCATTAAATCGAGACCTGGCATTAGCGTTATCTGCCGAGCGTCTTAGAATTGAAGCGCCGGTACCGGGGAGGCCGTACATTGGCATCGAGGTGCCCAATTCTCGTTCGACGGTGGTAAGATTGCGACCGATATTGCAAACGGAGGCTTTTTATAAAGTCGGAGCGCCTTTAGCCATTGCCTTAGGCAGAGATGTTTCCGGTCAACCGGTGGTCACGGATTTGGCGCGTATGCCGCACTTGTTAATTGCCGGCACCACCGGCTCGGGAAAATCAGTGTGTATTGCCGCGCTGACGACCTGCCTGGTAATGAATAACGCTCCTGAGGATTTACGATTGGTCATGATCGACCCGAAAATGGTAGAGTTGATCCGTTTCAACGGATTACCCCATTTATACGGAACCGTAGAGACAAATCTTGAGCGGATTCTCGGCGTGCTACGCTGGGCTGTCACGGAAATGGATCGGCGTTATCGGTTGCTGGAGGTGACTCACTCCCGCAATCTGGATACCTATAACCGAAAGATGCGCAAACGCAAAGGCGAGCAGCCCCTGCCGCACATCGTGATCTTGGTCGATGAGCTGGCGGATCTCATGATGTCGGCGCCGGAGCAAACCGAACCGGCTTTGATTCGTCTGGCACAAATGGCGCGTGCCACCGGCATCCATTTGATCGTCGCCACACAACGTCCCAGCACCGATGTGGTGACTGGTTTGATCAAAGCCAATTTCCCAGCCAGGCTTTCCTTTGCGGTAGCATCATCGGTTGATTCCCGGGTAATCCTCGACAGCGCCGGTGCCGAAACTTTGCTGGGGCACGGTGATATGCTCTTTTTACCTCCGGAGGCATCGGGGCCAATTCGAGCCCAGGGTGTGATGGTCACCGACCAGGAGGTTGAAAAAGTGATCACATTTTGGCAGAAGTCTTTCCCGCAAAAAGAGAGCGAGTTGCCTCCCTGGGAAGAGATGCTAAAAGAAGAAGCGATTTTAGCAGACCGGGATGATTTAATCGAGAAAGCCATTGATATTGTACGCGAAACACAGCGCGCCAGCGCCTCACTGCTGCAAAGGCGGCTGCGTATAGGTTTTCCGCGTGCTGCCCGCCTGATCGATGAATTGGAAGAATTGGGGGTGGTTGGTCCGGGAAGTGGGCGCGAAAGACAGGTATTAATTTCCAAAGATGAAGATGAAGATTAGGAAGGCAGGTAAACGATTGAGCGAACGCATAGCAGAGACAAAAACCCGCATCAGCCTCACCGACCAAGCGCGGATCAAATTTGGCTGGATATTAATTCAACCCGCAAAATTCTTGACTAAACTTGGTATCTACCCCAATACCGTGACCATTTTTGGTCTATTGGGCAACACCATTGGCGCATTGCTATTGGCGCGGGGAGAGATATTTTGGGGCGGTATTGTCATCCTTTTGATGGGCCCGATCGACGCTTTAGACGGCGCAATGGCGCGTTTACGCGGTGAGCCCACTGAATTCGGCGCTTTTGTCGATTCGGTAACTGACCGCTATTCGGAACTGGTCATTTTCGGGGGATTGATTTATTATTTTCAGCAACAAAATGATTGGTTATATGTGGTACTGGCTTATCTCGCGGCGGCTGGCTCGGTGTTGGTGTCCTATGTGCGGGCGCGTGCACAGTCATTAGGACATGAAACGAAAGTGGGGATACTAACCCGCATGGAACGCTATCTGGTGCTTGTGCCAGGATTGGTTTTCAATATTCCAAAAGTATCATTATGGATTATTGCCATATTAGCGAATGTAACGGCTATCCAGCGGATTTGGGATGTACGCCAGAAAGCTCATAAACTATAATTGTTTTGCGAGGTAAACAATGCCTGATGGATTTTTTATTGGATCATTTAAAATATACTTTTATGGAATTATCATAACTTCCGGCATCCTTTTGGCAGCCTGGTTAGCTTCATACGAAGCGCGTCGCAGAGGCGAGGATGGCGATCGGGTGTGGGATATTCTGGTTTGGCTGATGATCGGTGGCGTTATCGGGGCGCGTATATGGCACATATTCTCCCCTCCCCAATCGATGGTTGAACAAGGTATCACCACGACATTTTATTTAACCCATCCTTTGGACTTGATCAATATTCGCAATGGCGGGTTGGGCATTCCTGGCGCGGTGATCGGTGGATTGGTGGCGCTTTACTGGTATTCTCGGAAATATTCCATGGATTTTCCTTTATGGACGGATATCGTATCCCCAAGCCTAGCTTTAGGGCAAGCCATTGGGCGGTGGGGGAATTTTTTCAATCAGGAATTATACGGGGCGCCCACAGATTTACCTTGGGCAATATTCATCGATCCTGGGCGGCGGTTACCCGGTTATCAAGAATACGAATATTTCCACCCATTGTTTTTATATGAGTCGATCTGGAGTTTTGCTAATATGGGCTTCTTGCTTTGGCTGGGCAGACGTTTTCCCGATCGCTTGAAGAAAGGTGATCTATTTTTACTTTACCTGGTAATTTATCCGGTAGGACGTTTCTTATTAGAGTTTATACGGTTGGACGCTTCTCAAATCGCCGGGTTGAATGCTAATCAAACCGTGATGCTGGTGGTGGCGGTGTGTTCGATCATCGCATTAATCCTCAGACACCGGTTGCCGCAAGTCAATATTCCTGCTAATCCGGAATAATTGCTGTTCTGGTGATTAACAGGACTGTTGTCTCATTGGCAAGGTCATCCTATCGGTATATTATTTAACCAAACTTTAATGAACGTAATCTCGACTCAAGACCTTAGTAAGCAGTTCGACCAGTTTTGGGCTGTCGATGGCGTGGATTTAGATGTAAATCCAGGCCAGGTATTGGCGTTGTTGGGGCCAAATGGGGCGGGAAAAACTACTACCGTACGCATGTTAACCTCGGTGTTAAAACCGACGCGTGGAACAGCGATGATCGCGGGATATGATGTAGTTTCCCACCCTGCCCAGGTGCGTGCATCAGTGGGCGTGCTCACCGAACAGCATGGGTTATACAACCGTATGCCGGCGGATGAGTACCTGGATTTCTTTGGAAAACTCTACGGGCTTGACCCTCACCGCCGTATTACCCGCATCAATGATCTGCTCGAAAACTTTGGATTGCATAAAGACCGCCGGAAACGATTGGGGGAGTATTCAAAAGGAATGCGGCAGAAATTAGCATTGGCGCGTGCTTTGATTCACGAGCCTCCCGTGTTATTGTTGGATGAACCAACCTCTGCTATGGATCCCGAGAGTGCTCGCCTGGTGCGTGAACTCATCCAGGGATTACGTAGTGAAAGCCGGGCTTTCATTATTTGTACGCACAACCTGGCTGAAGCCGAAGAACTGGCAGACCAGATTGCTATTATTCGCCATGGAAAAATCATTGCCAGGGGGTCGCCTTCCGGTTTAAAACAAACTTTATTGGGTTCAGCGGAATATGAAGTGCGTCTGGCTTCTGCGTTGGATGGAAAAGCATTGCGATTACCGCAGGGGGCTGCCTTATCTTCCACAGATGCCCATATGATACGTTACCGCACTGAGCATCCCGACCAGGTTAACCCTGTCATCTTGGGATATTTGCTCGAAGAAGGGCTGAAGGTGATCTCCCTTCAGGAAGTACCGCGCAGCCTGGAACAGGTCTATCTATCAGCGATCAACACCTGGCGGGAGAAAGAGTCGCAAAATGGATGTTGAGATGATAAAAGCGATACCCGCAAATATTCGCAAAAGCATGACGCCGGCGTTGATCATTACCAATCGAGAAGTGCGCGACCAATTCCGTGATTGGCGCATCATCTTTCCTGTCGCCGCATTGACTTTATTCTTCCCCTGGTTGATGAATTTTACCGCCGCACAGGCTGTGAATTTCGTGCAAAAATACGGCGCGCCGATTGTAGCCGAGCGTTTGATTCCCTTTTTGTTAATGGTGGTTGGATTTTTCCCCATTTCGGTATCGCTGGTGATCGCCCTGGAAAGTTTTGTGGGAGAAAAAGAACGGCTGAGTATCGAACCCTTATTGAGCAGCCCGCTCGAAGATTGGCAATTATATATGGGGAAATTATTGGCTTCTATGGCGCCGCCTTTAGCCGCCAGCTATATGGGTATTATCGTTTACCTGATAGGGGTGTATGCTCAGGTGGGTTGGACGCCGGCGCCTATTTTATTGTTGGAAGTCGTGCTGCTCACCACCATGCAAGCGATATTGATGGTGAGCGGCGCCGTGGTGATTTCTGCTCAAACAACGTCAGTAAGGGCTGCAAATTTATTGGCTTCATTTATCATCATTCCGGTTGCACTGTTGATCCAAGGGGAAGCCATTATCATGTTTTGGGCGCGTTATTCAGTATTGTGGTGGGTAATATTTGGCGAAGCCATGATTACTGTAATGCTGGTGCGTTCCGGCGTAGCCCATTTTAACCGCGAAGAATTATTAGGCCGCGAACTGGATGTTCTCAACATCAAGTGGGGGTGGCGTGTCTTTAAATCTGCATTCATTGGCGTGGCGCGTAATCCGATCGATTGGTATCGGCTTGAAATCCGACGAACTTTACAACGCCTTTGGATACCCTTGATCATCGTGAGTTGCTTAATGGTTGCCGGGATTTGGGTGGGTACCACTCAGGCAAAAATATTCACGCTTCCTCCTGATATCCTTAATCTAAATAACCTGGATCGGGGATTTATTGAGGGATTAGAAGCCGTACGATTTTTCTCTGTCAGCGGGATTGGGATGGTTTGGCTGCATAACCTGCGTGTGATTGCTTTGGCAATAGCGCTGGGTATTTTTACTTTTGGTGTACTGGGTGTATTGATATTAATGCTTCCCCTGGCGGTTATCGGATATTTCATGGCTAATGTCGCCAATGTGGGGTTATCTCCGATAATGTTTTTCACGGCTCTGGTATTGCCGCATGGAATTTTTGAAATCCCGGCTCTGGTTATCGTTGGCGCGAGTATTCTTCAACTGGGCGGGGTGTTGTTAGCCCCCACCCAGAATAAAACTGTTGGCGAAGCATGGCTGTTTGCATTCGCAGATTGTACGAAACTTGTTCTGGGATTGGTGTTACCTCTGTTATTGGTTGCGGCTACGATTGAAGTTCTGGTTACTCCGCAAATCGCGGTATTGCTTTTGGGGTCGTAATAAATTTGGAGAACTGAGAGGCAAATTGGTTGTGACAAAATTAATCATATTAGGATCTTCCAACGCAATACCGGATGAAAAGCACGAGAATACGCACATGGTCATTGTTTCAAATAAACGGGCAATTTTGATCGATTGCGGAAACAGCCCGACCCTGCGTTTACGTCAGGTTGGCGTCGCTTTGGAGGAACTCACCGATATCATCCTGACCCATTTTCACCCCGATCACGTTTCCGGTTTTCCAACATTGATCATGAATATGTGGCTTTTAGGGCGTAAAGCGCCCCTGGATATTTACGGATTGCAGCATACTCTGGATCGGGTGAACAGGATGATGGATGCTTTCGATTGGAATAACTGGCCGAAATTTTTCCCCGTTCACTTTCATTATTTGCAAGAAGGTGAAATGACACCGGTATTGGCAACCGATGAAATCAAAATATATTCCACACCGGTTTCTCACTTGATCCCAAATATTGGACTGCGGATCGAACATCTTTCCAATCAGGCGGTAGTGGCGTATTCCTGCGATACAGCCCCCTGTCCATCGGTGGTGAATTTAGCCACGGGCGCGAATATATTGATTCATGAAGCTGCTGGTGAAATCCTGGGTCACACTTCCGCCAGCCAGGCAGGCGAGATCGCTGCACAGGCGGGTGTGAAACGCTTGTATTTGATCCATTACCCAACCGGAGATTTCGATTCGCAAAGTTTGATCCCACAAGCCCAGACCACATTCTCCGGGGAGGTTGCCCTGGCAAAAGATTTTATGGAGATTCCGTTTTAGTTTTCGTGGGGGAATTATTTGTAAGCCTTTGTTTACCAGCCATCGATAAACGGTATCCACTCATCATTATCGCCGACATGGCGGGCGAATAGATATTGCGCCGATGTTGGAGGCTCCTGAGGTGTCGTGATGGGTTTCATGTGCACCTGTTCCAGAGTATGGCTGCCTTTGCGATGGTTACAGGCAGGGCAGGCTGTTACCAGGTTGTCCCACGAATGTTCTCCGCCCAGGTGGCGGGGAATAACATGGTCGATGGTGAGATTTGTTACCCGCTGCCCGCAATACTGACAGGTAAAATTGTCGCGCCGTAAAATTTCCCGCTTGGTGAGCCGCACTCGCAACCGGGGACGCTTGATCATTTTCTCCAGGCGGATGATGGATGGACGGGGAAACGAAGATGAAACGGTTTTGATCTCCCCACGCCCATTCATTACCAGGTTGGCTTTTCCGTTCAGGATCAATCCAATGGCGCGGCGGGTAGTACACACG
Source organism: Anaerolineales bacterium (assembly GCA_016929095.1). Taxonomy (GTDB): domain Bacteria; phylum Chloroflexota; class Anaerolineae; order Anaerolineales; family UBA4823; genus JAAZNS01. The sequence goes on along the minus strand of JAFGJM010000015.1, from coordinate 81,085 downwards.
TTGATCGGCTCGAAATTGGCGTTTAGCACCAATACGGGCGTATGCAGGGACACCTCCATAATGGAAGAATTATAGCACGGGAATATATTTCAGCGAAGTATAAAGCTATACTTTGTTAAGAGGCAATAACACTCCGGAAATTCTTGCTCAATTGGTGGAAATTCATTATAATCAGTCCATGATTGAAGTAATCTATTATTACATTTGCAAATGAAACCCTTTGTGGTGAGTTCTGCGCGCCCTCACCGCACAGGGCGCGTTTTTTATTAATTGCAGTGAATAAAAAACTTTGGGATAATTATGGAAGCCCTTTTTTGTCGTGTTGAGCGATTTCCTGAGCGAAGCGAAGGAAATGCGAAACATCTCTTTTTTGGAAATGATAGATCCTTCGCTGCGCTCAGGATGACAGAATGGCGTGATTATTCGCTCGTACTTCGCTCCTAAGGAACTGTCATTCTGAGGGAGCCCGCTAGGGCGACCGAAGAATCTGTACGATCATGGATTAGATTCTTCGCTACGTTCAGAATGACAGGAAGAGGTGAGTTCTTCGCTGCGCTCCTAAGGGAATGTCATTCTGAGGGAGCCCGCCAGGGTGACCGAAGAAACTGAACGATCATCCATTAGATTCTTCGCTGCGCTCAGAATGACAGGCATTGTACTCTGGATGACAAACGCAATATTCAGGAAGATAGACAGCTTTCTATATAATCCCAAGCATCATAACGGATGGAGAAAAACAATATGAAAATGACAATTGACGAGCAGGTTGAATATCTGATGAGAGGTACAGAATATGGGGATGAAGCCCTCAAGCAAGTCATGGCGGATGAGCTGCGCCAGCGCCTCATTGACGCTGAGAAAGAAGGGCGACCCCTGCGCGTCTATTGCGGCTATGATCCGCGCACCGCGGATTTGCACCTGGGGCACACCATCACCATGCGCAAGCTGCGCCAGTTCCAGGAATTAGGTCATGAAGTGGTTTTCTTGATCGGCAACTATACCTCTCTGATTGGCGATCCTTCGGATAAAGATATATTGCGCCCTCAATTATCGCCCGAGCAGGTACAAGAGAACGCCCGTACATATGCAGAACAGGCTTACCGGGTGCTGGATCGCGAGAAAACGTTGGTTAAGTTCAACGCCGATTGGCTTTCCAAATTGAATTTTGCCGATTTGATCGAGCTGGCTTCTAATTTTACGATCCAGCAATTTTTAACCCGTGAAAATTTCAAGCTGCGCTGGGAACGTGGCGACGCGATCTACCTGCACGAAACTTTTTACTCGATCATGCAGGGCTATGACGCCTATGCCATGCGTACCGATGTGCAGGTGGGCGGCACCGACCAGCTATTCAATATTGTCACCGCCGCCCGCAAGCTGATGACATTTATGGGTGAGAAGCCTAACATCGCCATCATCATGGGCATTCTCCCCGGCACCGATGGGGTGGTGCGGATGAGTAAATCGCTGGGCAACCATATTCCGCTCAATTCGACGGCGGAGGATATGTATGGCAAAGTGATGAGCGTCCCGGATGTTGCCATGAGCACATACTTCCGCCTGGTGACACGCTGGTCTACCCAGGAGATAGAGGATATTGAACAAAGTTTGCAATTGGGCAAGCTTCATCCGCGGGATGCCAAGATGAAACTGGCGCGAGAGATCGTGGAGATTTTCTACGGTGGTGAAGATGCAAAACAAGCTGAGCAGGCATTTGTACAGATTTTCCAGCACGGCGCTTTGCCGGATGAAATGGAAGAATTCACACTTCAAGCCGGGCAAACGGTGTTGGAAGTAATGCTGGCGGGGAATCTGGTCACCAGCAAGAGCGAAGGTAGACGCTTACTCATGCAGAACGGCGTGCGCCTGGATGGCGAGGTATTGACGGATGCCAACCAGTCGTTCCCGCACCCAGGGGTGCTGCAAGTGGGTAAGCGTAGATTTTTGAAAGTGGTTTAGAATTTCGTAGCGGCAATTCATGAATTGCCGCTACATCAATAATTATTTTTTGTGGGAAGCGGCGGTATTTGAGGGCGGTATATTTTTTTATCGTGGATTTTTCATTAATGCACTGCAGATGGGATCGCCGATCCCATCTACAAATGGTATCTGGATAAATATGTAGGTGTGTTTGCCCTTATGGCGCGCTCCTGATGATAGTGGGCAGATAGACTATATAATACTGTTGCATATCAAATACACCGCTGACATAAGTCCCGGCGTAAATGTTGCCGGTTCTGAGCGGGTCAATTGCCAGGGAGTAAACATATAAGTTTGGCAAGCCATCGTTAATCGTTTGCCAGGTGTCACTGCCATTGGTGCTTTTGAAGACTCCGCCACCGTATGTCCCTACATAAAGTTTACTGGGATTTAGCGGATCAATTACCAATGCCCTACCATGAGTATCAGTCAGCCCGGTGTTAACTTCCTCCCAATTATCGCCGCTGTCTGTGCTCTTGAACACACCGTTATTCATTGTGGCTGCATAAAGGGTGGCAGGATTTTGCGGATCAATTGCCAAAGCATATACAGTAGAGTGGGGTAATCCAGTGGTGTTTGAGTCCCAGTTTTCACCTCCGTTGGTACTTTTGGAAACACCGGAGTTGGTCCCGGCATAAAGGGTAGTTGGCGTCAGTGGATCTATAGCCAAAGTATATATAGGTACGGACAATCCTGTATTAGCTGCCTGCCAACTGTCACCGCTGTTGGTGCTCTTAAATACACCAGTGCCGTCTGTTCCGGCGTAGAGCGTGTTCGGTGTTGCCGGATCGATTGCCAGAGCGCGAATTTCTTTATTTGTCAGGTTTATATTCTTGGCTTCCCAACCCTCGCCGGAATTTGTGCTTCTAAATACGCCGCCCCCGCTACCGACTATTCCTGCATAAAGTGTGGTCGGTGTTACCGGATCGATTGCCAGCGCCATAACCTCTTTATTGGTCAAGCCGGTATTGACTGCCTCCCAACTTAAACCATGGTCAGTGCTTCTAAATACCCCGGATTTATTTGTTCCTGCAAAAATATTCGCCGGTGTTATGGGGTCAATTGCCAAACACCTGACATCGGTATTATTCAAGTCGGTGTTCACTGCCTCCCAATTGGCGCCGCTGTCGGTGCTTTTGAATACGCCATCGCCATTCGTTCCTGCATAGAGTGTAGCCGAAGATGCCGGGTTGATAGCCAGCGTTAACACGAAGAGATTGGTCACCCCGCTATTGACTGCCTCCCAATTACTTCCACCGGTATGTTTAAAAACACCACCGCCAGATGTTCCCGCATAGAGTGTGGAAGGTGTTGTCGGGTTGATGCATAAATCAGTAATATATATATTGGTCAGCCCGGTATTAAATTCTGTCCAGATATCGCCGCCGTTGGTGCTTTTGAACACACCTCCACTCGTGCCAGCATACAGGGTAGTCGGTGTAGTGGGATCGATTGCCAATGATTTTATGTATGAATTAGTCAATCCATTGTTGCGGGGAGCCCAATTTCCTCCACTATCCGTGCTTTTAAAAACACCGCCGTTTGTCCCGGCATAGAGGGTGGTTGGGGTGGTTGGGTCAATTGCCAGGGCTTGAATATATAGGTTGGTCAGATTATTGTTGATTGCCTGCCAACTGCCGCCATTATTAATGCTTGTAAATACGCCAGAGCCGTTTGTTCCGGCGTAGAGAGTGGTTGGTGTTTGCGGATCGATGGCAAGCGTGGGAATATTTTTATTGGTCAGGTTAGTGTTAACCGCCTCCCAATTCTCACCGCTATCGGTACTTATGAACACACCGCCACTAAATGTCCCAGCATATAAGGTGGCTGGCGTCGCAGGGTCGATCGCTAGAACTTTAATATTATTATCGGTCAAACCGTTGTTGATCACACTCCAGCTCTCGCCGCTATTGGTACTTTTGAAAACACCATTATTTTGCGTGGCTGCATATATCGTACCTGAGGTTTGCGGGTCGATTGCCAGATCGCTAATTATTCCGCCTTCAGGCCCATGATTTGTCCAAACATTTTCTCCGGCAGAAGCAACGCCAACCTGGCTTATCATTAACAAAACCAGAAAGCTGATAAAGGATATTCTCTTTGTAGTTGCGAACATCATGTCTCCACTCCATTCCTTTTTAGAACAGCAATACAATATTGAGTTACTATGTAGAATATCGGCATTCAAATGTTTGCGTGAGCGCACAATAGTACTTTTATTTGAATTCTTATTTTCATAAGAATTGACAACTATGTTATCCAATTCATTCAGAATAACCGGGTTAATTGGTACCAATAAAATTTTAGCCCTAATTATTCGTTAAACATAAATTAAGAATTTTTCCCTGTCAAGCAGAAGAACCGAAATTCTCCATTGTAAGCTAAACACAGGCACTCAGCCAACCATCCGCAACCCGGACCAGTCGAAAGCAACTTTCTTCAACACAATATTATTTTTTTGACATTACAATCCAGGGCGTATAGTCATTGGGTGCAAGGCGGTTTATAGAAACGCCTTTAGTCGTTACTACGATGATATCAGGGATGCTGCGCGCGGGATAAGATATCTTTCCCAATTTGCTGCGCCAGCTCGGGAGTTGATTCTTCAAGAACCAGGGCAATCGCAAACGATGAATCCTGCTGAGTGGGTAGTGTGCCGCCCACAAACCATGTAACGGGTAACTCTGCGTCTTTATCAATCACCTCGGTAATCCACCACATTTCCTGATCGGATTGGGCGTATTTTTCGATCATGGCTTGCACGGAAGTTATGGATATTTCCGGGTTGGATTTTTCCAATGGCGTCAATATTACCCAGCCCGCTCGGGGCGTCTCAACCGCCGTGACCAGAGAAGCAGCCGGTTGCGTTCCGCCGCTGCTCAGTGTGGCAGCCATGATGACCATTTGAGCGGGCGTGATGGTATCGCCGGTGATCGAAGCAGCCATTTGATCGCTGGGCAGGCGCAACTGGGGAACGTTAAAGAAATCGGCGGTGGTGTAATTTTTAGCATCCAGCAAATTTTCCAGGTCGCCTGTGGGATACAACCCTAAAACGGCGCGGTTTAACAAAGGAGCATTTGTATCTGTGATAAGTTCACCCCAGTGAGTATCCAACTGGTTGGCGTTAAAACCGGGGTGAGAAGCCATTACCAAAATTTCACCGTTTTGAGCGTTCATCAAAGCCAGGGCGCCGGTTGTATTTGCCATCAGTTCATCCGCGATTTTCTGCAAGCGGTTTTCCAGGGTGAGGCGAATATTCAATCCGGGGGGCGGCTGCCCGTATAGCAGGTGGTTCCACCAGATCGTGAGGGTAGGATGCCCCTGGATACCCCGTAAATAATTATCCAGGCTGGCTTCCAATCCAGATTGCCCATATGTAGGATTGTTATATCCGACGACCGGACTGATAGCCGGGTATAGAACCTGGCGATAATAGTTACCCGGTTCCCCCAGGGTTGTGACGAGCGGGTCGTTATTGCGGTCCAGGATATCGCCGCGGCGTACCGAAAGGTCGGCAATGGCGCGCCGGGCATTATCCGTACGGGTGAGTAACGAAGGTCCACGATAAAAACCCCACCATCCAGCAGCCAGCGCCGTGGCAAAAAAGCCGGCATACAATAATCCTCCCAGATGAAGGATAGGTTTCAGGTTGGGTTTATTCAAAACCGGGTCAGGCGTTTGATTACTGATTTGCAGCAAGATCATCAGTGCCAGGAATGAGGTTACTAATGAGGAACCCCCATAGGATACAAAGGGCAGGGTAACCCCGGTAAGCGGCAGCACGCGTAAATTACCCCCAATGATCAAAATGCTTTGCGCGGTGAGATAAGTGGTTAAACCACAGGCTAAAAACCGCTGAAAATTATCCGAGGCGCGCAAGGCAATGGTCAGCCCGCGGGTGCACAATAATACCAGGAGTAAAATAAGCCCCAACGATCCCACCAAGCCGCTCTCTTCACTGATCGCGGCAAAGATAAAGTCGGAATGCGGGATGGGTACCAGGCTGGGATTGCCCATTCCAATCCCTCTCCCCAAAACGCCGCCATTTGCGATTGCCATCAAGGATTGAACGATTTGATATGACCTTCCGCTGGGGTCCAACCAGGGGTTGATCCAGGCGTCGATGCGAATGCGTACCACGTCGAACAGGTAATAACCGGCATATCCTGCCAGACAAAGCATACCCCCTCCGGTGATCAAAATTTCCCAGCGACCGGTAGCGATGTAGATGATCATGGCGTAAAGAAATAAAAATATGGTAGCAGTCCCGAGATCGCGTTGAAAGATCAGCAGCAGCAATGCCAGACTGGTCATGATCGCGGTGGGCGCCAGGAGCGGCAGCAGGCTATGGGTGATGGTTGAGGTAACTACCAATTTCCCATCCCGGCGTCTGGCTTGCTTATCCTGGCTATCTGCCAGGTAGGCTGCCAGATAGACGATCAGAAGCAGCTTGAGAGGCTCGGAGGGTTGAATATAAAATCCACAACAGCCCAGCCAAAGATGGGGAAAAGCCTTTCCGGTGGGATTGGTGCCCAACAACAGGGTTAACGCCGTTAAAGCCAGGCCACTGGTGAGCCACAAATATTTATAGCGTTTTAAGAAAACCAGTATGGAAGGGCGTTTAACGCCCCATGTTAACAGATATATTGCCGGAATCTGCCAAAGAGTTTGGCGTAATCCAAAGGACGGTGTTAACCGCCAGATGGTCATCAATCCCCATCCAAATAAAAGAGAAGTAATTGGCAGGAGATAAGGATCGTGATGCGGGAGGTGGCGGGCGATCAGGCGGTTGGCATAGAAAAACAAAACAACCCAAAGAATATATCCCAGCCAATGCGCCCATTTATAATCGACATCCCAGGAGCGGGCTCTCGCTGCTGGAGATAAAGTGAGGGAGGCGGCTAACAGAAGCAATATCACGCTGCAGAGAATCAACAGGCGATTTTCTTTGAAATTCGGAAGGGAAGTACGGACGCGTGAAAACAAATCAGGGGTATCCGTTTATAAGAAGCAAGTCTGCAATTATTAATTCAGATATTTTTCCACAAATATACCCAACCGCTGGCGGGTTTCGGCAGGAATGACATTCGGATCGGTAATCAGGGCAGTTTTCAAAGCCGAGCTACACTGACAGGTTCTTTCTGATTTATGATTTTGTATCAGGTTTCCAACGGTTTGCTGGGCGATCACTGAATTTTTATTCAGGATTTCTACCACTATTTCTACAGTGACCGGTTTTTCACTGATATGCCAGACATCGTAATCGGTGACATGCCCAATAACCGTATAACAAAGCTCGGCTTCGCGAGCCAAAAAGGCTTCCGGCGACGTCGTCATGCCAATGAGTGACATTCCCCAGGAACGAAATACGTTTGATTCACCCCGCGTAGAAAAGCGCGGCCCTTCGATGGTGATCATGGTACCGCCGCGGTGGGTGACAGCACCAGTCTGTTTAACAGCCTGGTAAACCTGTTCGGAAAGGTCTTCGCAAAATGGGTCGGCGACGCTGATATGAGCTACCAGCGAATCTTCAAAGAATGTTCGTTTCCGTAAGCGGGTAAAATCGAAAAGCTGATCGGGAATGATGATATTGCCAGGGGCATAATCTTCACGCAAGGAGCCGCAGGCGCTGATACCAATCACCCTCTCGACGCCCAATAATTTCAAGGCGTAAATATTGGCGCGAAAATTGATCTCGCTGGGTGAGATATGGTGACCAATGCCGTGCCGGGCTAAAAAGGCGACTTTTTTGCCTGCCAAAGTACCCACTATGATCGGCGCGCTGGGTTTTCCAAACGGAGTATTTAGATTGTGTTCCTGGGTATCTTTCAAGCCGGGCATATGGTATAACCCAGAACCTCCGATAATGGCGATGGTTGGTTTGTCTGTCATGTGATATTCTCCCTGATCGTAAAAAATTCCTTCATAGTGAAATTTCACCAATCAAAATTTCGATGATGACCTGTCCACATTGTAATTCATCCCCAGAAGTGACGACCATCGCTTCGTGAACCGGTAATTGGTTTAGGAAAGTGCCATTGGTCGACCGCAGGTCCTCCACCCACCATTGTCCTTGTTGGTAAATCAGGCGAGCGTGTTCGGTAGATACGGTATGGTCTTCCAGGCAAAAATCGCATGAGAGATTTCTGCCCAGCGAGATTTCCGGGATACTGAATGTCTGGGTACGGGAATGCCCATCTCCTTCAAGGTGCAGGTTGATCGGCGGGATCTGGTAAGAATCTAGCGTTTTGCTTTGGCGTTTTAATTCCTGCCAAAGCGTATAGATTGCCCATCCCAAGAAAAGGTACAGGCAGGCTGTGAACACAAAACGCAGGATCAATAAAATAATACCGCTCATTATGTTTTGCTCATGAGATTGCAGGGGAACCGGAGATCATTTGATCGGTTGTACCCAAATTGTTGGGTTCTTGCCCGTAAACCAGAGGAACGCCTGCCAATGAAACCACATCACCCGGGGATAATACGCATTGATGGATTTTTTGTCCATTAACCGATGTCCCGCCGGTCGAATCCAGGTCAAAAATCTTGTATTGTTCTTTAACCACTCTCAATTGCGCATGCAGCCGCGATATACGGGGATCGTCGATGACCAAATCATTGTCTGGTCGCCGGCCGATATTTACCACCGATCGGGTTAGAGGGAATGTTTGGTTTCCATTGACAATAAAAAACGCATTTTGGGGTATACAGCGCTCATTTTCTAAAAAATCGATATCCATATCGGTGGTGGAGGTGATTTTATCGATGCTGATTTGCGCCACGATCTCAATTTTTTGAGGGGAAAGCGTGCTATCCGCTTCGCATTGTATCTTGAGTGGACCGATAAATGAGCAATGGTGTTTTTTGGCTTCAGAGATAAGCCTTTCAAGCACTATGTCTTGCCAGTCTTTTTGTGTTTGCAGTTTATATAAATAAGAGGGGTGGGCAATGATTGTGTAAAGGTCTGGCGCAATATTATTCTCCTCAGTTTTTATGCGTGTGCTACTCTTAAATGCCAAAACCAACTGATCGCCAAGGTCTATAACCGGGTTTTTGGGTGCAAACAGGTTAAAGACGCTCCCCTCGACCAGGGTCTGCAAGAGGGATTCGATTTTCGAGAGATATAGCTTCATTTCCAATAGTGATATAACTGCTTGCGTCTATCTTTACGAGTAATTATACGAGGATTCCCAATGAAAAGGCAAATTGATGGCGCTGATGAAAAATTTATTATAGCAGTTAGCTTTCGACAAATTATGAATGTTTGATAAAGGTTTTTTAATAACCCCTGGAAATGATGGAAAATTCGGTATACTCAGGGATATGGCAGATAGATCATACGCTGGCTTCGAAGAGAAAGCCCATACCGCTGATTGGGAGCTGCACGTATGGGGGCAAAGTTTTTGCGATTTACTGGAGCAGGCGCTATTGGGCATGAATGCATTAAGCGGCGTAATCCTGGATGATCAGCATCGTGTCGAGCGGTTGGTTTCAATTCATTTTTTGGATGCTGAAGATTTATTGGTTTCGTTGTTGAATGAAATAATATTTATCAGTGAGATGGAAGGCGTAGGTTTTAATGCGATGGCGTGCGCGATTGAAGATGATCAAATGCGGGCTCAATTATTTGGCGGTCCGATTATCTCCTTGAATAAAGAGATCAAAGCCGTGACATACCATAATTTAAAGGTTGAAAATAAAAAACAAGGCCTGGAAGCGCATATTGTATTTGATGTTTAATGGTTATCCTTATACCTAATACCTGTTTACTGATAACCGATTAATATTGTTTATTGTAAGAGGAAAAATCTGATGGTAAGTATAAGGGATTTGAAACGAATATCTGATTATGAGTGGGAAATCCCGGCGACTGTGAATGATGATATGCAGGTTGCGGTGCGTATTTTTGCTACTCACAATTTACTGGAAGCTGTGATGGAAGACAGGTCTTTGGAACAAGCGGTCAATTGTGCGACTTTACCAGGTCTGGTAGGTCATGTCGTGGTTATGCCGGATATGCATCAGGGATATGGCTTTCCCATCGGCGGCGTGGCAGCTACGCGTTACCCGGAGGGGGTCATCTCACCGGGCGGGATAGGTTATGACATCAATTGCGGCGTGCGGTTACTGAGTTCCCCCATCATGCATGAGGAGGTGAGTGGATTTTTGGATGATCTGGCTTCGGCATTGAACCACTTATGTCCGAGCGGTGTGGGTGGTAAAGGGAAAATCAATCTCACAGACAAAGAGTTGGAAGCAGTTTGCCGGGATGGCAGCCGTTGGACGCTGAAACATGGCTACGCCCATGAAGACGATATTCGGCGTACCGAAGAAGGGGGAAAATTGGAAGGGGCCAACCCGGCTTCGGTGAGTGTCCGCGCCCGCCAGCGCGGGCGTCAGCAACTTGGCAGTCTGGGGGCTGGAAATCATTTTATCGAGGTGGAGGTTGTTGAACAGGTTTTTGATCAACAAGCAGCTTCGATCATGGGCTTGAAAGAAGGCGCACTCACGGTGCAAATCCATTGCGGCTCACGCGGCTTCGGACACCAAATTTGCACTGATTACGTCGCATCCTTTCAAAAAGCAGTAAAGCGTTATGGTATTCATTTGCCGGATCGAGAATTGGTATGCGCCCCATTGACCTCTCCGGAGGGGCAGGCGTACCTGAGCGCTATGCGCTGCGCCGCTAATTATGCCTTTGCCAACCGTCAGGTGCTGGCGCATTTTGCCCGCCAGGCATTCGAACAGGTACTGGCTGGCAAGGTGAAAGATTGGCGGTTATATCAGGTGTACGATATTGCCCATAACATCGGCAAGATCGAGGTGCATACGGTAGAAGGGGAATCGATCAAAGTATGTGTCCACCGCAAAGGCGCGACGCGTGCCTTTGGGCCAGGCAGCCCGGATTTACCTGAGGAATACCGAGAAATTGGACAGCCGGTTTTAGTCCCGGGCAGCATGGGTACCGCTTCGTGGGTATTGGTGGGAACTGAGCAAAGTATGCAGCGATCGTTTGGTTCTACCTGTCACGGCGCAGGCCGGTTAATGAGCCGGGCGCAGGCGAAGAAGAAAATATGGGGCGAAGATTTGCGTAAAGCATTGCAAGATGAAGGCATAACTATTCGTGCGGGTTCTATGGCGGGATTGGCTGAAGAAGCGCCTGAAGCTTATAAAGATGTGGACGAGGTGGTAGATACAGTCATCGGTGCAGGATTGGCGCGAAAAGTTGCCCGCCTGAAGCCTCTTATCGTGGTCAAGGGGTAATGCACGCTGAGGAACAATTAATAAAATTGTAGCGTCTATTGAATACATTAAAGATTTAATGGAGGTTTTTATGCGTCAAAAAACATTGATGATTTGCTTGATCCTGGTGTTACTCATGGCGGGGTGTGGTCAACAACCAGAGACCAGCGCGCCTGCTGAAAATTCGTCTTCAACGGAGCTGCCCGCGGTGGTCATATCGCCAACCGAGATTATCGTGGAAACCGAAGCGCCAGCTTATCCAGAACCCAGCACGATGGAAACGGTTCCGGAAACGGCTTACCCGGCGCCGGACACTGTCGTAATGGACAGCCCCTATCCCGCGCCATCCACCGATGTGTCTGGCAACACCGCTTATCCCGGTCCGGCTGAGGCGATCAATAATAATATTACATCGCCCATGAATCCCATCCCCGGTGAAGAATCGATGACTAAAGGGTCGGTGTATTTAGATAAAATCGAAGTCAGGGTTTTGGAGGAAGACAACCCAACATCGGCGGGATTATATTTAGCAGGCTCGCTGCCTACACCCTGTCATTATTTGCGTGTAAGCATGACCGCCCCGGATGCTGAAAACAAGATTGCCGTTGAAGTATTTTCGTTGGCCGATCCAGCAGGGGTGTGTATACAGGTGCTGCATCCCTTCGAGACGTTGGTAAGTTTGGGTAGTTTTACAGCCGGAAATTACACGATATGGGTAAATGGGCAACTGGCGGGTGAATATACTCAGTGATCTCAGCGGGTGATGGCGGCAAATTTGGCGTTTACCAGATGCGCGAGGGCAGCCGGAGCGAGACGAATATTTAATCCGCGCTGCCCGCCAGAAATATAGATTTCTGATACAGATTGAGCAGAACAGTCGATGAACACTTGAAAACCGCGGTTCAAGAGCGCCAGGGGTGATATGCCCCCCGCCTGAAGCCCGGTTAGTCGTTCGGCTTCTTTCTCGGTGGGTAAAGCCAGTTTTTTCTCGCCCACGGCGGAAGCCAGAGTCTTCAGGTTTACTTCGTGGTCACCTGGAACGATTGCCAGGATGGGTTTTCCTTTTTCGATGCGGGTGACCACGATGGTTTTATATACCAGGTTTGGCGGTACATCCAGGTATTGAGCCGTTTCCACTGCCCCCAATTTTTCTGCCGGGAGTTCGTAGGCAGTGTAAGCGATTTTTCGTTGGTCGAGTAAGCGGGTGATGTTATTGGGTTTCATGAGTACCTAGGCTTTGAAAGGTAAAGATAATGAGATAACGGCGCCGCCATGCGGGTGATTCGCGGCTGTCAGGCTGCCGCCATGCGCTTCTGCAATTTTGCGGGCAATAGCCAGACCCAATCCGCTGCCGCCCTCCGCCCGGCTGCGCGCTTTATCGGCGCGGTAGAAGCGTTGGAATATATGAGGCAGTGCCTCTTCTGGGATACCGGCGCCGCTGTCGTGCACATCCAGGCGGATGGTTTGAGGGGAGCAGGTGATTTCCAGTTCAATTTTTCCCGAATCGGGGGTAAAACGCAAGGCATTGGATAGTAAATTGCCCAGGATTTGTTCGATGCGCACCGGATCAAGTGTTACCGGTGGACAGTGGGGTGGGGAGATCAGATTTAAAATGATTTGTTTTTCGTCCATTGCCGGCTGGAAATGTTCCATAACTCGTTTAACCAGTGTTGGAAAATCCGCTTCCACGCGCACCAATTCCAATTGACCGGCATCTGCCAGAGCCAGGGTGCGTAAGTCTTCCACCAGGCGGGTGAGCATCAGGTTTTGGTCGATGAGCGGTTGTAAAGTTTCAGGCGTCAGATCGTAGATTCCGTCTTGCATGGCTTCCAGATTGGCGCGTTGTACAGCCAGAGGGTTGCGTAATTCGTGGGCAATGTCGGCAGTCATTGCCTGGCGGTTATTTTCGGCATTTTGCAGCGAATCCGCCATGCGATTGAAGGCGTTTCCCAATATTGCCAACTCATCATTTCCATGGACTGGAACTCGCTGCGAAAGGTCTCCTTCTGCAATGCGTTCGGTGGCTTGAGTCAGTTCATGCACCGGTTTAAGCAACCTGTAAGCCAGGAATGAGACAATCACCAAAGATAACATGGCGGTGATCAAGCCGGCGATGATGGCAGCCCGGTTGACCCGTTCCACCAATTTCGTTTCATTACCGCGGGTGATGATCAAGCCAGTATCTGAGAGTAAATATCCCACCGTCTGATTTTTTATAATGATGGGAATAGCGGTTTCGATGTCCTCCTGGGTGATGAATTCTTGCGCCTCTGAGCTGTTAGTGTCCACAATAATTACACCTTGAGCATCCAACAGACGCAGCCGATTGTGCATGGCTGAAATTCGCTCCTGGTTCAGGCGCATGCCGCGGCCGCGTTCCTCGAAAATGCGTCCCACACCTTGCCAGCTTTGGTGGGTCTGGTAATACTCTTCCAGCAAACTCACCATCTCTTCGCTGCCGGTCATTTCGCCGCTGTAAATAAATGTGCGGATTTCGTTGGCGGTTCTAATACGGGCAATAACCATCATGCTGGTGATGGAGATAAAAACTACGATAAGAAAAGAGAGGATCAATCGGCGGCGCATGGGAAATGTATCAGGTATCAGAGATCAGGTGAGCAGTGAGTGGTAAGCGGTGAGTAGAGAAAAGATTACCCAGAATAATGAAGTGAAAAGAGAGAAGCGAGGATCGGAAAGCAGCATCAGGTGCAGGTTTGGGAGTTGGGATAGGTTGTTTTTGCGAAGCGATAACCAACCCCGAAGACTGTTTCGATATATATTGGGTTTTTTGAGTCGGGTTCGATTTTCGCCCGCAGATTTTTAATATGCGCATCGATGGTGCGTTCATATCCGGCATATGCCATGCCTTGACTGGCGGTTTCCAGCAGTTGCAGCCGGGTAAAAGTACGCCCGGGTTGTTCTGCGAGGGTTGCCAGCAGGTTGAATTCGGTAGGGGTAAGCTCAATTTCCTGGTCATACCGGTGAACCGAATGGGCGTCCAGGTTGATCTCGAAATCCGCAGCCCGCAAGATTATTGGCTTATCCGCCGGTGAGCCAGCGCGGCGTAACAGGGCGCGTAAGTGGGCTACGACCAAACGGGGTGAATACGGTTTAGTGAGGTAATCATCGGCGCCTAATTCAAGCCCAATCAGTTGATCGATTTCTTCTACACGCGCAGTGAGCATCAAGATGGGAGTCGAAGCCTTCCGCCGGATTTGTTTTGCCACATCCAATCCGTCCATCCCAGGTAAGTTTAGATCTAAGATCACAGCATCGGGACGTTTGTGTTCCCATGTCGAGAGACCACTGTCGCCCCGGTAAGCCGTTAACACATCATATCCGGCTTGCTCCAAATAGGCGCGCAGTACTTTTACCAATTCTACTTCGTCTTCGATGATTAAAATCGTGCTCATCATTTGATTATACAAGAAATTATGTTAATAGTAATCGGTCATCCGTTTTCTGGGTTGTGAAAATTGGGCATTGTTCATTGAAACGAACTGAAGAATGCCCGTATTTTTTTTAAACCGAGAGTATTTATCATGCTTTCCTTCCCACTTGTCCTTCTGATGTACCTGCCCCCTACCCGCTTAAAGCTGTCCTAAAAGAAGCCTGTCACCCTGAGCGACGCGAAGGTTCTTTTCACTATTTAATGTGAGATGTTTCGCTTCGTGAAATACACTTCGTGCAACATGACAAAATTATCTTTTTGGACAGCCCCAGGTTGGAGAGGGGCTGCGAAAAAGGGAGGAAAGAGGGGGTAAGGATATTTATGGTATATGCCAGCGCCATGTCCGAGATCTGCTTTTGGGACCCATGAATATGCCGGGAATGTTTTCAGGATCTATATTTTCCCATCTTTGTTGTATTTGTTCGAGCATGGCATCGGCTTGCTTTTGTGTTAATTCTTCATCAGCCACCATTTGATTGAGTGCATTTGTGGCTGCGTCGATCATAAATTGCCCGAAATCTTCTTCATCAATACCCTGGGCAGAAGCCAGATCCCAAATTGTCTTCCCGGATGATAATTCTTCCTTTAATGAGTCCGAGGTTGTATCCAATGATTCAGCCAGAGCATCGAGCATGTATTTCAACCTGGGGCGATCACTTTCCGCTTGCCATCTATCGATCATAGTCCCGCCAAACATGCCAGGATTATCCATCCCGCGCCAATGCCTGGGCATGATTGACGGGCCATAAAAATCAAGACCGCTATCGTACACGGCGGTCTTCCATATGACACTTGTAGAAGAAATTTGACTGCGGGCGATGAAGTAACCCGCCACACCACCAGCCAGTACAGCCAAAATGGCTACACCTACTACAATCGCGATTATCACACTGGTTTTCATAAATCACATCCTTTTTTATATGCGAATAGATAGATTGGTTATAGTATAGGATGTGGATATGAAGAAGTTGTGAATGATTTTCGAAAAATCGATGAGAATACTATTCTTCCTCGCCCGAAAGTAACCGTATCTTTTTCCAGGGGGGTAGATTTGATTCTTCTGCCAGGATACCGCGCAATTCAAACACCTGATCGCGTAATACGGCAGCTTTTTCAAATTCCAGATTTTTGGCAGCTTCCTTCATTTGTTTTTCCGTTTCGGTAATGATCCGCTGCAACTCCGATTTCGGCAGACCGGAGGTTCCCCGGACGCGATATTCCCCCTTTTCTTCAGCTACAACTTTTATACTCAATTGATCGGTGAGGTCACGCACAGCTTTTAAAATGCTGATAGGCTGGATGCCATGCTCTTTATTATACGTTTCTTGTTTGGCGCGGCGGCGTGTGGTTTCGTCGATTGCCCGGCGCATCGAATCGGTGACTTTATCGGCGTACATGATCACTTTGCCGTTGACATGCCGGGCAGCCCGGCCGATGGTTTGGATCAGGGCGGTATCGGAGCGTAAAAAACCCTCTTTGTCGGCATCCAGGATGGCTACCAGGGAGACTTCGGGAAGGTCCAGTCCTTCGCGCAGCAAGTTGATGCCTACCACCACATCATAAACGCCCAAACGGAGATCGCGCAGGATGCCAATACGTTCCAATGTGTCGACTTCGGAGTGCAGATAATGCACTTTCGTCCCTAAATCTTTCAGGTAATCCGCCAGTTTTTCTGCCATGCGTTTGGTGAGGGTGGTTACCAGGGTGCGTTGTCCTACCTCTACCCGGCTGCGGATTTCACCCACCAGATCATCAACCTGTCCTTCTATCGGACGCACTTCAACTTCCGGATCGATCAATCCGGTGGGGCGGATGATCTGCTCCACCACCTGGTCTGCTTTATTCATTTCATATGGGCCGGGGGTGGCAGAAGTATAGATCGTGTATCCCATATGCTTTTCGAATTCATTAAAGGTCAGCGGGCGGTTATCCAGGGCAGAGGGGAGCCGGAAGCCGTATTCCACCAATGTTTGTTTGCGTGAGCGGTCGCCGTTATACATGCCGCGGATTTGCGGTACAGTCATGTGGGATTCATCCAGGATAAGCAGGTAATCGGAGGGGATATAATCCATTAAAGTCCATGGCGGAGAGCCAGCCGGCCGTTGATCCAGATGGCGGGAGTAATTCTCGATGCCCGAGCAGTAACCTACTTCACGCAGCATCTCCAGATCATATATGGTGCGTTGTTCCAGGCGCTGGGCTTCCAGATGCTTTTCTTGTAACTTGAATTGCATCACCTGTTCGGTCATTTCTGTTTGAATATCCTGGATAGCTTCCTTTAATTTGTCTTGATCCGTGATGAAATGTTTGGCAGGATAGATATGAATAGCGGGCAATTGGCGTTTCAACTCACCGGTGACGGGATCGAATTCCACCATGCGCTCGACTTCATCGCCAAAAAACGAAATGCGATAGCCGTATTTTTCCTGGTATGCGGGGATCACTTCCAGGGTATCGCCGCGCACACGAAAATTACCGGGTTTTAATTCCAGGTCATTGCGTTCATACTGCCCTTCGATAAGCTGACGTAGCAAGGCGTTCCGGCGATAGATATTGCCGCTTTGCAGGTTGATGACCACCCTGCCATAGGCATCTGGATTTCCGATGCCATAGATGCATGAAACCGAGGCGACGATGATCACATCCTTACGAGACATTAATGCTGTGGTGGCTGCCAGCCGTAACCGCTCGATTTCCTCGTTGATGTCGCTGTCTTTTTCGATGTAAAGGTCGCGGCGGGGGACATATGCCTCCGGCTGGTAGTAATCATAATAAGATACAAAATATTCCACCGCGTTTTCTGGGAAGAATTCTTTGAATTCGGCATACAATTGCGCTGCCAGGGTTTTATTGTGCGCCATCACCAAAGCCGGCTTCTGGACTTGTTCAATCACCGATGCCATGGTAAAGGTTTTCCCGGTGCCGGTAGCGCCCAGCAGTACCTGGTCACGGTAACCTTTCTGAATACCCTCGACGATCTTTTGTATCGCTTCGGGTTGATCGCCGGTTGGTTGATAAGGGGCCTCGAGTTTAAATTCCATACAAATTTCCTAGATTACGTAAATTGGATTACTGAATATCCAACCACGCCTTTGATTATAGTATTGTGTGTAAACTTCGACCCGGTAAATACCCGGTTCGGCAGTGATAAATGTACAGCTTTGACGTTTCTTCCAGATTTTAACGGGCAAGCCATTTTTGATTAAACGGCATTCGGCGGGTTGGGGTAGGCGCACCTGGAAAGTTACACCATTTTTAGCCGGAATGGTATCGCCCATTTGGGCAGTTTGGGTGAAGCCTTTAGCGGAAAAGCTGAAACCGCGTGTGGGCGCCGGCAGATCGTATCCGATGAAGGCATGCCCATGCGCCAGAGCCTGGAATATCATGCGGCGGTCTTCGCCTAAATTGTCGTTTAAATCATGAGGAAGCAGTACATGGGTATTGATTGTTCGAAAATGATATTCGTATGGGAATAATGTACGCTTGAGAGGACCCATACTGGCGGGCAAGGCATGTGCATCACTGCCGCCGACGGCAACGGCATGTTGCCCATTGACAAGCAGTTTGTCCCATATCTCCAATGCGGCTGGTGAAGGACCGCGGGCGATGAAATTTGGAAAAAAAGCATAAAAAACGGCATGGAGTTTGCTTTTGATCAACGATTTGAATTCCGAAAAGCCGTTCCATAGTTCAATTCCGGTAAAGCCCTGGATATCCCAATCCACCCAGGAAATATCCGGTTCGTTCACTGCTGGGGCAGCCAGATCAATGATGTGGGCGAGAAATGAGAGCCCGCCATGCTGGCGCACACTATCCACCAGTTTTTGCGGGTTGGGTGCCAGGGGCGCTAATTCATGGTTTGCCCCAAACACCAACATATGGTTTTTTTGAGGGGACCTGCCTGGATCGTGGATTTCCTCCCCTACTAATAACAGCACCTGTCCGTTATCGCTGCGTACATATTTCTCCATTCCATTGACCAACACATTATGGTCTGTGATGATGATGGCGTCCAGCCCGGCTTTAATGGCTGCCTGGGCGATTTCGCTATGACTGGCATGTCCATCAGAGTAGCGGGTATGAATGTGTAAATTGATGACCAATTCCTTCAATGAAACGACTCCGGATAAGTATTGTAAAACAATTGCAATAGAAGATAAACGAGTTTTGGTTCGGTGCAGCTTTGCTTCACCACCACAACCCCGATATTTATTTTGGGAAAGAAATTATTCAACAGTATAGCTCTAGACTATTTGACTATTCAGATGACGAAAGGTATAATCCGCCTGCTTATAGTCCAATTTTGAATTACTGATTGGGAGGCTTGTGTGGAAAGATATTTAGATATCGCATTGATTATAACGTCAATTGCCCTGATCGTCAGCGTTATTTTACAAAGTAAAGGCGCCGGATTAGGAGGTTTGACGGGTCAGGATACAGGCGGAATATTCACTGCCCGGCGTGGCATCGAAAAGACTTTATTCCGCGTGACGATTGTCTTGAGTGTGGTTTTCTTTGGATTGGCCATCGCAACCGTTTTAGTTGCTGGTTAATGTCTTAATCCGTTACTATACAGGAAAGTGAAGGCGTTCGGGTCTGGGAAGGACAGGGAACGCCGTGTATTTTCTCGCTTTTTCTCATGAAAAAATTACGTCTGCAGCTTGTCATCGCTGTCTTAGCACTGGTAGCCATCGGGCTTCTGTTGGTGGGACAGCAGCCTGTTCTACAGGAAAATGCTCCGATACAACCCACCACGGGGGGAGTCTACTCGGAGGGGCTGATCGGTTCGTTTGGACGTATGAACCCTGTTTTGGATTATTACAATCAGGTCGATCGGGATGTGGATCAGTTGATTTATTGTGGGTTGGTGCGTTTTGGCGACCGAGGCATCCCGGAAAGCGACCTGGCAGAATCCTGGGGAATATCTGCGGATGGTAAGGTATATAATTTTTCTATCCGGTCGAATGCCATCTGGCACGATGGGCAGGCAGTTATCAGTGATGACGTCATTTACACTGTTGAACTTCTACGAAATGAGAGCATTCCGATCCCGGAAGATCAGCGAGAATTATGGAATCAGGTAGAGGTGGAGAAACTGGATGAGCGTACCCTGCAATTTCGCCTTCCTGAAGCCTATGCGCCATTTTTAGATTATCTCTCTTTTAAAATATTACCCAGGCATGTCTGGGAAAATATTCCGGTCGATCAAATCGCCAATGCGGATATCAACCTGAAACCTGTTGGCTGCGGACCCTATAAATTTGACCACCTGTCTTCAGAAAATGGTCAGGTGCAATCGGTGACATTGTCCGCTTTCGATGGTTACTTTGAGGGAAGGCCATACATCGACCAGATGATTTTTCATTATTACCCGGACGCAGCATCTGTCATTGCCGCCTATCAAGAGGGGGATATTATGGGTATCGGGCATGTTACACAAGAGATACTTCCCGCGACTTTGGAGGAAGAAAACCTCAATTTGTATTCGGGACGGCTACCGGAATTATCGCTTATCTATTTGAATTTAAACAATTCCGATGTTCCGTTTTTACAGGAAGCCATAATCAGGCGGGCGTTATTAATGGGGATAAACCGCCAATGGATTGTGGACCGTTTGCTAGGTGGACAGTTTATAATCGCCGACAGCCCGATTTTTCCGGGAATTTGGGCGTATTACGATGACATCGAGCATATTGATTACGATGCGGAAAAAGCCCTGGCGATATTGAAAGAAGAGGGCTACACCATACCTGCGGAGGGCGGCAGCGTGCGCGCTAAGGAAGGGGTAGCATTATTCTTTGAAATGGTGTATCCGGATGATGAAAAGCATAAGGAGATTGCGGAAGCTATTCAAAAAGATTGGGCGCAATTAGGAGTGCAGGTGAATTTGCTGGCCGTTCCTTATGAAGCCTTGATCTCGCAATACTTAGAGCCGCGCGCCTATCAAGCCGCTTTGGTCGACCTGAATCTGGCGCGGACTCCCGATCCGGATCCATATCCATTTTGGGATCAGGCGCAAATTAACAACGGTCAAAATTACGCCCAATGGGATGATCGTCAGGCAAGCGAATACCTGGAAGCGGCGCGAGTTTCTTTCGATCTGGAAGAACGCGCCAAGAATTATCGGAATTTTCAGGTACGCTTCACCACCGAAATGCCTGCCCTGCCGCTTTTTTACCCGGTTCATTCGTATGCCGTGGACAATCAGGTGCAGAATGTGCGTGTTGGTTTTTTCTTCGACCCTTCAGATCGTTTTAACACGGTTCTTGATTGGTATTTGCGCGCCAAACGTCCCGTGGGTATAGATATTCAACCCAGCCCTACTCCATAAAGCGTAATATGAAATATCGTATCGGCGTCGAAAACGGCTTTGAAGGTAAAACCCTTATTTGGGTATTAGACCATCCAGGCTGTTTTACAACAGCCGAAGATGCCGATTCGGCAATTGAAAAAACACACGAAGCTATACTTCAATATGCTGCCTGGGTTGCCCAACATGAAAGAAAACCCTGGGTGGATTCAACGAACATTCGATTGGTCATTGAAGAAACGTGGCAAACATATCGCATCAATGAAAAATATGCGCTGGTACCCAAGGGAAAATCAGGGTATGAAGTAAATGCCTGGTTTTTGGATGATTGGAAACCATTAACCCGGCAAGAAATTCAACGGGGGTATAAGCTGCTCAATTGGAGTCGACAGGATTTTCTGGAACTCATTCAAGATCTTCCCCCTCATATTTTAGATTTCCAATCCCCGGGTGAGCGTTGGAGCATCAGGGGAATCATCAGGCATGTTGGCATTGCCGAATGGTGGTATCTGGATCGTTTAAATCTGGCTTTTCCATATGAATCCCTGCCTTCGGATGTATTTGATATAATTCGCAAATCCAGGGAATCCTTATTGACTGTATTGCCAGGACTGGAAAATAAACCTTTGGTCATCGGGATGGATGGAGAATTTTGGAGCCCTCGGAAATTATTGCGCCGGGCAATATGGCATGAAAGAGATCATACAAACCATATTAATACACTTCTCAAAGAGGTACAATTGAGATAATAAAAGTCGTATTATTTAGGAGATCATATGGCTTATGATCGTTTTGGAAGAAATCTGAATTATCTACGTATCAGCCTCACAGATCGTTGTAACTTGCGTTGTATATATTGCATGCCCGAGGAAATGTCGTTCCGGGAAAATGCAGAGCAATTAACGGATGATGAGTTGTTGGTTCTGGTGCGTTTATTTGCCGATTTAGGTTTCGAGAAAATCCGGTTCACCGGAGGAGAACCAACGATAAGGCCAAATTTCCTGGACCTGGTCCAAAAAATTGGTAGTATACCAGGCATAAAATTCCTCACAATGACAACCAATGGCACCACTTTGACAAAACTGGCTGAGCCTTTGATGAAAGCTAGAATGAAACGCGTGAACATCAGCCTGGATTCTTTAGATCCCGAAACATATAAAAAGATTACCCGTAAAGGGTATTTCGAAAATGTGTGGGCAGGGATATTAGAAGCCGAACGGGTGGGTATGACACCCATAAAGTTGAATTCGGTCATTGTTCGCGGCATAAATGAATCGGACGCTGTGGAATTGGCGCGTTTAACAATCGACCGCCCCTGGCAAATCCGTTTCATTGAAATGATGCCATTTGGTGTAATAACAGATCTTCAATTGAAGCAAGTTGTTACAATGGAAGAAGTCAAAGCCCGTATCGAAGAATCATTAGGGAAGTTGCATCTTGAAAATTTTGGAAAATTAGACGGTGAAGCGCGCGTTTTTCGCCTGGAGGGCGCACGTGGTGAATTAGGATTTATCTCTTCAGTGAGCGATCCGTTTTGTTATAGTTGTAACCGCGCCCGTCTGACTGCCGATGGTCGTCTGAGGCTGTGTTTATTGCGCGAGGGAGAGGTGGATTTATTGACTCCGTTACGGTCTGGTGCGTCATTAGATGAAATGCGGGAGTTGATTAAAAATAGTTTGTGGGAAAAACCCTGGGGCAATTTACTCTCGGAGGGGGTTGTTGCCGTAAACCGCACTATGAGTGAGATTGGAGGTTAATATAATCGGTAAAAATAATTATATCGCTATCTTATTTGATCTTGATGGTACCTTGCGTTATAGTCACCCTTCTTATTTAAATTATTTCCTGGATTGCGCCGCACAACTTGGTGTGGAAGATACACGGGAAAAACGACATAAAGCAATACGCTGGGCGCATTTCTACTGGGCGCAATCTAAGCATTTAATGCGGGATTTGCGGTTGTATAATGATCGGGATGAGGAATTTTTACATAAATACTCAAAAGAGTTCTTATTAGCATTTGGCTGCAACCCTGAATTTGCGGATCCAATTGCGCAAAAAATCAACCATATCATGGTGAACCAATTCAGACCTGCCGATTGTGTGGCAGAGGATGTATTTGATACGCTGGATTTTTTTAGAAATCACGGGTTACGGCTTGGCATTGTCTCGAATCGGGAAAGGTCATGTCAGGAACAATTAGATCGTTTAGGGTTATCCCCCTATTTTGAAATGATCCTTATCGGTGGCGATATCAATATATATAAACCGGAAGCGGGAATTTTTAAATATGCCTTGGAACGGATGAAAATCGAGCCACAAGAGGCTATTTTTGTCGGCGATAATTATTTCACGGATGTCGTGGGGGCACAACGAGTTGGGATACCCAGCGTCTTAATCGATCCGGAAAGGATATTTCCCGAAGCAGAATGCCCGGTTATCTCCAGAATGGGGGAGATAATGGCGCTTTACGAGAAAAACAGCCAATAAACCAAGCTGCTGGATAATGCTCCGGTGAGCGAACAGGCGAAGTTCACCCAGTCGTTATTCAACCAGACGAAGCCGCGCGAGTGACGGGTTTGCGCGCCACATGTGTGAGTAGGGTGGCGTTCGGTTTCCTTTTGACAGGCAGGACAAAAGTAGATTGCCTGAATGGTTGCACCCAACCACGAATCAAACGATGCCCCGACAATGCCCCCAATAACACCAGCCAAAATAATGAAAGATGCGCTGGATTGCCCGGAAAATGGTAGGGCGGTAAGCGCTACCAACAAAGCCCCGCCGGAAGCCGCCAGATAACCCATCAAGGTGATGCCGCCGGAAGTACCTCGTTCCACAATTTTCCCATTCGTGATCAGGCGGGGGGGATTATGGCTGAAGACGCCCAATTCGGTCGCCCAGGTGTCGGCATTGACAGCCGCCATAGCGCCGATATAGGCAATCCAAATCCCATATTGTTGGGGAAAAAGGGTCTGTAATACAATTAAGCCGGCGCCCAGCCCACCATTTGCCAGCACTTGCCCCCAATCACGTTGTGAGTCTTTGGAATATTTCTCGTTAAAAATCCTTTTTCGTGATGAAAACAATCGCGATAATAGGCTGGAAGAGATAAAGAAGGTTAATAAAAGCGCCGCCCAAGGAAGGCCGCCTAAACCAAAGATAAGACAGCCGATGATAAACGCCGCTAAAGCGCCGCTTTGACTCAACGATTGAAACCGCCAGGCTGCCAGGCTGATTGAAATACTGAGAATGATGCCGAGGAGAATTTGATTGATCATGGTGAAATGGGGAAAAATCGGTGGATAACTCAGGTGTATTTGTGGATAACCAGTTGATAAATGTGGATAATTAAGATGTTACGGTGATAAAGAAAGCCGCCACCAAAAAGATGATAGGGGTGAAGATGCCTGCACCCCAGATGATGAAAGCCAGGATTTGCGGCGAAACCATTGATTGACGTCGGCGAAGGATGGGTTTTGTATCGCTGCTGTTTTGTTCGATGGGGCTTTCCTCGATGCGGTAGAAGAAAATCCCCAAAATGATATCAATGGCTAAAAAGACTGTATTCAGAAGGGGTAAAAGTAGCATCCGAAATGGAGCAACCGGTTCCGATGTGGCGGTGAATCCCAGGAATATTTCCTGGCGGGTGGGGATTACCAGGCTAACCCAACCTAATAACAATATATCCAGTAAAATCGCCCCTAGGATCATATATCGGGCGGATGGTGCATTCCAAACTTTAGCAAAAACAAAGGTTGGAAAGATGGATCGCGCCGGCCAGGGTGATAACGAACCTAATTCACTCAGGCGTTGGTACGCAAACATGAAATTATCGATGTTGGCGGGCGATATGGCGATCACGCGTTTGCTTGTGGCAATTAGCACCATGTTTTTACTCTCGGCAGCCATATATTCAACCGGAAATCCGTTTGAGAGATGACTGACACCGCGTACCGCGCCAGGCCAGCGTAGAATGGGCAGCGGTAAGCGGCCAATTGATGCCAGTTGAGGGTCATTGTTGGTGCGCACCCACAATATCGATTGCATAGGAATATCTTCGACGCGTGCACCCCAATGCAGGTGAATGCCGTTTCGCTCAAGTGTGTAGTATGCCCGCCATAACGCATAAGCCCGGTAGGCGATAATTGGCAAGAAAACAGTTGCCACGATGGGAGGAATGAGATAGAGCAGAAATAGCAAACCAAAATCAGATTGAAATGCCAGGCGGAGACCCCATGCGCCAATCGCTAAGACGATCAGCGCAAGCCCGGCATGGAAAATTAATCCCTGCCGGCGTGATGGGGCATAATGATAGCGCTCGTCCATGCGACAGTTATACCATAAGTGATTGGTGATCTTAGAAAGCAAGTTGGGATTTGACCGGGCATCAAGTCGGTTGTGGACGGCTGAGAGATACAAAAAAAACAAAGAATACACTTATCATGAGAATTATTGTATGGAAAGTAATGCCTGGAATTTATTTGCCGGGTATCGAGGCTGGATTTAGCTTGAAGTTATGATATACTATTCCATCACAAAAGCGATGAAAAGGACGAGTATGCACTGGATCGGCGTTCCAGAGAACGGGTAGCGGTGAAAACCCCGTACGTACGAAAGTGTTGAATGGACCTTTGAGCTGCAGGGTGAAATCATCCCAGAGAGTAGCCTGAGCCGGATTTGCCGCCGTTATCCTGGCAGAGAAGCGAGTGTACTGGCTTATCCTTCCCCGTCGTATCACCGGCGGGGTTATTTATTAAATACGGAGAAAAAACGATGTCTCTCGAAAACATCGAAAGTGCAAATTCTAAATCTAAAATTAGCATTGTGTATTGTGCGGTGTGACACTTAGCGGATTTGGCTGTTAGTTTAACAGCAGATATTTTGAAAAATTTTGAATCTGACATCGCCTGCGTCGATCTGGTTCCCTCGGATGGCGGGCGTTTCGAAGTGGCGATTAATGACCAACTGATTTTTTCCAAATTACAAACCGGGAGGCGTGCTGAAGTCAGCGAAATCATCGGTTTGTTGAGAAAACACATTAAGGAAGGATAATTATGCCCTCTGCGACAAAAAGAAAGAAAAAAGGGCGGGTTTTTTCCGGCGCTCGCCCCACCGGACGCCAACACTTAGGCAACTATTTAGGCGCCATAAAAAATTATGTTGCCCTGCAAGATGATTACGATTGCGTTTATTGTATTGTAGATTTGCACGCTTTAACCACATTAGAGACCACCGAAAATTTGCGGCAAAATTCCTATGAAATGGCGCTGGATTGGCTGGCTGCCGGCATCCGTCCGGAAGAAACCATCATGTTCATTCAATCCCATGTGCTGGAAGTGACCGAACTACATACCATTCTTTCGATGGTCACCCCGTTGGGAAAACTCACCGATTTGCCTACTTTTAAAGAGAAAGTACGGCAGCAGCCTCATAATATCAATTATGGGCTGGTTGGTTATCCGGTTCTCATGGCGGCTGATATCGTATTGTATAAATCCGATGCCGTTCCCGTGGGCGTCGACCAGCAGCCTCATCTTGAATTCACCCGTGAAGTGGTGCGCTCGTTCAATTACCGATTCAATACTCAGTGTCTCATTGAACCGGAAATGAAAGCCACCGAATTTCCTAAAGTTTTAGGTATCGACGGGGTTCAGAAGATGAGCAAAAGCTTGAATAATCATATCGAAATAGCCGCCACACCCGAAGAAACCCAGCAGCGTGTGATGCAGATGGTGACCGATCCACAGCGCATGCGCCGCACCGACCCGGGAAATCCGGATGTATGTAATGTTTTCACATTGCATAAATCTTTTTCCAGCCCAGAAGAGGTGGCGAATATCAACGTAGAATGCCGGCGCGCGGGTATTGGTTGCGTGGATTGCAAAAAATTGCTGGCCAAGAATCTTAATGAACATTTGCGTGGTTTCCGCCAACGCCGAGCCGAGTTGGATAGAAACCCTGATGATGTATGGGACATATTGAATGAAGGCGGCGCACGCGCCAAGCGAATAGCCCAGGCTACCATGCAGGAAGTTCACGCAGCAATCGGCTTGCCCTGACCAATGCGTGCTTTAATACAACGGGTTTCATCTGGTAGTGTGATCATCGATAACAGTACCGTCGCAAAAATCGAGCGGGGGCTGGTCATATTATTGGGCATAGCCCCCGGCGATGGTGAGGAACAAGCCCGGTACCTGGTGGAAAAAATTGCCAACCTGCGCATTTTCGAAGATGCAGATGGGAAGCTCAATCTATCGTTGCTCGACATCGGGGGCGAAGCCATCGTTGTCTCTCAGTTTACGTTGTATGCCGACACGCGCAAAGGGCGCCGACCGTCATTTACCGATGCCGCGCTTCCCGAGATTGCCAGCCCTCTGGTCGACCGCTTCGCTGAATTGCTTACCGCTCAGGGCATTCCTACTCAGAAAGGGGTATTTGGCGCTCATATGCTGGTAAACATTGCCAATGACGGGCCTGTCACCATTTGGTTGGAACGATAACGTCCATTTCCCGTATATAGAATATCCGGTATAATTTTTCCATTACTCGTCATTCAGGAGGTTACGATGAATTTTGATGTTGCTCTCAGAAGTTTTGTTGCTTTATTATGGCTTATTGTTATTGGGTTGGTCGTATTTGCCGTGTTGCGCGCTTCGCGCGGGCAAAAATCCAAAAACTTGATCACACCCACCTTGATCATTGCGTTACTAGCATTGCTCATTTCTGTCATCAGCGCCGGATTGGTTTTTGTGCAACCTGAAGAACGCGGCGTGGTCATTTCTGCGTTGCAACCTAAAGGATACCGCGAGCAGGCGCTTTCACCTGGTTTACGTTGGATCATTCCTGGCTTTGAACGGGTGGTCACCTATCCCATCAGCCGCCAGACATACACCATGTCCATCGCATCCGCCGAAGGTGACATTGAAGGGGATGATTCCATTTTTGCCCGTACTTCCGATGGTCAGGAGGTCTTAGTGGACGCCTCTGTGATTTATTCTGTTGACCCTAATGAAGTAGTAGACATCCACATCCGGTGGCAAAATCGTTATACCGGTGACCTGGTACGGCCATTAGCTCGAGGCGTGATCCGTGATGCTGTTTCTCAATTTCGAATAGAAGAGGTGTATAGCACCAAACGCATTGAAATGACAACCCTTATCAAAGAAGAAATGACAAAGAAGTTGGATGAAAACGGTTTGATCATGAACGATTTTGTGCTGCGAAATATCACCTTCTCTGAAGAGTACGCCGCTTCAGTAGAACAAAAACAGATCGCCGAGCAGCAAGCCCAGCAAGCCAAATTCGTGGTTGAACAGAAGAAGCAGGAAGCCGAGCAAGCCCGGCAGGTGGCGCAGGGTAGAGCCGATGCGGCTGTTATTCAAGCGGAAGGCGCCGCCGAAGCCCGTCTCATCGAAGCTGACGCTGAGAAGAAAGCTCTGTTGCTTTTTGCCGAAGCCCTGGTAGATAACCCTGAATTACTGCAATATCAATATATCAACAAAATTGCTCCGGGAGTTCAGGTGATGCTGCTACCAAGCGATTCTCCATATATATTGCCGCTTAACTCAATTACCTCAACATCAACCGATACCACCATTACTCCCTCAACAGTCATAACCCCTTAAATACAATTGTCTCATCGCGGTCAAACCCATCCCCTCTTTTATGAAGAGGGGATGGAGTAATGGGGAAGCGGGTTGGTTGATAATCAATCATCAATTTTCACCCCGTTATTTTTTCACATTTTCTCCCACGAAATGTAAAAAATGTCTCAGGCTTACGGAAAACAATTTTCTCGCATTTACAATTTACGTTGGGGGAATTTTGCCCGGCAAATCGCTCCGCAGATATTGAAATATTATGAAAGTACACCGCTGGGAAAATCGAATAAGGCGGTGCTTGATCTGTGCTGCGGTGCGGGACATCTCTCCGCAATTTTTTTAGAGCACGGTTATTCCGTGGTTGGCATCGATCTATCAACAGAAATGCTGGAGTATGCACGCCAAAACGCCGGGGATTATCTTGTGCAGGGAAAAGCCCGATTTATGCAGGCAGACGCGGCAAATTTCACGATCGACCAATCGGTTCCTTTCGTTGTCTCAATGTACGATTCCCTCAATCATCTTCCCGATTTAACCTCACTACGAAATTGCTTTGCCTCGGTTTATCGTGTTGCATTACCCGGAGGAATATTTATCTTCGATTTGAACACGAGAACCGGGTTAAGAAGGCGCTGGAATAGTATCAGCGTCGAGGATGATGAAGAACTGACTTTGATAAACCGCAGCTTTTACGATGAAGAAAACAGCCGTGGGTGGACGCGGATCAGCGGATTTATCCGTAATCAAGGGGGTAATTACGAGCGGTTTGAAGAGACGGTTTACAATACAGCTTTCGAATTATTGGCGGTTAGAAATGCGCTGATTGAGACAGGCTGGGCGAATGTAATGATGGTTAGCGGAAATGATTTTTATACCCCATTGGATGAACCCGAGAATGAACCACGGGTATTCTTCATAGCCCGGAAATAATTATGTTCAAATCTATAGAAATAAATTTCAGCTCCCGCCGTTCGCCTGTGATAGGCAAGCATCGCATGGTGGCTGCCTCGCAGCCCCAGGCGGTTGCCGCCGGATTGGATATCTTATCCAAAGGGGGCACGGCAGCGGATGCGGCTGTGGCTGTGGCGGCTGTCCTCAATGTGACCGAACCAACCTCCACCGGTATAGGTGGTGATTGCTTTGCCCTTTATTATGACGCAGAGAAGCAAAAAATTAGTGCTCTCAACGGTTCCGGCCGCGCCCCGGCAGCGTTAACTCTGGAAAAAGTAGAAAAAGAGAACCTGATCTCCACGCAGGGAGAACTGCCGCCATTTCACCCCTACACCATCACCGTACCTGGGGCATGCGCCGGATGGTGCGATTTGGCGGATGCTCATGGCAGATTATCCATGGGTGAAATTCTGGCACCCGCTATCCATCTGGCTGAAGAAGGCTTCCCGGTCGCACCGATCACGGCTTATTTTTGGCAGCGCGGGGTCGATCGTCAACTGCGCCGCTCCTTGGGCGGTATGGAATTGACTTTAGATGGGCGCGCCCCTCAACCCGGTGAGATTTTCCGCAACCCGGGTTTAGCCCGCACTCTTCGAGCAATCGCCGAAACCGGCAAGGGAGCATTTTACGAGGGAAAAATCGGTCAAACTATTGTCAGCACTATCCGGCACGCCGGCGGCTGCATGCGCGAAGCTGACCTGGCTAAACATGCCAGTACCTGGGAAAACCCGATATATACTGATTATCGCAGTTATCGCATATGGGAATGTCCGCCGAACGGGCAAGGGTTGGCGGCTCTTTTGGCGTTGAATATTCTCGAAGGATTTGAGTTGTCCAATCTTCCTCTTTTGTCAGAAAAACGATTGCATCTGGAAATCGAAGCCATGCGGTTGGCGTTTGCCGATACGCGCTGGTATGTCGCCGATCCCGCGTTCAACCCGGCGCCGTTACAAATGTTGTTATCCAAAGAATATGCCGCCGAACGGCGCAAATTGATCAACCGGAATAGGGCTACACTTGATCAAAAACACGGTACACCCGTTGCATCCAGTGATACGGTATATTTTTGCGTGGTTGACAGTCAGGGCAATGCTTGTTCTTTCATTAACAGTAACTATATGGGCTTTGGCACCGGAATTGTCCCCGCCGGTTATGGATTCACCCTTCACAATCGTGGACATAATTTTAGTCTTGATCCCCTTCACCCTAATGCTTTGGCGCCGGGTAAACGTCCATATCATACGATTATTCCGGGGATGATCACTCGTATCCATCGAGACCAAATGATAGACAGCGCAGGATCGAAAGACGGGGAACTCTATGCCGCCTTTGGAGTGATGGGAGGTTATATGCAGCCTCAAGGGCATATGCAGGTGGTCAGCGGTTTATTGGATGATCGTCTTGACCCGCAGGCGGCGCTTGATCTGCCGCGGTTTTGTATTGAGGATGGCACCTCTGGCGGAAGAGTCGCTCTGGAGCAGGGTATATCGCCAGATGTAATCGGCGCGCTTGAGGGTATGGGGCATCCGATCCAAACAGTCAGCGGACACGAACGCGCCATGTTTGGGCGCGGTCAAATTATATTGAAAGATATCGAAAGAGGAGTATTATGGGGGGGTAGCGACCCGCGCGCCGATGGCTGCGCGATGGGGTTGTGAGCTAATCAACTGACTCAATTTGCTCGATTTCAGGGAAAAACTGCCGTACAGTGCCCGCTACCCATCCGTGCAGGGTAGCCGGTAACAAGGGGCAACCTTGGCAAGCGCCGCCTAAACGAACCTGTAACACTTTTCCGTCGAAGCTTACCATTTCTACTGAGCCGCCGTGATATTGCTCGATATAGTCATTCAGCTGCTGGATCAGTGCGCGTAATTTTTCTTCATCACCGGTGTCGCCCAAGTTTATGCCTCCTTGTAGTCTCGGACATTTGTTTCAAGGCTTTGTCTCAATAAACTCATGACTTGCTTATGGGACTTACGTAACCGCTTGGCAATGACGCCTGCTAAACGGTCCAGTATCACATCGTTTAATTCAGGGCATTGGATGCACAACTTGCGCAATTCATCCCCCCGGACACGCAATAGCTGGGAATAATCCGTGCACTCTGCAGTTGAGGTATAAAATGCATTTCCCAACGCCGCCGACCAGCCTACAATGCCGCCTTCTCGCACACGCGCCACGGTAATTTTTGCCCCGTCATCCGGTTTATAATGGATCACCACTTCTCCGGAAATCACCAGGTAAAGAAAATCCGCCGGATCTCCCTGTTCAAATAATATGGACCCGGTATAAAAATCGCAGGAACTGAATAATTCCTCCAGAACACTACTTTGTTCAACGGGTAAATCTTGAAAGAATGGTAACTTTTTAATATCTTCAGAAAGCATAGCGCAATTCCTCAATAGTGTACTAACAATTTATCCACTCTGTGAATAAACATCTAGTGGCAAATGTCATCAAACTAACGATTAATTTCCTAATTATCTGATGAATGGGCGATACATTCATCATACACGAACGGTTATTCTCCGGTTTTCAATACGCCTAATTTTTTAGAGGACAAATGGGTGAATTATCGCGCCAAATCCCTTCATCATTTGGGTAATATTCATGTTAATTATTAAACAAAACTGCCTCTACCCGTCTCCACAACAGAGATAAGAAGAGGCAGCCAGGATATCGCGTTTATTTTATGGCTTATACTTCAGCCGGGCTATCCAGCTTATTTATTGCAAGCTCTTCCTCGATGGCGCGGAAGATAAGTTTTTCACCTTTTTCATCAACTTCTACCAGAATAGTACTTCCGGATGTGAACTCACCACTAAGTAAACTCACAGAAAGAGGGCTTTCCACATGCTTTTGTAAAGCGCGGCGTAGCGGTCTGGCGCCAAAGCTGGGGTCGTACCCCTCATCAGCCAACCAATCCCGGGCTTCATTTGACAGCCTCACTTCGATGCCATGTTCACCCAGGCGTTCTTGTACTTCGTTCATTTGCAAATCTACGATCTCACGCATCTGCTCCCGGCTAAGCTGAGAGAAGGTGATGATTTCATCGATGCGGTTCAAGAATTCCGGCCGGAAAGTGCTCTTCAAAGCCTTCTCGATTTTCTCCTGTGCCTGGCGTTCTTCCGGTTCATCAGAACGGCCCAAAAATCCTAAGGAACCCGCTTTACGTACAAATTCGGTACCCAGGTTGCTGGTCATGATCAATACGGTATTACGAAAATCTACCACTCTGCCCTGACCATCGGTCAATCGACCATCGTCTAGTATTTGCAGCAAGGCATTCCATACTTCGGGATGGGCTTTTTCAATTTCATCGAACAAAATTACCCGGTAAGGTCGGCGGCGCACGGCTTCGGTAAGCTGCCCGCCCTCCTCATAGCCAACATATCCGGGCGGGGCACCAAATAATCGGGATACCGTATGTTGTTCGCGGTATTCGCTCATGTCAATGCGTACCAGGGCATCCTCGTCATCGAATAAAAAGCCAGCCAGGGCTTTGGCTAATTCCGTTTTTCCCACGCCGGAAGGCCCAATGAATATGAAAGAGCCAATTGGACGACGCGGATCTTTCAACCCGGAGCGAGCCCTTCTTATGGCATCTGATATGGCGTGAATAGCTTCATCTTGCCCCTTGATGCGCTCGTGCAGACGCTGCTCCATTTGCAGGAGCCTCTCAGCTTCGGTTTCCATCATCTGGCTGACCGGGATACCTGTCCATTGTGCAACTACTTCGGCAATATCGTTGACATCCACCACTTCATCCAGTTGATGGTCCGACTCCCATTGATCGCGTTTGTCGTTAAATTCGCCTTCTAATCTTAAGCGCTCAGCTTTTTTCTGCGCGGCCCGCTCGTAATCTCGTTCCAAACCGGCTTGCTCCTCCTCTGCAGACAGACGTTCTATCTCACTCTTCATTGATTTTAGATCGGCAGGGAGAGAGTAAAGCGCCACACGCAGCTTGGCAGCCGCTTCGTCGATCAGATCAATTGCTTTATCGGGCAGGTGACGGTCGGTCACATAGCGGGAAGAGAGTTTGGCCGCTTCCACCAGGGCTGCATCAGAAAAATGAACTTTGTGGTGCGCCTCATAGCGATCGCGTAAACCATTCAGCATCTTTATGGTATCTTCAACGTTTGGCTCTTCAACATATACCGGGGCAAAGCGGCGTTCCAGGGCAGCGTCTTTCTCGATGTGTTTATGGTATTCATCCAGGGTGGTGGCGCCGATGCACTGCAATTCGCCGCGCGCCAGGGCAGGTTTGAGCATATTCGAGGCATCCATGGCGCCTTGTGCGGCGCCGGCGCCAACCACGGTATGCAGTTCATCGATAAAAAGAATGATCTCACCGGTGGCGCGCTGCACCTCTTCAATAGAAGCTTTCAATCGCTCTTCAAACTCGCCGCGAAAACGCGAACCAGCGATCATGCCTCCCAGATCGAGCGCTACCACCTTTTTTCCCATTAAAATTTCGGGGATATCATTCGTCGCAATCTTTTGCGCCAAACCCTCCACGATGGCGGTTTTTCCAACACCGGCTTCGCCAATCAACACCGGGTTGTTTTTTGTACGTCGAGAAAGAATTTGGATCACACGTAGAATCTCGCTGTCTCTGCCAATGACCGGGTCCAACTTGCCTTCGCGGGCGGATTGGGTCAGGTCGCGGGAGTATTTTTCCAGGGTTCGAAAGCGTGTTTCTGCCTGCGGATCGGTAATCCGCTGCCCGCCGCGAATTTGCTGTACGGCTTCATATACTCGTTCACGGGTTACCCCGGCGCCTTCAAGCAAACGGGCTGCCGGTGTGCTGCGTTCACTCAGCACAGCGAGAAAGATGTGCTCGGTTGAGATATACTCATCTTTTAAGCGGTTCGCTTCTTCGTTTGCAAGGTCGATAATACGTTTAACCCTGGGCGTGATAAAAATTTGCCCTGCCCCCCCGCCAAATATATTCGCTTTGGGGCTGGTGCGTAAAATATAATCGAGCCTTTCGGTAAGCACCGCACTGTCTACTTTCAACGTTTCCAGTATCTGGGGTACCACGCCTTGTGGTTGTTCGATCAGCGACAGCAGGATATGTTCTGTGTCTATTTGATTATGACCATAGCGTTGAATAATCTCCGCTGCACGCTGGGCTGCTTCCTGCGCCCGCTCTGTAAAACGATCAAATCGCATCATAAGCTTTTTTCCTTCCAACTGCACATAATCAGTGGGAATCCGTTACCATAAAAAAATTTTTCCTGTTACCAGTATACTTCCAATAAGTATATATTTTATAAGAAATCCGGATGAAATCGTATAATTTAATCCTGAAATGGATTATATCATCGGGAGTATTAACGTTATAAATATAAAATATTAGAATCATATCGGTTAATTAGTGATGAAGTTAGGATAGGTATCTCCAAATCATCTGCGGATGATCAACAATTCACGAAACCACGGGAACAAATTCAATTCATTTCTCGTCATTCATTTGAGTTCACAATAAAGGAGCGAATTATGCATACAAAAAAATATGTTTTGATTGGTTTACTCATGGCTTCGGCGATATTACTTTCGGCATGCGCCAGCCCCGCAATGGCTCAAAACGATGGAAATATTCCGAGTAATCCACGAACGATCAATGTGACCGGTAACGGGAAAATCTATTTAACACCGGATATTGTGTATATTTCTATCGGGGTTCACACTGAAAATAAGGATGCTGCCGAAGCCGTCACGGCAAATAACGCCGTTTCAAAGAAAGTGTCCGATGCGTTAACCAGCTTTAAAATCGATCCCACGGATATAAAAACATCAAATTTCAACATTTATCCCCAGCAAATCTATGACCAAAGCGGCAAGGTTGAAGGTATATTATACGTTGTGGATAATTCCGTTTATGTCACCGTGCGCGATTTATCTAAGATCAGCAGTATTTTAGGGAAGGTTATCGAAGCCGGAGCAAATTCGATCAGCGGTATTCAATTCGATGCGGCAGATAAAAGTACGGCGTTAAGCGAAGCGCGTGAAGCCGCTATCGCCGATGCCCAATCGCAAGCCGAAGAACTATGTAAAGCAGCCGGCGTCACTATGGGAGATGTGCAGAGTATCAATACTTATACCTCCTCTTCGTCCTCGATGTTCGAAGCCAAAGGGATGGGCGGGATGGAATTGGTTGCCTCATCGAATGTACCTATCACGCCCGGCGAGTTGGCTGTATCGGTGGACGTGAACATGGTTTTTGAAATTAAATAATTACGACATTCCGAATACCCTCAGGGGATGTTGTGAAAGCTCTTGATTAGGGATGAAAATATGCAAGCAGGGGGTAAATCGTGAAAGTGCAAGGTGAAAAAACCATCCGTGATTGGCGGGTTATTATTTGGCGCATCATCACATCAGGTTTATTTACCTCCTAAACCCCTGGTTTCCTTACTTTAGGAGACCAGGGGAAGGATTGGGAATTCAGACGCTTGAAAAGCGTCTGGTTTATGTTAAAATGAAATCAGTCAATGCTTGGAGGTGAACTATGAAAGCAGCGACAGATATACGTCCTTCTCCCATCGCCGGCAGATGGTACCCGGCGGATAAAGAATTGCTGGCTGAGAGTGTCGATGAATACATAAACTCTGCCACTTTACCTCCGATTGAAGGAGAGGTTATTGGTGTGGTAGCTCCCCATGCCGGCCATTTATATTCCGGTCCGGTGGCAGGTTATGCTTTCGCAGCCTTATGCGGGCTTAAGCCGGATGTAGTGGTCATTGTTTCTCCTATGCATTACCCTTATCAGCAACCGTTTTTAACCTCCGCACATCTGGCATATCAAACGCCATTAGGAACCGTTGATATAGACCAATCCCTTATAGCATCCATTAATCACAAATTGAAAGCAGAGTTGGGAACCGAACTCACCCAGGTGAGCAACGATCAAGAGCATTCTCTGGAAATAGAACTGCCATTCTTGCAGCGGGTATTGGGGGAAACCTTCCAAATTGCACCCATTATGCTCCGGGAACATAATATACGCATCGTGCGTTCATTTGGAAGTATTCTAGCCAGATGTTTGCGTGGCAAAAATAGTATACTGGTCGGCAGTACTGACCTTTCGCATTTTTATACTCAGGAGCAAGCGCGCATATTTGATACCGAGATGTTGCGCCGCATGGAATCCTTCGATCCGGAGAAAGTAATACGTGCGGAGGAAGAAGGCAAAGGATTTGCCTGTGGAAGAAGCGCCGTAGCAGCCATTATGTGGGCGGCCAGTGAATTGGGCGCCAACCATGTGCAAATCCTGAATTATGCCACCTCTGGCGATATGACCGGTGATTACAGCCAAGTGGTGGGATATGGCGCAGCCGTCATCACCCGCAAGCCATAGGAATACGCATGATCCGGGACATTGTCGTTATCGGATTGATGACCCTGGAGGATTTGCCGACACATTTTGTGGGGGAAGCGGGAGATCTTTTCGATAACAATAGCGGGGATTTTGAAATGTTGCCCAATGCCATCCGTTTAATGGTGGAAATGATGGATGGTTTACGGATTGGCGATATGTCATTATCTCATATCAGTGAACCTTCAAAAGAGAAATAGAAAACGATATGCCCACGTATGTAGCAATTGCCGTCAATGTGCCTCGTGTGTCGGGGGTATACCATTATCATCTGCCGGACGCATTGGAAGGTATCTTAAAGATTGGGCATTTGGTGGAAGTGCCCTTTGGACGACGACGCGTGCAAGGGGTGGTAGTTGATTTTGTTTCTCAGCCTGAAGTAACGGAAACCAAACCCGTGACAGCTTTAGTCGAAAGCCAGGCTGTGCTGACCGAGGCGCAAATTTCCCTGGCCCAGCATATGGCTCACACAAACCTGACGCCATGGGCGTACTGGATCGATTTGATGCTGCCTGCGGGTTTAGCGCAGAGGGCGGATACATTATTCAGTCTTGGATCGAGATATCCTCTTCCCCAGGGGCAACGGATCACCCCTCTTCAAAAACGGATTCTTGGATTGATCGCCCAACGCGGCGACCTGACCGGACGTCAGATCACACGCGCTATGTCCAGAGTAAACTGGCGCGCCTCGATACAGGGTTTGGTCAGGAAGCAAATCTTGAATTCAAAACCGGTGTTATCTGCCCCCGGCGTGCAACCGAAAATGGTACGCACAGTGCAATTGATTGGCACACCCAATCAAATCGAGGCGTCATCTGATTTATTGGGACGGCGTTCTTCTCAAGCTTATCAACGCCGCAAATTTATTTTGCAGTACCTGAAAGACAACCCGGGCGAAATGGAGGTTGCTATTGTTTTAAACGCCAGCGGAGGCAACACGGCGGATCTCATTAAATTGTCCGGATTGGGATTGATCAAACTGGGCGAAAGACAAACCTGGCGTGATCCATTGGAAGAGGTGGGTAACGAGTTTTATGAAGTACCCAAGTTAACCAGCGCCCAACAGACGTGTTTAAGTGAAGTCTTAAACGCCCTTGAAGGAGTGCATAATGGTAAAAAGGTGCGCCCCATTTTATTGCATGGCGTTACCGGCTCCGGGAAAACGGAAATTTACCTACAGGCTGTGCAGGCGGTACTCAATCAGGGAAAACAAGCCATAATTATGGTGCCCGAGATTGCCATGACCCCTCAAACGATCAACCGCTTTGTGGGGCGTTTTGGCGAGCGGGTGGGATTGCTCCATTCCCGCCTTTCAATTGGAGAGAGGTATGATACCTGGCGCAGGGCGCAATCTGGTGAACTCGATGTTATTGTGGGTCCGCGCAGCGCTTTATTTGCGCCGTTAGCTCGAATTGGTTTAATCGTTCTGGATGAGTGTCACGATGCTTCATATTATCAGGCTGAACCGCCGTTTTATCATGCCCGGCAGGTCGCGGTGGAGTATGCCGGATTGATTGGAAGCATATGCCTGATGGGATCGGCAACACCCGATATTGAGAGTGCATACCAGGCTGAACAAGGCAAATGGCAATATTTATCATTACCCGACCGCATCCTGGCGCATCGTAAAACTGTACAGGCGCAAGTCGCCAGCCTGCATGGCAATTCACATTATCGTCCCTTTGAAGAACAGGCAGATACCATGGAATTACCGCCGGTTTCGGTCGTCGATATGCGCCTGGAATTAAAGGGCGGTAACCGTTCGATATTCAGCCGCTTGCTGCAAGATGCCCTGGATGATATTTTGTCACAGGGACAACAAGCTATCCTTTTCCTGAATCGACGCGGCATGGCAACGTATGTATTTTGTCGGGATTGCGGATTGGTCATTAAGTGCCCGCAATGTGATCTGCCCTTGACTTCTCATAATCCTCCCCAGTTTTCCAAACAACGGGCAGGTGGAACAGGCTCATTGGAATGCCACCATTGCGGATACCGGCGCAACATTCCGAATAAATGTCCGCAATGTGGCAGTCAGCGTATCCGCCAGCTTGGCACAGGCACCGAACGGGTTGAGGCGGAAGTGCAGGCTCATTTTCCACGGGCGCGTACCATACGCTGGGATTACGAAACTACTCGCCAAAAAGGATCGCACACGGAAATATTGAACGCTTTTGCCGCTCATAAAGCCGATATTTTAATCGGCACACAAATGTTAGCCAAGGGGCTGGATTTACCCCTGGTGACCCTGGTGGGGGTGGTATTAGCCGATGTAGGCTTGAATTTACCGGATTACACGGCGGCAGAGCGGACTTTTCAGGTGCTCACCCAGGTGGCCGGGCGGGCTGGGCGCAGCCCTTTAGGCGGGCAGGTGATTCTACAAACTTTTGACCCGGAGCATTACGTGATAAAAGCAGCCGCCGCCCATAATTTTCGGGCTTTTTATCAACAGGAACTGCAATACCGTAAGCAACTGGGATACCCGCCCTATAAACGTTTGGTGCGCCTGGAATACCGTTCATTGAATAAAACGCAGGCTGAAACGATCGCGCAAAAAATGGCTGCCCAGATCAAGACCTGGCTGGATGAAGAAGGGAAACGTAACACAGAGATGATCGGACCAGCCCCATGTTTTTTTGAACGCGAGGGAGGCTATTACCGCTGGCAAATTGTGTTGCGCGGCGCCGATCCGCTTTCAGTATTGGCCGGGCGCCGAATAAACGATTGGAGAGTAGAACAAGATCCTATCTCTTTGCTATAATTAGGTATAGAAATTATATAAGGAGCGTTGCATGGAAGCAGCTCGACGTGAATTATTAACCTGGGAAGATGTAGAAAAACTGATTGACCATCTCTTGCCTCAATTTGAAGAGGAATTTAATACCATGTTAATGGTGACCCGCGGCGGTTTAATTCCTGGCGGACTGCTGGCAGAGACTATGGGGATTACGAATATCTTGATCGCCGCGGTGGATTTTCCGGCGCAGATAGAGATGGAAAAAGCCCGATTATACGCATGGCCGCAATTCATCCAATTCCCCGAAGTCGCCTTGGTGAAAGGCAAACGTATTCTGGTAGTGGATGATGTGTGGGGGTCTGGTCGAACTATCACCGCGGTGAAAAATCGGGTGACCGCGCTAGGCGGCTTACCTTATACCTGTGTTTTACATTTCAATCCCTATCGCAATTTATTTGGCGCTGCCCAACCCGATTATTTTGCAGCCATAACCGATGCCCACATCGTATACCCCTGGGAAGTTGATCGGGGCGGGCAGGAGAAAGTCTTGCTCGATCAACCGCCGTTCCCCTCACCATGAGGCGCTGGAATGATCGTTGCCCTCCTGGGAGATATTCACGCCAATTTACCCGCATTGGAAGCGGTGATCGCTCACGCTCAGGCGCATCACGTTCAGCAGTATTGGAATACGGGGGATTTCCTGGGTTATGGCGCTTTCCCCAATGAAATCTTCGATTGTTTGCATCACATCGGCGCAGTGAGCATTGTGGGGAATTATGACCTCAAAGTGTTGAATTTTCCTACTAAACAAAGAAAATGGAAGAAAAATAAACGACCAGGGAAATACCTGGCTTTTAAGTGGGCGCACGAGCAACTCTTGGAGGAAAATGCCCAATATTTGCGTTCCTTGCCCGAAAAATTAGAAATGGAAATCGAAAATCGGCGTATTTTAATGGTGCATGGGAGTCCGGAATCCATCGATGAAATGCTATGCGATAAGACGCCAGTAAAAAGGCTGGAAAACCTGGCTAAGGGCAGCCAGGTAGATGTGATCGTTTGTGGGCACACCCATCAAGCCTTCTTGCGGCAGGTCCAGGATGTGTGGTTTGTAAACCCTGGCAGCGTGGGAAGACCCGGCGACGGTGACCCGCGCGCTGCCTATGCTTTATTAGATATCAGAGATGACAGTTTTGGCGTTCAGCAATTCCGTATCGATTATGATATTGCAAGGGCGGTGGACGCCATTCGTAAAGCAGGTTTACCCGAAGCCTTTGCTCAAATGATCCAGCGGGGTTATGATCTTGAAACGCTGGATAAAATCCTGGCGAGCGAGTAACCTATAGAGCGGCGATACAGGCCGCTAAGTTCTGGCGGAATTCGGGGCGGCTGAAATATTCCCAGGTATCACGAAAAGTTGACATTAAATGTTGCCGTCGGGCATAAACAGTCGATAAATATGCCATGATTGATTCCGGGCTGGTACGTTCGGTAACCGGCAGAGAATCTTGTTGGATATCCCATTCTCCCAGGTAGTCTTTTAAGATCAAACTTGCCACCTGTGCATCGTTCAGTTCTCCCAGGTGATCCTGGATTTTCTTGAGATCTGCAATCACTTGCTTCACTTCTGCTCCTAAAACTTCTTGAGAGAATTCGATAGCATAGCGGAATTTTTTAAATGCGATGCGCAGCGCATGAAATTGCGGTAGTGTGGCGGTATCCAGGAAGGGTTCAAAGGAACGCACATCTCCCAGACAGGTGTAGATAAGCTTGGGTGTTACCTCACATACCAGGTTTGGGGCGAGTAAACTTTCCGGTAAGGGGCGGGCACCTGTACCGGGCGTGTTCACAAAGGTTAACAAATCCTCTTTAAATTCCCGGTAAGGTTTACTATCCAAAAAAGCCAGCATGTTTTGGCGGTACCCTTGACGGGCTTCTTCCCAGGAAGAAATGAGTGGATTCAAGTCGTTGTGGTGTTCTTCTGGCAGGGTGTGCAGGTATTGCCGGGCATTGTCGATAAATACATCCCGGTCGCGTACTTTACCCAGGTGCCGACCGGTTGCCCGCAGCCCTTTAAGCAACATCTTGATGGCTTTGGGGGTAAAAGCTTCGTTGTAAATATCCAAGGCTGCCCGCA
The DNA here is from genome assembly GCA_016929095.1 of Anaerolineales bacterium. Lineage (GTDB taxonomy): Bacteria > Chloroflexota > Anaerolineae > Anaerolineales > UBA4823 > JAAZNS01. Next base: position 39,297 of record JAFGJM010000015.1, on the reverse strand, counting down.
TACGGCGGGTGGCCACCCGCATATCATGCAGCGCTTCGATGTCCTCGCCCAGGCGCGTGCCATCTTCATTCAACAACATCTGGGCAAATTGGTAACGTAAGATTTTTCGACCGGCTTCTGAAAGCGTATCATCCCGGTTCACTCCGGGGCTTTTCAGTGATTTGGCATCCTCCTTGAAATCTTTCACGGTATACATTTTGGGGACAGGGGGTTCTGCAACGGTTTCAACCGCTTGAGATTCAGTTTCAGGGATTGCGAGATCGGGCGGGAGGGTACTTTCTTCTTCTGTGGTTTCTTCTGTAGTGAGCTCATCCTGGGGAAACAATTGCATTCCCCTGGCAATAAATTGCCGCCGCCGTCGACGCACCTGGCTGGGGGAAAGCTGTACAATACTTGCTATTTGTCGAGTCATCTGACCATCATCGTAAAGGAGTAGAATATGCGCCAGGCGCTGGAAAACCGGAGCTGCATCATATTCTTTGATGTTTTCAAGTAATTTTCGTTCCTCTAAGGATAGTAATGACTCTGTCATTAGATTCACCTTCCTGGGGTAGTGTTATCGTCTAAGGACATCCGCCCATGACCGATATTCCCCTTACAAATTTCTTTGTAAGGGGTCGCTGTGGAGGATGCCCACATTATTGTTTATAACCTCACCAACCATGCATACTAACTTTCTGACATCCGTTGGCGTTTGCTTATTAACCATAACTGGCTGTTTAATGGCTTGTCCTTGGGCGATAATTTACCCCGGCTATACGTACCATTAGGGTTCATGTGGCGGGCTTTAACATTATCCGCCAGATAAGTTAGAAGCACCTCATCATGTAAATACCGGATCATGGATTTATCCTGAATGGGGAAAAGCGCCTCCACCCGGCGGTTGATGTTTCGGGGCATCAAGTCTGCGCTACCCAGATATATTTCTTCCAGACCGTTGTTATAGAAGTAATATATGCGGCTGTGCTCAAGAAAACGCCCCACAATACTGGTGACGCGAATATTATCACTCACGCCTTTCAACCCGGGGCGCAGACAACAGATACCGCGTACCAGCAAGTCGATCGACACACCCGCTTGAGATGCTTTATATAATTCCTGGATAATGGCAGGATCAACCAGGGAATTCATTTTTAATATCAATCGTCCATTGCCATCTTTTTTGTGATTTTCCATTTCCCGTTGTATCAACCGCGTCATCCCTTCGCGTAGATTAATGGGCGCCACCAACAATTTGCGGTAGTCCCTTTTGTCGGAGTACCCGGTCAGATAATTGAATAAATCGGTTACATCTTCACCGATAGCTTCGTCGCAGGTAAATAGACCAAGGTCTTCATAAAGCTGTGCAGTGACGGAGTTGTAATTACCGGTACCCAGGTGGGCATAGCGGCGGATCGCGTCGCCTTCGCGGCGTACGACCAGGGTTATTTTGGAGTGGGTTTTCAACCCCAGTAAACCATAAATGACATGCACTCCAGCGTGTTCTAATTTTTTTGCCCATTCGATATTACTTTCTTCATCGAAGCGGGCTTTCAATTCCACCAAAACCGCGACTTGTTTATTGTTTTCTGCCGCCTCGAGTAGGGCGGCTACCACCGGAGAACGTCTTCCTACACGATACAGGGTTTGCTTGATGGCAAGGACATCCGGATCGTGGGCAGCTTGTTTCAGGAAATCGATGACAGGGAGGAATGAATCGTAGGGATGGTGTAGGAGAATATCCTGGTTTTCTATGGCGTAGAAAATACCGCCATCGATGAGGTCTACTTTAAGCATATTCGGAACAACAGGTTTGTAAACTGGATCTTTCAGGTCATAGCGTTCGATTTGGTAAAGCTGCATTAAATCGCTTAACCCGAGCGGTCCTCTAATTGAGTATATTTCATTGCGCCCAATTTCAAGGTTCTCTATAAGGATCTTGCGGATGTAGGAGGGCATGTTCTCGTTGATGGCTACTCTGACGACCGAACCAAAACGCCTCTGGCGGACATTGGCTTCCATGGATTCTAAAAGGTCATCCGCTTCCAATTCCTGGATCACCAGGTCTGCATCTCTTACGACGCGGAAAGGGTGCGATTCGATCACCTGCATGCCTGGGAAAAGCGTTTCGAGATTGGCTGCAATGACTTGTTCGATAAATACAAAGTAATGGTGGTGAGGCACGGTACCGTCTTTGCGGATACTACCCGAAGAACGTTTGATCGGCAGTAGCCGGGGCAATGTGTTCGGGACTTTAATACGGGCAAAGTGTTCTTCTTTGTTTTGATCTTTGATCAAAACAGCCAGATTAAGGCTGCGATTGGAGATGTGCGGGAAAGGATGCCCAGGATCGAACGCCAGGGGGGTTAACACCGGGAAGATGATCTTTTTATAATAATCCTTTACCGTTTCTTTTTGATGAGCGGTCAATCGGGCGTAATTGATGATATGGATACCAGATTTATTCAGGTTGGGAAGTATATCTGAAATCAAACACTTACGAGCCTGAGTGAGTAAATCCAACACAACTTTTCGAATGATCGCCAATTGCTCCGCTGCAGTCATCCCATCCTTGGGTAAATCGGTCACTTTAGCAAGCACCTGTTTTCTCAATCCAGCGACGCGCACCATGAAGAATTCATCCAGGTTTGAACCCAAGATTGATAAGAATTTTACTCTTTCCAGTAATGGATTGGATTGATCTTGAGCTTCCTCCAATACGCGGCGTTGGAATTCTAACAGGCTTAATTCCCGGTTGATGTACAGCGTAGGATCATTCAGATCGACGTGAATATCTGCAAGGGCTACTTGTTCATCTGATTCAGCCATAACCATACTTCCTTGGTACAGTTCCGACGATAATTTTATTTGAACAGTAATAAACTATAACATATATCATACCCATAAACCATACAAAAACTTTTTATCTATTTCCCACTGGCAGCCTGGAAAGCTTTTAGCTCCGCCTGCCGCGCCAGATTGGTCGAGGCGGCTAATATTCTTAAAGCTTCTTCGGGGTTATGAAATCCCATGCTGTTTTCGGCATTGATAAAATCCCAGCGCAATTGGGCTTCGCGGTGCAAGATACGGGCTTCTTCCAGTAGAGTGGTATCGGCGTTGGTCTGAGCCGCTGCCGCTTCGATAGCCTGGATGGCAGCCATGATTGCATCTTCGGTATCATCCATCGTCTGGCGTACCTGAGCTTGAATGATCGCCACTCTTTCGGTCACATAGTCCACATCGGTGTGGCAGGCGCCGCAGGCCGCCTCGGCATTCAACAGCGGGCTTTTAACATCGTGAGTAGAAAATTTTACCGCGCCATCACGGGTATAGGGCATATGGCAATCGGCGCATGCCACTCCTGCTTTGTAATGCGTGCTGTTGTTGGAGAATAATTCATAATCCGGATGCTGCATTTTGATCATGGCTGCCCCTGATTGAGGGTGTTCCCAATCTGCAAATGCCAGGTCGGTGTAATATTTGGAAATATTTTCGATGTCTGTGCCATCTTCCCAGGGGAATGTCAGATATTTGCCCTCCCCGGCAAAATAATATTCGACATGACAATTTGCGCACACCATCGTACGCATTTCCTGGCGGGTGAAGGTATGCCAATCTTTACCTTGTTTTACCAGAGCTTCTTCCAGCGCCGGGTTGGTGACGATAAGTTTCATGCTATTGGCTTCATGGCAGTTGGCGCAACCGATAGGCTGATCGATTTTTTCTCCCAGATCATGAAACAGGGTTTTGTCGAATTCAGCCATGCCCATTTCTCCCCACAAACGCGGGTTCACTGCGCTTTTGCATGAATAACAGGTGCCGGCAGTTGTCTTGTTAACACGTTTGATTTCACGCACATCGGTCAGGCTGTTGAGATGTCCGCGTTCTTCGTTATATTCGATACTGAAACTGTATCCAGCAAACAGGGTGATAAGACGCGGGTCGTTTTCCAGCTTGGAGAATTTTTCTGAGCCGCCATAGGTGGTCGGCGTATTATTGGTGAGGGTGTTTTGCAGGGTATCGTATTGGTTGGGGAAATTTAACCCCCACTTTGAGGAATCGGGTTCTTGATCTTCAATCTGTACCAGCGGTTCTACCCCGCGTTCTTGGGGCGGTTGGTTTTTGAAATAAAATAATACCCCTACCAGTAAACTTGCCAAAATAAGGATGATACCTGATAGGATGGCGTATGTATATTTTCCTCTCATTGATTTTCCTCCGTGTGTTGGTAGGGCAGAATAGATAATCCGCGTTCGCCATGGGCAGAGGTGCAGTGGCAATCATAACAATAGCGATCGAATGCCATCTCACTGTCTATGATATTTGCAACGGTCTCCTCATGACAGCGGATACAATTTTCCTGTACGATTTGACGGGATGACTCTTTGGCGCGGATAGCATCTGGGATTTCACCAAACACAAACGCGGTGACATGGTGATAACCGGATTCTGCTTTCACCAGATATTTGGGGATAAACGCATGCGGGGTGTGACAATCGTTGCAGGTGGTCCAGGGTTTATGACCGGCATGGTACCAACCTTCATACACGGCATCCATCACGTGGCAGTTGTTACAAGTGGAAGGGTTATTGCCTAAATATGCGGTGAAGTCGGTGACATATAATCCAACGCCAAGGACGATGATCAACGCCAATATGCCGATGGTTAATGCCAGCCTCATGCTTTCTCCGGGATTCAGCCAATAAATCGCTTGAAAGTCAATTTGCTCTTTTTATTCCTAAAATCTTTCTATGGTCAACGATTGCGAGAAGCAGTTGATCATTATCATAGCAAAAAAATAAGAGCAATGCAGTAACATTTGTCATAATTCTTACCGAATTTTGTATAAGATATTTACATATCTAGCACAATATTTATCACCATCCGGTGAAATAATCCATGATTTACATGACGGTTATGGTCGAGCCCCGTTCGGTTTTCTGGACTTCAAGGCGGGTGGGAAAGGCATCTTTTAATTCATCGATGTGTGTGATGACCAGAATTTTCGAGAAATCACGGCGTACATGATTGATGGCTTCGATCAAACGCTGCCTTCCCAGGGCATCCTGGCTGCCAAAGCCTTCATCGATCACCAGGGTTTGCAGGCGGGCTCCGGCACGTTGAGCCAATACCTCCGACAAAGCCAGGCGGATCGCGAAATTAACCCGGAATGCCTCGCCGCCGGAGAACATTTCGTAATCGCGCGCGCCGGCGCTGTCGCTGATACGGATATCCAGGGTCTCGCGCATATCCTGGCGGCGGTGATCTTTGAACGCTGCCTGGGTGATGAATTGGATAGACATGCTGTCTGCAGTCAGGCGACCTAATATTTCATTGGCTTTCATTTCAATTTGCGGCAATGCCTGCTCGATCAGCAACGCCGGAACGCCATCTTTACTGAAAGCACGTTCCAGTTGGCGGTAGCGCCCAACCTGTTGGGCAGCTTCTTCTCTTTGCGCGTCCAGGGTTTTTTGGCGTGTTTTTAACCCTTTCAAAACGTCCACTTTTTGTTGGGCAGCGCCCACATCCATGCGCAGGCGGTTTTCATTTTCCTGAAATTGAAGCAGCTCTTGTTCGGCGACAGCTATATTCGGCGCCTGTGCTTCAGCCTCCTTCAATGAAGTATCTGAAATTTGATAATCTTCTTGTTGGCGGGCAACTTCTTGTGTGAGATCGGCAGCCTGTGATTGCAGATTGGAAATTTCCCGCTGCAGGGGTTCCAAGGCTGCCTGAGCTTTCTCCAACAGGCGAATTTCCCCTTCGAAGCGGCGCAACTCCGCTTCGAGTTTCTTTCCCTGGTCGTGGGCTGCGGCGTCGTATCCAATGGCTTTTAATTCCGCATCGATTTCAGCTAATTTTTGCCGTTCTGGTATTGAGAATTTTTCTTCCTTGAGGCTCTGCGTGACCTCCAGCAAACGCAGGGAACCCTTGGCTTGCCATTCTGCCTCCGCCTGGGCAATGGTGGAGAGGCGCGCTTCTAGCTGGGCTTTGGTTTGGGTAACCTGATCGCGTTGGCTTTCGATTTTGGTTAAATCCTTGATTTGTGTTTCAAGGTCCTTTACTATTTGCTCGGATTCTTGCAGGAAAGCCACATTGGCGCGAAAGCGGTCGCCCATTTCTTTGCCCTGCCGGGTGAGTTCTTCAATTCTCTTTTGACGCTCTTCAGAGGTGAGCGGGGTACCGCAGGTGGGGCAGGTCGCTTCGGTGAGTTTTTCCAGGCCATCGATACGTTTTTTTAGTTCATCCATCTCGGTCCTGGCGCGTTGATTTTCGGCTTTGGCGTCTGCTCGGGTTTGAATGGCGGTTTGCAGCTTTTCTTCAAGGCTCTTACGCTGTTTGATTTTTCCTTCGATATCAGCCAGGCGGGCATCTGCCTCAGCAAGCTGGGTTTCCAGCCCGCTTCTCGAAGCGGTTTGCGCAGCCACACCTTGCGCCTGGGTTTGCAGAGTGAGCAATTCCTGTTCCAGGCGCGCTTTTTCGGCGTTGATTTCATCCAACGGCTGGCGGCGTAAGGCTTCTTGCTGGCGAAACTGATCGGCTATTTTCTCCCAGTTTTCAAGCTCGGCGCGGGCTTGCATCCATGAGGCATAACCGGCTTCAATTTGAGCAGCATTGGCGATGGTTTGCTGGTGTTTTTCGCACTCAGAACATCGCTGCTCGATCAAGTTGTTGATCTCGTTGAGACGATTAACGCTGCTATCCCATTGGCGGTGAAGCGTTTCGACCAGGTTACGCTGTTTTTCCAGTGTGGCAGCAATTTTACGGTAATTTTCCAGTGTGTTTTCCTGAGTCTTACGTGTCTGGCTCACCACCTTTAGCTGCTTCTGGTATTCTTTCAATCGCGCTTTCCGCTCGAATTCCTCGTTCAATTCTGTATGGATTTCTGCCAGCCGGCCATCCAGAGAGGCAATCTCAGCTTCCAAAGACTTGCGCTTATCGCTGGCTCCCTGACGGTATACTTCCCACGCTTCCAGCCCCAATATCACCCCCAATATCTTTTTGCGTTCGCCGGGTTTCTGTTGAGTGAATTGATCAGCTTTCCCCTGTAGAAAAAAGGAGGCATTGACGAAGGTGTCATAATCCAAGTGAAGCGTGTTTTCGATTTTTGCCTGCGTTTCGCGCATGGTGCGTTCTGTGAGCGGTTTCCATTGGATGTCGGAAAGGGTGTATGTTTTTTCTTCGGCATCAGAAACACCATCTTGAGCGATGTGGAATTCCAGGATGGTCGTCTTGCCGCGCGGCATCGTGCGCTGTACATGATACAGGTTGGATTCATACGAGAAAATCAGACTCACTTCGGCAGCATTTACTTCAGGGTGCATATTGATCAGGGAATCATCCCGCTTGCGCGCCTGACCGAACAATGCCCAGGTTATGGCATCCAGCAGCGAGGACTTCCCCGCGCCGTTCAGACCGGCGATACAAGCCAGGTCGAAAGCCGTGAAATCAATAGTGATAGGATCGCGATACGAAAGAAAACCGGAAATTTTTAATTGAACTGGGATCATTTTTAAAAGTTAACAGTTGTCAGTTTTCAGTAACCCGTTGAAAAGAATAATGCATCAGGTAATCAGGTATTCGGCAACAAGGAATTTCCTAAGCCGGACATAAAAATCCCTTGATTGAATATTTGATTATAACAAATGAACATTGTAAAAAAGATTTCAATCCCTCAATCCGGAGGACACATTCCCAACCACCCCTCACCTCCCTTGCCCCTCTATCCTACGGACATCCCTACATTTTCGCAGAAAATTGGGGGAAAGCAGGGAGAGGGGGAAAGAGAGGGGCGTCTGATTGACTGGTCGCTCATTAAAAATCAAAACAGGGTAGGCGGTGGTCGTATCAGGCATACCCTGTTTTGGAGGTACAGTAAGGCTACTGTGATATTGTCGCTATCAAGCCTTCTGGTTTATCGTAGCGGAGAAGAAAGCACTTTCCACGCTTTGGCGGATACTGATTTGCAACAAGGATGAAGGTCGACTGGTTATGCGGGGACCGGTGGTTTTACCCCAGATCAATTGTCCGGCTGTATTATACCAATCGTTGCCATCGCCGCCGGCGTAAACCATATCACCCAGGGGCGAACGGCTTGAATAATCATAGCTAACGTCAACGTGATCGGCAAATAAGCTGCTCGCCAGTGCAACATCCGAATAGGCTAAACCATATCCCACCAGGTGTTGTGAGCCTTTATAAATATCCACGGCTTCGATCACGCCGTTATCTCTGGCGGTGAAAGTGATTTGTGTATCATCTTCCAGCTTTAGCGTGGTATGGGTATCACTGGATTTCAGATCGGAGAATTCACCATTGCAATTCCCTTCTTCGTCTGAAGTGTCCACATGCGGGTCGCCCCAGATGGTAGTGCTTTTCCCGCTCCATTTATCGATAATCCGAAAAGTTGCGCCATCCTGAAATTCGAAAGCATAACGATCCGTTTCCGCCAGGTGTTTATTGCGCAAGACCAGACCATCCACGCGCTCATACGAAAGATAAGAAACGGTCACTTCAGTTTCCACGCGCTCGTAGGAAACCGTCACTTGCTGTGATGAGGTAGAAGATTGTCCGCCATCGTTACATTCAAGAGCTTTCAGTTGACTGATAAGGTCCGAAAGTTTAATATTCAGGTTATCGATTTTTTTGTTGCCTGTGCTGGCTACACCAGCGGACTGACTGTAAATGCCCAGTAATTTTTCTTCCTCTTCCAGAGTTTCTTTATACGATTTCGTTTTGGCATTTTTATTTTTAGCGCGTTCTGATTGCTGTTGCCTGATATTCATCAAGCGCCAGGCTGCGAGTAGATCCATCCGGGTTGAATTGACGCCATCCATGGCTTCATCTCCTGAAAAATTTGGGCGATATGTACGGTGAAGGAGCTTCCGTTCTATGTTATCGGCATTTTTTAACGTTTCTGAAGGAAAAAAGGGAAAAGATAGACAGGATGGACAGGATGAAAAGGATGATAAAAAGATTGAAAAGAAATGATGACTGTAGTGGCGACTTTAGTCGTGGTGATTGGGTATTTAACGAATGAAGTCGGCATTACACTACATAATGGGCAGGATGAAATGGATGAAATTAATAAATAAAAGATATCCTGTTTATCCTGAATGTCTTTTATTTCCTGTTTGGTTTATTTGATATCAGTCGCCATGCCGGGCTGTAGAACACGCGCATTTTAGATGGCAGAAAATCACCTTCCTGCTTTCCTGCCTTCCTAATAGAAAAATTACCAGCTATCAGTAAAGACAATAAAGTTACAAATATATTTCTTTCCTGGCTTCCTTTTATTCCTGGTTTTCTTATTAATCTTTTATTATCATATCAGGTTCGTTGAGGATTTCCGCAGCCAGTTTTTTCAAATCTTCAATCTCACCTGGTTCGATATGGTTTGCCAGAAAGTATTTTTCCAGCAAATCCAGCGGTGAGAGACTGCCGATGGATTGATCCTGGGGCAAACGGATACGCGTCTCCATGTGGGGTTTTTTAACCAGGTGAAATTCGAAAGCAGCGCTGGCGTATTCCCGTATAGAAGCCTCGTCGATCAGGGATTCCCAGTCGCGGGGGTATTCAAGGGTTAGGCGGACGATGGCGCCCTCCATTTTTTTCTTTGAGGGTAAAGCAGTGATCAATTGCTCGGTGATACCTTCTTGGTTTTTCAGACGTAGAAAACGGTCGACAAAGGGGCGAATGTGATCAAGTTTTCGCCAATTGACTATGGTATTCCCTTTTTCCACATCGGCGATGACGAAAAATTTCTCATCATCGACCTCCCCAAAATCGATGCGTTCTATCGAGCCGCTATAGATCACCGGAGGGTGACCCCCGGGATTTAGATCCTGGGGTTTGTGGATATGCCCCAATGCGACATAATCCAGCCGAGGGTCGCGTACCAACGAACCGGAAAGCGCCAGATCTTCTCCCAGCATGACGGTGCGTTCGCTGCCATATTTTGCACCTTGCACCGAGGCGTGGGCAGTGAGAATTGTGGGCAGAATTGGGTCGGCTTTTTCCAGCCAATCGTTTATCAAATCGATCAGGCGTCTTTCCATTTCCTCATATATTTTCCCGGGTTCCACAGCCGACATTCCCAGGTGAGCGATCAATCCGGAACGTGCGATCCAGGGCATAGCGATGATTTGAAGCGGCAATCCTTCCAGATCGGCAGGGGCGAGAAAGGTGGGTTTATCGATGGTGCGTACGTGGGGTACTTCGAGAGTGTCGTAGCTTTCCAGGGCGTGAGCTCTACCCAGTGAAGGGGATAAGTCATGGTTGCCGACCAGCAGCACGGTAGGGATGTCTGCCCGGGATAAGCGCATGATGCGTTTGCCCCATTCCCTTTGGAAGGTGGGAGCGGGATTGCGGTCTTTGAAAGCATCGCCGGCGAACAAAACCAGATCTACCTTTTCATCGACCGCGGTATCGACGATGGTATCCAACGATTTCAGGAAATCCATGACCCGCACGGGCAGACCGGTTTGCGGGTCGTGCCTGCCATAATTGACCATGTCGATATGTGCGTCGGAGAAGTGGAGTACCCTGGGCAAATTATTTTTCTCTCGTTAGGAACGAAACTTTGCTATGGGAGCCCATACAAGTTCATCTGGTAAAGGGTTGGTTCGAAATCCGGGTGATATTTGAGGCTTTCCTGGAAATCCTGAGTGGCGCCGTATTTATCACCGAGGATATATTTAGCCATTGCCCGCCAGTAGAAACTTTCCTCCAGAGCAGGTTCGTCCAGGGCTGCCTCGATGGCGGTGGTGGACAGATTGATCACATCGTAATACCTGCCGGTAAAATAATAAGCAAAATAAGGCCCGGTTTGATACCACAAGATGCGGTAGGGGCGTACGCTTTTATCTTCCGGTAGCGTGTTATAGATAGCGAACGCCTGGTCGTAGGCATCGGCTGCGCCGGCGTAATCCTGCAATTCTTTCAGATTCGTGCCACGGTTGTACCAGGTAAAAAATTTATTGGTATCGGTGAGGGTATAGATTTCATCGGAGGCTTTTTGAGCCGCGTATTGATAATTGGCTGTCTCATCGGCTTGTTCGCCGAGGATAGTCATGATTTCATTTTCCCTGTCCGCCGGGTAGATAATCACATAGGTATAGTTGAAGGAACGCCAGCCCTCGATGAAATTATCATACGCCACCATATAATCAGCGGAATAATATGAATCTTGCGTGATCAACTCGCTTCTTTCATCGTCGTAGCCAGTAATGACGCCGTAGTGACCCATCCAGCTAACCACGCCAGAGAAATCCTTGATCCAGGCGCCTTTTTCTGCCAGAACAGGGAAGCCTTTGGCAAGAAAGTGTTTGATCAAATCCAGATCTCCGCCCACCCGCACGATGGCTTTCAGGTCGGTGTTGGCGGTCACATAATCAGCCATTTCATATGGCATCACATTTTTATCTTTGTTATAGGGTTTCAAGGCTTTACCGGTATCCAAACGGTCGCCTTCCCATCCCCAAAACGACAGCGCCATCGCCAGATTTGCAGGCGCACAGTAATTCCATAATCCATGTTGATCCATATACCGCACCCCCTGAAGCGCCACATGAGTGGGAAGAGGTTCTATTGTGGGAGTGGCTGTTGGAAAAGGAAGGGGCGTCATTGTAAATTCTGCCAGCGGGGTCCAGGTGGGCGTGAGCGTATTATTCGATGGCGTAGTTTGAACCTCAGGTGTTGGCATAGCTGTCCCTGATTGGGTTTGGGGAATAAACTCTGCTTTTTCGGGCGGTGAGATGAACGATTTGATCATAATCTGAGCTTCATTCAAACGCCATGCCAGACGGTCGTGCACCGGTTGGTAAAAAACCGCCACTGCGGCAATTATGCAACACAGTGCGACAGCAATCAGGATCAAAAAACGGGTAGTCTTTTGCATAATGCGGGAATTATATCACCGTCAATTTTCATCTGCGGGTGGAGCCGCCTGACCATAATCCAACACTTCACGGGCGCCGGTACCCGGTTCGGGAGGCCCAACGATCCCTTTTTCTTCCATAGTTTCGATCAGGCGGGCAGCGCGGGTATATCCAATGCGCAGACGACGTTGAAGCATCGATATCGAGGCTCTTCCCTGGCGGCGTACTAAATCTATGGATTCGTTGAACAGAGGGTCGACATTTTCCTCCGACGACATTTCTTCCCATAGAGGTATTTGCTTTAGGGGTAAACCGCCTGCGGGGGTATCGATAGCGCCAGTCTGGCTTGCCATGGGGGCTGCCGGTGTACCGTTGAAGCCCTGCCAATATTCCACAAGACGCTGAATTTCAATATCGGACACAAACGTCCCTTGAAGACGCGCCGGAGCTGCGGCGTCGGGCGCCTGGAAGAGCATATCGCCGCGCCCCAACAGACGTTCCGCGCCGGGCTGGTCGAGGATCACCCTGCTATCCACGCCGGAGGCGACAGCAAAAGCCACACGCGCCGGGAAATTGGCTTTGATCAGTCCGGTGACCACGTCTACCGAAGGCCGCTGAGTGGCGATGATCAAATGGATACCGGTGGCGCGTGCCAATTGCGCCAGCCGGGTAATGGTGCGCTCAGTCTCATCCGGCGCCAGCATCATCAGATCTGCCAGTTCATCGATAATGACGACCAGATGGGGGAGTTTCTTTTCCCCGCTGGCAATCGCCTTGGCGTTATATTCAGTGATATTGCGCGTCCCAACCTGCGCCAGTTTATGGTAACGATGGTCCATTTCACGCGTCACCCATTGTAATGCACCGACCACGCGTTCTAATTCCACGACGACCGGCGCCAGCAGGTGGGGAATACCGTTGTAATTGGAAAGCTCTACTCTTTTGGGGTCCACCATGATCAAACGCAGGTCATCGGGTGTGTTATGCATTAGAAAACAGGCGATGATTGAGTTGACGCACACCGATTTACCAGAGCCGGTGGCGCCGGCGATAAGCAGGTGCGGCATGGCCGCCAGATCTGCCGCAACGGCTTTTCCAGCTACATTCTCTCCCAGGGCAAACCGTAAAGGTGATTTGAGCCGTAGGAAAGCCTCGCTTTCGATCACATCTCTCAAAGCCACAAGGCCGATTTCCTCATTAGGGACTTCGATACCCACATATCCTTTACCAGGCACCGGGGCTTGCACGCGGATGGTGCGGGCGGAGAGGGCTAAAGCCAGGTCATCTGCCAGGGAGGCGATTTTTCCCACCCGCACACGCATCCGACCGCCGCGGCTTTCAATAAAGTCCGGCTCGACGCCAAATTGGGTGATCACCGGTCCGCGGCTGATCTCTACGACTTTTGCCGGTGCGCTGAATGAGGAGAGCGTCTCTTCGATGACCCTGGCGCGGTTTTGATCGTATTGTTCATCGGGTTGGATTTTATTGCCGGTTTCCAGAATTTCGGTGATCGAGGGCAATTTCCATTCCCGAGGGGCGTTGGTTTGAGTCGGCAAACCGGCAGGGAAGATTTCACCGTCAGGGGAAAGTTGGGTTGCAGATGTCGCTCTCCCGGGTACCAGCATGGGCGGAGTCAGGGGCGTAAACTCGGAAAAGGAAACCGGCGTTTCTTTAGAACGGTGTAATTTTCTTTCCTCCCATGCGTCGCGTAGGTTTTCGATTAACGGACTGATCCAATGGAAAAGTTGAACCACCGAGACATCGAATACCATAACGAGAGTTATCAGCAACCAGGCAAGCAGGGCAATGAATGCCCCTCCAATCCCTAATCCTCCGGATAGAGAATTCAGGATAAAAGCGCCGATATATCCACCCCCCTCCCCAAGATCGGCTAATTGCAAGGCATTCTCGTTGTTCTCCGGAAAAAGAAAGAAATGAAACCAGGCAAGCAGGTTTGCAAACAACAAGACTATGCCTGAAATACGCTCGAGAGATATACGCGGGACGCGTTCGTAAGTTCGCAGCACCAGCCATAAACCGATCAACAACAGCCCCAGGGGGAAAAAATACATCCCCCAACCAAATCCCTGGTTTAGAAAACCGACTAATTCTCCGGTGAGGCTGCCCTGGCTGGCGGAAGCCAGGCTGAGTAGAGTCAGAAGTCCGATAAAAGCCAGGACGATCCCGATCAGGTCGATTTTGCGATCAAGCGATAAACGACTGGCAGCCACTGTCTTATTCTGAGAGGATCGGGAAGCCGGTTTACCAGAGGTACTACGGGAAGGGGTTTTTACCCCTGGTTGCCCTTTGATTAACCCCCACAAAGGCGAAGGGGATTTTTGGGGTTTCGCTGTTCTGGATGTTTTCCCCTGACTGCGCGAGGTGGTTTTTGAGGGAGTTTTTTTGGTTAACTTACGCGCCATGATAGTTTTTTGGATGGAAATTTGATAGGATATCCACGATATGTCAGATTGAACCTGAGGGCATTATAGCACAAATGGTCTGTCGTCTAAATTTATATCGAATCTAACTTTACGGAAGAAGGTATCAGGTATCAAGGGAAATTAAGGCTATTTTACATCTCCAATCCGATATTTTTATGTGTAAATGAAAAAATTTTATGAGTAAACCAGAGATCCGCCTTTTTTATGATTATTCTGATTACGCTGAAAATAGTGTAATCATTGGATTTCGCGAAATCAGCGGTTTATTTTCCTGGTATGAAAACAAAATATTAATGAGGAAGCCAGGAATAATAGGAATCCGGGAAGAAATCTATAAAGAAGGCAGGAAAGCAGTTAATGATTTATATTTGTTAATAATTTGTACTAACTGATATCTGACTGCAGATAGCTTCTTTTGATATCCTGATTGCCTTATCGACTGATACCCGATACCTTTAGTATCTCGGAATTATAAGATGGTTATGAGGTACAATATCGGGCGTATGTTTGAGTTATTATTCTTAGGCACGTCAGCATCGGCGCCTTCCATCCATAGGGGTCTATCGTCTCAAGTCATTATGCACGATGAATATCGATTTCTGGTCGATTGTGGAGAAGGCACCCAACGTCAAATCTTGCATTCCGGTTTGGGTTTTAAGCGCTTAAATCGCATTTTGATCACACATGGGCATTTAGACCATATTTTAGGGCTAGCGGGTTTGCTTTCGACTTATATGCGCTGGGAAGCGATTGAAGAATTGGAAATCTACGCCGGAAGGGCAGCCCTGGAACGCATCCATGATCTGTTGTTTGGCGTCGTATTGCGCAATATCCGTCCCCCCATCGATGTCAGGTTGATGGAATTGCACCCTGGACCCTTTTTTGAGACAAAGGATTTCACCATATCTGCTACCCCGGTTTTTCATCGCGGGTCAGATTGTTATGGGTTTATCTTCGAAGAGAAATCCCGCCGTCCATTTTTATCGGACGCGGCGGAAGCATTGGGGATTCCTCAGGGCCCCTGGCGCAGGGATCTGGTGAATGGGGAGACCATTACTTTACCCGATGGAAGGGTTATCCACCCCGAGCAGGTGTTAGGCGAGGAGCGACCCGGGACTCACCTGGTACACATCGGGGATGTGGGGCAAACCGAGAATTTGGTAGAACCATGCCGGGATGTGGATGCATTGGTTATCGAATCGACCTATATGGACATGGAAGCGGACATGGCGCGGGATTTTGCCCACCTGACCGCCAAGCAAGCCGCCGAACTGGCAGTACGATGCAATGTAAAGACTCTTATCCTGACCCATGTATCCCGGCGTTACCGTGAGCGGGATATCCTGGCTGAAGCACAGGAAATCTTTCCTAATACCTATGTGGCGCGTGATTTTGATATGTTCCAGATCAAACCGGGGGAGTGTCTCAAGATCGAAAAGAAGCAACAAGCTGTAAGCAACAGGTAATCAGGCATCAGGTCATTAGGGAGGCGTGAGAGGTGAGTAAACGCTCGGTCATCGCCATTCCTGGCTGCCGTGTTGCCTGATTTCCTGATCCCCTTGTTGCCTTATATACCTGAAGCATACAACGTGAGTTTGCTTAAATCGTAATAGATTCTCCCGGCTTTAGCACATGTACTTTAGCGCCGGTTTCTTTGATTACCCGGTCGCTCCAGGAATTGGCATCCTGACTGATGAGCTCAAAAGTATTATAGTGAATCGGCAGGACGTGCTTAGGATTGAGGAATTTCACAGCCCGTAAAGCATCGTCGGGCCCCATGGTGAAATTATCGCCAATAGGCAGGATAGCCATATCGATGCCTTCTTCACCAATCAACTTCATATCGCTGAACAGACCCGTATCGCCCGCGAAGTAAATTTTCAGCCCTTCTTTGGTAGTCATTAAGAAACCAGCCGGGTTGCCGCCATAGGAGCCATCCGGCAAGCCGGAACCGTGCAAAGCCTGGGTGAGTTTCAGATAGCCAAAGGGGTGTTCATGCCCCCCGCCGATATGTTGACCGTGGGTTGTCACACCCTGGTTAGAGAGCCAGACGCTGATTTCGTGATTGCTGATAACCAGGGCGCCTGTCCTTTTGGCTATGGGTATGGTATCGCCAAGGTGATCGCCATGCCCGTGGCTGACCAAAATGAAATCAGGATTTAATTCGTTGGCGTTAACATTTGCCACGGGGTTGTCGGTAATGAATGGATCGATGAGGATAGTATAGCCCCCGGTCTTTAGTCCAAGAGCAGCGTGTCCGTACCAGGTTATATCACAGGTCATATTTACCTCCAGGAACCATGATTATTATGATAAGTATAGTTTGAAAATAGAGGGAGTGTCAATAGGGGTGGGGAAAAAATTACCCCTCCCAGCCTGGGGCTGTCCCAAAAGAAGGCTGTCACTCTGAGCGAAGCGAAGAGTCTTTACACTATCAATTAGATGTTTCGCTTCGCTTCGTGAAACACCCTTCGTGCAACATGACTTTTTTGACTTTTTAGACAACCGCAGGGGAAAATGTATAACCCAATTTCAAAGCAAATAAAATTAGAGATGAGAAGTGCTGAACCCCAATTTCGATTTTGGAATGGAACGCTTTTTTTCTTCCCGCATTTCTGGTTTTGAAATGGGGGGATATAGGGGGGTGGAAAATGACATATTTATAGAATTAAATAGATGAATAGAAATAATGTGATTAGGGGCAATTCATGAATTGCCCCTACATGAATTACCCCTACAATAAACAAAACCCATCAATCATTGAAATAAGAATAATCATTGAATTCCCCCATAATTTTTATTCCCTGAATTGATATATTCCGTCCTGGACAGGCCAGTTCTTTCCACAGGCGGGGCATTTCATCGCATTGGGGGTTTCTTCAAGAGGAAAATGGGTACATGCCGGGCAGCGAAAAAATTCTCCCAGTGAAGCAATAGGCGAATCGCCGCTAGCAGTGGAACGGGTGAACACGCTGGGTGAAAGCTGCCACCAATTCCCAGTAAGTTGTGCCAGGGAATCCATGGTTACCAGCCACGCCGTAGGGAACAGACGTTTCAGCAGCGCTGAACGATAATGGGAGACGGTCAATTGTTTATCGAGGCGGAAACCGGCATCATTCAGCCAGTGTCTAATCGCCTTGGGATGAAAGTCGAAATTGAGTTCAGCGAATTCCACCGGTTCCGGGTTGAAAGGGTTCCAGGTCTGGCGTCGCAAAAGAAAGCGCAAAATTGCTTTTAGGTTTTGTTTATTGGCATATTCCAGGATAAAGATGGCGCCGGATTTTAAAACCTGCCGTGTTTGTCGCAAGGCCAACGGCGCGTCTGCCAGATGGTGCAGGGTGCGGATCATGGTGGCGGTATCAAACAACCCAGGCACAAAAGGCAGGCGATAGACATTGGCAACAACGTAAACAAAACGCTCACTCCTGCCCAGGCGTTTTTGCGCCTGGACAAGCTGCGAGCGGGAATAATCCAATAATACGATACGTTCGAAATTCTTATAACGGGGAGTATTCCGTCCGGCGCCGGCGCCAATTTCCAACAACAGCTTCCCGCCAGGCGGCAACAGCCTTTTTAGGGCGATAGCTTCAACACCGTCTTCGTAGGTTCGATTACCGGAATCCCAAAAAGAAGCCTGGTAATCAGACCCTTCATAATCACAAATGGGAGGCAATTCAGCCGACACGATCAGTTTTTTGTGGCGCTTCCGTTATATCCACGGCCTAAACCGCGATAGCGAAAACCCATTTTTATCATTTTATCGGGATCATAAATGTTGCGGCCATCCATGATGATGGGTTGTTTCATCAATTCTTTGACTCGCAGCAAATCCAAGTTCTTGAATTCGTTCCATTCGGTGACCACTATCAATGCATCGCAATCTTTCGCCAGAATATACGGATCGGGAAACAGTGTCACATTAGGAAGCAAAGGTCTGGCGATATCCATTGCCACCGGATCATAGGCTCTTACAGAGGCGCCGGCAGCCAGCAGTAAATCACATATCGTGATGGAGGGGGCATCGCGCATATCGTCGGTATTGGGTTTAAAAGAAAGCCCCAGTAATCCAATCGTCTTTTCTTTCAAATCACCCAGCATCTCTTTCAGATGTCTGACCAGGGTGGGGCGGCGATCATTATTGATATCCATCACGGCATTAAGTAATTGCGGGTGGCGTCCCTTTTCTCCGGCCATAAATGCCAGCGCTTTCACATCTTTAGGAAAACAGGAACCGCCATAGCCTAACCCGGCTTCCAGGAAGTTTGAACCAATGCGTTTATCATAGCCCATACCGGCAGCCACTTCTTTAACATCTGCACCCAGCGCTTCACATATATTGGCTATTTCATTGATGAAGGAAATCTTGGTGGCTAAAAAAGCATTGGATGCATATTTGATCATTTCAGCCGTGCGGAGATCGGTAATAACGATAGGTGCGCGTAAGGCCAAATGTAATTGCGCAACTTTTTCAGCAGCGTCTGGGTCCAGCGAACCCAGCACAGTGCGGTGCGGCTGCATAAAATCACCGATTGCAGAACCTTCCCGTAAAAATTCGGGGCAGGATACAACAGAGAACGGAACAGGTTTGGCTTGATGGCTGCGAATGATATCCGCCACCCAGTCTCCGGTACCGACCGGTACCGTGGATTTATTAACCACGATTAGGGGTTCTTGCATATTTTCTGCGATTGATCTGGCAGAAGCTGCCACATAGCGTAAATCAGCTTCGCCATCTACGCCGGAAGGTGTACCGACCGCGATGAAAGCAAATTCGGTGCCTCGCAAGGCTTCAGGATAAGATGTGGTAAAGGTCAGGCGTTTGGAAAGGACATTGCGATCCACCAGCTCTTTTAAACCCGGTTCATAAATGGGCATGATGCCATTTTTTAATCCATTGATTTTGTCTTCATTGATATCAAGAGCGATGACCCGATTTCCTAAATCTGAAAAACTGGCGGCTGTAACCAACCCTACATAGCCTACGCCAATCACGCATATCTGTTTCATTCTCTGAAAACCTCCAAAATAAAATCGAATTCTCTCAGGCGAAGACTTCTGGAGAACGCCCATAATATTACCATATTCTGGTTTGTAATCATGAATATCGAAACAGCCTATCAATTATGACCGTTATAACTAGACGGAGTGACCTCTGACACTTGTAAATTAACCAAAAAGGGTCTAAAATATAGCGGTCTGACCGCGGTTAGATGATTATTATCTTGTTTGTTCGTTGAAGGAGAATTTACCATGCAGATCACTCGTCAGGCTGACTATGCAGTTCGAGCAGTGGCATTCCTTGCCCGCATGGGCTCAGATTGCCGGGCAGCCACCAGCCAAATTGCTGATGAACAAAAAATACCCCCCTCCTTCTTAGCAAAGATTGTATCTCAATTATCTGTAGCTGGATTATTACAAACATCGCGCGGGGCACGCGGCGGCGTTTCTCTTGCCCGGTCACCTGAAGAGATCACTTTGCTCGAAGTGGTGGAAGCAATAGATGGTCCAATTTTCCTTAACGAATGCGTTTGCGATGCGGGCTTATGTTCGTTTTCTGATGAATGCCCGATACATCCGATCTGGTGCAAAGCTCAAGCGAATCTCATTAATCAACTTCGAGAAACAACTTTTGCTAAAGCGATTGAAGACAAAGCGGCTTCCGAGGATTAATTCCCCACAGCCTTGAGTCATTTATAATAAAAATAATTAATAAATTGGGGTTAGGTAATTGGCTTGCAAGTCAATTAAGGTCATTGAAACATTATAGATATTGGTGCTTCGATGACTTTTTAGTTTAAAATATATATAATTATGCTGTAATGCAACGGTTTATCCGATTGGAAGGAAATTTTTTCAAATATGGAATAGGAGATGAACATGTCTTCACCAAGAACGGTCAAGGCGCCGCGCGGCGACCAATTAACCTGTAAATCCTGGCTAACTGAAGCAGCTTATCGCATGATCCAGAACAACCTGGATCCAGCGGTGGCAGAACGTCCTCAAGACCTGGTTGTTTACGGCGGTCGCGGCCAGGCAGCGCGGAATTGGGAATCTTTTGATGCGATCCTTGAGGCACTGCGTAATCTAGAGGATGACGAAACCTTGCTGGTGCAATCCGGCAAACCAGTGGCGGTTTTTACAACGCATGCGGACGCGCCGCGAGTATTGATTGCTAACTCTAACCTGGTACCTCATTGGGCAACCCAGAAACACTTCGATGACCTGGCGGCGCGGGGGTTGATCATGTATGGGCAAATGACAGCCGGTTCATGGATTTATATTGGCACGCAAGGTATTTTACAAGGGACATACGAAACCCTGGGCTCGCTGGCAAAACAAAGAGGATGGGATTCCTTAAGAGGTAAATTTGTCTTGACGGCTGGTTTGGGAGGCATGGGTGGCGCTCAACCCTTGGCGATCACCATGAACGAGGGGGTTGGGTTGATCGTGGAAGTGGACCCTGACAGGGCGAAGCGGCGCAATGAAATCGGGTATGTCGATATGGTGGTTGACACGCTGGAAGAAGCGATGACCCTGGTGGACGAAGCATGCCAAAATCAAACGCCGCGCTCGATTGGCTTAATCGGCAACGCCGCCGATATCTACCCTGAATTGGTCATGCGCGGCGTGACGCCGGATGTGGTCACCGATCAGACCCCCGCCCATGATGTGACCATGTATATCCCCTCCGGGGTTGATGTGGTTCAGGCAGAAGAACTACGGCGTTCCGACCCACAAGAATATGCCCGTAAAGCCAATCAATCCATGGCAAAACACGTGCAAGCCATGCTGGAGATGCAACGCCGCGGGGCAGAAGTGTTCGATTACGGCAACAATTTACGCCAGCGTGCGTTTGACCAGGGTGTGAAAAATGCCTTTGATTTTCCGGGATTTGTACCGGCTTATATCCGCCCGTTGTTTTGCGAGGGTAAGGGGCCATTCCGCTGGGTGGCGCTTTCTGGTGACCCGGAAGATATTTACCGCACCGACGAAGCCATTTTGGAGTTATTCCCCGCAGATAACCACCTGCGGCGCTGGCTGGAAATGGCGCGGCAAAAAGTGCCGTTCCAGGGTTTGCCTTCGCGCATATGCTGGCTGGGATACGGTGAGCGCGCTCAAGCCGGTTTGAAATTCAATGAATTGGTCGCAAAAGGGATCATCCAAGCGCCAATTGTAATTGGACGCGATCATCTGGATGCCGGTTCGGTGGCTTCCCCCAACCGGGAAACGGAAGGCATGAAAGATGGCAGCGATGCAATAAGCGATTGGGCTATTCTGAATGCCATGCTCAACGCGGTGGGCGGAGCGACCTGGGTGTCGTTCCATCATGGCGGCGGGGTGGGCATCGGATTCAGCCAGCACGCCGGGCAGGTCATTGTGGCAGATGGTACCCCAGAGGCAGCCCGACGATTGCAGCGCGTACTCACCACCGACCCGGGTACGGGCATCGTTCGTCACGCCGATGCCGGGTACGATATTGCTATCCAGGCGGCGAAACGCCATGGGATCAAAATGCCCATGTTGAAGTAATATAATCAGCCAACCAGGCAATTAGGTAACTGGGATATCATGCAACCAGGTAACCAGCTGTATGGACATGAAGTATTCCAGGATTTTATTTGATCCTAATTCTGGTGGTTTTACCCCTCTGTCCTACAGCCAAGGGGTTGTCAAAAAAGTTAAAAATGTCATGTTGCACGAAGTGTGTTTCACGAAGCGAAGTGAAACATCTAATTGGTAATGTAAAGACTCTTCGCTTTACTCAGAGTGACAGCCTTCTTTTGGGACAGCCCGATGGAGGGGGGTTGGGAGATGCATGCAGGGGTAGATATTGTTCACTATTATTATTTGATTCGCGCCAGCACCGCGCCGACATTAATTTTCTCGTTATAGACGCCAGGCAATAATTCGACAACACAATAACCAACAATATGACCTTCATTATCCTTTATGTCGGCTAGAAGTTCATAGTATGTGAGATTTAGTTGTCCATCCATTATTGGAATAATTGTATATTCCTGGTCTTTGATATTCTCCACCTTTACTTTCCACCCGAAAGAAAATTTTTTACCTCCCGCCTCAGTAAATCCAAGCGGTGTTACCTGGTAGTCCGTTATGCGTCTGGAATTCCCCGCTTTATCGATAAATGTACCATCCCGGTAGTTGTTCTGTGGGAACGAAAACAGCATCACCTCTTCGTCATCGAAAAACCGCAAAGAAAACCACTCCCAATGCGTCCAGCGATTGATGATGTTATAAGTGCCCCCTTGCCTATCAAACCAGGCTTTCCCCGCTACATCAAATGTCACATCGCCCAAAACCAGATTACCGGAGGCTGCCAGGTTGGTATAGGACCAATAATATGTCGTTTGTTTGGGATCATCGATCCCCATTTTGAGTACGCCGTTATCACAATGCCATACCGGGGGTTTAATTGCATTCATATTGAGAAAAAGTGAAAATTCTTTGGTCGTGATCCCGAGATCAAGCTTTCCTTGATCGAATTTCATTTCTGCTTTGCCATTTACGCCAATTTTGTCTGACGTTATGGTTACGTTTTTTCCGAAAAAGATGGCCATTTGAGAATAATAGTGTTTGCCGGTTTCAAAATCGGAAAGCGCTGTCATCAGTATGTTCATTTTTATGCCATATACCAGCACCTTTGCCAGGGTAAACTGAAATGAGAACAGCTTGCCAGCTTCGTCATTTAAATAGCCTGTACAATACCACCATTCTGAGCCGTTTTTGTGACAAAGAAATTCATCCTGTATGCCTTGATGCGGCACCCCTGGCGATGTGGTGTATTGAATGTTTTTCACGGTTTTCCTCCTTCGGCTATAATTAATTAAACAACTATAGTAGCTTATACTACTTCTCGGGTTAGATAACTACCATCAAATGACTGAAATCGATGATTAAGCAACTGTTTTATATATCAGTGGGATTATGCGGAGGGTATTGACGATGGATTTGAGGATTGTAAAAACCAAAAAGAATATCAAAGAAGCGTTTATAAAACTTCGTGCGAATAATACACTTGAAAAAATTAGAGTTACGGAGTTATGTCAAATTGCCCTGATTAATAAAACAACTTTCTATAAGCATTATCAGGATATATATGCCCTCGCAGATGAAGTTGAGGATGAAACAATCCTATCCATTATGAACAGCTTCGAGCATATGGATTCTCTGTTTAACAAGCCGGATAGTTTTGTTAAAGGATTATATTACGCCTTTAAATCCCATGAAACATGGATATTAACCATATTTTCGGGAAGGATCAATGTACTCATTGATAAGGTTGAGAAACAGCTAAAAATGCAATACCCCGCGGGGAACAGATTTCCTGAAAAAGATATCGTGTTGTCATTTCTTTTTCGGGGCGCCTCACAAGTGTTAATGGAATCCAAATATGATGAAACAGCTCTGCTGGATACGGTTGCGAATATTACCAAACATATCATCGTTGCGCTAGACTTTTAAAAATATTTAGTGTCGACCTTCAAACCTGACTGTATAAAAAGTAATTGGTTAATGGGCGCGTATACTACCAAGTGGTCTGTGCAAAGTGTTTTTATCAGATTTGGATTTTTTTTACGCCAACTTTCCTGTTACGCATAACCATTGATGATTTGTATGTTCATCCATTTGAATATTTGAAAACCCCGCACATTCCATCAATTCTTTTATTTGAGCTCCTGTATAAATAGTCATTTTTAACATCTCAGACCATTTTTCATTGCCTTCAGGATGTTGAGATTCATTACAGATTAAAAACACACCCCCCTTTTTTAGCACACGTGCTACTTCCTTGAAATTTTCACCAATATTTGGCCAAAAATATATGGTCTCAAATGCGGTAACACAATCAAAAGTTTCCGCTTCGTAAGGTATGTTTTCGACGCTTGCTTCCTTGATTTCCACAAGCCCAGCGTTTACTGCTGCTTTGTTATATTTTATGGACGCCTCCACACTGGCAGGTGAATAATCGATACCGTAAATTTTTGTTTTTTTGGTCAATTTCAAGAGATTACTGATATTTTTTCCGCCGCCGCATCCAATATCCAGGATTGTCTCGACTTTGTCCAGGGATAAGTGAGAAATTCCCCAAGACGCGTTGGCATTATGCCCCCTGTTCATAGACCAGAGCATGATCTTCCCGCCTAATGTATTCTCGGGTTTTCTTGTATTTTCATAAAATTTTTTCAACATCTTCGTAGACCTTTTGTGTATTTAATTTGCATGATAAAAAAAGCGGAGAACTACACAGCCGTTTGCTTCAACTTCACTCACACCACTTCGGCGAGTACGATGCTGTGTGTACCATTGATGCGCCTGGGAATATCTCCATCTTCGGTCTTGAAATATTTTTGCTCAAGCTCGGAAGGCGTATAGTGCGCAGCCATTCTATAGCCACGCTCAGCCAAGTATTCATCAATTTCACCTTTTTCAATGCCAAAAGTATAGCCCTCGCCAGCCTGTGAAACCGTATCGAATATCTCTTTTTCTCCATAGAACTGATTCTCCCGTCTTAATACGGAAGCATAGATATAATCAAAGACTATCTGGTTGCCCCTTGATGAGTTTTTTCTGATAAAAGCCAGGGTACCATCGACCGCTTCGGCGTTAAGATACATGGTGACTCCCTCCCAAAGAAAGAGCCCTGGCTGCTCTTTCTGATAGCCGGCATTCATTAATACATCCGAAAGACTCTCTTTATTGAAATCTATAGATGCGAAAACGAGTTCTTCAGGTAACGCTACCTGGTTGCGATTTAATATATCGATTTTTGGTCGTTGCGTCTTTTCAATATCAAGTTCAATGATCCTTGTACCCCGGTTCTGGTTAGCAAAGCGTAAGGCTCTGGTATCCATTCCCGCGCCCATGATAACAATCTGGGTAATACGCCTGGCTAAGCCATCCAAAAAGATTTCATCGAAGACTTTGGTTCTGGCAATAACATATTCATATATCCCAGAAGGAGCTACCTTGCTCATAAATACTTTTCTGAGAACCGGCACATTGAGGATGACTTTTGCGAAGCCGGGCAGGAACATCTCCGCCATGGTATCCGGTCCACGATATCGCTCGTCTTTCTCACGGGTAGCGCAAGCCCTCGAAAAACAGGTATACCCGGCTGTGCTGGAGGCTTTTTCTTGTTTTGTTCTTTTCTCCATCATATTTCTCCCTTTGTTCATCCTCATAATTTCATCAGAAACGACATGGGTGTTTTGGATTTGTATTCCAGGAAAAACACCCCAAAGAAGAGTTCCGGTTCTTGTTCTTCTTAGATTTTTAAAGAAGAGCAATGCCTGGTTATATAAAAACAGCGTCTAACTCCAGATGAGCTACATCAACAACGTATGTTCGATTCTACCCCGATATACCAGTTTCATCACCTCACGGCGGAGAAATCCATTATCGCCTCCGTGATTTACGAGAAGCTTTCATAATCCGCTCAGCCTGCACATACCGCCATGACGCCCATCCAAGCAAGCCAAGGATGGGCAGAAGCCCAATAGCGGTTATCCACAGGGGAGCAAACCATATGTATTTCCAGTTCTTAATGGTCGCCTCACGCGGGTTCTCTGGGTTATATAGCACTTCTACTTTATCTCCTACCTCATAATCGGCAGGATATGATCCTACAGAGTCGGTAAAGCTGACCTCCTGTCCTTGCGGAGTGGTGAAGCGCACTCTCGGGTGGATTGTCCAGGATGATATGGTGCTATCTTGAGCATCAATATTTCTCAAGAAATCGGTGCCAATGACAGTGCCGCGGGTGGATGTGAAATTCTCAATCATCGATTGTGCCTTGAATAGCTCGGTCATGCCGATGAACAGAAAAGGTACAGCCACTACAAGGACGATGATGGTGGGTAAGGGCTCAAAGAGGCGGAAGAGGTTGCGCAATTTCATGAATTATTCAAATTTCATAACACGATACCAGTTCTCCAAAATAAAGCGTGTGAAAATCACTTTGCGGATAAAGCTTTTTATATGTCTTATCTAAAAACGCAGGGTCCATCGCTGTCTTATAGACAATTTTACATTCAAAATGGATTCCCGGTATCTGGATGATGGGCGAAACAGTCTTTTGGGCAGCACCGGGTTTCAGTTTGCATTCTTTAAATTTATCAAATGAACGCCCCGATGCGCTACCGCAATACGATAATTCCTTACTCATGTCATTTTTGGGAAAGGAAATGGTGAAATCGACAGCTTTTTCTATAATTTCAAAAGTATATCTGGAGTCGCGCACAGCAACCATCACAATCGGTTTTGACCAGATAATTCCCATTGTAGCCCAGCCGATGGTCATGGTGTTCAGTTGGTCTCCGGCTTTGACGGTTAGAAATGCCCCTTGATTTAATTGGGTCATTACGGTTTTGGCGACATCCATGTAATCGATATGTTTCATTATTGGCTCCTATATTCATTTTCGGGTATGGCGTAATGGAGTGCGTTTCCTGTTGGTGAGCGCAGAATCACTCCCCATTTTCGCAAATTATTGTCAGCCAAAACAGCTGCTTTCCCAACTCAATAGATCGCCTTCGATGTGATCCTTTAATCCTACTTTTTCCATTAAGTACATAACTTGGGCGCGATGATGCATGTTATGCGTAATTATATGCCCAATGGCGCCGCCGAAAGTCTTTTTGACAGGCGGGTTGTCGATGGTATCCATAAAGCAATCATCGAAGCGTTGTTGGCGTGCAATACGGCGGGCTAAACGCGAAAAATCCCGGCTGACAGCGCTCAAACGTTTTGGCAATTCAATGGCGAATTTTTCAATATCGGATTCGACCATTTTATGCATAGAATTTATCATCCTGCCATTTTGAGGGATTATTGGCAATGTATGTTGAAATTTGATGATATGATTTTTCGTCCCGGATGATGTGATCATAATAACGAGATTGCCAGGCAAAATTGGGATGGATGATCCGGGCGTGTTTGGTCACGCCGATTTTATAACCACGGATAATCGACGCCAAATTTTCCAATTGGGGTCCGAAACGATTTTTTGGGGGTAATTGTCGTTGTGGTAGAGACGCAATATTTTGTAGAGACGCAATATTTTGCGTCTCTACCACGTTGGAACCATTATCCGGATTATCAATGATGATGATGCCATGCACATGGTTAGGCATGATCACAAATGCATCCAATTTAACAAATGGGAAATGGTATGGTATTTCTAACCAATATTTTTCCGCCATTTTACCGATTTCCGATAATTCCATTTTCCCATCGAAAATTTCCCCCAAAAAATGTTCCCGATTTTTGGTGCATATGGTTACAAAATACGATGCATTTTGCCCGTAATCCCAATAGGGCAATCGGGCGGACGGAATGCGGTATTTGTTTTTATATTTTTCCATGGTTATCCAATATTTTATTGTGTAGAGACGCAATATTTTGCGTCTTTACTTATCATTATGTGGAGACGCAATATTTTACGGAGACGCAATATTTTCCGGAGACGCAATATTTTGCGTCTCTACGACGATGACAATGATGATATTTTCACAACCCAATACCTCCCAATACAAAAATTATACACCAATCCCGTTTATAATTCCCCTCAGGACAACGCCGTGCGCAAAAACAACCTTCGTTTCTTCGTCATCTCTTTCATTTTTCTCTGCCTTATCGTTTTGTTTACGCCGCTCGAAAAAACGCTGGGCGCCAATTCGCGCCTCGTATTTTTTCACGGCGCATTAGCATGGACGGCAATCATCATGTTTACCGTTGCCGGTCTGGCGGGGTTATACGGCTTCATTGTTCGCCGAGATCATATCCATATTTGGTCACGCGCCATCGGGCATGTGGCTTTAGCGTTGTGGCTCATCTTTTTGCCCATGTCATTGCTGGTGATGCAGGTCACCTGGAACGGTTTGTTTTTGGATGAGCCGCGTTTTCGCATCCCCTTCAATTTCGCCGTGGTGGGTTTGATATTGCATATCGGGTTGATATTCCTGCCTGCTGCCTGGACTTCGGCAACCAATTTTTTATACGCCGTGACATTGATCATCAGTTTGCGCGGCGCGCAATCGGTGCTGCACCCGGTATCGCCCATTTCACAATCCAATGCCCTAGGTATTCAAATCTATTTCAGCGGGATTTTCCTTATGCTGCTTATCATCGCCGGGCAGTCAGCCAGACAGTGGTATGGGTGGCTTCAAAACCGCCAGGGGAAAGCGGCCCAGTGAATAAACCCTCCTTTCATGTTCAGGTACCCATCCTGACCGTCACCCGCACGCTGATCAACACCATGTACCGCATGGTATATCCCTTCCTGGGCGTATTTCGGGATGGTTTGGGTGTGAGCTTACCGGCACTCTCTTTAGCCCTCACCCTGCGCTCGCTATTGGGAGCATTGGGCCCATTCCTCGCATCCATCGGCGACAGCCGCGGCAGGAAAACCGGCATGCTGGTGGGCTGGAGTTTGATGGTGCTGGGCGCTGTGCTGGTCGCCATCTGGCCCACATATCCGGCGTTCATTGCTGCCTTGCTGCTCACCGTTTTAGGCAAGTATTCTCACGATCCATCATTACTGGCATACCTGGGAGATCGAACGCCATATCGACGACGCGGGCTTATCGTGGCTATTTCCGAAATGGGCTGGTCGCTCAGCTTCATTATCGGTGTGCCGCTGGTGGGATTGTTGATTGCTCGCAGCGGGTGGCCGGCGCCTTTCCGCTGGTTTGCTATCTTAGGTATTGCTGCCATGGGGATTGTCGCCTGGATGATACCCGAAGACCCGGTCGTCCGCCGAAATGGACTGCCGTTGTGGGAGAACCTGAAAAGCGTACTCACTTACACCCCAGCAATAGCCGGTATGCTGATTGGTGTTTTTATAAGTGCCTCCAATGAAGTGGTAAACACGATTTTTGGAGTGTGGATGGAAGACGCCTTTGGGTTGAAGATCGCTGCCCTGGGAATGGCTTCGGCGGTCATCGGCATTTCGGAATTGAGTGGTGAACTGTGCGTGGTGAGTTTCACCGACCGCCTGGGAAAAGCACGGGCAATTGGACTGGGATTGGTATTGAACAGCTTGAGCGCCATATTGCTGCCTTTTGTAGCGCAAAATACCTGGGGCGCCTTTTTCGGTTTGTTCCTATTCTATATCACCTTCGAGTTCACCCTGGTGAGTGTGATCCCTATGATGACCGAGATCATGCCCAACAACCGGGCGACGATGACGGCTTTCAGCGCCGCATCTCACTCGCTGGGCAGGGCGATAGGCGCGCCAATTGCCACCTTGCTGTATAGCTGCACCTGGTATAAAGCGTTTTCCCTTCCGGGGATCAGCGGAAATGTGTTGGCAGCCATCCTGTTTAATATTTGTGCCTTATTTGCAACAAAATTCCTACTGAGCAAATTGAATTTACAGGGATAGGAAAATACACCGTCCTCACGGTCCCTCAGCCTGCGGGGGAAGGGGGTGTATTTGGGATTTGTTAGATTAGCGCTTAATTAGTAAACCCTGCGATATACTCTATCTTCCAGTATAATCTAGCCAATCATGAAGTACTTGAATGTGAAAATCTTATCTGTTATATGCATATTTATCATGCTGGCCGCATTATTGCCTTATCATCTTGCGAGCGCTGCCCCGCCGTTTCAAATGACGCCTTTCCCCACGCCTACGCCTGGACCAGATGGGCGCATCCTTTATACTGTTCAGGCAAATGACACCCTGTTGCGGATTTCGTTGATTTCCGGTGTTTCCATAGATGAAATACGCGGGCTGAACAATCTGGCCGGGGATAATATTTCTGTGGGTCAGGTATTGTTGTTGGGTTTAGGTGGACCGGTCATATCAACCCCTTCACCCGGACCAAGCCCGACTGCCACCGATGTCATTCCCACGCCTACCAAAGAGTTGGGCACCGGCATGATTTGTGTTTTGCTTTATAACGATGAAAACGGCAATTCCATCCGCGAGACGAGTGAACTTTCCATTCCCGGCGGCGCGATCAACTTGAATAATAATTTGGGTTCGGTATCCCTCACCAGCGAAACTGTGGAAAGCGAAGACCCTCAATGCTACGAAGATCTGGCGGAGGGTGATTATACAATCAGCGTGGCAGTACCAGCGGGCTTCAACGCCACCACTGAAACCACGTATATTCTTTCACTTAACGCTGGTGATGAGACATATCTGGATTTTGGCGCTCAGCGAAATTCAACCAATGATACACAATCACCAATACCTACCGATGATAGCGGAAAATCACCGCTATTGGGTATTATTGGCGGTTTTCTTTTGGTAGCCGGTTTGGGGCTGGGGGTGTTTGCTACCCGAATGATGCGGGCAAAATAGTATATTTAGATATTGATCACGTTTCGTGATTTTTAGCAGCGACGCGCTTCATAAACCGGGCGATATCGATAACGGCGCGTTGATGTTGACCCGCTCCAACCTGGTCATAATCATCCCAGGCTTGGACGGAAAATGTTACCGAGTTCCCATCAATGGAGAGCACCTCTGCTTTCACCTTGACCGAACAGTTAACGGGGGTGGGAGCCAGGTGGTGCACTGTCACCAGTATCCCGACACTGGAATAGCCTTCAGGCAATACACTCAAGAGCATCTTGTTGCATAGCCGTTCCATGAAAGCGATCAAGCAGGGGGTTGCCAGGACGCGTGATTCACCACTGCCAAGATGGTGTGCGGTTTTTTCTTCATCAACGATAAATACTTGTTCAAGTGACGTTCCGGGCTTAATGAGTTCTGCTAAGTCCATTAGAATCTCCTCTCAACGCGATTCTTCACTGTTTTATTTCTAATTTTATATAACTAATGAAAATTATAAAAGGTTTTTTCATTTTTTAGCCATAATACCATCGTCTCTTCGAGGCAATGGTTATTTTTGGTTTTACAAGTATGGTACAGCTATGTGCTTTGGTAAAGGACCATGATGTTTGCAGAGATGATTCCAGGCAAAATTGTACAAAATTATCCAAAAATGAGCATGTTTATATTCTACTCGAATTCTTTTTTTATGCAATATTTCATAACCAACAGCCTTGTGAGTTGGAGAGTTTTCACTCAGGTAGAAAATTAAAGATTAATGAGGAAACCAGGAACCCCCTCATCTCCGGGTTTTTCCAAAAAGTCAATTTTGTAATGTTGCACGAAGTGTGTTTCACGAAGCGAAGCGAAACATCTCACATTATCAAAGGATAGACCCTTCGCTTCGCTCAGGGTGACAGGCTTCTTTTGGGACAACTCCGGAGATCCGGAAGACAGGGAAGCAAGAAAGCAAGAGGTCTTTTCTTTGTACGAGCCCTTGCTTGTGCCCCCACCCTTCCCCCCCATTTTTGGCTTTCGAAAATGGGGGGAGGTGTCATGCAATGACAGAGGGGCAGAATAATCGTAAATAATTTTAAGCCATAGAAAATGCAGGCATCAGACCGGTAGGAAGATTTTTCTTATAGCCCTGGAGATGAAACGGGGCAATTTTGTCATAGCAACGGTGGCGTATCCCCATAAGGGTGCGATCCACCATGGAGGGATTTCATGGGTGAAATATACCCATTCTCCCCAGGATGTGCCCAGGTATTCATAAGCGCCGCCGATTAGTGTGCCGCATACATATAGCAGCAGCGTTTCTTTCCAATTTACCGGAAAGAAAATTAAAACAACTCCCACCAGGCACCCGGCGGCGAAGTGCCAATCCAGCCGGCTTGGCCAATCACTCCCGGTGAGGGCGCTCCAGCTATGGGCGAATCCCCATACAGGCAGGATGATGAATAATAGACTGGCACCTTTCCAAATAGATTCCGGTATATGCTGCTCCAGCCAGGGAAATATCAGGGATTTAAAATGATAAACCGTGATGACGCCGATGCCCCAAAGCGGAGGCAGATAGAGAGGCGGGGTAGCGTTGTTCCAATATGTCCAGAATCCACGGCTGGTGCCCCACCATTCTCCCCAAAATCCCAGGATCACAGCCGCAGTAAATATGGGTAAGTCGATGCGATGATTGCTTTTTACGAATATCAGTCCACATACTATTGCCAGGATCAGCCAGGGGATGATTCCATAATTGGTTAATAAGATCAACGCCGTATCCCACCCCCCCATGCCAAAATACAAGATAACCCATACAAAGAACAGGTTACTGAGCAGGGTTCCCCATTTGGGTTGGAGGGATAATCGTTTCATAAAGTTCACAAGTGGACATCAGGGGATAAGGTAATCAGGGCAAGAGGAAGACTATTAATGATCGGTGATCATGATCACCTGATAAACGGATACCCAGTACCTTTATTACTCAATTTTTTCCAATACCCAGAAATGGGAAAGCCCCAGTATTTGAAAAGGTGTTTTTTCTAACGCTTGCAGCACGGTGCGCAATAATTTCCCCAAAACCTTCCACCGGGCAATGACGTTATCGTATGCCCCAAATATGATCTGCCGTTTTACGAGGCGCAGTGGGAGACCGGTGAATAGCTGTTCCAGAGTGTGGGTCGAATACACGCGCACGTGCGGCGCCAGACGATTGCGCCAGGTATCGGGTAAATAATTAATCATAGGAATGTTGCCGAAGTGATATTTGCCATGCCAATAGATGCCGTGTGTTTCAAAAGGATAACCGCGATTAGGCACGAAGATGACCATACGCCCGCCGGGACGCAAGAGACGGGACATTTCTTCGACAGCCTGGCGGTCGTCCTGGACATGCTCCAATACTTCATGACTTAAGATCACATCGAAGGTTTTATCGGGAAGGGGGATATTTTCGCCTGCCCCGCACAGTATGTTGGGGGAGAACTGCCGTGCTTCCTGGGCGCGCTCCAAATCGTATTCCATGCCAAAGACCGAACCGGCAAGCGGCAGTAAATGTCGCACGTACATACCCACACCGCAGCCATTGTCTATTACTCTGCCGTGGAGCAACTCTCCGGCGGCTGCCAACACCATGGCAAGACGTCTTTCCTGCCCGGCGCGCCAGACGTATGAAGGTTCGCCTCTCAGGGCGGCTTTATTCATATCGCGGGAATTCATTCAGGATAACCCACCCCATTGCATATATTTATCGTTGTCGATCCCCAGACGCAATAAAACCCTGCCTACAATGTTATCGATGATATCATCCAGGTTTCGCGGGTGAGCATAGAATGCCGGTATTGGCGGGAAGATGACGGCGCCAAAGCGGGCGGCTTTAGCCATCAGGTGGATATGCCCGGCATGCAAAGGGGTTTCTCGTACCACCAGCAGCAAGGGTAGCCCTTCCTTTAGCGTGACATCGGCAGCGCGGGCAATCAGGTCATTGTTGTAGGAGTTGGCAATCGCCGAGAGAGTCTTTATCGAACAAGGGATGACAACCATGCCCATTGTGCGAAACGACCCGGAAGCGATTGCAGCGCCTACATCATCGTACGCATAATTTTCCGATGCCAGAGTTAGCACATCCTGGATATTTTTACCTGTTTCCTGGCTGATGATGGCGCCAGCCGCCGGTGATATCACCAGATGCGTTTCGATATCGGTATCTTGCAGCACTTCCAAAAGGCGAATTCCCAGGATGGCGCCAGATGCGCCGCTCATGCCAACCACCAGCCGTTTTGTTGAACTCTTCATAAATCACACTCCCTGGCAGGTTTTTGCCCCCAATGTAGAGCAACCGCCCCAAACATTTTTCGTTGGAATCCAACCCGAATAAAACCCGCGGTGGTCAATTGGGCAGCTAAAGTTTCGGCTTCGAGAAAATTTTCCGTAGAATCGGGAAGGTAAGTGTAGGCTTCATTGTCATCTGCCAGCCATTGACCCAGCCGCGGAATGACCTTGTGTAAATAAATGTGGATAAATGGCGAAAGGATATTTCGGCGGGGGCGGGTGGTGTCTAATGTAGCAATTTTTCTGCCTGGTTTTAAAACCCGGTATTGCTCCGCCAAACATGTGGGAATATCGATCACATTCCGTAATAAGAAACCCGATACAACTGCATCGAACATATTGTCTTCAAATGGCAAATGTAACGCATCTGCACCGGAAAAGGAAATTGTAGCTGGTATCCCGTTTTTCCCTGCCAACATCATGGCAGGTGTAAAATCCACTGCAACGATCCGGCTATTGGGGAATTGACGCCTTGTCTCTCTCGAAAGGTCACCCGTTCCCGTGCCGATGTCCAATAAGGTTCCCTCAGGGGGAAAATTCGTCCGGCGTATGATCTCCTTGCGCCAGTTTTGATCTTGTCCAAAAGTCATCAGGCGGTTCATGAGATCATAATGAGGGGCGATGCGTGTGAACATAGCTCGCACGTAGCGAGCTCGTTCGTCACCCCGGAGAAAAACACCACTCACGCCTGGGTTTCTCCACGGAGGAATGCTGCATCCTCCTCTCGGGCGATCCGTTTCCCTTCATCCACGTTAACTCGGGTGAGCAAATAACCGCCCAGGAAAAAGAAAAGAATAAGACTCAAGATAGCCGGTCGGCTGCTTCCCAAGAGTGTACCGGCAGCGGCGAAGGCTAAAGGCCCCAGGATGGCTGAAAACTTTTCCATCACGCCAAACAAGCCAAAGAACTCACCGCTTTTCGAGGCAGGAGACATTCTCGCATAAATGCTGCGGCTTAAAGCCTGGCTGCCTCCCTGGACAATGGAAACCATCCATGCCAGCATCCAGTATTCGACCACCGAATTGAGGAAGAAACCCCATGTGGCGATGACCGAATACATGACCAGTGCCAGCGTTATACTGCGCTTGGTATCGAAGTTCTTTACCCAGCCAGAGAAGAACATCTTGCCAAACGCGAGTGCCAGCAGAAAGCCCACGATTTCCAGCGCAATGATCAATCCCAGAATTAATCCCAAATTACTCTGGCGGATACCAGCCATCACTTCGATTCCTGCCAGGCTGATGCCTGTTCCATCGCTCTGAGTATTTTTTTTGCCGGTATTGACCAGGCTGAATGTATGTTCGCCGGGCGAATCGGCAATAAAGGTCGCTTCAACTTCATAACGGATCGTGGGATTATAGGCATCGATTTCAAGTGGATTGCTGGTATCTTCATCGATATAGGGTTGACCATCGATATATACTGCCCAGATGCCTTGATCTGGCGCCTGGTTATAGGTTATTTTGATCTTCTGCCCGTTATAAGGAAAGTCGTAACGTGCATCGGAGGAAGAAGAAGACAAATAGAGCTTATCCTGCTCTATTCCAAGCTGGTCGGCTGAAATCAGATTTTGCTGCCATTGCCCGTTAAATTGAATGTTTTGACTATCGGCGAAATAGGACCCTTCACCGGCGTGCCCTGGGGTAGAAGCAAAAGGTTCTGCGGGAGCGCCGCTGATATCAACCGGCAGGATACGTGAACCAAATATACCTGCCAGGGGTAAGGCGATGAGGTTGAACAAGATAAAAGCCAGATAAATAGGGCGGCGCTTGTCGCTATCGGTGGGCAGCCGTCCAAAAATCAGGCTGTAAGGGATGCCGACAAATTGCACTAACAGTAAAGCCAGGATCAATTCAACCGAGCCAAAGCCAAGTTCAGCGCCATAAATTGCCGCCACGCCAATGATCGTGCCGATGCCGTCATTGTAAATAAGGAAAGCAATTAAAAATTTAAATAATTCTGCATATCGGCGAATATCTTTAATGGTTTCGCCTAATCGTTTGAAACTGAGTGAAACAATGTTCTCGCCTGCTTTGAGTTCCCCGGAGGCAGCCACGGGTTCTGGAATATTACGGAACAAGGGGATCGAGAATACGCCCCACCAGATGGCAACACTGAGGAATGAAAGCCGCGCCCCCCAGGTTCCGGGTAAAACCTGAAGCATCACAACGTTAACTGCCAGTAATAATCCGCCGCCCAAATAACCCATAGCATAGCCGCGAGCAGATACGCGGTCCTGGTCATCCGGTTTGGCAACATGCGCCAGAAGGGAATCATAAAATGAGATTGAACCGTTAAAACCAATTCTGCCAATGATGCCGAGAATCGAAGCCAGAATCCAATCCCCTGTGCCAACCAGCACCAGCAGCGCGGTGCCTGCAATCCCGATTCCGGCAAAAATGGCTAAAAAGCGTTTTTTGCCGCGCATGATATCTGAGATGGTACCCAATATGGGGGAAAGAATGGCGATGATGAATAGTGAGATGCTAAGACCTAAACTCCAATAAGCTGTGGCTACTGAGGCGCTGGGTAAAGTGGCGCCGGCAACTTGACTGAAATACACAGGCAGGACTGCTGCCAGAATGGTGGTGGCAAACGCAGAGTTTGCCCAATCATACATCGTCCATGCCCAAACACGTCGTTTGTATTCTTTCTCAGAAAGACTATCTAGAGTGGTGACACTAACACCCATTGCGCGCTCCTTAGTAACAAGATGATACTCCTATTGATCCTGGTGATCACGCCTGATTTTTAACTCCCAGATATGACTATTATAGTGTATGTTCTCACAAGATGGATTATCTGGATTGGAGATTTCTGCAAATAGATTAGATTCCATTAATGAACCGGTGATTATGGTCATATTGTTTCCCAATAAAGGCATTTTTGTAATATAATCTCAGCATCAATTGTTTTTAGTGCAGGTTTATTTATTTTTCATTAATCATTATTTATTTTTGCCTGCCCATATTATTATTTGCGCACCTGGCGCATTGTTGCACTCATCATTTCATTATTATCTTAATCAAGCCACCTAGCTTGTTGAAACAAGCGTCCAGGTTAATTTAGCCACCGGGCTAGCGCATCCAATCAATTGGGCAAGCACTCTGGTAAGTAGAATTAATCAGGAGCGATGCCATGAGCATTGAGTTTGTTTTCCGCTTGATTGGGATGGTACTTTTCGCGGTATTGGGGGCATATTTAGGAGCATTTTTCTCCCAATATTCAGATCAACCCAAAGAAATGTATGTCATTGTCATCGGTCTGGTTGGGGCAATGGCAGGCATTATATTGACACCTTTCTTGACCACGCGGCCGGCGCGGACCATTCGCTCGATTATCGGGCGGGTATCTGCCCAAACATTGGTGGCTGGATTATTCGGTTTAATGGCGGGGTTGATTGTAGCCGCTTTATTGGCGTTTCCACTCTCCATGCTTCCGGAGCCATACCGTGGCATCATTCCGGTTGTTGTGGTTTTGGTGTGTGCGTATTTGGGGGTTCAGGTGTTTATAATGCGGCAGAATGATATTTTTTCTCTTTTCCGCTTCAATTTACCCGGAAAGTCATCTTCAAGTGAAGAAGCGCACGGGCAAGCCGAAAAATCTCGCACGATATTGCTGGATACCAGTGTGATCATCGATGGTCGAATTTCCGACATCGCCCGAACCGGATTTTTAGTGGGTACGCTATTGATCCCGCGTTTCGTATTGAACGAGTTACAGTATATCGCCGACTCGCCAGACAGCCTGAGGAGACAGCGCGGCCGGCGAGGGATGGAAGTCCTTTCCCAGTTACAAAAAGATACCGTCGTACCTTTACGCATCAGTGACATCGATGTGGAGGGGGTAAAGGAAGTGGATGATAAACTGGTGATCCTGGCACGTCAATTACGCTGCCCTATTCTAACCAACGACTATAACCTGAACCGTATTGCCGATCTTCAAGGGGTGGCCGTACTGAATGTGAATGAATTAGCCAATGCCGTTAAATCGGTCCTGCTGCCCGGTGAGCCTTTGAACGTCAATATCATTCAAGAGGGCAAAGAATTAGGGCAGGGCGTTGGGTATTTAGATGACGGTACCATGGTTGTCATTGAAGATGGCAGGGAACATATCAACCGCCAGGTAGACGTTACAGTCACTAAAGTCTTGCAAACCGCTGCAGGCAGAATGATCTTTGCCCGAATGGAGGGCAGGGAAGAACTGGTAAAGTAGGTGGGATTTACACATGCACGAATGGATGGGCGGTCGCCAACCAGTATATGAAGTATTACGCGCTGGCAGACGTCATTGCTATCGTTTAATCCTTGCAGAGGGGGTACAGGAAAAAAGCCGGATTGCCGATATCATAAAGCTTGGTGATGAAAAAAATATACCCATCGAGCGCCAACCCCGGACGCGCCTTGACAGCCGTATTGAAAGTAATCAAGGCGTGGTATTAGAAGCCGATGACTATCCCTATGTGGATTTACAGGATATGTTCCTGTTAGCTGAAGAAAAAAACGAATCCCCCTTTATGTTAATATTGGATACCTTGCAAGACCCGCAAAATTTAGGCGCATTACTGCGTACCGCCGAAGCAGTGGGAGTGCATGGCGTGATACTTCCGCTTCGGCATACCGCGACAATTACGCCTGCGGTAGTGCATGCTTCCTCCGGGGCAAGCGAGCATTTATTGATAGGGCAAAGCAATTTAGCTCAGACAATAAGTGTAATGAAGGAGAAAAATATCTGGGTTATTGGTTTGGAAAACATCCCGGAAGCCAGCCAACCCCAAGCTATCGATTTGAAAGGCAGTATAGCTTTAGTGGTCGGAAGTGAAGGGGAAGGTATGCGGCATCTGGTGCAAAAATCGTGCGATTTATTGATGGCGCTACCCATGAAAGGCAAGATAGAATCGTTAAATGCTGCGGTAGCTGGGTCTATCGCTTTATATTTGATTTTTCTATCCAGAAGTCAATAAACCATTGACGATTGGGAAAATTCTTGATAGACTCCCATTTCGTTCGGGTTAACCCGAGTTGTGTTAACCTTGCCGGGTGGCAATGCCTCTGGTATAATCCCTTCGCCTTATCGCGGGCGAAAACCACAGCTCGCCGACGTAGCTCAAGCGGCAGAGCAACCGCCTTGTAAGTGGTAGGTTACGGGTTCGATTCCCGTCGTCGGCTCCAGTTACGAAGATATGTTGAAGGTTGGCGATCAGGGCTGACAGGTTCAACCCTGATCTCGAACCAGCAACAAAACACGAAAAGCTGGAAACATATACACATTGTCCGGGCGGTTACCCAAGTGGCCAACGGGGACTGACTGTAAATCAGTTGGCAAAAGCCTTCGGAGGTTCGAATCCTTCACCGCCCACTTT
>JAFGJM010000014.1 GCA_016929095.1 Anaerolineales bacterium | reverse complement strand
GTGATGGTTTTCATGGGCTTTTTATCGAAATGAAAGCAGGAAAAAATCGCACAACTAAGAATCAGAACGAATGGATCCAAAGACTACTTGGAGCAGGTTACTTGGTGATAGTCTGCTACAGCTTCGAAGAAGCTAAAAAAGAAATTCTGGATTATTTGGATTGAGAGAAATGGTTTGACTAATGGCTGAAATTATTTTTGGGATGATTATTTTAATACTGCTAGCTATTTGCGTAATAGCTGTTTTTGCCGAGGATTGATGGAGATGGAATGAGAGATGGCTATTATCTTGATGAAAATTGGGTTGAAAGACCTCTGCCGATTTACACCGTACCAGATGACCATTATGTCAAATGTGATGAACATGGAGAGATGGCTACCCGTGCCTACTATGACGAACAGGATATTGTCAGCATGTTAGTTAATGACGGGCGCATACTTTGTCCGTTGTGTTTAGACAGGATTTGCGGAGGGATGTAACATGAGAGCCTATGACATTATTCGTCGCTGGATCAGGCGCAAACCGATAAGCGTTCTGGTCAAAATCTACAAGCCAATTGATGACATGTGGAATAACGAGCCATTGGATCTCACTATGCAGTTTATCCAGTTGATGAAACGATATGATAAAAACTATCACATAAAAGCCGTTCATCAGCATGGTGTGTTTCCCGTGCTTGATGCTGACAGGCAGTACACGCCTGAACTTTATGCAGAGGTGCTGAAGGATGGCAGTAAAGCGATAAAAGGCGCAAATGGTCAGCTTGCGATTATTGACTATAAGCGGATTATAGAACCTGGCTATGATGAAATCTGGCTGTTTGGCGGTCCTTACGTTGGATTTTATGAAAGCCGCATGATAGGCATGGGTGCATACTGGCTAAACTCACCACCGCTTGAAATGCCGATAAAACCTGTTGTCGTCATGGGCTTCAACTATGAGCGCGGGTTGCGTGAGATGGTGCATAACTACTGTCACCGCTTAGAGAGCATAATGGCGCATGTGTATAAGTCCAATTATATTCACAGCACCTATCACGGCGCATGGGATTATCCTGATAACGATTGGGAACGCTGGCTTTACGAGAACGGCAACACGCACAACAAGCGCGGAGAACCGCCGTATAGCCAGGATGAGTTTGCATGGCTGAGAAAGTTTAGATGGTGGCATCTGGTATGACCGACAAAAAGCTAAAAAACTTCATCCGAAAAAGGTTAAGCTGGTGGGTCAGACAGACTGGGCTTGGCTATTGGCGGGTAAATATTGATTGGGAAGAAGTGATCAAGATGGATCATGGTGGATACAACACCGCTGCTTTGTGCGAATGTGATTGGCGTTATCAAGAAGCAACAATCACGTTTGGCATGGAGAAAATCCGCAATCTAAAAAAATCTGATATTGAAAAAACCATCGTCCATGAATTGATGCACATATTTCTAAACGAAATGCGCGAGGAAGGAATAAATCACGAAGAACGCACGGCTACCCAGTTGCAAAAAGCGTTTATGTGGATAAAGGATGCAAAATGAGTTATTGCAGATTTGCAAAAGAAGAGTACGAAATAATTCCCGGTATAAAAATACCAAAAAGTGACGTTTATGTTTATGAACACGAATTTGGCGGGATTGTGTGTGCCGGCTGCATATTCAATCCAATAACCGACCCCGACCCGCGATTTGGTACTTATTCTGAAATGATTGCCCATTTGAAAAAACATATAAAAGCAGGGCATACTGTGCCAGATCATGTTATCCCCTTACTGAAATCAATTATCGCGGACGAGGGAGATGAGGTAGAATGACCGAAAGACCACGATTTGACGGTCGCCATTGCCAATTTTGTGGGATTGAGTATGTAGCAACGCCTATATATACTGGTGAGCTGTTTGTCAGATATCTGATCTGTTGTCCGAAATGCAAGGGGTATAGTTGTGCTTTGCTGGATGAGCCACGAAACTGGGCAGGAAGCTACAAAATACAAAAAGTCGCTGGTGTGCCAAGATGATTGAACCCCGCGCCGATTATCAAAACCCGTTTACGAAAGAACAGATTGCGGATATACAGAAGCTGCTTTCTGTGATCCGTGAGC
Source organism: Anaerolineales bacterium (assembly GCA_016929095.1). Classification (GTDB taxonomy): domain Bacteria; phylum Chloroflexota; class Anaerolineae; order Anaerolineales; family UBA4823; genus JAAZNS01. The sequence continues at coordinate 24,827 of JAFGJM010000014.1, read as the reverse complement.
TGGGCGGTTTTGGTTGCATTAGAATAGTCATCGAGAAAAACGCGGTGCGGTTTATCAGATTAGATTCTGCCAGTGTAAAATATGATGGAGGTGACAATCACAGATAAATTAATGGTATAATGTTCAGTAGTTGAATTTTGAAGCTCACGAGGCTATCACCCGGAGCGCTGATACATGGCGTTCCGGGATTTTATTTTAACAATCGAAAGGAAAAAGTAATGGAAGCAGAATTTTTGTCAGGAATTGCAGGGGCGGTTATCAGTTTAGCGTTTAGCTATGTGCCAGGTCTAAAGGGTGCTTGGGACAATCTAACCAGTGAAATCAAACGGTTGGTAATGGCTGGTCTTATGGCTGTTGTGGCGGTTGCTGTTTTTGGACTGTCATGCGCTGGTTTGCTGGAGAGTTTTATTCCAGGTGCACAGTTGGCTTGTGGTCAAGCGGGCGCGATTGAGTTAATCAAGGCATTTATCAGTGCCTTAGTCGTCAATCAGGCGATTTATTCTGTAAGCCCTTAACGACCACTTGTCGGGGCGGTTTGGCTGTCCCTCCTCAGTCAGCCGCCCCTAAAAAAAATATGAGCAAGGTCTATACATTAGGTATTGATGTTTCGTTGTGGCAAACTGATGACGCAACGAATATAAAACGTCACTTTGATCCGCATGTAGCTAAAGAACACGGAATACAGTTCGCGTTTATCAAAGCATCTGAACGACTGGGTAAAGACCCAGCTGTTGAGCATTTTCAGCAGGCGTTCAAAGATGCAGGCATTCCGAGAGGTTTTTATCATTTTGCACGCTATAGTCAGTTATCTACTCAATCAGCCCAAAAACAGGCAGAGCATTTTTGGAATGTCATCAAAGACTATGAAGCTGAACTACCGCCTGTTTTAGACCTGGAAGACCCACCTGGAATGGAAGCGATTGGGATGTCGTGGATTCAGCGGTTTTTATACACGCTGAGGGACTTGTGCGGTAAGAATCCAATTATCTATACTTCACCGAGTTACTGGAACAAAATTGGTGCAGCGAATGAAGCGGTTAGCAACTGGGTGTTAGAATTCCCGCTTTGGATTGCGAATTATTGGGCAACCGCATTACCGTTTCCGGTGCGAGGAATTCCAGACATTGTTTACACAACCACAACAATGCCGACCATGCCCGAATTATGGAAAAAGAATAATAAGACATTTACATTCTGGCAATTCTCGCAAACTGGTGATGGTGTGTACTATGGTGGTCAGTACCCGTTAGGCGGTAAAAACAGCGCGCTTGATCTGAATGTCTATAATGGATCGCTGTTTGATTTATATGCTCAATTTGGCATAGAGGATGAAGTGCCAGAAGAACCCGACCCACCTGTACCACCAGAACCACAACCTCAGTATGTCCGCGTTATCGCAAAACAAGCTGATGGAAAGAAGGGTTGGCTGTTCTTTCGGTCCAGACCTGAAATATACAGTGGTGATGGAGTTGCGGTGGGATATGGTGTGAAGCTGAAACTGTTGTCACCAGAACCGATTAACGGCATGTGGCACGTAACGATTGATGAATTCGAGGGCTATGTATCCGCGGGAACGAAATACACGGAGCTGGTGTGACCGAACTTGATCTACCCATCTATGCCATTGACCCGCTTTATCGCGTTGATATGCGCTGTGATGGTATGGTGCGCTGGGACTATAGGCGCATGATGGAGAGGACCGCGACTTACTGCAAACATGTTGATTATTATGACGAGATACTCGAGACACGTATTGAGGGCTGGTGGATGAGCAGGCAATCTCTCGATAATTTTATGATTTATGAGTGGCCACAATGAGCGAATTAGAGCCGTTAGTTGATTTTGAGGCAATCATTTGCCGCGTGAAAACAATGATTGACGGCGGTATCCGGATGGAATTAGATTTGCCGGAGACACAAGGGAATATTTTGACATTGGCTCATGGTATGCGCGGTCGTTATTTGCGTGTGGTGATCTATGACGATGATAAATTTCAACACGCATTGCTTGAAAAAGTATAGCCTTATGTGGTTTAGAAATGGGTCCAGAGAGCAAAGCGAGTAAAAAAAAGTTCACTGCCCTTGAGCGAGAGCGCGAGGGTATGCGCTTAAGGATGTCTGGACTTACATACGCAGAGATCGGAAAGCGTCTTGAAATAACCGAACAGGGGGCTTACAAGGCTATCATGCGTGCATTGGGAAAGCTACGCGAAAAGGTTCTGGAGGACGCAGATCAATTACGCGCGCTTGAACTTCAGCGGTTGGATGTTCTATTCAATAAAATGTATGAACAAGCCGAAAGAGGTAATCAGGGCGCGGTAGATCGCTGTATACGTATCCAGGAGAGACGTGCTAAATTGTTGGGATTAGATATGCAGTCGGATGCCTGGGGTGATGATTCAACCAAAGAATTCTACAAACTCCCTGCGGATTCCATCTCCCCCAATTTCATGCCCGTTTACCGCGATATCTGGGCTGCCAAGCATCGTGAGTACGTATTGAGTGGAGGGCGCGGCTCGACTAAGTCCAGTTTCGCGAGCCTGATAACCATCGAGCAGCTGCTCAATAATCCACAGGTGCATGGGTTGGCGTTGCGCCAGGTGAAGGACACGTTACGAGATTCTGTCTACAACCAGCTAGTCTGGGCGATTGATTATCTCAGTGGATATTTTGATCTTGAAGGGAAATTTAAGTGCACGACCAATCCGCTGGAGATCACCTATAAACCCACTGGCCAGAAGATCTATTTTAGGGGTGGTGACGATCCTCTGAAAATAAAATCTATCAAACCACCATTTGGTTACATCGGCATCTTATTGTTTGAGGAGCTGGATCAATTCAGGGGTACAGCTGCCGTGCGCTCGATTGTGCAATCAGCCATCCGTGGCGGTGATCATGCCATTCAGATCAAGGTTATCAACCCACCACGCTCCCGTAATAACTGGGCGATCAAAGACATGGAAATCCCCAATGAAAACCGACTGATACATCGATCAACCTATCTGGAAGTTCCTCCCGAGTGGTTAGGAAAAGCGTTCCTGGATGAGGCTGATTTTCTCAAGGAGATCAACCCTGACGCTTATCGGCATGAGTACATGGGCGAATCTATTGGCATCGGAGGATTGGTGTTCGAGAATGTGTCGCTGCGCAAGATCACAGATCAGGAAATCAATCAATTTGACCATGTTTTACACGGACTTGATTTTGGATATTACCCAGACCCCGCGCATTATGCCAGATGCCATTATGACGCGGCACGACTGACACTATATATTTTTGGTGAGATGCGGGCGTGGAAAGCAGCCAACCGGCGAATATACGATCTGATGACAGCCGCAGGATTACTGCCGAGCGATACGTTGATCTGCGATTCTGCCGAGCCAAAGAGTATCGCTGATCTGCGCGAGTATGGTGCGGCGGCAAGGGGTGCGGAAAAGGGGCCTGGATCAGTGGAATATAGTATCAAGTTTTTACAGGGGCTTAAATCTATCGTGATTGATAACCAGCGCTGTCCACATACAGCAGAAGAATTCTTGCATTACGAGTATGAGCAAACTAAAGATGGCGAATATATAAGTTCATTCCCGGACCGGGAAGATCACGCAATCGCGGCGGTACGCTACGCCACAAATTTAATTTGGAGACGGCGAGGTACGGCATGATCAGAAAAATAATTGAGTGGATTAGAAAGGTGTGGATGACGATGATAGGTAAACAAACCATAAAACAGGCTATGCAGGTAGACATTGCCATCAGCGAGCCGATGATCGAAGCATTGGAGCTGTGGGCAAAGATGTACGCAAACGATTCCCCCTGGCTAAAAGATAACGAGATTTTCTCGCTCAACCTGGCTGCCGCGATTGCCTCGGAAGTTGCGCGCACAGCCACCATCGAAATGATGATGACCATCGAAGGGAGCAAACGCGCCGACTATTTGGCAGCCCAGTTTGAGAAGGTACTGGATAAATTGCGGGATGTGATCGAGTTCGGCTCAGCCAAAGGCGGACTCATTTTAAAACCTTATGTGGACGGGAAAAATCTGAATGTTGATTTTGTACACGCCGACCAGTTTTATCCGGTAGAGTTTGACCGCAACGGCAATATTATCTCAGCCGTCTTTGTGGATCAGCGCAAGAAAGGTGACAGCTGGTACACGCGGTTAGAATTTCACGAGCTATCAGATACCGTCTACCAGGTGCGAAACGCGGCTTATAAAAGCAACTCGGGGGATATGCTGGGTACGAAAGTGCCATTATCGGTAATCGATGACTGGGATGGACTGGAAGAGGAAGCGCTGATCACAGGTGTTGACAAACCACTTTTCGCGTATTTCCGCTACCCGCTAGCCAACAACATCGATGCCGCTTCACCATTGGGCGTGTCATGTTTCAGCCGCGCGGTGGATCTGATAAAACAGGCCGATTTGCAATGGTCAAACCTGATGTGGGAATTTGAAGCCACACAAGCCGCAATCTTTGTGGACATATTAGCTTTCGGCAAAGATACACAAGGCAAGCCAATCTTACCTAACAAACGCCTGTACCGGACACTTGAGACAGGCAGCGCGGAAGGGGAACTGTTCAAGGAATGGACACCCGATATCCGTGAGCAAAATATACTTAATGGGTTGGATCGAATTCTGAAACAAATCGAATTTACCTGCGGGCTAGCATATGGGACACTATCCGATCCAAACACCATTGAAAAGACTGCTACTGAAATTGCCAGCGCAAAACAGCGCTCATATGCAACCGTGGTGGATGTTCAGAAAGCGGTAAAAAGCGCACTGGATGATCTGCTGTATGCAATGGATACATGGGCGACATTGAACAAAGTACCCAAAGGAAAATATACTGCGACATATGATTTTGACGATTCTGTGATTGTGGATAAGGATGCACAATTCCAGCAGGATTTGCGATTGGTTCAGCAGGGCATTATGAGTACGGTTGAATTCAGGATACGCAATATGGGTGAGGACGAGAAAACTGCAAAAACAAAAGTAGCGGAAGCGCGGGATGGGCAGGGCGGTTTTTTTGAAGAGGAGTGATGAACAACAAGCAAGTCAAGAAACTTAGACGAATTGTTAAAAGAGCATATCCTTCGCTTTATGACAACTTGGGTGTAGCAATATTGGAGCTTCCGCTAAAGAAACGATTAAAAATTGCCTGGCTAATTATTCTAAAACGTAAACCAATTTTATAGCTGCAGTGCGAGGTAACAAATAAGTGCTGAACTTTGACCAGCTTGATATTTTGATCGCGCCGCTCATGGAATTGTATGAGCGTTATCAAATGTCGGTTATCAAAGACATTGCACGAAGGTTGGCAAAACTAAAAACAACCCACATGGCCGCCTGGCAGATGCAACGGCTGATTGAGGCTGGGCTGATTTATGAACACGCGCTTGAGGAATTATCCAAATTGACAGGAAAGAGTGAAAGAGAATTGCGGCGTGTGTTTCAGAAAGCGGGCGTTAAATCGGTAAAGTTCGATGATGTGATTTACAAAGCGGCAGGACTGAAACCAACACCCCTGAACCTGTCGCCGGCAATGACCCAGGTATTGGCTGCTGGCCTGAGAAAGACCGGGGGAGTTATCCGCAATCTGACCATGTCCACGGCATCCAGCGCTCAGAATGCTTTCATCGATGCAGCTGACTTGGCATATATGCAAGTATCCAGTGGCGCGTTTGACTACAACACGGCCATTAGAAACGCAGTGATTGAAGTAGCCAATAATGGGTTATCGGCAATCGGTTATGCGAGCGGGAGAAGGGATCAGCTGGATGTTGCAGTCCGGCGCACTGTCTTAACCGGCGTGAGCCAGACAGCCGGGGAACTGACTGAAGCGCGTATGGATGAAATGGGAACTGACCTCGTGCAGACATCTGCGCATATTGGGGCGCGCAACAAGGGTGATGTGCCGGAGAATCACGAGCTGTGGCAGGGTCGAGTATTCTCACGGAAAGGCAATCCTGATTATCCCAATTTCTACGAGGTCACCGGCTACGGCACAGTGGTTGGCCTGTACGGGGTAAATTGCCGCCATTCACATCACGCATTCTACCCAGGCATATCCGAAAAGCTCTACAACGAAGCCATACTGCAGGAGTACGCTGGTAAAATCGTCACCTATAACGGGCAGGAGATGAGCTGGTATGAAGCTACGCAGAAGCAGCGCGAGATCGAACGCAAGATCCGTGAATGGAAACGGCGTGAGGAAGCGCTGAAAGCAGCCGGGCTGGATGCCAGTGAAGAGACCGCGAAGGTCCGAGAATGGCAAGCCAAGATGCGGGATTTTACGAAGCAGACCGGGCTATACCGGCAGTATGAGCGGGAGAGGATTAGCTACACCCAAGACTTTGCCCAAGAAAAGAACGAATTCAATAAATCTGTACGTGAGTTAACTGATCCTAAAGAGGTATTGCCAATAACAAACATTCAAAGGGAGGCAATAAATGCCTGGTCGCCAAAAACCACAAAAACGGTTTTGACGGGCGAAAGGCGCCTACATTATTTAAGAAACCATCCAGAAATTGAAGAGTACGAAAAGGATCTTTGGGATCTAATTCATTTTCCTGACGAGGTCTATAAAGATAAACGTGACAAAAACCTGGCTATTTTCTATAAATTGATAGACAAGGACTATGTCTTAAGGGCGGTTGTTTGGATATCGAACCAAGAAGGATTATCAAATTCAATTCACAGTTTACGGCTTGCCTCCATCTCTGAAATGTTAAAGGGATTCAAAAGAGGATTGCGAATATGGAAAAAATAATAACCGCCTGGTGGGGCTGCCAATTCCACATACCCTTAGCTTGTGCTTGATCCGGGCGTAGCGACAGGTTCTCTACCTCAGACGGTTAATTATTAAACACATAATAACATAAAACGAAGATGATTGCAATAGGCGAAAACAATGACTGAAGACGATTTACGCGAGTTTATGATCATTGTGCGCCGCGCTTTATTGCTTGTTGTAAAATGGATTGAGAAAAAATATAACTTGCAATCTGAAAAATAATTATGCTATAATAGAGATGTAATTCAACAAGTGAATTATGATTAACAACTGAATAAGTGCCACCCCTGAAATGGGCTCGCAAAGAATGTAAAGCCACCTAATGAAAATTAGCCCGCTTTTTCTCGAAAGAGAGGAGACGGGCTTTTTTTGTTAAATCGTTATCCGCAAACGTAAAAGGGCGGGTGTTGCGTGAACACGACCACGTAAAAAGTGTAGACATGAGAAAGGGAACAGATAATGAACAAGAAAGATTTGGAAAAACTGGGTTTCACAGCTGAAACACTCGAAAAGGCCGGACTGAAGCCGGAAGTGCTTGACGAAATCATTGTCCTGCATGGTAAGGACATTGAAAAACACAAGAGCGAATTGGTAACAGCCGGTGAAAAACTTGCTACTGTTCAAGGGCAGTTGGAAAAAGCCAATGAAGCCATTGATAGCTTCAAGAAACTGGATCCAGAAGGCATCCAGAAGGCTGCTGCAGATTGGGAATCAAAAGCAAAGGAATGGGAAGAAAAGGCTACCCAGGCCGCAAAAGATGCGGATGAAAAGATTGCTTCAATGAAATTTGACGCTGCACTGGCTGATGCACTCAAAGATGCTAAGGTCAAAGATCCAGCAGATGTTATTCCTCATCTCAAAAAGGATATGTTAAAGCTGGGTGATGACGGTAAATTCATCGGTTTAAGTGAGCAAATCGAGCCGCTAAAAACTGCCAAAGATTATTTGTTCGAGTCTGAAGAGCCGGATCCGAAAATTGTGACCGGCGGGAAAAGCAAAAACGTGATCGGTGACGCGTCCGTCATCGCCGCGAGGCAGGCGGCTGGGTTGCCGGTAGAAAAGTAAAGGAAAAATAAAATGGCACAATCAATCACACTCGCCCAGAAGTATCAACCGATTCTGGATGAGATTTATAAATTAGCATCGTTGACCGCGCGTATGGACGCGCCAACGAAACCCGTTGATTTTGCGGGTGCAAACGTGGTTAAGGTCTTCAAGACCGATGTGATCGGGCTGGGTACATACAGCCGCGCGAACGGGTATCCTAAGGGTCAGATCGTTGGCACCTGGGAAACCTTAACACTGGCCGCAGAACGCGGGCGGGAATTCAACATCGACCGCATGGACGATGAAGAGACGCTGGGCATGGCTTTTGGTACTTTGGCCGGCGAATTCATGCGCACCGAAGTGATCCCGGAAGTGGACGCTTACCGCTTTGCAAAATACGCAACCGGAGCAGGCAACGGCACAACTGGCTCGTTGTCAACTGCCGAAAATGTTCTGGCAGCCATTGATGCAGCCAAAGCCGCGCTGAACGCGGATGAAGTTCCACCCGAGGGGCGCCTGTTGTATATTTCGGACGCCTGCCACGCGCTGCTTGAGGCAGCACTGACCCGCTCATGGGCGAGCGAGGGTAACCCAGATCGCCGGCTGCAAATGCTGGACGGTATGCCGGTCATCATGGTGCCGCAAGCCCGCTTCTCCACTGAGATCACCGTAAACGCGGGTGCGTCTGTGGACGCGGGCGGATTCGCTGCAACCGGTGAGGACATCAACTTTATGATCGTTCATCCGACCGCCGTGCTGCAAACCGTCAAACACGCCAACCTGAAAATCTTCGAACCGGATGTCAACCAGGAAGCGGATGCTTACAAGGTGCAGTATCGCCTGTACCATGACGCCTTTGTGTATGACAACAAAGCTGACGGCATCTACGTTCACGCGGAAGCGGAATCCAGTTAAATGAACATTAACAACGGGGCGGTCAAATAACCGCCCCTTACAGAATGCGCCGCTATTGCATTGTTGAACACCAGCACAAAGCCAGGCCATATGTGGAAGCTTTGCAGAAAAAGAAGTATGCCGCTCATAGAAGGATGGAGCGGGCGCGATTTTTACTGATCGACCACGAATGGAATGGGTTGTTTGCAGGAAGCGAGGTCAGGTGGCGAAGCCAAATCATCAAAGCTGAAGAAATGGGCATCCCGATCTTTGTTTATCCACATAGCGTCAGGCCTAACATTCCGCATGATCTCACTGACCAGTATTATCCGGTTAGCACACTATTCACAATCGCCGAGGGTCATGCAGAAGTACTACGGCGCATTGGATATCCAAACCAGATTGAGATTTCCGGATGGCCGTACACTGAGATTCATCCTTTCAGGCAAAAAGAGCCACAGGACAAAATCCGTGTGCTGTTTGCCCCCATTCATCCGGTTGGAAAAGGATATTTACCGGCTGAAGAACGGGAACTGAACACAAAATGTTATCAACTCCTCTTGGGCCTATTGGATGAGATATCTCTCACTGTGCGCCATATTCAACCGCTGAAATATAACGGGATATGGAAAGATGAACGCGTGAACTACATCACAGGTCATTTTGATGGATCAACCCATGATATGCAGCGGTCGCATGTGGTTATTGGCGCTTTTACCTTCGCACACATGGCGGTAGCCTTAGGTCATCCATTAGTTATGTTAGGCGAAGGAATAAAACCACATAACAGCCCGCGCAAAACCGGAAAACTGATCTATGCCAGGAACTGGGAAAAGTACAGGGATTATATGCGATATCCGTTAAACGTTGAGGATTGCCAGAGCTCAAAAGATCTGCTGCGTTTGCTTAAAAGTGCTCTATCAGTCAGTACTCAGATAGAAAAATGGAAAAGCCGTTTTATTGGTCAGCCGTTTGATGGAAAAAGGTTTGTAAAAACACTGGAGAATTATTTATGACAGCTGGAGAAAACAAATCAATGATGATGGATATCGCCAAAATCGCCCTGATAGATGAGCATAGCATAAAACATTGGGGTGTGACTGATGAAGAAGGTCGTCACCTGGGATGGCTTGCTTCACAAGTTCCAAAGGGTGGGTTGATTGTCGAGATCGGTACGCTGTATGGTCGATCAACATCATTTATTGCAATTGGTGCAAAAAAAGATGTGCGAGTGTATGCGGTCGACTGCTGGGAAGGAACCCACTATCACCGCATGATTCAGGCGGTTGAGTATTTCACAAAACTGGATTTGATGAGCAAAATTAAAATCATCAAGGGTTACTCAACCAAAGTGGCCAAGTCATTCAAGGGCAGCATTGACATGTTGTACATCGATGGGGATCATGCCTACGAGTCAGTGAAGGCCGACTATAACGCCTGGCATCCGTTTATCGCAAAGGGGGGCATCGTAGCGTTTCACGATCATGTGCTGCCAAAATATCCTGGCATTGTCAAATTTGTAACCGAGCGCGCATCAAAGGAATATGAATTTATCGCACAAATTGGAAAAGTTTGGAGCGGCAAAAAGAAATGATCAGTCTAATAATTGTGGCCAATAACCGCTGGGGTGATTATGCGACTCCCTACATAGATTCTGTGAAAAGGCATGAACCGAATACAGAGATCATCCTGATTGATAATGGATCGCCAGCGCCGTACAAAATGAGCCGCGATTACCGATTATTGAGGATTGATCCAGTCGGTCATTACAACTACATGCAAGCGCTGAATATGGGCGGAAAAGCAGCAACCGGCGACTGGCTGATGTTCTCTAATGATGACGTTAAGTGTACTGGTATGTTTGCCAATACCATCAAACAACTGCCATATAAAGGACTGTATGGCATGGAAATCAGGGAAAAACCAGCTAGATGGGGAGCGGGTAAAAAATTCTGCTATATCTATGGTTGGCTGATAATCATGCACAGGGCAGTATGGGAGATAATCGGCGAATTTGACGAATATTACCTGCATGCTGGATTTGATGATTTGGATTATTCGTGGCGAGTGCAGGAAAAGGGCATACCGATAAAAACCGTACCACTGCCGTTCAATCATCTTGCAGATCGACCAGATCACTTTCACAGGCGTATGACGGTGGATGGATACAAGGAAAATATGGAGCGTTCAAAAGTGCATTTTGTGAAGAAAGCGAATGGTGAATTATGAGCTATGCCGATTGGACGTTTTACAGCACAAGTTATCTGGGAACTGAGATCACACAAGCCGAATTTTCAGCATTAGCAGTCAGAGCATCGGCGCTGATTGATATGTTTACCTTCAATCGTGCGGGGGATGAGACGGATGTGGATACTGTGACAAAAATCAAGTTTGCTATGTGTGCGGTGGCGGAGGAACTGAAGGCACAAACCTCACATCCTGGCGGTATTGAAAGCGAGAGAGTCGGCTCCCACTCCGTAACCTACGCGCCCAACAGCGAAATGCAGCTTTCGAATCATCAAAAACTAAGCAACGCTGCCAAAATCTATTTGAGCGGTACCGCGTTGATGTTTCCCGGATTTGCCGATGGTGAATATGGAGGCGAGGTCGATGAAGACTAACACATCAGCAACGCTTTATAGCCGCTCGATCGTGAATGGGTCAGAGGTTTGGACACGCTCGGCCATTTCGGCTGTATTTTGGGAGAACCGCAAGGCTGCCAATGTGATCAAGTCAGGTTTGTTAGCTGCTGACAGCGCGGCGGTTTACATACCCGACATAACCGTATCGATAAAAGTTGGTGATGTGCTGGTTAAGGGTGCGGTAACCAAGACCATCAGCCCGACTTACACCATGACCAACCTGAGAGCGGATTATACGACTATCACGGTTAAAAGCGTGGACTTGATGGATTACGGATCGGCGCATATGCAGCATATCCAAGTTGGTGGTGGGTGATGGCTAAATATATGGAGATCAGAACACCGCGCGGCAGGATTTATGTTGATGAAAACGCTAAGGCGGTGTTGGAGTGGGCCACCGACTTTCAGCAGAAATGGATGAAACAGTATTCTGAAGCACAAAAACACATTGACGGTGCAGTGCTGGATTTATGTGAACCGTTCATCCCGAAAAAAACTGGAATGTTGTTTAAGTCCGGGGAGTTGGGAACCGACATTGGATCCGGCATGGTGAAATGGATCGCTCCTTATGCTAAAGCACAATACTACATGGTCCGCAAGAACCCATCACAGACAGGACCGCTACGTGGGCCTTATTGGTTCGCACGCATGAAAGAAATGTTCGGACATTCAATCATTGCGGACGCGAAAAGAATCGCCGGAGGTGGCAAATGAGCCTGATCAGCGCCATCCAGACCTATATAAAGGCTTATACCAGCCTGAAATCCGGCGCTCCGGTGTGGGTGGATTATCTGGGCAGCTCACCGGTTGAATATTCGATTGTGCCACTGCCAGGCACACGAGTATTGGAATCCTACATAACCGGTGCAACCCTGCGCGTTTATCCGTTCGCTTTTCAGTCGATGGAAAGTACAGCAGACGATTTGGAGCGTTTAGGTACACAGGGATTTTTTGAGGCATTTGCTGACTGGCTAGAACAGCAAACCGAGAATGGCGATCTGCCAATATTAGGTGCAGGTCAAACCGCCGATAGTATTGAGGCAGCTGGATGGGGCTATTTATTCCAGCAGGGTGAATCAGAGACCGGCGTTTATCAAATTCAGTGCGCGCTCCAGTATAAGCAAGAGCCGCTTGAAGAAGAATCAAGTTCATAAAGAAAAAAGAAAGAGGTAAAAAAAATGGCCAAAGTAAAGCGTAGTCTATTCAAAACATTTCTCAATGTGGGAACACCGGAGACACCCGATTATGCCTTGTTGGGTGATGGTGTGACCAATGCGGAAATTCAGTACAATCCGCAAACCTCAGAGGAAACCTACATCCATGAGGACAGTGGTACAACCGAGATTGAATCCTACCGCCCTACCATGCCAGTTGAAATGTCTTGCGTTTCCGGTGATGATGTCTTTGATTTCATCGATGGGTTGAGACAGTCTCGCGCCGTGCTTGACGCAGCCAAGACTGACATCGTCAATGTCTGGATTTATGAGGATGAGGGTGTGGCTGGTTATCCGGCGGAGCAGCAGGAAGTCAGCATTCAGATAGACACATTTGGAGGAGCTGGTGGTGAGACCAACAAAATCAACTTCACCATTAACTTCCTGGGCGATCCCGTTGCTGGTGAATTTGATGTTGATTCCGGCACATTTACTGAAGATTCTGGCAGTTAACAATAAGCCCCGCATAATGGAGCGCGGGGCTTTACATAGAAAGGCGGCTTATGGATGAGCTAAAGATTATCGGCGGAGTACGTCTGGCGATTAATGGCGATGAGAACAGAATCATTGAATTCAATCCAAACGATATCCTGTTCACCGAACGCTACTACGCCATGTACGCCGAATTCAGGGAAAAACAAAAAGAACTGGAAGCGAAGGCCAAAGAGCTGGAAACTGGCGATCTGGACGCCGACGGAATGCCAATCAACCTGGATCAGCAGATCGAGTTCATGAAACAAACTTGCCAGTTCGTATATGAAAAGATTGACGGATTATTTGGTGCAGACACCAGCCAAAAAGCCTTTGGCGGCGCGCTGGACTTTGAAATGATCGGCCAGTTTTTTGAGGGTATTTCGCCATATTTCAGCAAGGTACGCGAAGAGAAGGTCAGAAAATATACCAACTCAGCGACCGAAAAGAAGAATAAACATGTGATGAAATGAACATCCTGATAGAGGAACTGCCCAATGATGTCGAAATCGACGGGATTGAATACGAAATCAACTCGGATTTCAGGTCCTGTTTGCGCATTATTTTGGCTTTTGAGGACAATGACCTGGCGGCGATAGAAAAGCAGATGGTGCTGATTGATAATCTGTATAAGAACAAGCCCAACAATTTGGATCAGGCCATTCGACAGGGTATCAAATTTCTCAATGGCGGCAGGAATGAACTGGAAGCCGGCACTGATATGCGCCTGTATTCGTTTGAAAAAGACGCGCCCTTCATAATGGCGGCCTTCAAACAAACGCACGGAATCGATCTTGACACCGCAAATATGCACTGGTGGAAGTTCATGACGTTGTTTATGGATATGGGCAGTGAGACCACGTTCAGCAACCTGGTCAGCTTGAGGAAACGTGTCAAGACCGGCAAGGCCAGCAAAGAGGAACGTGCGGCGGCGCGCGAGATTGCCGATATTTTCGAACTGCCGGAAATTGACAATCGTACGCTGGAAGAGCGCGAAGTAGATAATGAATTTGTTGAGCGGTTCAAACGCGGCAAAGAAAGCCGAGGTAAATGATGACGGATGGATCAATCAAAATCGATACAAAAATTGATAGCAGCGGATTGGTTGAAGGTTTGAAACGCATGTTTACCAAGTTTGACGGCTCTATGCGCGACCTGGTAGTTTCTTCAAAGACAGGGATTGAGCGTGTTAAAGAAGTCTTCAAAAATACGTTCCAAAAAATTGGGAGCACGGTAAAAAATGCATTTGGTGGTATGAAAAACGCCGGAAGCAAAATCAACGGTGTGTTGGAGATGCTTGGAAATGTCGGTTCAATGGCGTTTAGACGAATTATCCAGTTTATTCAAACCTGCATTAAATTATTCGGAACGCTAATCGGAATAATCGTTGCATTAGCGGCTGTTTTGGTCGTGGGTGTAATATTTGCGATCAGGAAGCTGCTTGACTGGGCGCAAAAAATGACTGACACGCTTTATAAAAATTTAAGTGTCACCTCGGCCATGCGCGATCGTGTCGTGCAGCTAAAGGGCGCATTTGATACACTAAAGGGTTCAATAATGGCAATGGGCGCGACTCTGTTAAATGCGCTTGCTCCTGTGCTTATGAGAATAATTGACTGGCTAGTAAAGGCGGTTAATTGGGTCTCATTGTTCATTGCCGCACTATCCGGACAACAGACCGTTATGCAGTATGTTTCAGGCGCTGCGGATCAGGCGGCTGAAGCAACCGACAATTTAGCCGAAAACACTGAAAATGTAGAAAAAGCAGCTAAAGGTGCATTGGCCGCATTTGATGAGCTGAATGTTTTGCAGCAGGATACCGCTGATCTGGCAGACCAGGAACCGGAAACTCCGGCTGCTGCTGGTGGTGCTGGGGGAAATGTCATGATGGAAGAGGTGCCGGTAGAAAGACCTGCATGGATGGAAAAGATGCTGGAATGGTGGGGATTGTTGAAGCAGAAAATTGGAGAGATTTGGAATTGGATTTGGACTAATGTGTTAGAACCGTTGTGGAATTGGCTGAGTCAGGAAATAGCCCCACGGGTTATTACCATTTTGGTTGAAACTTTTGGATTACTCATTGACATTGCTAAGGAATTATGGAAAATCGTCAGCCCCATTCTTATACCGGCATTAACATGGTTATGGGAAAAGGTATTAAAGCCGATAGCTCAATGGACGGGTGGTGCAATTATCAATATATTGGATTGGATCATTGGATTGCTCAGAACCATGCGCGAGGGTTTGGCAGAAAGAGGTTTGATGGGCATGTTTCAAAACCTCTTTAAGTATGTTGCAGATACTGCAAAAAGATTGTGGGAAGATATTAAGCGCATCTGGAATATAGTAGCTGGCTGGTTCAAAGAAAAGGTGATTGACCCAGTGGTCAATTGGTTCAAAACAGGCTTAGAAAATATCAAAAGATTCTTTTCTGACGCTTGGGAAAAGGCGAAAACAATCTGGCAATTTGCCAGTTTATGGTTTGACAGATATGTCGTCATGCCTATCCGCAATGCTTTTGAGACCGCCCTCAATTGGATTAAAACAAAGTGGGAAACAACTTTTATAGGGATTAAATCATTCGTCAAAAATATCATTAATGGTCTTATCGACCTGATAAATGGCATGTTACGAGGGATTGCTACAGGCATCAATGGGATCATCGGAGCTTTTAATAGCATATCTGTGCAAATACCTAATTGGGGCATATTCGGTGACGCTGCGGGAACAACGTTTGGCTTGAATATCCCCGAAGTAACCGCTCCGCAAATCCCCCGCTTAGCCACCGGAGCAGTCATACCGCCTAACGCGGAATTCGCTGCTATTCTGGGCGATCAGCGCTCAGGCCGCAATCTTGAGGCTCCAGAAGGACTGATCAGGCAAATCATACAAGAAGAAATTGGCAACATCCAGGTTGAGACTACGCTCAATTTTGGTGGTTCTTTGGGTCAGCTGGTGAGAGAGCTGAAACCTTATATTGATAGAGAGAATGTACGCATAGGTGGCAGTTTGGTAAAAAGGAGTTTTAGTTGATCATTATTGATGATGAAGAATTTGATATTTCAATAATTAGCCTTACCAGAAGAGCAGATTTTTTGGACAAGACTGCTGAACGTACGGTAGATGGCCGACTACATCGAGAATTGATAGGTGTTTATTTCAATTATCAATTAAAACTAGGGGCTTCGTTAAATGTGTCTGAATATCAAAGACTGTGGGAAAAACTGACAGAAGCCACAGATTTTCATGATGTAACAGTGCCTGATGAAACTGGTACTCCTTATACATATACTGCTTATTTCAGCAATATCGGAGATGAATTAAGAAAAACCAAAGATGGACAAAATTATTTTAAAGGTTTAACTGTTAATTTCATTGCCAGGGATCCAGCAAGAACATGATAATCACAGATTCTATAATCTTATTAACCTTGAGTGAATCCGTAGAGCTTAAATTCACAAAAGAGCAACTTATTAGTGCGGTTGTTGTAGAGGAATTCAATCCGATTACAGCAGAATTACCCATCAGCACATTAGAGTTTAGCATTATTAATAACGATGATCGTTTATCTATGTTTTCTGGTGAATATTATGCATTGTTGTCTGAACGATTACCCATCTTGGTTTATGAGCGTATTACAGAAGGAGATGATCCTGTTGAAAGACTAATCGGTAAGTTTTATTTAGATTCTTGGGAAAATGTTAGTGAATCAGAATTCAAATTTAGAGCTGTTGATCTAATAGGTGTTCTAGAAACTACTGCATACGATGGAAATTTTTGGTCAGAACCTACCAGCACAAAAGAAATTCTAGAAGCATTATTAACTTCTATCAATGCACCTTATTCTATTGCTTCAGAGGTTGATGAGTTGTTAATTTCTGGATGGAATCCACCTGGAACATACCGCACGGCTATTCAGCAGATTTGTTTTGCAGCAGGAATATGTGTATCTACTTCAAGGAGTCAAAAACTAAATATTAATTTGATTTCATTACCGTCTCTTTTTTATGATAAACGAATATACGACTCCCAGAAACTGCTCAAGCAACCGATTGAGTTACAGCCGCTTGTTACAAGTATAGAACTGATTGCACACAACTATTCACAAGATGATAATATTGAAACTATTTTTGAAGCTGAGCTTGAAGCAGGACTTCACAAAATTGTTTTTGATAAGCCTTACTATGATATTACCGTAGAAGGTGGTGGATATATACCTGTTTTGCTTGCTTCTGAAGATGGGACTGAAATAGTTACTGAAAATGAGGAAAATATAGAGGCAGGTGGTGAATTCGTTTTTGGAGCCAATTCACTCTTCTTAGATTTGACAGAAGGGGGAGAAGTCACTGTAAAGGGTTATCCCTGGAAAGATAACAAAAAATCATTTACATTCAATGAAACAGGTGTGACCGAATTTACCAAACGACTGGATCTGAAGATTGAAAATGCAACATTAATCAATTCAACTGGTGCTCCTACTATATTATCCTTATTAAGAGATTTCTATCGGATCCGTTATAACTATTCGTTTACAGGAATTCCGAACGACTTGGAGCTTAAGACATTAATTAGAACCAATATCAATTCTACTGTTACTCTTGTTGGAATTATTCATAAGATAAACAGGAATTTATCTGTTGGTAATATGCTTCAAGTTGATACATTGAGTGTGGTGCCAGTTTATGTTCCTCCAGAAGAAAATCCCTTTCGCAAACCTCGAACAGGTATAGCTTTATCTGGAGACGATTTAATTAGACAAAACATGTTTCGGAGGTATGCATGACAACAGTAAAAGTTACTGAATTAAGTGAAATAGACGCAATTGCTCAAGATGACGTTCTTTTGGTTGTAGATAGCAGCGAAGTTGTATTAGCTAACAAATCTAAGAAAATTCCATATTCAAAACTGGTTATTTTAGACCGCACTTGTTCTTGGAGAATTTTTCACAAAGATGCAGCTCTTTCAACTGGAAACGGTAAAGATTATTTGTATATTCCAGAAGCTCTTGATGGTTATGTATTGAAGGCAGCTCATGCTGCAGTTGATACCGTATCTTCATCAGGACTGCCAACTGTTCAAATACGAAATGTCACACAGGCTGTTGATATGTTATCTACTCCAATCACGATAGATGTTAGCGAGCGTACAAGTTACACCGCTAGTGCTCAGCCAGTTGTAGATGCTCTGAACAATTCTGTGTCTAAAGCAGACATAATTGCAGCTGATGTAGATGGAGCAGGAACTGGAACTAAAGGTTTGACACTAATTTTGACGTTCGGAATTTAATATGGCAACTTTATCGATTTTAGCAAATGGCAGTGGTTATATAGTTGGTGCAGCAACCACCTATTCTGTTGCACGATCTACGTCGTCATATTTTTATGCTTATGTCAATTACCTCACTGTAGGACAGTGGCTGGAGGAACTAACTGAATATCCGTACAGAGTTGGCAGAGCAGTATTTAGATTTGATACAAGTCCATTGGAAGGCAAGATCATAACCAGTGCTTACATATCGATGGCAGCGCATGCGGATTATTCTGACATTAATTTCAGTATTCAAATAGTAGAAGCAGACTGGTCTGCTCAATATCCTATATCGGCATCTACACGAGAAGCTGCTTATGACAAAGTTCTAGCAGGTACTAGCAAAAATTGGAGAAATACGCTTGGTATGTCTCTAGATACCGTTTATAACAGCTCGCTTCTTAGAACAGCATACATCAATAAAAGTGGTTTTACGTACTACGGACTAAGGAGTCACAGAGATAAAAACAATGTTGCCCCAACAACAACCGAATTTGTACTTCTATACTCTGAACATGAGTCTGTAGCAGCCAGAAGACCATATTTAGTTGTGAATTATGATGAACCAGCTTTAGGAGCTGTTTGGTTCGTTTAGAAAGGAGATGCTATGGCAAAAAAATATACAAAACAAACGTGGGTTGATGAGGAACTAGCTGAAGATGCGAGTTATGAGATTATTGACGATAATGAAGAAGTATTTTGTGAACATGCTGAAATAACTCTAGCGACTGACGTAGCTGTTGCTGGTTCACCTGTAAACGCAGAACGTATGAACCACATCGAAGACGGTATTGACGACGTTGACGATGCGTTGGTTGCAGCCGAATCTGCGATCGATGATCTTGAAGCAGCAATTGACGAACTCGAAGTAGCGATAACGGACGCTACTGATGGAGACATTTTGTCCTATGACTCTGTAGAAGAGAAATGGGTCAATAATCAATTACCTCCTGATATGAAAATTGCCTTATCTGCTATTCGAATATATAAGTCGAACGACACATGGACAAAACCAGAGAATTTGCACCATATTATTGTTGAAGTGCTTGGAGCTGGTGGAGGAGGAGGTGGTGTTGTAGCAGAATCTGGCAAAGTAGCTGTAGCAGGTGGAGGAGGTCCAGGTGGTTATTCAAAGAAGAGGATTGATGCTGCTGATTTAGGTTCAACGGAAACAGTGACAGTTGGTTCTAAAGGTGCTAAAGGTGCTGCTGGAAATAACAACGGCTCAGTAGGAGAAACGTCAAGTTTTGGCTCTCATTGTTCGGCAACAGGTGGATCAGGTGGGTATGGACAAGCTGCATTTAGTACAGTAGCTCGTAGAGGTGGTGCTTGTGGAACTTCTGGTATTGGTTCGGATGGAGACATAAACGCTGCTGGTGCAGTTGGACCTGTAGGATCCTGTCTGAATCTGACCACTTCTGGAGTAATTTCTGGAGGTGGTGGTAATTCTCTATACGGTGCTGGTGGAAATCAAAGAACATCTGAAGGAGCAGGTAACGATGGGTCTGGTTATGGTGCTGGTGGTGGAGGTGCTTGCTCTGTAGATAGCACAACCAACTTTGCTGGTGCAGACGGTACTGACGGACTTGTTATTGTCTGGGAATACACGGAGGTAGAATGATGAAAGCATTAATTTATGGTGAGAGAATTTGTCAGATAGAAGAGAAAGAATTCCCTGTAGCACCTACGTTGAAGTGGGTGAACGTGCCAGATGGTACAACTACGCAGGACACCTATGTCAAGGGTAAGGTGGTGAAGTATGTGCCAGAACCGGAAGAGATAGATATACCGAATCCGCTTGAAGAACGGATTAAGACGTTAGAGCAGAAGCTTACAAAGGTTGAGGCAGATATAAGCACATTAAAAGTTAGTAAGTAAGCGAGGCACTATGACAGAACAGCGCATAACAGCACCGAAAGTTAATGAACGATTAGATGATCATCTACAGGAACATGCACTTAGATTTAATATCAAACTTCATGATGTTTTCCATGCTGTTTTCGGTGAGCAGGGCAAGGGTGGCCTTTGCAAAGAAGTGAGTGATCTAAAAACAACCATTGGTGTAATAGACACGCGATTGAGTAACATCGAGGACTATCTCAAATGGCTTGTCAGGCTGGTGCTTGGCGCTGTTATCCTGGCTGTTTTGGGATTGATATTTGTCAAAATTCAATAACCGACATAAAGGGACACTTTATGGTAAAGAAAAATGATATCAGCCTGTCTGTTGATGAAGTTGTTACAACGATTCGAGTTAATGGTATCAAGGCGGGTTGGGAACAGTGGGTACTTTTTATGTCAGATAACCATCATGATTCCGTGTACTGTGAGAGAGACCTTGAACGAGAACATTTAGAAGAAGCCAAGAAACGTAATGCCTGGATATTTATTCTTGGTGATCTTTTTGATGCCATGCAGGGCAGATTCGATCCCAGACGTTCGATGGAAGAATTGCGGCCTGAATATAGACGTGAAGACTACTACGATTATGTTGTCAAAGATATTGCCGAGTTCTTATCACCTTACAACGACAATATTAAACTGATCTGTCCAGGCAATCATGAATTAGGTGTGTTGAGATATGCCAACACAAACTTGACGGACAGACTGGTTTACAAACTGCGCGACGCTGGGGCCAATATTATTCATGGCGGTTACGGCGGCTGGGTACGCTTTTTATTCGAAATAAATGGAGGAAGTTATCCTGGCTATAGCATGAAATATTTTCACGGAGCAGGTGGAGAAGCACCAGTAACCAGGGGTGTGATCCAGACCAATAGGCAGGCTGTTTATCTGCCGGATGCGGATATTGTTGTTAATGGACACAACCATAATGCCTATTATGTCCCAATCAGCAGAGAGAGAGTTAGCAACCAGGGAAAACTATATATGGATATCCAGCATCACATCCGGGTGCCTGGTTATAAAAACGGATATGGAAATGGACGCGGTGGATGGGAAGTAACCAGGGGAGGAGTACCTAAACCTGTCGGTGCAGTATGGATGAGAATGTATTTTGATTATGCAGATACTCGGAAGATCAAAGGAAATAATAATGGTCTGATAAAGCTCCAGTTTATCCCTGATATCCGTGGAGCTGCTAATTTAGCAGATGTAACAGCAGTTTATGCTGGAAAAATATATGATGAGGACCGAGGGGGAGCGTGAAAAAAGGCTGGCGTATTTGCATAGATTTTGATGGAGTGATTAATAGCTACACCAGCGGCTATAAACCAGGTGATGATTCCTATCTACCAGACCCACCTGTACCCGGCGCAAAAGAGTTCTTAGTAAGATGTCTGAATTGTTTTCAAGAGGTATATATTCTTTCTGCAAGATGCCAGACATTATCAGGCATGATCGCAGTCAAGGAATGGATGAAGAAACATAACATGCCAGATATTCCAGTCTCATATATTAAATATCCAGCGGAAGTTTATATTGATGATAGGGGCTGGAGATTTGAGGGCGTTTTTCCTGATCCCGATGTATTTATCAATTTGGGTACATGGGCAACGAATAAAGAAAAGGAAAACAATGACAAATGGCTGAAAAATATGAACTCAAAATAGACGGTCTAAGCGGATCAGTTACAATCGAGAAAGACATGGCCGCCTTGTTGGTGGATTTATTTGAGACATTCAAGAAAAAACAGGCGTGTTATGGAAAGGGCAATATTGCCAAATTTGGAGAGATTGGCACACTTGTCAGGGCATACGACAAAATAGAGCGACTATATAATCTGGTATTTAAAAAGGCGGAAAATAAATTGCCGGAAGAGACAATAAATGACACTTGGCTCGACCTGGCTGATTATGCTTTGATCGCTCTACTTGTCAGAAGCGGGGCGTGGGAAAGGATTGAATAAAACAATCGGGCTTACAACAGACCTGCTTTGTAGGCAATATGACCTAATACTTTTCGCTTATTTTCTTTTTACTACTTCCATTGAATCGAGAATCATAAAGCTATCGTTATCTAATAAATTTACGTCAACATTATCAATTGTTTTTATAAACTTTCTTCCTGGGATTGTAGCCTTCAGATCTCTTGCACTTGAAGAATCTATGTGTTCTTGATATTCAACGAGAATTCTGATCTCCCCCTTTACATTAACAGTTTCAAAACGATTAATTTCATCAATTCTTACAACGCCTTTACCCATATTTTCATCCTGTATTCAATTATGGTAACTTAATATTTGAATGACCCAGATTATAGATACTCAAATTTTTCTTTGGTCCCGTTTTCAAAATCATTAATGGCTTCGTAAAATTCATCTATTGGTATGTCATATCTATAATCTGTGTCTTTTCGCTTCTTCAAATAAACGGTCATTATTAAACACAAGCGATTTTTGGGAAATGTAAGATAATAAATGTTATAACCACTACTACCACCCACCTTTACTTTATAAACCCTACCGGCAATATCTTCGGAAAGCCCCTGAATCCTATTTTGTGTATTTTCGGGATATTCTCTAATAAAGTCTATTCGCTTTGGAAATTTAGCAGACAGGCTTTTGTCGGCGCTAATAAGTTTGTCTCTTTTTTGAATAAAATTCGAATGGGCAAGAAGCGTCCACTCTGAGATCATAGTTCGACCCACTGTTCAATATTGATTTCTTTATTATCCACCCTATTAATCAATTTACGAACAGCGGTTACAAATTCAGTGTTTAACGCCAGCTCTAAATCTTCTATATCGTTTTCTGGAATATCTACATCAACATATTCTGATATATTTTGACTAAATATTATCTCCATGAGAGGAGTATTGAGCAAGTCTTGATCAGAATGTGCTATTTTGTCAAGGTCGTCTTGTTTCATATATTGATAAGTATCAAATTTATTATCAATACAATTCTTTAGATTCGGTGAAATTTTCGCAAGCAGGCTTGATATATCGCGCGCATTGTTCTTATCCTTAATAGCCCATTGAATACCATTATCCCGTGTGTCAAGCGGCTTAGATTCAATTAGTCCAATACTTTCTAATTCATTGGCAATATCTGCCAATTCATAGCTGTATTGCCCATAGTCTGTGTGCTTATAGGTGAACGGTTTTACTTTTGAATCTTTTGTACAAAAATAAATTAATTTGTGCAATCGAAAATCACTATAGATTGCTTTTTTTGCTTTATTGATGGCGTAAAGCAGAGCAATTTTTTTGACTGTGCTGCTAGTAATTTTTCCCATTTTTCCTCTATTAGATACTACACTAAAAAAACTAAAATTACAATCCCCCTCTATTAACCCACGCATGAAATTCTGCCATACTATATACCGCTACAAGATTATTTCCAACCTCGCTCCTGATCCATTCTTCAGCGCCCTTTTTATATCCGCATCCATCAAAAATCATTAATAATTAATTATATCAGTTTGTCAACTGGGGATCCTTTAATATGGGCATTTAATGTATCGCTATTCGACAATTTTAAATAGACTTTAAGAATCTGCAGATCGGCATGGCCCATTAATAGCTGTAGAGAATACACGTCTACGCCGTTACGTAGCATAGTCAACGCAAACAATCGTCGGAAACTGTGTGGCTGCTGTGGTTTTACACCCGCACGTTTTGCTCGTTCTATGAGCATCTGCCTTAATCCCGAGCGCGTCAAAGGCTCACCGGCATTATTAACCCATAGAAAACTATCGGGGTTGACTTCACGCAGGTAAGCGCGCAACGCTTGGCGCGTCTTTTTCCCGATATATACGGTCCTGTGTTTATCACCCTTACCGTGCCTGATGTGCACCACACCGGTTATCGGATTTACATCAGACACAGCTAGTGATATTAGTTCAGAGGCACGTGCTCCTGTATCAAGCAAAAATAAGATAATAGTTTTATCCCGCAACCCCAAAAACTCGCAATCTTTTTTATGCAGTGGGGTTTTGCAATCTGCAAGAATGGCGTGAATTGCAGCAATATCAGCTGGCTCAAGCGGTTCGGGTGTGGGATACTTTACTTTTATCTTGCGGATCGGATTGGACCAGTCCAGCGGCTCATCTTCCAGTTCGTACCAGTATAAAAATGCTCTTACGCAGCGATACAGCGCATGAACACCGCCAGGATTGCGTCCCCTGCTTTCAAGTGATAATAAATACTTCCTGATCAACAACGCGTTTATTTCCCTCACGCTTTCAGCTCCCTGCTGCGTTGCAAATCTGAAAAAATCCGTCAGGCCTTTAGCGTAAAACTCAACAGTACGGGGAGATAATCGGGCGCTCCGTTTGGCGATCAAATACGCTTCCAACCAGTCCATTAGGTCAGAAGCCGCCACCTGTAGAGACTTATCAGTCTTGACCGTCATATGTAGCCCTTGTTACACCCACACGCGCATCTACTTTTTTTATGGAAATTCGAAGTCAGGCGCTCTGTCCATTGAGCTACGGAGGCGTTGCGTTTATTATACTGCATGCAAGCCTGCCTTCGTGAGAAAAAATT
>JAFGJM010000013.1 GCA_016929095.1 Anaerolineales bacterium | reverse complement strand
TGTACCACTGCGGACGCAGCTTGATTATTTCTTTGTGCAGTGCAACACAAATGCGCCGGCTCATGCAAACGATCAACCCTTTACCGTCCGCGGCTGAGATGCGTTGTTCAAAATGACTGACAATGTCCGCTGCCACCTGTTTGATACGATCTTTGCTTCCCACCACGGCTTCCTTGCCAGTCCAGCGGGCAAAGCGTTTTTGCTTTTCGGTCAGTTCTTCATCTTCGGTGATTTCTTCAACACGCTCATCGAGGATTTTTTGATCTGCAGCGGATAGTTCTATTTTTGCCAGCCGGCTTTCGTAAAAGATGCGCACCGTCGCGCCATCTTCCACAGCCTGCTGAATATCATAAATATCCACATAATTGCCAAAGACAGCCTGGGTGTTTTTATCCTCTTTTTCAATCGGTGTGCCGGTAAATCCGATGAATGAGGCATTTGGCAGCGCATCGCGCATATGCCGGGCAAAGCCGTCAATGAAATCGTACTGGCTGCGGTGGGCTTCATCCGCGATGACAACCACATTGCGTCGTTCGGTCAGTGTTGGATACACCCCGCCATTTTCTTCGGGCAAGAATTTTTGAATGGTGGTGAAGACAATCCCACCGGAAGCCACCGAAAGCAATTTTTTTAAGTCTTCGCGGTTGGCAGCCTGGACAGGAGTTTGCCTTAATAATTGCTGACAGTTGCTAAACGTCTCGTAAAGCTGCTGATCAAGATCATTTCGGTCGGTAAGCACCACCAGGGTGGGATTATTCATCTCTTCCGCCAGCACCAGTTTACCGGCATAAAAAACCATGGAGAGGCTCTTGCCGCTGCCCTGAGTGTGCCACACTACCCCGGCGCGTTTGTCTCCTTTGGGTTGAGCTTCAACGGTTGGAAGTCCGTAAACAGCCGGATGTTCTGCCGCGAAATGCCCATTTTCATTGGCTGAGGCGCGCAGGGTGGAAACGATGGCTTTGTTAACCGCGAAATACTGGTGATAAGCCGCCACCTTTTTTACGGTTTTTTCTTTGGTTTTCTCAAAAACGATGAAATGGCGAATAACATCCAGCAGGGTTCTCTTGTTCAAAAGTCCTTTAACCAGTGGTTCTAGCTCGGGCTGATGTTTCGAATCCACCACATGCACACCGTCTACGCTTTTCCATTCCATGAAGCGTGAATAAGCGCTCGAAATGGTGCCGGCTTTGGCAAACCAACCATCACTGATCACTTCAAAGGCGGTAAAAGTAAACAGGGAGGGAATCACCTGCTGATATGTTTGTAACTGGTGAAAGGCAGCCTGAACATCGGCCTTTTCGTCGGCGGCGTTCTTCAGTTCGATGACCACCAGCGGCAGGCCGTTGATGAAAAGAACAATATCCGGACGTTTATTGACATTATTTTCCACCACTGTGAACTGGTTGACGGCTAAAAACTCGTTATTCTCCGGAACCGCGAAGTCCACTAGCCAGACCTTGTCGGTGCGGCTTTTGCCATCGCCAACAATAAATTTCACATCCACGCCTTCGGTCAGTAGGTGGTGGAAGGCTTCGTTGTTGTCGATTATAGTCAGCGCCTGGGTACGCAACGCTTTTTTGAAGGCTTCTTCGCGTGCTTCTGCCGGGATACGCGGGTTAAGGCGGTCAATGGCAGTATGCAGGCGGGCGTTCAGGATTACATCGGTGAAAGTGCGTTCGGGGTGTGAACCTTCCAACAGGTCAGGGCCGTATGTTATGGCATAGCCGTTCTCGTCACGCAGTAATTCCAGGGTTAGATGTTCGATTTCAGATTCGTAAAGGATCATGATATTCCCCCCGAGTACAAAGTGTCTAATTCCCATCGAAGCGGGTTGTTTAGGATGTATTCGGCAATCTGGTTATATGATTTTTCATCGCGAATAACATGTTCGTAATAATTACGCTGCCAGACAAGCGCGCCGGGAGTATTACGGTACAGGTTTATCTGCCGTGTGGCGGCGGATTTGAAGGCACGCACAATAGTCGGAATTGACCCGACCACCGGTTTGCCAAATTGTTCATGGGTTGGGTTGCCATCGATTGCGGGGGTGTGATGCAATTGATCATTATGGTATGTATTACCACCGGCCGTAGGGGCAAGGCGCGCCGTGCCATCGGTTTGGGCGTAATACATTTGGTCACCGCCGGGTATGTTTCCATCGACCGTGGGGACAGTATGCAATTGATCATTATGGTGTGTGTTGCCATCGGCCGTAGGGGCACGGCGCGCCGTGCCCCTACCATCCACAATCCAAATAATTCCGTGAAAATGATTGGGCATGATGACAAATGGGCCCAATTCAACATCCGGTCGCAATTGTTGGGTTTTTGCCCATTCGTTCTCTACGATTTGTCCCATCGTATTCAATTGCATTTCGCCGTTGACGATTTCACCAAACAACCATTCCCGCTGACAGGCACAGATGGTGATGAAATACGCTCCCGTATGTGTGTAATCATAGCCTTTGAGGCGGATGGAGCGCCGGTTTTGGGCACCGCTCGCCGCGCCCGTATGGCGAAGCAGGGAGGTCATACCTCAATTTCCCCATTTAACAGTTTGGGTAAAAGATTATTGCGAATTCCTGTAAGGATTGAAGTTTCCTGTTCAGTATCAAGAATATTAGAAAAAATTGGAGTGATAGTATCTTGAAAACTTAACAATGTAAATTCATCAGGGATGACGACTGGCAATTCGTTCATATTTCCCTGGTTTATTTTAGGTTGAACAGCACCGGTTACTATATGTTTAACATTTGTGTTTTTCAATTGAAGCAGTACATATTCAGTTGAGAAAGGTTTTTTTCCTTGGAGCACGTGGGTATGATTATTTACCCAGAATTTTCCCGATACATATTGAAGAACAGGTTTTCCGTCTTCAGTAATAACGGTTCCATCTTCACCCATTAAGAGATATACGCCATCGAATAAATAATCATCCACATAATCTAATATTGAAGCTGCGCCATAGTATGGGAAAGCCCCTTTACGATTTTCTCTTTCTCGGCTTGAAAGTGGAACCCTTTTCCTATCAAAATTAGTGATTATTTCTTCTAATTTACCTACTCTCCACTCCTTTGGAATCATACCCAATTCACTATCGACCATCTCGCCGGTTGCGTCGGGGAAATTGAAATCGACGAACCATTCCTTGAAAATGGACTGGGCGATGGCTTCGAGCGTGGCATTGGTCTGGCGGTTGAGCTCGATCTTGTCATCCAGCGCGGAGAGAATCTCGGCGATGCGATTTTGGGTGGGAAGGGGAGGAACTTGTATGGAGAAATCTTCAATCATCCCTTTTGTTAAGGCATTTCTGGTACCACCAACAGAAGCTAATCCGAGCATATGGTTCTTGAATTTTGGATTTAGCAGGTAATATTTTAAGAATTCTGGATCTAATCTTGATACATCAGGACGAATTATTGATACATGCTGATTAACCCTAGCTGGGAGTAGTTCTTTGGAAACTTGACAGACTCGGGCAACACTATCACCAGTAATATTTAACAGAATATCTCCTTCTTTTACTTCAACATTGTTTAATTGCATCGCCTGATCTTTGTTGATATATGCAAGACCTTCCTTTGATAAGAAGAAATCCAAAACATTCTGACTTCTAATTAGTGCATAAGGACCATCGTCATGGTAGGTTTCCTTCCCACCACGGGGTGTAGCACCAGATCCAATTTTGTTGCAGAGAGTTGCTAACTTTATTGTTTTCCACGGGTCAGAATTCATAGCCAATGCCCTTTAATTTCTCGCGAATGCGCTGTTGTAGTTCATTCCTTTGAGCGATTTGTTCGGCAAGCTTGGTTGTTAGTGATTTCATTATCATGTTAAAGATTATCCCTTTATATTGAGACACTCATGTATTAATTCATGCCAATTCATACCATTATCTCTTCGTCATGTATTATTTTTTCTATTTTTAATACATGAGTTGCGAATCATGTATTAATTTTGCCGTTTTTAATGCATAATAAACCCACGCTTCCGACATTTTTGTCTTCACCGCTTTCATTTTCCCTGCAACAATTCAAATAAAGAACTATTAATATAATAGCTGCTGCGCCAAAGTTTTTGCTTGTTTAAAAAGCCTTCACTGGCTAATGCATCCAGATAGCGTGCAGCTGCTGCCCGTTGTACGCCTAAATCTCGGATGACAAAATCAATTTTGGTATAGGGGTGTTTAAAGAGAGTGTTGAGCAGCTCAAGCGAATAAATTTTGGGGAGTTGGGTTTTGATCCTTTCTTGAGTATCAGCCATCAGGTCTCTTAACTTATGAATCGTCTCGATGGTTTCCGTGGAGGTTAACTCCACACCGCGCAGCATAAACTTCAACCAGGCTTCCCAATTGTCATCTATTGGATCTGTTCGTAAATGAGCCAGATAAGCACTTTTTTCTCGCACGATGTAACGGCTCAGGTAAAGGATGGGAAGATCCAGCAAACCGTGCTGCACCAGGTAAAGTAAATTCAAGATACGACCGGTTCGTCCATTGCCGTCATAAAATGGGTGAATTTTCTCGAACTGGTAATGAATCAAGCCCATCCGTACCAGTGGATCTAGCTCCTGATCGGCCGCCTGGTTGAAAAAGATCAATAGCCGTTCGAGCAGCTCCACGATCTGGTCATGATCCTGGGGCGGTGTGTAAATCACTTCTCTGGTGGCGCGATTCCCCACAATTGTCCCCGGTCTGGTTCGAATGCCCGGTTCCGGTTCCCCAAACACCAGAGTGGCCTGAATCGCGACAAGGTCATCCAGTGTGAGTTGTCCTTTGGATATGATCCGTCCGAACCCCAGTTTAAGCGCCTCGGAATAACGTCCAACTTCTTTTGCGGCGGCATTGTTG
>JAFGJM010000012.1 GCA_016929095.1 Anaerolineales bacterium | reverse complement strand
TTTTTTCAGGTCAAAATTCAAATAGAAGATCACCACACCCCGGGAAGCAGGCGATAGCGAGTTGTGCGGGCATATTGTTCGTAACCTGCCAATTCTTTGCGCAGGGTGTTATCCTCCAATTTGGTTCGGACAATTATCAGCAGGCAGGTGAGCCCAAAGGGGATGAAGCTCCACAAGGAGCCCATGAAGAAGGGGACGCTCAACCAGCTCAGGATCCCACCGGCATACCCGGGGTGGCGCACCCAACGGTAAGGGCCGGTATCACAGACCACATGGCCGCGATCCTTTTGGATGCGGACCACCGCTGAGAAAAAGCGGTTTTCCACAAACGCCCAGGAAGCCAGGGCAAAACCGAGAAGCATGACCACGAAGGCAACAGCCTTTAGCCATGCATCCAAAGGAGGAGACCACCCAAAGCGCCGATCCAACCCGATAACGACATAAGCCGCCAGGGGCAAATAGGAGGCGATCAATGGCACCAGGTATCTATCCCAGGGCTTGACTCCTTCCACTGTGGCGTACTGGCTACGCTCCGCCAGAAGGTCCGGATGTTTACGGGCAGCCAGCACACGGGAGGCAATGGCAAAAAATATGAGCACAAAGCCAAAAACCCAGCCCTCCACCCAACGGTAATCCCCGGAAAGCAGCAAAGGCAGAAACTGCATGGGCAAAGCGATCAACGCGCTGAGAACGGTTTTAAGAGGGACTTTCTTAATATCCATTAGGACGCCTCCTTCCTTCCCATAAGGCACATTTTACAGAAAAGGATGGCAGGGTACAACCATTTATGCAGGTTCAATACATATGAGAAGGTTGGGGTGCAAACTGAGGGTAATAAGATTGAAAATACTCTTGAGGGGTGAGATTATCCGGCGAATGAACGACTATTCATATAGATCCGCATGCGTACCAGTGCGGTACAGCATGACTTCATTTTTTTTCAGTGCATAGATAAGAACCCAATCGGGCTTAATGTGACAAGCCCTTTTACCAGCCAGTTTTCCGTGTAACGGATGGTCTTGATTGATGGGTGCCAACAGTTCGCCTTTGGCAATTTTTAAAACAACCTCATAAAAAGGGGCAAGGCTCAATCCCCGTTTTTGATAGAGCTTCAGGTCTTTCTTAATTTTGCTGGAATAAACGATGGCTCTCATTAAGATTCGATCGAGGTGCGCAGTTCGTCAATGCTATGTACCCTGGTAGTTCCAATTCCTGCGTCCGCTTCCCGGATCGCTTTTAAAGTTTCCGGGTTGGGGATTTCTATCGGGAACGGTATGCCCTGCCTGAGATTGATTTGCTGAAACAACATGGTAATTGCTTCGGTGGTGGTTAGACCCAACTCGCTTAAAATCTTTTCAGCTTTCCTCTTCACCTCTGGCGCAATCCTGGCTGATACTACTGCTGATTTGTTCATTTTTTCTCGTTTTTGTATATCTAATGTAATACATTATATCACATTACGGCAAGTGGTTATTTTGTCAAGGCACCCCAACACACATACGGCGGTTTTACGATTCTTATCCGGGTTGCAAGCCGTTGAGATTTCATGCCTGCAAACACATCGACATGCTTGAAGCTGAACAAATCGGTTTTAATATAAGTGCGTCGAAAATCCAATCGCACTTTCAACCCGGGGATATGAGAAGAGAACTATGAACCCTGCAGAATAAGAGAGGAAAATTTGAAATTTGTGGGGGAAGAAACCAGTAAGGCTGGCAGGGATCGAACCTGCGATCTGGCGGTGATGGCACAATTCCAATAAGGATATGAATTCCTAAGTTCCCAACGAAAAGCCACGTAACCATTTTTGAATGATTAAATCGCTTTACCAAGGATCATCTTTTTCAACGCACTGTATAGCCCAGTCATGTCTTCGGTATTCAACCTAATGCATTGACACCAACAAAATAATGGATAAAAGAAATGATCACTAATACAAACGGAATGATCGGTTTCCATTTTTCAATACCCAAGGCGGTAAGCAGAAGCAGGGGAACAGTAAAATCGAGTGTATATCGAGGTCCGAATTGACGATATCCGGTACCTATACATAGGATTATGGGGATATTGGTGACAAGAATGGATACCAGCAGTGCCCAGACGAATATTTTGTTGCGAGGTTTCCAAAAGGCAGCAAATATGCCGAAAAACAATGGGCTCAAAAGGAAGAGGCTGCCGCCTAGAATGGATTCCTGCCTTAAGGGAAACGGATAAAAAATGTATTGATAATATAAATTATTCGGGATATAACGAAGGTTAAAAAAACCGTATTGTTCTAAATCAGAGCGAAAAAAGTCGGATTCGATATTATAGTCTAAACCCACATCCATTGGGTTACCAAAACGTACCTGATTATAGAATAAATAAAACAACAGCGCAGCCACCAACGGCAATGCTGCGCATGCCAGATTGCGGGTCACCTTCCCCCAATTCCAGGGCTTTTCCCGGTAGAGAAGATAGACCGCCGGGAAGATGCCGGTGAACACCATTTGATTGCGGGTGAGCATGGCGCACGCCAGCGCCAACCCGGTGAAAAACCAGGCCTTACCGCCGCGCAGGGAAAATGCCGCCAAATATGCCAGCAGAGTACAGGTGAAACCTATGAGCTGCCCTGTATAATACACCCTACCGTATTGCGCCAACATGAAATGGACGGTCCCGAATGCGAAGAAGAAGATCAGAATCGCACGTTGAAACTTGGATAGGTGCAGAAATTCTGACTGACAAGCCGCCCGCAGAAGCTGCGCCACCAAACCAACATTTAGCGCGGCGATCAGCACCGTAAAAAGCACATCGTTGAGCTGCACACCAAAAATTTCCACAAAGGGCATCAGTACGAATGCCGGAAAAGGCCCCCAGTAGAGATAATACCTGCCATTAAAAATCGACAGATCCTCCAAGTACGGCGGAATAATTCGGAGCCAGGTCTGACCGTGCAAAAAGGCATCCGCCAAATAGTTATAGTAAGGCTGATTTGACCGAGTAAATAGTCGGCCGCTAGGGTATGCGGAGACTAACAAGTATACGAACCCGTAGATAAGTGCAGCTCCCCATGGGGATTCCCATATATTGACCGCTGCTAATGCCATCCGGTGGTTGAAATTGGATAGTTGATTTCTCATCAGCATATTCCAGAAACAGGTTTCTGAATTGTAGCATCTTGGAAAGAGAAAATCCAGGTTGTTGTTGCCAGCTTTCAAAGCAACCGAACCATCATATTTCAATAAATCATGTTCAAAAAAATTCTTTTTTGCATGTTTATTTGTTTTACTTAATAATTAAATGAACAATAAATTAGGCTTTTAAAAGCCGAACTTCCAGACAAACCGGAAGCTTTTTTCTCAGTATGGGCCCGGCAGGGATCGAACCTGCGACCAAGCGGTTATGAGCCGCCTGCTCTAACCACTGAGCTACGGGCCCGGTTAAAGGCGATTATAACATTTCTGCACAAAAAAGATTGGGAGAATTGGGAATAAAAATCAGGCCAGAGGAGATTTCTCTGACCTGTTTTTTTATGGATACTATCTATTCCAAAATGTAATCAATGGCGGCATACAAAACCGCATCCTCCCCGGAAAGGACACTTTCGCGGGTGACCGGCACGTCTTCATCCGGCTGGACGCCCTGGCCTTCCAGAAAGATGCTGCCATCCGGCAGGGTGAAGCGCCCGGTGGGAACCGTGAGGGTCATACCCTCCGGGAGAAGGAATTCTCCGCGGGCGGTCTCAGCCTCCACCCCGGCAGTAGGGAACTGCCCGATGACGCGCATGCCCGGCACCTGGCTAAAGCCATACGCTTCGATTTCACAGGCGCTGTAACAGAACTGATCGACCAGGAGGACCATTTTTTCAAAGCGGAACTGGTCCACATTGGGCAAGACGCGATCGCGCGGACCATCGGGTTCAAACTGGCCGGTCTTTTCGCTGTAGTATTCCAATTGCCCGAGAGGAATTTCCTCTCCATAAAGAAAACCAGCCAAGCCCATGGGGGCGCCCCCAAAATTCTGGCGCATATCAATGATGATGCCGGGCAACCCGTTCTGGTCAAAGGTTTCCAGGGCGCGCTGGAAGATGCGCACCAACAGGTTAAGATCATCATAATTGGAATTGATGCGGATATAACCCACACCCTCGGGGAATATGGCGTATTCGACCGGGAGGGCATTCTCGTTACTCTCACCACCCAGATAGGTGGCATAAAAACTATCC
>JAFGJM010000002.1 GCA_016929095.1 Anaerolineales bacterium | reverse complement strand
TTCTTTTTTGGTTTGAGCAACCTTCAAGAAAGCACACGATGACTTTTTTGTCAACTCCTTTTTACACCACTATATGAGACATTATCATTTTCTGAAGTTCTATTTATAACAGTAATTCATTACAAATTTCTAATTGAGGGTTTAAAATCATGAAATTTTTTATTTCATCGGTTTTATATAATAAATTCAATCTAATTATACAATCCACCCTCTTCTTTTTCATTCTCCTAATCACAGGAATGTCATTGACAAATTACCTTGGCAATACAGGTGATATACGGGGTGGTATCATTACTGCCATTATATGTTTTTATCTGGTATTTATTACCCCCCAAAAAAATAAGATCGAAAAATTTCCCGCTATATCGCTCGTATTTATTATTTTTATTGCTGTATTTATCCCTCGGTTGATATTGGTTTTGAATACTAACGTTCAACCCTTCGATGATTTCGCAAGAACATTAACTGCCGGAGAAATGCTGGCAAATCATGACAAATCTGGTGTGAGGACGGAATTGTTTTTGGAAGTTCATCCTTCGCTGGTTCCCTGGATTGTATTTGAAGCGGGGGTGGTTAAAATTTTCCCTGATAATCCAATCTTGGCATTGCGTATCCTTAACTGTATAGCCTGTGGAATTACCGGTATGATGATATTCTTATTGGGGAAGAAAATATCGACACGCACCGGAATACTGGCTTCCACGATTTATGCGCTTTACCCCAGCTCAATCGTATTTTCTGCTGTTTTATCATGCCAACACTTCAGTACCGCCTGCGACTATCTGGCCTTTGTTTTGGTTTTATTTCCGCATGACAACTCGTTTAGGGATAAAAGATTTCATTTATACACTATAACAATAGGTGTGTTGTTGGGCATTAGTCAGTTATTTAGACCAGATGCTTTACCGATGATCGTTGCGATCATAATTTATACAATTAAGACATTTCTAGAAAACGAGAAACCAAAAGTTAGTTGGTTTCCATTATTATTTAAAATTACAGTTATTATTATTACTTTCCAGATTATTACTCAGGCAGCATTTTGGTTTATCCTGCATAAAAATATCGCTTTAGATTTTAATAAAAGCATTGATCCTGAATATAAGTTTTTTGTGGGATTTAACTTCAATCAAGGAAAATTTGTTTCCGAAGATCGAAAAATATTCTCGGAAGCCAGCCATACCGAGAGACACCAACTCTTATACACCAGGCTGGTGGAATATGGCAAGCACCCCTTACGTTTAATTGAACTTTTTTATCGGAAATATTATGTTATGTGGGCATATAATTCAAGCTCCTTTTCATGGCTACAGGGGAAAGAAATTTCTGAGTTGAGAACCAAAATTGAGGATGGCTCCATTTCCGCATGGGAATTGAATAAATATAACCGGTTGATGAATTATCAAAGCCTGTTTAAAAGTCTAGATTCTGGCTATTATTTTTTGATAACCTTTTTTGCCGCAATCGCAGCCTGGAATTTACGAAAACAGCATCCCGAATCCGATCTCTTTTCATTGCTTACCTGGGTATGTATTTGTTATATCGGGGTATTCTTTTTTATCGAAGTACAAGAACGTTATAAATATTTCCTCATGCCCGCTTTGATCATCTTCTCAGCGTATGGTGTGACTGTTTATGATAATTTCGTAAATAAAATCCGCCACCTGGTTAATACAACTCACGATCAAGGCGCGGTGTAATTATTTTTATCATATCTGGGAAGTAACCATATGCCCATCCACTCCAAACCCAACTACTGGATCCTCGAAACCGATTCCACTGCCTATAGCCTGGGCGTCAATTCCCACGGTTTATTGACCCACGCTTATTGGGGGAAACGCCTTCCCAGCCAAAATGATTACCCCGAAACACCTGTGATGGTGAATTGGGAATCTTTCAACAATGCTGCGCATCTCACGCCGGAGGAATATCCAGCTTATACGGGGATGAAATATGTGGAACCGGATATCCTGGTTACTTTTCCGGATGGCGTGCGCGATCTGGTATTGCATTTCGAAG
The DNA here is from genome assembly GCA_016929095.1 of Anaerolineales bacterium. GTDB lineage: Bacteria > Chloroflexota > Anaerolineae > Anaerolineales > UBA4823 > JAAZNS01. The sequence goes on along the minus strand of JAFGJM010000002.1, from coordinate 301,626 downwards.
ACGCGGAGTTGCAGGCAGGCGAGAAACCTGAGTTGCACGTCCATCTGCGTGACGATCATTATCCGGTGCAGCTTACGCTTCATTACCGGGTGCATGAAGCCCAGGATTTGATCGAACGCTGGGTTTCGATACACAACCTTGGCGGGGATCCGGTGATGATAGAACGTATCTTTTCGGCGTTGTGGCATCTGCCTCCCGGGCAAGATTATTTCCTCTCACATTTGACCGGTAATTGGAATGACGAAATGCACCTGCGCCGCGAATTACTTACCTATGGCAGCAAAATATTGGAAAGCCGGCGACTTACCACCAGCCACCAGCACAATTCCTGGTTTGTCATCGATCATGGAAATGTCGATGAAGACCACGGTGAAGTATGGTTTGGTGTGCTGGCTTGGAGCGGTAACTGGAAATTAACCGCCGAGGTCACCGATTACGCTGCCACCCGTCTCCACCAGGGATTGAACGATTGGGATTTTGCCTGGAGATTGAACCAGGGCGAGACCTTTACCACACCCTCCAGCCTGGCAGGTTATACCCCCGATGGTTTTAGCTCTGCCAGTCAAAAGCTGCACGATTATGCGCGCGAGCACGTGTTACCACATGGAAAAATGCTTAACAAAGTACTATATAACTCATGGGAAGCAACATTTTTCTTTGTAGAAGAAGAGTCGCAAGCCAGGCTGGCTGAAATGGCGGCTTCCATAGGTGTGGAGCTATTTGTAGTGGACGATGGTTGGTTTCACAAGCGGGACAATGATTGGACCGGGTTGGGGGATTGGTGGCCGGATGAAGAGAAATTTCCCCATGGACTGGCGCCCTTGATTCAAAAAGTAAACTCCCTGGGCATGGATTTTGGTTTATGGATCGAACCGGAGATGGTGAATCCAGACAGCGATCTATACCGGGCGTATCCCGATTGGGTGATCCATTTTCCCACCCGTCAGCGGAGCGAGGGTCGCAATCAGTTGATCCTCAACCTCGCCCGCCAGAATGTTCGCGATTACCTGATCGAAAAAATCGATCACCTGCTGAGTGAATATAATATCCGGTTTATCAAGTGGGACATGAACCGTCATGTAAGTGAGCCAGGGTTTATGGATTCGCCAGGTGACCCGCGCGAGATTTGGGTGCGTTACGTGCAGGGAGTGTATTCTGTATGGCGAGAGCTGGCGAGACGGCATCCCGAAGTCGTCTGGCAAAGCTGCTCGGGTGGGGGAGGCAGGGCTGATTTTGGTATTCTTCAGCTTGCGGACCAAATCTGGGTCAGTGACAATACAGACGCCATCGCCCGTTTGTCAATTCAGGAAGGTTTTTCACGAGTTTTTCCGGCAAACACAATGGAAGCCTGGGTCACCGATGCTGGTAAAGATATTCTGCCGCTATCATTTCGTTTTCATGCCAGTATGTGCGGGGTATTGGGAATTGGCGGAAACCTGATGCTTTGGTCGCCTGATGATATAGCAGAAGCAGCCAAATGGATTGACACATATAAAGATATCCGCCATATCATTCAATTGGGAGATTTATACCGTCTGCGGTGTGTGAGTCACGACAATTGTCCAGCTATCCAGTATGTTAGTAAAGATCAAGCGGAAAGTGTATTGTTCGCTTTTCGCACCTATATGCCTGAGCCATATCGATTATCACCGATTTATTTACGGGGACTGATACCCGAGGCCATGTACAATGTAGAAGGTTGTGCTACACCTAGAACTGGTGCTGCCTGGATGCACGATGGATTACAAATTGACTTGAATAACTTTCAAAGCACCCTGCGCCTTATAAAACGAGTGGAATAAACACGACGGAGCTTACCACTCCGTCGTGTTTCGCCAAAAATCAGCCGTTCCATCAAAATCAATTCGCTGCGGATTGTTCCTCAAAGCGCTCAAGCCGGTAGGCATCCAACCCGGGGAAAGCTATGGGACGTTCATAGGCGCCCCAAGCCAGCACAACTTTATCGATTGAGAGTAGGGATGTTTCGTTTGAGTCAGACAATGCTAAGATATTGTCTTCAAAAACACCCCAAACAACCATATTATTCAAGACTTTGATTTTGGGGTGATCGATTTTGGTATAAAATGAATCCGCTTCGGGATGCTGCAGAAATGAGGGCAGCTTGATTTCCGGGGGAGATTGACGATAATATTGACCGCCGGATAATGGGGTTTCATCAATTATTCTTACTTCAACCCCAGACTGCGCTGCGGCGTAAGCAGCCATGATCCCGGCTGGATCGGATCCGATCACAATGAGGGGAGTAGGGGATAATTCTTTTTTCAAGATTGAGTCTCCACAACGTCATCAGGTTGAGCCAGGGTCTGGCAGGCGCGCACATTGGCGCGTCCGTTTACTGTGAACAGGCATTCAAAACAAACACCCATTCCGCAATAAAGTCCACGCGGTTCGCTTTTGACTTGAGAATATCGAAAAACCCTTTTGCCGTTTGCCAGGAGAACCGTAGCAAGGGTTTCGCCGGGATAAGCTGTGAATTGCTGTCCGTCACATGTAATCGTAAATGCATCCCCCCGCTGGGTATTCTCTTAAATTCTAAATGCGCTGGATGGGTCTATCACTCTTGTTCCTTTCAAGGCATGGAGAACTGGGCGCGATTAAAGTTAAATGAAGCAAAGCCAGTGAGACAATGCCGGGCAAAAAACCTATATGAGGAAATAAATATTTTAAAAGAGTCGTCTAATAGAGAATGTCAATAAAAACACCAATTATTATAAGAATATCGAGCGTGAGATTCAATCAAAATATGTTTATGGATGTAATTCCTCTTCAACTTCCGTAAGGACAGCCTATAAAATACGACTATATATTTCTATTCGAAAAGTTCAGGAGCGTACCCAAGTTTTTCCGATATTGTCTTGGCGCAATTGACCAATTCATCAATCAAACCCTTGGGCTTACCTTGTTCAAGGAAATGGATCGTTAATCCTGATATATTGATGCCGCCAGCCACTTTTCCGTTATTATCGAAAATTGGTGCAGCAAGCGCGCTGAGTCCAAGAATTTGTTCGCCATCCTGGGTGGCATATCCCTGTTCGCGGGTCTCCATTAAACATTCGCGGAATTTTTGGGGGTCCGTGATCGTAAATTCCGTACGCGGGGTAAAATCGATGAGAGGGATAACGGCATCCCACGTTTCAACGGGTTGGAATGCCAATATTGCTTTACCTGCAGCGGTACAATAAACAGGCGATCGATGTCCAATGGGTGTGCGATAAACGAGTTTATCCGGGACTTCCACCACAGCCACCATGACTACATCTGTGCGATCTAAAATGCTAAGTTTTACTGTTTCGTTGGTTTTTTTGGATAATTCAGCCATATATTGCAAGGCAACTTCCCGAACGGTGATGCCCTCTCGGGCTGGTAAACTCAATGTGAGCATACGGACACCCTGACGATACCTTTTTGTATCTTCCTCGCGTACTAAATAGCCCAATCGCTCCAATGTATAAACAAAGCGAAATACAGTCGCCTGATCTAATTCTGCCAGTTCGGCGATCTCAGAGACTTTCAATGCCGGTCTTTTAACGGTGAATGTCGACAGGATTTTTAAGCCCCTGACGAGTGAGGATACGATATAGTTTTCTTTGATATCTTCTTTGTCTGTGAACATGTGTTGGTTTTCTTTTATCATAATAGAATCCCCAACCCTTTTCTATAAATAATATTCTGATATTCCCCAAGTTGACGCATTCGTGTGAAAGGGATATTCATGGAGTGAAATTATAACATTTTCTAACGACATCATATTTTTCTTGAGATGAGGTCTATACTTGACTTTTTATGTATGAAGGTGTATTTTATTCATAAAATGAATATAAACTTTGTAATGTGAATAAATCAATATCCACAGTATACCACAAATATAGCAATGAACCAGTTGCAATCCTAGAAAAAATATTCCCGAAATTGACCCAATATGGAAATATTCAGGGAAGGGGGAGGCGGAATTTATCACCAAAATTACATGTGGAAAAATGACAGCATTATTTGGAGGATTAGAGTATCGATGATATTTTTCAGATCGGTAACGCCCAAGCTGCTATGGGAGAACGTTCGTATGGCGAAGTCGTAGTTACTCAAAGGGTTGATGGTAGTAATATCAGTATTCCTGTTATTTTGGTGCGAGGTAAAAAACCAGGGCAAATACTTTGCGTAAATGAGTGTATTCATGGCGATGAATATGCTGGCATGCATCCCATTATTCGAATAGCCCATGAGCTAAATACCAATGAGCTATGTGGTACTTTGGTTGCAATACCCGTAGTTAATGTACCGGCTTTAGAGGATTTATCACGTATTAATCATTATGATCATCTAAATATGAACCGGATTTTCCCGGGCAATCCAGAGGGATCTTTATCGCAACAAATAGCCCATGTATTTTTAAATGAAGTGGTTAAAAAATGCGCCGCCATGGTTGATCTTCACGGCGGAGGCGGTTATGCCAGCATCAAAAATATGGTTATTGCACAAAAAGGTTTTGAAAAACTGGCATGGGACCTGGCTCTCTCGACCGGGTTTGACCTGGTTTGGAAGGGCGGGTCATGGGGAGGCACAGGACGGATTTCAGCTCTTGAAGCCGGGATTCCTGCGATTTCCGTGGAAGCTGGAGGGGGCATGCTGAGTAAAGAGGAAAATGTTGCCGTCCATATGGGGGTAACCAAGAATGTAATGCGATATCTAAAGATGCTGCCAGGTCAACCGGATATTGCGAAGCACTACAGGATCATGGCTGGCGATGAAACTCACGCGAAAAACAGCGGTTTTTTCCATCCGGTTACAAAATCGGGTCAGGATGTGAAAAAGGGTGAACTTGTCGGAATTATTACGGATTTACACGGTCGAACGATCGATAATGTGAAGGCGCCAACGGATGGTGTCTTAACTCAATTACGTTATCCCTGTCCGGTATCGCCTGGCGAGACATTGTTTATTTTGGGTAATATTTTAGAAGTAAGGGAGAATTAGTTATGTCTGCGGATAAAGCGTACAATGCACGTTTATCGCAGTCCCCGGCAAATGCTATTACGGAATTTTATGTAAAGCCCCGATTAGCCGAAGCGAAAAAGATATTCCATATTAATTTAATACTGTTAAAAGCGCACGCAGTTATGCTGTTAGAAACGGGCATTATTAAAAAAGAATTCGCCAGAGCGATATTAAAAGAATTACTGCGTATTGATGAGGCTGGATTTGAATCTATTACGTTAAATCCCGAGTTGAATGATCTATACCTGAACTTGAATATGATATTAATCGACCGCTTGGGTGAGGATGTAGGCGGCTGGCTTCATATTGCTATGTCTCGAAACGATTTCGATCTTACAGAAACACGATTGCAGTGCCGTGAATTGATCAATGCATCAGTCAAATCTTTGCTCGAATTGATGAATTCACTCCTCGAGCTATCCCGCAAACACATCGAAACCGTCATGCCGGGGTAGACCCACCATTCGCAGGCAGCGCAGCCTATCACTTTAGTGCATTTTTTGCTTGGGCATTATGATGCTTTTTCACGGGATGTGGAACGCTTAGAACAGGCATACGCGGTTGTAAATCTCAGCGCCATGGGTGGCTGCGCAATTGGTACTACGGGTTTTCCTGTCGACCGCAAGCGTGTCGCTGAATTAATTGGTTGTGATGGAATTGTTGAAAACTCCTTGATTGCCACAGGCGGGCGAGATTTTGTGATGCAAACCGGTACAAATACAGCCATTGCTTTTTCGACCATCGGCAGATTGGTGGAGAGTCTGTTATTGTGGAACACAGTCGATTTTGGTATGGTGGAATTGGCTGATCAGTATTGTTCCATAAGCAGCGTAATGCCCCAAAAGAAAAACCCGGTTGGTTTGGAAATTATCCAGGTGGAAGTGGTGAAAGCTCACAATATCGTCAATGCCGCATTCGGCGTCTTAAAAGCGCTTCCCACTGCAAATGGACGGGAACCTACCTACATCGAGGCTTTGGTTTTTAATTGCGTAGAGCGATTTGTTTTCCTGGCGCCGGTGATGGCTGATATTATTGCTACCCTTCATGTAAAACCGGATGTTATGTTGAATAAGGCGCGGGAAGGTTTTAGTACGATGACGGATCTTGCCGATGAAATTGTGCGTCAATCGGACCTTTCTTTTCATGCTTCCTATGTGGTGGTCAGCCGCCTGGTAGCGAATACCATTGCTAAAGGATTGAAAGCCAATCAAATTACAACCGAGATGATCGACGAGGTGGCGGTAGAACTGATCCACAAACCTTTGAATATTCCTGCCGAAGCGGTGAAACGCACTTTAGACCCGGTTGAAAACGTCCGCATACGTACCGTTATTGGTGGACCAGCACCCGTGGAAGTAGCACGAATGCTGAAGGTGCGGGACGAACACCAGGCTGCCATGAATGCACGCTTACAAAAACGACTCAATGACCTTGAAGCAGCCAATCATAATCTTAATGGTGTGGCGAAGAAGATTGCTGGTTAAAATATTAATGGTATGCAAGAAAAAAATATGCCTGGAGAAAAAACCAGGCATATTTTTTTTAAGATACTCTATTTAGGTTTAAGACGTTTATAGTAAGAAGAAGATGTGTAAAGAGCCGCGGCTGGATTATGGCCCAGGACGCGATCTTTTGCTATCAGTACGGTCACCGGGACATGGGAATGCATAAAAAACAAGCTGTCGTGCCCAACACATAAGCCTATGAGCACATTGAGTTGAGAGCCATATTTTTCCAGTATCGCGGCTTGAGCAATTGGATTGCATAAAGGTTCAAAATCTCCCGGGCGGATTTTTTCATCATCTCGCAAACCAATTTTCTCTTTTGGGATCGAACCGGTTTTACAACATACACTAAGTACTTCGAATTGGTTGGCTAGAAATACCTCAGTTGCCAGACGAGCTTCATGGATCAACCCAACACAATGCGCTAGTCCGATACGGTTTGCCCCTAAACGGCGGGCGAAATCCATGATATCTTCGATGCGCGTTCGTTGCATATATCCGGAAGCCTCGGTTTGCGCCGCGGCTACGGCGATCTTTTGGATTTCATCGTGATCCAAGTAATGCTTTTCGATTTCTGCTAATAGGGATGGCTCTTCTTCGGAAATACAAAACTTGGGGGGACGATGTGTTCCCGGTTCATATTCGCAGGCAACGATCCCGCAATAAGCGCAGGACGGTGCTTTTATCGAATGAGTCTCTTTTTTCAAATCTGATTTATCCCATCTCAGTTTCAATAACTGTTCTCATTTGTTCGATGCCTTTTTGGATATTATCGATTGAAGTGGCATACGACAATCTCAAGTAACCTTCGCCATAATCGCCAAACGAAGAACCAGGCAAAACCGCCACACCTGCCTTTTCGAGCAAGAGATCGGCGATTTCTGACGCTGTTTTGCCAAATGATTTGATATTTGGGAAAACGTAGAATGCGCCTTCAGGCTTCTGACAGGTTATCCCTGGCAAAGAATTTAAACCATCGACGATCGCGTCTCTACGCCTTTGGTATTCTACAACAACCGCATTGGCTTCTTCCTGCGGTCCAGTCAATGCCTCGATACCGGCGCATTGTACAAATTGAGCCGTGCAACCCACGGAATGGGTGAGAAGTAATTGCACGATATTGGCGAGCTCTTTGGGCATGATGCCGTAACCTAAACGCCAGCCAGTCATAGCATATGTTTTCGAGAAACCGTCCACGATGATCGTGCGTTCCATCATACCGGGCAGAGTTGCTATGGATGGCGCTGTGCCATTGTCATATACGATCCGCATATATATCTCATCAGACATCACCCAGCAATTGAAGCGCTGGGCTGTATTTGCGATATCCTCCAGATCAGAAAGCGGCATCACGCCGCCCGTTGGGTTGCCGGGAGAATTGATGATGATCAATTTGGTGCGTTCATTGACCAGACGGTGGAAGGCTCCCATATCAAACGAGAAACTATTTTGCTCAACAAGGGGTACCGGCACCGGCACGCCGTCTGCTACCCGGATCATGGCTTCGTATGTGGGAAATCCGGGATCAGGATAGATGACTTCATCACCGGGTTCGATCAATGCCATGGCGGGAAAATACAGATTGGGTTTTGCTCCGGGGCTGACAACAACCTGATCGGGATGGATTTCTAAACCATGCCGGTGACCGGCATCCTGAGCAATCACTTCCCTTAAGGGGGTCATACCAATGGGAGGCGTATAACGGGTTTTTCCTTCGGAGATAGCCCGAATCCCGGAGAGGCGTACGTTGGCAAAAGTCTCGAAATCGGGTTGCCCAATTTCGAAATGGATGATCTTCCGCCCACTGGCTTCTAAAGCCTGTGCACGCGCCAGCACCTGGTAAGCCCCTTCGGGATGTAAGTGCTTGGTTCTTTGCGCAAATGAGAAACTCATAGCATCCCCATTAACTCGTCATATTCCTCATCTTTCATGGTGAACCAGTTTTCGGGTTGCGGGAAAGATTTATCTGAAACCTCTTTCACGTACTGTTGAAGACCATTCAGGATTACTTCGCCCGCATTACCGAACACCTTTGCCATGCGAGGCTTAAAACGAGGATAAAGCCCAAAACAATCGTGGTATATCAACAATTGACCGTGCGCATCTGGCCCGGAACCCAGACTCATAATAATGCAGTTTTCAGCCCGTTCAGTGATGATCTTGCAAACCCGATCGGGTACCATCTCAAGCAGGACAGCAAACGCGCCGGCTTGTTCCAGTGCTTTCGCAGCATCGATAATTTTCTTGGCGGTTTTGGCGGCTCTTCCCTGCACTTTGTAACCACCCAAAGAGGCTGCGCTTTGGGGTGTCAATCCCAGATGCCCCATTGCGGGAATGCCTGCATCCACAATGCCTTTGATGCGGTCCGCCATTTCGACGCCGCCTTCCAATTTTATCGAGTCACAACTGGTCTCTGCCATAAAGCGCCCGGCATTACGGATGGCTGTTTCGACGCTGGGTTGATAACTCATGTAAGGCATATCACCCACAATGAAAACATTTGGAGCGCCTCGCCGCACAGCGGCTGTGTGCCGAATCATATCGTCCATGGTGGCGGGCAATGTGCTCTCGTATCCGAGCATGGTCATCGCCAGACTATCGCCAACCAGGATCATATCGATACCAGCCTGCTCCTGCAAGTATGCGGTTGGATAGTCGTAGCAGGTGAGCCAAGTGATCGGTTCATTATTTTCTACTTTATTGAACAAATATGGTAGGGTGACTTTTTTTCGCTCTGTCATTACGGACCTCCTGTTTCATGAACGTAAAATGTTTTGATTCCCTATTATATTTTATTTTTTGTGTTGTTTCGATGTGTAATCCAAAGCCTGAGTAAGATCTTCGATCAGCATATTTACATCTTCGATGCCAACCGAATAACGGATCAGGCTTTCCGGAATTCCCATCGCCGCGCGTTGCTCGGGGGTTACTTCAACATGGCTGGTTGTACGCGGGGGACCGGCAACGGTTTCCACGGAGCCCAAATTGGCTGCCACGTGGGCATATTGCAATCGGGGCAGGAATGTGCGCACCGCGTCGAAATCGGAATCTAGAATGAAACTCAAGACTCCGCCAAAACCGCGCATTTGTTTTTTCGCAATCTCATGATTCTTATGGGTTTCAAGACCCGGGTAATATACGTCCTGAACGAATGGATGACTTTTAAGGAAACGGGCAATAGTTAAGGCATTTTCATTTTGCTGCTGGATGCGTAATGCCAGGGTTTTCATCCCACGGATCATAAGGTAGGCAGACATGGGATGGAGCGTGGCTCCGGTTATCTCGCGATAGCGAAATATCGGTTCAACTAATTTTTTCGATCCACATACCACCCCCGCCAATGCATCGGCGTGCCCTCCCAAGAATTTAGTACCGCTGTGAATGACCAAGTCGGCGCCCAATTGGAGAGGGTTGGTATTGATTGGTGTGGCGAAGGTATTATCGACGACCACAATAGCCCCGGCTTTATGGCCAGCTTTGGCTAACCGTTCCAAATCCACAACCTTGAGGGTGGGATTGGTTGGGCTCTCTAAATATAGTACTTTGCAGCCTTTAGCGACCTCTTTCTCGATGGCTTCATGGTCGGTTGTATCACAAAGTGTGGCGTCGATTTTAAACCGGGGGAAAAAGTTCAGGAAGATTTCGTTGGTGCCGCCATATGTATCTTTGACAGAGACAACCCGCTCACCGGGAGAAAGATGCGCAAACAAGGTGTTGCTGATGGCTGCCATACCAGTGGAGAAACTTGTTGCGGCTTCAGCGCCTTCTAAAAGGCGTAATTTCTCTTCGAAAATGGCAACTGTTGGATTGGTATTTCGGCTGTATATATGGCCTGGCTTCTGATGAATAGCGATCTCATACCACTCATCCAGGTCCTGATAACCGAAGGCGACCGAATGAACTACTGGTGCCTGGGTGGAGCGCTGCCAAAAATCTTTACTGTCTTCGCCAGCCCAAATAGACATTGTGCTAAATGAACTCGAATTTTTTTCCTCTTTATTATTTTTCATCCTAAACCTCCAAAAATTGAAAATCAGGGAATAACGGATATTTTTATTGTGAATTGTTTATTAAGTTGTATTGGGATATGGAACCTTTTATAAATCAAATCAAGGAGTAGTTTTATTACTTTTAAACAAAAAAATCAATAGCAGATTTCAGATCAACGGGCTCATGAGATATCCAGCCGGATCAATAAATTTGATATATGAAAACAAAATTTATTAAGTGAATATATTACCTCCATATTGATATTGTGTCAACCTGAATATCATTCTGAACAAAAATCGCGGGGGAAAAACAAACCCAATGATGTGATCGGGTATATATGTTGATTTTTTCGTCCGGCAGAGAAATAAGGTGGATTGGCAAAATTATATCAATGCGATGATGGGTTGAATATCGTTTGGATTGGTTGCGGGTCAATCGTTTTCGGATGGGTTTGTAAAAAAAACGGTTAACAACTCCACCATATTTTGCAGGGCTTTAAGATTTACGATTTCATAACCATGTGTATTTTCGGTAGGGAAACACAGTGCAACCGGTTTTCCCGTATATCCGTAGCTGTTGGCATAATTGGCATCACGGAATATACCCCGGATGGCGAGCCTTATATTGGGCAGGTCCCCGGAGTAACGGGTTATTACACCGCCTGTGGTTTCGATGGACAAGGATTTTGCGTTGGTCCGAAAGCCGGGCAGATTGTTGGGGAATTAATCGATGGAAACGAATCTGATGTCTCCCTGGCGCCTTTCAAGGTCGATCGCTTAGCAATACAAGCGAAAGGATAAAGACAACTTAACAGCGAAAGAGGCATTCAAAAAAACAGCATAGTATCGCAGGAGCGATCATGGGCGTTGCTCCTGATATTGAAAAAAACCGGTGTATGATTCACGTCTCGATATAGCTTTTGGGTATCATAAAGAACCCGATAATATACACCGGGGTTTTCATTTCAGCATTTCCTCGATAATTTGAGCTACATGCAACTTTGTGGTATCAAAAAACGGAATTCCGCCGTATGTATCCTCGGTTAATATCAGGGGCAATTCCGTACCGCCCAGGATCAAGCCTTGAATGTCTTCTCGGGTTTGCAACTGCTCGACAATGGATAACAACATTTGGCGGGTTTCGGGTAAGAACACACCATTCACAAGTTCGCCCATGTATTTATTGTGGATATAATCCTGATTTTCTATGGCGGGAACGATGATGGAGATGCCGCGTTTATTGAATACTTGCGGATAAAATGGTCCCTGCATGGTGAAGCGTGTTCCGAATAAGCCAACTTTTTTCAATCCCAGATGATGACAGGCTTCATAGGTAACATCAACGATGCTGATTAACGGAATGGGAGATTGCCGTTGCAGATCATCGAAAACGATATGGGGGGTGTTGGAAGCCAAAATACCAAAATCGGCTCCGGCCTTGGCTAATTTTTTGATTTCATCCAATAGATATTGCGTGACATCTCCCAATCGGTCTGCGCCGATTAAATCCAGCATCTTCTTCATATCAATGCTGTTTATTAGGATCGATGGATAACTGCCATCCTTTACGATTTGGCGAAATCCGGAAATGATCAAGCGATAATAAGCGATGGTCGATTCCGGCGCGATGCCGCCAATAATGCCTGCTGTTTTCTTTATATTTTTCATAGTTGCCATATTTTATTATATATTTACTGATCGTCAAAAATCTTCTTCATCATTTCGTCATCAGTAAAGTTATCTTGTTTTCCAAAGGCGGAAACCATTTTCCGTTGCGATAGTAGAATTTCATCCATGGCGCGAGTCATAAAGATAATTTTATATAAATAGTCTGTAGGCAGGAAGTGCAACAATGGCGCAATGATTTTAACAGCTTTGCCGGCAGCAGAAGGTAACCAGTCGATTTGTCCCTTTGGAAGAGATTTTACGGGTTCGAATTCATAATAACCCCGGGGATTGAAATTATCCGCTTTTCGAATATGATCGGTGAGTAGTTCCATACCGCCAGCTTCCAGAATTTTCATCATCATCGAAGTCCCGGAACGAGGCAGCCCGGAAACTACTGTGATTATTGGTGGTTTATTTCGCGCATCCATATGCTTTTTTTTCAAAGGGTGAAATATAGAATCCGGTGAGCTTTATTCGCAAGCGGGAAAAGATTGGCTAATTTGAACATCAACCGGTACCCTGTTCCCAATTTCTGAATAATTTCAGATTGACTAAAGAACCACTCTTCACGAAATTTAATCCCTTCTGACCACTTTTCGATATCCGCAGGGTTATCGATTCCCCAATGAACAGCGGCTTCAGTCTTTTTAATAGACGGTTGATGTTTTACACTTTTTGCAGTCAGTGTGCTGAAGGCATCGAATACAATCGAACATGGCGAAAATGTTTGTTTTAATTTTAAGAATAACGCTTTGACATCTTCTTCCCTGAGATACATTAATAAACCTTCTGCGACCACCAATACCGGGCGGTTGATGGGGGAAAGCGAGTCTAGCCAGGCATGGTCTGTCACAGAAGACGCGATCATATGATACTTGTCTGTTTCCTGATAGAACTTCCTGCGCAGGTCTATGACATTCGGCATGTCCAGGTCGTACCATTTCACCCGGGAATTGTTTATCCTTAAATAACGGCTGTCCAATCCACAGCCTAAATGCAGAACAACCGTATCGGGTTGTTCTGCTAAAAAATTATTCGTATAGTCGTCTAGTTTGCTGGCACGCATGCAAACCATGAGCGTTGTTTTTCGAGGAACGTTGAGGTGCGAAAAATCATATTTCACCTGGTCCAGGATATCCAGCGTTTTTTGATCGAAGAAAATGGGATGGGGCTGGCGGCTCTCTACGGCTTTGGCGTATAAAGGGATCAAGAGGGTTTCTTGTGCTTGTGTAAGGGTAATTTGATGTTTTTGGTTTGTAGGCATAAAGCCATTTTAACCCAAAGCGACGTCCAGCACCATCATGACCGCGAAGCCTAACATGGCACCAATTGTGGAAAGGTTTGTATCCCAGTTCTCGCGCTGTGCCTCCGGAATGAGTTCCTCAACGACGACAAAGATCATGGCGCCGGCTGCAAATGATAAGGCATAGGGAAGCAATGGTTGTACTAAGATTACCAAAGCTGCGCCCAGTACTCCGGCGATGGGTTCTACCACGCCAGAGAGCTGGCCATACCAAAAGCTTTTAAACCTGGTCAGTCCTTCACGGCGCAAAGGTATAGAAACGGCAGCGCCTTCGGGGAAATTTTGTAAGCCAATCCCCAACGCCAAAGCCACAGCTCCCGCAAATGAGGCGGCGGGCAAAGATGCTGCAATGGCCCCAAATGCAACACCTACAGCCAGACCTTCGGGAATATTGTGGAGCGTGATTGCCAGCACAAGAAGAATACTTCTGCGCCAGGATGTTTTCATTCCCTCTGCTTTATCTATCGAAAGCCCCAAATGGAGGTGGGGAAGAATGCGGTCAACCAGCAATAAAAACGCGCCACCCGATAGAAATCCGACCAAAGCCGGGAGCCATGATATCCCCCCATCCGCGTCGGTCATTTCGATGGCCGGAAGAAGAAGAGACCAGAAGCTTGCCGCGATCATAACGCCGGCAGCAAATCCTAGCATGGTGTTTAATATTTTTCGGTCGATGCTTTTAAAGAAAAATACCATTCCGGAGCCTAAGGCAGTTACACCCCAGGTAAATAACGTGGCTAATAACGCTAATAAGATTGGGTTTAGTGTGGATAAGTTTTGCATTATGTTTTCCCTTTTTAAGTTAGTCACAATATTTAAGATAAATAATGTGTCAGTAATTATTGATCATAAGTTTTTCTATCCCCGATTTTCTATGGAGATATCGACGAACTACTGCAGGTATTTATTTTGTGCCACTAATTAGAACATAATAATAATTTATATTAGTATATAATAATCATTTTATTATAATACTTTTCCTCAAACTGTCAAGAAAAAACCAAAGTGTTAAGCCGTCTTATATACCGTTGTCATAAGATCGAGCTTTTGGGATATATCAATACGCGTAATCAGGATTGAATTGGCGAGAATGGGTTAAACACAAAGACACAAAGTTCCATTGATATAACTTTGTGTCTTTGTGTTTCGACTGAAAAAAATTCAGGTATTTAATATGATCTATTTAATAGCCTTCTGGGGCTTTTTATTCAGAGATCGATTTTTCCGTTTTTTCTTCTTTCCGGCGCTTTTTCTTTAGGGCATTGGTTATGAATAAAATCACAGCGACTGGCCAAAAATGCACGATCATCGGCGCGCCGCAATCCGGACAGGGAAGCATGCCTGCACCGAATAAACCTAAAATGATGGCTATTGGTTTAATCGATTTCCACTTTATCATGATTTTTCATTCCACCGTGACACTTTTTGCCAGATTACGCGGCTGATCGACATCCAGGCCGCGACTGGCGGCGATGTGATATGCCAATAATTGTAATGGGATGACTGCTGTCACCGGTGAAAGCAGCCAGGGTGTTTCCGGCAGCCAGAGGATATGGTCGGCAATATCGGGCAGGCGTTCGTCGCCATCCGTTGCCAGGGCAATCACGATACCGCCACGCGCTTTGGCTTGCTCTACCTGGCTGAGCATTTTTTCATACCAGGGATCGCGGGGGGCGATGGCAATAACCGGCATTTGACGATCGATAAGCGCGATAGGACCGTGTTTCATCTCGCCAGCCGGGTAGCCCTCGGCGTGAATGTATGATATCTCTTTCAATTTTAAAGCGCCTTCGTAAGCGGTGGGCATATTCACGCCTCTGCCTAAATACAAACAATGGCTGGTATTCATTAGCGCACGCGCTACCGCTTCCGTTTGTGGTTCCCTTTCCAGACATTGCCCGACCAGATCGGGGATGAGACGCAAGTCGGCAATCAGTTTTTCCCGCTCCGTTGGTTTAATCGCGCCCCGCAAATCTCCCAACAGCACTGCCAGCATGTATAGATCAACCAGGGGAGCTGTGTAGGCTTTGGTCGAAGCCACGCCGATCTCGGGTCCGCTTTGCATGGCGATGTGACCGTTTGCCAGGCGCATCGCCTGAGAACCGACAACATTAACAATCGACCAAAGCGCCGCGCCTTTTGAGCGGGCTTCTTCCATTGCTGCCAAAGTATCGGCGGTCTCGCCGGATTGGCTGATAGCCAGGACAACCGTTTTATCATCCAGGATGGGATCGCGATAGCGAAATTCGGAGGCAATATCCACTTCTACCGGGAGGCGGGCAATACGTTCGATCAACGTTTTACCAACCATGCCGGCATGCGAGGCAGTACCGCAGGCAATGATGACGATTTTTTGAATTTGCTTTGCAAATGACTCGGTGAGGTTTAATTCGGGCAGGCGGATACGACTGGTTTTGAAGTCCACCCTGCCAGCCAGGGTATCGGTGAGGGAGCGTACCTGCTCATGGATTTCTTTTTGCATAAAATGACGGTATTCACCTTTTTCTGCCGCGGCGGCATCCCAGCTAATGGTATGTACCTGGGGTTCAATTTCTTTACCGTCCAGGGAGAGAACTTTTATATCCTTTTTGGATACAACTGCCATTTGGCTGGATTCTAGAAATACCATCTGACGGGTGTATTCCAGGATAGCGGGGATATCCGAAGCGACGAAATTTTCATTTTCTCCCAAACCAACCACCACCCCGCCGGCGTTTCCGATGCGCGCGGCAACGATTTTGTCGGGTTCGCGAGATGAAATGACCACGATGCTGTGGGCGCCGCGAATGAATCCCAAGGCTAATCGAGTGGCTTCGACCAGGTTTTTTCCCGTGGAGTAATAACGTTCGATCAAGTGTACTATCACTTCCGAATCAGTTTCGGAGTTGAATATTGCTCCCATAGCGGTGAGTTCATCTTTTAACTCCAGGAAGTTTTCGACGATACCATTATGCACCAGGACTACATCACCAGTGTTGCCTAAATGGGGGTGGGCGTTTCGGGCGCTGGGTTCGCCATGGGTTGCCCAGCGGGTGTGTCCAATGCCCAGCTTGCCGTGCACAGGGGTTTCATCCACCAGCAGAGAAAGGCGGGAGAGCTTCCCTGCGTCTCTACGGATTTCTATATGACCGTTTTCCAGAACTGCCAAACCTGCGGAATCATAACCGCGGTATTCCAACCGTTTCAAGCCATTTAAAATGACCAGCGTTGCATCACGATCGCCAATATATCCAACTATGCCGCACATAGGATCCTCCAATTAGAGTTATTCGTCAATTTGCGAGGTGTGACTGGTGAAGAGTGAGTGGGAGTAATTTAATGAGATTTGTACGTAAATAACCACTCACTATTTTCAATTCACTTCTCACTTTCAAAACCACTCTATCCGCGTTTGTCTGTCCGGTTACCCGGGTAGTGTTGAACAGATAGTCTCACTTTGGAGGGAAAGGTATCGGGTGGTGGAGCACCCGGAGGGCATCCGCTGATCTTTCGATTTTCCCGGTTCCCCGGTTAACCTGTTTTCGCAAACAGGAACCCTCATCCTCGTCACTCATAAACCCCCAATTGAGCCATGCGCTGTCTTTCCCGTTATTTTTTTGTATTCGCGTCACCTCCATATTTTATGATACTGCTCGATTATATCTTATTACCCAGGCTTGTAGAACAGAATTTATCATCCAGATGATTAGTAAATATTAATCCAAATATTTGAGAATATCCATACAATTGGGGTGTGTTTAACTTAATATTAATAAGCAAGTAATAGTAAGATTAAAGAGGTCTAATTTTATTCTGACGTGTGGGATACTATGCTACAGATGTTCGATGGTATAATCTGCGACGATGTGTCGTGGGCGGACCTGCCAAACTGCCCCTTAGCATCACGAGCAGGTACACACCAAGAGATCATAATTTATTACGCAACGGACTGAGGAGCATATTTTGGCATTTAATCCCCTTAACTGGTTTTTGGGGTTCTTTTCACTCGACATAGGCATCGACCTGGGCACGGCTAACACCCTGGTCAATGTGCGTGGCAAAGGTATTGTTATCCACGAACCTTCTTGGGTCGCTATTGACAAAAAATCACGAAAACCATTGGCGGTTGGTGCAGAGGCAAAACAAATGGTCGGTCGCACTCCGGCAAATATCATTGCTGTACGCCCGGTGCGGGATGGTGTGATTGCTGAGTATGAAATTACCCAAGAAATGTTGATTTATTTTATTGGTAAAGCTCATGAACAAGGTATTGTTCCCATGCCTCGACCCAGAGTGGTGATTGGCATTCCCTGCGGGGTGACCGAAGTGGAAAAGCGAGCTGTTTATGATGCCGCAATGTCGGCTGGCGCGCGTGAGACCTATTTGATCGAAGAGCCGGTCGCGGCAGCACTGGGGGCAGGGTTGCCGATATCAGAGATACGCGGCAGCATGATCGTGGATATCGGCGGCGGCACCTCAGAGGTTGCTATTCTTTCAATGGGTGGGATTGTGGTTTCGCGTTCTTTGCGTGTGGCTGGCGATGAAATGGATACAGATATTGTCCAATATATGCGCAACAAATACAACCTGCTTATCGGTGAACGCATGGCGGAGATCGCAAAAATCCAAATTGGCTCGGCGTACCATCTCCCGGAGGAGAAAACCATATCACTGCGCGGGCGCAACCTCGTCACCGGATTGCCTGAAGAAATCGAAGTGTCTTCTGTAGAAATTCGAGAAGCCATTTCGGGATCAGTGCAAACCATCATCGATACGATCAAAGATGCATTGGATGAAGCACCGCCAGAAATCATTGCCGATTTGATGGATACCGGCATTTGTCTTTCCGGAGGCGGCTCCCAGTTATTGGGATTTGACCGCCGTTTGACAGATGAATTGCGTATTCGCGCCTGGCTGGCTGACGATCCTATGAGCAGTGTCGCGCGGGGGGCGGGCATGGTGCTCGAGAATCTCGACCAATTCGACCGTCTTTTAGTCGGGCTTGAACGAGGAAGTACGAAACATAATTAACCTGTATACCCTATGAATACCTCCACGTCTCGATCTATACAAACGATCGTACTGGTTTTGATAGCGCTTGGTTTGATCGGACTGGCTTTAGGGGGATACTTATCTTCACTCTCCCGCCTTTTCATCAATCCTGTCACAAGCGCTCAAGGCTGGATAAC
Source organism: Anaerolineales bacterium (assembly GCA_016929095.1). Classification (GTDB taxonomy): domain Bacteria; phylum Chloroflexota; class Anaerolineae; order Anaerolineales; family UBA4823; genus JAAZNS01. Next base: position 282,980 of record JAFGJM010000002.1, on the reverse strand, counting down.
CAGTCGTTATCAGGCAGTACAGAGTATCCTTCACGCCTCGGAGGATACAACAGTGTTGCGACAACGCAACGTAGAATTGGAAGCAGAAGTCTCCCGGTTGCAGGTACAAATCATTGAACTGCAGCAACAAATAGCAGATACAAAGATATTATCGGCGCTGGTTGATTTTGCACGCGCCAATCCCGAATACGAATATCAGGCTGCTACAGTTGTGGCAACCGATCCAAGTCCATTCCTTCAATATGTGATCATCAATAGCGGTTCCGATAATGGATTGCGACGCGGCATGCCTGTGGTTACCCAGCAAGGTTTGGTGGGGAGAATTTCCGGGGTGACTGCCGGCGCGGCGCGTGTGCAATTGATCATAGATCCGGCTTCCAGTGTAAATATCCGCCTGGAACCATCGGGGGCTCAGGCCATGATCGCTGGTCAAATAACAGGGGACATTACTTTAGAAATGATTCCCCAGGAGGCGGATGTGAAAGCCGGTGATCTGGTATTAACCTCGGGATTGGGAGGGGGGTATCCTGCCAATATTTTGATCGGACAAGTTAGCGGAGTACGAAAACGTGATCAAGATCTTTTCCAGCGCGCCTCGGTGCAACCGGTAGTTGATTTTTCTCAATTGTCTATTGTGCTGGTGATCACCAATTTTGAACCGATCGATTATGAACCTCTGATTCCCCCAGAATAAGGGCAGCGTTTGTAGGAAAATCAACCTTATGTTAGCGACAATAATTGCTATACCCGTATTTGGTATTTTGATTATTTTACAATCCACGATTATCAATCGGATGGCATTGCTGCAAGGTACTCCGAATGTATTATTATTAACCGTTGTTGCCTGGGCTTTACATAAACGAGTGCGAACTCCCTGGCATTGGTGTATCATTGGCGGATTGGTCTATACGATCGCTTCATCATTGCCTTTTGGTGTCGCTTTGATCGGTTTTATTATGATTACTGGTGTCACACTTTTTTTACGCAGACATACCTGGCAGGTGCCGTTATTGATCATGTTGATCTTAAGCTTTATTGGCACAATACTTTTCCAAGGAATATGTTTGCTTGGAGTAAAAATTTCGGGCAACCCTATTCCGGTTATGGATGCGATTGGTTTGATTATTTTACCCAGCGTTATATTAAATATAATATTCGCCATCCCTATCTATGCGATTATCTCTGACCTGGCAAATTGGGTATACCCTGAGGAAATTGAAGTATGAATGGTTCTATTCCCACCGATAAAAGCTCTCTGGAGCGTTGGCGAATCATCGGCGCTGCGGTTGCCATTGGTGTGGTTTTTTTCGTGTACTTGATCAGACTTTTTGCTTTACAAGTACTGCAATGGTCCACCTGGACCGCTCAAGCCGAGGAAAACCGTACCTTGATCGTTAACACAGCAGCCACACGCGGCATTATCTATGACCGGCGGGGTGTCATCCTGGCGCGCAATGTAGCTCAATATAATGTTGTGATCACTGCATCAGAACTGCCGGATGACGAGGGCGAAAAACAAGAGATTTATCGCCGCTTATCCAAGCTGATCGATGTTCCGGTAGACCTGGGAGAAATCACGGCTGAGACACCCTATGTGCCCTGTACTTCAGAGCATGGCATTATGCAGATCGCTACCTATGGTGAGCAATCTACCCCATATCAACCGGTGCGTATCAAATGCGATGTGGTTAAAGAAACAGCCATGCGCGTACAAGAAAAATCGGTAGATATGCCGGGAATCTCGATTGAAACATCATTTATTCGAGATTACCCTACCGGGTCTCTGACAGCCGCGTTTATTGGTTTTTTGGGGCCTATCCCTGCAAACCAGGAAGAATATTATGAAGAACAGGGATTAGTGGCAAACCGGGATAAAGTAGGTTATGCAGGCCTGGAGTTACAATATCAAGAACTCTTAGGGGGTACAAACGGGATTCGTAAAGTGGAAGTAGATGTGGCTGGAGAAACCCAGCGTGATCTGGAGCCTCCCGTAGCAGCCGTGGCTGGTAGCAGCTTAAAACTCACTATCGACACACGATTGCAGGAGGCGGCAACCGCTATCCTCGACCGTGAGATAAAATTTTGGAACGCTTATCTGGGAACGATTCGTTCTACCAGCGGAGTGACGATTGCCATGAATCCTAAAACGGGGGAAATTTTAGCCATGGTATCTTATCCCACTTATGAAAACAATCGGATGGCGCGCCTGATCCCGGCTTATTACTACGAACAATTGATCAAAGATCCGGCAAATCCGTTGCTCAACCATGCCGTCGGCGATACTTTACCGGCTGGCTCTGTATTTAAATTATCCACAGCCGTAGGGGCGTTAAACGAAGGTGTGGTCACTCCCGATCAGGTAATATCCACCCCGCCAAAAATCGTCATTACCGAGAAATATTATGCCAACGATCCTGGGAAAGAGCGTGAATTTCCCGATTGGAATGAAGCGGGTTTTGGGCATCTTGATTTTTTGGGCGGGATTGCTAATTCGAGCAATGTTTATTTTTATAAGCTGGGTGGTGGGTATAAAGATGAAGTCCCGGAAGGTTTGGGTGTATGCCGTCTGGGGACATACGCTCGGGCTTTGGGCTACGGCGATTACCCGGATATTGGGCTTCCGGACGAGGAGGAGGGGCTCATACCCGATCCCAAATGGAAACGAATTACGCATGGCGAAGGCTGGTCGACAGGAGATACCTACATTTCCAGCGTGGGTCAAGGCTATGTCTTGGCTACACCGTTACAGGTATTAATGTCTGCGGCAACAGTTGCCAACGATGGGAAATTAATGCAGCCTAAATTGATTTATGAAATTTTGGATGCGGAAGGCAATGTTACTCAGCCTTTTACCACGACAATGAAATGGGATATTACCAAAGATAATGTGATCCAGGAATATTACGATACGACGATACGCGGATGTGAAGAGATTGAGGGACAAACGAAAAACGTGGAGGAATGGGTGATTAAGAAAGTCCAGGAAGGGATGCGTCAGGCTGTGCTGGTTGGCACATTAAAAAAAGAGTTTTCGGTGCTTGACATTGCGGCAGCAGGAAAAACCGGTACGGCAGAGTATTGCGACCAATATGCCAATGCCAAAGGCTTGTGCATTCCCGGAAATTGGCCTTCTCATGCCTGGACAATTGCATATGCACCCTATGAGGACCCTGAAATTGCGGTGGTAGCCTTTGTATACAACGGAGGTGAGGGAGCCAGCGTTGCGGGGCCAATCGTCCGACAGGTCATCCAGGCGTATTTTGAATTAAAACAGATCGATACAAGTATAGAAGCGCCATAGATGTTCATGCTATAATTTTCCGAATACTTGTTTATTTCATTATTGTGGAGTGTGTTACCGGTGGAAAGTGATATTGGTATTGCCGAGAAACCAAAAATTCAAATAAAGGGTATCCGTGAGGGGTTGTTGATTATCCTGGAAGACGGTGATTGGCAGAAAGTTCATGATTTTCTATTGGAACAGATTGACCAGCAGGCCGAATTTCTATGCGGCGCGCGTGTGGCATTGGATGTGGGCAGCCAGGTATTAAAAGCTGCCGATCTCGGTCAGTTACGCAATCAACTTTCAGATCGAAAGATAACCCTGTGGGCGGTGATCAGCGACTCGCCAACGACCCAGCAAACCGCGCAGACACTTGGCATGGAAATCCAACTCACCAAAGCCAAACCGGAACAAACCGAACAATCAATATCTCCGGGCATTCAAAGCGGTGAGCAGGCGATATTACTTCACCGCACCTTGAGATCGGGTTTTAGTATTCAATTTCCCGGGCATGTGGTTGTCATTGGTGATGTGAATCCGGGGGCAGAAATCATCGCAGGTGGTAATATTGTCATATGGGGACGGTTAAGAGGAATGGCGCACGCCGGGGCAGAAGGTAATAAGGAAGCGATAATTTGTGCTTTGGATGTAATGCCCACTCAACTACGTATTGCCGATCAGATATCTATCACGCCCCAACAACGCAAAAAAGCACAACCAGAAATTGTGCGTTTAAGAGATGGGAGTGTGATCGCAGAGCTATGGAATCCGAAATAAATACTAAAAATCACAGGATGGAATTATGCCAGGAAAAGTTATAACGATTACATCGGGAAAAGGAGGGGTAGGGAAAACCACTGCCTGTGCAAACCTGGGCGCCGCATTGGCTTCCGATGGTTTAAAAGTTGTTTGCATTGATGCCGATATTGGATTACGCAATTTGGATGTGGTATTGGGTTTGGAAAACCGCATTGTATATGATTTGGTGGATTTAATTGAAGGGCGCTGCCGAACTCGCCAGGCATTGATCCGCGATAAACGGCTCCCTGAGCTTTATTTGATCCCTGCTGCCCAAACTCGCGATAAAAGCGCTGTTTCTCCCAGCGATATGATTAAGTTATGCGATGAGTTGAGAGGAGAATTCGATTGGGTGATCATCGATTCACCAGCCGGGATTGAACGGGGTTTCAGGAATGCCATCGCTCCGACCGATATGGCGTTGGTGGTTACCAATCCTGAAGTAGCTGCCGTGAGAGACGCCGATCGAATTATCGGACTCATCGAAGCGGAAGAAAAAGGGCCGGCGCGTTTACTGATAAACCGTATTAAACCGAATATGGTAAAACGCGGCGAGATGCTTTCACCAGAAGATGTCATAGAATTACTGGCTATTGAATTGATCGGGTTGGTGCCAGAAGATGAGAATGTCCTCACTGGGACGAACCGCGGCGCACCGGTTGTATTGAATGGGAAGAGTCGAGCCGGGCAGGCTTTTCGTAATATTGCCCAAAGGTTAAGGGGTGAAAAAGTTCCTTTTTTGGCGCTCGACGAAAATGGCGGCTTCTTAGGAAAACTGACAAGAATGATCCGGACAGGAGGGAGATAGATGGGTGGTTTTCTCGATCGACTGCTGAATAGAGATTCTAAAAGCGCTTATCAAGCCAAGGAGCGCATGCGAATGGTATTAATCCATGATCGCGTTAATATGAATACAAACACGCTGGAAAATTTAAAAAATGAGATCATTGGCGTGATCTCACGTCATGTGGATATTGACTCCGATTCTGTTCGCATCGAAATGACGCAAGAAGGAAGACAGCAGCGATTGATTGCTGATATTCCTTTAAAGCCCTCTCGCCGAAGAGGTTCCGGGTAGACGTCATGAAAACTGTCAATTGGCGTAATTTCGATTTCCTGCTATTAGGGGCGGTCGCGGTGTTGACCATTTTTGGCATCACTATGATCCGCTCGGCTGTCGCAGGCAATATCGAACTATTGGAGTTGAATCTGGTAGGACGCCAAACGATCTTTGCCATAGCCGGGTTTATTGTCATCATTATTACCTCGATGATCGATTACCATTTTTGGTCTTCCATCAGTCGAACGCTGTATATCGGAATGGCTGTTTTTCTGGCGGTTTTATTCACCGCTGGCGCCGTTTTTTTTGGTTCTGCCCGCTGGTTCGATACGGGGGTGATCTTGATCCAACCTTCTGAGCTGGCAAAAATCGTTATCATCCTGGTTCTGGCGCATTTTTTTAGTGTGCACAAATCGGAAATTCTCGATCTGAAATTAGTGGGGAGGAGTTTCTTGCTTACCCTGGGAATTGTGATTTGGATTATATTGCAGCCTAACCTAAGTACTTCGATCGTGATTTTGGTTTTATGGTTTGCCTTATTATGGGCGGCTGGATTACAGCTCAAGCATTTGATGATGTTTATCGGACTGGGCGTTTTAGCCCCTGTGGTAAGCTACCCATTCCTGGAGGAATATCAACAGAGGCGCATTATTAACTTTCTTTTTCCCGACCCGGAGGCGCGCCATGGTGACATTTACAATGTGCAACAGGCTTTGATCAGTATCGGTTCCGGAGGATGGTTTGGTCAAGGTTATGGTCATGGCACCCAGGTGCAATTACGTTTTCTAAAAGTGCGCCACTCGGATTTCATTTTTTCAGCTATGGCGGAAGAATTCGGTTTTATTGGAACGGTGATTGTGCTGGCTTTGCTTCTGTTCGTGATCATGCGTTGTTTGCGCGCTGCCCGCATAGCCAAAGATAGCTTTGGCGCACTTATTGCTTTTGGCGTCGCAACTCTATTAGCCTTTCAAACGATCGTGAATATTGGCGTGAATTTAAATCTATTGCCTGCCACCGGATTGACAATGCCGTTCGTCAGTTATGGTGGTAGTTCATTGCTTTCCACCTTATTAGGCATCGGTCTGGTGGAAAGCGTTGTATTACGCTATAAAACCCTGGAATTTTAATTAGGAGCATTATGAAACCATCTAACCAACCCATCCGGGTGCGTTTTGCGCCATCTCCAACAGGACGTTTGCATCTGGGGGGCGCAAGAACTGCTTTATATGATTATTTGTTGGCTCGTCAAATGGGGGGTAAGTTTATTTTACGTATCGAAGATATCGATCTTAAGCGATTTGTCCCAGGGGCAGAAGAGGAGTTAATGCAGGGATTGCGCTGGCTGGGTTTGGAGTGGGATGAAGGCCCCGATATTGGAGGTTCATGCGGACCGTATCGCCAATCGGAACGGAAGGAAATCTATCTCGATCATGCACAACAATTAATTGCCCGGGATAAAGCGTATTATTGTTTTTGCACCCCCGAACGCCTTTCAAAAGTACGCCAAGAACAACAGCGTTCGAAATCACCGCAAAAATACGATGGCACTTGCCGCAAGCTGGATCCCGTTGAAGCAGCGAAACGGGTCGCTGCCGGAGAACCGCATGTCATCCGATTTAAAACGCCTAAAGAAGGCAGTATCACCGTGCGAGATCATTTAAGGGGCGATATTACGGTAGAAAACCGCTCGATCGATGACTATATTCTCATTCGATCGGATGGGTTCGCCCTGTATCACCTGGCAGCCATGGTCGATGATCATTTGATGGATATTTCACATGTGATCCGCGGTTCCGAGTGGCTTTCCACATTTCCTTTGCATGCGCATATTGTGCGCGCTTTTGGATGGCAAGAGCCGGTTTGGGTGCACCTTTCGATATTCTTGAAACCCAGCGGTAAAGGAAAAATGAGCAAGCGTGAATCGGCAGAGTTGATTAAAGATGGCTATTCGATCTTTGTCAATGATTTAGAGGGGTTGGGTTATATTCCTGAAGCGGTGGTAAATTGGATCGCATTGATGGGATGGAGTTATGACGATCATACGGAAATGTTTTCGTTGGATGATATGATCGAGAAATTCAGTTTGGAGCGGTTAAACCCGGCGCCGGCAGCCATCAACTTCACTAAGTTCGACCATTTCAATGGGCTGCACATCCGGAATTTATCCACCCAGGATTTGTGTAAGCGAGTGCTACCTTTCTTTAAATCTGCCGGATATCAAGTAGATGAGAAAATATTATTGGAAATTATCCCGATCATTCAACAAAGGATTACCACATTGGATGATGCACCTGTTGTGGGAGGCTTTTTCTTTGAGGACACAGTACATCCCAAAACGGAGGAATTGATTGGTGCAAAAATGACGGCTAAAGAATCTGCAGATGCATTGCAAGTGGCGTATGATCTTCTCTCCAAATTGCCGGTCATTAACATCGATACAGCCGAGATCCCTTTACGCGTTTTAGCAGATCAATTGCATTTGAAAGCGGGGCAGTTTTTTGGCATCTTAAGAGTGGCGGTAACAGGCAGGACGGTCAGCCCGCCACTGATCGAGAGCATGGCAATCATCGGAAAAGAGAAGGTGTTGGAGAGGATTATTTATGGGATAAAGATGTTGGAAAAAATGGCGACATAAAATTGACTATCAACTCTCAACATGGTAAAATCTCAATATGGACTCGTTGGGGGTTCGTCTAGTGGTAGGACAGCGGACTCTGAATCCGTATGCCGAGGTTCGAATCCTCGACCCCCAGCCTGATAAAAACACCCCTGAGAAGGGGTGTTTTTATTTTTTTTTCGCTATAGCCGACTATGGAATGCTTGCTTATTACTTCGCAAGTAAATAATTTCCTGCTTTCCTGCCTTCCTTATAAGCATTTTCATTTTTTCGATTTCTTCTGCGCCTGTTCGATTTTTGCCCAGGTGTCTCTTAAAGATACCGTCTGGTTGAATACCGGTTTACCGGGTTGCGAATCAACAGTATCCACACAAAAGTAGCCCTGGCGCTCAAATTGGAAACGTTCACCGGATGCGGCATCTTTCATGAAGGGCTCTAGTTTGCAGTCTTTCAGCACTTCCAATGAATTGGGGTTAAGGTAGTGTTTGAAATCTTTGCCGTCTTTAGAATCGGATGGATTGGCTTTGATAAAGAGACGATCGTAAAGGCGTACTTCGGCATCGAAGGCATGGTCGGCGGACACCCAATGGATGGTGCTTTTGATCTTGCGCCCGTCGGGAGTGGTGCCGCCCTGGGTAGCCGGATCATAGGTGCAGTGTACTTCGACCACTTCGCCGGTATCATCATCCTTTACACAACTAACGCACTTGACGACATAGGCATAGCGCAAGCGCACCTCATTACCAGGGAATAAGCGGAAATATCCCTTGGGAGGTGTTTCGCGGAAATCATCCTTTTCAATATACAGTACTTTTGAAAACGGTACTTTCCGGGTGCCCATGGCTGGGTCTTCTGGATTGTTGATGCATTCCATATATTCGACCTGATTTTCGGGATAATTGTCCAATACTAATTTTAATGGGCGCAGCACTGTCATGGCGCGTTGGGCGCGTTTGTTAAGGTCTTCCCGAATACAGTATTCTAATAAAGCCATATCCACCACGCTGTCATTCTTCGCCACGCCGATACGTTCGCAAAAATTACGGATCGCTTCGGTTGTGTAACCCCGGCGGCGAAACCCCGATATGGTGGGCATCCGTGGATCGTCCCATCCGCTAACGTGCTTTTCATTGACCAGTTGCAATAATTTGCGTTTACTCAAGACTGTGTAATTAAGGTTGAGACGGGCAAACTCGATTTGTTGTGGGTGAAATACCTCCAACTCATCCAGCACCCAGTCATAAAGCGGGCGGTGATCTTCGAATTCCAGTGTACAAATGGAATGGGTGATACCCTCGATTGAATCGGATAGACAATGCGTATAGTCATACATCGGGTAAATACACCATTTATCCCCCGTGCGATGATGGTCTTCGTGTTTGATGCGGTAAATGACCGGATCTCGTAGATTGAGATTCGGGGAAGCCATATCAATTTTGGCTCGCAGCACTTTTGCCCCATCAGGGAACTCGCCGGCGCGCATGCGTTTGAACAGATCCAGGTTCTCTTCAATGCTGCGATTGCGATACGGGCTTTCTTTCCCGGATTGAGTAAGCGTGCCGCGGTATTCACGCATCTCTTCGGCGCTCAGATCGTCCACATAGGCTTTTCCTTTTTGAATGAGCTGAATGGCGTAATCATATAGCTGATCGAAGTAATCGGAAGCATAAAACAACCGGTCTTCCCAATCTGCGCCTAACCAGCGTACGTCTTCGATGATCGATTCCACATATTCCACTTCTTCCTTGCTGGGGTTGGTATCATCAAAGCGCAGATTGAATTTTCCGCCATATTCGGCAGCAATTCCCGAATTGAGGGCAATAGATTTCGCGTGACCGATGTGCAGATAGCCGTTGGGTTCCGGTGGAAAGCGAGTATGCACTTTACCATCAAATTGTTTCGATACCATATGTTGGTCGATGATCTCGCGAATAAAATCTTTCGGGGAGGCAGGTAGATTATTGTTATCCATTTTTTTTTACCAGCTTGAAAATATTTTTTTGTGAGTAATAATTATAATACCTTACCATTATTGTATCCTTTTTCGTTTATTTTAGAGAATGGATACAAAGAATATTCCATTTTCGTTATAATAAAATAAGATTATTAACCTGGATTTATCTGATGGTACATAGGGATAAAATGATTATAAAATACCAGGAATGATTTATCAATAGGTGGTGACAAATGTCAATTGCAAAGAACGACAAATTTGTGCATAATGATTCATAGTGTAGCGGGACATATGAGTTTGCTGCACAACAGACAGGCAATACATCGGGGTGAACATAACAAAAAACCTTGATATGTTTTTGAGGAGTTGCCTTATTTTATAAAAGGAGTGATTTATGACTGCAACAATAATTGATGGAAAAGCGCTTGCGCTACAGGTCCGTGAACAAGCTGGCAAGGATGTCACAAAATTAAAAGAAGCGGGTTTACGCGTTCCGGGATTGGCAACGGTATTGGTGGGGGATAACCCGGCTTCAAAAGTGTACGTCAGCTCGAAACAAAAGGCTTGCGCCGAAGCTGGCATCGAATCCTTTGGGCACACACTTCCAGCCACGGCATCTCAGGAAGAAGTGGAAGGATTAGTTAGAGAATTAAATGCTGATCCACGAGTGGACGGTATTTTGGTGCAATTACCTTTGCCCAGTCCCCTGGATGAAGAGGCTGTACTCAAATCGATCAGCATTGAGAAAGACGTGGACGGCTTTCATCCAATCAATATCGGTCGGTTGGCGCAGAAAGGTCGCGATCCCTTGTTTGTCCCCTGCACCCCCTATGGTTGTGTTTACATGCTGAAGCTCATAGGTACCAAGCTGGAAGGCTGTAATGCCGTGGTGTTGGGACGTTCGAATATCGTGGGTATGCCGGTTGCCTTGTTGTTAGTGCGTGAGAACGCCACTGTTACTATCTGCCACTCGCGCAGTAAAGACCTGCCCGGAATATGCCGCGGGGCGGATGTATTGATCGCGGCAGTCGGACGGGCGCAGATGGTGCGCGGCGACTGGGTGAAACCCGGCGCCGTCGTGATCGATGTGGGTATCAACCGCATCGAAGACCCAACCCATCCAAAAGGTTCTCGCCTGGTTGGTGATGTGATGTTTGATGAGGTGAAAGAAGTCGCCAGCGCCATCACCCCGGTTCCCGGTGGCGTAGGCCCCATGACCATCGCCATGCTGATGAGAAATACGGTACATTCTGCAAAGATGACTCAGGGTGTGAAAGAGTAAATCTAAGGATTATTGAGAATCAATAACTGTTATTTGACTTTGAAAATAAAACCTCCTGACCTTCAGATTGGGTGAGGAGGTTTTTAATTGTCTGACAATTGACAAAGAGACTTTTTTTTGATAGACTATTGTTGTCAGACAATTCGATACTTATTAGTGAGAGAAGAGATGTCGACGCTATTAGTAAAACATGCTGCTGTATTAGTTACAATGGATGACCTCCGCCAGGAAATTCCTGACGGTGGTCTTTTTGTTCGGGACGGTTTCATCGAACAAGTTGGATTTTCCAAAGATTTACCGAATACAGCCGATGAAGTCCTGGATCTTACTGGCTGCCTGGTAGCCCCAGGTTTGATAAACACCCACCATCATTTTTATCAGACCCTGACGCGGGTGGTGGTAAAAGCACAAAATGCCAATCTTTTCCATTGGTTGAAGACGCTTTACCCAATTTGGGCAAAAATGACGCCGGAACATATTCGAATATCCACCCAAACCGCCCTTACGGAGATGGCTTTGTCCGGCTGCACCACAGCTTCCGATCATCTGTATATATTTCCCAACGGTTCCCGCCTGGATGATGAAATCATATCAGCCAGAAAAGTGGGATTACGGCTGCACGCCACGCGCGGCTCGATGAGTTTGGGGGAGTCCAAAGGGGGTTTGCCTCCGGATAGCGTCGTTGAGAGTGAAGATTTTATTCTTAAAGATACGCAGCGGGTGATCGAGACTTACCATGATCCCGCGCCAGGTTCGATGATACAAATTGCATTGGCGCCCTGCTCACCTTTTAGTGTAACCGGGGAATTGATGAAGCAAAGTGCAGCAATGGCGCGTACCTATGGCGTTCGTTTGCACACACACCTGGCAGAGACACAGGACGAAGAGCAATTTTGCCTGCAAAAATTTGGCTACCGCCCGGTAGCTTATATGGAAAGCCTGGATTGGGTGGGCGACGATGTCTGGTTTGCGCATTCGGTGCATGTAACTAAGGCAGAGATCGATGTATACAAACGTACAGGATGCGGTGTGGCGCATTGCCCGGCTTCGAATATGCGCCTGGCTTCGGGGATTGCGCCAATCATGGATATGTTACATGCCGGTGTCAAGGTAGGCATTGGTGTGGATGGCTCCGCCAGCAATGACGGCTCCAACTTGATTGAAGAAATCCGCCTGGCGATGATGGTTGCCCGATTGAAAGCAGGATTGCAGGGCGCTTCTCTGTCTGGCGGAGAAATGCCGCTCATGACTGCCCGCCAGGCTTTAGAAATGGCTACCCGAGGCAGCGCTTCTGTTCTGGGGCGCAAGGATATTGGTTCCCTTGAACCGGGGAAATGCGCAGATTTCTTTGCCGTAAATCTTAACCGCATAGAATTTACCGGCGCAATCCACGATCCGGTCGCTGCGATTGTTTTCTGTGCACCGGTGCGTGTCGATTATACAGTGGTAGGTGGGGATTACGTGGTAAAAAACGGGCAAATGGCCAATATAGATATCGAGGATTTGATCTATAAACATAATCGAGCCGCAAAAATATTAATTGATGGATAATTCGTATTCAACGAAATTTTGTTCACAAAATTTTTCGGAGAGAAAATGAATTCAAACGAAATCATGAAAATTTCGCAAACTCTTGTCGATGTAGCAATGGGGCGTACTCCTGCCGATATGGTGATCCGCAACGGGCAATGGGTTTGTGTACAGTCTGGCGAGATAATCCCAAATACGGATATCGCCATTAAAGACCAACGCATCGCTTTTGTGGGAGAAGATGCGGCGCATACGATTGGTGATAATACGCAAATCATTAATGCAAATGGGCAGTATCTGTGCCCGGGTCTTTTAGATGGGCATATGCACATCGAATCGGGGATGATCACAATCACGGAGTTCGTGCGCGCCATTATTCCACATGGAACTACCGGGATTTTTATTGATCCTCATGAAATTGCCAATGTTTTTGGGTTGAAGGGCGTCCAATTAATGGTAGATGAAGCTGCTAACCAGCCGATTCATGTATGGGTGCAAATGCCTTCATGTGTTCCTTCAGCGCCCGGATTGGAGACGCCAGGGGCAAGCATTGGCCCGGCGGATGTTGCCAAGGCGATGCAGCTTGAGGGCGTGATTGGCCTGGGTGAAATGATGAATTTCCCGGGTGTATATTTTAGTGATGAAAAAATGCACGCCGAAATGGCAGAAACGCGATTGGCTGGTAAAGTAATTGGCGGACATTACGCTTCTCCCGATTTAGGATTGCCTTTCCATGGTTATGTGGCTGGTGGACCGGAAGACGACCATGAAGGTACACGTCTTGAAGATGCAGTAGCTCGTATACGTCAAGGCATGAAAGCCATGCTGCGTTTTGGTTCTGCCTGGCATGACGTGGATGCTCAAATTAAAGCTGTCACTGAATTGGGTATGGATACCAGGCATTTCATATTGTGCACCGATGATTCCCACTGCGAAACATTAGTGAATGATGGTCATGTGAACCGGGCAGTTAAACGTGCGATCGCTCAAGGCGCTTCACCCATGCAGGCAATCCAGATGGCAACCATAAACACGGCCGAGCATTTTGGCGTTTCCCGAAAGGTGGGAATGATTGCCCCGGGTCGATTTGCGGACATTCTTATTCTCGATAACCTGTCTGAGATAAAAATCGATACTGTGATCGCAAAAGGGAAGGTGATATCTCGCCAGAATCAGGTGGTTATCGATATTCCTGGCTATACCTATCCGGATTGGGCCATTCATTCCATACATATTAAAAGGTCATTGAGAGCAGATGATTTTGCTCTGAAAACAACAGATGCATTGATAACACAAGTATGGGCAAATGTAATTGGGGTGATCGAGAATCAGGCGCCTACCCAACATTTACGGATGACGGTGCCGGTGATTGATGGCGAAGTTCCAATGGATATTGAGAATGATATCGCCAAAATCGCGGTCGTGGAACGTCACAAAGGAGATGGCGGTATACAAATCGGGTTGGTACATGGTTTTGGATTCAACAAGAAATGCGCCATTGCTTCCACCGTAGCGCATGATTGTCATCAAATGATTGTAGTCGGAACGGATGATACTCAAATGGCATTGGCTGCCAATGAACTGGTGCGCATGGAAGGCGGTCAGGTCGTTGTTCTCGAAGGAAACGTGATTGGTAAAGTGGAATTGCCAATTGCGGGGTTAATGTCCAACCAACATGCGAAGGTGGTGGCAGAAAAAGCGAAATCCGTCTTGGATGGTTTTCACGCATGCGGTTGTAACCTTAATAACCCCAATATGCAACTGAGTTTATTAGCATTAGTCGTTATCCCCGAATTACGCCTTTCGGATAAAGGATTAGTAGATGTCACAAAATTTGAATTCATCCCAGTTTTAGAGGCGTGAACGAGTACAAATGAGTGAAGGATACACCATCTCTCAACGTTTACACGAAGTTCTGAGTGAGATCATCAAAGAGAAAAAGCCGGGGGAAAAATTATTGGCTGAACCGCAACTGGCGCGCCGCCTGGGAGTATCTCGGGCATCGCTTAGGGAAGCCATGCGCACTTTTGAAATCCAAGGAATCATCACACGCCGGCAAGGTTCTGGTACTTATGTTTTACCCATTTCACCGGTGATTGAGACCGGTCTCGAAGTGCTGGAAAGTATTGAAACCCTGGCGAAACGATGTGGTTTGGAAGTATCCTTGGGGAGATTAAAAATTGACCATCGTCTATGTGATGAGGAAGAGGCGATTGCACTAAATATTTCTAAAGAAGAAGAAGTTGTGCAATTTTCCAGGTTAATATTATCTGAAGGGAGGCCGATTGCGTTTCTTATAGATACATTACCCCAAGGCATCATCCAGGCAGAAGATTTAGATGAAACTTTTACTGGCTCAGTGTTAGATCTTTTGCAAAGGAAAGAACCATCAACCTATACTTCGTCTCGCTGCGAAATCAATGCAGTACCAGCTTCAGTTGAATTGGCAAAAGCTTTCGGTATTCAACGCGGTGATGTTCTCTTGCGTTTGATTGCCTGGTTGTATACGAACGACGGAATGGTAGTAGATTATTCCTATAGTTATTTTATTCCCGGTTACTTTCGGTTTCATGTTGTTCGCCGGGTTGGAAATATAAAAAAAAACCAATAAAAATTCTTAATAATATAAAGGAGAGTTCCCATGCGTAGTTTTTTAGGTCGAGATATATTATCTTTAAAGGAATTCGAGCGCAATGAATTTATGCACATATTTGATGTTGCTCGAGAATTGGAATCGATCCCACGGAGTCGACGCAATAGTGACATGCTGGCTGAAAAAACCCTGGTAACGGCTTTCTATCAACCCAGCACACGCACCCGCTTGGCGCATGAAGCAGCTATGCACCGCCTGGGCGGGCATGTGACCGGTTTTGCAGACGCCAAGATGACCCGTGCCGGTGACTTCTACCAGGAATCGATCAAAGATACCGTGAAAATGCTGGAATTCTACGGCGATGTCATCGTGATGCGGCATTTTCAACAAGGCGCTCCTCACGAAGCTGCGAAATGGGCTTCGATTCCCATTATCAATGGCGGTGATGGCTGGGGAGAGCACCCCACTCAAATCCTGACAGACCTGTATACCGTATTGCGGGAAAAGGGGCGCATTGATGGTTTGAAGTGGCTGGCTGTGGGCGATATGCGGATGCGCACCATGCATTCATTGGGGTATGCACTTACCCAATTCGATTGCCCGATCACTTTTGTTGCACCCCCCGAGATGTCATTGACCAAAGAATTTAAAGAAGAACTTAAACAATACAGCCTGGACTTCAAAGAAGCTGAACACGTGGAGCAGGCGATTAAAGATGCAGATGTGATTTTGGTCGAGCCGGTGGTACAGCCCGACTATACTAAATCACGCGATGAACGCACCGGAAGCGTTGACTTAACTCCAGCAAATTACAAGATCACCCGTGAGCTTCTAGAGAAGAAAGCCAAACCGGATGCTATCTTGTTGCACTCTCTGCCGCGCATGGATGAGGTTCCGTCTGATGTTGATATTACACGCTGGTCACGTTATTGGCAGGAAGCATTCAATGGTGTGGTGATGCGCATGGCAATTATTGCTTTGGTATTAGGGGCGATGGAATAGGAGGTAATATGCAAACCGATCTTACACGAAGAGATTTAATTGGCGACCTGGATTTCAGCAAAGAAGAAGTAGAAACCGTATTAGATGTGGCGTTTGATTTAAAACGAAAGCGCGCTCTGGGAGAACTGCACCCAATCTTGCGTGATAAGACGCTGGCTATGCTTTTCTTCTTTTCAAGCACGCGCACGCGCGGTTCATTCGAAGCGGGCATGGCGCAATTAGGCGGTCATGCGGCATTTATCGAAAGTAAAACTACTCAGATCGCTCACGGTGATACACCCCATGAAATCGGGGAAATCTTTGGCAGATATTACGATGGTATCGCCATCCGCCATTGTGATTGGGGATTAGGCAACCGGTACATCAACGATGTGGCGAAGTTTTCTCGCTCACCGGTGCTTAATATGCAATGTGAGATCTACCATCCTTTTCAGATATTAGCAGATTTGATGACCATTATTGAAAAGAAAGGCAGAGATTTACGCCGCAAGAAAATGGTCGTATCCTGGGCTTATGCTGCTTCATATCAAAAACCGATGTCGGTACCGCAATCACTGATCTTGCAAATGCCGCGCTTTGGCCTGGATGTTGTTTTAGCGCATCCCCCAGAATTCAAATTAATGCCGGATATCATGGACCAGGCACGCGAACAAGCCAGAAAATTCCACACCGGTTTTGAAGTCGTGGATGATATGGAAGCCGCTTTTAAAGATGCGGATATCATATACGCGAAATCTTGGGGAGCGATGGTGCATACAGCCGATCCCGATGAAGGCGCGAAAATCATCAAGAAATATGAACATTGGATCACCGATGAGCGAAAGATGGCATTAGCTAAAGACGATGCTATTTACATGCATCCTTTACCGGCTGATCGCAATATTGAAGTCACTGATGGCGTCATTGACAGCGCACAGTCGGTTGTATTTGATGAGGCAGAAAACCGTTTGCATGCTCAAAAAGCGGTGATGGCTTTAACAATGAGGTAAGTGTATGACAATATCCAAGGAAACCAAAAAAGTTGCGGTGGTGGCGATTGGCGGTAATTCGCTGATCAAGGATAAACAACACCAAACCGTAGAAGATCAATATCTGGCTGCTAAAGAGACCACATTACACATCGCCGATATGATTGAAGCCGGATGGGATGTGGCTATCGGACACGGCAATGGCCCGCAAGTTGGTTTTATATTACGCCGTTCTGAAATCGCTGCTAAAGTTGAAGGCATGCATGAAGTGCCTTTGGATGTTTGCGGTGCAGACAGCCAGGGCGCGATTGGATACGCCCTCCAACAAAATTTGCAGAATGAGTTGTATAAGCGCCGCATTGCGAAACCGGTTGCCACGGTGATCACACAAGTATTGGTAGACATTGATGATCCGGCATTTCAAAATCCAAGTAAACCTATCGGTGGATTTTTAGATGAATCCGAAGCCATGAAACGAAAAGCTGAAATGGGTTGGAGTGTGGTAGAAGATGCCGGACGTGGTTGGCGGCGGGTTGTGGCTTCGCCCTTGCCCAAGGAAGTGGTTGAGCTTGAAACAGTCCAAACCCTGGTCGATGCCGGAGTGGTAGTTATCACCGTGGGTGGTGGCGGCATTCCGGTGATCGATGTAGGCGAGGGCGTTTATCAAGGTACCGCGGCTGTCATCGATAAAGATTATGCCAGCAGCTTACTCGCTCAGAATATCCATGCCGACCTCTTCTTGATTTCAACAGCGATAGAAAAAGTTGCTATCAATTTTGGTAAACCAAATCAAAAGTGGCTCGATCGGATGACCATGGCAGAAGCTAAACAATACCTGGATGAAGGTATTCATTTTGCCAAAGGATCCATGGCTCCCAAAATCCAGGCTATCATCTGGTTTTTGGAATCGGGCGGCAAACAAGCCATTATTACCAATCCGGAAAATATCGGCCGAGCGTTGAAAGGTGAAACCGGCACATTAATTGTCAGAGAATGATTAAAAAAAATAGATTGATCTAAAGGATCAAAGAGAGAAGTAGTTTTACCTTACCCATATGTAATCTAACCCCATTCCTCCTTGTACTTTCACACAGAAAGTATGAGGAGGAAACAAGGGCGAGGTGGAGCAGTATAAGGGTATTGATTTTATTGTTTATACCTGGTTTATATAGGGCGAAGGCTTTACCCATATAAATTTGTTATTATTCATCGTTTTGAATGCTGCTTTAAAAAGTTTTATTAATTTCAGTGTGCCTGCAATTAAACGTAATATAATGGGATTTGGAAAATCGAGAAAAAGCCGAACCTTCAAATAGAATAGGGTTATTTTAACGAAAGTAACAAAATTATGTCTGAAAGTATCTGATACACAAGAAAAAAATTTATGGATTTTAGAATATCATTTATAATCAGGTGCTAATGTCTGGACAACTATAAGAGAGGAGGTTAATCGGCTGAAAAAGAATAATATCTCGAAAATAACCAAATTGGATAAAATTTTTCTAAGAGGAGAAGAATAACAAAATGTTTACAAAAAAGTTTGTACCAATTTTTGCCTTGTTGATTGTATTTTCGATGGTTTTAGGCGCATGCACGCCTGCCGCTGCTCCCACGGAAGCGCCGGCTGAACCAGCGGCTACTGAAGCGCCAGCCGAACCTGTCGCCACCGAAGCTCCTGCCGAACCAGAGGTGACCGAAGCCCCTGCCGAGCCAGAGGCGACCGAAGCCCCCGCAGAGCCTGAAGAGTTTGTTTTTGGCTTATTAATGGTAGGTCCATATAACGATCATGGCTGGAGCCAGGCTACCTATGAAGGCGCATTATATGTCGAGGAGAAGCTCCCCGGCACAAAGCTGGTTTACATCGATAAAGTCAACACGGCGGACCGCCCCGGGACAACCCCTGCTTCATTGGGTGAAGAACTGGTTGCCCAAGGCGCCAAGCTGGTCATTTTTAACTCGGATGATATGAAGGATAGCGCTACAGAATTTGCTCAGGCGCATCCCGATGTCAATGTCATCATGGCTTCGGGTGATCAGGTCTGGCCAGAGGGAAAAGCCTATGTAGAGCTTCCCAATTTGGTAAATATCATGGGGCGCATGGAATATGGCAAGATGATGGCTGGCTGTGCGGCTGCGCTTACCACTCAGACCGGGAAGATTGGTTATCTTGGACCATTGATCAATGATGAAACCCGCCGCCTGGCAGCCTCGGTATACCTGGGCGCGAAATATTGTTGGACCAATTACCTTGGCAACGACCCTGCTGATTTGTCGTTAAAGGTTACCTGGATTGGCTTTTGGTTCAATATCCCGGGTGTCACTTCTGACCCGACACAAGTTGCCGATGATTTCATAAACAGTGACTATGATGTTGTCATCTCAGGTATCGATACCACTGAAGCATTAACAGAAGCCAAGAAGTTCTCTGATTCTGGGAAAAATGTTTGGGGTATTGCCTATGATTATGTTGGTGCCTGCGAGGAAGGCGCATCAGTTTGCCTGGGTGTTCCCTATTTCAACTGGGGTCCCGCGTTCCTTGAGACAGTTACCACAGCCGTGGATGGTACGTGGACTTCGAATTTCCAATGGAATGGTCCGGATTGGGCAGACATCAATAACCCGGACACAACTGCCGTCGGGTTTGTGAAGGGTGCAGCACTCAGCGAAGAATCCACCGCAAAGATGGATGAATTCATCGCCGAGTTAGCTGGCGGGCTGGAGCTGTGGACTGGCCCCTTGAACTTACAGGATGGCACACCTTTCCTGGCAGAAGGCGAAGTCGCTACCGATTTGCAAGTTTGGTATCTGCCGCAGCTTCTGGAGGGCATGGAAGGCCAAAGCGTTTCTGAGTAAAACCTTTATTTTTATCAGGGCTGTTTAAAAAGTGGAAAAGCATCAACGCGATCTCTCCTGAGTGATGCGAATACGCAGATATGTTCCTGAATGCAATATTCCAGACTCCTTCGCTTCACTCAGGAAGGCGCAAACTTTTTGAGCAGCCCTCAGTATTTTTTATCGTTCACCTCCATTGGGGTGATTGCGTCATTTTCCAACAGGATAACTCATGAAGGTTGAATTAAAAGCAATTCACAAATCGTTTGGCACAGTTCACGCGAATAACAATATCAATCTTGCCATACAAGCTGGTACGATTCAAGGTATTCTGGGGGAAAATGGCGCCGGGAAGAGCACATTGATGAAAGTCCTTTCGGGGTTCATCCAGGAGGATGAGGGAAAAATTCTATTAGACGGTAAACCGATCAGCGTTCGTTCTCCGGCAGATGCTATTCAACATGGTATAGGAATGTTGCACCAAGATCCGCTGGATTTTCCTCCCATGCGTATCATCGACAATTTTATCGTCGGTCGAGAAGGGGGAGTATTTCCTAATAAAAAAGAAGCCCGTAAAGATTTTATCAAACTGGCGAATGAATTTGATTTCGCCTTAGATCCCGAATCCTATGTTGATTCACTGACTGTCGGCGAACGGCAGCAATTAGAAATTTTACGACTGCTTTGGTTGGGGGTACGGGTGTTGATCCTGGACGAACCAACCACTGGTATTAGCGCCCTGCAAAAAGAGAAACTCTTTGCCACATTAAAAACATTGGCAAAGCAAGGGAAGACCATCATTTTCGTTTCGCATAAATTGGAGGATGTTGAACAATTATGCAATCAAGTGGCTGTATTACGCCAAGGGATCTTGGTGGGAGAAGCCGATGCACCGTTTGAAATCGATAAACTTGTAGAGATGATGTTCAGTAAGGTCATCTCTGTGGAAGCCAAACAACCCTGCCCTTTCGGAAATTCGGCATTATCCTTGCATAATTTTGTCGTTGAAGATTACCGTCTGCGGCTCGAGAGTGTTGATCTCACATTACGCGCCGGCGAAGTCATTGGGTTGGCGGGCATGGAAGGTTCCGGGCAACGCCCATTCTTACGAGCGTGTGCCGGTTTATTACGACCCACTCAAGGCAAGGTGATTGTTGGCGAGAAAGACCTGACCGGAAAACCTTACCTGGCATACAAAAATCATGGCGTGGGGTTTTTACCTGCTTCTCGCCTGGAGGAGGGGTTAATTCCAGGATTATCGCTAACCGAGCATTTTATCCTCGCAGAAAAAGGGCAAGGGATGTTCATCGATCGTGAGAGGTGGGAACGTGAGACAAAAGAGCGCATCACTTCATTCAATATTCGAGGAACACCTCTAAGTCCTGTTGAAGCGCTTTCTGGGGGTAACCAGCAGCGAGCGTTGCTGGCATTACTTAATTCACCCCTGTCCTTAATTCTATTAGAACATCCCACACGGGGTTTGGATATCGAATCGGTTATATATATTTGGGGAAAACTAAAAGAACGCTGCCGTCAAGGAACTGCCATTATTTTTGTATCAGCCGACCTGGAAGAGATTTTGCAGTACAGCGACAGGGTATTGGTCTTCTTTAGCGGACGGGTATCACCGCCACTGGATGCATCTGCAACCAGTGTGGAGCAACTTGGTCAATTGATTGGTGGAAAAGGATGGGCAGAGAAATTCGAACAACAAGGAGACGTCTATGCTTAAGAATACCCGCTGGGCGAATCTGCTTATTCAATTAGCGGCTGTTTTGATGGCCCTGTTATTGACCACATTGATCATGCTGGCAGCCGATGCCCCCCCATTGGAAGCTTATGCGAACATCATCAAGGGCTCTTTTGGCTCTTTGGATCGCATTTCAAAAGTATTGCTTTCCTGGATCCCGCTATTATTGACAACTGCCGGGCTTTTAATCACCTTTTCTACTGGATTATGGAACATCGGTGTAGAAGGTCAGATTGTATTGGGAGCGATTGCCACAACCTGGGTATTACGGCTTTTTCAGGATAGCGCAATAGCGCCAGGATGGATCATTTTTTTGAGTATTCTGGCAGGGATGATTGGCGGGGCAATATGGGCGTCTTTAGCAGGCGCATTAAAAACATTTGGCGGAGTAAATGAAATTTTTGGCGGGCTTGGGTTGAATTTTGTGGCAACAGCATTGACTTTATGGTTGATCTTTGGTCCCTGGAAACGTCCTGGAGTAGGCTCCATGAGTGGAACCCAGCCCTTCCCCGAAGAATTGTGGCTGCCACAAATCCCTGATTATGATCTGAGCTATTGGGCGCTAGGATTAGCCATTGCATCGATTGTAGCGGTTTATTTCTTACTGCAAGGGACATATTTTGGTTTGCGTTTAAAAGCAGTAGGGAAAAATTTCAGAGCAGCCCATCTTTTAGGTATCCCCACCTGGCAGCACATGATGGCTGCGTTTTTTCTGTGCGGCATATTTGCAGGTGCGGCAGGCGCCATGCAAGTTACGGCAGTTTATCACCGCCTGATCCCTTCAATTTCCAGCGGCTATGGTTACCTGGGGTTACTGGTAGCCATGCTGGTAAATTACCAGGCAATTTGGGCTGCGCCTGTAGCTTTGTTTTATGCGGCATTGAATATTGGCAGCATTCAATTGCCCATTGTGCTGAAAATGGATTCTTCTCTTTCTGGCGTTTTACAAGGGATGCTTGTTTTATTCGTTCTCATGGTTGAGGGAATCCGTCAGCGTTATTTACGGCGCACATGAGGTAAATAAATAATGACCACAGACACATTGATAATTGGATTAGCAGGGGTACTTGCCTCGGCAGCGCCGGTTCTTTTTGCCGTACTTGGAGAAACAATCTCTGAAAGAGCGGGTGTTATTAACCTTTCCATGAACGGCACGATTTTATTGGCTGCCATGGGAGGCTTTGCTGTTTCAGTAAGTACCGGGAGTCTTTTTTGGGGCTTCATCACGGGTATGATCATTGGTGGTTTGGTAGCCTTGGTGTTGGCTTTTTCGAGCATTACTTTAAAACAATCCCAGGTAGCGGTGGGATTTGTATTGACAATGGTCTGCCGTGACCTGTCTTATTTCTTGGGCAATCCGTATATGGGATTGACAGGGCCAAGGCTTTCATCCTGGTCGATACCCGTGCTAAAAGATATTCCGATCTTTGGAGCACTTTTATTCCGCCAGGATTACCTGACATATATAAGTTACCTTGGCATAATCATTGTATGGGTATGGATTTATAAAACCCGCCCGGGATTGATTTTGCAAGGCATAGGAGAGCGACCGGCTTCAGCTTTTGTGAGAGGGGCAAACGTTAATCGATTGCGTTATATCTACACAGTATTGGGGGGGGCATTAATTGGATTAGCCGGAGTCACTTATTCGCTAAGTGTGAAATATGGGTGGAAGGGCACGATTTCAGGATTGGATGGCATTGGTTGGATAGCGCTTTCGATCACCATTTTTGGTGGATGGGATCCAATCCGAGCCGCCTTTGGCTGCTATCTATTTTCCTTGCTGCAATGGCTTGGCCTGGTGCTGCAACCGGCATTACCAAATATTCCATCGCAAGTGTTGCAAGTGGCGCCATTCCCATTGATGATCCTGACTTTATTATTTGTCAATATCGGTAATGCCGAATGGGTTGAAAGGACCCTGGCAGCTATTCCCGAGCCGTCACGAAAAGCCATTTCACGTCTGTTGCGCGCCTTACGCGCCTCGCCTCCTGCAGCTTTGGGAGTGCCATTTGAGAGTGAATAGGGAGAAACCATGAATTTTTTAGGATATCGATGTTCGTTATGTAATCAGGAATATCTTGCCAACCAGGTGACATACACCTGCCCGAAGGATGGGGGTAATTTGGATGTGATATTGGATTATGCAGCCATAAAAATGGGGGATGCTCGGCAGAAAATATTAGGTAATCCGGAAGTTTCATTATGGCGGTATCTACCCATCTTGCCTGTTTCCGATCCCGGATATCAAGGTACACCATTGCGGGTAGCTGGTGGAACGCCCATTTTCTCGCCGCCGTTATTATCCGCTGCATTGGGATTAAAAAACTTATGGATAAAAGATGAAAGCCGGAATCCAACGGCATCATTTAAAGATAGAGCCAGCGCGGTCGTCGTAGCACGCGCCCGAGAAATCGAAGCCAAGGTGGTTGTGACTGCCTCAACCGGAAATGCCGGTGCCGCTTTAGCGGGGATGTCGGCTGCAGTAGGGCAAAAAGCAGTGATTTTTGCCCCCAAAACGGCGCCTCCGGCAAAGGTTGCGCAATTATTGATCTATGGCGCGAAAGTCCTATTGGTGGATGGTACTTATGATGACGCCTTTGACCTGACCATTCAAGCGTCGCAGGAATTTGGATGGTATTGCCGTAACACCGGTTTTAACCCATTCACGGCTGAAGGTAAGAAAACCGCAGCTTTTGAAATTTGGGAATGGTGGACAGGCATGCAGGCTGTTTATTCAAGCATGCCATTGAAAGTGTTTGTCTCTGTTGGCGATGGCAATATCATTTCTGGAATCCATAAAGGATTTAAGGATTTGTTCGAATTGGGTTGGATCGATGCCATTCCCGCGCTATACGGTATTCAGGCTGAAGGATCGGCTGCCATTGCCAATGCGTTTAATGCCGGTGTGGACACTATTACACCAGTTTCTGCCAACACCCTGGCGGACAGCATATCGGTAGATTTGCCGCGAGACGGTGTGCGTGCAGTACGCGCAGCAAAAGAAAGCGGTGGTTCATATATCTTAGTGACTGATGAGGAAATCTTGAAAGCGATCAGTTCGTTGGGAAAAGCCGGGATTTTTGCTGAACCGGCTGGCGCGACAGCGTATGCCGGATTAGTTAAAGCCAGGCAATCGGGAATTATAAAGGACAACGATGCCGTGTTGGTGATCAATACAGGGAACGGTTTAAAAGATGTGAAAGCAGCCATGCAGGCTGCCGGAGAGGCGACAGTTATTACACCGAATTTGGATAGCGTGAAAAAAGAGGTTGGAAACATCAATGACTGAAACGGTGATTTCAATCATTGCGCCGATATTCAACGAAAAAGAAACTTTGCCGGAACTCTACCGCAGGGTTTCTGACGTTATGCGTTCTACCGGCGAAAACTGGGAGCTGCTATTGATCGATGATGGCTCTACGGACGGGTCTACGGAGATTATCCAACAGTTCGCACAAGAAGACCATCACATCAAACCGGTTATTTTTGCCCGGAATTTTGGGCACCAGTTAGCCGTTACAGCCGGGTTGGATTATGCACGGGGAAATGCGGTGGTGATCATCGATGCCGATTTACAAGATCCTCCAGAAGTGATCATTGATATGTTGAAAAAATGGCGGGAGGGTTTTGAAGTCGTGTATGCCATCCGCTCGAAAAGGGAGGGAGAATCCTGGTTTAAATTATTCACGGCATCATTGTTTTACCGCATCATTTACCGCATTACCGATGTGAAAATACCTTTGGATACCGGCGATTTTCGGTTACTGGATCGAAAAGTAGTCGATGTGTTAAAAAACATGCGCGAACAGCATCGGTTTTTACGCGGTATGTCAGTGTGGGTGGGTTTCCGTCAAACAGGCGTGGAATACGAGCGTTCAGCCCGATATGCCGGCGAAACGAAATACCCCTTCAAAAAGATGTTCAAATTTGCCAAAGACGCTATTACCAGTTTTTCATATTTACCGTTGCAATTGGCAACTTATTTAGGGTTCGTGTCTGCCGGGCTTGCTATTCTGGCAATTCCGGTAGTTGTTATATTACGGCAGTCCGGTTCCCAGGCTTTTTTTGGACAGGCAACCACATTAATCGCCGTACTATTTTTAGGCGGTGTTCAGTTGATTTCACTTGGTATCCTTGGCGAGTATATCGGTAGATTATTTGACGAAGCCAAGGGTAGACCTCTTTACATTGTGAGGGAATCGCCGGAAGATTATCCTGATTAAAAAATTTTTACTGAGGAGTAATATTAAGAAATGGCTACGATTGATTTAACAGTCCTGAAGGATAGACAAGAGCGTACGATTAAACGGGTGCGGGAACGCAATATTATCATCCCTACGTTCGCGCAGATGAAAAATCCACAGTTGATCCCAGACAAAATTGTAGAAGAATTACGAGGCATTGGGTTGTGGGATTTAAATCCCAGGAATCTTTACCGAATTACGTGGAAAAACGAACCGATAGCGAATGGCGGGGCATTTGGTAAAGTAAATTACATGGAATTCCCTAAAGAATTTACCGGAACTTCAGCGCGCATTATTGCCCTGGTTGGAAAATGGTTCCCCACCGGATCTCATAAAGTCGGCGCAGCGTTTGGCTGTTTAGTGCCACGATTGGTGACCGGACAATTCGATCCCACATTACAGAAAGCCGTATGGCCTTCAACCGGCAATTATTGCCGGGGAGGGGCTTATGATTCGGCATTATTAAGTTGTCCGTCCATCGCTATACTACCAGAAGGTATGAGTAAGGAACGTTTCGAGTGGTTATCGAATATCGCTGGTGAAGTGATTGCTACACCAGGCAGCGAATCGAATGTAAAAGAAATTTTCGATAAATGTTGGGAATTACGCAAATCTGGCGAAGATTTGATGATCTTTAACCAATTCGATGAATTCGGTAATTATCTATGGCATTATGAGATTACCGGTCATGCTATGGAAGAAGTGCTGGCGGAAGTTATGGGACCATTAGATAATTATCGTGGATTGGTCTCTGCCACCGGTTCTGCGGGTACCATTGCCAGCGGTGATTACATGAAACAATTATTCCCAGCCAGTAAGGTAGTTGCCAGCGAGGCGCTCCAATGTCCCACTTTGTCGGAGAATGGATTTGGCGCTCATCGTATCGAGGGGATTGGCGATAAGCATGTACCGTGGGTGCATAATGTAAAAAATACAGATATGGTTGTGGCTATCGATGATGAAGCTGTCGTTAATTTATCCCGGCTTTTCAATGAAGATGTTGGCAGGCGATATTTGGTAAAGAAGGGTGTTCCGGAAAAATTTGTTTCCCAACTAGACCTCCTGGGATTTTCCAGTATATCTAATGTTGTTTCTGCCATAAAGGCGGCGAAATACTATGAGCTTGGTGAAAACGACATTGTCATGACCATGCTCACCGATTCAATGGAACTTTATCAAAGCCGGCTCAGAGAGATGCATGAAGAGTATGGCGAATACAGTGAATATGACGCTTCGGCGCATTTCGCGCATTACCTTAAAGGGATTAGCACAGATAATTTAGTGGAATTAACCTATGCTGAGCGCCGTAGAGTGCATAACTTGAAATACTATACCTGGGTTGAACAACAAGGCAAGACTTATGAAGAAATTCAAGAACAATGGTACACACGTAATTATTGGCAGGATATACGTGACCAGGTAGATGAAATCGACGATTTGATTGAAGAATTCAACGGAAAAGTGGGTTTACTCTGATATTTCACGCCAGGATGGCAAGATATTTTGCCATCCTGGCAAATCTAACCGAATGAACGACAGCATTCCATCCACGGCTTTAGTGCTGATAGCAATTTTAAAAGAGGTGCGCGATCTGGAGATCGCCAGAATGTTGGGGTGGTACCGCATTCCGTTGCGCAGTGCGCCTAAGGTCATTGCCGTCGATTATCTGGCTTTTTATCAAACGGGTGTATTTGGCGATGATAAATGGCAGGTTAAATTTGCAGCGCAAGTTTTAGGACATGAATTGGCCACACGCGCGGAATTATTCAGGGACGAACCGCATCATCCTTCATCGCACATGGAGTATTACAAAATACAAATTGGTGAGTTGATTGAATTGCCTCATCCCATTATGGCAAATAATTGGAAAAGGATCACCTTTCTCTACACCACGGGGGAATATCTCAATCAGGCGGAGACACTAAAAGATCTGGTTGTGCCTGGCGAAGAAAGACAGGTTCTTTGGCAGGCGTTGCGAGAGAGAGCCAATCAATCTCAAGCGTATGCGCCGCAATTGGGACATGAAATTCTCGATGAGAAGTTATTAGAAGCCTTGTTGGGCTTTGATCATCTTCACTAATCCACGTAAAAATCTCGAAATTTCGAGGACGTCTCATCCTCCTGGCCTCCCATTTTACAAACCAGCAATGGAGACTTTATAGTTCGGTAAGAGAATACACTTCACCAGCAAGTAAAAAAACCCATCATTACACCTTACTTCAGGTTAATATCGCAAATGATAACTCATCAACTACTCACTCATCCCTGTGTTAAAGGGTTGTATAATGGTGGACGTTGAAATAATAGATTTGACAAGGTAAGTCTATGAAAAAGACGATCATAAAATCAGGCACATTGATCACAGCTTCAGATACATTCTCTGCGGATATTTTAATCATTGATGAAAAGATTGCCATGATTGGAAAAGATTTACCAGAAGGTGATGCCGAGATAATTAATGCACAAGGGAAATTGGTCATGCCAGGCGGGGTAGACCCTCATACGCATTTTGATCTCCCCATGTTTGATACAGTCACTGCCGATGATCATTATACCGGGCATAAGGCGGCAGCTTTTGGAGGCACCACCACTGCATTGGATTTTGTGCCACAAGAGAGTAATAGCCTTCGATACAGCACAGACTTATGGCGCCAAAAAGCAAATGTCAAAGCGACGATTGATTTTGGTTTTCATATGAACATTTCCCATTATGATGATGAAGTGGCGGACGAAATTCCATCATTATTAGAAATGGGAATCACTTCCTTGAAAGTGTTTACAGCCTATAATGACCGGTTGCGCCTGCAGGATGGGGATATCTTCAAGGTGTTACGGATAGCCAGGGCAAATGGGTTTTTAACCCTCTTGCACGCTGAAAATGGCGATGTGATCGAAGTGCTGGTAAATGAAGCGTTGGCAGCTGGAAACACTACTCCAATCTATCACGCCCTCACACGACCCGCCTGGGGAGCTGTGGATGCAACTTTACGCGCCGCAACTTTAGCCGCGCAAGCCGAAGCACCAATTTATATTGTCCATATGAATACGGCGGGTGAAGTGGATCAACTAAAATATATGAGGGAACAAGGGGTACCGGTGATGGGTGAGACTTGCACCCCATATCTATTCTTCACTGAGGATCACCTGAGGCGTCCGGATGGGGCAAAATGGGTGTGTTCACCACCCATGCGCACCGAACGCGATAACCGGCGCCTTTGGGAAGGGTTGAGTGGGGGAATTATCCAATCATTAGGCACCGATCATTGTTCATTCTTTTTTAATGGCAGCCAGCCGATCGAGTATGAAGGTAAACTGGTGGCTATTCCTGGAAAAGAATTGGGGGCAGATGATTTCTCCAAAATCCCCAACGGGTTACCCGGAGTGGGGGATCGATTACCCATCATGTGGACTTATGGCGTAAGAGCTGGTCGAATAACCCCCAATCAATTTGTGGCATTAACCAGCACCAATCCAGCCAAAATCTTTGGGTTGTACCCTCGAAAAGGGACATTAACCCCTGGGAGCGATGCGGATATTGTCATTTGGGATCCTGATGTAAAAATAAAATATGGGGTATCAAAAGCGAAACATCGTACAGATTATAATTTGTACGAAAACTGGGAGTTGGTGGGTTTTCCGGAAAAGGTATTCCTCAGAGGACACCTGATAGTGGATGGGGAGAAATGGATGGGAAATGCAGGGATGGGTAAATTTCTCCATCGCAATCCTAATGCACCGTTAATATAAATATGTACCCATGAATTCACTATTGAATTTATTTCCATTACTGGCGATATTCTGGCTTTTGATCACAGCATCGATCATATTATTGATCCGTTTGATACGGGAAAAATTTGCATATTATTGGCTGCTGTCTACTTTTGGAATTTTGGTTGGCTGGGTATTGATTCTTTTTTCTCGCAGCGGATTGCCGTATGTACAGAATCCTGCCGGATTGCTGCCGGGCGCTGAAAAAATCGGACTGCCGAGCTTGCTCATTGATGGCTTATCGTGGCCTTACGCTCTGGTTTTGATTACTTTAGCGATGGTTGTGTATTTATCCTTGGTTGTGAATGCCTCACAAATGGATTGGTTATCGCTTGGCGGGGGATTGGTGTTAACCGCTTTTGGGTTGCTGGCGATCCATGCCCGGGATGCGACAACCATTCGAACCAGTTGGGCAGTCATAGATATTGTAGAGTTTTCGTTATTGTTCGCTCGTATCCGTGATCGACATCGAATAAACAGCCTGCTCTCTGCTTTTGCATTGAGACTAATTGGGATCATATTGTTCCTATGGGGCACGAGTGATACCAATGTATTGTTATTGGCAGCCGGGATCAGACTTTTCGTGATACCAGCAGGGTCTCTTTCTGAAGACACGTTGAATTTACCCCGCTGCATGATTTATTTCTTAACACTCATTTCGCCTCTTTCTGCCCTCATCGTGTTTTCACGCATTGCTGTGACCATCGATATAACTGCCTTGAACATATTTTTATTCATCGCCGTTGTAAGTATCGGCGTGATTGCAGGGCTTGCCTGGTTTACTGCCAGGAATGAATTTGAAGGCAGACGATATTGGGTATTTATACTCAGTTCTTTTGTTATTTTAGCTGCAATGCGAGGATTGGTGATTGCCAGCGCTGTTTGGGGGTTTGCTATGATATTGTCTGGCGGAATATTGTTCTTTGAAGAAAAATTCATCCGCAAACCCATATTTTTGTATGTAGGATTACTTGCCATCACCTCGATCCCTTTCACGCCTACCTGGGATGGCGCCAGCCTCTATTCTACGGAACCTGGCATATCCATGGTGATATTGATTCTGGTCCAATCCTTGCTTGTCGGTGGATATTTAAAACATACGAGTAAAAGCCGTTCTCAGATAGAAACTTCTGAGAGGTGGGTTTTATTGCTAAACCCTTTACGATTGGTTATCATCGTTGGCGTTTATTGGCTGCTTGCGTTCTTGTATTGGAGAGATGGTGTTCTATTGCTTAATAGCACGCCCTGGTTACTCCATAAAAATATTATCGACTATTTCGTTGGATTTATCATTGGCGCAGCGGGTCTGGTCATATATTTGTCATGGAGAAACCAGCATCGATTTCCGAGTTGGATCAAACATATTAAAATTAACTGGGCATTCAGTGATTGGTTGACTAAAAGCGGTCATCGAATTTTCCGGCTGTTCGGCAGATTTACCTATGGTTTAAGCGCTGTTGTTGAAGGTGAAAGCGGTATTTTATTAACTTTATTATTACTGGCGCTATTAATTACATTCTTTTTACAGGGAAGCTGATGAGGATCATTACCAATAATGCTTGAGTTATTACCGGTTATTGGATTGGCATTCATTGTTTTTTCACTCATTGCTGTATTAACCAGCGATAATTGGCGTTGGAAAGTATTATTTTTATCTTTTCAATATTTTGGATGCTTTTTATTATTGCTGAAATCACTCCCCATGGTGTTGGCTGCTTCAAAACTCATAGCAGGTTTAATTGCGGGTGTGTTATTAGGGATGGCAATGGCAGGATTATCGCCAGAAGAAAGCCGTGCTCAAGGATATACTCAGAACAACAAACGCAGAATATTTGATTCCCGCCGGTTATTTCGATTATTCATGGCTGGCATAGTGGTATTGGTGGTCCTCTCAATCATAAGCGCTATAAACAATTTCGTTCCGGGTATAAGCCAGGAACAATCTTATGCAACGGTGTTGTTGATCGGATTGAGTTTAGTTCAAATGAGTTTAATTTCACATCCTTTTGATACGGTGGTGGGGTTGTTACTCTTATTGTCGGGATTTGAAATTTTATATTCGGTGGTCGAAACATCTGCTTTGGTGATCGGTTTGTTAGCAGTGGTAGATCTGGGATTGGCATTAGCGGGCGCTTACCTGATTGTATCCCCCACCCTTGGGAGAGCTGAATGAGTGCGCCAGAAATCTGGATCATTTTTCCTGGGATAATATCCGTTTTTCTCATTGTTTTTCAGCGATGGCGACGAATAGGATCGGTTATTGGTTCGATTTTGACGATAGCCCTGGCATTATTGGCATGGATCGCGCCCATCAGTGAAAAATTCAAATTGTTGTTTTGGAACATTGAAATTTCTGACACATTTTATGTATTAGGAAGGCGTTTGATCCTCACATCAAACGACCGCCCAATCCTGATTATTATTTATCTTGCTACTGCTTTTTGGATTATCGGCTCGGCGGTTTTTCAAAAGGAGCGCATATTCACGCCTTTATGTCTGGATGTTTCGGTTTTATTAGTGGCAGCGTTAGCCATTGACCCCTTTTTATATGCGGCGGTAATCCTGGAAATGGTTGTACTTGTAAGCATACCGTTGTTAATTACACCTGGAAATCAGCGTAATCGCGGGGTCGTTCGGTTACTGACATTTCAAACTCTGGCTATGCCGTTTATTTTGTTTACTGGTTGGCTTTTAGCAGGTGTTGAAGTGAACCCTGAGGATTCTGCGTTAGTGCCTCAAGCCGCGATATTCATGGCAATCGGTTTTGGTTTATTATTTTCAATATTCCCTTTTCATTCCTGGATTCCCTTAATCGCTGAAGAATCACATCCCATCCCAGCCAGCTTTGTATTTTTTATCTTTCCAATGGTGATCGGTTTGTTTGGGATAAATTTCGCTGAAAGGTTTTCCTGGTTGTACACCACATCCTGGCTATATGTTTACTTACGTTTATCCGGTGTTTTAATGGTGATATTAGGCTCCGTTTGGGCAATTTTCCAGAACAATCTGGCGCGATTGATGGGTTTTGCAGTGGTCTCAGAAATCGGACTTTCGTTATTGACCCTGTCGTTGGGTTTGGGAGAAATTCAAAACCGCCCACTTCTGGGAACTTATTTCACAATACTTTTGCCTCGCGCTCTCAGTTATGGTTTATGGGCAATATCCCTGGCAATTATTCAAAATGATCGTAAAAGTTTGGAATATCAGAAAATTCGTGGAGCGGGGTATCAGTATCCCATTGCAGTAACCGGGTTGAGTATTGCTGTTTTATCGCTAATTGGATTTCCTTTAACCGCCGGCTTTAGCAGCAGCACCAGTTTATGGCAATATTTATCCCAACAATTTTCTCTGGCAGCAAAAATCAGTGTGTTGGGCAGTATTGGTTTGATCATTGGTTATTTACGAGGGTTATCAGCCTTATTGGAAAGATCGGAAGAAATGAATTGGAAAGTGCAGGAAAATGTGGGAGAACGGATTTTATTAATCGTAGCAAGCGTCAGTTTAATTATATTAGGTATTTTTCCACAGTTGTACACCACTCAATTATTAAACATGGGATTAACATTTCTGAATTTAGTCCCATAGAATTACTAATAGGTGATGGGTATGGAATTGCCCATGCTATAATCACACCCGGGTGCGCGTTTATCCCTACAATGATAATAGCCAAGGAGATTAACCGATGGATGTCGAACGAATTCAAAAAACGGTTGATTGGTTGGATGAGGAACATCGCAAAGATAAAACGATATTAGTAAAGCTGGAAGAAAGAATGACGGCGATTGAGGGTAATCTTTCTACGACCATCAAACAAATCAAGGATTTAAGTGGAGAATTAACTCGCGTTTCGGCTGTTTTGACCCGCATGAACCAATTCGATGAAACGTTATTACAACATCGTATCGAAACAAAACAAAGCGTGGATGAGCTTGAAAAAGCAAGTAAAAAACGGGAAGAAGAAAATGAAAAAGTTCACCGCATCGAAATGAGGGCGTTGGATAATAATATTGCGGAGATACGCAAGGAATTAGGCATTATCACGGAAGTGAAACGGAGCCTGCAATCCAGGATCGATGAAGAACTCAGGCTTTCCAAGTTGATTGATGAAACTCGGGAAAAAATCGAAGTAGTCCGGCGGAATGAAGAGGAATTCTCCCGCTCCTACCGGATTTTGGAAGATAGCCGTCGCCAGGATGCCAAACGAACAGTCGATGTACAGGGTGAAGTCGCCGCTATTAGAAAACGGGTGGATGACCAGCGCGGACAAATGGAGGTGGCATCCGCAAATTTACGTAAAGCTGAATCACGATTAAATGAATTGATCACTATTGAAAATGAACGCCGTCAGGCAATGGATGTGTTCCTTGAAAATCAAGCCTTACTTCAAGTAGAGAGGGAAAAAGTTTGGAAAGAATGGCAGGTGAAGTTTGACAGCATCGAAAAGAGAAGCGACGAGGTCGAAACGCACTTGCAGGGTTTAGATTCAACACATCGAGCAGTAAAACGAGCCCAGCAATCCCTGGAAGAGTTGTCTCAAAAGGTCGACCGGCGCGTTACGGAAATGACCGAAATGCAAAAATTAGCTGAAGAGCGTTTTCGCCAGGAATGGGCAACGTTCAAAGCGGATGATCAAAAACGTTGGACGAACTATACGCTGATACAGGAAGAGCAGCGTAACGAAAGCTCACGCCATTACGATAAGCTTTCTGAACGGGTGACCCAAATCGATGATACCGTTCAAGAAAGCCGGGATTTGCTGCAACAAATTTGTGAACAAACCGAAAATCGTTTGCAGGCATTACAGGCATTGGCGCATGAATGGGCATCCACTTTTGAAGAAAGTATCCATAAATCCAGATGAGATATAAAAGAGGGTATAGAGGTGCATGTAATCGGTACAGCAGGTCACGTTGATCACGGTAAATCTGCATTGGTGCAGGCATTAACCGGAGTTCACCCGGACCGTCTTAAAGAAGAGCGCGAGCGCGAAATGACGATCGACCTGGGGTTTGCCTGGTTTACCATGCCCGGGGAAGATGACGTCGGAATTGTAGATGTCCCTGGACACCGCGATTTTATCGAAAATATGCTGGCGGGTGTGGGGGGCATTGATGCTGTCATATTGGTGGTCGCCGCAGACGAGGGCGTCATGCCGCAAACGCGTGAGCATCTGGCTATTCTCGATCTTTTACAGGTGCAGTCAGGTTTGGTTGCGTTGACGAAAATCGATCTGATCGACGATATGGAATGGTTAGATTTGGTAGAGAGCGATGTAAGAAATGCGTTGATTGGTACTTCTTTGGAAAATGTAAACATCTATCGCGTATCCAGTAAGACAAAAGAGGGTATCGATGCTCTGGTATCAGGATTGGAAAGTTTACTAAGTGAATACCCCTTACATGCCGACCTGGGAAAGCCCAGGCTGCCCATCGACCGGATTTTTTCAATTTCCGGTTTTGGGACGGTGGTAACAGGGACATTGCAGAATGGTTCATTCAAAATTGGTGATGAAGTGGAGATTTTGCCGTCGGGCGTCAAAGGGCGGATAAGGGGGCTTCAGAATCATCAGAGAAAAGTTGATATTGTTTTCCCCGGAAGCCGTACAGCGATCAATATTTCTGGTGTGGATGTCAACCAGATCGCGCGCGGCGAGGTGGTGGCTAAGCCATCAACCTATAAATCCACCCGTTTGTTGGATGTCAGCTTTCGATTACTAACCGATGCCAGCCAACCGATCAAACACGATCATGGCGTGAAATTATTCATCGGCGCCAGTGAAACGCCGGCGCGAGTACGGTTGTTGGGGGCAGAAAATCTGAATCCGGGCGAAGAGGGCTGGCTGCAATTGGAAACCGATCAACCGATTGTGGCTGTACGGGGAGATCGGTTTATTCTGCGCCGCCCTTCTCCCGGCGAAACCATCGGCGGGGGCATGGTGGTGGATGCATTACCCAAAAGAAGGCACAAACGCTTTGCGAAACCGGTTATCGATAAACTGAACGCTTTAGCCCAAGGTTCACCTGAGGAAATTCTTTTACAGGCGGTGTTGGAAGTGGGGGCAGGAACGATTGGCGATATTCTTGCCCGCGCCAACCTGAACCAGGAAACGGCAAAACAGGCTTTATCCCAATTATTACAAAATGGCGAATTGATCGACCCGGAAAAACGAAGGGAAAAAAGCGCCGCGCTCGTGAAAGATAACCTGGCGACCACCCTCGCATATTGGGAAACGTTATTGCTGCAGATCATGGATGAGGTATCTCATTTTCACCAGGTCAATCCGTTGAAACAGGGGATGCCGCGCGAAGCGTTGAGAAGCCGCACGAAAATATCGCTGCGTTTATTCAATGCAGCCATCGATGAATTGTTGGCTTGCCAAAAGCTGGCGGAGATTGGCGTCAATCTCAAAAGCGCCGATTTCTCTGTGAAATTCAACGCTCAGCAGCAGGCGGCTATCGACGGACTGTTAGCCAAATTCAAAAGTAATCCATACCTCACACCTTCGGTGAAAGACTGCCAAAATGAGGTGGGGGAGCTGGTTTATTCCGCCTTGGTGGATCAGGAGGCGCTGGTTCAAGTGTCGCCCGAAGTCGTATTTTTGCCAGAAACATATATCAATATGGTCGAAGACATAAAAAATCTAATTCAATCCAAAGGCTCAATATCAGCCGCCGGGGTGCGCGATCATTTCAACACCAGCCGTAAATATGCCCTGGCATTATTGGAAAATATGGATGCACAAGGCATCACCGTACGGCGCGGGGATGAAAGGCAGTTGAAGGGTTAATTCAGTTATAATTAATGTGATTAAGTGAACAGGTGATTAGACGATCAGGGATACAAGGATTGGGAATTGAGCGATAAATCGATTAGAGAATAAGGTACTGTTCTTGTAACCGGTGAATTAACTGGCATGGGAAAAATGATGGACACACATGACGAAAATGGATCCGTAAAGCGGCTCAAGAAGGCGGGGTTAGTTGGATTGAGCCTGATATGTGCAATGGGGATAACGGCTGTGCTGCTGGGGCTGGCGGCATTGGAATTTGTCAAACCGGCGCAGGCGATGAGCGTTCAGGCGACAGATGATATTGATTTGAGTATTGCAAAGAGCCATAGTGGGGATTTTTTAGCTGGAAGTAAAGGCATATATACCATAACAATTACTAAGGAAAGTGGTGATTTTTCAGAAGGCCAAATTATTACTGTTACTGATGAAATCACATCACCACTAGAATTAGAAGATGTGGATGGGGGGGGTGAGTGGGTTATTACACAAGATAGTAACAAATTTGAAGGCGTTTATACAATAACATCTGTACTACCAGA
Source organism: Anaerolineales bacterium (assembly GCA_016929095.1). GTDB lineage: Bacteria > Chloroflexota > Anaerolineae > Anaerolineales > UBA4823 > JAAZNS01. The sequence goes on along the minus strand of JAFGJM010000002.1, from coordinate 245,967 downwards.
TTCAATACCTGAAATTATTATTACAGTAAACGTCCCATTTGTTGAATCCATTGAGGTGACAAATATCGCCTTTTTAGAAATGACGGAAGATTCAGATCCTAATAATAATGAAGCAAGTGTTGATACTAAAATTATCGGCATAGATTTGGATGTATCAAAATCTGTAAACTCTACCGAACCATTAGATGGTGAGATAGTCACTTACACAGTAATTGCCACGAATAATGGACCAGATTCTACCAACGGGGTTAAACTTACCGATACTCTTCCTGTTAGTATAACTTATTTATCTCATAATTTCTCTTCAACCCCTACCGGTCAAACCTATGATACTGCTTCCGGTTTATGGAATATAGGCACATTAGGTGACGGTGATTTCGCAACATTAACATTAACCGGCAGGATAAAATCTGGAAGTGGGGGGAAAGAAATCTATAATGTTGCCAGTGGATTAACTTCAAATTACCCTGATTACGATACTACTAATAATACGGATACGGTAACTGTTACTGTAGAAGCAGCCCCGGATTTGGAGATATTTAAGACCGATAACCAAACCTCGGTTACTCCCGGTGATGAATTCGCGTATACGATCACTATTAATAATGCCGGTTCGGCGTCAGCTTCAGGGATCGTTATAAACGATGTATTGCCAGCGAATTTATCGTATGTTTCTGATACATCAGGCATTACACCCGCAATTTCCGGTAATACGTATTCATGGGCATATCCATCATCGCTTGGTGTTGGAGGAACGATTTCTTTCGATCTGGTTGTAAAAGCTGCTTCATCATTATCTTCAATTTCATCATTGGCAAATGTAGTCAGTGTGAGCACAGAGGATGAAGAAGGAAACACGACCAACAACACTGCCACCGATACCGATGCGGTTTTGGCGGTCGATCTGGAGGTAACCAAATCTTTTTCACCATCTGCGCCGTTGGAAGGTGGTTTGGTTACGTATGATGTCGTGGTTATCAATAACGGACCAATCACCGCTACGAATGTTAAACTGACAGATCTTATGCCCAGTGGAATAACCTATTCGTCATACAGCGTTTCGTCTTCGCCTTCCGGGCAGTCTTATGCTTATGCTACCGGTTTGTGGACCATTGGCACTTTGGGGGATGGGATGTCGGCGACATTAAAACTGGTCGGCAGGATTAATTTGGGCACTGATGAAGATACCATAGTCAACACTGCCAGCGGATTGACTTCGGATTTTGTCGATTACGATACAACGAATAACTCCGATTCGGTAGACTTCACAGTTGAAGGTGCACCCGATTTGCAAATACGTAAAACGGATTATCAAACGACTCTATCACCCAGCGATGAATTTACATATACGATTTTCATTACCAATGCCGGCTCTGAAGATGCGACCGGGATTGTGATCACCGATGTATTACCCACCTATTTGTCTTATGTCACGGATACTTTGCAAACCCTGGGAATCACTTACACCCTGCCGGCTGCCAAGACATATCGTTGGGATTATCCGTTCGATATCGAAGCCGGAGACGTATTGACCTATGAATTAGGCGTTGTCGCCGCTTCATCGATGGTAGGTACAACGCAAGTGAATTCAATAAGTGTGAGTACAGATACCGATGAAGGCAATACCTCCAATAATTCCGCCACCGATTCAAACACGATTTCTTACACCCCCAGCGTCAGTTTTTCGAAATCGGTGTCACCTGTCCAACAAGCATTAAACGGGTACATTACGTTTTATATTTATGTCACCAATAATAGTACTGTTTCGATTTCAAGCGTGGTAGTAAAAGACACATTTAATACCACCTATTTAGATATTTCCAGTGTCTCCACAACCCGTGGCAGCGCTTCATATAATAGTTCTACCAATGTCGTCACAGTTTCCATCGGCACACTCAGCGCAGGGTATACAGCAACCATCACAATTTCGTGTAAGGTGGTCAACGCAGCAACGACTGTCACATATCTTACCAACTATGCATATCTAACCTATTATTATGGAGGAAGTACTTTATCCAAAACCGCCAGTACCGCTTACCGGATTTCCAGCAGTTCATCTTCGTTACCCTCAACTGGGGAAATAATCATCCCTGGTAGTGCCATTCTTGCTTCGGGGATATCCGCCGGTGTGGTTATGGCGATTGTGTGCAGCGTATTACTGTTTGGGTTGGGGATTGTCTTACTGTTTTTTGGCAGACGGTTAAAAACTCAACAATCCGAGTGGGCTGGGTGGTGTTTGCGGATGGGACCTGTAATGTTGATAGTGGCGATTGGCTTTGCCTTTGCTGCCTGGGGATTAGCCAGCTTTTCCAAACAACCGGTTTCCCAAGCGCCAGAACCAACGCAAATTGGTGTAATGAAAGAGGAATTAATTACTAATTTACGCCCTATTGATATTCCTTTGTCGGATGATGAGTTAGAGTTTTTACCTGATTACCCGGTGCCAACACCTTCGTTTATGCCTACTCCTCAAAATACGGAACAACCACCGGATGACACCTCTCCGGTTCGTTTATTTATTCCCGATTTGGGTGTTGACGCGGTTATTAAATATGTGCCCTATGAGGGCGATACCTGGTTAATATCTGGTTTAAAGCAAGAGGTTGCCTGGTTGGGAGATACTTCCTGGCCTGGGTTAGGCGGAAATACCGGTTTAGCAGGACATGTCACATTAAACTCGGGTGAAGATGGACCGTTCCGTTACCTAGACCAGCTAAATAAAGGAAGTTTGATTACCCTTTTCACAGAGAAGAATATATATACGTATAAAGTTCGGGATTGGAAAGTGGTTAATACATCCGACCTATCCGTATTAAACCCTACAATACAATCAAGTATCACTTTGATCACTTGTACTGATTGGGATAAAGAATTAGGCGCCTATATAAAACGCTTTATTGTTTTTGCCGATCTTGATACCACTGTTCCAATCGCCAGCAGTGTAAGCGGTAATTAAAAGCGAATTGCTCTCATATACTGCCATCGAAAAAACTTGAGGGTTTTCTACAAACCATACCCTTATTTATACTCAGGGGGCGATTCACTCGGGGTGGAAATGGATTTCTGAGAACTATAGCCTAAAAGTACTAATTTTGTAACAAATACTAAAACTCTGCGTTTTTTGTTATGAGACCTTTAGAAGTGGTGTCGTTTAACATCGTTTTAATATTTGTATGATTTTGTTACGAAAAGGCAAACCCATCGTGAGGTGGGGACGCAAAGTTTAGGGTCTGAAACTTCAGATAGCCTGGCTGCCGAAAACAGAAACAATGTTTCGGCAGCTTTTATTTTAATGGCTTCGAATAATCATAAAGGATGGAGGGCAGTATCAATGAGAATCAAAGGAACAAAAGCCAGAGCCATACAAACATTCGTGATCAGCATGTTGTTTGTCTTAAGCTTCATGCCTTTTGGCAGCGTTCAAGCCGTTGCCATCACGGAACCGGCTTACAATGTTGCTGTAGTAGATGGTGATCCAAGCGAATGGGACTTGACAGCAGATTTTTATGCCAATATGTATCGTGCTGGAGACCCTGATAAGCAAGTCGAATCCAAGCTCTATGTGCGCTATGATTGCTATACGGAAACTCTGTATGTATTGGTGCTTCCAGAACCGGGAATATACATACTCGCAAATGATAGTGATACATTTGTTAAATGGGGAACCAGCACTTTATTAGTAAACGCAACTGACACGCCTGCGGATGGCATTCTCCCCGATTTTGAATGGATCAATAAAGTCTATAATTCCGACCTGGGCGCCTGGGTGGCAGACGGCTGGGAAGCGGCGGCACATGTTTATGTAGGCGATTACACTGATTTGAATGTTCACACACAGGTATACGACGGAGGCAGTCAAACTTCGGCAGTGAGTGGTCGTTCTATCCCCATCTCGATGGTTTGCTATGATTATGGAGACCTACCGGAAGATCCTTCAACACCTGCATATAACATCACAACCTATGCTTATGATGGCGCCCGGCACATCCCCGGCAATATTTTCCTTGGCGCCAGTATCGATATGGAACACGACGGGCAGCCCAATCAATTGGCTACCGGTGATGATAATAATGGCAGCGATGATGAAGATGGCGGCGTTCGCATTGCAAACCCACCGGAATACTGGGCAATGGGACAAGGTTCTGTTGAAGTGACAATAACCGGCGGAAAAGCTTGCTTGAACGCATGGATGGATGTTTGGAATTCTACCGGATTGAACCCAATAACAAACGAATATACCGGTTGGGTGGGTTCTGATGGCGATTTTTCCGATATTGGCACGGGTTGGAGTGAGAATGTTATCAGCAATTATCCTCTAGATCCCGGTGCAAATATCATTGATTTTACACTGCCGATGGACGCAGCGACCTATCCGGTCTACGCTCGCTTCCGGGTATCTCCCGATATCGGTCAAGATGGAGATTGCAGTGGGCAAGGTATAACCGGTTTAGCGACCAGTACTGGCGAAGCGCCCGGATTGACCGGATTGGTAATCGATGGTGAAGTAGAGGATTATGTTTTCGATTTCAATTCAACTGCGGTAACGCTGCAAAGCTTCACGGCATCTCCAATTCAAGCCGGTACAACTTTCGGTCTGCCTGCTATCCTCGGGGTTGGTATGCTGGGTCTTTTCTTCCGTTCCCGGCGGTCGCATTAAGGCGATTTGTATAGTCTATGAGGAGATGAGCTATGAATACACATGAAAAATCCACAGAAAAACTGCCGGAACCGAAGAAGTCCTACAGCCAGCCGATGATCGTCTATGAAATTGACTTAGAAACACGCGCTGGTTCACCGTTGGGTATGGAAGAGGATCCTTTGAATTTGATAGAGCCTCAATGGTGACATTGCGGAGTTAGCTTATTGGTGGAATGATAAGCGGTTTGGGGTAGCTCCCACCCAGGGGTCTGCCGATTATCATACTTGAACGGGTTTCACTTACATGGTGAAACCCGTTAGTATTTTTATTAGATATTAGGGATATTAATTTACTCCGAAAGCATGATGTTAATAAGAGAATCTAACTCTTCATCAGAATAAAAGTGAATGGTAATCGTCCCGCCTTTGCCGCGCCTGGTAAGGTTGACTTTTGTGCCAAGACGTGAGCGCAACTGTTTTTCGAGATCGGTCATTTCCGGCGTAGGCGTATGGCTGGTTTTCGATTTAGGCCGTTCTCCAATTAATTTCCGCGCTAATTCTTCCGCCTGACGGACGTTCAAATTTCGATCCAGAATTGTTTTTAGCAGGGCGGATTGTGCCTGAGGAGTGGGTAAAGATAATAAAACCCGGGCATGCCCTTCACTGATCTGGTTTTGGAGCAGACAATTTTTTGCTTCATCGGGCAGCTTTAATAACCGGAGGGTATTGGTGATGGTTGCCCGGTTTTTTCCTACTCTGAAGGCGATTTCCTCATGTGAAAGGGAAAAGTCTTCAGATAATTGACGAAAAGCTTCTGCCGCTTCAAGGGGGTTTAAGTCGGTGCGTTGGACATTTTCTATTAATGCAATTTCCAGGCGTTCTTGTTCGGTCACCGGGCGGATGATAGCAGGGACGGTGAGTAAACCTGCCTGCCGGGATGCCATCCAGCGGCGTTGCCCGGCGATCAGTTGGTAGCCTCCAAATTGATCGGATTGGGTCACAATGAGGGGTTGTAGTACCCCATGAGCACTGATGGAAGCTGCCAGTTCATTGATTTCTTCAGGGTCGAATGATATCCGCGGTTGACGCGGATTAGGCGAAATATCCTCAATTGGTATGAATATGACATTCCCGGCGGGCTGTTCCTCGCCGCCAGGGATCAAGGCATCCAATCCTCTTCCAAGTCCCGATTTTTTGCTCATAGGCATATTTTATGTGAAAATCGAATTGATCTCAAGATGATTTTCCAATTCCGGTATGACGATACCATCTCCGGATAATAACTCACGAGATAAAGAAGTATAAGCAATGGCGCCGCTAGAACCCGGTGCATAAACGGATATCGGCAATCCGTAAGAAGGCGCTTCAGCCAGGCGAATACTTCGCGGGATGATGGCTTTAAACACTTGCTGTGGGAAATACCGCTGTACTTCCCTAACGACATCGTTTGCCAGGTTTGTTCGTCCATCGTACATGGTTAAAATGACGCCGCGAATGTTTAGTCCAGGGAAAAGCGCTGAGCGCACACGGTTCACTGTTTTGGTGAGTTCACCCAAACCTTCCAAAGCCAGGTATTCACATTGGACAGGGATTAATATGCCATTCTCTGCTGCCACCAAACCGTTCAAAGTCAATAAACCCAAAGAAGGCGGACAATCGATCAATATATAATCGTAACGGGAGACAACAGATTTTAGCGCTTGTTTTAAGCGAGTTTCCCGTGAAAGTTCGTTTACCAATTCAATTTCTGCGCCGGCTAAAGCAGGGGATGAGGGTAAGAGTGATAATTTCAAACGCGGGCTGTGTAATATGAAATTCTCCGGTTGATTAGACCCCAGTAGCGTTTCGTAAGTGCCGCCTTTAACCGCATGTTTATCAATTTTCAGGCAGGAAGTGGCATTTGCTTGAGGGTCCAGGTCAACCAGTAGCACGCGTAACCCAAACATCGCAAGATACGCTCCAAGGTTGATTGCGGTAGTGGTTTTTCCGACGCCGCCTTTTTGATTGACTAAGGTATATATTCGCCCCATTGTGTTAGAAGACCTCGACCATACATTCTTGAATTTCTTCGGGGGATGGAATACCATCTAAACCACTGCGGGTGACAGAATAAGCAGCCAGTTGTGTGGCGAAACGGGCGGCTTCCCAGGGGTCGCGTGTCGTTTGAAGACGGATAAAAAACGCAGTGGCATATATATCGCCTGCGCCGATAGGGTCCACCTCTTGGACTTTGGGTGGTGAAAAACGCCGCACATCCCCATTCCAGTATATACGAGAGCCTGCGAAGCCTTCAGTGACAGCCAATATATGGCAGGAAGCTGCCATTTCTTCTATTCTTTCTTCCTGGTTATCCACATCTTCCAGGCTTAAAACAACTGCGCTGGCGCCTTGTAAAACAAAGGAACCTTCTGGCCATTCAGAGCATGAAATTCGCCCCTGTTTATCCCAGGTTCGTAGCCATCCCTGGGGGGTTACACCTATTAATGAAGATGGAAAGTTTCGTACTAATGTAGGATCCACTTCTTGCGCAATTGGTCCAAGATGAACGATGGGCGTGTTTCGCCAGATATCGGGAATGTGATTGTAACTTAGATCAGAAGCAACTTGATAAACATATTGAATACGACCTTCAGGTGTAACGATGTTTTCGAAGGTGGTACTCACATCAGAAGGAAAATTGCTTATCGGGATGTTCGCTATTGCTGGAGGCGGGGTATCCACTGCAAATGAAGTTACAATACCCACGCGTAAACCTAAAGCTCTGGCGGTTAAAGCTGAATAGGCAGCGGTACCACCCGTTTGGATGCCCTGGGGAGTAATATCTTGAGATATGTGCCCGATCACCAGATAATCAATTGGGTCAACAAAAAAAGGCTGTAACATCGCCATTAAATTATACCCGAAACTAGATATTCAAAAAAACAAGGGTACATTGGCTGAATAACAACCTCCGAACCCTTGTTGATATATATTGATAACAAACGAAAAATTACTTTGGAATGATCGTTACTTTTCGGCGGGGTTCCTCACCGATACTTTCCGTGGAAACTTGTGGGTGGTTGCGCAATTCAAGATGGATCAAGCGGCGTTCATTTGCCGGCATAGGTTCTAAAACCTGTCGTCTTCCGGTTTTAACCGCCTGGTCTGCCATGCGTTGCGCTATTTGACGGATTTGTTGTTCACGTCGGTGTCGATATCCCTCTACATCGATCGAGATATGGACGGATTTTCCCATTTCTTTGCAAACGATCAAACCGGTTATGTATTGAAGAGCATTCAGCGTTTCGGCTTGTCTGCCAATTAAGATACTCAAATCATTGCCATGAATATTTACTTGAATTGATTGTTTGGCTGACTCATCTTCTGATGAATTGAATTCAGCAGTGACTTCAGCTTTTACCTTCATTTTTTCTAATAACTCTTGAACGGTGAGCCGGGTGATTTCCAGAGTCAGATCAGATGTTTCCGGAGATGGTTCTTGTTGTTCATCCTTGGTAATGGTTTGAGAGGTCGTATCTTCTTTTTCTGGTAATTCCACTTCTTTAGTGGATATTGGTTCGACTGCCTGCTTAGATTTTTGTCGATTTTCCAGGCTTAGCCGAATACGTGCTTGTCGGGTTCCTAAACCTAAAAATCCACGACTGCCTTCGTCGAGAATTTCAACACGCACTGCTTCTTCAGGAACCCCTAATTCTTCAAGCCCTTTAGCAATGGCTTCTTGTATTGAGGGGGCGATGATTTCCAAACTGGTGCGTTGATTATCCATGAACACCTCCTGGGTGATATTTCATGATTTTTGCTTGGAAAAAGAAGGAATTATATTTTTCCAATTTATTCTACCTAATGCGGCATATTGAACAACAGTCGTAATATTACTCACCACGAAGTAGATTGCCAGCCCAGAAGCGAAAGACCAGGCTAGGTAACCCATGAAAAACGGCATATATAAATTCATCGCGGCTGTCATTTGGGTACTTTGGTCTCCGGGTTGCGAGGGGGGAGTCATTAATTTGCTCTGTAAATAAGTCGTGATCACTACAAAAATCGCTAAAGTGGGGATGCCGACCCCAAGTATGTTCAAGCGTTCGGGTTGGCTGAGGTCCATCCATAGGAAATATTTATTAACCGGGACAAGGGCTGAGCCGTTGATAAAAGGGTAGATATGTGAAGATAAATCCAATAATTGTGTCGGTGTAACCGCCAGGGCGCGGATGATGGCTTGATACAAGCCAATAATTATCGGAAATTGGATTAAGGTGGGTAAGCAGGAAGCGAAAGGATTGATACCTAATTCCTTATAGAGTTTCATTTGCTCCTGAGATAATTTTTCTCGATCGTTTTTATACTTCTTTTGGATGTCCTGGAATTGTTTCGATTTCTGCATTTCCTGCATCGCTTGCGTTCCCTTGATTTGTTGTGCCATCAGCGGGTGGGTAATCAGTTTAATTAATATTGTAAATAAGATAATAGCCACGCCGAAATTTCCCAAAACGCTATATATCCAAAACAGGACATTGATCATCGGATCTAAAATGAACGTATTCCACATGCGATTATTCCAATTCTTTTATTTCTTGGCTGGTGTAAAAACCCATTTTTGATTGCCATTCAGGTCAAAAGCTATGAGAATATTTTCTTTAGCTACAGGCGCTAATAGTAATAAGTCGCCAGACCGAACTGGTGACTGATAAATTTTGGCATCAATCGTTTTCTTCCAATTAAGATTTCCCTGGAAATCTAAAGAATATAATGTACCGATTTCTGTTCCAAAATAAATAGTATCTTCTGTAACGAGAGGGGTGCCGACAACGGGTCCGTCGGTAGGGTATTGCCAAAGGGATTTGCCATTTTCTGCATCTAACGCGTAGAAAGCATTGTTTAGATCGCCAAAATATAATACGTTATCTTTACATACGGGGCCTGACCAAACCCAGGCTTCGGTGGGGAAGCTCCAGAGAATTTCACCGTTGTCCGCATTAATGGCAAACATCTTACTCCCAAAAGAGCCTACATATAAAGTGTTATTTGATCCAATCGCGGGGGAGCCGACGATTGCGCCTCCTAAACTTTGTTTTGTTTTCCATATTAATTGCCCATCGGAGGAGACGGCGTATAAATAATGGTCCAAGGATGAGAGATACAGTTTGGTGCCATCGGGATCCATTACCGGTTGTGCCCAAATTTCTCCCCCTACTTCATACGACCATAATAAATTGCCCTGAAGATCCAAAGCATAGAGTGTGTTATCGGAATTGGATGCGAAAATTCCAGCTTCGGTTAGCAGGGGGCTTCCAATGAAGCGATTTTTGGGGTTTGTGAACGACCATTTTTCCGTTCCATTGGATGGATTTAAACTGTAAAGCTCAAAATTATAGCTTCCGGCGATTAATTGATTGTCGGATGTTAATACCGGTGGCGCATAGAAGGTGGTTTTCGCATTTGCTTCCTCAGGAAAACGCCAGATTTCATTACCATTCATGGTGTTGACGGCATACACTTGTGTGTTGTATGCCACGTAGGCAGTGTCTTGATCTACAAATAGACCTGGCCAACTGGATGCTACCGTGGTAGAACCCGTACATCCGCTTAATATTCCTGTTGACATAATGAGGAAAAGAGCAAGCCAAGAGAGATTTCTGAGTTTCATCGTTTTTTTCTTTGATTGAGATTTATGTATACATCAAGCATAATCAGGGAACGGGGTCATACCCCCCAGGATTAAAAGGGTTACACCTGAGCACCCGCCAGGCAGCCATTAACCCGCCTTTGAACAATCCATATTTATAAATCGCCTGGTATCCATAATGGGAGCAGGATGGATAAAAGCGGCAGGTATTAGATGGTAGACCACGGGAGATGGTCATTTGATATAAACGAATGAGTGCTAAAACTGGATAACGAGGAATATTTTGCCATGCAAAAGGCAAATCACGCAGACGTGGCTCAACAGGTTGTTCCAGAATTAAGTGATCATTCATTAAGTATTCGTTGGTTGCCATCAAGTTCTGAAAGGAGATCTGTTTTGATTAATAGTTCCATAATTGCATCGTTCAACTGCCGAAAATTTGAATATCTGATGGGGCGTCTGGCAATAAAAACCAGATTCCAACCGGGTTTTATTCGGTTCATTATTGATTGTAAACAAGCTCTTATGCGTCGTTTGGCACGATTGCGTATTACGGCATTTCCCATCGAACGACTTACAGATACGGCTATCTGAGGATAGTCCAAATCGTTGGGAAGAATAATCAACACGATAAGCGGGTGGGCAAATGATTTTCCGGTCCGCCTCACCCGCTTGTAATCGGCTGATTTTGTCAGTCGAAACTTGCGTTTCACCTTGTATATTATAAAAACTCATGGAATCACAAGTCTATAATCCCCGACTTTTAATTGCCGGAAGACTTAGCTTTTCCAATTAACATGTTTAACGTGTTCGTTTTTGGTAACGCTTAAGCGATACCTGCCTTTGAGGCGACGGCTTTTTAATACTTTTCGCCCACCGGCGGATGACATTCGGGAGCGAAAGCCATGCACGCGAACCCGGCGGCGGATTTTCGGTTGATAAGTACGTTTGACCATTTATAATTCCTGTTTCATCTTGATTTCTATCTATTTCACAATAAAACAGACGAAATGCGATTATACCTTATCGAGTTGAGTTCGTCAAACTAATTATACTTTGATATTTTTAGAAAAGGTTTCGCCACTTAAAATTTGAGCTAATTTTGTTACTTGAGAGGAATGCACCAATGCGATGACTTCATCTACTTCTTTTATCTCCGTATCGCCACGTGGGATGATCAAGCGTCCGGAGCGAAGAATGGCTACCAGTACACATTCCGGAGGAAGATCGATATCCCGAACAGCTTTTCCGGCAGCAACGGATGTAGGATGAACTTTTTCTTCGACTACCGAATACTCGCCCCGCCTCATTTTCAACAAGGTCATCATATCACCCAATGACATCTCTTCGACGATGAGTTTGGCAAGAATATCCGGTTGGCTGAGGGCAACATCCACGCCCATATCCTGATCGAATAACCAGGCATTTTTGGGATTGTTCACCCGTGCAATAGTGCGAGGTACTTTGTATTCAAAGCGCGCCAAAGAGGTCACCACTAAATTCGCTTCGTCCTCTCCTGTAACTGCCGCTAATACATGGGCAGATTCTATTCCTGCAGCCTCCAGGGTTTTAGGAGAACTTCCATCTCCCGCGACAATACTCTCCTCTGGCAGCTCCATGCGCAGCCGTTCAAGGACCGAATCGCGATTTTCGATTATTTTTACGGTATGCCCTTCATTGCGTAAGAGGGTGCTCAGTTGCGACCCTGTTTTTCCACCACCAACCACGATGACGAACATTACAGGCCTCCTTCACTCATCCCTAACAGGGTTTTTGTTCTTTCCATAGCTTCTGCTGAAGCAACCAGGTGAATGATATCCCCTTTTTGAAATTCTGTCCCTGATGCAGGAAGAAAAGCCCTGGATTTCCGTGTGATAGCGATGACATTGACTTCTCCTGGCACAGAGAGATCTCTTACTTGCCGGTTGATCAAATGCATTGGCACTTCTATCGAGAAGATGCTCACATCGCCACTGCCGAAACTTAAGCGGGGGTCTAATTCGGAATGTAAAATGAGTTCGCGAATCCTTTCGGCGCCCCAAATGGTCGGCGAAATGGTTAGAAGACCCAGGCGACGATATATTTCTGCTCTTTTAGGATCGAAAATTCGCGCCACGACACGCGGAACGCCGAAAATATTACGCGCAATACGCGCGGCAACAATATTGGCATTGTCTGATGGGCTGGTTGCCGCAAATGCATCAGCCATTTGAATGCCAGCTTTTAATAAGATGTCTTTATCAAATCCTACCCCTTTGATTTTTTGCCCTTTAAATCCACTATCCAGTCGATTCAAGGCATCAATATTGCTGTCGATCACGATGATTTCATGGTTTTCTTCAGACATGATTCTTGCCAGTTGTGTTCCAACTCGACCACAACCCATAATAATGACTTTCATGAGTGACCTCCATTGTGATAAACAACTTTTATTAGTGTGGTTGTTAAAATTTTTCGTATCGATTCCAATATAAATAGCAATGGCGCATACAGTACTAATCCCCACCAAAAAATCCCAGGGATCGGAAAATGATCGAATACTTGTGAGAAAGGTTTTATATAGATTAAACCAAAGATTATTAGAATTTCAATCACGATGCCTAATAATAAACGCGGATTGCTGAACACTCCCAGTTCTTTGAGGGGGTTTTCTTCTGTGCGGCAAGCAAAAGCATTACCAACCTGGGCGAATACAACGCCTGCATGAAAAACAGATACAGCCAAAGTATAGCGTTCACCTGTAGATAGGGGCATATTTTGAATATATTGTACCCAATGGGCGATGACGGGTAGGGGAATAATCTTTAGAATAACATTACCATCCAAGATCATATAGAAACCGAAGAAACAAAGTAATCCCTCGATAGGTCCCAGCCAAAGAAAAGCCCGGGATAATAATTTACCATCGATCAATTGAGTCTCTCGCCGGCGGGGGGGGCGTTTCATAATATTCGCTTCGGGTTTCTCAGTGCCCAAAGCTAAGGCAGGGAAAATATCAGTTCCCAGGTCGATAGCAAGGATTTGTATAACAGTTAATGCTAAGGGTATATTAAACGTCGACGTTAGAAGGAATGGGAGAATTTCCGGGACATTACTGGAGAAAATATACGTGATAAATTTTTTAATATTTTCAAAGATTGATCTGCCTTCTTCGATAGCGTTTATGATGGCTGCAAAATTGTCATTGGTGATGATAATATCCGCCGCATCTTTTGCAACATCTGTACCGACAATACCCATCGCGATACCTACATCTGCCTTTCGAAGCATAGGGACATCATTGACTCCATCACCGGTCACTGCCACAACTTCGCCTTTTTCTTGCAGTGCTGACACTAACCGCAGTTTATGTTCCGGCGCCATGCGTGCGAATATTACTTCCTTGGATAGAACACTTTTTAAATGGTTTTCACTCATATGGTCAAGATCGGCGCCTGTAATGATGATTGGGTTGGGCGTGGAGAGCATCCCAACACGGCGGGCAAATGATTCGGCTGTTAAACCATAATCACCGGTGATCATCACCATTCGAATGCCGGCTTCTCGACAGACTTTCACCGCTTTGGCCACCTCTGGTCTGGGAGGGTCCATCATAGCCGCTAAACCGATGAAAGTAAGATTTTTTTCAACCCTTTCAGCAGAGTATCCATCTTTATAACGTTCAACATCCCGCTGCGCCAACGCCAATACACGTAACGCATGGCTGGCATATTCATCGTTGGCGTCGATAACTTCTTGCCGGATTGAAGCATCGAGAGGAATGGTTTCCCCGTTTATCAAAACCCGATCACATAAATCCAAAACCTCACGAGGCGCCCCTTTCACGAAAGCGATTTCTCTATGGTCGTGTTCGTGGATGGTACTCATCCTTTTTCGTCGGGCATCAAATGGAAGCTCGTGTATTCTGGGATACTCTCTAAGTAGCGATTTTTCTGCTATACCTCCCTTTAATGCAACGGCTTTTAAAGCCGCTTCAGTTTGATCGCCCAAACTAGTCCATTGCGGGTGCTCCGGTGTGGGGGAATTCAAACGGGCGTTATTGCAAAGATATCCGGCTTCGAACAGCTTTTGTAAATCTATGGTGGGAAGTGTGCTTTTTGAATGATTTAAAAACGATCCTTTGGGTTCATATCCCACACCAGAAACCGAAATGCGCTGCCTTCCAACCCAAATTTCCCTGACAGTCATCTGATTCTGTGTTAACGTTCCGCTTTTATCGGTGGCGATAATCGACACATTCCCCAGAGTCTCCACAACGGATAATTTCTTAACCAAAACACCTTTTTGGGCTAACCTTTGACCGGCAAATGCCAATGCTAAAGTTGTGGTAGCCGGTAGCCCTTCAGGAATGATGGCTACAATAATCCCTAAGGCGAGGAGAAAGGATTCGAACAATCCCATATCGATTTCGAAGAAACCAACGGCGAAGACAGCGGCGCCAATACCAATCGCAACCATGGCCATAATGCGAGTAATACGAAGTAACTCGTGTTGCAAGGGGCTGGTTTCTTCTTCGATCACTTGTGTGAGCCGGGCAATCCGCCCAAATTGGGTCAGCATTCCCGTAGCAAACAACACAGCTTTTCCGGTGCCTGAAATGACGGATGTTCCGGCAAAGATCAGGTTGGGACGCTCAATTTCACTGATGTCTGCGCGCAATGAAGCATCGGCGATTTTCCGAATAGGCAGCGCTTCTCCGGTCAAATTGGCATTGTTCACCCGCAACCCATATTCTTCGACCACGCGAGCATCGGCAGGTATATTGTCTCCCTCAGAAAGTACCAGTATATCCCCAGGTACTAAATCACTGGCTGAGATTTTCACCTCAACACCCTCGCGAATTACACGGGCGGTTTTAGGTAAAAGATCATGCAAGCTTGCGATAGCTTTCTCAGTACGATAATCCTGCCAAAATGAAAACCCGGCATTGACGATAACCAGGCTCCAAATGACTATACCCAGCACGGGTTGGAATACGAGAAAGGCGATAAAACCTGCCACCCAAAGCAATAAAGCCATGGGATGGGCTGTGTGTTTGATAAACCTGGGGAATTTAGGGATAGGTTTTACATCCGAGAGGAGGTTCTTCCCATATAGGGATAGTCTTGCCTCCGCTTCATCGTGAGTCAGTCCGTTTGTGGAAGTCTCAAAAGCCTGGAATACTTCGGAAACGCGTAAGCCGTGGATCGGGCTTGAATTCATTGCATATTTCTATAAAAAAAATTAAATTCGAGAAAACGAAGATACGTCTAGAAAAAGGGTCGATCATTCATCTGGAGGGGTGGTTTCATGGGGTGCCCCTCCGAGTTTGGGTTCTGATTTATCCAGATATTCCATCAAAATGGACGCGCCTTGAGTTTTACCGTTTTCAACTTTCTCCTCGTAATCACCTGCGGATATAGGCTTTTCGTATCTGAGGGGGCGGTAAACCCCAAACAACTCCCAAAATTTTGAGATGGCTACCAATATTCGATATCGATACTCCTGAGTGGCTAACGACTGCCACTCGACTATGGTTCCCATCGGACCATATACCCGCGATTTTGTCCGGATTATCCGGTAAATTTGGTTTGGGTCGCGATACCCAACGGGTGAAATCAAAATCGCATGAGCCATGAATATTAAAATCGATAAGGTGATTAAAACGACCCAACCGCCCTCAGCCCATTTCCCAATGATCTGACCGATAAATGTGAAAGCTCCCAACCCGGTAACAAAGGTTGCGGCGCCAATTGCCCATTTGCGGTGCTTTCCTTTGACATTTAGAACAATATGTTTTCGAACAGCCAATCCCATGGCGGTGAGAGGTAAAAACACGCCTACACCATAAAATGGAACAGCAGTAGATGTTTTTCCGCGGACCAAAAATTGGATAATGATGGCAACGATTACTGCTGCCGTCACCGGGCGGGTAAAAGTGCCTTTTGGATTACGATAAACGACAAATTCCGGAATTTCACCAATGGCAACATTCCGCCAGGTCATGGATTGTAAATCCTGAAAAGCGGTCATCGAAGCGGCAGCCAAAAGTGCCACGGCTAATATTTGATATACCCAATACAGCACGATGCCCCCAGGGATTTCGTTAAACCCAATAAATGATAAGTTTCCAACCAGTGATCGACCTAGAGTTCCATCGAAGACATTGAAACGCAATGAAAAAATGGTCAGAAATAACGTGGTTAAACCGCCATAAAATAAAAACGCGGTTTGGACAAATCTCCCAATCCCTGATTTTCCGCTATAGAAATCCCAAATATTATTGAACCGAGGTAAGCGTTTCTTTCCCCATTGGACGATCTTGGCATCATCTTCGATGACAAATTGGATGCCGTCTGACATTGCTTCCAAACCACTCAATGCTACCATTCCTTTCATCGAAGCAGTGAGCATATGATAAAACGCTTGCGACAGGGTGGTTGATTTCACGACTTCTGTAGATACCTGGGCTGCCACACCATTGGCGTGGGCGGTTATTAAACCGATCAGCATGGCAAGGGTGAGTCCAACAAAAATTCCCAGAAGTGTAAATACAAATTGAGCGGATTCGCCCCTGCCTCGAATGGTGATATACCATGTTATTGAGGCAAGCGCTGCTCCCAATAGGAAATGCCAATACCATGCGATGCCGTATGAGTCAGTAATGGAGAGAAGCTGATCAACCCCCGAGAGTGTAGATACTACTATCGTCAGTATATAATCCTGGATCAATACCACCGCCACAATCAGACTTATGGTAGGGCCGAGATATCTCATGGCAGCGGCAAATGACCCGCCGCCTTCTTTGAATATTCCTAATGAATATATATATAAGATACCAAAAGCAATATTGGCAAATGAAATGATAAGAACGGCAATATAGGCATATTTTTGAAGGCCATAGGGATGAAGAGCACTCATCATTTCGCCGGTAGCATAAAAGTATGAGGTGAAATAATCGACACCAAATAACGCAATGGCTGCTAGAAGCCCAACCTGACCAGCGCCATGCACGTGTGCATCTTCTTCTCGTTCTCGCGGAGCGGATTTAAAGGAGATAAAAAATATCACTAATAAGAGTGCGATTGAAAATAACATTGATATCCTTCATAAATAATAAGTAAAATAATAAATTCGAAAAGCACTTACGGGTCGCTTTCAAATGCTTGTTCAAGCATAGTTAATTCATTTAATAAATGGCTGCGTGTTGAAGGGTTAAGACGCGTATCTTGTGCCACCATAGCTTGCTGCAGGCGTGAGGCGCGCACTACAAAGGCAGGAATGAACATTATTCGTCCACCAGGGATAATCTCAAAATCATGGGTACTCATCTTTAAATCCTGGTCATCGAAATATGGCAGGCTTAAACTCAATCCCCTGTTTAAATCATTGGCATTCGCTCTTTTTTTGATCGTTCGAATGATTTCGCCCGTTTGGTAGCGAGCGAAGGCTCTCCCCTGATTCACCAATTGTCCTAACATACCATATCTTTTTTTCTGATATTCCTTATCCACCACGATATATGGCGCTAAAGATACCGCGGTGTGAAGCACATTTAAAAATTTTTGCATGGATGAGATATGGCTTTCCGCTTCCGAGATTGAATTGACCAGTAATTTGTCATGATCATCCAAAGCGATCCATTGTGGTAAATAAAATTGTCTGGCATAGGGCACGAAGGGAACAAGTAGTTCACCACGTTCTATGTCTTGTTGGCTTTCTTCTACAATGGCATCCGATGTGGCGGTAATAGCAGAGTCAGCTTCATGTTCGTCGATAATTGGCATGCTGGGAATTTCTTCTCCCGGGGCGGATGCATATGTGACTGTACGACCAGAGGGTAACATGCCGTATACCATATATGTCACCAGGGCATGTTTGATCAACAGGGTAGCCGTGGCAATGCCCTCTTCGGAGGATTGTTCCAGTTCGGAGAGTCTTTGGCGCAGAGCATCACGTGCACTGGCGCGGGTAAAGCGATCGAAAAAACCTCCCGCCATTTGTTCGCGTGAATCATCAGGAATATGGTAAGTATCTTTTGCCCCTGTTTTTTCATTTTTTATGATAACTTTATCGGGTAATTTAAAACGAATTTGAGGGGCATTGTGCATCATTGCATCTGACAGTTGGCGTGCCTGCGTCTCCAGGAAACGCTTTACCATTACCGATTGTAATTGGAATAAAAGCTGTTGATTGTCATACTCTTGCTTAAGCAAACTGACCTGGCTGCTCTTTTCAGCAGAAGGGGCGGATATATTTGAATTATTTTGCAGATCCATATTTTTCATATCTGTATCCTGGACGAACGCATAATTATAATCCGAGTTTCAATCATATGATTTATATCACGGTTTTTAATTCGCCTCTATGCGATAATATCCGTAAGGCAATAAAACCAAAGAGTAATGGCACCCAAAAAGTAATTCCTCGATAAGTAAGGACGATGGTCGCGGCTGCGCCTAGGGGAACATATAAGGATCTTAAGGTCAATGCCAGAACGCCTTCCACCACGCCAATCCCAGCCGGTGTGGGCGACACGATCAGGAATAAGTAACCAATACTAAACCCTGCAACCAATGTGCCTGGGGTGAGAGGTATTTTATACGCCAGGAAGGATAAGGCAAATATGGAGAGCAGCAACAGTTTATTGGTTAATCCTAATATGGCTGGTAATACCAAATTATCGGGTTTTTGGCTGAGTTCATGGATGGCTTCTCCGGCTTCGATGGCAAATTCGTGGGCGCGATTTTCTGATAGATACTCACGGTGGATAAATGGTTTTAATATTCGATTGACCATACGCGCCATCCATGCTAAGGCATTACCCAATTTTTCAGAAGACCGCATACCAAGATACATCAAGAAAACCATGGTCAGAGCGATCCCCCACAAAATTGCCGTGGCGAGAATTTCAGTTATATTAAGGTTATTGCGACGAAAAAGCACAAACAAACCAAGAATAAGAATGGATAAAATCCCTAAATAATCAAAGAGAACAAAAAGAACCCCAGCTACGGTTACTTTTCCCGGGGAATTACCGCTTTGTTTAGCTTCGGAGATGAATATGGCCATCCCGCCCATTCCTGCGGTGGGCGCGACGATATTGATAAAAGATGCTGCCGCGGATATCAGGATCAATTTTGGGATTTTTTCATCTAAGCCGAGGGCAGAAAAGATGGTTTTATATGAAGCGGCAACATTTACAAACCAGATACACTCGATACATAATGCTATGAATAAGAATCGCCAATCCCCCTGTTTAAATGTTTCCATTATGGCTTCAACTTCTGCCAATTGCCCGATAACGAAAATTACACCCAATAATAAGGCAACAGCAAATAAAAATTTTCGCATGCGCCGAATTATACTGGATTTTCTAGTCGGATGGAAAACGGGTCAAAAATTGCGCGTGAATAACATTTTTAGTTATCTTGCGTTGTGCCGAGAGTGATCTCAGTTTCCATTTTTTGAGTTCCGCGTATGTATTCGATGGGGATCGTTTCCCCTGGTGAATATGAAAAGAGAGCGTTGATGTAAGAATGATCGGCATCCAGGGTTTCGGAACCAATGCGGGTGATGATATCCCCGCGTTGTAAACCGGCGACTGAAGCCGGACTATTTGAAACCACTTCTGCCACATAGACACCCCACTCAACAGGAAGCCCATACATGGAAGATAATCGGGGATTGATCGACTGCCAGCGAATACCCAGGTATGGGCGGGCAAAATATCCGTGCTGGATAATCTGATCTGCCACTGCATATGCAGTATTGATCGGGATGGCAAATCCTAAACCTTCAGCGATATTCGATGAATATCCACTGCCGCGTACCACGAGAGTGTTTATTCCCACGACTTCACCAGCCAGATTCACCAGCGGTCCCCCTGAATTACCCTCATTGATGGCGGCGTCGGTTTGGATGAGGTCTTCCATTTGATATCCGTCGCTGGTGCTGATGGAGCGTCCGGTAGCGCTGATAACACCCACTGTCACCGAATTCTTAAAATCGCCGAGGGGGGAGCCAATCGCCAGAACCGTTTCACCTGGTTTGAGATTATCTGAATTTCCCAGACTGGCAGGGGTTAAATTGGTGATATCCAATTTGAGCACAGCTAAATCAGCAAATGTGTCGGTACCAATGATTTTTGCGTCCACTTGTGTGCCATCTGCCAGAACGCCAACTACTTTAGAAGCGCCTTCAACTACATGATTGTTGGTCAGTGTATAGCCATCAGCCGTGATAATGAAACCACTTCCACTGACTTCTGATTCGGCGGATTGCCCAAAAAAAGTCATCTGTCCGGGGATAACACTGATAATGGTCAATACAGACGGTCCAGTCTTTTCTGCCGATTGAGTTATCGCTGTTTCATATTGGGTTGAAGAAACTTGTATTTCATTAGCAGCCATAGGCGTTGGGAGTAAGGTCACCCCCGCGTCCCCTGAGTTATCCCTCACCAGTGCGGCATAGATGGCAACTCCACCTGCTATTGCGCCGGTTAAAGCAGAAATACCCGCCACGACCACGATAATCGCTACATATAAAAATCTTTTCCAGGACATCATAAACCTCGAATAATAACGATTACCTGCGGCGCCTGCCTCCCATGCCTAATACCATGGTGGCATAGTAGAGTAATTGCATTACCGCAGTGATCAGTGCAGCGACATAAGTTAAAGCCGCGGCATTCAAAACATGGTTAACACCGCTCATTTCATCGTCGCCAACAATGATCCCGGATTCAACCAGCAGGCGTTTTGCTCTCGACGAGGCGTTTAATTCGACCGGTAAAGTTGCCAGGGCGAATAAAGCGCCGCCAGAGAAAACGATAACGCCCAGCCAGGCTACATTTTGGGATTGGAGGACAAAACCAATCATGAGTAAAATCCATCCCAGGTAGGAACCGATATTGACGGCTGGTACCATAGCAGAGCGCAACTTGAGCGGAAAATAACCATCCCTGTCTTGCATGGCGTGCCCTAATTCGTGGGCAGCAATCGCTAAGGCTGCTACGGAACCGCTTTGGTATACGCCCGATGATAGATGTAACACTTTATTACGCGGATCATAGTTGTCTGTCAAATTACCTTGAATAGGTTCGATACGCACATCGGATAGACCGCCAACACGGATCAAACGTTCTGCAGCTTGAGAGCCGCTGATCCGACTGCGAGCCGCTACCTGACTCCATTTTTTATAAGCAGAATTTACATACCACTGCACAATCAACATTAAAATAAAGGCAGGAGCCATGAATATTAAATAGGTGGGGTTAAAGTAAAACATTCTTATCTCCTGGTAATTTCAACCAATCGTTATTTATCCAATAAAATCTCTACAGCTTTTTCTAATTGCGTGTCATTCCCTGCTTCTGCATCGGTTTCAGTGATCTCCACCTGAATATCAGGCGCTATACCAATCTTGTTAATCGAGCGTTCGTTGGGCGTTAACCAGGAGGCTACGGTTACCCGTACAGCGCCCTGGTTATTCTTCAGATTTGTCCAAATCTGAACAGAGCCTTTTCCATAAGATTTCATACCCACCACGGTACCTCTGCCTGCGTCTTGTATGGCGCCGGCAACGATCTCTGATGCGGAAGCGCTTCCTTCGTTGATCAACACCACCAAGGGAATTTCGGTGGCTACTCCACCGGTTTTAGCTTCGAAGCTCAGGTTTTTTCCATCGCCATATTGCTCGTACACAATGACACCCTGATTGATAAATTCTGATGCAATTTTCACCGCCGACTCTAATAAACCACCACCGTTATATCTTAAATCAAGGATTACGCCCACTGGTTCTTCTGCCAGGAGGTTTTTCAATGCAGTACGGAAATCGGAGATGGTTTTATCGTCGCCAAAAGCAATCAGCCGGATATATGCGATATTGTCATCCATCATTCGACTCATAACATTGGAGGCTGTAATACTATCTCTTGTAACCTCAAATTCTAAAGGGGTGTCGGCGCCAGCTCGGAAAACGGTCAGATGAACAGTAGTGCCTTTTTCACCAATCACACGTTGGCGAACCAATTCACCATCGATCCCGGTCATATCTTCGCCGTCGATGGCGATGATCTTATCGCCTGGTTTCAGTCCTGCTTTTTCTGCCGGAGAACCTACCATGGGACTGATAATGGTGAGATAGTCTCCGGTCGTATCCACCCAGGCGCCGATCCCCTCATATTGCTCTCCTTCGATTTGTGTGGTGAAAGCGGTCAATTGGTCTGGATCGATGTATGAAGAATGCTCGTCGTCTAAACCTTCCATCATTCCGCGGATTGCGCCTCGCATTAAGGCGACATCATCAACGGGTTGATTTACATATTGTTTATGTACCAGATCCCAGGCTTGCCAAAAAGGATCAAATAATTCATCCAGGTCTGTCGTTTCATCTGCTTTTTCATGTTTGGAAGTTTCTCCGTTCACCGCCTCTTTAATAAATGCCAGGGGATCGAACGAGCCATTGGAAAATGATCTTCCTGCAATAAAGCCAATGGAACATGCGGTTGAGAGGATGATGATCGATATGATTATGCCCAGAGCGATACGTGTATACCCAGGTCTCATTTGAATCTCCTATTGAATGGATCTTAATCCACTATAAGATAGATTACCACAAGAAAATTAGAAAAATGTAAATATCCAAAAAATGATTATTAAAATCATCTGGTGGTAAACTTCGTATTATCCAGGTTTTTTCACTTATGATGATTATTTTATGAAACGAGTTTATGATCCCATAAATCTGGAAAGGCTTGTTTTAAGTCATGGATACGAGGGATAACTATATGAGCAACAGGGGATGAGGGTGCGTCACCGATCAAAACAGTCGTCATACCCATTGCCTTAGCCGGCGCCAGATTTGAGGGGGAATCATCCATATACAGGCACTGGGCGGCATCGGATTGAGCAGCGATTTTCATGGCAATTTGATAGGCTTTGGGGTCGGGTTTACAATGGAAATCCATGGCGCGGATATCAATAATGCCCTGAAAGTGTTCCTTCACTCCCAGGACTTTAAGCACACGCTGGGCATGTTCTGAATTGGCGTTCGTTAAAATCCACTTGGTTTGTGGTAACTCAGAAAGCAGTGTTTTTAAAATGGGGTCGGGTTTTATGAAATCACTCACGGGCAGATCGTGAACATAAGTCAGGTATTCATCTGTATCGATATGGTAATGAAGTTGAAGCCCCCTCAGGGTTGTTCCATAAGTTTTAAAGTAGTGACGGCGAATAGCCGGAACATCCGATTTTGGCAATCCAATGCATTCGTGCATATATTGCCCCATACGGTCTCGAATGGCTTCCCATAAGCCGTTGCCCCGATCATACAATGTATCATCCAAATCAATGAAGAGTGTATTTATTGTCATAGGAGAAAGTATAACTGAAAAATTACAAAAATTATTAATGGAGTTACTTCTTGAAGATGAAGCATTATAATGGGAAAATAAGAGAAGGGAACTTACTCACGCAATGACCATAAAAGTATTATCTGAGGAAGTTGCATCGCAAATTGCAGCCGGAGAAGTTGTAGAACGTCCGGCTTCGGTCGTGAAGGAATTGGTAGAGAATTCACTGGATGCACATGCCCATACCATCACGATAAAAATCGAAGGCGCCGGGCAAACACTGGTAGAGGTTACCGATGATGGAGAGGGGGTCGCGGCGGATGAGATCGCGGTTGCGGTTACCCGGCATGCCACAAGTAAATTAAGTTGCGCTGAAGATCTTTTCCGTATTTCCACGCTGGGATTTCGAGGTGAAGCACTGGCTTCTATTGCTTCTGTATCTCAATTCTCCATATGCTCAAGGCAGGCAGATGCCGAGGCAGGCATACGTCTTTCGGTAGATGGAGGGCAAGTGGGCGACCCGAAACCCACTGCCGCGCCAGTAGGTACGAGTGTCAGTGTTAGAAACCTGTTCTATAACGTTCCGGCGCGATTGAAGTTCCTAAAAAAACCAGCAACAGAGCGACGGCTGATCGATGGTCTGGTAACTCGCTATGCTTTGGCTTATCCGCACGTCCGATTTCAACTTGTGCAAGATGGACGCCTGGGGCTGCAAACAAGCGGCAAAGGGGATAGGCGAGAGGTATTAGGTTTCTTGTATGGTGCAGATATCGCCCGCCAAATGTTGGAGGTAATATCAGAAAGTCATGATTTTTCTCTTAAAGGATATATCAGCCCTATTTCTTTGACCCGTTCCAACCGAAAAGAAATCATTTTCTTTGTCAATGGGCGCCCGGTTCAAGACATTGCCATAACAACGGCTTTAATACAGGCGTATCACAACTTATTAATGGTGGGTAGATATCCGCTTGCGTATTTATTTTTGGAATTACCGGCAGAGCTGGTGGATGTGAATGTTCACCCCACGAAAGCAGAAGTTCGCTTCCGGGAGACGGATCAAGTCTTCACCGGCATTCGCAACGCGGTACGACGGGCTCTGTTGGCATACACGCCTGTTCCGGAAATCCAGGCGGTGAACCTTTGGAGTTCTCGAACCTGGGAAGAAGCGCGACAAAGAAGGGACACATTTACGGCGGGTGAAGAATTAACATCCCCGCAATCTGAGGCTTCTTCGAGCCAGGTACAATCTGATTCATCAACAAGTACAGCGACTGCTTTCCATCGATCGGGATTATTGCGTCTGGTGGGGCAGGTGGCTACTACATACCTGGTCGCTGAAGGACCGGATGGGTTATATTTAATCGACCAACACGCGGCGCATGAACGCATATTGTTTGAGCAATACATGAAACAAAAGGCTCAATCGCTGCCAGGGCAGGCATTATTACAACCGGCTTCTGTTCAGCTTTCTCCATCACAAGCGCGCTTGTTGTCTGAGCAATTACCCATGTTAAAACACCTTGGCTTTCAGGTGGAGCTATTTGGATTGAACACTTTTCTTGTACGGTCGCTTCCAGGCATCATATCGCATATGGACCCTGAAGCTGCGTTGCGTGTATTAGTCGAAGATTTCGAGGAAGACGAAAGCCCGCTCGAAGGGGAGGTGGAGGCAAAAATCATTGCTCGCGTATGTAAACGAGCAGCCATAAAAGCCGGGCAAGTCCTATCCGAAGAAGAACAGCGTCAATTAATTACACAACTAGAAGCGTGTGAATCACCCCGCACTTGCCCGCATGGCAGACCTACCATGATCCATCTTTCGGTGGATTTATTAGAGCGGCAGTTTGGACGCCGAGGCGCGCGTTAGATATCAAACAGGAGAAAGTGACTCGTGAAGGGATTGTGGTTAGAAAACCAACAACTGATTTTTCGAGATGATCTTCCCGTGCCCTTCGTGGGGGATGGCGAAGCTTTGATCAAAGTGCACCTGGCGGGGATTTGCGCCACAGATTTGGAAATGCTGAAAGGCTATTATCCTTTTACCGGGATTCCGGGGCATGAATTCGTGGGTGAGGTGGTGAAGACGGATCGGATGCAAGATTTAGTGGGCAAGCGTGTGGTGGGGGAAATCAATATCCCATGCGGGGCATGCGATCAGTGCCTGCGAGGCAACCGCGACCATTGCCGAGAGCGAAAGGTGTTAGGTATAAAGACCCAAAATGGTGTTTTTGCAGAATTCTTCACTATCCCGGAGAAAAATTTACATGTTGTCCCGGATGGTGTTAACGATGAAATGGCAGTATTTACCGAACCTCTGGCGGCTGCCCTGGAAATCCAACAGCAAGTGCATATCCATCCGGAGGATCATGTATTATTGGTAGGGGCGGGTAGGTTAGGTCAATTGATTGCACAAACGCTTGCCATATGCCCTTGTCGTTTCCACGCAGCGACACGGTATCCAACACAAAGCGAATTATTGTTAAACAAGGGAATTAATACCATCGATGAAGATCAAACTCCAATGGGTATGATGGATGTGGTCATTGAAGCGACAGGTTCTCCCCAAGGGTTTGCGCTCGCGCGCAAGGCGGTGCGCCCTGGGGGTGTGATGGTGATCAAGAGCACATATAAAGGTGACTTGCATGTGAACATGTCATCCATCGTCGTAGACGAAATCACTGTGATTGGTTCGCGGTGCGGCCCATTCAGTCCTGCGTTACGGTTATTGGAAGGAAATCTCGTAGACCCCACACCACTCATTGATTCGATTTTTGAGATAGAAAGTAGTTTGGCAGCTTTTGAACAAGCTACCAAACCGGGCGTTTATAAAGTCCTTATAAAATTTTAAATTTAATTTCCCCGGGGTTGTTTATAAGGTAAATGGATAATCATCGAAGTGCCTTCATTGACTTTACTCTGAATTTCAATATTACCGCCATGGGTTTCGATGATTTTTTTACAAATCGATAAGCCCAATCCGGTGCCTGTAGCAACCCGTTCCAGTAAAGGCACCCGATAAAACTTCTCGAAGATATGGGGTAATGCATCCTCCGGGATGCCAAGCCCATTGTCTTTGATATAAATGATGTATTCGTTTTCTATCTGATCTGCAGATACGATGATCTTTCCTCCGTTTGGTGTATATTTAATCGCATTGCTTACCAGGTTTATCACTACTTGTTTTATTTTATTGCGGTCGGCGATGAGTTCAGGCAGATTTGGGAGAACTTTTAACTCGAGAGTATGTTTTTTCTCGTCTGCTTTGTAGCGCATTACTTCTAGCGATTCTTCCAGCATATCTTTGACGTTGAAACTATCATGTAGAAATGGCATTCTTCCGGATTCAAGGCGCGCCATATCCAGGAACGAAGACGCCATTTCGGAAAGCCGGTTGGTTTCATTTTGAATAGAATGAATCAATTGAACGCGTTGAATTTCGTTGATTTCCGGGCGGGATAAAAGATGAGAAGCCGTGCTTAAAGAAGCTAATGGTGTTCTCAGTTCGTGAACCAGCTCGGAAATCAAATCGGTTTGTTGAAAAAGGCGGGTGTTTTCAATAGCGATGGCAGCTTGAGCACCCAGCGCCAGGAGTAACTTTTTATCTTCTTCGGTGAAATCCCCTTCACTTTTATTTATCGCCTCCAAAACACCCACGACTTTATCTTTAGTAAGCAATGGGACCCCCAACAATGAGCGAGTCAATACGCCAGTAGGTTTTGCGATTTTTTTAAAATGGCGGGGATCGCGTTGTGTATCGCTTATGATAATAGGTTTTCTTTCGGAGGCAATCACGCCCGCGATGCTCGAATCATATGGTACAACCAACCCCTTCATTACGGGCGAATCCATATTGGAGGCTGCCTGGAAGAAAAATTGCTTGTTTTTTTCGTCGTAGAGCAATATCGACGCTGCCTGAGCATTGCTTAAATCAGCTGCAGCGTGGACAATTCGATTGAGTAACTTATTTAAATCCAGCGTGGAGGAAAGATCACAGGATATTTCAACTAAGCGTTCATATTTTTCGATAAGGGTTGATGTTTCAGTGGTTTTCACAAGATACCTCTTGAACGATCATGGGTAATATTTCTGCAACATTTTCATGGAATACGATGTCTGCCCGAACGTCAATATATGTTCTAGATTTGTTAACAACGATCAAATGGGCTCCGTTTTCAATAGCCCGCATGGGCAATCCAGCTACGGGAAGAACTTCCAGCGATGAACCGGCGACAATCATTAACTCGCAATGTTTACTGGTTTCTTGGGCTTTTAGCCAGGTACGGGCTGGTAATTGTTCTCCCATTAATACCACATCAGGTTTTAATATATGATCACATAAAGGGCATTTTGGTATCGTTCGATTCTTTATATAGTCATCCAAATAGGCTTCAGCAAGTTGTTGCGTGAAGCATGAGACACAGGTGAGGGTTCGTAAATTTCCATGTACCTCCAGCACATGAGTAGAGCCTGCCTTCTGATGAAGCCCATCGATATTTTGGGTGATGATGGTGATATCTCTTCTTGATTTTTCCAGGTCTGCCAACGCTATATGCGCTGGATTTGGATGTGCATCAATGATGATTTGTGCGAGGGGATGAAGCCAATGAAAGAATATATCTGGTGTATAGCGAAACGTGGCCAGTGAGGCGACTTCCAAAGGACTGTATTTTTCCCAGAGACCACTTTCTGGCGACCGGAAATCAGGAATACCGGATGAGGTGGATATACCAGCACCCGTGAGAATGGTGACCCTTTTACAATTGCCAAGAATATCGGCGGCTTGTTGGATTCTCTGTACGAGATGAGATGGGATAGTACCCATGCGCGAATTTATTGGTTACGCTGTGCAACCTTTTCAGCCAGTTTGATGAATTGTTGAGCCGTCAGACTATCTGGTTGTTGGCTGATCAGGGGTAAATTATGCATCGAAGCCTGATAAGCCAGTTCGGGGGCAGGGGTGAAAATGACCGAAATGTTTTTTCCTAATTGCTCTTGAACCTGACTCCAGGATAACTGTACACCTGAGCGAACGCGATTAACCAGTACAATGTCAATGCGACCTTCTCCAATGCCTTTGGCGATCAAATCATCCAACAAGGCTTTCGATTGGATGAGTGTTTGGGGCACTGGTTCGACTACAATGCATATTTCGTCACAAATGTTGATAATTTTTTCGTTGATAGGAGAAAGCCCGGTTCCTAGATCGAGAACAACATAACGCGCCATCCGTACCAGATGTACAGCAATGGCTTCAAAATTTGCTACTGCGTTCAGGTATCGAGCATCGCCAGGGTGATGAGAAGATAGCAGCAATCGAACGCCAGTAGGGTGAGTGATGATCTCATTTTCGATATCACGAGCAGAAATCTCGGTCGGTTTTCGTTGGACGAGTCGGTTAATGGCATCGGAACGTAAATAACCCAATTCCAAACCAATTGTGCCCTGACCGGGTCGAAAATCCGCTATGATCACATCTTTTTTTTGTTCCTGATGTAAAGCAATACCTAAATTTAATGCGACTGTCGAGACGCCTAATCCACCCCTGACTGAAATCACGCCAACCATATACCCACGTTCTAGCGGTGTTTCTGTTGATGTGGGGGCAGAAGTTTGCCGTTTTTGAACCCGGGATAATACCGCTTTCATGTGGGCTATTAATTCCCTGGGTTGAATCGGTTTGGTTAAATAATCATCGGCGCCTGCTTCAAACCCCATGACCTTATCATCTATTTGAGCCTTAGCTGTGAACATGATGATAGGCACATCGGTTGCCCTTGGGTTGGCGCGTAATCGCCTGGCAACTTCATATCCGTCCATATCCGGCATCATGATGTCCAGTAATATCAGATCGGGTATTTCACTCTCAACCATCGCCAATGCCTGAGGACCATCACTGGCTGCACGGATTTGATAACCTTGCCTTTGGAGCATCAATCCCACCAATCGCAAAGTATCCAGATCATCATCGACGAGGAGTATCTTCTCAGCCATCCTTGCTCCTTATATTATTTACGATATTAGCCAGTCTAGCATAAAGCAGGATTCAAAGCAAGTATTTTTGCGAAATCTGCTATCTTTTCCTATTATAATCATATAAGTCATGTTACACCATATCTTGAAGGTACTCAAATTAAATTGCTTTGTAGATTTTAAACAGCCGATTGTTTTAGCCGTGTCCGGCGGCAGTGATAGCCTATTTATGCTTCATATGATGCGTGAGACGAAAATACCACTCTTCGTGACTCATTATAACCATCACATGCGAGTTGAGGCGGACCAGGAAGCCGAGCAGGTTAAGTATTGGGCGGAAGAAATGGGCTTGCCTTTTATTTATGGGGAGCGATCCTTGGAAGGTAAGGGCGCCGATCATATTAGCGAGGAAACAGCCCGTCAAAAGCGATATGAATTTTTGTTTACAACCGCGCTGCATCACCAGGCACAGGCAGTGGCAGTGGCTCATAACGCCGACGATCAGGTGGAAACCGTGCTATTACATCTATTGCGAGGCTGCGGTTTGACCGGATTAACCGGCATGTTGTATTATTCTCTGCCAAATGCATGGAGTCGCGAAATTCCATTGATCAGACCTTTACTGGCAACCTGGCGACAGGAAATCGATGCGTTTATCGAAGAGAAGCAACTCTCTCCCAATATCGATCACAGCAATTTTGATACCAAACTGCTGCGAAACCGTGTCAGGCAGGAATTGATTCCATTTCTTCAAACATATAGCCCACAAGTGAAACGATTGATCTGGCAGATGGCAGAAATATTAACCGATGAAGAAACCATGATCGATCAGCTGGTTGAGACAGCCTGGAAAGAGTGTTTTTTACGAAATATGACGAATCAGGTTGAGTTAAACGCAATTTCAATTGACTCGCAAAAGATCAATATTCAAAGACGTTTAGTGCGAAAGGCGATCAGTTTACTTATTCCATCAATAAGGGATATTGATTTTGGAATTGTCGAACGGTTCATTACCTTGACCGGACGCAAGAAGAATTATCTCAACGCCGATTTAGGAGAAGGGCTGCTTTTTACCAAGCAGGGGAAACGGGTAATTATCACAAAAGGCGAATTTCAGGTGACGGATGATGTTCCTCAATTGGACTCAGGGAAGATAATTCCGATAAAGATACCGGGAGTGATTACGTTATCTCCTTGCTGGCAAATGGTTGTTGGTCATGTTGTTTTAGATGAATCCACACGAAAAATCATCGAAGAAAATAAAGATCCCTGGCAATTATGGTTGGATGCCGACCAGGTGGATACCCCCTTGGTGTTAAGGCGCCGAAAAAAAGGAGATACCTTTTGTCCAGCGGGGATGAATGGACACCGTATGAAGTTATCCGATTTTATGGTCAATGAAAAAATCCATCAGCCTCAAAGAGAAAAATGGCCTTTGCTTGTGTCGAACGATGAAATCCTGTGGGTGGCAGGGCGGCGCGCAGGGCATTTTTACCGGGTTACAGATGAAACCAAGCAGGCTGTCCATTTGAAATTGGTGCAACTTTACCATTCCTGATTAATGGCTACGATAAATTTACGGATTCATCTCCGCTAATTTGTTTAACTTCATACTGATTTCCCGCCATTGAACTTTTGAAAGCCCCAGTTTTTGACGGATTTTATCCTTTTCAACCCCGGCTTTCCAATCGACCAGGGCGCATGTCCAACGGCACATATCGAAAGACAGATGCTTGGATAAACCGGCGTGTTTACCCAGGTCTTCCAGCAGATATTCCAAACGGCGCTGTGACCAGGGAAATAATTGATCAGAAGAGGATTGGTTTTTATATTCTTGATAAGCCTCAACCCATTCGGGATGCAGAGGAATCTTGCGTTCTTTATAGCGATGCTGCGGGGATGCGTAACGTACGAATAAAATTGGTCCTTGAGGAGATTCAAGGTCGATATGATTATGGGTGACGGAGAGGGTTTCTCCTTTTTTCAATCCCGTGTGGAGAAGCAGCGAAAAAAGTAAGTAGGGGCGTAAGTCTGGTTTGGATTTTCGGCGATAATATTCGGCGGCAGCGAGGACTTCGTCGATTTCTTTAGAAGTAAGTACATCCGGCAATGGGCTGATTACCGAATGCTGCACTACTTTCTCTGAGGGATCGATCAAAATTACACCATTTTGATGAAGCCACTTGAAAAATGATTTAATCGATGTAATTCTGCGGGATAAAGATTTAGGACTGCAAGGCACACCCCGTCCATGCTGGAGCCAGTCCAGGAATAAGTTGATATCGGTGGTTGAAATATTGCCTAAAGTACGATCGGGAGGTAAATAGGAGGCTAAAAGATTGAGGTCGGCAATGAAGGCCTTAACCGTGTGGGGAGAATTACCCTGGTCATTTAGATAGATACGCCAGGCATTAAGGGTGGGCAGGAGTAAATTTTGAGGGGAAATATGGGGAGAAACCGTATCTTGAGACATGTTCACCTCCATGGCGAATTAGTTTCGCATAGACATTATTATAATCGAATTATCAATTGAATGTCAATTAATAATCGGGATTTTCTCAGTATTATGCTGGCGGAACATCCCCCTGCAAGCCCAATTCGGGTGCGATGAGACGCATCGCCTGGATGATATTTTCGGTATGCTCCCAAAGATCGACGCCAAATTCCTGGGCAGCTTTTTGGATTTCTTCACGATTGGCGCCGGCTGCAAAAGAGCGGTCTTTCCATTTTTTCTTGATTGATTTAGCCCCCATATCCAACACCGATCGTGATGGACGCACTAGCGCGACAGCGGTGATCAAACCGGTGATTTCGTCGCATGCATAGAGAGCTTTTTCCATCAGGCTTTCTCTGGGCACACTGGTATGGTCTGCGTGACTCAATACCGCGCGGATGATCTCTTCCGGAACGCCTCGTTGGCGCAGTATTGGCGCGCCAGCCTGGGGGTGTTGCTCCAGGGTGGGGTGAATTTCCCAATCGAAATCATGCAATAGACCCGCTATCCCCCATTTTTCCACATCCTGACCCAGTTTATCGGCATAGAAGCGCATGGCTGCCTCGACGGCTAACATATGTCGAACCAGGTTTTCATTTTTTACGTATTCACGAACCAGCGAGAGGGCTTCATTTCTATTCATGGTTTTTCCTTGGTGAAAATGGGTTCCGGTTCCCCCATGATCGGTATTGGGTGAGAGATGTATACTTCCCACAGAGTGATTAACGAGGCGGGCAATTCGCGGATTTGCCAGATGAGACGCCACAGAAAGCGGTATTGTCGAGTGTCGGCGATGACCCCTTTGCCGGAAAGACCGATCCGAGCGCATATAAAAATAGCGCGCGGCAGGTGAAAATTTTGGGTGATCAATAACGCTTCTGAAACCCCGAAAATATGACTCGCCCTATAGCAGGTATCATAGGTTCGTCTGCCGGCATAATCAAGGACAATCGCTTCATCGGGAACGCCTAGTTTCAGAGCAAATTGGCGCATAGCCTCCGGCTCATTATAATCGATATAGCTATTGTCCCCACTCATCAACAGTTTTTGGATTTTCCCGGCGAAGTATAATTGGGCGCCTGTTTCCACTCGATCCTGTAATACGGGTGTAGGCGAGCCATCTCGCCAGAGACCGGCGCCAAATATAATCCCCACGGGTTTTTCCGGCGCTTCTGCTACTCTATATGTATGAGAAGTAGCATATAATATCAGTATCAGGCGCGAGAGCAGTAAACCAGCTATAATTGCAACACAAATATAACAAAATACCTGAATTAGCACTTTTACTCTTTTCCGGCCCACGGACGAATTTTACCATATCTGCCCTTGCGTATCGTTTACCAAAGGGTTAAAATCGCAAAGTTATGGAAATAGAAAAGAACTATCAAGAAGCCCTTGATTATTTATATAGTTTCGTTGATTATAGTTTATCAAAAAGCTTTCGTTATTCACCGGTAAAATTTGAGTTAACTCATATTGAATCGTTGGTTAAAGCTTTGGGTAATCCTCAAAACCGTTATCCAACCATTCATATCGCAGGCACAAAGGGTAAAGGTTCCATTGCTGCCATGTGTTCGAGTGTACTTAAGGCAGCTGGTTATAAAGTGGGCTTATATACATCTCCCCATTTACATGATTACGCCGAGCGAATCCAGGTTAATGGGACACCCATTTCTCACCAGGACCTGATTGATTTACTAGAAGAGATCAAACCAATTGTCAACACAATTCCTGAAATCACGACTTTTGAGATAACCACAGCCCTGGGTTTTTTATATTTTGCACGGCAGCAAGTGGATGTTGCCGTGGTTGAAGTAGGTTTGGGTGGGCGGTTGGATGCCACGAATGTCGTTATGCCGGTTGTATCGGTAATCACTTCGATTTCGTATGATCATACCTACCTGTTGGGAAATTCATTAGCGGAGATCGCCACCGAAAAAGCCGGCATCATCAAAGCCAATGTACCTGTGGTAGTTGCACCTCAAGAGGAAGAAGCACGTCTTACCATCGAGAAAATCGCTAAAAAACGGGCTGCTCAAATCATTCAAGTGGGCAAGGACTATCATTACTCCATGCTTGAGCATAACCTGGATGGTCAATCATTATTGGTGTGGCGGGCAGCCGATCAACCCATCATCGATCAATTTGTGGAGGCAGCCAATGAAGAAAGTGCGCTGCCAGAAAGAATATTCACCCCCTTGTTGGGATATCACCAGGTTGAAAATGCGGCTACAGCGTATGCTACATTGCAAACATTTCAAATGAGTTCTTTACCAATCAGTATTGAGGCAATCCATAAAGGATTTCGAGAGATCAATTGGCCAGGACGCTTTGAAGTGCTTCAACGCCAGCCGCCAATTGCGATTGATTGTGCCCATAATCGTGATTCGGCGCGTAAACTACGTTTAGCTTTGGATGATTATTTTCCAGGGATGGGCATCGTGATGGTTTTTGGGGCTTCAGAGGATAAAGATTTACATGGCATGTTCACTGAATTAATTCCTCGTGTACAGCAGGTTATTGCTACCAAATCATTTCATCCGCGTGCCATGGACCCGGATCTCATCGTTGATATGGCTCATCAATTTGGGAAACCAGCCAAAGTGATTGATGAAGTCGGCGGAGCGTTGTTAGAAGCTCGAAAAATCGCGGGCGATGAGATGATGGTATTGATCACAGGCAGTATATTTGTTGCAGCAGTCGCCCGAGAAGCCTGGAATGACCAAACGAAATTGACAGGGGATTAAAATTTTCTTATTTATTTCCCGAAATCACTCGAAATGTGGTAAGAATCGTTTATTCAAAAGAATATTTTCAATGGTGGACTATCTATGAAAGAACATGATTGGTATTTCCGCGATGATGATCAGGAATTTGGCGAAGCGCTTCATCGCAGAACAGAAGAATTATATACCGTACCAGACGCTCAAGTTGATGAAGAGGGCCTGATCGATTGCCCCGTTTTACCAATGAGGGACATGGTGGTTTTTCCTCACATGGTATCGCCTCTATTTGTGGCAAGGGATACTTCGATTATTGCGATCGAAGAAGCCCACCTGGCGGACCAAACGGTTATTGCGTTAACCCAAAAAGACCCCGAACAAGATGATCCAGGCATCGATGATTTTAATCCAATCGGCGTGGAGATCGCGGTAGGACGATTGTTGAGCATGCCCGACGATTCAAATTCCGCTTTAATCCAGGGACGGAGGCGAGTCGAAATCGTTGAATTTACTCAGTTGGATCCTTTCATGAGGGTTAAGGCGCGTCCGATTTACGAAATAAAAGAAGTAGATAAACAGGTCGACGCCACGATGCGCACTGCATTGGATCTTTTCCAAAAATGTGTTGAGCTGGATCGCAGCTTGCCTGAAGAGGCGTACCTCTATGCCTTGAATATTGAAGAACCCGGCTGGCTGGCGGATATGATTGTTACAGCCATCGCCCCTGTTCTTTCAGAACGGGTGGAATTGTTGTTAACATTAAATCCATTGGAACGGTTGCGAAAAGTCGTCCATATCCTGGCGCAAGAAGCGGATGTTTTAGAATTGGAAGATCAAATCCACACACGGGCGCAAAGTGAGGTGGATCGCAGCCAAAGAGAATATTTTCTGCGTGAACAATTACGAGCCATTCAAAGCGAACTGGGCGAAGGGGATATGTGGCAGCGGGAAGTAATGGAATTGCGCACCAAAGTTGAAGGCACAAGTTTGCCTGAGGAAGTTCAATCACGGGCATTGAAAGAAGTCGACCGGTTAGGGCAGATGCCGGCTATGTCACCGGAAGTAGGGATTATCCGCACCTATGTCGAGTGGATATTAGATTTGCCCTGGATGCAGTCTACCGATGATAATCTGAATGTTCAACATGCCTCCGAAATTCTTGAGCGAGATCACTATGGCCTTCCTAAAGCAAAGGAACGCATTTTGGAGTATATTGCTGTGCGTAGTCTCAATCCAAAGCGATTGCGCCAACCCATATTGTGTTTTGTAGGCCCTCCCGGAACAGGGAAAACATCCTTAGGGCGTTCGATTGCTGAAGCCTTAGGAAGGAAATTTGTGCGTCTCTCCCTGGGAGGTGTGCGAGACGAAGCTGAAATCCGCGGTCATCGGCGCACATATATTGGCGCTCTTCCTGGACGAGTACTGCAAACCATGCGCCGGGCGGAGTCGATCAATCCTCTCTTTATGTTAGATGAGATCGATAAACTGGGTATGGATTTTCGAGGAGACCCTGCCGCCGCTCTATTGGAAGTATTAGACCCGGAACAAAATTTTTCCTTCTCAGACCATTACCTGGAACTCCCGTTTGATCTTTCAAAAGTGATGTTTATCACGACAGCCAATTATACGGGAGGCATCCCCAGCGCATTATTGGATCGTATGGAGCTGATCGAGTTCCCGGGGTATATCGAAGAAGAAAAAATGGAAATAGCCAACCGGTTTTTGATCCCACGCCAATTCGAAGAAAATGGTTTGGAACAGGGGGAAGTAAAGATACTGGCATCGGCGACTCAGCGAGTTATCCGTGAATACACCTATGAAGCAGGGGTTCGGAATCTTGAGCGGGAAATTGGCCGTATTTGCCGTAAAATCGCCCGCCTGAAAGCCGAGGGAAAAAGATTTCCTCATAAGATCAATGCCCAAAGTATCGAACGGTTTCTTGGTCCACAACAATTTTTCAATCTCGAAGCTGAGAGACAAAATGAAATTGGTGTGGCAACAGCCATTGCATGGACGGAAAATGGCGGAGAAATCATGCCAGTGGAAGTATTACTTATGGAAGGTAAGGGAAATCTGCAGATAACGGGACAGATTGGCAATGTGATGCAGGAATCTGCTCAAGCAGCTCTCTCATATTTAAAATCTCGGTCAAAGATTTTCAATATCGATCCTGAAACTTATGAACAGGTGGATGTACATATTCATATTCCGGAGGGGGCAATTCCAAAGGACGGCCCAAGCGCGGGTATTACGATTGGGACTGCTTTGGTTTCTGCGTTCACGGGCAGAGAGGTACACAAGGAAGTGGGCATGACGGGTGAAATTACCCTGCGCGGCAGGGTATTGCCCGTGGGAGGCATTCGAGAGAAAGTACTTGCAGCACATCGGTCTGGTTTAAAAACCGTGATCCTTCCGTTAAAAAATATAAAAGATTTGGTCGAAGTGCCTAAGCGGGCACGAAACCAGCTTCAGATCATCCCGGTTGAACATATGGACCAGGTGTTGGATTTTGCCTTGTTACCCCAACCAGTTGATGTTAAAACTGTAAAAATCCAGCGTAAATCTACGCCCAGAAAGAGAAAAGACACGCCTTCACCTGAAACTCAAAATAAAGGCGTCTCCGACCCTCCTCCCACTCAACCTGCAATCCAGGCCTGGAGTAGACGGTTATGCTTTCCCGAAAAAAATTGATAATTCTGTTCTTTGTTTTATTGTTCATATTTAGCAGTTGTAATTCTGCCGGTATTCAACATAATCAAGATCCTGAAATGACTCGCATTGCGGTCGAACAAAACAGCACCGCTTTTGCTGTATCAGGCTTGTTAAAAACACCAAGTTTTGTATTGAACACGCCTCTTGCTGCTATAGCCACACCATCGCCAACCAATGCACCCATAATCGCGCCAAATGCAAAATTGGCTGTCGTTATGATCGAAGAAGGGGAGGAATTAAATGTTTTCACCAATCCGGGAGAATCACAAGAGATAGTAACTACTATACCGGCGCATGCTACGGATATCACACAAACCGGAAAAACCCAAGAATTGGATGATGAATTATGGCTTGAGATACACACAGGGGAAAATATACGGGGGTGGATAAAGGCTGAAAACGTCACCCAGCAGATCTCATCCACCCGATTTTGCTCCGATAGTAAAATCAGAGAGTTGGTAACGCAATTTATGAGCGCTATTCAATCCAGGGATGGCGTAAAATTAGCGCAAACAATTAATCCGCGGCGGGGATTGATCATCCACCATGAATGGTGGAATCCGAAAGTTCAATTCAAGGGGCAGGATGTTTTGGAAAATTTATTTACGGAAACCACCAGCAAGGATTGGGGCATTCAAGATGGAAACGGACTGGCAATATCCGGTGCGTTTAAAGATGAGATATTACCAAAACTTGATGATATTCAAACAGGAACCATTCTTACCTGCAATAATCTGGATTATGGATTAGCTTCGGGAGGGTCGGCTGGTTATATCAGGTGGCCTTTTGAATATACCAATTTTAATTTCATGTCAATATATCGGGCAGCGCCGGAAGGGGATGAGTTAAACTGGCGCACATGGGCATTGGGGGTGGAATATATTAACGGGAATCCCTCTATCACTATATTGGTGCAATATCACTGGGAAAATTAAAAATAATACAGTGCCTTGGTGAGCACCTCTCAATAAAGCCTCACAATCATTTTCGACGCGAATTAAGGACAGGCATTTGCCAGGTGTTCGGCGTAAGTCTTAGCGAAAACATGTCTGCCAGACTTGTCGCAGGCGGACCGAAAATATAAATAAGGGCTGGATTCGGGATTGGCGACGGCTTTTAAGGCATTCATCCCGGGATTGGCAATAGGGGTTGGGGGTAAACCGGTGTTAAGATAGGTGTTATACGGTGAATCAAATGCCAAATCATCGGCGCTGAGTGGATTTGCCCACCAGGTGTTCGAAGAGGATTGATATCCCAGGGCATATTGCACGGTGGGATCTGCATCGAGCTTCATGTTTTGCGAAAGCCTGTTCAAGTATACGGAGGCGATGAGAGGCATTTCTTCGTCTATCACCGATTCACGTTCCACGATGGATGCCAATGTAACGGCTTGATAAATGGTTAACCCCTGATGGGAAAAGCCGACCTTTAATTCGGGGGATAGATTTTTGTCGAAATTTATAAGTAATGATTGGATAAGCGAGTCGACAGGTGTGGTCCGGGCTACTTGAATAATGCCCGGGTAAAGAAATCCCTCACAACCGGTGTGGGCAGGTATTTCATCACTAAAGGATAATCCAGCCGGAAATTGCTGTGCAGCGGATATGAATTGTTCTGGAGTAATTTCCAAACCGGATGTAGGAAGTAAGGCGGCTATTTCTTCCACGCGCCAACCAGGCAATACTGAAAAATCGATGGTAGTGCGGTTCAGTGATTGGATGATATTGGCGATCTCAATGGAAGTCATTGCAGGGCTTAGTTGATGCGTACCAGCCTGGAGTGAGGTGTCATAACCAGAGTATTGAAGGTAAACGCGCATAGCTTCAGCATCTCGGATAAGCCCCTCAGATTGCAGGCGTTGTATGACCGAAATTGCCGATTCGCCTACTTCGATATGAAAATTTTGAATTTCAGCGGATGGATTCACGGGTGTGGTTAAATCCGCTTCGTAAGACAGCAAAAGCCATGCATAATATATCCGTGATGGGTAACTTATGCCAGTGACTGGTTTTCCAAATGCATTCTCGACATTGACCGGTAAATAAAGCAAGCTAATGATGAGAATTGAAAATGCCAAAAAGCCGATAATAATCAGAAAGAGTACAAAGCAATTGATCGGAGATGATTTTTTTCGAGACATGTTTCCGTTTGCTGCTATTTTTCCTTTATAAATCGTATTTTACCCGGCTTCCGTTTTTTCTCGGTTTTATAAATATCCCGTTTTCATCTGTTTAGCGAATCCAGATAGGATTGCAGGATCACTGTGGCTGCTAAATTATCCAGGTGACCGCGGCGTTTCTTTTTGGGGATATTAATGGCGATCAATGCCAATCTTGCTGTTTGAGTGCTGAAACTTTCGTCCCATAATTTCACCGGCAGGTTTGATTGGTCGCGGACAGCGGCAGCTAACCGGGCGGCTTTTTTACCCTGGGGGGAAGGCAATCCATCTTCATCAAAGGCCTGTCCAACGATGATCAATTCTGCCTGTTTTTCGGCAGCGATTTCAGCAATTCTTGCTGCATCTATGGCTCGGGAGATGTGATTAATTATCATAAGTGGGGAGGCAATAATACCATCGGGATCGGAAAGCGCCACCCCAATATTTTTATCTCCAGGATCTATGGCTAATATCCTCGTCATTGTTATAAAAACCAAATATCGATATAAAGAAAGCTAGTTAATTGTGAATGATATATGTTCTGATTTCCGATTTTCCCGGTTTTCTCAGAAATCCGTTCTATTGTATTGAAACATTTACCCTGAAAGGCAGAATGGGTATCCGCTTCCACCAGGAAGGGGTAAGTTTTATCTGAGGCGGCTCTTTTAAAGGAAAATTCTGATGCAGCCGGGAAATCGCTTCATCCAGGTGCAGCCCCAGGATAAGGTTTATAGCATCGATATCTTTGATATGGGCTTGAATCTGACGGGAAGCGTTGATCTGCCATTTATAACTATCATTTTGTTCGCCAACTGGTTCGGAGACCATGCTATAAACGAGTGTATTGTCCACCGGAAGATAGCCTTCCGATAAATTTACATCGAGTGACATCAGTGAAAGCTGGTATAAATCCTCCGTTTTTGCTACCATGAAATCACATTCCAATTGTAAAGTCAGGTTCAACTGATCGGCAGGTAGCGCTTCAGCCGGATCGAATTCTTTATTTATCACGTCTACTTTTATCGGCTGGGAAGATAAAAGAATATCTCCTTCACTTAATTGATTCGTGACTTCTTGGTGGGCGGATTCGACCAACGCAGCTCGTAATTTATCATATAGTTGCTTCTCGTCGGTTGATGAGGGGGCAGGCGAGGTAAAAGTAGCGCCTCCACCGGTCGGTTCCACATTTTCAACGGTAAGATGAATACCTAATATGCCCTCAATCGCTGTCAAGCTGCCTTCCGGTAAATTTCCGCTAATCCCAGGTTTCAGTGCCTGAACTTCCACAGTGTTGGTCATCCCATAGCCTGCGCCTAACTCGATCTCCTGCGACGTTGCAAATCTCACCGGTATATCTCCAGTGGTGCGGACAATCGTTCCGGAGGGGATAGTAACCGGTTTATCGGTGAGGTTGGAAAAAACGACCGCACCACTTGCCAGTTGATCGGGTATTTCCATGCTGCCGCTGGAGGCTATTTGATCCCGCCCTTCCACCATGACCGATACGGAATGGGCGGGTATTGCGCCGGAAATATTTACCGATTCGTTCCCGGCATTTGCTGTAACCAGTAAGGTAACCTCCTGCAATTGCGTGATCGGTTTCAGGGTGATATCGGCTGCCGGCATCAGCACACTGGTTATGGCGAGCACTGCGGCTACGCCTATGGCAAAACAAAGCAGGCGAAATTCCAGGCGCTTCATCCATTTTGGAGTCGCGGGATGCGCCAATGCTTTTAATGCGTAAATGTTTTCACGCCTGGTAATATTCGAATCCCTTTCGATTGGTTCTTTGGTTTTTTGGCGGTTATTTGTTCGCCATTGTTTTCGATAGGCAGCTGTGATTGAGGAAAAGATGGGGATGCCCAGCTTGTGGGCACTGAAAAGGATTTCTTCATCTCCGGTTACTACTGCCATCTGAGCGCCAAGGGAATCGCAATGCCGCTTAAGTAAAACCAGATCCAATTCGCGGTGTA
Source organism: Anaerolineales bacterium (assembly GCA_016929095.1). GTDB lineage: Bacteria > Chloroflexota > Anaerolineae > Anaerolineales > UBA4823 > JAAZNS01. The sequence continues at coordinate 204,337 of JAFGJM010000002.1, read as the reverse complement.
ATCCGAAGCTCCTTTCAGGGAAAACCAACAATACCCGCCCGGTTTTACTCCAGCCGATTTTATCGCGGGCGGAAATATAATCATCATGTGGATCAAGTTGAATGACCTGGGTTTTCATAGGTCATCACTCATAAAACGATTTATTGACATTTAAATTCTGCCATCATTTGTTGGACTGCGTTATTTTGATGGGTTGTGGATGGTGTTTGTGTGGCGATACGCTTCCAGGTTTCACATAGAATCCGGTTCATACGAAAACTTAATGCATATGCTTTTTGGCTATACTTTATGGCATTTTCCCACTTTCCCAGGTGAGCATTGGCTTCGATAAAAGGCAGAAGTTCCGGGGCATTGGTTTCGTAGAGTCGGGTGTTTAGAGCAAATGCTTTCTCGCCTAAGTCAGTGGTTGTTTGCCAATCACCTGTCTGGCGAGCCAGATCGGCTTTTTCATAATAATAGCACCAATTGGGTTCGGGTTCTTCCCCAAAGATAGAAATATCCATCTCTACCGGGTTGAGGGGATTGGGATCGATCAGATTCAAATCCGATAAGCGCATGGCTTCCGCCAGATACTTCGGTTTTTGTGGCAAGCGGGCGTCTAATGAGGGATCTAGGAACTTCACACATCCCGGAGGTGTGTAATATAAGACGATGGCTTGGGACGTACTGCCCCTAAATGTAAATGAACGGTAGAGCTGGTTGATTTCGATGCCTTTTTCCAGGCTGGTAAGAAAAGTATCCAGGCGGGATTCGATAGACACAAGCAAATAGGACATGGTTGTCGTTGTGTTATGCGGGGCATACATCATGTTGAGTGGTGCAGTGAGTGAATTGTCGGTGCTATATTCAAAAGGCAATTCCGATATGAGTAACGCCGTACCGGGTTTAATTTGTGGGGCGCGCCAGGCGATTTGCCAGAAGAAATCCTTTTCGGAGTTCCATTCCCGACGATAATCGTTCGCTGTACGAAAATGTGTCCCGACTGCAGCACCCACCAGCACACCCAATAAACATATCTTCAATGTGCGGTGGACAGGTAAGAGCCCTATAATGCCGGTGAACAGCAAACTGACACCTGCCATGAATGCCAGAGTAAAACGGTCCCATGGGAAATCTAACTCGATAGGCAATTTAGTCATCCAAAAAGGCCAGCCTGCGGTAAATATGGCGATAACGCCTAAAAAAATTGCTTCCCTATAAAATTTTTGGTGAGATAGGATTTCAGATGGTACCTTTTGATGATATTTATACAGGAAATATATGACACTAATTGAAACAGCCAATACCAATAACCCGTACGCCAGGGTGGGGGCTAAACCGAATTTATACAATTTACTCAGGTTAAATGTCTGCACCCAGGCGAGTACGCTTGATTGAAATATGTCTTGCAGGGCAGTAGTCACCAGCATTCGTATTTCATTAAAAATATTGGGGATTGTATCGGTTTGAAATTGCACATGACCACGCGGTGTGGGGTGGATGAAAAAACGCCAATACAAAAAGACAGTGATCATTCCCCAAAACGGTAAACAAAGCTGGATGACTTTTTTTAATTTCTCACTGAATTTTGTATATGTTTCTTTGAGAGAAATCCAAATAATCACCGGCCTGATCAGTTCTAATCCAAAGAAATACTCGAGCGTAAAAGTACTGTATAGTGCACTTAAAAATGAAATCGTATAGTACAACCAAAATTTCGCCTGAGATTTCAATCCTTTCACTATCATTCCCAGGGAAAACAACACTAAAGCCAGGATGAGATACATATGGCTGTACGTAATGGGGATGTATTGTTGATAAAACCCGGGGTAAATCGTGAAAAGAATGGAAGCCCAGGCAACCGGTTCTGGTTTATTCTGCCAGATCTGATTCAAGAACCACCAGAATGCCAGGCAGCTTAGCCAGCGGGAAATAAAACCAAAAACTTGCCACGCCAGCAGGGATTCTCCCAATATGGCTGTGGTGAGCCAAAATAAATACCCCAGGGTAGGGCGGTCAATCGTAAATACATCGGTGAACCCCGCTGCGCCCATCACACGCAGAAACCAGATAGACGGCCAATCGTCCCAATACCATCCCAACCAGGGTACCAGGACTCCATAACTGATGGCGCATAATGCCAATAGAACCAGGGGAATAGTGTAAGTACCAAAGGGTTTTCGGTTGGACATTATCAAATGATTAAGCTAGGCTTTTATATTATCTTTTACCCAATTTTCCACACTTGCCAGCGCTTCGTCCAGTTTAGAGGCATCCTTACCACCGGCTTGCGCCAGGGTCGGTTTCCCGCCGCCTCCGCCGCCAATTTGTTTGCCAACATACCGCACCAATTCAATGGCGTTAATCCCTTTAGAGACGATATCATCGGTTACTCCAGCAACGGTAATGGGTTGTCCGGACGCAATACTGGCTAATACTACCACCCCGTGGGAGGGGTATTTGTTACGAAATTCATCGATCATCTGGCGCAGTGTATCCGCATCGGCATCGGAAAATTTGTGGGTAAGGATGTTTACCTCACCGACATGGGTCATTCTATTTAATGCCTTTTCAAATTCAGAGCGGACTAATTTCTGCCGCAATGCGACATTCTCTTTTTGAAGAGAATTTATATTCGAAAGCAGCGATTGCGCTTTTTCGGGGAGTTTATTGGGACCTGACGATAAAAATACCGCGGTTTGATTGAGAACACGGAAGCGATCCTGGATCAACCGGTAAGCCTCGCGTCCGGTCACGGCTTCGATACGGCGGACGCCAGCGGCTACGCTGCTTTCCCCTGTGATCAAGAAGACGCCGATATCGCCGGTTTCTTCCACATGTGTGCCGCCGCATAACTCGTTAGAGAAAATATCCGGCACTCCGATAGTGATATTACGTACAGTGTCGCCATATTTTTCTCCAAACAGGGCAGTAGCGCCCTCGTCAATAGCTTTTTTTAAGGGTTTATAAGCAATATTAAGATGGTAATCTCCCAGGATATTTTGGTTGACGATGGTTTCTACTTTTTCGAGTTGTTCCATGGTCAGACTTTCGGGATGGGTGAAGTCGAAACGCAAATGGTCAGGCGCGACCAATGAGCCAGCCTGACGGGCATGTTCTCCCAAAACCGCACGTAACGCATGGTGCAGCAGATGGGTAGCCGTGTGATTGCGCATGGTATCCAGACGGCGTTTGGCGTCCACGCGGGCAGTGGCGGAGTCTCCCAACCGGGGTTGCCCGGCGGTGACAACGCCTACGTGGGTAATGATACCGGCGGCTGGTTTGCGCATCTCTTTGATAGAGATATGCCAGCGTTTTCCATCGGCGGAGAAAATTTCCCCGTTATCGGATACCTGTCCTCCGGATTCGATATAAAAACAGGTCTCCGGTAAAACCACCTCAACAGCATCGCCGGTTTGAACACTTTCTACTGCCCGACCATCTTTTATCAAGCCCAGGATGCTGCCGCTTACTTCCAACTGATTATATGGATCATGGCTGACTCCACTGATATCTAATTTGCCATCTTTTTGTAACGCTTGAAACAACAATCGATAAACATCGACGTCCTCGCCGCCTAACTCGCCGAAAGTCTCTCCCGCCCCCGAGGCCAAACGGTGTTCTTCCATCGCCTGGCGGAATCCGGGTTCATCTACATCCAAACCCTGATCACGGGCAATATCACGTGTGATTTCGAGGGGGAGCCCGTAGGTCGCATACAGTTCAAAAGCCTGATTGCCTGGCAGGAATTTTTGTTTTTGACGGGCGACTTTTTCGAGCATATTATCCAATTTAGTGACGCCGCCCTCCACGGTGCGCTGGAAGCGAGTTTCCTCCCGCGTGAGTTCTGAAAGAATCGCTGCCTGGTTGCGGGCTAACTCGGGGTAGAATTCGCTGTAGGTTTGGATGACTGCCTGGGCGACCTGAGATAAGAAAGGCTGGTTGAGCCCCAGCAAACTGCCAAAGCGAGCTGCCCGCCGGATAATCATGCGGCAAATATAATTGCGACCGGTATTACCCGGCACTACACCATCTGCAATGAGAAAGGTGGCGGCGCGTGAGTGGTCGGCTATAACGCGGTATGGTGTTATATTTTCGGAGCGTTCCTGATCGCTGTTCCCGGTCAGGCGCTGCACGGTATCCATCATGGGAGTGAACAGGTCAGTTTTGTAATTCGAATCCACATCTTGCAACACAGAGACGATCCGCTCTAACCCCATCCCGGTATCCACATGTTTTGCGGGCAGAGACTCCAGTTTTGTGGGGGACAGACGATTGTATTGAATGAAGACCAGATTCCACAGTTCGAGAAAACGGCTGCAGTCGCCGTTTACGCTGCATATATGTCCGGGTTGGTCTTTTTTATCGCAAAAGCTTTCACCCCGGTCGATGTGGATTTCGCTGCACGGCCCGCAGGGACCGGTTTCTGCCATTTCCCAAAAGTTATCTTTTCTTCCGAAGAAAAGGATATGAGAGGGATCCATACCTGGCTGTTTTTGCCACGCTTGGGCTGCTTCATCGTCCTGTGGAATTTGACTTTTTTCATCACGAAAACACGATACCCATAAACGCTCGCGAGGCAACCCCCAGACCTCCGTCAACAATTCCCAGGCCCAGGAAATGGCTTCGTTTTTATAATAATCACCAAAGGACCAGTTGCCGAGCATTTCAAAAAATGTGTGGTGTGTATCATCCCTACCCACATCGTCCAGATCATTGTGCTTACCTGCCACGCGCATGCATTTTTGTGAGTCGGCGGCGCGGGTGTATGGGCGGATATCGGTTCCCAGAAAAACATCCTTAAATTGAACCATTCCGGCATTGGTAAACAATAAGGTTTGATCGCCGCCGGGTACAAGGGGGGCAGAACGGACAATGGTGTGGCCAAGTTTTTCAAAATAATCGATAAAACCCTGGCGTATGTTGGCTCCGGTGAGTTGGGAGGAAGTCATAATTACTCCAATTAGTAAAAATATCACAGCTAAAAGATTTTTCAATTAAGTAATGAATTATACCAAGGAGATATTATTTGAAAATGGCAATAATCGAAGAAATTAGTCAGTATACTGCTATCAGGTTTCGATTTGCATATATATTTTTTGTATGGGGGAGGGAAGTGAAAGGAATCAGGATTTTTTTATATTTAGTTTTATACAAAATCATGCAACTTTTCTCGAGAAAGTCACGTAAAGTTAATTAAAGCCAAAATTTTTCGGTATATGTTTTTTAATCAGATTTGAGAAAAAGTAACTATCAATAAAAAATCAGGTTTTACAAACCACCAGAATTATATTTTTTTGATATCAGCTATAATTAAGCTGTATTCGAGCGATTGGTTAGGATAATTTCCAACAAATCGGAGATACGAAATGAGTTTTTCTTCTGCTCAACAAATCAATACCAGACCCAATTATTATTTATCTCAAACAGTATCAGTGATCATTCCGGCTTATAACGAAGCCGCTGGCATTGCGAAAATCATCGATGTAATTCGAAATACGGCATTTGTCAGCGAGATCATCGTTGTGGATGACGGTTCGCACGATCAAACTGGCAGGGTGGCATTAAATGCTGCTCAAGATGATCCAAGGGTTAAGGTAATAACCCATCCAGTTAATCTTGGAAAAGGAAAGGCGATATTCAGTGGCGCCCGCGCCTGTAAAAATTCTATTGTTGTCATGGTGGATGCCGATTTAACAGGACTCAAACCTGAACACTTCAATCGATTGATTAAACCTGTGATGGAATCCAGGGTAGATATGACATTAGGGATTTTCCGGGGCGGTAAACTGGCATCGGATTTCAGCCATTGGGCTACTCCCTGGTTGACCGGTCAACGTTGTTTTCGCCGGGAATTATTGAGATATGTAAACCGCGATGCTGCGGAAGGATATGGATTTGAAACGGCGTTGACGATGGCGGCAAAACAACGAAATTGGCAATGTGAGCAAATATATTGGCGGGGCGTGTCTCACCCACCCAGCGAATTCCACCGCGGAAAATATCAAGGGATTATGACGCGTGCCAGGATCTACAGTCACATACTGCGCGCCTGGTATATCGCTACAAGCTACCGATGGGTCGGTAAATATCTCAAAAATCCTTTGTGAATGCAATTATAATTGGGTAATTGAATACTTCACACCGTCGTTATCTCTATTTTGCAGTCTGCATCTGCGGCATGACCACGTTGGCAATTGAAATGTCAGCGTCACGATTGCTGGGTAATATTTTCGGCACAAGTAACCTGGTATGGTCATGTATTATCGGTTTAATTCTGGTTTACCTGGCGGCAGGATATTTCTTCGGCGGTCGCTGGGCAGATCGTTCTCCGCATTTAAAAACCCTGTATTCCATTATGGCCTGGGGGGCATTCTCATCCGGGTTGATCCCCGTTTGTTCTCAACCAGTGCTTCGTCTGGCAGCTAACGCTTTCGATGAATTATCCATGGGAATTCTGATTGGCTCATTTACTGTGGTGTTGGTGTTGTTTAGTATCCCAGTCACATTATTAGGCGTTGTTTCGCCATTTGCCATCCGGCTGGCTATAGAAGGGCAGGAGAATAGTGGACGGATTTCCGGATATATCTATGCGATTTCAACCGCAGGTTCGTTCGTGGGTACCTTTCTACCCACATTATTATTGATCCCCCTGGTTGGGACTGCCCGGACCTTTGTAATATTCAGCGCAGTCCTTACATTAACAGCTTTAGCAGGTTTGTATCAAGCAGCGAAATGGCGGGGAGTAGCTGCATTTTTATGGATGCCGATCCTTATTATCATCCTTTGGATTATCGGGAGTGGTCCTATCAAGGCGACTCAGGGGCAAGTATATGAAACGGAATCTGCATATAACTATATCCAGGTCCTTGAGCAAGACGGATATCGTTTCTTGAGACTCAATGAGGGGCAGGGAGTCCATTCTACCTGGCACCCTAGCGAGATTTCATTTGACGGCCCGTGGGAACAATTCCTGGTGGCGCCGTTTTTCAATCAGGGGCAAGATGGACAAGCCTTCAGACCGGAACAGGTGCAAAATATGGCGATTCTGGGGTTGGCTGCCGGTACATTGGCGCGCCAGGCGACCGAAGTATTTGGGGAAATCCCCATCGATGGCTATGAAATTGATCCTGAAATCATTGAGGTGGGTCAGGCTTATTTTGATATGAATGAGCCCAATCTGAATGCCATTGCGCAAGATGGACGGTGGGGATTGGAACACAGCCACAAGAAATACTCGCTTATTGGCGTAGATGCCTACCGCCCGCCTTATATTCCCTGGCACCTGACGACGTATGAGTTTTTTCAAATGGTGCACGATCACTTAACCGACAATGGTGTATTGGCGATCAACGTTGGGCGGGCGCCGGAAGACCGGCGTCTGATCGATGGGTTGGTCGGTACGATACAGGCTGTATTTCCTTCCGTGTACGTGATGGATATCCCGGATACATTTAACTCTATTATTTACGCCACATTACAGCCAACCGAGATAAAAAATCTACACCAAAACCTGCTTTATTTATATACGCGCGAGGATATCCATCCGCTATTGATTTTAGCCATGGAAAAAGCAGTGGTTTATCAACAACCTTACCCTGAGACGAATGTGATATTTACCGATGACAAAGCCCCCATAGAATGGTTGACCAATAACCTGGTATTGAATTTTATATTTACCGGAGATATGGAGCTGGTGCAATGAGGAACATGAAATTATTGAACGTCGTATCATGGCTTCTCACGCTTTTGACCCCGATTATTTTAATCCTTGTAAGTGTGCGTCTTTTAATGACCCCGATTTTCTTGCAAATTGAATATAACCTGCCCGGATTCCCTGACGATTATTATGGATTCACCAAACAGGAACGTTTATATTGGTCACGATTTGCAGTGGATTATTTGATTAATCAGGAAGGGATTTCGTATTTAGGCGATCTGAGTTCCGAAAATGGCGACCCTCTATATAACGAACGTGAATTAAAACATATGGTCGATGTTAAAAATGTGGTGCGACCTGCCATGTTGATTATGAACATTTTATTGCTTATCTTTATCGGATGCGGGATATGGGCATGGCGTACCGGTTGGCGGGTTGATTTTTGGAGCAGTCTGGCGCGGGGCGGCTGGTTGACCGTCGTAGTATTTACCACTCTGATGATTGCGGTATTGATTGGCTTCAACACAGTTTTTGTCTCTTTTCACAATATATTTTTTGATCCTGGGACGTGGGTTTTTTATTATTCCGACACACTTATTCGATTGTTCCCGATGCGATTTTGGCAGGTGGCGTTTGTTTTTATTGGCGTATTTTGCCTATTGGGGGGATTGAGTCTCGCCCGGGTTTTCCAATATAGACAATTTCGAAAATAAAAATCCGCCGATGATTTTCGGCGGATTTTTATTCGTTAAATGATCTATTTTTTGACCGTTCCTTGCTTGGCGACGGCTTCTTGCGCTTTCTTGATGGCTTCCGGATCGCCCAGGTAGTAATTCTTTATCGGTTTCAAATCGTTGTCAAGCTCATAAACCAGGGGGATACCGGTGGGAATATTCAATTCGGTAATCACATCTTCGGGGATGTTGTCCAAATATTTCACCATGGCGCGTAAGCTGTTACCGTGGGCGGCGATCAATAATTTCTTGCCCGATTTAACAGTGGGCACAATCGTACTGTGCCAAAATGGGAGTACACGATCGAGTGTTGATTTTAAGGATTCTGTCTTTGGTAGGACATCCGGGTCTATACCCGCATAACGCGGGTCGAAACGAGGGTGACGTGGATCATCCATATCTAAAGGGGGTGGTGGTACGTCATAACTACGCCGCCAGATCTTCACTTGAGCTTCGCCGAATTTCTCTGCCATTTCGGCTTTGTTCAATCCTTGCAAATTTCCGTAATGGCGTTCATTCAACTCCCAGGCGTTGAGTACCGGAATCCATTCCAAATCCATTTCTTCCAGGGCAATCCATAATGTTTTGATGGCGCGCTTTAAAACCGAGGTATATGCCAGATCAAAGGTGTAGCCGTTTTCTTTCAATGTTATTCCGGCAGTGTGTGCTTCCTGTTCTCCTAAATCGGATAATCCAACATCTGTCCAACCAGTAAAGCGATTTTCTTTGTTCCAAGTGCTTTGACCGTGACGCAAGAGCACGAGTTTATACATAACACAATATCCTTTCTACATATGATAAACGTCTCCAGGTGGAATATCCCTATTAAAAGATAAAAAGGGATTGTTCACTGGGAGACGTTTGAATTGAATGCGTAAATTACATCCGATTAACGGATGGCTTTTTCTGATTCTCGGTCGAAGATGTGCATATTGGACATATTGAATACCATTTTCGCGTCTTCGCCGATTACATATCGAGAGCGAGGATCAACTCGGGCGACAAAACTGTGTTCTTGTGATTTCATATGAACAAAAATTTCATTGCCCATCAATTCAGTTACGTCAACATTCGCCATGACTTCCTGGGCATTAATGCCGGGAGGTGTGAACTCGGGGTTATGAATGTCTTCAGGGCGAATGCCAAAGATGATCGGTTTATCAACAAAATCATGATATACACCCGTGCGATCTTCGGGGATTTGCACTTTAAAGGTTCCGCCATCCACGAATAGTTTTCCATCTTCTTTATGCAAAGCCGCATTAAAAAAGTTCATGGCTGGTGAACCGATAAAACCGGCGACGAAAAGGTTATCCGGAAAATCATAAAGATGCTGAGGCGTGTCGATTTGCTGCAGAACGCCTTTATTGATCACGGCAATGCGCGTGGCCATGGTCATGGCTTCCATCTGGTCGTGGGTGACATATATAAACGTGGTCTGTAATTGCAAGTGTAGTTTACTGATGTTTGCGCGTGTCTCAACCCGCAGTTTAGCATCCAGATTGGAGAGAGGTTCGTCGAAGAGGAAAACTTTCGGCTCGCGAACAATAGCTCGACCAACGGCAACTCTTTGTCGCTGCCCACCCGAAAGCTGACGAGGTCTGCGGTCTAATAATTCTTCAATCCCCAGGATTTTTGCGGCTTCCCGCACCCGGCGGTCGATTTCTGGTTTTTGGGTCTTACGCAGTTTTAACCCAAAAGCCATGTTGTCATATACTGACATATGGGGATAAAGGGCATAGGATTGGAATACCATAGCGATATCGCGATCTTTCGGGGCGACATCGTTGACTACCTGGTCTCCGATTAATATGCGACCTTCGGTGACATCCTCCAAACCGGCCAAACACCTTAAGGCGGTGGATTTACCGCACCCGGAGGGGCCTACAAGAACCAGGAATTCTTTATCTGCAATACTGATGTTTAAATCGTTGACGGCTAATACATCACCAAATTTCTTGCTTACGTGATCAAATGATACGCTAGCCATTAGTTTTCTCCTTTCCACGAGAATATAGTGATTTGATTATAAATGCTTTGGAGTAATCACGCAAATGAAATTTGTCACAATTTCATAAAATAAAAGCAAATGATATTTGTTATCGGATTATCTCTTGCTGATTCGAGAACCTCATTATAGAATGACGGTATGCCAACGAAGGAAGATATTACACCGATCAGAAAACAATATTTGCAAATTAAACGTCAATATCAGGAAGCCATCTTGTTTTTCCGCCTAGGGGATTTTTATGAGACTTTTGATCAGGATGCGGAGATTGCTGCCAAGGAACTCGATATTGTATTGACCTCCCGCAATGTGGCCAAGGGCACGCGGGTGCCTATGGCGGGCATCCCACACCATGCGGCGGAAAATTATCTGGCGCGATTGATCGAACGCGGGTATCACGTGGCTATCTGCGAACAAATTGGAGAACAACCGGAAAAAGGGATTTTTCCTCGAAAAGTCGTGCGCGTCGTCACACCGGGAACGGTATTGGAGCCGGGGCTTTTACCGGGCGATGCCAATAATTATCTGGCGAGTGTGGTTTTGGAAACAGAAAATGGCGAAGGACGCGCCGGGGTTGCTTATGTGGATATTTCTACGGGAGAATTTGCCGCCACAGAATTAGTTGGCAGTGATATCCTTGCGTTATTAAGAGCCGAACTGATCCGATTAAAGCCGGCCGAGATTTTGTATCCCGACTCCCTTGATTTGGGGAATGGGTTGCCAGGCCATCTTTCCCCGTGGACTGCCTGGCGTTTTGAACAAGGCCGTTGTGAAGAATCGATCCTTGATCATTTCTCTGCCACCACGTTGGACGGTTTTGGTTTGCAGGGATTGCCGTTGTGTGTAAGGGCTTCCGGTGCAATTATTCAATATTTGAATGAAACACAACCTGCAGCCTTATCTCTATTGACCCGATTGAGTGTCTACCATATCACAGAATTCATGATCCTGGATGCTGCCACAAGACGCAACCTGGAATTGACTGAAACATTGCGCGGTGAAAGCCCGCGCGGCTCTTTATTAAACGTGTTGGATCATACTGTGACACCTATGGGTTCACGCTTGATCCGCCAATGGGTCAGTAAACCTTTATTAGATTTATCGACCATCCAAACGCGCCATGATGGGGTTGAATTTCTTTATCGTGAGGGATTATTACGCACCGATTTACGCGCCAAGCTAAAACCACTGGCAGATATTGAGCGTCTGATCAATCGAATTTTGGCAAACCATGCACTACCCAGAGATTTGGTAGCGCTAAGAGATACATTGGAGAAACTGCCATTAATTCGCTCTGTTGTACCGTTGGAAGATAATCCGATCAACCGGATACTTGAAGACTTTTCACTATGTGAAGAAGAACTACAATTATTAAAAGCGGCTATCGCGGATGAGCCGCCTGCTACTCTGCAAAATATCGGCGTCATCCGGGATGGATATTCTGCTGAACTGGATGGTATCCTGGAACGTTCACAACATGCCCGCCAATGGATCGCTAACCTGGAATCGGTGGAACGGAATAGAACAGGGATCAAATCGCTAAAAGTGGGATACAACAAAGTTTTCGGATATTACATAGAGATCACACGCGCCAATGCCGAAAGCGCCCCCGAGGAATATATTCGAAAACAAACCCTGGTCAATGCCGAGCGTTTTATTACACCCGAACTAAAGGAATATGAAACCCTGGTATTGAATGCGGAAGAGCACATACGGGAAGTTGAAACACGTTTGTTTAAAGATGTATGCCGTCAACTTGGTAATAAAGCCCAACGATTGTTAGACTCGGGGCGGGTATTAGCCGAATTAGACGTGCTGGCTTCACTGGCAGAAGCGGCCATGCGCGGGGATTATTGCCGACCAGAAATAACCGATGAGGATGTATTGGAAATTCGTGAGGGGCGTCACCCTGTGGTAGAAACAGCCATTACGGGAGATCGTTTTATTCCCAATGACACGATTTTTGACAATGGTGAAAGAATTCGCATCATTACCGGTCCAAATATGAGTGGGAAATCCACATATTTAAGGCAGGTAGCGCTGATCACTTTAATGGCTCAGATAGGCTCGTTTATTCCAGCAAAATCTGCCAGGCTGGGTTTGGTCGACCGGATCTTTACCCGCATCGGCGCTCAGGATGAAATATTCGCCGGGCAATCGACCTTTATGGTGGAAATGGTGGAAACAGCCAATATCCTGCATCACGCCACCTCAAAAAGCTTGATCGTTCTGGACGAGATTGGGCGCGGCACCAGCACCTACGATGGTGTATCAATTGCCTGGGCTGTCGTGGAATACATCCATAATCACCCAGAATTGAGGGCAAAGACATTATTCGCTACCCATTATCATGAGTTAATGCAGCTTTCTGAATTATTACCTGGCGTCCGTAATTACAATGTCGCTGTCAGCGAGGCGGATGGGCAAGTGGTGTTTTTGCACAAAATCATTCCTGGAGGTTCAGATCGATCATATGGCATCCATGTCGGACAGCTGGCAGGATTACCACGTCCGGTCGTGCAAAGAGCGGGTGAAATTCTGAACCAGTTGGAGTCATCTTCCGGAAAAGCCGTGCGATTGAACCCTCAACCCGCACGGCAATTGGCGCTTTTCCCTGAAACTAATCCTTTATTGAATGAACTAAAAGCCATGGATATTAATACGCTTAGCCCGATTGAGGCCCTAAACAAGCTGTATGAATGGCGTAAAAAATACATACAGTCAGAGTAAAAATTATTTTTGACTGAAATTGGGTAGAGTATAATGCATTGCGAAAGAAAACAATGGTGATGGATTCAATGAAAAATAAATCAACCTGGTTTGTGATTGGTTAAATAAACTAAAAAAATAACCCATATGAACAAACATGGATTATCCATTTTATTATTACTCATTCTGATCTCTTGGCTGTTTGTGGGATGTGCACAAAGGACTTCAGAGACATCGACCTCGGATATGAGTTCAGAAGAAATCCAAACCGCGGCGGCTCAAACCATGGCTGCGCTGCCCGAAGGGCAGGAAACAACACCTCAGCCAAAACACCTTTTATATTTGCCGATGGTTTCCGGAAATAAAAGTTCCGTAAGCGAGGGCAGCGGATCTCCCGAGGAAGCAACCCCCACGCCAAGTGCGACCTTTACGCGAACCCCGACCTCGACGCCTGTGCCAGATACACTTACACCTACGACACCTCCATGTTACGCAGCCGAATTCGTCGAACATATCAATGTCCCGCCGGGGACTAAATTTACCGGAGGGTCGAAGTTTACGAAAATCTGGCGGGTGAAAAATACAGGCAGTTGCGCATGGTACGGCACCTATACTCTGGTGTTAGTTTCAGGTGATGGTATGGGTGGCGGCAGCGATACGCCAATCAATGCGGCGGTTGCGCCGAGTCAAACGGTTGACCTTATGATCGATCTTACAGCGCCTAAAAATAACGGACGATATAAAAGCGGCTGGATGATATATAACCTGGCAGGACAGGTATTTGGCGTAGGAAACGATTCCACCGGTTATTTATGGGCAGATATCAAAGTGGTTAACGAGGCAACAGCCACTTCAAAAACCTCGTCGAAGGCTACCGCTACCACTAAACCAAGCTCAACAACAGCGCCTTCCTCAACTCCCGTGCCTCCTTCGGCAACCAGCGCTCCAACCAGTACATCTACTCCCACGCCAACGCCGACAGAAACGCCAACGCCCACCTTGACACCCACGGTTTAGTACGTTCACCACCTACTGTTGTCAATTTTCTGCCAACAATAATCCGATATTAATTTCTATCTGTTTTATATCCGAAAAATCGAGACATTTTCCGGTTCGATGTTTATCGCCCATTGCCCCAAATTATCGACTTCGTATTCCAGGTAAAGGCGATCTGGCCCGCGTTCTTCCTTCAACAGATATATCTTACGTTGGAAATTGAAGGTTACCAGGCTGACATCCCATTCGCCTTGTTTTTCGGCGTCGTATCCATCCGGCGGCGCGAAGGTGCGTTCGATTTTTGATTCGTTCAAAAGTAGGCGCAAAATTGCCTCGGGCGCATCGGCAGTCCAGAGTAAACTGGCAGTGGCTTGCTCTTCCAATTCCTGGGCGTGTTCTTCGGGGTTGAGTTCCCATTGTACGGGCGACCAGATGCAGGGTAAATCATCGGTATTGATCGTTTGCGGGTCGATGACAGAGGGCATAACATTTCTCCTAGGGTATGGAAAAAAGCATTAAAAGTGAATGTGCTCCTTCGCAAGGGCATTATGTATATACATCAGGGCGGATCGATTTCAAACAAGGTTGATATGCATAACCCTTATATACTAGGGTGATCTGATTTTATTTTTTTAGCAACATGCCAGTCAGCATGCTGCCAGCAATTGCACAGCCATCGGTAGGCATATAATGTGAAACAGAAGCATCGAAAAGGATTTTAAAGGAAGATGGGAAATCGTCGTCGCCTTGCCAGCTGGCGACTAAAAGCATCAAGCGCGGCAATAATTGAAAGCGGAAAGCAGTATCGCCGAAGGAGTCCGATTTGCCGCCCAGTCGTTTGGCGCAAGACGAGAAATGCGAAAAATCGTTTTGATAAAAACGGGCAAGGGTGACGCCAGTGTAACCTTGAAACGCTTGATTATAAAACATGCCATTTGGCAATTCGGAAAAAGAAATCCAACGGTGGCTTAGCGGCTTGCCATCGGCCGTAGAAAAATAATAAAACACCAGCGCCTGGATGAGTGGATTGGGTGAATCATCACTCCCCCTTTGGAACAATTCCAGATTTGGAAAATTTAAACGAAGGGGACGCTCCAAAAATTGAAAATCGAAAATTCCCTGTGAATCTTGATGGATGAACGGAATACCGGTTAACGATGCAAGTTTATCGGGATTTGTTTCCTTAAGTTTAAGCCGCAATTCATTTACTCGTTGAATGAGTTGCTCTCCCCTTTTTTGGGGTTCTATCGTTGAAAGATCCATAATTATCAGAAGTTCTCTCTTAAAAATCGGTCTAATATGATGTTGAATTTTTGAGGCTGTTCCAGATTGAGCAGATGACCGGCGCTGGCGATAATTTCCAATCGCGAACCGGCTATTGAGGAGTGCATAGCTTGAGCTTCATCCACGGGAATGATTTGATCTTCTGCCCCAAATACCAGCAGGGTTGGGATATTGATTTGTGATAGGAGAGGCGTGGAATCCGGGCGGTTTTTCATCCCCATGAGATCGCCCTGGATGCCATCCAGGGATGTGGATTGCATAATGCGCCTTACCTTATCCACCAGAGCAGGATTGGTGGAGAGGGTTTGGGGAGAGAACATCTTCGGTAACATGTCTTCTACGATCTTTTCTGCCCCTTCGGTTTGCGCCTGCACCAAGACGTTATTGCGATTTGCCTTGGCGGCTTCGCTATCTGCAGCCGCACGGGTGGCAGTGAGGATCAATCCGCCCAATCGAGAAGCATATTTACGGAGAAAGGCAAACGTGACATAGCCTCCCATTGAAAGCCCGCAAAGAATCACCTTTTGGGTGATGGATAAAGAATCTAATAAGGCGGCACAATCATCAGCTAACAATTCCATGGAATATTCGCCGCTTGTCGCTTGAGATTCGCCGTGTCCGCGTAAATCGGGCGCAATTATTCGAGCAATACCGGAAAGACCCTCGAGCTGAGGCTGCCAGATATGGCGATTCAGCGGGTAGCCGTGGATGAAAAGTACCGGTGTACCATGCCCTGCATCGTCATAGGCTAATGAAATTTGATGGATTTGCAGTTTCATGAGCAATTTCCTTCACTTGAATAAAACAATAAATCTAATATGTTTTATATTCCCCCGTCCAAGCTTATTCTAATCAGCACAATTGGGGGAAATTGTTATTCAATTACATTTTAACCTGTCCAGCGGAAATTTTCTAAAAACTCATTACGAATAAAATATCAATTTTCTAACTAACCATCATTCCGGGTAGAAGAGCGCGCACTTTTTTTATAACAGAAAATAAACTGCCTGCTTTCCTACCTCTCTGTCCTCCGGACATCCCCCCATTTTCGCAGACAATGGGGGAGGTGAGGGGGGATCCCGACTTTCTTATTCTTCTTTCACTATCATAAAAAATCATACTCAGCCTTTAAGTTGATTGGTGATCTTTTCTTTAGTATCCATAAAAGCAGCTAATTTATCCCGTTCTTTTTGGACAATGGCTGGAGGCGCTTTTTGCGCAAACGCGCCGGATAGTAATTGTTCTAATCTTAGAATTTGGTTTTCGGTTTCTTGTAATTCCTTTAGCAACCGGCGACGTTCGCCTTCTAGATCGACCAGACCGGCCAGCGGCAGGTATACTTCCACGAGTCCAATAACCAGCGCCACGCTGTCTTCCGGTTTCTCTGCCAGCGAAGGAATAATATTCAGGTTCTCATAATCGAGGGATGCCAGGGTCGCGATGGCTTTGGATTGCGTTTTCAAGATATCCTCATAATTTTTCGATACCAATGTTGCAGGTATACGCTTTCCGGGTGTGACGCCATTTTCGGAGCGCCAATTTCGAATGGTGCGTACGATATCCTGAATTATTGTGAAATCCTGGATTTTTTCCTTTTCCCAAGATTCTTGAGGGCACGGTTCCGGCCAACCAGCCACAATCAAGGCGTTTTCCCAACCATTTTTCGGTGATAGTCCGGGCGAATGCGCCAGGCAGGCTTCTTTCAGGTGCCCCCACAGGGCTTCGGTAACGAAGGGCGTAAAGGGATGCAACAATCGTAAACAAGTATCCAAAACACGCACCAGTGTATAAGCAGTATAGTATGCCCGGTCTCCGCCTTCGGCGAGTTGAAGCTTGGCAATTTCTACATACCAGTCGGCGAATTCGCCCCAGAAAAATTCGTAAATCTGACGTCCGGCTTCACCATATTGATAGCTTTGGAATAATCGTTCAACATCTCTCACCAGGCTTTGTATACGCGCCCAAATCCAGGAATCGGCAAGCGTCCATTCGGGTTCAGAAATGGCTTTCGGAGGTGATTGTTGAATGGCGTTGATTACAAACCGACCGGCATTCCAAATTTTATTGGCAAAATTACGGTTTGCTTCGACTTTCTTCAAGCTCAGGTTGAGATCGTTACCGGGTGTGGAACCAACCAGTAAGGTAAAACGCAATGCATCGGTGCCCATTTCGTTCATCACCACCAGAGGATCGATCACATTCCCATAGCTTTTACTCATTTTGCGTCCATTCGCATCGCGAATTAATCCATGCAGGTAAATCGTATCAAAGGGAATATCGCCGGTGAATTCCAGGCCCATCATGATCATGCGCGCCACCCAAAAGAAAAGAATGTCATACCCGGTTTCCATGGTAGAGGTGGGGTAAAAATACTCGAGGTCGGGGGTTGAGTCTGGCCAACCCAAAGTGGAAAACGGCCACAAACCGGAAGAGAACCAGGTATCCAGAACATCGGGATCTTGTTCAATATTGGAACTCTGGCAATGACTGCATTCCGTTGGGTCCTGGCGTGAAACAGTCATCTTCCCGCAATCCGCGCAGTGCCACACGGGGATCCGGTGCCCCCACCAGAGTTGACGGGAAATGCACCAATCCTGGATATTCTCCAACCAGTTGTAATAAACTTTGGTAAAGCGCTCTGGGACGATACGGATACGTCCGTCACGTACTGCTTCCAAAGCGGCTTCCGCTAAGGGTTGGATACTCACAAACCATTGGGTAGAAACCATCGGTTCCACAATTTCACCGCCGCGCTGTGAACGGGGAACGTTGAGTGTATAGGGCTCTTCTTTGATCACCAACCCCGCTTTGCGCATGTCTTCCCACAAATTTATACGCGCTTCGAATCGATCCTGGCCTTTATAGGGGCCACCATTCTGGTTTACTCGTGCAGATTCATCCAGAACCGAAATTACTTCTAAATTATGTTTTTCGCCTATGGCAAAATCATTCGGGTCATGACCCGGGGTAATTTTCAAAGCCCCGGTACCGAATTCACGGTCTACGTATGGATCGGCGATAACCGGGATGCGCCGATTTAGAATAGGCACCACCACTTTTCGCCCAATGAAGCGCTGGTAACGAGGATCATCCGGGTGCACAGCCACTGCGGTATCCCCCAGGATGGTTTCGGGGCGTGTGGTGGCGACAGAAATATAATCCATATTGTCTCCCGGTGGCATTTCTTCTGAGGCGAACATATATTTAAAATAATATAATTTTCCGGGTTCTTCGGAATATTCAACTTCCAGATCTGAGACAGCAGTTTTTAATCCGGGAGACCAGTTGATCAGGCGGGGACCTCGATATATCAGACCTCTTTCGTATAGGCGAACGAAGGCTTCTCTCACGGCGTGGGAAAGCCCCTCATCCATCGTAAACCTTTCACGGTCCCAATCGCAGGAAGCACCCAGGCGTCGAATTTGACTGGTGATGATGCCGCCGTATTTTTCTTTCCATGCCCAGGTGCGGCGTAAGAATTCTTCCCGTCCGATTTGCTCACGGGTAAGATTTTCCTTGGCCAGGGCTTTTTCGACTTGTAGTTGGGTGGCAATTCCGGCGTGATCGATTCCCGGTACCCAAAGCGTAGGAATACCTTTCATACGATGATAACGGATCATCAAATCTTCCATTGAGACGAACATTGCATGCCCCAAATGTAACTCTCCGGTAACATTTGCAGGTGGAATGGAGATAACAAAAGGCTTCTTTTTTGCATCAAAGCCGGGTTTTTGCGGGTCATTAGATGGCTTAAAAAAGCCCTTGGTCTCCCACCACGAATATATATTTTGTTCGGTCGTCACAAAATCATAGGCTTTTGGGAGTGAATGTTCTGCCATGTCTTCCTCCAAAGAAAAAAAAAACCCTTTCATCCAATTTGAGGACGAAAGGGGACTATTCCGCGGTACCACCTCAGTTTGCTGGTTTCTTCCAGCACACTCACCCTGACAGGCGTAAGAAAAACGATCAGGGTTTCGCTATAACGGGCTTACCCGTACCGGTCTATTTTTGGACCATTTATTTGGGTCAATTTCTTCGGTAATCTATCCGGGCGACATTCGGTCACTTTTCACTGCGGAGGTTCTCAGCCAACGACCTGCCTTCTCTTTCAGCGCTTTAATGACTTACTCCTCCCGGAGAATGTGGTTTTTCACGATTTTATATATAAAAAAGATTATATCTGTAAATTTCTAAAAGTCAATTATGTGTTTTTCATTAATGTTTCTTGACTTTGGGTATTGGTTTGTGCTATTCTTTGGTATTCATGAAGGAGGATTTCTTTGTCTATGTTGCAGCGAGAACGTGTTGCGGAAAATGTATATTTTTTTCAGAGTGAAGTTTACGCTCAGGTCACAGCCGGAGCGATAATTGGTCCAAGTTGGGCAGTGGTTGTCGATACATTGGCTACCCCTGAAGAGACATTGGAGATTCGCGATTTTATCGAGCAAGAGATAAATGTGCCGGTAAGGTATGTAATCAATACTCATTACCACGCCGATCATAGTTGGGGGAATTATTTCTTTCCGGGGGCTATGGTTATCGGTCATAATTTATGCCGACAATGGTTGGAGGAGCGGGGTATTCCGTCACTCAATGAGGTGCGTAAGCAAAATCCTGCGATGCGGAATGTGAAAATTGTCTTGCCTCAGATTTCTTTCGACGATGGTCATATCAGCATAAAGGTGGGAAAAAAGAATCTCAATCTTTTTATGCTGCCGGGGCATAGCGATGACAATGTGGGCATATTGGTTGAAGAGGATCGTGTTCTTTTTGCCGGCGATGTTTGTATGCCATTACCCTATCTTGTAGATGGTAATATCGATGATATGATTGCATCGTTAAAAAAAATCGGGAAAATGGGGTTGGAAAATGTCATACAGGGGCACGGTGATATCGTATTGCGGGGCGAAATCGAAAATTATATAAAAGATAATCTGGCATATTTATCAGCCATCCGAAAAGCTGTACGAAAAGCTTCATATCGAAAATATCCCCTAGACCTTCTTATGGAAACCAATGTGGAATCGTGCGGAAAAAGCCGGGTGTTGATTGGGGGATTGGCAGAAGAATTACACCAAAGGAATTTGCGCGCATTATACAAACAGCTATACGGAGAGAACCCGACCGCATCACCTGATGATTATTTTGATGATGAATTCGAGGATAAATCGGAGGAGCCAGAAGAAGAAACCGATGATGAATAACGTTTAAGGTTTTTCTGAGCCCGTACGCCAACCAAACGTTCATTTCCCTGAATTAACCGTTTAATATTTGGTCTTAATGCCCAGATTAACATGGCTTCGGCAACCACACCATAAAGGATGTATTGCCAGGGTGATGCGCCGATAATTGCACGGTAGGTAAAGATGATGGTCGAAATGAACGCGATACTCATGGTGGCGACGGAAGCATAACCACCAAAAACTAAAATCAACAAGGCAGCGGGTAATGTAATCAGCAGGCTTGGATACCATAATCCAAAAGCACCGCCAGCGCAGGGTGCGCCTCCGGCGCCGCCGCGTAAATGGAAACTCCCATTTTCTTTTCTTTCCGCCAGAAATATCGAATAGTTATGTCCCAGGATGGCGATTAATGGTGCAATGATTTCTAACCAATGGTTGCCGGGTATGAAATAGCGGGCAATCCAAACCGCGCTGGCAGCTTTGGCGCCATCTAATAATGCGGTCGCCACACCTGCCCATAATCCTGCAGCTCGAAAAGCATTTGTCCCCCCGGTACGTCCGCTTTCTATTTGTCGAATATCTTTCCCGCTCTTGAGCCTTACGATTATGAGTCCGAACGGTATTGCCCCGATAAGATAGGAGACAAGCAAAATACATACGCTGTAAAAAATGTTCATGAACCCATTGACCTCGCTCATTTAATTTTGGTAACACCTGTTTTATACTAAAGTTACTGATAAAAAGCAGAATTAAGATATGATATTTCTAAATGTCTTTTTATAAATTTTCTTCTTCAATTTCAATATTTATTGGTGTTGCCGCGTGGTTTTTTAAGAGAAATCCCTGGAAAATCCAATTTTGCCCATTCTGCGCCCAAATCAGGTAAGCGATATCAGGATAATATGCTTCATTGAGGTCGACTTCCGAAGGATAGGGAGGCCCCTGGGGATGCGAATGATAAATGCCCAGTAATTCCAGATTTTCTTTTTCAATGGACATGAAAGCCGCCAATTGTTCTTGCGCATCCATACGATAATTCTGGGAACTTTTGAAGATATTTGAAACCGTAAATACTTTTGTCACCCGATCTTCACTTCCTGCTAAAAGCCCGCAGGCTTCTTCTGGGTAAATATCATTCACGTGATTACGCATCTGCTCCCAAAATTTTCGAGGTATGACTAATGGATGAAGAAGCATGGGTTTTACCGGTACCAGTAGGCAAATCCAAATAAAACCAGGGTAACCAGTGCCGGTTCAATGATCGCAAGTGGTAATGACTCAGAATCAGCCAGATTGGCGATAAAACTTGTGAGAGCATATGTGAACCCAAGCAGAGCAAGGCCAAAAGAAAATGCAGAGATTGGCCAATAATGTAAGCCGGCAGCAAACTGGCAGGAGAGCAGGGCGATAATGCCAGCCTCGGTGAAAGCCCTTTTTTCCGGTAGGCGTAAATTTAGAGTGCGCATACTCACCAACCCACTTGCGAGAAAGAGGGCAGGGAGCATCAAGACCAACCTAACGCCTACATAATGGATAAAGAAGCCAAGTATTAGAAATATTGAAAATGATATCGAGGTTAACATGACTGCTGCAATTGGTTGGCGGATATCATCGGGATCTACTGTAATGTATTCCGAAACCAATACGGTGATCAATAAAGCGCCTCCCAAAATGATGCTTGCCCACCAATAAGGCCCGAGTGGCAATTGAAAAAGCGGGAAGCCAATGACCCAGGCGGTGAGTGCCGGTAACAGCCAATGTTGAAAAGTGTTCGATTTTTCCAGGAAAGGGTGATTGCGCAGCATCCAATCAACCCCACTGACAGTGATACAAATAACCATGAACACTACCAATACGCGAATATTGATGTTAAATTCAAAATAAAAGCCAAGTAGTTGATAACGAATAAATTGGTCGGGAATAGTGATAAAACGCGAAAGTGTGTATACCAGCAATATTACAGAGGCTATGGTACTTAAACGTTCTAAAGAGGGTAAATGACTAAGTTTAACCACAAATGAAATTGTACTCGCCTACCGGATAACTGCCAAGTTCGAGATATAATCATCGAGGTAATAAAATACACCGAATATATTATGATTATTGGATAAGATTATTCTGGGAGGTTCCATGCGCATTGGGATGATGACGGATGTCTATAAACCACATGTCAGTGGGATAACGAATTACATCTCGCTAAATAAACGGTTTTTAGAAAACGAAGGGCATCAAGTTTATATTTTTACTTTCAGCGACGAAGACTATCAAGATGATGAAACCAATGTTATTCGCTCGCCCGGCTTGCCTTTGTTGGATACCGGATACTTTTTTAATGTAAATTATCAACATGAGGCTCGGGTTATTTTACGGACAATGGATGTTGTGCATGTTCATCAACCCTTTTTAAGTGGGTCTTTAGCGCTGCGTTATTGCCGCCCGCGGGGGATACCGATCGTCTTTACAAATCATACACGCTATGATCTTTACGCTAAAGCTTATTTACCCGGTTTACCGGAAGCAATTGGAGAGACCGCGCTGGAAGCGTATCTGCCTTCTTTTTGTCGTGCCTGTGATATGGTGATTTCACCTTCTCCCAGTGTGAAGAAGATATTAGAGAAATTGAAAGTGTCCACTCCGATTGAAGTTGTACCCAATGGGGTGGATTTACATCCTTTTGAGACGATCACAAATCCTGTAGAACGATCGTCTTTAGGCTTTTCTCCCGATGATATTTTATTAATTTATACCGGTCGATTAGGTCCTGAGAAAAATTTATCGTTTTTATTGCGGTGCTTTGCCGGGATTGTAAAAGCTTATGAGAATATTGGATTGTTATTGGTTGGAGACGGCCCGGAAAGGGAGAATTTGATGGATCTGGTGTCGCATTTGGGGGTAAAAAAGCGGGTACAATTTTTCGGAATGGTGCCATATCAGGATGTCCGACGCTATCTAGCGATGGCAGATTTATACACCACCGCCTCGATCACTGAGGTACATCCTCTCTCGGTGATCGAAGCGATGGCAGTCGGGTTACCGGTGTTGGGGATCAATTCGCCTGGAGTTGGAGATATTGTGCAAGATGGTGTGAGTGGGTGTTTGGCACAAGATAATGATATGGCTGCCTTCACAGCAAAAATGGCAAAAATGATCACAGATAATGACATGCGCAAAAAAATGGGAATAGCGGCAAAAGAACGATCTCAAAATTACTCGATCAACAAAACATGCCAGATAATGATTGAAAAATATCAACAAGTGGTGGAACAATCCAGGGGGCGTCGACGCAGCTTTCGCATCCAGATACAACGCATCGTGGACAAATGGGAAAGATAAAACGCCACAACCAATCTTTAGGACGCTGGGGAGAAGATTGTGCCGCGCGTTACCTGGAAGAAAAAGGGTATTCGATTGTCGGGCGAAATGTAAGAACCCCTTTTGGAGAGATCGACTTACTTGCCCAAGAGGGATCTTCTAAAGATTTGATTTTCGTGGAAGTGAAAACCCGCGCCTCCACCAGATTTGGCCCGCCAGAGATTTCGGTAAACAAACGGAAGCAAGAGCATATAATTGCCACTATTTTGTCCTATTTCCAGGAACACCCAGAAATGGAAGAACAGTGGAGAGTGGATATTATCGCGGTGGAATATAAAAAAAATGGGGAACCTGCAACGATAACCCACTTTGAGAACGCCATTCAAATATAGCGCGCATATTACGAATTAGTGAAAAACCAGAGTATCTCTTGTGACGGCGAAAAAACAGTTACCTCCTTTGATCATCATATTAGGGGCAAGTGCGGTAGGCAAAACTGAGTTATCTCTGAAGTTAGCGCGTCAACTGCGGGGCGAGATTGTATCCGGAGACTCCCGATTGATATACCGCGGTATGGATATTGGCACAGCCAAACCAACGCCCGAAGAGATGGCGGAAATACCCCACCATTTGATTAATGTTTCCGATTTGGATAAGCCCTGGAGTCTGGCGATATTTCAAAGAGCTGTGTGTGAAGCGATATTGGATATCCATGCACGTGGAAAGCTGCCGATATTGGTTGGGGGTACCGGTCAATATATTCGTGCCATCACGGAGGGCTGGGAAATCCCGGCGGTGACTCCTGACCCGGCCATGCGCGGTATTTTACATATTTGGGCAAATGAGATCGGGGCGGAAGGTTTACACGCACGTTTGAAGGTATTGGACTCGCAGGCAGCCATGAAAATTGACCATCGGAATTTACGCCGAACCATACGGGCATTGGAGGTGATACTATCCTCCGGAAAACCGTTCAGTGCTCAACGCCAACGACGATTGCCTCGATATCATATATTAAAAATCGGATTATATCGTCCTCGCCCAGAACTTTATCAAAGGGTCGATATCAGATTAGACGCCATGATCCAGGCAGGTCTAATCGGTGAGATCAGAAAATTACTTGCTCAGGGGTATTCTCCTGATTTACCCGGATTTTCTGCAATTGGCTACCGTGACATGATTGCATATATTCAGGGAAAAATATCTCTGGAAGAAGCCGTTACTTTGATAAAAAGGCGGACGCGGGTTTTTGTACGTCATCAAGCCAATTGGTTTAAAATGGACGATCCAACCATCCATTGGTTTCGCGCAGAGCAGGGAATAGAAAGTGAAATAGAGCAATTTGTTACTCAATGGCTGTTGGATGATATGGTGTGATATATTGAGATGAGCAACCTGGGGATGATGGATTTCTTATCTGGCTTATTGATTATTTTATTTATCGGTTTCGTCATTGTTTTGCTGGGATGCATGCGAGCAATCGCGCAAAGAAGTAAATTCCTGGAACAAATGAAAAGTGTTCAAAAATCTTTGCGAGATTTACTTTCTGGTATGCATGCTTTACGTGTAAATCTCCGGCAAAACCAGGTTTTAAAGAATGAGCCGTTTTTATCAAAAGTAAAAACACTCGATATTGAATTATCATGGTTGGAATTGGAATTTAATACATTACGAAACCAATATATTGAGGTGCAAGAGAAAATCGATTACTGGGAGAAAATGGATCGTATAAATTATGTATTCACACTACTACCCGGATCGGTTTACAACCAATTGATCCCTACAACAAATTCATTTTTACCTCAAATCGCTGTACTGAAAGAATATCTTTCTGCGGCTGTCACCCATACCCGTGAAATAGCGGAGCTTGGATGGGAGGTCGCCTGTCAGCTCAGAGAGATGCTCGAGAAACTCAAAGATTGTAAACGGGTTTTTCAAGCCTTGTATGAGAAAAATGTTCGGGGGAGTGCATTCGATGAGGTTGAACGCGCTATCGAGGAATTATCTCGAAAAATCTCTGACTTCCCTCAAGAATTGATGGCGAACTCTAGAGAAGAAATCGTTGAACAGACTGAATATGCCACGATCTGTGAGGCTTATAATCTCTATCAGGAGATTGAGCCTGTCGTCGATAGTTTGCACCTGCGTTTATATCAATGGTGGAATGATTATCAACAGGCTGCCCGAACGATAGACACCGCGCAATCTACTTTATCCAATACACAAGATTTAATTCAAGAATCGAGTCAGAGGATAGCTTTAGGAAATTTACAGGAAAATTTCAAAACCATTCAATCCATTGGATATATTTTAAATGATACTCTTAACAGAGTCGAAGTCGAAAGTTTACCAGAAATGACTCAAGAGGCAGACCGGATATACCAGCTTGCATCAGACGCTACAAACACGGTACAACAAGCCCGCAGAAATCAATCGATATTAGAACCTTTATTAGAACAAACCGAAGAGAGTATGACTCAAATTGACGAGTTAGTTTCTTCTCTGAGTAAACACTCCATCTTCCCCATCGCCTGGGATGTGTCTGCAGATTTAATATATTCTTTTAAACAACGGAAAAAAGATATCCTCGTTGAGGAGAGGTTGCGTTCGCCCGATGAAATACAAAACCACCTGGCTATTGCAATCGGTCTTTACAAAGAGATCACTGCGTTGTTATCTCGAATAAAGCGGGTAGTTACGATCCATGAATCACTGGTGGAATTTTATCAAACCGAGGAGATAAACCAGGGTTTATACTGGCATCAAGAAGCAAAACGGATCATAGAAGCCGCTCAAACATACAATCAGGCTAATTTCCCCAAAAATCTTTCCATTCAATCTTTGGCTTCGGAATTGGAAGAGAACTTGCTAAACCACCAATCGTTATTAAACAGGTTATTTCCCAATCCAATTTGCGAATCACATTTATCTTCTTTATTGGAAGAAATGCGTATTTTGTTTGATTCTTATAGGATATTAGAAGAGCAGATTACCGAGGTTAAAAGTTACCTAACCATTTTTAGAGAAGAAATCAATCAAACCCGGCAGTCGCTTCATAAAATACAGCCATATATTAGCCAACTGGAATCGATTGTTCACAGCAACCCGCTGTTTTTACAGCAGGGAGGGGAAAAGGAAATCGAACGATTGAGAAAAAATCTAAATACAGTCACAACAAAAGTCAACAGTTTATCCACCGGAACGCTTCATGATAAACAAAATGCTGTTTCGATTATCGATCGCAGGGTCGAGATGGCATGTAACCGCTGGATGATTCTGATGAATAAGAATATCGATATGGTGTCTGATAATCTGCGAGAGCAATTGAGGAAATTATGTGGTATGGCGAATCTGGATGATGCGGTCATACAACGGGCTCACAGATTGATAAACCGGGTCAATACAACATCGGGGAAAGAGCAACCAAACGATGGGAAAACTATTCGCTATGAAAATCCGGTTTTGCTATTAAAGGGGAAGAATGATCTCTATCAAAATCTGATTGCTGTGTTCAACGAGATCGAGGAGACGATATTTAACCCCGTGAACGATGCTTATCAGGCAGTGTTGACGCATAAAGAAAGGGCGATGAAAGAATTATTGGAAGCAACCGCGCATATCCCGGAAAAACGCAGCTGGCCTGCCACGACGGTCTCATTCACGGATTTAAGCACTGATCTTTCTACAATCGATGCGGCATGGGAAAAAAATATCTCACAACCCATGCGGGCGATATGGTGGGTGAAAAGGTTTGGAGAGATATCTTTAAAATATCAAGAGTTTACCCATTCTGTAATTGTGGCTATGGAAAGATATGAGGATGAACGACAAACGATAATCGAATTGGAACAGCAACTAGATACAATTGATCAAAAGTGGACTGCTTTGGAGCACCGCATGATTAATGACCACGCAACAGCGATGAGAATTCGTGCATTGAAGAAAGATATAGAACAGCAATATAAGCAAATCAAGCGAAGGTGGCAATTAAGCAGCGGAGTATCCGAGAAAAGTATCTCTTATGAGGAAATCAAAGGCTTGTTTGCAGAGTTAGTTGAACGGTTTAATTTAGCTATGGTATTCGTAGATGATGCCAATGGAAAAGTGATGGGGGTAGATGGTCAAATCAGGGAAGTGAACGAATAAAAGGAATCGTAAGATAATTCCAAGAACAACCTCCCCATTTTCATTCAACGAAAATGGGGAGGTTGTTTGGAATGAGAATGAATTTTGAATGGGTCGATGAGTAAAAAATCTATCCTGGAAATAAAAAAAACTGGATACCAATTTTATTTATCAGGCGCTTTCCCGGTGTTCTTTAACCAACTCGCGGCGCAGTATTTTCCCGACCATGGTTTTTGGTAATTCTTTCCTGAATTCTACCAGGGTGGGGATTTTAAATTTCGCTAACTTCTCTTTGCACCATTCCTTGACTTCTTCTTCGGATAATGTCTCGCCGGGTTTAAGCACTACCCACGCTTTTACCGTCTCGCCCCGGTAGGGGTCAGGCACTCCAGCCACCCCCACCTCCATAACTTTAGGATGCGTGGCAATCACTTCTTCTACTTCCCTGGGCCAGACCTGGTAACCACCGGGTTTAATCAATTCTTTTTTCCGA
Organism: Anaerolineales bacterium; assembly: GCA_016929095.1. Classification (GTDB taxonomy): domain Bacteria; phylum Chloroflexota; class Anaerolineae; order Anaerolineales; family UBA4823; genus JAAZNS01. The sequence continues at coordinate 175,854 of JAFGJM010000002.1, read as the reverse complement.
TCCACAATATAAAAATAACCGTCTTCGTCCATACGGGCGATGTCACCGGTGTACAGCCAGTCATCCCGCAGGGCATTGGTAGTCTCGGTTGGCATATTGTGGTAGCCTTTGAACACTTGAGGCCCTTTGATAACCAACTCACCCACCTCACCCGGCTCTAATACAGAAACTTCATCATCCAGGCTGATAATTCGGCAATCAACGTCCGGCATGGGGATGCCTATTGAACCGGAGGGATTATATCCATATAGAGGATTGCAATGGGTGGCAGTGGGTGCTTCGGAAAGGCCATATCCCTCGACTAATTTTCCACCGGTGAGTTCTTCAAATTTCAATTTAGTTTCTCTCATAAGCGGCGCAGAGCCAGAGATGCAGCCTTTGATCGTGCTGAGGTTGTATTTACCAGCCAAGACATCCGGGTGATTATTGATGGCGTTATACATAGTGGGAACACCAGGGTAAATCGAGGCATTGTACTTTTGGATGCTGGTCAGCACGTCTTTCATGTCTCTGGGATTGGGGATCATGACCATCGAGGCAGCAGCTTTTATTGCAAAACACATACCTGCCACCATGCCATAAACATGAAAGAGGGGGATTGCCATTAGCACCACTTCTTTGCCTTCTTCGGCATTGGGGAGCCAGGAGCGTACTTGCATGGAATTTGCCACCAAATTACGGTGTAAAGCGATCGCGCCTTTCGAATCACCGGTTGTGCCTCCGCTGTATTGGAACAAGGCAACATCTTCAGAGCTTACATCAATCTTGGGACGGTCTTGAGGCGAATATTTTTTAATCAAATCCTGGAACCAGTGGTCCCCTGCTCCGATTTGAACACGAAAACCGCCTTCCTTTTCTTTTGCGATGGTAAAAAGTAAGGACAGGATGGGGGGTAAAGTTTCTTTCAAGTTGGTGACGATAAATGTGCGGATTTTTGTTTTCGTTTGGATTTGTTTAACCAAATGATAGAAATTGCTCATTACCAGCATCACTTCAATGCCAGCATCGACAACCTGGCGCTGGATTTCTGTTGCCGTATATAAGGGGTTTGTAGCGACAACAACACCGCCAATTTTTAGAATTGCAAAATATGCTATGACAAATTGCGGCGTGTTGGGCATAAGAATTCCTACTCGATCGCCTTTTTTTACACCTAATTCATAAAGTGCAGCAGCCAAGCGATCGGTTTGTTCATTCATTTCCCGATATGTTATGATAGCCCCTTTAAATATCGTACACGGCGAGTTAGGATATTTTTTAGCGGCTTCTTCTAAAAAATTAAATAATGGGGCTTGTGGGTAATCAATATGATGAGGAACGCCCTCATCATAATGTTTAAACCACATTCTATCTTCCATTTCCTCCTCCTTTTCTCTCACTGGCGAATTAGAATCCTTTGGCACTGCATAAACATGCATTCATAGTATAGATGAAAACAATTGAAAGTCAATCAATTTTAGTTCCCAGTTCTCAGCAATTTTTTATCTAATATCAGCGTTTCACCAAGTCGAATTTCTTAAAACATCTATCAGTGGTTATATAATATTTGGGTTATGGAAAAACCTTAATGATATTAGGAGATACTCTTCATGACTAATCATATGTACATACCGGAAAGCGCCATGGTGATTGTGGCGCATCCAGATGATATTGAATTTTCTTGTGCAGGGACAACCGCGTTATGGAGTCAGATGGGAAGCAGAATTATTTACGTGTTATGCACGAGTGGTGAAGTGGGTATTGCTGAAATTGGTATGACAAAAGAAAAAGCGGCTGAAATCAGGGAGAAAGAACAACTGGCTGCGGCAGATATCGCGGGTGTAAAGGATGTGATTTTTCTGAGAGAACCGGATGGATTATTGCAAGCAACGCTAGAATTAAGGAAAAAAATCGTAAGAGAAATTCGTCGTTTCAAACCGGAGATTGTCATTACCGGCGATCCAACCGTTTTTTGGGAGAGCGAGAATTATCTCAATCATCCTGACCATCGGGCAGCGGCAACGGCTGCTTTAGATGCTGTTTTTCCTGCAGCCGGGCAACCTCATTTGTTTGAAGAACTGGCTCAAGAAGGATTATCAGCGCATAAAACCCGTAAGGTGTATATGTTTGTTTGGGACAAAGCCGATCATTATGTCAATATCGAAAAAACTATTGTTATTAAAATTGCTGCTTTAAGAGCCCATAAAAGCCAGCTGGGTGATTGGGATCCCAGCGATCAAATTCGCCAATGGGCTACAGAATATGCCAAGAAAAACGGTATGACGTATGCTGAAGGATATCGGGTTGTGACGCTAGTTAAAGATGAAGAATGGGAAAAACTCACCGGTAAGATAAATTAATAGACAAAATTGGTAGTATTTTTTTCTAAAAGATTTAGGACAAATGGTACATGTATAGGTAAAAAAAATATTTTATAATCGTTTGGTCGTGAATTTTTTCCATTAATCAGCTTGTATATTCGACGATTCCGTTGATTTTTGAGAATTCGCTAAAGAGGAGTTGAAAGTGAGTGTCACTATTATTCAAAAACAAGACTTTCCAGATTTTGTTAACCGTCTTTTATCTCAATTCAGAGTAAGCGGTCCGGTGGAAGAAGATGGTGGGTATGCGTTCAGGGTTATCGAGAATTCAGATGACCTCAGGTTGGATTACCCAACAACAATCTTGCCACCTAAAAAGTTCTTGCTGCCTACCAAAGAAACCCTTTTTGAATTCGATAAGAGCGGGAATGGAACCGTTCAAGCGCCTGTTGTTGAACCGAGAACAGTGGTATTGGGCGTGCATACGTGTGATTTGCACGCAATTAAATTGCTGGATCGGGTTTTTTCAACTGGTCATATTGACCCAAATTACACCTTAAGGCGTAAACAGACATTGATCGTGAGTATTGAATGCTTGACCCCCTGCGATGAGAACTCATTTTGTAAAAGTATGGGTACGCTTTCGGCAGATGATGGGTATGATCTTCATATGACCGATGTTGGCAATTTTTATACCATTGATATTGGAACTGAAGTGGGAGAAGAATTGTTACAATATGCCAAAACAGCCCCGGCAACAGAGGAAAACATGAAAAAGTTGAATGCGGTGATCAGTGAGAAATGGCCACGCTTTCCTTATCGTCTGGATTTTGATATCAGTGATTTGCCGTCCTTGCTCAATATGAGTATGAAAAGCCCTCTTTGGGAAGAATTAGGGGAGCGTTGTCTGGCATGCGCTGCCTGCACGAATGTATGTCCAACTTGTTTCTGTTTTGATGTAAGAGATGAAATCGATTTGGATCTTCAACATGGACAGCGTATTCGGAAATGGGATTCTTGCCAGTTGGATGAATTTGCTACGATTGCTGATGGGCATAATTTCCGGCAGAGTCGTGCATTACGACAACGTCACCGCTTCATGCGCAAAGGGAAGTATATTTTAGAAGCCCATGATTATTTAGGCTGCGTTGGATGCGGACGTTGTGCTCGCGCCTGTCTGGTTGATATCACTCCGGTTGGAGTATTCAATGAACTTTATCGTCAGAAAGAAGTCGGAGGTCAATCATGATTGCCAATAAAAGCTATGTTACTCTGGCAGATTATGGCTCTGTGGATAACCAACTTTTTATGCCAGTTCCGACCCGGATTAAAAAGGTTGTTTCTCTAAACGACCTCAACAAATTATTTACCCTCGAGCTTCCCGGTGGTATGTCTTTAGATCATCGTCCCGGACAGTTTGTGGAAGTTTCGATCTTTGGTGTAGGCGAGGCGCCAATCAGTATCACCAGTTCCCCCAGCCGAAGTAACAGCCAATTTGAGTTATGTGTCCGCAAAGTTGGGGATTTAACCAGTGCTTTTCATAATATGAGAGCCGGCGATATTGTTGGAATTAGAGGTCCTTTTGGTCGTGGATTCCCAATCGAAAAATTTCGCGGGAAAGATATCCTATTTGCTCCCGGGGGGTTAGGATTGCCACCACTGCGATCTTTGATCAACCAAGTATTGGATGAGCGAGCTCATTTTGGTCGAGTGATTATCCTTTATGGCGCCCGCAACCCGGATGAATTGCTTTTCAAGGATGAACTTAAGGAATGGGGAGATCGAAAGGATGTCGAACTGCTATTGACCGTAGACAAGGGTGAAGAAAACTGGAAGGGGCATGTCGGAGTGATCACCACCTTATTTAAAGAGATTTCCATTTATCCACGGAACACAATAGCTGTTACTGTTGGTCCTCCTGTGATGTATCGATTTGTATTAATGGAATTCTTGGCAAAAGGTATTACCGAAGGAAATATATATTTGTCACTGGAACGCCGCATGAAATGTGGTATTGGTAAATGCGGACATTGTCAGATCAATAATGTATATTCCTGCCAATCTGGGCCGGTATTTCCATATTCTGAAATCAAAGGTTTGGAGGAAGCATTATGAGCCAAAACGGTAAACCCAAAATCGCTTTTTTTGATTTTACTTGTTGTGAAGGATGCCAGCTTACCGTTATCGATTCCTTGCAAACACATCCAGAATTACTTGATGTCGTCGATATCGTCCAATTTCGAGAAGCAATGAGTGAAAAAGGGGAAGATTACCTGGTGGCATTTATCGAAGGCTCTTGCACTCGAGAAAGTGATGAAGAGAGACTGAGAAAAATCCGTGAACAGGCTTCAATTGTTATTGCGCTGGGAGCTTGCGCCCATCTGGGGGGGATAAATTCCCTAAAAGCGCTGCATCCCTTGGAGGATGTAAGGAAATATGTATATGGCGATAAAGCAGACTGGTATGAAACCTATGACGCGCGTCCTATTGATGCGGTTATTAAAGTCGATGGAGAGATACCGGGATGCCCTATCGACCGGGATGAATTTATTGCCTGTGTAAAAGCTCTATTGATGGGTAAAAAACTTCCTATTCCAGATTATCCTGTTTGTGTGGAGTGTAAATTAAAAGAGAACGTTTGCCTTTTTAAAAAAGGGAAAGTGTGCCTTGGACCAATTACAAGGGCGGGCTGCAACGCTATTTGTCCCACCTATGGCGCTTCTTGTGAAGGCTGTAGGGGATATATCACAAATCCGAATGATGATTCAATGCGTGAGGTTCTTGCTGAAGCAGGATTAAGTGTGGATGAAATCACTTCGATATACACAATGTTCACCACATATCAAGTTCAACAGAAGATGAAGCAAGGAAAAGAAACGGTTTAAAGGTGGAGGAGTCATGAGTAAACGAATAGAAGTTCATCATGTGACGCGAGTTGAAGGGCACGGCGACATCATCGTAGAGATCGCCGATGGAAAAATCAAGGAATGCCGTTTTGAAATCGTTGAATCGCCTCGTTTCTTTGAAGCCATGTTACGCGGCCGGCCTTATCTGGAGGCTTCTCATATTACCAGCCGTATTTGTGGAATTTGTGCTACAGGGCATGCCACCGCCTCATTACGGGCTTCTGAGAAGGCCCTGGGGGTGCAATTGAGTGAGCAAACACAACTTTTGAGAAAGTTAACTTTCCATGGCGAGATATTGGACAGCCATATATTGCACGTATATATGTTGGTCGCTCCAGATTTCCTTGGTGTTGGGAGCGTTATCCCGCTGGCAAAAACCCACCGTGAAGTTGTGCTGAGAGCCCTGCGTATGAAAAAACTGGCGGGTGATATGTGCGCTGTGGTTACCGGACGGCATACTCATCCTATTGCTATGACGGTGGGCGGGTTCACTCACCTCCCGAAAATCAGTGAATTAAAGGAACTCCGGGAAAGATTGGTAGCCAGCCGCGCAGATGTGGACGCGACCGTGGAATTGTTTTCATCTTTACCCTGGCCTGAGTTTGAAAGAGATACCGAATATGTATCCCTGACAAAGCCAGATGAATACGCTTTCATTGACGGCGAAATTATGACCAGTGATGGGGTTAAGGTGCCGGTTGAATCATATAAACAGGTAACGAATGAATACATGGTGCCTCATTCGACCGCAAAATTGACTCGAAATAAACGGCAATCGCTGATGGTAGGGGCGCTGGCGCGCTTCAATAATAACTATGAACAACTTCATCCTCGTGCAAAAGCTGCCGCAGCCCAATTGGGGATGAAACCCAAAGTGACCAACCCTTACCTAAATTCTGGGGCTCAGGTAGTGGAGATTGCGCATTGTATTGAAGATGCGATTTTAGTGATCGATAAACTGATCAATGTTGGAATCAAACCCGAAGCTCCCGCAGCCGTGCAGTTGAAAAATACAAGTGGTGTAGGCGCAGCAGAAGTTCCGCGAGGCATGCTTATTCACCATTATGAAATTGGCGCGGATGGAAACATGACTGGCGCGAATTGCATCATCCCTACTAATCAGAATGTGGGCAATATTCAAGCGGATTTTGAGTCACTGGTACCCCAAATCATCGATAAACCGGCGGATGCAATTCGGAATGATCTAGAGATGCTGGTACGGGCATACGACCCATGCATTTCTTGTTCGGTGCATGTTCTAAAGATAGAGGACAGGTAGGATAAGATGTTGTCACTTAACCCAGACAGGGATGGCAAAACACTCATCCTTGGGGTAGGCAATATTCTATGCCGTGATGATGGCTTGGGCATTATGGCAGCACAAATGTTGAAGGAGCGAGAATTACCATCCGGTGTAAGTGTTGAAACAATCAATACGCCAGGCTGGGGATTACCTAATTGGTTGGATGGTTGGTCTTCAGTCGTGTTAATCGATGCTGTTCGAATGGGAAAGAATCCAGGCGAATGGCGTAAGTTTTCACCACATGAAGTAAAAATGATCACCGAAGACGAAATTCTCTCTCTTCATCAACCGGGTTTAGCCGCCGGATTAGCCCTTGCAGAGGCTTTAGATATCTGGCCGGAAAAATTATCGCTATACGGTGTTGAACCTGTCAGTACAGAAATTGGAGAAGGACTCAGTCTGGAAGTCACTGAGACTTTGCTCAACCTGATCAATATAATATTGGATGACCTTGGGAAAATAAAATAATGGATAAAAAATTAATCCTCCTTGTGGACGATGATCCGGATGTTCGTTTGTCGCTTCGTTTACCGCTGGAAGCCACAGGATATGCCATTTCTGAAGCAGCCAATCCAAAAGAAGGATTGACCGCCATAAAAAATAGCAAACCCGATTTAATCATCTTGGATGTGATGATGGATAGCGCCACAGCAGGTTTTCAATTTGCGCTAGATCTCCACAGCGAAGATCCGAAATCGGAATTAAAAGAGTATAAAGAAATTCCCATTCTTATGCTCACAGCTATTCATGGCACCACACCATTGCGGTTTTCTCCGGATCAAGATTATTTGCCAGTGCAAAAATTCTTGGAGAAACCGGTAGAACCGGAAGTATTAATAGCCTCCGTAAAAGAGCTGCTTGGCGAGTAAAGGAAATATATGAGCGGACAGCCACCTCGATGGTATCCATCGACAAATTTCCATTCATCCCAAAAGGGTGGCAGATCGCTGGTTGAAGCGGAACTTGAGGCGAGCGTAGCATGGCTAATTGGATTGCGTTGGCTGGCTGGGATAGGGGTGTTAATTGTCACCTGGTCGGTCAACGCAATTTTTAAATTCCGAATTTCCCCATTCCCGCTTTATCTTATCGGCGCTGTAATTTTATTGTATAACATCATTTTTTATTTCACCGAACAGCGATTTAAACAAACATCTATTTCGGTTAAAGGGTATATTGGTTTAGCACAATGGCAGGTGGGGTTGGATTGGTTGGCTATGGTCCTATTGTTTCATTACTCGGGGGGAATTGAAAGCCCGGCAATCCTATTTTTTATTTTCCATATCATCATTGCGTCGATCTTTTTTAAACCACGCACAGCATATGGGTTTACAATCGCGGCTATTCTGTTGGTTTGGGGAACGGTGTGGTTGGAATTTTGGGGAATATTGCCTCATCGACCGATTGTAGGATTTATTCAAGAACCACTATATAAAAACATATGGTATGTTCTTGCGACGCTCTTCTTTTTCGGGGCAACGGGTTTGATCTCGGCATTTTTAGCGACCTCCATAAACCAGAGATTACGGCAGCGGGAAGAAGAAGTGATGGAATTAACTGAGAGTTTGCAGCGCGCCACCGACCGTTTGCAAGCGTTAAATGACGGCGCACGTACTATCTCTTCTACTTTAGACTTAACTCAAGTGTTGAACCGCCTGGTTAAAAATACTGCCGAAGCGATACAAGTGGATGCTTGTTCTATCCGAATGGTGGATGCTACCGGTCAAATACTGGAAGAAATGGCAGCGTATGGATTGAGCCAGGTTTATTTGAATAAAGGCCCTTTAGAGTTAGAAAAAAACCCATTGGCTCGAGAAGTCTTATCCGGAAAGGTAGTCAATATTCCGGATACTACCCAAACCAATTTATTACAATACCCTTCCGAGGCTGCCGAGGAAGGGATTAGTTCGATGCTTTCAGCCCCTTTGATAGGGAAGAATGGTCCAATGGGCATCTTGCGCGCGTACAGCCGCGAGACCGATCGTTTCTCTGATGACGACGGGACGTTTTTATCAGCCATAGCTGCACAAGGCAGTATTGCCATTGAAAATGCATTGGCATATCAAGCGATAGAAACTCTGGATGCGACCAAAAGCCAGTTTGTGCGTATGGTCACCCATGAACTGCGGTCGCCGGTAAGTGTCATGCGAAGTTTATTGCGTACTATTACTGCAGGATATGCGGGTGGGTTGAATGATCAACAAAGTGATATTCTTAATCGGGCACAAAAACGAGTGGATGCTTTACAAGGTTTGATTGACGATTTGCTAGACCTGGCTGCCGGAAAAGTTGAGTTAAAATCGCATGGGGAGGCAGAAGCCATCAATTTGGAAGATGTCATTGTGCAAGTAATGGAACGATTTGAAGTTATCGCTAAAGAAAAAGAAATAACTTTTGAATGGTATAATCAATCACCTGGTGTTTTAATTTCGACCAAAGCCACAAAAGAAGGATTAGATCGAATTTTTAATAACCTGGTTTCCAATGCGATAAAATATACCCTGCCAAAAGGGAAAGTAATTGTGTCGCTTGAACGAATTGGTGATGAAGCGTATACGATCATCGAAGATACAGGAATTGGTATATCAATGGAGGCACAAAGCCAATTGTTTCAGGAATTTTACCGCGCTCCTAACGCCAAGGAAATCGAGCGGGAAGGTACCGGATTAGGCTTGGCGATTGTTAAAGATATTGTTACTCACATAGGCGGCAGGATAAGTGTGAAGAGCAAGCTCGGTAAAGGCAGCCAATTTACTGTTATATTGCCTGTATTAAAAGAATAGGAAATGATTTCCGTTATATTTATATACATCGAAAGATATTAATGATGATTCTTTCAAATATTTGAGTGCATTCATGTAAAGCTATATAAACTGCCCCATGACCTGATCCAAGGGTAACGCTAAGAAAAACTCTGGGGTAGTTTTTATAAATTTTATACTCCAAGAAGAGGAGAAATCGAAAATGAGTAATAGTGATATTCAAATAAATATAGATGCAGTATTACCACCCGGAATGGCAACGAAAGCAGAAGATTTAGGAGTGAAGAAAGCCGCACTCCCGTTCACCAATATGTTTCTTTTGGCTGTTCTGGCAGGCGCTTTCATTGCGTTGGGAGCGATTTTTGCGACCACTGTCAGCGCCGGAAGCATGTCGGTTAAGGATGCTGCAGGCGCTGCCGCTTTTTCGACAGGCTTGCCTTACGGTGTTGTGCGTTTACTAACCGGGTTAGTCTTTACTGTAGGCCTGATCCTGGTTGTCGTTGGCGGCTCAGAGCTTTTCACCGGCAATAATCTTATCATTATGGCTTTTGCCAGTAAGAAAATTTCCCTTGGCTCATTATTAAGGAATTGGGGGGTAGTCTATTTAGGCAACTTTGTCGGTTCTGTCGCAACCGCATACATTGTCTTCCTTTCAAAGCAATATTCCTTTGGCGGCGGTGTGGTTGGCGCAACCGCCCTCGGCATAGGGGAATCTAAAACAGCTCTTGGATTTATTCAGGCTATTGCGTTGGGTATTATGTGTAATGCATTGGTTTGTATGGCAGTTTGGCTGTGCTATAGCGCCCGGACTACCACGGATAAGATATTGGCGATCATTCCTCCTATTGCGTGTTTTGTTGCAGCCGGCTTCGAGCACAGCGTAGCTAATATGTACTTTATTCCAGTTGCACTTTTTATTAAATATGGAGGGGATCCAAAGTTCTTTGAGGCTATTGGTAAAACAGCCGAGAATTTCCCGAACCTGACCTGGGGGAATTTCTTCCTGGCAAACTTACTGCCCGTCACCATCGGAAATATCATTGGTGGTGCATTCATGGTCGGTGTGGTGTATTGGTTTTTGTATCTCCGTAAAAAAGCCTAACATTGATTTTTGGATAGTAAATTGCCGATTAATTTCAGGCTGGTGTTTATTCACCAGCCTGTCTAATTTATAAAAGGATACTTATCAGAAACTGAAGTGACCTGTTCATTTATACGGTAAAGCTGATGGTATGCGCATAGGCTTATGGTTGAAGATATAAATATTTACGAGGAACGGTTTATTACGACATATAAGGATGGGGAGACAAAGATTTTTAAGCATCATGTTGTCAAAGAAATTCCATTATCAATTTATTTAAATAAAAATGAATTGGCGACGATATTTTGCTCTCCGAATTCTATTGAGTTATTAGCAATCGGATTTTTAGTGAGTGAAGGGGTATTACAAAAGCTCGATGAGTTAAAAAAGATTTCCTATTCACCGGAAAAGAATGCCATATGGATTGATACTACAGATGGATCAAAACGAGCAGATGGGTTTCAAAGGCGAAATTTTGCCAGTCGTTTTAAAAAAGCTTTTTTTGCTAAAGCGTCGGCGGATGAAATTATAAAAAACCCCCGAAATATCCCATCAAAAAAATATTCAATAAATGAGATTATAAAATTATCCGCATTATTGGATAAATCATCGAATACATTCAAATTAACCGGTGGAGTGCATGAAGCTGCTTTAGCGAATAATGATGGATTTATTCTTTATTGTGAGGACATAGGTCGTCATAATGCGCTTAACCGTATACTTGGATATTCATTTCTTAATAATCTTGACACCTCGGATAAAGCAATAGTGATAAGCAGCCGGATTTCCTCCGAAATTATGATCAAGGTGGTGCGAATAGGTATCCCGCTTGTTATTTCCCGATCGGCAATCACCGGGTTAGCTATTGATATGGCAAATCAACTTGGAATAACCGTTGTTGGTTTTGCACGAGGAAAAGAATTGAATATTTATTCGCACTCAGAAAGAATTCTGGCAACAACCAAACCAATATATACAGTCTTTTCTGAGCCACTAAATAAAAAAATCCTTTTAATAGAGGAAAAATCATTGGTTTTGGGAAATGAATAGTGATAAATTCGGTATATTTTTATTCTTTAGTATAATTGCGAAGATTAAAATTTTGTAATCAACCAGCAGTCAGGAATCTGGACTTTGTATTCTTCAAACCAAAAAATCTGGATTTATATTCAAGGTGCAAAAATGAAAAAAGAAAATCAAGAGAGATTGAAAAATATTATCGAGAAATACCCAAAAATGGAATCGGCAGTAATGCCAATTATGCAGCTTTTTCAAGATGAAAACCAGAATTATTTAGGTGTTTCGGAAATGAAAGAAGTTGCCAATGCCATGAACATGAGTATGAGTAAAATTTTTGGGATTGCTACTTATTACACCATGTTCAACACAAAACCAATTGGGAAATATCATCTGCAGGTGGATACATGTGTTCCCGGCTTTCTACACGGTGCGGATGAAATTGTGGAATATTTGAGGAAAAAGCTCAATATTGAGGTTGGTGAAACAACGCAAGACGGGATGTTCACATTATCCACTGTACAGGACCTGGCTTCTTGCGCCACCGGACCCGTTATTCAGGTCAATGATAAATATTACGAAAATATGACCATCGAAAAAACAGACCAACTAATCAAAGATTTACTTGAGGGGAAAGAACCCGAAAATGATCCTTCGATGACCGTGGTTTCTGAGTGCGGTATATTATTAAATGATAGAACTCAAAAAGAATGCCGGACGTTGGAGTTTTACAAAAAGAACGGCGGATATCAGGCTTTGAAGAAAGCTCTGGCGATGAAACCTGAGGATATCGTCAATGAGGTAAAAGAATCTCAGATAAAGGGTCGTGGAGGTGCAGCATTCCCGGCAGGCGTAAAATGGTCGTTCTTACCCAAAAACGATCCGCGACCGGTATATTTGATTTGTAACGCAGATGAAGGAGAACCAGGCACATTCAAAGACCGGCAAATCATGGAGTTCAATCCTCATTTGGTCATTGAAGGTATTGCCATCAGCTCGTTTGCAGTGGGTGCACAGAAGGCATTTATTTACATCCGTGGTGAATTTTCTTGGATTGCAGAAATACTGGAAACAGCCGTTGAAGAAGCTAAAAAAGATAACCAATTAGAACATGTGGAAATAACTGTTCACCGTGGATTTGGCTCTTATGTTTGTGGTGATGAAACTGCTCAAATTGAGTCTTTAGAGGGGAGACGAGGAAACCCAAGGGCAAAACCTCCATTTCCAGCAAGTTTTGGATTATACGGGTGCCCAACCGTAGTAAATAACGTTGAAACATTAGCCAGTGTGCCGTATATTATCAAAAACGGGGCTGAGGCTTTTAAAAATATTGGTGGTCCCAACGATTTTGGACCGAAAATCTATGGGGTTTCCGGTCATGTGAATAACCCTGGTGTTTTTGAATATCCGATGGGCACAAAACTTAAAACCATTCTGGAAACAGCTGGCGGGGTGAAGAGAAAGCTTAAGGCTGTTATTGTCGGCGGGCTTTCTGTTCCCATTCTTACTGCAGAAGAAGCGGAAGACCTTTCATTGGATTTTGCATCGTGCCAAAAAGCAGGTACAGCACTCGGTTCAGGGGGCATCATCGTGATTAATGACACAGTTCCAATTCCGGAATTGACATTGAGAACAATTGAATTCTACGCCCATGAGTCGTGTGGTCAATGTATGCCATGTCGCGAAGGTACACAGGTAATCGTAAAGAAACTCAAGGGATTGATCGAAGGAAAAGGGAAAAAGGACGATATCGATCTTATCCTTCGACTATGTGGAAATATTAAAGGGCTAACCATTTGTCCTACCGGAGAAGCTTTTACGGTGCCGATTCAAGCAATGATAACGAAGTTTAGACCAGAATTCGAAGCTCTGGTTAGATAAGGGCATGACTTAGGAGAATTTGATATGACAAAAACGGTTTTTATTGATGGGAAAAAGATTGAATATGAGGGGAACAAAACTCTGCTTGAGATAGCCAGAGAAAATAATATTTATATCCCTTCTCTTTGTTACCATCCAAAACTGGGGCCGGCGAGCATGTGCCGTGTGTGCGTTGTGGAAGTTGAAGGGATGCGCGGGCTTCAACCATCTTGTGCAACGATCCCCGCGGAAGGCGCAAAAGTCCTCACAAATACCGAACGGGTGATAGAAGCTCGTAAGACAGTTGTTAATCTTCTGCTGTCGAATGGGAATCACAATTGTCTTTCTTGCGAAGTGAATGGTGATTGTGAACTACAGGATGCAGCCTATCATCTCGGTATAGAAATTCCCGCTTTCCTGATCGAACAACCCGAAGAAAGAGATGAATCGGGTGTATTTATCCTTCGTGATCCAGGAAAATGCATAAAATGTGGCAGATGTATTGAAGGGTGCAACCGGTTGGTGGTCAATGAAGTGCTCGACTTTGGGTATCGAGGCGGGGAAATAAAGGTAATTTGTGATAACGATATTCCGATGGGAGAATCCACCTGTGTTCAATGTGGTGAATGTGTTCAACTCTGCCCTGTGGGTGCGCTGATCGATAAAAAGGCAATCGGAAAAGCGCGCACCTGGGAAACGCATACAGTCAGGACGACATGTCCATATTGTGGTGTGGGATGCCAGCTTGAACTCCATATGAAGGAGGATCAGATTGTTCGAGTTACCGGTGTTGAAGACGCACAACCCAACCAGGGGCACCTGTGTGTGAAAGGACGCTACGGTTATGACTTTATTTATTCGGGCGACCGTCTCACTACGCCGCTTATCAAAGAGAATGGTGTTTTCCGTGAAGCCAGTTGGAATGAAGCGCTTGACCTGGTAGCCGGGAAATTCAAACAAATAATCCAAGAATCCGGCCCGGATACACTGGCAGGAGTGAGTTGTGCCAGAAGTTCAAACGAAGATTCTTACAATATGCAAAAATTGTTCCGGGGGGTCTTTGGGACAAACAACATCGATCACTGCGCCCGTACCTGACACGCTCCAACGGTCGCCGGTCTGGTGACCTCCTTTGGTTCAGGCGCAATGACAAATTCATTCAGTGAATTTGAAAACGCAAAATTATTCTTCTTGATTGGTACAAACATGACCGAAGCGCACCCGGTTGCCTCTTATTTTCTCAAACGGGCATTAAAAAAGGGCGCCAAACTTATCGTTGTCGATCCGCGGAATCAGCCTCTTGCAACAAGAGCAGACCTATTTGCTCAGATCAAAGTCGGTTCTGATATCGCTTTCCTGAACGGACTCATGAATGTATTGATCACTGAAGATCTTTATGATAAAAAATTTGTTGAGGAAAACTGTGAAGATTTCGAGGCTTTGAAATCAAAAGTCTTGGAGTATTCTCCCGAAAAAGCAGCGGAAATATCCGGGGTCCCTATTGAATTAATCAAAGAGATCGCCCATACCTTGGCTTCGATAAAACCGGCGATGGCTTGCTATACATTGGGCATTACGGAGCACACCTGCGGAAAAAATAACGTGATGTCGGTAGCCAATCTGCAAATGCTTCTCGGAAACATGGGTTTGGAAAGTGCAGGTGTAAATCCGCTGCGAGGCCAGAATAACGTCCAAGGGGCTTGTGATATGGCCGCTCTTCCAAACGTATACCCTGGCTATCAGGCTGTCACGAGTAAAGAAAGTAAAGAAAAATTTGCCAAAGCCTGGGGCAACCCCAATCTTTCAGAAAAAGTTGGACTCACTATTCCGGATATGATGGCCGGTTTAGTAACCAAAAAAGTCCGTGGTTTTTATATCTTCGGTGAGAACCTTGCAAATTCGGAACCCAATATTGCCCATGTTGAAAAAGAACTTGCTTCGGCAGAATTCTTGGTGTGCAATGAAATCTTTCCTACGGAAACCACTCGTTTTGCGCATGTTGTTTTCCCATCTACTGCCTGGGGTGAGGACGATGGTACTTTTACAAACAGCGAACGCAGAGTAAACCGGGTACGCAAGATTAAAGAAGCCCCGGGAATGGCAAAGCCGGACTGGTGGATTTTCAAAGAAATCGCCAAACGAATGGGTTACGATTGGGAGTCAAACAGCGCGCAAGAAATATGGGATAACGAGGTGTCTGTTCTTGCACCAGCTTATGGCGGCATTAAATACTCGCGTATCGAGAAGGATGGTTTACAATGGCCTTGCCCAACGGTCGATCATCCGGGGACCAAGTTCTTGCATAAAGAGGGTAAGTTCTCGCGTGGTAAAGGATTGTTCAAGGCAATTGACTGGACGCCCCCGGCAGAAGTCGCAGATAATGAATACCCGCTTATGCTGAGTACGGGACGACGCCTGTTCCATTACCACACAAGAACACAAACCAGCAGGGTTGGTTTAGATCAGATACTTTCGGAAGAGACGGCTGATATTTCGTTTGCTGACGCCGAACACCTGGGTATTGAAAATGGCGAATATGTCATGGTAAGTTCACGCCGGGGGTCGGTAAAGGTCAAAGCACGCGTGACCGAACAAATTCCACCGGGATTGGTATGGATGGCGTTCCACTTCCGAGAAGGAAATGCAAACTGGCTTACCAACAACGTGTTCGATCCTGAAACAAAAACTGCAGAATATAAAGCCTGCGCGGTTAAGATCGAAAAAGTGAAATAACGAAATCACCTGTAATATCCCCGGGGAGTATTAATACCCGGGGATTTATTTTATTGTTTTTCAGGAAGGCATTTTTTAGTAGGGCGACAATAAGGAATAATGTTAGGGGATCAATCATCGGCGGATCAATTCACATAATAAATTCAGTATTTAAATAATAAAATTATTATTAAAAACTGTGACATATGTCAGAATGAGGTCATGACTTTTACATTATCTTTAGCAAATGACTTTCATTCATGTTATTGATACAATGCACTAAGAGGTATTTATTCGCGCAAATAAATCATTCGAGCAAATGGATTCTATGGGGAATGGAGGTGAAATAATCCTGCAAGCTTTTCTCAAAGCAGATTGTTGTGGTGACACATTGTCTCTTGATTTAATTATGAAAAATTATTTTGGAGGATAAAATGTCGAACGAACAAAAAAAGGTCACAGTTGAAGAACTACTTGCAAAAGCAAAAAAACCAGCTGCCGATGCAATGGTACTGCACCCTTTTTATCGAGGAAAAGTCGAAACCGCTTTAAAATGCACCGTGAGAAGTTTCGATGATTTTGCAATTTGGTACACACCTGGTGTTGCTGATCCATGCAAAGCCATTGAAGCAGATCCGGAATTGGTTTATGAACATACAAATAAATGGAACACTGTAGCAGTCGTTAGTGACGGCACGCGTGTATTAGGGCTGGGCGATATCGGCCCAAAAGCCGGACTTCCGGTGATGGAAGGTAAGGCGCTCCTATATAAGTATTTGGGCGGGGTAGACGGCGTTCCCATTATGCTCGATACAAAAGACCCGGACGCCATCATCGAAACCGTTTTATTGTTACAACCCGGGTTTGGTGGGGTTAACCTGGAAGATATTTCCAACCCGAAATGCTTCTATATTCTGGATACTTTGAGGGAAAAAGCCGAAATACCCGTCTGGCATGATGATCAACAAGGGACCGCGACGGTTACTTTAGCCGGTTTGATCAATGCATTAAAAGTAGTTGGCAAAAAGATGAGTGAAGTAAAAATAACATTCATCGGTACAGGGGCTTCTAATGTGGCTTGTTCACGATTAATATTTGGTTGGGGCGCCGATCCTGCGAAATGCTGCATGGTGGATTCAAAGGGCATTCTTGGCAAGCACCGCAAAGACCTTGAGATGCGTAAAGCGGAATATGTTGATAAATGGCGACTCTGTGAAACCACCAATGCTGAAGGGCGTGAAGGGCAAATGCCGGATGCTATCAAAGGCGCCGATGTGGTTATTGCCCTTTCTAAATCCGGACCCGGGGTAATCAATCCCGAATGGATTAAAACCATGAATAAAGATGCGGTTGTGTTTGCCTGCGCCAATCCGGTGCCGGAGATTTGGCCGTGGGAAGCAAAGGAAGCGGGTGCAGTCGTGGTGGCTACCGGTCGCTCCGATTTCCCCAATCAGGTCAACAACTCGCTTGGTTTTCCTGGTATTTTCCGCGGCACTTTAGACGTACGCGCAAAGACCATAACCGATGAGATGTGTTTTGCCGCAGCTGAAGCCATGGCGAATCAAATTAGCGATAAGATAGATGCCGAACATATCCTTCCAAATATGGATGATTGGGAAGTATTCCCCAGGGAAGCGGCTGCTGTAGCTATGAAAGCCCAGGAAATTGGCGTTGCTGGTAAGAAGATGACCTATGATGAGGTATATGAACAAGCTCGGAAGATCATCAAACGGTCCCGCGACTTAACCCAGATGATGATGAAAGAAGGTTTTATTCCTGAGGCGCCAGTTTAATATTCAAAATAAAACCTAGAAATCCAGGTGAGGGATGTACGACTTAATTATTATTGGCGGTGGTCCTGCAGGCCTTACGGCGATGATCTATGCCATCCGTAAACGCTTGAATGCGTTATTGGTGTCAAAAGATCTGGGAGGAAAAACGCAGTATCGTTTATCTTTGCCGTGGGTTGAAGATTACCAAGTGATCCGCGGCATTGAGGTGGTCAATAAATTCCGTACCGAATTGGAGTATTTGAAATTTGCCCGCCACATGGAAGCGGTTGAATTACTCGAAAAGAAAACGGATGGCTTTATGGTGCATACGCGAGGCGGAGGTGAGTTGACTGCTAAAGCCGTCATCGTTGCCTCGGGTGTAAGGTTAAAACGCCTTGAAGTGCCTGGCGAGAGAAAATTCATTATGCGAGGACTGTGCTATTCTGCCCTGAGTTATGCGCCTCTTCTCATCGATCGAAAAACCGTTATTGTCGGTGATGGAGATTTGGCGTTACGCTCAGCGGCAGAGTTAGCGACAGTGGCAAAACACGTGCACATGGTCGGGATTAGCGATGATTCGTTGAACACATCCCTGGGGAAAAAACTAAGCCAGTTAGAAAATGTCACCGTCTTTAAAGCGTACCAGGTGATTGAAGTAAAGGGGAATGATTATTGTGAAAAAGTCATAGTAAAAAGCCCCGAAGGGAATATTGAGGAAATCGAATCGGAAGGCACCTTTGTTGAAATGGGATTAATTCCTAATTCGCAAATGGTGGCTGGCCTGGTTAAATTGGATGAATTCGGACGGGTAAAGGTGGATTACATGGCGCGCACTAACATACCTGGAATATTCGCGGCAGGCGATGTTACCGATGGTTTTGCAGAACAGGTGTTAATTGCGGTAGGTGAAGGCGCAAAAGCCGCGTTAAGCGCCTATGAGTATTTACTCCCCATTTTATAATCACCGTAGTTAATTTATTGACGACAACCACGATTTAAATAAGAGCGTGCGACGTAAAAGAAGAACACGTCGCACGCTTAGCTTTTTTTGATTATTTTACGACAAGGATCGAGCAGCCAGCGTAATGGATCAATTTACGTGAAACACTACCCAAAAGCCAGCCTTGAAACCGGCTGACTCCCCGTGAACCTGAGATGATCAAATCGATTTTTTCAGATTTAACGAAGTCTATGATTTCGGTAGCGGCATCGCCTCGTTTCAGAAGGCTGGTTGCTTCTTTACCGACCGATTTCAACGAGTTTACCGATTGTTCGAGTATTTTTTGCCCTTGTTGTTTTTCTTCTGCTTCCCATTTATCGAATTCTTCACTGAGTGTAGCGGGCGGCAGGGGAGGTATTGCTTCAGCCCCCATAGGCCAGGTACGCACGATAATTTCGGGCGATGGCAAAGGCGGTAATACATGCATCACCTTTACGTGTGCACTGCTCGGTAAAGGGAAACGGCGTAAGTAGTCCAGGGTTTTTTGGCTACGTTCTGATCCATCAGTGACCAACAAGACGTTTTTTAAACCCAGGTAGGGAGCGCGTACTATCAATACTGCCTGTTTGGCATATTCGACAATTTGTTGAGCAACACCCCCTAATAATATACCCAGGGTAGCTCGCAATCCAATTGCCCCTAATACGATCAGGTCCGGGTTTTCTTCTTCGGCAGTTTTGACAATCATTTCGGCAGGATCCCCGATTATAAGCCGGGAGTCTACACGAAAACCATCTCCTTCCAATTGGTTATGGGCTTGAGTTAGAATATTTTCAAAATTCCCGCGTTCGGATATTTGCCGCTCCGGAAGAATGCAAACCACGATTATTGAACTTGATTGATGAACTGGTAAATCAGAAAGCAAATAAATAGCAGCCTGGGAGTGTTCTGAGCCATCGTGCGCAAATAGTATTTTCAAGGTTGTGTTCTCTTTTCTCATTGCATTCCACCTTTCTCCGAAACATACACAATACCATACACCAGATTTCTGCTGCGAATGCGGTTCTAGTTTATTAAAAAAAACGCTCACGAAAGGGGCGGGTATTTGCTAAGGCGGTGTTAATGAAATGATGACAATACTGATGAAATCCCGCCGTATGAAAACATTTTTTAACTTTTTCATTTTTATTATACATGAGGAAAAAAGCGAAAGCAATAATCCCATACCGTTGTTTGGCAATGCATGAAAGGCAAAAAAATGGAAAACGAAAATAACAATATATTTTAGGGGGAAGGAATTTACCTCTAACTCGCCCAGGAATCGTTTATCATCTCGAAAATCAGGTAAGAATTGGTTATAATTAATACTATTATCACTATGAAAGGTTATTCTTCAGGTAAGCTTTATGTCAGATCATTCCATCACAAGGCGCCAATTCCTCAAATTGGGCGGCGCTGCATTATTAAGCGCCGCGTTTTCGACGTATTATAAAAAAACCAACGCCCTCGCGCAAAACACACAGACCTTTCGACTGGGACGCACAACGCAGTCACTTCGGTATTATGAAACCCCTACAGTATCAAGTCATGAATTAGGGTATTATCTGACTGATGAAACAGTCAAGATTTATGAAACAGCATTGGGGGATCCGAAACCAGAGAAAAACCCATTGTGGTTACGCACAGAAGATGGCTGGATACGGGGTTTGTATGTACAACCTGTCGAAGAAAAATTGAACGAGCCTGTTTTTGATGTTCCTAAAGATGGATTTTTAGCCGAAGTATCGGTTCCCTGGACTCAGGCTTGGATTAACGAAAAATCTAAACTAAAACGGGCTTACCGGTTATATTTTGCCAGTACGTATTGGGTGTATGAAGTGTCTACAGATGCCTATGGAGATGTATGGTACCGGATTATTGATGATCTTTTAGGGGGTTCCTACTATGTCCTCGCAGAACATTTGCGTCCAATCGAGGCTTCTGAAATTTCGCCGATTTCCCCTGAAGTCACGGATAAAAAGATAGTTGTGAATCTGGCAAATCAAAAAGTGGCAGCGTTTGAGAATGGACGCATGGTTTTCGCGGCACCGGCATCGACAGGTACGTTTGAGGGGAGTACACCCGTAGGAGAATACAGGATAGAGCGAAAACAACCCTCCCGGCATATGGCGGCTGATGAGGGAAACGGATTCGATCTGCCAGGCGTGCCCTGGGTTTGCTTCATTTCCTGGACGGGTGTCTCATTACACGGCACCTATTGGCATCACGATTATGGAACGCCACGTAGCCATGGATGTATTAATTTAACCCCTAAAGCTGCCAAATGGTTATTCAGGTGGACAACGCCAATCGTTCCGTTTGGCGAGGATTATGTTGAAGATAAAGAAGCCGGGACTAAAGTTATCGTAGAATAGAATAAAAGATCATTACAATCATAATGCCGGACAAAGAACGTCCGTATATTTTATAGCAGAAAGTAACCTTCCTGCATTCTTACCTTCCTTAATTAATGGTCATAAATCTTATTCCAGGAATTAATTATGGCGCATTAATATTGCCTCCGCAATGATACAATTTCGTAATAATCGGATAAAAGGTTTTACAATAAAGAAGAAACCAGGTGTGTGACCCTGGTTTCTTAAATATCTGGATTTTGTGAAGAATATCGAAAACTACCAGTGAGTTGGATTGGTTAGATATTCGTGCATGGAGCGGGCAGCTTTTCTACCTGCACCCATGGCGAGGATAACCGTCGCGGCGCCGGTGACAATATCGCCGCCAGCCCATACCCTTTCTTTGGAGGTTCTCCCGGTGGCTTCATCAGCAACGATATTACCTTTGCGCCCGATTTCCAATCCGGGAGTGGTCGCCGGGATCAAAGGATTGGGGCTATTCCCGATCGCGTGGATCACAGAATCGAATTCCATGAAGAAATTCGAACCCTCCACCGCAACCGGTCTTCGCCGGCCTGAGGCATCTGGTTCGCCAAGTTCCATGCGGATACATTCGAGACCTTTAACCCAGCCGTTCTTATCACCCAGGCACAGAACGGGAAGGGTGAGAAAATTAAACTTAACGCCTTCTTCTTCTGCGTTTTCTACTTCTTCCAGCCTGGCAGGCAATTCCTGTCGGGAGCGGCGATAGATAATTGTCGTATCTGCGCCAAGTCGCAGGGCGGTTCTGGCGCAATCCATGGCGACATTCCCGCCACCAATCACGGCAACTTTATGGTGTGGCTTGACCGGTGTGGCAGATTTTGGGTAGAGGTAGCCTTTCATCAGGTTAATACGGGTCAGGTATTCGTTGGCAGAATAAACCCCATTTAGATTATTGCCAGGCATTTCACTGAACCAGGGTAACCCCGCCCCGGAACCGACAAATATGGCATCGTATTCTTGTAGCAAGCTGTCGATGGTTTTTGTTTTACCCACCACATAATCGACTATCATTTTTACGCCTAATTTGCGTAAATAATCGATTTCAGCCTCCACAATAGATTTGGGAAGCCTGAATTCGGGAATGCCATAAACAAGCACGCCCCCCATTTTATGCAACGCTTCGAATATGGTCACTTCGTGACCGTTTTTGATCAAATCGGCTGCCACGGTTAACCCTGCCGGGCCACCGCCAACAATAGCTACTTTCTTACCTGTGGATGGCGGGATGTCTGGCAGGTTCTTGTTTGTTTGTGCGTTCTCCCAATCCCCCAAAAATCTTTCCAACCGACCTATAGCGATTTCTCCGCCTTTTTTCACCAGGACACACCCGCCCTCGCATTGTTCCTCTTGCGGGCAAACTCTACCGCACACAGAGGGCAGGGAATTTTTCGACTTTAATATTTTCGCGCCGTGCTCAAAATCCCCTTTAGCGATGCATTGAATAAACCCTGGAATATCGATTTCGACGGGGCACTTAAGCATACAAAGAGGTTTTTTGCAATTCAAACAACGTTTGGCTTCCGCCATTGCCAAATCGGCGGTATAACCAAGAGCAACTTCTTGAAAATTTTGGCAGCGAACTTCCACAGCCTGTTTGGGCATAGGTTTTCGTTCCAGGTCGAGTTTTTTACGGGTTTCTTCAGTCATAAATCGTTTTCCAATTGTGACGTGGGGTTATGTTTGAGAAATGATGGGCGGCCTGATGCCGAGTTGATTATGATATGGACGACTGTTAAGAACAGGTAAAACTTCTTCTTTTAGATATCCTTTTCGTCTTTGTGCCAGCTCTTCCCAGTCCACCAGGTGACCATCGAAATGAGGTCCATCCACACAGGCAAATAATGTCTTCGAATCGACGGTAACCCGGCAGACTCCGCACATACCAGTGCCATCGATCATTAATGTATTCAAGCTGACAATGGTAGGGATCTCGAAAGGCCGGGTTTCTTCCGATCCGCGCATCATTAAGTAGTTACAACCGTTTATAATCACGCGGTTTACCGGTGTTTTTAAGGCAGTAAGAATTTCCGGCAATCGATTGATATGCCCTCGTATTCCTCGAGAACCGTCACGTGTTATGATGACCATTTTATCGGAGACATTCCGCAGTTTTTCAAGCCAATACAGGAGATAGGCGCTGCGCGCTTCCACCATAGTGATGACGGTGTTCCCTTTTTCCTTCAACGCTTTGGCGATGGGATAAATACTGGCAATGCCGTAACACCCGCCAATGCAAAGAGCTGTACCGTAAAGATCAATTTCCATATTTTTACCAAGGGGACCGACTACAGTTGCCAGGGATACTCCTACAGGTAGTGATGAAAGAACGTCGGTGGTTTTTCCAACATTCATAAATACAATTGTAATTGTGCCTTTATCTCGATCCCAATCGGATACAGTTAAGGGGATACGCTCACCATCTTCCTCTGGGCGTATGATGACGAATTGGCCGGGTTCAACTGCCGCAGCAATTTCAGGCGCCTCCACCGTGATTTGGTGAAGATTGGGGACAACCATTTTATTTTCAATCAGTTTGAACATGGATTTTTTTGATCTCCGCAGGTGCGATTGTGGGTGGAACCGCATTGAGGTGGTCTAAGCTTACCGAAAGCGTACCAGGCTGTTGCCGACTATCCAGCCAGGCAGGCCATATTTTCGCGAAATTTAGCGATGTCACTAAAACATTATCGCCGGGTTCAATTCCCATGGTTTCGGCATCGTCTGGATTAATGCATAGCATTTCTTCTGGATAAAGTACTTGCAGCCCTTCAACAAAATTCGAAATTGGCATACCCAGATAAGTTTGATCGGAAAGATGGGCGGTAAGCATGAAGGGCCAATTTTTTTTGCTGGACTTTTTTGACTTGCTTGAAGATTGAGAAGGAGGTTTGATATCCAAAAAAGGTGTGATGGAAATTTTGGATACAATATGATTGATTTGAAAACCGGGGATCAGCGAACCTATTTCTTCCTGAATCTCTTCAACGGAATTAAAATCAAAACCTTTTACTCCCATAGCTTGAGCAATCAGGCAAAGAATTTTCCAGGATGGCAAAGAATTTTCAAGGGGCTGGGATACACTTTTTGTGTTTAACACTTTACCTTCGTAATTGATAAAAGTGCCATCTCCTTCTGTAAAAGCAGCCATGGGAAGCAACATATCCACTGAATTTAATTGAGCCGGCGGGAACATATGCTGGTAAATGACAAATTCATCGTTTTTCGTGTAAGTTTGGATGTTCTCACCAATCAAATAAAACACATCCAGATTTCTTTCCCCCTGATGATCTAGCCATGTTTTATTCTCTTTATGGACCGGCAGAGGTTGCTGCCAGGCTTTTTCGTTTTCATCACGATAGCAGTTTTGGGTAATCGGTAATCCGCCAGGTAACACTTCGGGATGAGCGCCCATTAATACGGTGCCATAAACATTGTTATGGGCAGGTAAAATGATAATTCCCGCATTGACCTTCTCTGCAATGGTTTTGATCAGTTGGAGAATATTTTGCGTATTTGGTAAACGCAAGTATTTTGGACCAATGATAATAACAGGATTGTCACTCTCTTCCAGCGTTCTTGCCAAGGATTTTAATTGGGTAATTTGAGGTCTGGCTAAAAAATCTCGGTGCGATAACTCAGTACTTTCAATGTCGGGGCATATGAAGCTGAGTAATTTTTGGTAAACGTCTTCATCTTTTTCCGGTACCGGTTGGATCCATAGATCGGCATTTTCGGATAAGTTATGCCGATCGGTGCAGATGGATAAAATCGTTGCGCCGCTTTTTCGCGCTTGATTGAGGTGCGATTCAATGACCGATAAGGCATAGCGGGTCTCAAGTCCCAGGCATAACACGGTGGAAGCGGTATCAATAGCAGAGATGGACAATGAATCTTTTACGATATCCATCATCGTGAAAAAGCTATCGCCGTAATTATGGCGCGCTGATGTGATAATCTGATTTGAATGCATCACACAGCGTGTGAATTTTTCCGCGATGTAAAGTTCTTCATTTGTGGCGTTGGCGGATATGATCATGCCGAACTTATCTGGTTTACAAACGGATAATTTCTCGACAGCTTTTTTAATTGCGGCTTCCCATGTAATTGACAAGGGTTTATTTTCGGCGAAGATTTTTGGCTGGGTAAGCCGGGAAGGATGATTCACCATCTCGGTAATGCTGAACCTGCCTTTAACGCATAAATGCCCGTTTCCGGGTTGTTCAACCGGTGTGCTCCCGATAACCTTATCATTTTTCGTTACCAATTCCATTTCACAGCCCAGGCTGCATAGGGGGCAATTGGTCAGGGTTTTCTTGTCGGGAACGCCTGCCCATTTACGTGTCTTTTCTGACAAAGCTCCGGTAGGGCAAACATCCACGCATGCGCCGCAAAAACTACAACCGGCTTCGACATGATTGCGATTAAAGGCGGTGCCCACCACGGTATGGGAACCTTTATTTAGATAAGTGAGTGTCCCGACCAGGTGATGATTTTCGCACACTCTCATACAGCGACCGCAATAAATACACAGGTTGTAATCGCGGTCGAAAAATGGATCATCTCTTTCTACCTTATGGCCTCGATAGTGAAATGGATAGGAAAATTCACCCAAATCAATATGGCTGATCAATTCTTGCAGCTCACATTGTCCATCTTTAGGACAGGTTCGGCATCCGGTTGTGACGCCAGTCTTTCGGACGGTTACCATGCAATCTTCACAGTGGTCTTGTTCCTTGCAAAATAAACAACATGAAGGGTGTTCAGACAAGATCATCTTGAGGATTTCGCTGCGCAAATATTGAAGATGGGCAGTGTTAGTATGCACTACCATGCCTTCTTCTACCGGTGTTGTACAAGCAGCAGGGGTTTTTGTTCTTCCCTCGACATCCACAATGCAAAGGCGGCAGCTACCATGCGGAGGTAGATTGGGGTAATCACACAGGGTCGGAATGTAGATATTATGCTGGCGAGCGGCTTGTAAAATCGTAATCCCGCTATCGACTTCTAGATGTTGTCCATCGATTGTGACTTTAAGTTTCATAGCGTTATCTCAGAATAAGGATCGGTCTTTACGGTTACTGCTCGCGGGACGCTGATGACAGCGTCAAAACGGCAGATATCGACACAATTTTTACATTTGATGCATTTCGATGTATCGAGGAAATGCGTCTGTTTTTTCTCTCCTGTGATCGCTTGCGTGGAACAAACTTTTATGCAACGGCCACATCCTGTGCATTTTTCGGGGTCGATATAATAATCAAAGAGTTCTTTGCATACACCCGATGGGCAGTATTTATCAAGGATGTGGGCGTGATATTCGGAGAGGAAATAACGGATGGTGGAAAGGACAGGATTGGGGGCGGTTTGTCCTGCCCCGCACATGGCGGTTTTTTGCATGGTATCGGCAACAGTATAGAGAATGCCAACATCATTGGCTTCCCCTTCACCGCGTACAATTTTATCCAGAGTATCCACCAATATCCGTGTACCTGTACGGCAGGCTGTACATTTACCGCACGATTCACTTTTTGAAAAAGATTGGAAATATCTGGCAAGGTCAACCAGGCAGGTGGTTTCATCCATAACAATCAATCCACCCGAGCCCATAATCGAGCCACTGGCAGCCATATTTTCATAATTAACAGGTGTATCCAATAAGTCTGCTGAAAGACAGCCGCCCAGAGGACCACCAGTTTGAACAGCTTTGAAGGGTTTTTTCGTACCACCGCCAATATCAAACACAATTTGACGGAGTGTCATTCCCAGGGGGATTTCGATTAAACCGGTATACTTTACTTTACCAACTAGTGAGAATGTTTTTGTGCCAGTGTTACCCGGCATGCCATATTGGCTGTACCACTTTCCGCCATTACGAAGAATATTGGGAAGTGTACCGAATGTCTCAGTATTGTTGATAATGGTCGGTCTTTCATTCAGACCCACTTCGGCGGGATACGGAGGTCTGGGTCTGGGCATACCTCTCTCGCCTTCCAGGGAGGCAATCAAGGCTGTTTCCTCGCCGCAAACAAATGCTCCGGCGCCTTCTTTAACCGTAATATTGAAATTAAAACCGGAACCCAGAATATTCATCCCCAGCAGCCCATATTCTCGCATCTGTTCTATGGCAGTTTTTAATCGCAAAACCGCCAGGGGGTATTCTGCACGAACATATACATATCCGGCAGTAGCACCAATGGCATAGGATGCGATCAACATGCCTTCCAAAACCGCGTGGGGGTCGCCTTCTAAAAGCGAGCGGTTCATGAATGCTCCGGGATCGCCTTCATCGGCATTACAAACCACGTATTTTATTGGCCCGGGGACATCCCGGCCAATCTCCCATTTTTTATAAGTGGGAAACCCGGCGCCGCCTCTGCCGCGAATTCCGGATTCTTTTACTTCTTCAATGACTTCCAAAGATGATTTTGACAGCGCGTTGAAGAAACCCTGGTATCCGCCACGAGCAATATAGTGATCGATATTTTCCGGATCGATGAAGCCGCAATTTCGTAATATGATCCTAACCTGATGTTTGAGCATGGGCAAATCGAAAAATTTTGGGATACCGCTTTTTTCAGTAAAGCGATCATCGCCAAAATGTCCAACAGCCTGGCTTGCAGAAATATCACCATCGACCAGTGCAGCTTTCAGGATTTTTTTGGCTTTCTCTTGGGTGACATTGGCATAGCTGATCCTGGGCATACCCGGTAAAGCTATGTCCATGAGTGGTTCCAGGTAACAAGGTCCGATGCAGCCAACCTGCACAACGTTAGCCGTTTTGTTTAATTCCTTCAGGGTGGTTTGAATGGTTACCAGGATCTCCATTGCGCCCGCGGCTTTACCGCAAGACGCCGCGCCGATGTAAATGACAGGTAAATCGGCATTAAATAATTTATCCCACTTTTCAAGTGCTTGGTTTTTTAATTGGTAAAATTTATTCATAGTCTTGGATGATTTTTCCGAGTTTTTCTGGGGTCATTTTGCCAAAAATTTTTCCGTTAATTTCTACAACAGATGCTTGTGCGCAGCACCCAAGACAGGCAACCTCTTCGTAATCGAAGCGATTATCTGGGGTTGTTTCACCAGGTTCAATACCCAATTTAGATTTTATTTCATCGGATAAATGCTGACTGCCTTGAACATGACATGCTGTTCCCAGGCACACACGAATGCAATTATCTCCTGGTTTTTTAAATCGAAACTGCGAATAAAACGATGCCACTCCGTAAATATGATTTTCCGAAATATTTAAGTAGTGGGCAATCTGGCGAACAGAATTTTCTGAGATATATCCAAATTGCTTTTGACAGGTTTGCAGCAGGGGAATGAGGTCACCAATTTCTTTGGAGAACCCGGTGAAGGAAAGCAATTCTTCATTGTTAATCATCGAGGCGTTGCCTCCTTATGCAAAGTATTTAACTACCGAGAACGGTTTTATGCAATGAACGAATTTGAATCAATATGAACGAATTTGTATATTTCCATCTTAGTATATAAGGGGTATATGCTTGTGAGTAGTGATGAATATCACACAAAAGAGGGCAATCATTCATGACAAAAATCATATAAATTGGCTGTTGGAAATCATCCCTCAGAATAAGGAAAATTAATATTAAATTAATTGCACGTGTTATAAACGCAGATATCCTCAGCCACAATTAAAAATTGATTATCCTTCAATTTTTTTATAAAATATCAAGGGAAATATCATATTTTTTCAAAAAATGATGCATGACTTTTTTCCCTTTTTTGATTTTAATTGTATAATAAGCATCCATCGATAATTATTTTTTCATAGGAGGATATGATGCCAAGAATTATAGACATTGAAGGTATAGGTCCAAAATACGCTGAAAAACTCATAGAAGCTGGAGTTCGTACAACAGATGCATTGTTGGAGAAAGGTAAAACGCCAAAAGGACGACAGGAGCTTTCTCAGACTACTGGTATTAGTGATTCTCTCATTTTGGAATGGGTCAACCATGCAGATTTGTATCGCATTGTAGGCGTAGGATCAGAATACTCTGATCTTTTGGAGGAAGCCGGTGTGGATACGGTGCCGGAATTAGCGAATCGAAATCCAGAGAATCTGTTCCAAAAATTAGTATCGGTCAATCAAGAGAAGGAATTAGTTCGGAAATTACCTACCGAGAATCAGGTAGCGGATTGGGTTTCACAGGCTAAAAAATTGGAGAGAATCATTACGTATTAATGTTTACTGTGATGATGAATTTTGAAAGGACGCTCGTTGCAAGTATTTTGCCAAATGCGTGTACGGTTTTGTTAATATTAAAAGATTAAAATCTATTAAAATTGGTCGATATAGGAATGTAATACTAGTTATTGGTGGCATAAATATAGTAATGAAAAACCAAAATTCATCGTTCACAAAAGGTGGATATTCCACCAGGCACTGCAGAGAGTGTTAGGAGGACCCAATGAAAAAGGCGACACAAAAATCAATATTAATTTTATTGGCATTAATTGTTGCTTTAAGCGGGTTTGGTTTTACTACCCAACCGGCTAAATCAACAAAGTGTGCCTATTACCATACTGTTTGGTATGGTGAGACTCTTTATAAAATTGGGCTTCGATACGGGATGACCTGGGATAAAATTTCGAAGGCAAATAATATCAAAAATCCAGGGAAAATCTATGCTGGTGAAGTATTATGCATTCCAGCCGTAGCGACTAAATATGGTACAGGCGGCCCATATAATTACCAGAACTACTATGGATATAATTATTACGGTTATGGCGGCCCATATAATTACTATAATTATTATGGCTATGGTGGTCCATACACAAGTTATAGTAACTATGGCACCAATTACGCATATTATTATGGCGCCCCATACATCACAGTAGTCTCTGTGAATGAGGGTAAAACTGTAACCATCAAAGGCTATAACTTCCCGAAGAAATCCAAACTCATCATTTATTTGAATAACTATGGCGCAGGATCAACCGGAAAAAAGGTCGGTACAATAACCACTGGAAAGAAAACTACTTTTACGGCTACATTTGATATCCCCTCTGGATTGAAAAAGAAAGATATGCTTTCGATCACCGTGAAAAATAAATCGACCGGAGCTTATGCGTATAGCTGGTTCTATAATTAAAAATAACTGATGGCTTCTGAAGATAGGCATCATTCAGAAGCCATTGGTTCAATCTACACAGTGTTTGGGACGAATAAAGAAATATCGACCGCAGTGCATTATATTTGCTGAGGTTATAGAAACCCGCGCAGGCGGGTTTTACTATTTGAGAGGCTAATGATATGAAGCGGTATGAGATATATATAATGGCTTTGGTTCTTTCAGGCGCATTGTTGTTTTCCGGATGTAATTATCCTGGAGAGGATACAAATTCTAGTCCGATTTATCCGACCGACACATTAATTCCCACCCAAGATATTGCCGCCACATCCCAATTACCTGTTTCTGAGGTTACTCAAGCAATGCCTGGCATCGATCAAGATGTTATTGAAACCCCAACTGGCGAGCCAACTCAGACACCCACATTTACGCCCGTTGAAGCTTGTATCGATAAAGCAGAACTGGTTGAAGATGTAACTGTGGAGGATGGAACATCATTTTCACCGGGCGAGACTTTTATTAAAACATGGCGTTTACGTAATAGCGGGACATGCATTTGGAATGAACAATATAATTACGTATTCACCGGGGGAAATCAATTGAATGGCGCATCTCCCATAGCGTTGTCTGAGGTTGTTCCTCCGGGAGAGACAATTGATATCTCTGTTTCATTTACGGCGCCTGAAGGAAAAGGGGATTATCGAGGTGAGTGGCAATTACAAAATGGATCAGGAGTAAATTTCGGCTTTGGAGAAAAAGCGCAGAAACCTTTTGATGTAGAGATAAGTGTTATAGTAACTATCTCTGGGATCGAGCTGGGAGCTCCCACCTGGGATGATACATTCAAAAACACCAATAATTGGTACTTACTGGAAACCTATAATACGGTGTTTTCTCACAAAAAGGGTCATTTAATCATGAAAGTACTGTCGTCTGGCAAAAAGGATGAATGGGGTTTAGCTACTCATCCTGAGTTGGATGATTTCTATATGGAAGCTACCTTTAAGATTGGTGATCATTGCGAAGGTCGAGATCGATATGGATTAGTGATCCGTGTATCTCCACCCAATTCGGCATATGTAATTAGTTTTGCGTGTGATGGTTCTTTCCGATTTTATCGTTGGGATGGCTCGAATTATTATGCACTCCAGGAATGGAAAGAAGACAGCCACATAATTACCGGACCTGGTCAGACCAACCGCATGGGCATTTTAGCCGTAGGTGATTCCTTTGAGTTGTATGCCAATGGTGAGTTATTGGGGGAATATGAAGACGATATGTTCGATTTTGGAAGGTTTGGGCTGATGGTCGGTTCAGCAGAAACCTCGAAATTAGTCGTGTATGTGGAAGATATCGCATATTGGGTGATCGATGATTAATAGTCCAATGGCGGACTATTCGGTGAACAAAATCAGGTTGGATGCCGGCTTTACCGGCTCCAACCTGATATTTTTATCCTCTTGAATAAAAAAATGTGATCACTCAGGAATAGATAAAGGCCTGACTGGAATTATACTTTTAAAGGCATCAGGTGGACTGCCTGCCAATTTTCCCAAATTTGTTGGATTTTATTATCATCCCAGGCTTTCATAAATGCCGCGACACAGGCAGGGTCATATTGAGTGCCGCTGCAAGACTCGATTTCTTTAGCGGCATCTTCTAGTGACAGTCTTACCCGGTACGGTCGATCAATGGTCATGGCATCAAATCCATCAGCGATGGCAACGATACGGGCGCTGAGAGGAATAGCGTATCCTGCCAGTTGATCGGGGTAGCCTTTACCATCCCAGCGTTCATGGTGATGCCGAATGACAGGAATAGCGGGCGCTAAATAAGGGATATCCTTTATCATCTCAGCCCCGGTTATAGGGTGTCTCTTCATTATTTCCCATTCATCGTTATCTAAAGCGCCTGGTTTGAGGAGGGTGGATTCCTGGATGACGATTTTTCCAATATCGTGCAAGATCGCTCCAAAACGCAGTTGTTCCACCTGGCGACCTTGCCAGCCCATCTCAAACGCCAGTGTTTGAGAGTATGCGGTCACTCTTTCTACATGTCCACGAGTATAGGCATCGCGGACATCGATGGCATTGGCTAAAACAGTCAGGCTGGCTTCATAGGCTTGTTGAAGTTGAGCTACTCGAATTTGGCGCGACCGGTTAAGCCTGCCTCGTACTGCGGTAAGCAATTCTTCCCGTGATAAGGGTTTTATCAGGTAATCTTCTGCGCCAAGATTTTTACCGGTTAATACATCTTCCTTTTCGCCACGCGCGGTGAGAAACACAAAAGGAATGGTAACCCAATCGGCGTGCTTTCTTACCGATTTGAAAAAGGCGATTCCATCCATTTCCGGCATGGAAATATCCGAAAGGATCAAATCGGGTGTGATGGTTCCCATCTGATCGAGGGCATCTTGACCATGAACGGCTGTCAGAATGGTAAATCCCTCATAAGATAGGATATCTCGCAATCCTTCTCTTAATATTTGGTTGTCTTCGACGATAAGTATGGTTTCTTTATTGTTCATTTTTTAATTCACATATTGAGGGTACGCCGCCAATAGATTTTGCCATTTTAACGGAACGGAGAATTGCCTGCGAAGTAACTTCGGCGGCAAAAGCACCAATAATATTCACATCGGCCTTTTTGGGGCCGGTAGATATCGCAAATATGGTATCGCCATCCACCATCGTATGGGCGGGGCGAATACAGCGCGCAAGACCATCTTGTGCCATTTGTGCTACTTTATTGGTTTCTTCCTTGTTCAATCGGGCATTACTGGCGACAACGCCAATCACTGTGTTTGCCCGAGAGGCAAAACCTAACGAGGTGCGCCCTATAAAGGATTTCATGATTGACTGAGTATCGGCAAAGGTTTCTTCGGACCCAATGTGGATTGGTCCTTTCTGCAGAGATCGTGCGCCTGCCAGTATCTTTCCATTTGATGGATCAATCACATCGCCAAATGCGTTAACGGCAAAAATTGCTGCTACGAAAACACCATTGCCAATGTCCATGGCTGCACATCCTATGCCAGCTTTTACAGCCTGACCCATGCCTAAAATCTTGCCTACGGTTGCACCGGTACCGGCGCCATAATTACCTTCTTGAGGGGGAGTTTTTGAAGCGTTCAAACATGCCTGGTAGCCCATAGCTGCATCGGGGCGTATTTCTTTTTTACCGATATTTAAATCGAAAAGAATGGCAGCCGGCACAGTGGGCACCTTCCCGGCGCCGGTTTCAAATCCCACGCCTTGCTCTTCTAAATATTTCATGACGCCCGCTGCGGCGTCCAATCCAAAAGCAGAGCCGCCAGCCAGGGCAATGGCATGAACTTTCTCGACCAGGTGCATGGGGTGTAGGGCGTCTGATTCGCGGGTTCCGGGAGCTCCTCCGCGTTGGTCGATGCCCCCTGTCGCTCCTTTTGGGCAAAGGATGACAGTACAACCGGTTAATGCATCGAAATCTTGGGCATGACCAACTCGAATACCAGGTATGGATGTTATGGATAGATCAGCTTGCATATATTGAATTATATCTTGTTTAATCGAAAGTCCTAATTTCAGCTTGCTGATTTTGAACTTCCGCAATTAATGGAAAAGTGATCGATTGGGTAGTACCATCTTTTTCGTCGCTTACGATGGAGATTTCTCCTCCATATTGACGAATGATTTCCTGATAAATACGCATTTCGATGCCGATGCCTCTTTCCCCAGGAAGAGTAATGAAGTCGGCATCGAGTAATGCTTCAATTTCTGCCGGTGATATATATTTACCATCGTCCCAAATATCTACTACGGCTAAATTATCGGGCGAAATCGAGGTTTTTATCTCGATATGTTTTGGATTGGCGTCTAAAGTAAGCAATAAGAGATTTATCCATAAATC
Source organism: Anaerolineales bacterium (assembly GCA_016929095.1). Classification (GTDB taxonomy): domain Bacteria; phylum Chloroflexota; class Anaerolineae; order Anaerolineales; family UBA4823; genus JAAZNS01. The sequence goes on along the minus strand of JAFGJM010000002.1, from coordinate 141,777 downwards.
CCACAGTTGATATTCATTTGCCAGGATGCAAGGATTGGCATAAGAGAATATTTGTTTTACATCTACTTGTTTTATGGATAAATGATCGGTGATGAGGCTTGTGGCTGTTTCCAGTGTGTTATTAATACTCGTTTTTTCGAGGGTGATCGTAATTGGTTTGGATAATTCGATCAATTTCTGGATATCATTGAAAACGCGCCATGAAGCTTTTTGGATGGCGTCCGCTGATTCCCGGCACGGATGATCAACTGGTAAGCTATGAAGCATAAGCTGGGCTTCGGCTAAAATTGACGTAAGCGGATTATTGATATGATGAGCAAAACCCGAAGCTAATTCCCCGATAGCTGCCAGGCGTGAATTTTGAATAAGTCGTTTTTGGGATATTTGGAGTTGACTTTCCATATATTTTGAAAGTGTAATATCTTGGGCGGCGCCGATAATGTGGGTAACCGATTGATTGGGGGAATCTTTCATCGGACGAGAATAATCTCGCAGCCAGCGGTATTGTCCATCCTTGTGAAGTATGCGATATTCGCTGACATCCGAATAACCTTCGGTAAGCCGAATTTGGCGTTGCGTTACGATGGAGGTATCATCCGGGTGTACCAGGCTAAGCCAACCGATGCATGGGTCAATTTGATCGGGTAAAAATCCGGTGATGCGCTGAAAAGCATCGGTGACCCACTCTCTGATGCAATTGCCATCCGGATCGATGCGGTAAGCGTAAGCGAAATCGGAAGTTAATTCAGAGATCAAACGGTAACGTTGTTCGCTTTCTTTGAGGATTTTCTCCATCTTATGTTTGTATAAGGCGATTTCGATGCTGCTATGCAATTCGTTTAAATCGATGGGTTTGATCAGATAGCCATAAGGGGCACTGATGCTGGCTCTGTTGATGGTGTCTTCATCGGCAAAAGCTGTGGAATAGATGATGGGTATGTCCAAGACTGTGTTGATTTTCTTGGAGACTTCAATCCCGTCCGGTTCGCCATTAAGAAAAATATCCATAATAACCAGATCCGGTTTAAGGTTAATCGTGAAGGGAATGGCATCTTTACCGGATGTGGGACCAACGAGCACTTCATACCCAAATCGTTGAAGCTGATTCTTCATGTTATTTGCCAGGATAATCTCATCATCGATGATGAGAATCTGGTGTTTACGAGAGTATAGATCGTTCATATGCCAGAAATCCTATTTCTAAAAATCACGTATTTAATTATTCAGGCAGGCAATATGACAACAATAATCGTTTTCAACCCTTAATTATTCACAAGATGCCACTAGGGATCTCGACCGATTCTTACCATTATGGTTCTTTACACTATACAGGGTTAGTAAATACTTACCGTAAAACTTGCGTAAAAATATAAACAAAATATAAAGAATAAATAGATTTGTAAGTAAAAAACGGGGAAATTTTAGGTAAAAATGTATATAAAAAGATACAGAGAGTCATAAGGGGCATAAAGTTGACATCTCATTTCTTTGCGGTATAATTCGTCCGCATGACCCGTTAGCTCAATTCGGTAGAGCAGTTGACTCTTAATCAATTGGTTGGAGGTTCGAGTCCTCTACGGGTCATCTGTGGAAGCTTTGACAGCGATTTCGTTGTTAAGGTTCTGCGCTGGCCTGGGTGATCTGGGTAGATTTTGCAGGTCAGCAAGTCTCATCGGCTGGCGCAGGTATTGCACTTGCGCCGGCCGGACTTTTTATGGATTATAGAGAGGAAGCAATATTAATACAAATACCATAATCACAATACACGCAAATAAATATCCTGTTATTTTAGAAAGCAAAACTCTTTTTGTGATTATAGGTTTGTTATTTTCGATAGCACTTATGTAATTTGAAATCAACTGGCGATATATCTGACGATCTTCTTTTTGATCAATAAATGCAGGATAAATTTCATCCCAATCATTGCCAGTTGTACCATATACATCAGGCGGCGTTAATACAAAGATACACAAAATAACCAGTGATACATAAAGAAGCAAAGCCAACAATAGGATCACGTTATAAAGAGTTGCGATTTCTGGATTGATAGATATATTCAAAATTTGAAAAACGCCAATGATAGCAATAATCATACTGGATGACGAAAACATAGATTGGGCAATATTTTTTGAGGCTGTGATACTTATATATTGATTCGATAGATTGTCTTTAAGTTCTGATATTGCCCATTTATAACCTTCGATATTGCCGCTGAAGGGCATTGTATCAAGATTTTTAGCCATAGGAGATCTCCATGATTACAAAATACTCTTCATTCAAACAAAATAATCCGCCAAAAAACCCAAAAGAAAAAACATTACCAAAGCCAATGACAACAGTACACGTTAAAGAGGCCGATCATAAAAATCAAACTCAGAAGCCGGCTACAAAAATCGAAAAATAATATTGTGTCCTCCTGTTCTCGAACATCTATTCTATTTATGCCATAAGGCATATAAATATGCAAGTGTTTAATCGGGTTAATCACAGGTTATTTTCCTAAAGGGGTGAAATATGAAATGTGAACATTGCGGATATGAAAATGATGCAGCAGCCAGGTATTGTTCTGGATGCGGTGCGGCGCTGAATGTATCCGATGCCAGGGAAAAAATCAATAAACCGAGTAAACGCAATCGGTGGAATACATATAACAAAGTAATGAATGTTGTCATGGCAATTGTTGTTATTTTGGCGCTCTCGCTCATAGCTCTTAATTTTTCCGGTTCTAATAATAATTATTCAAGTGCAAATAACACATGTCGTAAATCCGATGTTGATAGGGCAATGGCAGATTTGAGAGATATCCAACTTCGCTGGGGAGATGCTATCGATATTGCGAACAGCACGCCCAGGATCGCTTTGTCTAGCCCGGTTGCCAACCTTCAAGAGATCCGACGGGAAACGCAAAAAGTCGAGGTACCGCATTGTATGGAAGAGTTGAAAACTATATATATCGATGCGATGGATTATTACATTCAGGGATATATGGAGTTTATGCAAGATGCAGACAGCACTTTGGCGGGTGAATATATAGGCATGGGCAATGTTGCGGCGCTGAAAGTCGTCGAGATGATCAAGGAAATTGAAGCGTGCGCGCCGAATTGTGATAATTTGATTGTGTCCACAAAGGCTATTTTTGATAATCACGGTTCACCAACTCCATATCCGACCAACCGAATTGTGGCGACAAAATCGCCATTTCCAACAAAAACATTATCCAAGTATGTTCAATTCCCAACTGCGACAAGATAGCAATGTAAATTATATTGATTGATGGAGATATGCGGATCGATTGAATAATCAATTGTTTTATTTACCATCCCAACTCCTTTGAGTTGTTTGGTTCTCCACCTTTAGCCGGCAAGCTCCCGGGTGGAGAAAATGATGCCCATATTTTTGGGAAATGAGGTTCTCGGTTTTATGACCGGGGACTTCGTTTTTTAATTTGTCTCCTCATCGTCAGCGATTAAATCGCGAACCCTGACACCGAGAGCTTTTGCGATTTTTCGTAACACTTTTTTACTAATCAATTCGCTCACATCTCGCTCATACGATAGCGCTGTATTGTAAGCAATATCGGCGCGAGTTGCTAGTTCTTCAACGCTAATGCCGGCTTGCTCTCGTATTTCGGAGACCCGCAAAAAACGAGTCCCTGTAGCCATATCAACGAGCATTTCACTCCTTTCCCGAAAAGTTTTATTGAGTACATATTAGCACAATTGATAACGCATGTCAAGATATATACTAGTAACAGTATCAACATCTTGACATATTGATAAGTTTATGCTATATTGTGTTTGTTATGAAGTCAAAATACTTAATTGATAATTATCTCCCCCGTAAAACAAACCGCCCCGGCGAAACACCCCCGGAGCGGCGGATCGTGATACCGGCAGGAGACCGGCGATCACCCTGGCTGGAACGCCCAGCCGTAAGAACGGAAACCATATTTATTTTAGCATCAAAAACCACAATGAACAAAGAAATAAATAATCAAGCGGTTTATAAAAACAACCGCTCCGGAAAAACCGGAGCGGCGCTAATGAATGATGAGTCCAATACACGAAGAACTCATCGGGATGCCCCATGTGGGCTAAGACGGAATTCGCATATCTATAATAGCATCGAATTATGGAATTGTCAATTAACAAAAATGTGTTGTGGAGCCGGTGGGAGTCGAACCCACATAGGACGAATGCGAATTCCGTCTTGTTGCCATCAACCGGCCCCCTGGTCGAAAAGGGATATCAACAAAAACATTCTAACATAGGCAATACTTGTTGCCAATAATTTTTACAGAAGATTATGAACCTTTTTTATACCAAAACAGGAAAATTCAATGAGTGGAATGCGAATTAACCCCCAACACGAAGCAAATATCGAAGACTTGTGCAACCAGGTGCGCGCCGGCTATCGCCCTGGCGAATACGAAGAACATTTTATCCCTACCGGCGAGAGTAATTTACGCAAAGCCTGCTGCAAACGCTGCGGGAAAACATTGGCAAAAGGCGAAGCCTGCCAATGGCTGCATATACCCGAAAACGAGAACTATTCCCCCTCATCACTTGACATTTTTTATTACTGCCCGGAATGCCACCGCTATAACCTGGCGTTCCTGGAAATCAAGCCCCGGCTGGCAGCTGCCGGGCGTATCATCTGGCGTTGGTGTCTGAAATGGGGCAGCAGCTTATTTCTTTATCAAAGAATTGACCGGCTGATAAATTCCACCGACCTGAGCGCCGCAGACGCCGCCGAGACTTTGATAAACCGGCTGCCTGAGATCGAGGGGGGCAGCGATTTTGAGATCGAGAAATTTGTAGAGCGCGTGATCGCCGAGGCGGAAGAGAGCGTTGAATATTGGTTCTTCGAAAGCATCAAAGCCTCAGATATTCAATGGCAGGAGATAGCGGGATGACCACGATAGAACTGATCGGGATTGCCGTAATCGTGATCGCCTGCAGCGCCCCGGGGCTTATCGAGCTTTACCAGATCGGGAAAAACAGTACTTTGTAAAACGAGATCCCGATGCAATTTAACCGATAGAGGTGTGTGATGAAACGAATGCATATGTATTCATGGGATCATTTCAAGCACGATCCCGACTACGAGAAAAAACCGGTCACGAGGATAGAACTGACAGAACAGGTAGATGGATCGGTTTTTGTCAGCAAGTACAAAGAAGGCTGGACTGCCGGCTCTTATGCGGATGAGAGCTACACCACCGATGAACAGCCTTTCGACGACATGGTTGCCTGGCTCAATGAAAATGGATGGAATTGCAAGACCTGGTTCGATTTCGAAAGAGGAAAACGCTGCCGGGCGTTTTCAGGAAAACCCATGCCGGTGCGCACCCGGGAAGAAATCCTGCGCTTGCGCACCATGATCACGACCGGCGAATTCAAAGTACCAAACGGACAGGTAGATTTGAGGTACTGGTACTAAAGATTAATTTCGGGTTAGAGACCCGGACGGGCATTATAAAACATATATAATTAGAAAATATGTTCTATGGAGGGAAGTTATGGAAACACAAGCGGAATATATAGTAAACACCGAAGAGCGCAGCCTGGAAGCGCTGCTGGAGGAAGGGCGGACAAAGCTCGCAAACTTGCAGATCGAAGAAGAACGGAGTAACGAAGAGTATCGCGCTGAAAAGCTTCGAGGGTGGAACGAAGCGCTTGCGCCGATCAAAGAAAAATGGCCGTGGATGGTGGAATACATCGAGGACAGAAGGTACGAGCTCACAGGTTTCGACACAGGGAAAATTTACATGCGGGCTGAAATTCCTGGTTATGCTCCGCTGATGTTTTGTGTAGAAAGAAATACCGTAAACGACGCCTGGAGAATCGGGGCGGGTGTAACGTTTTATGTACCCGCTATTGTCCCCGGGCTGCGTCCCTCTTGGAGGGAACGTGGAGATGCATATCTCGAATTATCTCTTGCTCTGGCGGTAGCTGAAGAGCGGGGGAAAATATACGAGGAGCGATTGAAGGCTTATAGCGAAGCGCAGGAACAGGCAGACAAACAGCAGATCGAAGAATTGAAATCCAAAGAAGCGAACGAGCGCCCGGAAGACTGCCTGATAGCTATCCTGAAAGAGTTAATCCAGAATGAAGTATGCGAAAGCTGCAGCCGCTGCAGCTGAAAGCGAGGCTATTGATGAATCACGAAGAACAGATCGATGCACTATCTTCTCCTGTAGAGAAGAAATATATCAAAATCAAACCGGGCATAAAAGGCCCGTTTACCAGCGGGGATTATGTGCGATGGAAACTCAACCAGGTATTCGGGCCTGACCATTGGAGCAGCATGATCACAAAGGGACCGGATCTGGTCACATTGAACGACAACAATGCCTATGTCGAAGCGGTGGTACGGCTCACCGTGGAATTTGCCGACGGGAAAGTCGTCACGCATGATGACGTCGGGGTCTGGCCTTTGGTGGCAACAAAAGACAAAAACGGCAACAGTGTTGGGTTGGACGATACTTCTCCTGAGCGGTACGAAACTGTCTTAAAGGCGGTCGTCACCGATGCCTTGAAAGCCTGCACGGAAAGCCTGGGTTTATGTTTCCGGCCACTGGGTGATACAGACCTGGATGCGATCATCAAAGGCAACGGCAATGGCAACAAGGCGCACGTTGCGCTGCCAACAACAGGTACGACAAATGCCCCAACGAATTCGCCGCCTGCAACAACCACGGCTGATACTCCGACGAATTCACCATCGGCCACTACCACGGCTGACACTCCGACAAACTCGCCGCCAGCCACAACCACAACATCTGTTGAACGCGTATCCTCCACCACTTATTACATTGCTGCCACGGGAGGAAAGTTTGAATTCACCAGCGAAGTTGCCAGGGAGATCGCCAGGCTGGTGTTGGGGGGTGCGCCCGGAAAGAATACCGACTTTGCCCCGGCAATGACTGCGCTGCCTTATTTCAAGCAGGCCGGCGAGGATGGGCTGGAGCTTGAAAAAGCGTTCGAGATATTTAAAGACTGCGGCATGGATGTCGAAAAAGCGTTGGCGAAAGTGTGCAGCGTCTATGCCTAGATTTAATACGGCGGAGAGGAAAATCGGGGTTCGACTCCCCGGCCGCCGATTCGGGATGGCGCGGCTCAGGTATATGGGCGTATACCCGGGTCTCCCATTCCCGGCTCATAATCCCCCTCCACATCCCTGCCCGGTTTTTCGGTGTTTTCCCGGGCAGGGAAAGGGGAGGAAAGAAAAGGAGTATTAATCAAATGAATATTCCAATAAACAAAATCATTCCCAATCCCGACCAACCCCGGAAGACCTTCGACCAGACTTCCCTGGAAGACTTGGCGCAAAGTATTAGAGAGAACGGGGTGATCCAGGCGGTCACGGTCGAGGAAACGGGCGATGGGAAATATATGCTGGTCGACGGCGAGAGGCGTTTGCGAGCCTCGAAGCTGGCTGGTTTGACAGAAATACCTGCCGCCATTACCCCGTACAGCAACGGCGCCGGCAAGCGCCTGTTACAGGCGATGGTCGCCAATTTGCAGCGGGCGGATTTGAACCCCATCGAAGAAGCCCTGGGCTATAAGCGCCTTCAAAAAGAATTCGGATTCAGCGTCGATCAAATAGCTTTAAAAACCGGGAAGTGCCGCAAGACCATCGACGACCGTTTGCTTTTATTGAAGCTGGATGCGGAAATCCAGGAAATGATTGCGGTTGGTAGTCTGCACAGAGACCCGCGTCTTGCCAAGGGTTTACTTGCCATCACCGACCGGCAAGCGCGTGTACAAACTACCCGAGAAATCGTCCGCCGGCGGGTAAAACTGGATACCAGTCTAAGAATATGCGACCGGGTCGCTAAAGCCATGACCGACAAACCTTGTCAATACAATCAAGGGGCGCCGGCGATCACTCTTGCCAGGGTGCGGGTTCAGGAGCGTAAAAAGCGAACAGATTGGGATATCTTGCGGCAATTGGGGAAAGTACCGCCGTGGAAAGTCGTGGAAGATGCCGCGTCGGCAACCTGCGAAGGTTGCGGATTACGGCCGGTGGCATCGGAAGAAAGCTGCAGAAATTGTCCGGCGGTCGAGTTATTGCGGCGGATGTTAGAAGCGGGAAAGCCGTAATGGATGTGGTTCACATGATTGCCGATATTGTATGGCAGGTCGCCGTGGTAGAGAAAGATACCCGGGTATACGTCAGGAAACCCTGGCTCTTCGAAGAAGAACAATTTGTGCGTTCCAAGATCGGGAAAATGACCGATGAAGAAATAGGGCTGGCGTTGGGCAGAACCGAGGCGGCGATCAAGATCAGGCGCATACGCAAAGGTATGCCGGCGCACTCGAGGCGGCCGGGCTGGTTGACCGGCCATCAGGCAGCGAAAACCCTGGGCGTGGATATCCACTGTATTATGAAACTTTCCAGGATGGGGATATTGCCGATGGAGATAATACCCGGCGTCAAAGGTATTTTGAATATTCGAAAGGCGAAGCTTTATCAATGGGCGGTCAACCCGGAGCGCTGGATATACTTCAAGGTCGAGAACGTCCGTGATAAAAAATTGAAGCGGCTGCTGGCTCTCGAAGCTGCCCGATGGAACGATGAATGGTGGACGCCAGGGCAAGCAGCTGCCTGGCACGGTGTGGATCAACGAGATATCAACCGCTATATTCATATGGGGAAAATACAGGGAAAGAAGTGGGGCAACTGGCGACTCAAGAAAAGCGAGGTTTTAAAGCCAGGTCTGTATTTTCCAAAAGGCCGCGGGGCGGGCTTCAGCATTAATTGGTCAGACGACGCCGATGCTTTTTTGATCCAGGCAAAGGCGAAGGGCTTGAGTTGGGTGGCAATAGGCAAAATGATGAAAAAAGACGACATGACCGTTGCGGCTCACTACCGAGCCATACAAAGAGTCGGGATGATAAATGACCTGGCGGAGAAGTACGGGATTGAGATATAGAGAGGAGAAATATTCATGCAACCAATTACCAAAAATGGAGAGGCATTAGAGCCTCTACCTTTCGACGTCGAAAAGATGAAAGAAATATTGAACGATCCGGAAATAAAGGAAGTGAGAGTATTTAAACCCAGGCGCGGTATGACACTAGAAATTCGCGGAGTTATTTACAAGATAGTGTCGGTATCAAAAAACGGAAGTTTGCATTTAGAGAGGGCGAATTGAATATCATGGATATGGCGCTTGATACCCAATTATCAGAGATGGCTATGCCGGAAGACTGTTCGGACGATACCGGATTGAACAAGTTGATCGCTTACAAATTGAACTGGCTGACACAGGCTCACGATCAACGGATTTGCGAGAAGATCGTAGAGGTGACCCAAACCCTGGGTAAGCGGGCGGTTGTGCATTATGATACTTCCGGCCAGGCTTATGTCTTCGAAAAAGATGGTTTGACATTGCATAGTTTTATTAGATTGGGCGCGCATATACCCGGCGCGTATAACCGATATCGGAAACATATCGCCGTTTGGGGTTTTGTGGAAGGCGTGAAAGACAGGATTGTGTATTTAAAATATACCGACGGGCGGCCCGAATTTCCTAAGCGAGGCTGTTTATTTGCCCCGAATGTAGAAGAAACGAACTATATATTTATCCCCGGCAGGTGGGTAGAGACCCTGGAGGAGTGTTATAGCCAGGCGCAGGGCGTCACCGGGGTCAAGGTGATCCACAACCGGGAGACCAGGGCGAATAGATTGGCGGCGCAATTATTGATAAAGCCCAGGGTGGAAGTGTGAGAGAGCGGAAATCCTATGAAAGAGCAATTCATTGAAAAACGGTTCAAACCGGAAAGCCTTCAAAAAATCGATTTGATCAATTCCATTTTGGCAGAATATGCAGCTGAGGGATACGATCTTTCTCTTCGACAGCTTTACTACCAATTGGTCGCCAGGGGATATATTGAAAACTCGGAACGTTCATATAAACGCACCGGCGACCTGTTGAATAACGCTCGTCTGGCTGGTCTGGTTGACTGGAACATGATCACCGACCGGGGCAGGCATACGGTATTCTCAACCCATTGGGATAATCCGGCTGAAATTGTAGAAGCGGCAGCAGATCAATTTGCCATCGATAAGTGGGAAAACCAGGATTATCACGTCGAAGTGATGGTCGAAAAGCAAGCCCTGGAAGGTGTTCTTATACCTGTTTGTCGAGAATTGGATATCCGGTTTACAGCTAATAAGGGATATTCATCTTCTTCCACGATGTACGATATTGGAAAAAGGCTGCTTGGCAAATATGGGAATCATGAAATCATTGTTTTTTACCTGGGAGACCATGACCCATCCGGGATCGATATGACCCGTGATGTGGAAGACCGGTTGAAATTATTTGCCGATATCAATGATATTCAGGTTGAACGCCTGGCGTTGAATTGGGATCAGATCGAGCAATGGCAGCCTCCCAAAAATCCGGCAAAAGAGACCGATGCCCGTTTTAAGCAATATCGAAGGCGCTACGGGGAATCGTCCTGGGAACTGGATGCTATCGAACCTCGTATTTTGGCTGAGCTGGTTAAAACCGCGGTATGGAAATATCGGGATCTCGATAAATGGAAAGAAGCGGTTAACCGTGAGGATGAAATGAGGCGGGAATTACAAAAGTTTGTTGACAATTATGGGAAATGATATGACGCACATTGGCTATCACTATACCTTGCAATGGGGTAATCCCTATACTGACCCGCCGGAGGGTAAACCCAGAGTGATTGCTGAGATGTTTGAAACCATCAAGCAACGAAAAAACCGTGTAGCCAATGGAGATGAGTATTTCCCAAGGCAACTATCCGCCTTGCACACCCTTGGCGATGGATATGGTTGCCATATTTCTGCCGTATCAACACCACATAAGAAATTGCCGAAAGACACGCTGGCGGAGGTGCGAAAGAAACGAATAAAGCGGCGCATGCAGAAGAAGTATCCGATGTTGGCGGATATTTTGGTAGCTGAAGAAATGGAGAAAAAGCCTGAATATTACGCTGGTGAGACCGACCCGGATATCCAGGCAATGCAGGATGAGGCAATCTGGAAAGAGGAAGAGATTTATCAGAGGTTTTTGAGTGAGACTGGAGGCAAGGAATGAAGTTAATTAAATCTGAAAATGGCATGAATACTTTTCATTTTATCTGCGAGGGGTGTGGTGCAGAAGGTGAATTAGAAATTCCAAAAGGGAGTAATACATTTTCGTGTCCGGAAGGGTGCGGTGCGGTTTATGTGCAATGGATCAATTCACTGAATGATAAACCAGTGCCGGATTTGAAGTGTGTTGTGCGCCCGATTTTTGATAGTATGGAAGATACCGAGGAGGCTAATAATGGATAAAAGCAATGTGAGGGTAACCACTCTGGAGCAATATACAGCAGAAGCTGAAGCTATATTTGGTTCAGATAAGATGAATTGGAAATTCGTATGTCCGGCTTGCGGTTATGTTGCAAGTGTAAAAGAATATCAAGAAGCCGGCGCACCGGAAGGGGCGGTTGGCTTCTTGTGTGTTGGTCGTTGGAAGGGGGCAAAACGACGCGCTTTTGGAGATACAGGGGACGGCCCATGCGATTACGCTGGTGGAGGTTTGATTGGTATTAACCCCGTACATATTGAAGGGCATGGCTATTATTTCGAATTTGCAAAATAACAATCTTCAATTCGGAGGTGGACCTATGAAAGAGCGACCAATTATTTTCTCGCCTGAAATGGTCAAAGCAATTCTGGATGGGCGCAAGACACAGACAAGGCGGGTAATAAAGCCGCAACCGTTAAACGCCGATTACTGGACTGAACACAATAATACGGGACATTTTTATCCTAATACAAATGCGATTCCTCCCGTGTTACGTTCCACATATCAAGTCGGTGACCATTTATGGGTGAGGGAAAAATGGAATTATATAGTTGCCCAACCTGTTTGTTATGGGGCAGGTGAAGATGATTGGGACTATGAGGGCGTTGAATGTGAATTTATTCCAAAAAGTCAAGAAGAAGCACGCGGGGTTATTTGTTATTTTGCTGATGATCCCGGAGATTGTAAATGGTGGAGGCCATCCATCCATATGCCGCTTTGGGCGTCCAGAATCACGCTGGAAGTGACCGGGGTACGCGTTGAGAAATTGCAGCAAATCAATGGTTATGATGCATGCGCAGAGGGAATAATTCCTTCTGATCCAGGAAGTCCTATTCGGAATTTTGCTGATTATTGGGATTCACTTAACGGCAAAAAATATCCCTGGGGTAGCAATCCCTGGGTGTGGGTGATCCAATTCGAAAGGATCAAATAATGGCTAAAAGCAAAATCGATTGGTGCGATTATGTTTGGAACCCCGTAACCGGCTGCGAGAAAATAGCCACCGGATGCATCCATTGCTACGCCGAAAAAATGGCGGCGCGCCTGGTCGCAATGAACACTCCTGGATACGGTGTATCGGTATCCACTCAGTCGGATATTAATAAAACGATGCCAATTCTTTGTACCACGCCGGCGGGAAAAAGGATCGTCAGTATCGAACCGATGCTTGAGAAGGTAAACCTATGGATCGATCACGGGCAAGGCGTTGGCGATCTGGTTCTCGACAACCTGGATTGGGTCATAGCCGGCTGCGAGAGCGGGGCAAACCGCCGGCATGTTACTATCAACGCCTTCCGTGATCTACGAGATCAATGTAAAGAGCCTACCACCCGATACCCCAATGGCGTCCCCTTCTTTTTAAAGCAAATGGAGATCGGAGGCAAGGTCATTCATATGCCTTTATTAGACGGGAAAATATGGGACGAGAAACCGTCCTAGAAATACTTGTTACGGCCTGTAACATGGCTACAATGCCCGCTTTTACCGATATTGATACAGTACGTCGAAAACTCAAACGCGCCTACCGCAAGCTCAAAAAACACGGTGGTTGGCGGGCGGTCGGAGACGAATTCGGTATTTCCGGAGCGATGGCGTTTCGGATAGCGGAACGGGATTACGAACCCAAAAATCCGACGATCAGGTCGAAGCTGGGGCTGCCGGCGTATACCGAAGTACCGGTATGCCCGGTGTGCGGAGAAGTGCATATTAAAAAGAGTTGTCCGAAATTAAGGGAGAAAAAAGTAACGATGAGAGAAACGGAGCTGGCAGAACACGTTGTTGACTGGCTTCAGTCACAACACTGGACTATTTATCAAGAAGTGGAATTATTGTATGGCGGTATCGCCGATATTGTTGCTGAGCGTCATGGAATTTTATGGATCGTGGAAACGAAAACCGCCATGAGCATTTCGGTATTAAATCAAGCATCGCGCTGGCCGGTTCATTATCGGAGTATAGCCGTTCCTAAAGCGAAAAACGATTATAAAAGAGATTATCAATTGGCAAAAAGCTATTATGGCGTCGGAGTAATAACGGTTGATCGAGAATACGTTGACGAGATAATCCGACCTCCGCTGTATCTTAACCATAACAAAATGGCTAAAATATTGTTGAGCAGGTTGACAGAGGAGCATAAAACATATTCAAAAGCCGGTTGTAGCAACGGGCGTAGATTGACCCCGTACAAAATGACCATGATGGACGTCAAACAGTTTGTCACGCAACATCCAGGATGCACAATTCAGGATATATTTGATACGCACGGCAGAATGCATTATGCCAGCAAGGCGTCGTTCAAGGGAAATTTATTGAAAGCACTCGAAGATTTCGAGCGCGATTGGTGTAGAGTAGATAAAACTACGAAGCCATTCAGATTATATAACCGATAGGAAGGGCAAAACAATGGATAAATCTAAACCTAAAACACAAAAACTAAGCCAGGAAACCCAGCCAGAAGAACTCAAACGCTATTGGGTATCGTGGTGGTCTCGAACCGAGGGGCGTAAAGTACCGCCATTCCAGACATGGATATCCGGAGAAAGGGAAAAGAGCGAGGGCGTATACGAGCAGTCATTATGCGCGGTGATCGACGCGGAAAGTGAAGCCGAAATATGGAAGGCGGTAAAGAAGCATTTTCCTGATTACGAGCAGCGTTTTTGCGAATCCAGAGAAATGGGATGGAGACCCGGGGCGCGGTTTCCGGGGTTCGAGGATAGAACGAAGTTGGTGTAGTGGAGATCGAGCGATGAGAATACCAATTAAAGTGCTTAAAGAGTTTGCTCAGAAATATGGCTACCTACGGAAGGACAATTCAGGAATGCGATCAGGCGGCCCAATTCGGGGATATGATGAAAGATGTTCTTCGCTGGCCCGAAAGTCTTCATGCTGCACCTTCCCGAGTTAGAAAGCTTCAAAAGCGGATCAAGGAGCTTGAAGCAAATAGGTAATGCATGAGCATGATTGCCGGATTTACTCATCAAAAAGCGATCAAATACATCCTTTCCAAGGGCTGGAAACTTTGCTATCCAATAGAGAATGTTCCCCTAAAGTCCCAGTATTTTTGGGATGGAAACGATCGAACCTGCGGTTATGCCTGGGGAGCTGCTATCAAAGAGATCAAACGAAGAGAAAGCGGAATACAATTATTCTTCGCGATTTATTAGTTTCCCATTCTTAGAACATATGTTATAATTTATTTACACACCATTATCGGTAAAGCATCCCTGGTCGCCCCCCACGCCCGGGGATGCGGTTTTTAAATACCAGAACATTTGCGCGAAGAATTGAATTATGGTATAGTCGAAGCGAATAGCCGATATGGGTGTGTGTACGCTCTGTTCGGCTATCTGTTTTAATCGCCCCTCAACACTTCGTATAGTCATCTATCTACCGGGGGCGCCGCGTATATTAATTCAAATTTTACGCGCGCAGTTCTTTAAAAAGGGAAGTACCGTTATTTCCGCTTTTTCGAGGCGTACCTATGCCAAAGGATGATAAAAAAAATCTTGACGATCCATCCACGGCATTCCCGGCCAGCGAGAACACGCCAGGTCAGGCGCAAAGCCGCGCGTCCTATAAGAAACTCGAGAAGCTGAACCAAAGCGTTCGTCTTACATCGCCGGATGGCACGCCGATAAACGGTTTTCCCTGGTGGGAAATGTATCTCGAATTACGCGCCAAAGGCTGGCCCTGGCGCAAGGCGGCTTTCATTGCCTGGTCTTGTATCCCCACGTATTTACGAATTCCTAAAACTCAAAAAGAATTAGCCACCCAGGTCTTGGGTATGCGGTCAGACCGCATTGTGCGGAAATGGCGCGAGAAATACCCGGAGATCGAAAAAGAGATCGAGACCTGCATGATGCAGCCGTTGCGTGACCAACTCCCGGACGTGCTGGCTGCCTGGGTAGGCGTGGCAAGCTCTTTCGATCCCCGCGCCCACCGCGACCGGATCACTTATCTGACCCATGTAAAGGTATACAAACCCCCCAAAGCCGGCATCGAACTCTCCGGCGAAGATGGCAAACCGATTGAGATCGATCTGGCAGCCGAATACGCTAAAGACATGAATGAGATATTGAGAATGCTCAATCCGGATTACGACGAGGACGACGAAGAAGAAAACGCAGAAGAGGAAAGCGACGAGGGCGGGTCATGAATGATATCGCCAACATCAAGCTGCCCTCCAAGCGCCTATGGTTTATCTCGAAATATCTAAATTTACCCGAAGCCACAGGAGACCCTGATGCGCGTTTACAGCCCTTCCAGATCGAGCAGTTAAACGACCAGTCTCAATTCACCATCGACAACAAAGCCCGCCAGGTCGGTTGGAGTTGGACCGCGGCAGCCGGCGCATGCGCTGATTCAATTCTCGAAAAACGCAGCACAAATATATTCGTGTCTATTAACCTCGACGAAGCCCGGGAAAAAATCCGCTATGCCAAATATATCATCGAGGCGCTGCATGAAGATGTGCGCCCCCGCCTGATCATTGACAACCAAACCGAGCTCGAGATCGACAACGGGTCGAGGCTTATCAGTCACCCTTGCCGGCCGGTGCGCGGCAAAGCCCGGGCGAACGTTTACTTAGATGAGTTTGCCCATTATCCAAAAGACCGCGAAATCTACACATCTGCCATTCCTGCCACCACACGGGGTGGATGCATCCGCATCGGAAGCTCTCCGCTGGGCGCTGGCGGGATGTTCTGGGAAATCTTTGCTGAAAAAATCCAGCCATTCCCCGGGTATTTAAGAAGATCGATTCCCTGGTGGGTAGTGGAAGGTTTATGCAAAGATATAAAGATGGCCAAAATGGTCGCCCCTTCGATGCTTACCGAAGAGCGTGTACGGCATTTTGGCACCCCGCGCCTGATACAGATATATGAGAACATGGTCGAATCGGACTTCCAGCAGGAATACGAACTCGCCTGGCTGGACGAGAGCATCGCCTGGATTTCCTGGGAAGAGATCAAGCGCAATCAGATCGACGCCCAGGAAGAAAAACTCTGGTATCGGCAGGCGAAAGGTATCGACGCGGCAATGGCGATGATCGAAGAAATCGGGATCGCCGTCAAAGAGGGAAAGATCGAAAACGCCTTTGCGGTGGGAATGGATATCGGGCGGCATAAAAACTTGAGTGAGATCATTGGACTGGGGAAAGGCACCACGCCGTCTTTACCTTATCGCTTCGGGATCAGCCTGGAAAACGCTGAATTCGACGACCAGAAGGCGGTTTTGACGAAGTTATTGGATGTTCTGCCCGTTACGAAGATGTTGATCGACCAGACCGGGTTGGGCATGCAGTTAGCGGAGGATATGCAGAAAGCCAGCTTTGGCCGGGCAGAGGGGATCACTTTTACCAATCCCAACAAAGAGTTGTGGAGCGTAGAGCTCAAGGTGCGGATGCAGCGGGGACAGGTGCCGCTGCCTTTGGAGCGCGAGCTCAGCTACCAGATACACAGCATCAAAAAGAAGATCACAGCTGCCAAGAATTCGGTATTTGACACCGAAGGCAACGAGAAACATCACGCCGATAAGTACTGGGCTTTGGCGCTGGCGGTGTGGGCGTCCGGACAAGAGGTGGAGGTATCGGCGGCGGTCGTCGATCCGGAGGAAGACCAGTATCACGCCGAAAGAAGGCCGTCGGAATGGCAGTGAGAAAAGCTATTAGTTATAAGCTGTAAGCTATAAGTTAAGGAGGATGAATTATGGAAATAAAAGATTTACTCATGGTTTCGCCAGAAACAGGGAATGCATTAATTCCCGCATCTGAAATTATCGACAACTTAGATGGCTCTTATTCTGTGGTCGTGGCAGATGAAAAAACGGGGGCTAAGTGGAAGCACACAATCAAAACGGAGGAGGTGTAGCTATGGCAAATATCGGCGAACGATTGGTTGCTGCTTTGGGCGGCGTGACGCAGGAAGCGCTATCATCGACCATTTTGCAGGAACGAGAACAATTCCAGGAAACCCTGGCGTCTGAGAAACAGCGTTCTTACGAAGCCGGCGTGTCTACCGGTATCGAGATCGCCAGCGACGGCAACGATGAGAAAAGCACTCTTGTTACCGCAGACGGGAAATCTATCAGCTATGGATATAAACAAAGAGGTTCTACTCCCCGCGATCTTTCCAACATCTCGCAGGAAAAAGCGATTGAGGCGTCGTATCGGTTGTGGAATTCCAACCCTTTAGCCGGCGCTTTGATCGAGATCATTGTCGATTACGTGGTCGGCGAAGGTATCAAGGTGACCAGCGAGAATGAAGAAATCCAGGAGGTATTGGATGCCTTTTTGTGTGATCCCGTAAATGATTTGACCGGCGAAGACGGGAGTGTTGGTTCTGGGCTGGAGGCGATGGTCAGGGAGCTTTCGATCTTCGGCGAGCAATTGATTTTGACGTTCGTACGGGATGGATCGGACAAGGCTATTCTGGGAGATGGCCGTGTGAGGATAGGCACGGTTGACCCGGCTAAAATCTTCAGCGTGATCACCGACCCTAAAAACTCGAAAGATATATTGGCTGTGCGGGTGAAAAGCGCCACAGGGGGCGGTGACGGCCCGGTCTATAAGGTCATCAAAGCCGAGAAAGCCGGAGAGGCAATGGAGGGGCGGCGCAATCTCAAGAAATATCGGGAAGCGGTGGACAACGCCAATGCGAAATACAAAACACATATGGCGGTTGTAAATGCACTCGAAAGGGAGCGCGAGGTATTCGAGCCTGCGATCATCGGCAAGGAATGGATGGTATGCGAGAGTGAAACGCAAACTCTGCAAATGAAGGCGTTGTCGACCCAGGCGGAAAGTTATTCGCCGACCGGCGAATGTTTTCTTTTCCAGGTGAACAAGATTTCCACCGGCGTGCGCGGCCGGCCCGACATTTTGCGCATGATCGATTGGATGAACCAATTCGACCAGGTCTTTTTCGACGGCGCGGAGCACGTGGCATTGCTGAATGCCTTCGCCTGGGATTTGACCATTACCGACGGGGTGGAGGTTTCCGAAATCCCAGAAAAGAGCATTCAATTTCAGGCCAAGAAGGTCTCGCGTATGAGACCGGGATCTGTGTACGGCCACAATCAAAACGCCGTTCTTGATCCCAAAAACCCGGATCTAAAAACCGCCGAACTGGAGGTCTTGATCCGGCAGCTCAGGATATTGATCGCCGGCGGGGCGCGCATTCCAGAGCACTGGCTGGGCGAGGGTTCACGCGCTAACCGGGCGACGGCCGAGGTCATGGGCGAGCCGACATTCCGCATGTTGACCAGACGCCAGGCGTTTGTCAGGGGGATGCTGCGCAGGCTTTGTCAATATCAGATCGATGTGGCTGTTGCATTGGGATTGTTGCCTGCCGAAGTAGATATATTGAATGACGACGGCCAGGTTATCGGGCGGCAGCGGTCGCGCAAAGCGTTCGATGTGGATATGCCGGATATCAACGTGGAAGACACAAGCATCGCCGCCAGGTCGTTTGCGTTGGTAGCGCAAGCCATTGCGCCGCTGGTCACTATGAACCTGCTTACCCAAAAAGATGCGATGCAATTATTGGCAGCGGTGGCAAAACTTGTGGGAGTGAACATCGATGTCGAGCAGGCTATCAAAGAACTGGCGGAGGCTGGATCGTCTGTAGACGGCGAACGATTGCAAACCATAAAAGACTTGATAGACAGTCTGAAAGACCACATTGGCGATGAAGAAGCAGGCGATCTCCAGGAGGGCGATTGAATGGATCAGGTCTTTGAAATCAAGCAGAATATGGAGGACGCAGTTGAACAGATAGAAACCAGGCGATGCACCCGCTGCGGAAGCGAGATCGTTCCGATCGATCATCCAAAACGATTTCGAGGAGTGAATATCAAGATCACCGAGATCACGATTTCACAAATCGAGGACGAAAAACCGTATGCGTTTGCCAGCATGGAAACGTTATGCAGCCGTTGTAAAGATGAATTCCTCTTGCGTTTTAACGCGTTTATGAAAAATGGGAATGCCGGCTATGGACAAAAAGAAAGCGCGTGAAATCCTGGCTGTCTTATTGGCAGCCACGGCTGCAGCATGGGAGGAATCAGACGAAATACTCCTGATCCTGGCTGGCCTGCACAACGACATAAAAAACTTGTTG
Organism: Anaerolineales bacterium; assembly: GCA_016929095.1. Classification (GTDB taxonomy): domain Bacteria; phylum Chloroflexota; class Anaerolineae; order Anaerolineales; family UBA4823; genus JAAZNS01. Next base: position 122,319 of record JAFGJM010000002.1, on the reverse strand, counting down.
GTCAATTCCGGGCTGTATAACCAGGCTGATTTGAGCAAATTGATGAGCGAGTTAGATGCCATATTGCTGCGTAGGTCGCTGGAGATGGACAGCTTTATGGCTGCCGCGGCAGTCTCTACCTGGCTAAAGGGGGCGGAGACGGTCGAGAAGTCGTTATCGCTGGTAGAGCTTACATATGTCAAGGGCTTGAGTGGGCTGGAAAAGGACATGATCCACCAATTCCTGACCATCGACCGGATCTCCGGTCTTACAGGAGAAATGCGCTCTCAGGTCGAAAGCCAGGTGCTTTCCGCCATTATGCTGGAAAAGACACCTCAGCAGGCCATGTCGTATATTACCAACATCATCGGTATCCGTGACCAGAGGGGCTATCGTCAGATTGGCACGACCGGGATATCCGCCAAAGCAGAGCGGATCGTGCGTACAGAGCTACTCACGATCAATAATGCCGGCGCCTGGCACAGCCGCGTGCAGGCGCTCCAGCAATTCCCGGATTTACAACAAATTTGGATCGCGACCGGCGATGGGCGAACGCGGTTCGATCATCTGGCGGCGCATGGCCAATGCATCAAAGTCGGTGAGTTATTTCTGGTGGGGGGTGAGTCAGCCCGCTTCCCTGGCGATCCCAACCTGTCGCCAAGACAACGTTGTAATTGCCGCTGTAATGTTTTGACTTACCGGGAAGAATGGGGAGAAATATCAGATATCGTCGGCGTTTTGGATGATAAAATCAAAGAAGAGCGACAACGAAGGGGCGGTGTATGAACTGCCCATGTGAGGTCTTCTTTGAGATATCTGGATTGGCACTGGGATAAACCATGCTGGCCAGTGTCCAAAATAATCTCCGTATCGATTGCCAGGAAATTGCTGGTATATCGCTGCGCTTTATGCGGGGAGGAATTCATGGGCGATCCAATAGCGGTGGTATTGCACTTCCACGACCGACACGAAGGGCTGCCGCTGGCGGTAACCATGTATCCGCCGGCGCTGGGCTGTATGCCCAAGGGCGGGGACGGCGCCAATGCCGGTGATCATCAATCCTCAGAATGGAAGGGCGGCGCGCCGTTCAGAGTGGGAGAGTGAAATTCGCCTTCCGGCAAAAGAAGATCGAGAGGTCGAACGCAGTGAGCAAGGAACGGTGGAAATACGGGTCACAGAAACCGAACACCGTTTGTTGATGCATTTACGGATGCTGGATCGGGGCGCATATCAGTTTTTTGTCCAAAAGGACGCCTCATCGATGTGGGGATTGAGGGAATTCAGAGTGTTGGAGCGGACAGCGGAATGAAATAATTATTGGATTATAAATAGCCGGCCAGAGAAAAGGCCGAGCTGGCGAAATACATATCGATATATGATACGGACATTGCTAAACTGGTGCAGGGGAGAGATATATACATTGCCGAGATTACCCTGAGCGAGGAATATCTTACGTATTTGCCTTTTATGAGGCAATGAAATCGATCCTATGGGGGTTGACTCGCCGAAAAGAATATGCTAAACTAAATTACTAGAACAAATATTCGTAGAACATATTTTCCAATCCGGCCAGAGAAAAGGCCGAGCTTGTGAAACGGGTGTAGACACACAAGCTGCCATTTGGGAGTAAGGCGTAAGAAACGCGGACACTTACAGCCCCCACAATGGCGGCTTTTTGTTTTAACTCGCAGAAAAGGAGTGAGAACATGGCGTATCCGAATTTCCACGCCGCCAGGATAAAAGAACCCGGTGAATTCATCGAAAAAAGCATACGCAACAAGACTTTACCTAATTCAAACGGGGTGCAATTATTGACGGGAAAGCTGAAGGGCGGCGATGGGGCAATGGTCGCTCAATCGTACCGCTTCCCGAAAGATAAATATTCAGTCGAGCAAACCAAGAAATGGCTGAAAGACAATAAGGTCAAATATATCGTCTTCGAGCCAGCCAAAGAAGAGAAAAAGAAAAAGGAATCGATCATACCCGGCAGCGACGACTTCTCGCCGGGGGCGTTTGTCACGGCGGTTACCGATGCTTTTCGTGAACATTTCAAAACGGAAAAACAGCGACCGGATGGAAGCTGGCCGCATTGCTATATAAAGCATGACGCTGTATATACCGATCACGTGATCGCCGAGATCGAAAACGATCTATATTCCATTCCCTTCGAGATGAAAGACGGGGTAATCGAATTCGCCGGCCAGGAAAAGTGGACAAAGGTCGAGCAGACCTATACACCTATACAGGAAAACGTGCGCATTATCTCCGCCAAAAAAGTCGAAGGGGAGGAAGAACCCCAGGGCTGGGAATGGGAAGTTGTGCTTATCGGGGCAGCCACAGAAGCCGATATCATCCGGGAGGGCAACCAGACCTATATTCGCAGCAAGAACGGCGTGCCGTATTCTGCGGCTGCACTGGAAGAATCGGTGCCTTTATGGGACAAGATCAAGGTATATGACAACCATTTGACCGATGAGGAATTCTCTGCCAGGGGAACGATGCGCAGCGTGGTCAATGAATTGGTAGGGGTGATCGTGGATCCGGTCTGGGATCGGGTCAAAATGGCCATCACCGGCACGCTCAAAGTCATCGACGACAAGCTGCGGGCGAAGCTGTTGAACTCACTTAATCAAAACGTTTTAGACGCCTTTGGCTTATCCATCGATTCGTTATGCAAAGAGGGCAGCGCCACCATTGGGGGTAAATCGATACGGGTGGTAGAGAAAATTGCGAAAGCTTTTTCAGTGGATGTAGTCGCCGACCCCGCAGCGGGCGGAAGGTTGGCGCGCATGATCGCGGGTACCAGCCCGCTGCAACGAAACCTATCTAATCACCAGGAGGTATTGGACATGGAAAAAGAAGAATTAGAAAAACTATTGAAGGACACCGTTTCGGAAGCCATGTCCGGGGTCGATGAGCGTTTCAGGACTATCGAAGCCCGGCTGGATGAAGAAAACGATCCGCCTGTAGATACCGATCCGGAGCCGGATCCCGAACCGGTTGCCACCGCTGCGCCGAAGATCGATCCGGCGACGGTCGAATTGCAAGAGGCCGTCAAGAAATCTCAGGAAGAGATTTCCAAGATGCGCCAGGAAATGCAATTAGATAACTGCCGCTCCATGCTGGCGCGCAAACTCGAAGGCTGCGGGCTGCCCGACAGCTACCGCAATATGGTAGCCAAGCAATTCCGGGACAAGGTCTTTGAGGAAAAAGACATAGACGAGGTGATAAAAGAGCACCGGGAAGCGCTGGCGAAGCTTTCTGAAAGCGGCGACATCGTTCTTCCGGAGGGCTCGAATATTCACGTATTACCGCTGACCGAATGGGATCGCCACGAACTGGCGTTCCTGCGTTTGGTCGCCGGCTCTACCCGCTTCAACGAGCTGGTCAGTAAAGACCAGGCTAAACACTATGGCGTCGAAGCGCTGGCGCGCTATATCGAATCCGGGAAGCCCGCCTTACCTAGAGTAACCAAACTCTCCGATTTCTATTTCGAATTCACCAAGGATTACGAAATGGAAGGGCGGATGTGCAACAAGCGTTATCTGGAAGCCAACGTTACTACCACGACTCTGTCCAGCATCGTGAAGAACACCGTCAACCTGCTGGCAGCCGCAGATTATTCTGTCAAGCCGTTGTGGTGGGAGGCTATTGTGCGCCAGGAAGATGTGGATACGCCTGACCAGGCGACTTTGGTGCGCACCTATGGCATCTCCGATCTGAGCACCATCGATGAGGGCGGGGTATATACCGAAGCCACCTGGAGCGATGATGAAGAGACCGCCGCCTTCGTGAAGCGCGGTAATTACATTGCCGTCACCCTGGAGACGTTCTTGATGGACAAGCTGGCGCGTGTCCGGACACTGCCGACCCGATTGGCAAATGCCTGGTATGGCAAGATTTCATCGCTGGTATCGGCGGTGTTCACCGTCAATAGCGGCGCTGGCCCGGTCTTGGGCGACACCGGGGCATTGTTCAATGCCACCGCAGTGGGCACAGGCGGCGGGCATGCCAACTATTTGACCACAGCGCTTTCGTGGACTGCCTACGATGCGGTTGTGACCGCCATGATGAAACAAACCGACCAGCCTTTGGGCGCCGGTAAGAAACTCATGATCCGCCCCAAATATCTCTTAGTGCCGGTCGATTTGCGCACCACAGCCCTCAAGATACGCAACAGTGAGAAAACGCCGGGTTCGGCAAATCAGGATATCAACCCCTACCACCAGGAATTCGAGGTCATTCCTGTGCCGGAATGGACAGATACGAACAACTGGGCAGCGGTAGCTGACCCCAGCATCTTCCCGGCGATCTGGTTGATCTGGCTGCGCGGACGCCGCACCCCCGAAATTTTCTCGGTGGAAGACGAACGTTCCGGCTCGATGTTCACCAATGATGAACTGCGCTTCAAGGTGCGGCAATTCGGCTTCCGCTTCTCAAGCACCTATGACTGCGCCCCGGTCGCGGACTTCCGCCCGCTGCACAAGAGCGTGGTCTAAACACATTAATTGTGTGGGGCGGGGGATATCCGCCCCACTGCATGTTTTAAATATTTCAGGAGGTTAACATGGGTTACGTAACCGATAAATCAGTTTCGATGTTCATCCATCCATCGGATATTCAAAAGACAGCCGGCACCTGGACGCCGACTCTATCCAGTAATGTGTGGGGCGATGTGCGCGGCGCTGCCGATGCAGCATTCTCTCTGGCGATCCCGATCAAACTATATAGCAATGCGGCAGCATACCGCAACTGTAAATTGAAATCCATCGATGTGTGGTACACCATCGGCACAGCGGCAGCAGACGACTTTGCTACCGTCGAACTGGAAAAAATGTCTCTTCAGGCAGATGGCACAGCCATTACCGGCGCAGCCGTGAGCACGACATGCGATACCGATCACGACACCGCTGCCGAACGCCTGGCCGTCGATGAACACAAAATGACCGTCACTTTGGATACCCCGGCTTTCATCGACGAAGATGATGTATATGTCCTCACCCTGACCGTGGACGCGGCAGCCACCACCGTATTCACCATCTTCGGGGCGCGGGCTAACTTCGATCTGGTGCTGTAATGAATGAAAGCGAACTTCTCAAGGCGGCAACAGAAATGCTGGGCGTTGCCGCCGAGCAGGTTATCAAGTGCCGGATGGCGGAGCCGCCCGGAGAAACGCCGGAGCTGGTGGTTTTGGTAGATTGCGGCATTAAGGGTATCCGCAAAAACCATATCAAGGTCGCGGATATCGAAGCTTTTGTTGCCGAAGCCGGCAAGAAAAAGGGGAAGAAAGCGCCGGAAGCGGCAGTTAAAGAACCTGAAAAGGCTGCCGAGAAAGCGCCAGAAGAAGCCCCTAAAGCGCCTGCTGCGACAAAGGGGAAGAAATAGGAGGCAGCCATGCCCTACGCTTCAAAAGCTCTCAGCTCAAGCGACGCGGTGAAAACCGGCGTTGGTTCTGTCATTGCCGTTGTATTGGCAGCCGGTTCAGACGCCGCTACCGTTACGCTATATGACAACACCGCAGGATCCGGCACGGTGATCACCAAACTTACGGCGGTTGCCAACACTGCGGAGACAGCGGTATTTCCAGAAGGTATCCCGTTTTCGACCGGATGTTATGCCGTGATCACGGGCACCTCGCCGGTGGCAACCATCGAATATGGATAAGGAGGATTTCATGAAAGATCAATTTAAAACAGCAGGATATTTTCTCCTGATGATCTTACTTTCGGCCCTGTTGGCTTTCTGGCTGGTCGAGTATTCGCCGTTTTTAGACCACGGTAAACTGGCCGGCGGTACGACCAACCTGGGAGCGCTGGCTTTGGATGAAACGCTATCGGTGACCGGAGCCACGTCCCTGGGCAGTACATTAGCCGTTACTGGCAATACATCTGTCGGCGGAACGCTTGGGGCGACCGGAGCCACCACTTTAGGCAGTACATTATCTGTGACCGGCGCGGCAACGCTTGGCTCGACAGTATCCGCGGCTGATGCGGTCACATTTTCGGGTGAAACCATATATGCCACCGCTGAATTTACGCCAACAGCCGGACAAACTTTGACCCCCGCGGCAACCTTCTACGTAATCGGTAGCTCTGGCGCGGTGAGCATGACGCTGGGAACCACCGGGGCGACCGCCGGGCAAATGCTGATGTTGTACGGTGATGACGCCAATACCGTTACGATCAACGATACCAATTTAAAGAGCACGTCTGGCGCCGCATTGTCCCTGGGGCAATACGATATCGCTGTATTTATCTTCAACGGGACCGATTGGGTCGAATGGCTGCTAGCAGCCGATTCGTAAAAACAGCCGATATTTAGAGAATAGTCTGCCTGAGCAACATTGCCGGTACGGGGATCGTAAGATCGCTGCTCTGGTAGAGAAGCTCAGGCAGATATATTAGAAGGCAAAAGTAATGGCATCTCTAAATCGTCTATCTGTATTCAACGCCAGGGTCGATTCGCTTCTACAGGGAATTGGCGAAGACGAGATATCCAGCGCCGACCGCGATCTGGCTATCCGCCATGCGGTGAGCGAATATAACCGCTCGCTGCCTAAAAAAGAAGCCCTAAAATTCTTGGGCGACGGCGGCTCTTATTATCTGGTCTACGGCAAAGCGGTGGATGTCGACGAAGCGGCGCTAGACGCCGGTATCGATTTGGCTTCTACCGGCGCTGATTCGAAGCTGGGGATCAAGTTTACCCTGGATTATTCGATGGAAATCTACCAGGTAAATCTGTGGCTGCAGCGCACAGGGGCGAGCGTGGATGGTACGCTGGCGGTGGTGTTGTATACGATATCGGACGATCTTCCCGATCAGGTCATTGCCACCTCGTCGACCGTCGATATCGACGGTGTAGAGGGCGCACCTTTGGGCAGATACGATAAAGTCGTTTTTCCGTTTTCCACAAAATATAAATTACCGGCCGGCGATTACGCTGCCGTTCTTTTGTCTTCCGCATACACTTTTGAGGACGGGGTTACCGAAGTAATTTTGGGCGTTGACCAGACCGATGTTAATAACACAGTCTTTACCTATGACGGATCGGACTGGAGCGAATACGGCACGGACAGCGCCGGGATCATTGAAGTTATAGCCGGCATCCCCGGCTGGAGTCTGGAAAGCGGGGCGATACAAAGCGTGGAATACCCGGCGGCAAATATCGTTGCCGATGAAACACCGCAGCTTTTAGAAAACGAAGAATATGAATTATTCAAAACAGAGACCGGCGATTATTTGCATCTGATCACCGTATCGCCGCCTTCGACCGAGTATATACGCCTGGTCTATACCCGCCCTTACGAATGGGTAGAGGCGACCGATCCTTTGGTCGACCTCCCGCAAACCCATTTCGAGGCGGTGTGTAATTTATCAGCCGGTATTGCCTGCGAATGGCTGGCGGCGAAATATGGCCAGTCGGTCGTGTCATCGATAGCCGCCGACAGCGTTGACCGGCGCACGAAGTCCGATCAGTATCTCACTTTGTCTAACCGATTCCGGAAGACATATCGGGCTTTAGCCGGGCTTCCGGAAAAAGCCAGCGGGCCCGGCCCGGGTATGGCTATTGTGGACATTGATTACGGCGCAGGTTTCCGCAGCGATTATCTGTTCCACGGGAGATCGACCCGATGAGTGAACCGATCATTGAAATTCATATCGATGTGAGCGAACTTCTCCGGCTGGCAGAAGCCATTCCTGGGATGAGCCGCATTATATATGACGAAATGCGCAAGGCAGGGGAAGAGTCGGGCATGCTGCTTACCGGGCTGATCGCCCCGTTGACCCCGGTAAATTACGGCTTACTGCGTTCGGCTATTCAATGGCCGTTGGGATATGAATCGCAGGGCAATAACATCGATGCCTTCCGGGGCATTGTAGGCGCCAGCGAGATAGCCTCACCGGCGGGTACAGCCACCAGTATATATGTCGATTTTGTCGAGAACGACACCAGCCCCCACTGGGCGCCGATCAACCCGCTGAAGCTGTATGCCATCCGTAAATGGGGCGATGAGAAAGCCGCCTATGCATTGCAGGCGCATATTGCCAGACACGGCACGAAAGGCAAGCATATGTTCGAGAAGGGCTGGAAAGCCGGGCAGGGCAAAATCCAGGAGATTTGGCAAAAAGTGCCGGTCAAGGCTGTCCAACAGTTTGAAAGGATCGCTTAAATGGCTTATGGTGAAACAACCCTGCGCGCTCGATTGAAAACGGTCATATCCGCCGTCTCAAATATCGGCGTGGTGCACGATTACGAACGCTGGCTGGAAGAGTGGGGCGACTTGTTGAAACTTTTTAAAAGCACCATCGGGGGGATCGACCAGCTTCGAGGCTGGATCATTACGCTCACTAATTGGAGCGAGCAGATCGTTGGATTTCAGGGAGGCGGCGATGGTGATACCGTGTTGGTGAATTACACCTATAAGATACGCGGTTTTATGGGAGTAGACGACAGCGCAGCCACGGAAAAGACCATGACGGCTTTGGCGCTGGCGGTTTCCGGCGCTATCAAAGCCGATACGACATTAGCGGCATATCACTTGACCGACGATATCCCCACTGTAGCCACGGGCCTGGTGGAGTACCGCACTTTCTGCGGTGTGTTGTGCCACTACGTGGAGATCATCGTCAATTTGCAAGAAGTGGTGTAGGAGGTCTTATGTACGAAGCGTTGAATGGGTTCAATGTCAAATTAGCCCCGGGAGAGACCTGGGACGAAAGTAACGGCGGCAAGGTGATGAACGAGGAAGTGCGCTTTGAAAAAGGCGAGACGATATATGCGCTGCCGCAGCTTACCCGCGAGGGATTGCTTTTGGAGGCAAGAGCCGTAAAGAAGATCGAGATAGAAATGCCGCCAGTAGAAAAGGCTAAGGGGAGAAAGGCAGGCAAAGATGGCTAAACAGGCCGGGCGTTGGAACGCCATTTACTATGCCGGATATGACCTGAGCGGTCTATCTAATCAATTCGATTTCAGCGTCGAGTTTGCCGAAGCCGATACTACAGGTTTTTTAGAAGGCGCGGAGAATTCGATCCCTGACGAACCAAAGGGATCGGCGGCACTTACCGTATTTTTAGATCCCGACACCGATAAATCTCACGATGCCTTAAAAACCCCGGGCAGCTATACCGATCATCATTTATGTATTCTCCTTGGTCAAAACGCCGCACCCACAATCGGCGACCCGGCATTGGCGATGGTATGTAAGCAATTCAGCTACAATGCCAAGTTTGCCCGCAAGAGTGCGGTCATGGCGGATGTAGCCGTGAATTCGGCCGGCGAGTTACCTGATGTGAACGGGATCGTGCTGGCGAATACCACTATCACCAACACAACGACATTTTCGGTGGTTGATCATAGCGAATCGACCGAAGATGGCGGAGCGGGCTATTTACAGATACTGACTCCAGCCTCGACTGACACGTATGTTATCAAGATACAACACTCTTCCGACAACATTACCTATAGCGACCTGATCACCTTTACGGCGGACGGCAGCGCGCGTATTAGCGAGCGCGGCGAATCTGGTGATGTGACCGTGAATCGATATATGCGCGTATTGGCTACCCGTACCGGTTCGGCGGGCGATGATCTGAAATTGTGCGTTGTTTTTGCCAGACAGGGAATACATGAGTAGATAGCGAGAAATGATGAAAAAATACCTGAACAATTTGTTTGTTATGGCGGCGATCCTGCTGCTATACGCCTGCGCGCCGCGGCAAAACCTTTTGACTGAGGCGGACTATCTGGCTGTGCTTTTAGCCGACGACAACATGACCTTCATCACCAATGTTGACGGCGAGATATATGTTGGGCTGAAATCCACTTCCAGAAGCCTGCCGGCGTCACTCAAGAGCCGCGACAATGTGACCATTGTGCAGTCGTCAGAATTCAAGATGTACGGAGACGAGATCGAGCCCGGAGATTATCCGGTATTCTTGCCGGCCGTGTCCAATGGTCTCAACATGCTCATCCCGGACGACTTTTCCCGTACCGACAAGTGGCTTCCAGCCTGGGGCGGTATAAGCATTGGCCACCCGGACACCACCGCCGGGACAAATGGCGGACGGATATGCCATCTTGGCGACTGCAATTGCTTTATAAGCAACGCCCACGTCATGGGCGGGCTGGAAGGCGCTCAGATCGGCGATCCGATCTATCAACCTGGGCCGCATGATGGGGGCACGCCGGAGGATGTGATCGGTTATATCGTAGCAATGGCGAAACCTGTAAAAAGCAAGGCGAATTTGGTCGACGCCGCCATTGCCTGCGGGGACGAGACCACCGTATATTCAAAAATATATGGACTGGGCACCGTCACGCAAGTTTATGCCGATCCACAGGCGGGCGATAAAGCCACGAAATGCGGGCGGACAACAGGCTGCACCTTAGCAACATTGATCTCGCCCGACACCTTTGTCAAGGTGGGTTACTACACCAGCCACTCGAAGCTGCCCCAGATGTATACCTTCATCCACCAGATGCTGTTTTCCGGGGTGAGCGATCCGGGCGACAGCGGATCGATGCTGGTGGCCGGCGAATGGGTTATTACTGAAACGCAATTTGGCAAATGGGAGGCGCTGCTATTTGCGGGGAACGAAGACAACCAGATCATGGCTAATAACCCTGTCTATGTCCTGGAGGCTTTGCCAGGGGCATATATGCCAGGCACGCCGGCAGAAACCAGCCCTTATCCAGCCCCAGGAAATTCTTATCCATAGGAGAGACGATGATAGATTTAACCGAAACCTGTCTGAATACACTCGAAAACCCCTTCATCGTCGATGTGAGCATTTATCAAACCATCGTCAACGAAGACGGGGACATCATCCGCCATATCGATTGGGAGAAAGCCTATCAGCGCGGTGTTCGCGTGGCCGTGATCAGGGCGACCATCGGCAATTACCGGGTCGATAAAGCCTGTGAATATAACTTCAAAGCCTGCGAGGCGCTGGGTATTTTGCCCACGTTTTACCATGTGGAAACACCGGAATACAGCGGCAAAGAACAGGCGCAGTATTTCCTGGATCATATACCCGGAACGCCGGCCATTCCGTTGGTGAACGACAACGAGTTGGTGAGGGGCTGCAATCCTCAGAAGATCACGGCGTGTACTCAAGTGATCATGATGATGGTGGAAGATGCCGATAAGCGCCCTCCGTTCATGTATACATCCCAGGGATTTTGGGATATGTGGGTGTGGTCGTGGTCGGGATGGATCAATTACCCGCTATTTGTTGCCTGGTATCCCTGGTTTTTAGATATCTCTTATTACAAACCGTTCCCTGTCCGGCGCTGCCCAAGAGATTGGATCGTCAAAGAGAATGGGAAAAAGGTCTCTAAATACTCCTTGTGGCAAATGTCTGCCGACGGCAATGGAAAGGGACGGGAGTATGGCATGTGGTCGGGCGATATCGACCTGTCTCATTACAACGGCACTCTGGAAGATTTCGAGCGCCAATTCAATGTGACCATCCCGGACAAGAGTTATTTGCCGGTGGTCGACACGACAATGGTCGAGTTGGCCGATGGATATCGGATCATACCGGTCAAAGAGTTAGAGACCATGCGTTCACGTTATCAAATGTCGGAAACCAAAGCCGGAAAATATAACTTCAAGCATATGACTTTGTATGACTTCGAAGAGCTTGAGGCGAGAGGAATTTAGACATGGGTATAAACAGTGATGCGATCAAATTCGGGCGCAAGATACCTTTTGATTGGGGGCATGTCAATCAATACGCCTTTCAACTCTTGGCATTTCCGCCTGTAAAGGCGGTCGAACGCATTTTGCCTGTGCCTTATCTGGATAATTTCTATGACCAGAACGGGTATGGGGCGTGTGTGGGATTTGCCTCTAGCCGTATGATGTCGTTCTATAACCGGTTGCCCAGGCCGGGGCGTTTATATGATGCCATGTGGCTGTGGCAGCGGGCGAAATCTTTCGACAGCGACCTCATGACAAAAGAGGGGGATGATAACGGGACATATGTCAACGCGGCATTCAAGGTGCTGCGCAAAGAAGGGCACCGGCTTTTTGTGAATGATAACTCGTTGCCGGTAAATATCGATCAGGGCATTCGCAGCTATTACTGGGCAAAAACAGTCGACGAGATGCGCACGGCCATTTCGATGGATCGCCCGGTAGTGCTGGGGATCAACTGGTATTCGGAATTTATGTGTCCGGTAAAAATCGAACGTGATGGTAAAAAGGAGTGGTGGATAGGCACAAGCGCCAGCCTGGGTTATGTATCTGGCGGGCACGCCATTTTGTGCTACGCCGCATCAGATAAGCGGGAGGCTTTCCGGCTGATGAATACCTGGGGAAGGGATTATCCCAAAGTATGGGTTTCTTACACGGTGATGAACAAATTGCTGCACGAATATGGCGAAGCCTGCGTAGCAATTGATCGGCCGGAATAAGAAGATTTTTATTTCTAATAAAAGGAGATGAACCATGTCTAAACTTGCAGGAAGATGGTTGAAAGTCTATATTGACGACGCCGGGTTGACCGCCAGGGAAGTATCCAGCGATGTGGAAAGCGTGGACATCGATGACAATTACGGCGAGTTGGATGTCACCGGCTTCAGCGATGGGTCGGAGAATTCTATTCCCGGTATGCCTTCGTTCAATGTCGAGATGACCTGTCACTTCAATCCGGCGGCCACCACCGGTATTTATACGGTACTCAATGCCATTATCGGCGATTACGCAGGGCATACGGTCACGATACAACAAGGCCAGAACACCACGCCCACCAATGGTGATCCCGAATTCGAAGGTGAATACTGGCTGCAGTCGATGAAGTTCTCTTCCGACCCGAAGGGTAAGACAACGCTTACGGCGTCGTTCCGGGTCTACGGTTCTACTGCGCCAGCCTGGGGCACGGTGAGTGCGTAATGGGCGATACGCCGATCACTAATCCCCGCTCGCCGATCAGGATCGTGTGCAGCCTGCCTGGTCATGAGAATGATTATCTCATGTTCAAGGCGGATGGCTGGAAGTATAAGCATTTGCGGCAATGGGAAGATGCTGCCGGGGCAAGCCATATTGCCGAGATCGTATCGGAACGCATCGAAAGCTGGCGGCTCACCGTCGATAATATCGAGATCGAGTTCAAGCCCGGCATCGAGGCGTTCGATGAATTGCCTCCGGATATCGCCGGCTGGGTGACGGTTTCTTATCGAGAAGCGTATAACAAGGCGGGATTGCCCTCCCCAAACTGATTCTCGCCGCGGCGGATGCCGGTCAATTTAAAGATTTAGAAGATCGTAAAGACCGCGGCGAGTTGCCGGCAGAGTTGGAGAAGGTTTTGATCTGCGAGCGTCTAGGATGGCGGATCATGCCCTGGGAGATGGACGATCTTGATTTAGAAAAGGTGCGCACACCGATGTATTTACTAGACGTTTATCGGTTATTTTCGGCATATGGCAAGGATATAAAAGTCGTCGACAAAGATAATGCCGACCTGGTCGCCTGGATCGAGAAGATGAGGCAGGAAAGAGATACATAATGGCGATTTCCGAAACGATCATAATCGATGCGAGAAATAAGGCAAAAGCGGCGTTCGATCAGCTGGAAAAGGACGCCAAAACTGCTACGACTTCAGTATCCGGAACGATGTCCAATATCAGCGGGGGCGCAAAGAGCGCCGGCGCAAGCATCGGAGGGCTTGTGTCATCAATGGGGTCTGCGATTGGGACTATCGGGACATTGAGTATTGCGGGAATCACCTTATCTAAAGTTTTATCCGGCGTTTCGCAATTCATGCATATGGCTGTTGCTGAGGCAGGCGAGGCAGAACAGATCAATGCTCAATTGACCGCTGTTCTTCAATCGACTGGACATGCCGCAGGCATTACCACCAAAGAGATCGAAGCTTATGCTGAACAGATTGGAGCGGCAGCCAGGGTTGAGGACGATTTGATCACCCGCGGCGCGGCGTTATTATTAACTTTTACCAATATAAAAAGAGAGGTATTCAGCGATACCATACAGGCGGCGCTCGACATGACCGCAGTACTCAATCAGGGGGAGATCACGATGGGTGGTTTTCAGAGTACGATTATTCAGGTTGGAAAAGCTATGAACGACCCCATCGAAGGCTTGACTGCGCTTCGACGCGTTGGTGTATCTTTCACCGAAGAACAAGAAGACATGATCAAGGTAATGGTCGAATCCGGCGATGTCATGGGGGCGCAAAAGATGATACTGCAAGAGCTTCAAAAAGAATTCGGTAACGCCGCAGAAATTATGGGCGATACCTATGCGGGCAGTATCAATGCAGTAAAGAATGCCTGGAAAGATTTGGGCGAGACGGTAGCTACCCCGTTCCTCCCTTTGCTATCCCAGATGAATAATGACGTAGCAACATTGATAGGCGGATTAACTGAGTGGGCTAAGAGAAACGTTATTCTTTATCCTCAGCAAAAAGATTTATCGATTACAACCCAAGAGTTGGTTAATAACGTCAATGATGGGGTTATTTCTGTCGATAATTTGACCGGTGCCTGGTTGAATAACGTAAAGATAACCGAACAAGCTGCCGACGCCATGCAAGCGGCGCGTGAAAAGATCACCGTGGCTGGCCTGGCTGCCGGCATTTCCGGTCAAATGGGCAGCGCCTTTGACGATTACAAGGGAACCATCGCCGATCTGCAGAAAGAAGAAGCCGAGTTGACGGCGGAACTGGAAAAAGCGATCCGCCTGGGGTGGAGCGAAACCAGCAAAAAGGTAACCGGATTAAATAATGATTTGGCCGCCAATAAAGCCAAACAGCAGGAAGCGGCGGCGGCGATCAAGGAAACTACCAACGCCCTTATTTACCAGCAGGCAGCGGCCGGGCTGGATACCTACGCCTCGTTGAATTTAGCCAAAGCGATGGGCGTCCTTTCTGAGAGAGATTTTGCGGTTGCGTCGACCATCGAAAACCTGCGCCAGAAATTCGATGACAATGCTGACGGCATGATCTCGGCATCGGAAGGCGCCAATACTTATGCCTCCACGGTAAAACAAATTGTCGGCGCGTTATCGCGGCTCGATACTGCCGGGACAGAGGTCACGGTTCAAAGCCTGACCGATGAGTTGGTAAAAATGACCACTCAATCTCAGATCAGCATGGATGAGATCGACACCGTGAGCAACGCCTGGGCGGGCGACCAAAAGACCTCTATCACCGGAGCAGTCAGCACCGCCAAAACCAATGTGCAAGAATTCTTCGATTCGCTTTCATCGGGCGTATCCGACTCAAAAGTGACCGTGCAAGGCCTGGCAGATATGATCGAGGAATTGCCCGAAAATAAGACCATTACGATCACCGCCAACATCATTACGAATTACATCACCACTTATTCGGGCGGCGCCGGGGGCGGTTATTCGGGCGCCGGGACGCCTGGCGTTACGACATATGATATGGGCGGCGGAGCCACGGCGATGGCTGGCGGCGGGTCGGCGTATGCTGGTAAGCCGTATGTCGTGGGCGATCCGGGAAGCGGCGGGCAAGAAGTATTCGTACCAAACGCCAACGGATTTATTCTCAATCGCAACCAGGCGCAGCAGGCATTGGCTGCCGGCAATGGGGGCGGATATGTCGATCAAAGCCAGGTCATCAATTTGTATGTTTCAGACAACAAAGCCGCGGCTCTGGCAGCTGCCATGATCCGCAAAGAACGCCAGGACAGGATCAATACCCTGATGGGAGGTTAAGCGAATGGCAATCGTGCTCAGGCTGGCTAATTATGCTCAAACCATCACCTACAACCTGTTAACCGGTGATCTATATGCACTCATGGATACCTGGAGCACAGACTTCGGAGACATGGGCGAGATGGTGGAGACCATAACGCTGGCCGCCAGGGGCGAAACCGATTCGGCTATTATGACCGCCGCCCAAACCTTGACGGAATTACAGGATAATTGCATCGATTTCTGGGGCGATAAACTCAACAACAAAAGCGTATGGTGGGAAGAGAAAACCGCCGACGAAACCGCCAAGCGCGCACTCATTTATAGCATCGATTTACTGCCATTGCAAAAATCGAAATACACAAAACTTTTGGGCGGCTCGACCGCTTTCTTCAAACTGACCGTTATACACGATGCGATCTATGAAGATGTGTCCGAAACGACGGTCGTGAATGCGCAATCGATGAGTTGTTTGTCGGGGACAAAGACCATCGCAGCCATCAAAGGCTCTGCCCCGGCCAGGATATCCCAGGTGCTGGTAACCGGCGTGAACGGCGTGAACAGCAAGGAGGCTGTCTGGCTGGGCATAAGACCGACCGGATACGGGACAACTTTATATCAGCGCTATTGGGAAGCGGCATACGGCGATTTGGGAGCAGATTCATCGCTTGCGTCCGATGTCACATGGGGCTTTCCTGCCAGCAGCAACAATGTGGTGGATATCACCTTTGCTACCGATAATACACTCACCACCTGCCGGATCAACCTGCAGCTGCTGGACGCCGACAGCGCCCGGTATGATGACAATGTTGGTGACTATATCGTATTGCTGCGCTATAAACTCGTGACCGGATCCAGCGGTGAAATATTGGTTCAGGCGCAATCCGGATATGAAGACGGAAAAAAGATCCACGAAGCGGTCATTCTCGACGATGACGCGCTGAACATGAAGGCTATTGCCAGGATATCTTTACCTCCGACCGGCGCACGCAGCGAGACCAGCATTTCTTCCGACGATTTGGCTAATTTCGAGTTCGATCTATATGCCAAACGTTTGTCAGGGGACTATGTGCTCCGGGTAGATGGCTATTATTTGATCCCTGCCAAACACTGCATTTTCACAGAAGATGCCGAGGTCGAATACAACAATGCTTTTGTCGAATTCAAAACATTGGAAGACGGGAGCTTCATCGCCCGGCAAAAGAATTCCAGCAGTAACAGGGTAGAAAAAGCCTTGCTGCCCGGAAATACAAATTGGGTTTTACCTGTTGAAGGCGGCATATTGGTGCTGGCGGCGGCAAACACCGACGTAAATACAGACACGGTCACGGTCACCCTCAAGGCGTTTTACCGCCATCGCATGTTCAGGGAGGCGTAGGCAAAATGTTATATACGCTCTCCCTTTATCAACCGGTCTTGATCGGATCCCATAGGATTGCTGATATTACCGACCTGGCTTTGGACTGGCGGCGGTCGATCCGTATGCAGGGGGGTTATTGGATGGGCAGCTTTACGATTGTCGATAAGCCATCGGTGTGCGAAGATTTTTTCCATACCTGCCTGGGCTGTCATGTTGCCGAGCATATTAACGGTCCCGATCCAAGCTGGGAGGGGATGGTCGCCGAAATGGCCTATGACCCTGTTCTGGATATCGACGGGAATGCCTCGGTAGACGTGGACGTGATCGGATATGTTCACACCTGCCAATGGCGCTACTGCACCGTCAGCGGCGGCGATGGATATGCCAGCGCTTATGTCGAGGCAGCCGTGGACACCGATTGTGAGTTCTTGCAGAAAGGCCGGATCGACGAAAATACCGTGAGCGTCAAGTTTTCGGCGAAGCTCGACCAGCGGGTGTGGGACGCCATTTTGGGCGTGATCGATATTGGCGACGCCGACGGCAACCCCTGGCGCTTCTATGTGGGGAATGACCGGAAAGCGCATTACATATTGATCGATACCGCACCCAAGTATTTTATACACGGCGGCATTCGTCGACGGCGTTCCTTGCTGAACATGGGCAATGCCATCATCGGGAAATACGAAGACGACGACGGCGTGGACGAAATGGGCACGATCACCAATGACGAAAGCATTTCCCGGTATGGTCGCCGGGAAGAAGATTTGATCATCTCGAATATCGACGAAGCCTCTGCAACGATCATGCAGACCTTGCAGCTTGCGGAATACGCCTGGCCGTGGCCAAGGGCGGAGAATGTCGACACAGCAGAGCTTTTTGAGAGCGAATCGGCGATTGTGCCGATCAACCCTTACCTGGTTGCGCCTGGCGTGGTGAGAGATATCAGCTATCCGGTAGGGGGGCAGGAGCACGGTTCGTGGCTGGATGATCTGAGGGATTTCTTTATCGATGAGGTAGAGGTCAGCCTGGACGGTTTGCGGCTTTTGGGCTGGGAATATGGGCTGGACGCCTTTATCCCCGGTGAGGTTCTGGAGATCAGATCGGGTAGAATGTCCCGCCTGCGGGCAAAGGCGGCTCGCTGGGGCATCAATTTGAAAGCCGGTCATGGCACGCCTTCTACCGGGGCATGGGCTTCGCAATCGAATATGAACCAATGGCGCGAGCTGCGCAAGCAAAGGAAATACGGAGGGTAGGATGGCGAGGAACCGCGGCATTTTAGGCAAAGGCTCGATCTCTAAAGACGCCAGTACGCTCAGAGTGCTTATGGCAGGGGCTGCAACCCCGGCGGGCACGACTGATCACGGTGATCTTGCCGGGCTTTCCGACGATGACCACGCGCAGTATATGCATTTATCGGCAGATCGCACGGTCACCGCCCAGCATCAATTTGCACCGACCACCGATAAAGCGCCGTTCACCTTGGGTGCGCATGCCCAGGGGCAAAAAGTGACCGGCTTGAATGCCGATTTATTAGACGGGGCTGACGCTTCGTCGTTTATATCTGTTATATCTTCGCCAACGGTTGGTAATTTCCCAGTGATGACCTCCGGCGGGGAGTTGGAAACGTCCGCTTATGGGCCTTCGAGTTTTGTCCCCACATCTCGGACGGTGACGGCTGGAGCGGGGTTGACCGGCGGCGGGGCACTGTCTTCAGATATTGCCCTGGCTGTGGGAGCGGGTACATTGATCTCTGTGGGGGAAAACACAGTCGGGATTACCCCGGGATCTGCCAGATATCAGTTCATCGTCAGCGGGGCATCGCCGTTCAGTGCTGCCTGGAGCGCGGGATTTTTAAATATCGCCTCCGGAAAGACACTTACACTTTCTGCCGATCTGACCTCTCAGACCGGGGCGGGCGTGCTTTCCTGGCCGGAGGGCGGGGCGATCGGGACAATCCCGACCACCGGGACGTTTGCTATGGGGGCAGGGACGCTGGCGGTAGGGTCTACCGATTCGTATTCCGGCGCCAGCCACACCCATGCTATCACCACGTCATCGGCGGTGACAACAGAAACATCGGTGATTTTAGCCACGGATGGTTCGGGGGTATTACGGTTATATCGGCTAGGTATTGGATGTGCCCCGGATGCACAATACGGTTTAGATGTGGCAGGCAGTATCCACACATCATCATACTTTGTGGGTAGGCACGCGATGGAGGTCGAGGGAGCATTGATGCTATGCCACTACGACGGGCAAAGACCTTTCGAGACCGATTATACCGGCGAAGCAACAGGACATATGGGGCAGGTGGCTAATATTGAGGGCGGGCTTATATTCAGACCAGGCGTGTTCTATAAAGGCGTGCAGATAGCGGAAGCGGCGACGAACCTTTGTGCTAATCCTTCATTTGAAACGAATACTACGGGGTGGGGCAAAAGCCCTGACGTGGATTTAACACGGTCAAATGATTATTCTTACTTTGGCTCTTATTCTGCAAAGGTTGTGAGAGAAGAGGGGGACGGTGTTATTGGAATTTACCGGACTACACAAGCATTTACTTCTGGTCAGGTTTATATCCTATCATTTTACGTGAGAAAATCTGACGGTTCTGAAGTTACCACAAGCGATATAGCAGCAATATTTATTGAAAACTCTCAGGTTGGTGTAAATTCAATCCAGGCTGTGGAAAATAATTGGTATAGAGTTGTAAGTAATACAAGAACAGCCATAGCAACAGGAAACAGCAATTTTGGTGTATATAGTGGTGTTGGAACTTATTATTTTGACGGGTTCCTGTTGATAAATTCCTCTTATACAATGCCTTACCTTGACGGCTCTCTCGGCTCTGGTCACACCTGGTCTGGCACAGCGCACGCTTCTACATCTGCCAGGACTGCGGCTGTGTTGTACTACACAAACCCACTGGAAGCAGACGAAGGCACGATACAACTACATTGGATACCATCCAGCGCCAACGATACCGCACAAACATCACCTTATCTGTTCAGTGAAGGCAATCTAGAGGCGTATTACCTGGCGGCAGACGATAAGATATATTTCACTGACGGTACGAATACCATCAGCACGGATGCACTTACGTTCGACGCGGACGCGGCGCAATATCTGGCATTTAGCTGGTCGTCAGACGGGCTGGCTATTCGACGTTACTACAATGGGACAATGGATACTACCGTTACAGGCGCAACCTATACCGCGCCGACGTTGGGTACGTATCTGTATGTGGGGAGTGATGATAGCAAAGCTAATCAATGTAATGGGATCATCGATGATCTGGGCGTGATGGATCACGCCTATACAGATGCCGAATTTTTAGCCATCGCTAAAAGCGGAGCACCGATATTTGCCGAAACCTCCACCTGGGCATGGCGGGCTGCCGGTAACCTGGGCTGGGCAGACCAATACGGCATCTGGGTCATCGATACGACTGGTGGGGCTGTGTTCGGCGTATATGGCGCAAGCGGTACGAAAAGCTGGGGCGGGTTTACCATGTCGACTGGCGATATTGTGCTGGGCAACAATGTCAGCGGGTCGGCGGCTATTTTGTGGGATGTGTCTGAAGGTACATTTGGGTTTTATGGTGATGGGGGCGCAACCGCACAGGTAGAGATCGCCACAAACGGTTCGCTCACGTTTGGTGGTGGGGTTGGATACATGGATGCGGACGGGATACATATTACAGCGCCCGTATCGTGGACTGGCGCCGATCCCTCGACCAGTGATGGGTACTCATTGGAGAAAACTTACGGAACAACCGAATATCTTGGCGGTGTATTTGCGAAGTTCGATACCAGCGCCAAAAATGCATTCACTTATCTGTCATCACTATTAACCGGCGACGAGGCGGGGTCGATGGGGGATTCAAAACTCAGAATGTATTCTTTATACGATTGCGCCACGGGCAATGAGAATATGGCAGAAATAACGATCTGGTCTTCATCCAGCTTGTCCAGGATAGATATGAATGCTGATGATGGCGTAAATATTTATGATGTTGCATATATAAATGACGCGCTGGGGATCAGTACTACCGCCCGGCAAACATTATCCATTGGCAGCTACCTCGATCTCTATTCGGGGAATCCTAATTCGCCAACCGTCCCATCTATCCGCGCTTCGACCGGAAATAATCTGGTACTCAATGCCTACTCGACCGGCGGGGTGTATCTCAACTATGACGGTGGTACGGGCGGCATCCGTTTCCACGGAGGCTCATCAACGGAAGTGGGTAGCATCGATTCGTCGGGCAACATGCAATTGGATGGATACGTGAATGCAACTGGCTATATAAATACAACCGATGTTTATAAAGTAGATAGCGTTCAGGTTGTCAGTACGCAATTTGTTAGCAGATACGCCAATAATCCTGTGGATACCAACTATGGAAGCCAGGAGGCTAATTTACTGGATGCGCTCCGCGATTGTGTTATTCATCACGGATTGATGGTTTATGGATAAAGGAGAAATCACATGGAATTAATGAAAATCGAACTCAATTTGGCATCACGATGGTTATTGGTGAGAATGTTGAACCAATGCCCGGATCATACGCCGGCGGACAGCCGCATGATCCGTGATATTCGCAAACGTTTCGAGTTAAAGCAGGCACAAAAAGAACAAAAAAGAATGGTCAGGGATCGGTCGTTTGAAATATGGGAAACCGATGAGAAGCTCAAGGAAGAAGAGAACAAATACCGGGAAGCAAAAGCGAAGGGCGAGGCGTATGAGATAGACCGCGAGATCGAAGTCCCGGACGGGATCGACTGGGATGATTTAAGCGAAACCAAAGCGCGCACATTTACCGTCGATGATTCTTATATTGCCTGGCTGAAAACGCAATACGACAAGGCGGAGTGGGGAAAGATCAAGCGTGTGGAAACGAACGGAAAAATGGTCGTTGACGAAATACTGGTCACCGCTTCGATGAGCGCGGCGCTGGCTGATTTAGACGACGCGCTACACAATTCCCGCCCAGCGCGGGCAAAGGACGACGATGCGTTATCTTTGAAAGACGGCGCGTAGGAAATCTCACGACAGATTGGAGGCGCAACGGAATGGATTGGATCAAAGAGTATGGCGCAATCGCAGCACTTATCACGGCGATCATCGAGGGCATTGGCATATACAGACTTTGGCGCAAAATGCCCAGGGAAGAACAGAACCTCGACGCGGATACCGTGCAGAAATATATCAACGCAGCCGACCGGGCAATTGAATTAAATGAGAAGTTGGAGAAAAAGGTCGACGAGTTGCAAATAAAGGCTAACGGGATGCAATCGGAGATCGAGACCCTGAAAAAGTTAATCGGCGAGAAAGACCGGGTCATTTCGGAATGGGCAGCCGGCATTGACCGCTTGATCCATCAAATTTGCAGCCTGGATGCCGTGCCGGTGTGGAAGCCTGAGCTTTTAGCGGCGGAGACGGCTAATAAATCTTCCCGACAAGGAAAGGCGCAGCCGGCGCGGAGGAGAAAAGTAAAAGCGGATAGCTCATAAGTTATCCGTATAAATTAACGAAAGGAGAAAGAGATGTTTGGATTTCCGGAGTTTTCTGTTATTTGGGCAGCATTGGGAGGCAAGCTGATCGTGTTGGGCCTACTGACCATGATCGACCTGGTCATGGGGGTGATTTTGGCGCTGGTATATAAAGAATTCAGTTGGGAATATCTTGGCAATTACCTGAAAACAGATGGGTTGCCGATATTCGCCTGGGCGGTGGTCGGGTTCATTAACTTCATCCCGGCTGAATATATTCCTACGTCGATAACTATGGTGATTGAAAGTACGGTTTATGTGACCGTACTTGGCGTGATATTTGGCAGTATCATGGGACATCTTGCCAGGATAGGAGTGATCAAAGCGGGCACGTTTGGCTTTGGTAAAAAGAAATAGCAAATGATCTAAAAAACGAATGCGCCTGTAACGGGAGGTGACAGGCGCATTCAAGTCGTTATTGGAAACCGGCGCAACCTTCGAGGCGGGCCATGCTCCCCTTTTGCGGGCATCGTTTCCCGTTTGCAGCCTTTCACGGATGAGGGTTGGTGTCGGTTTCTCATTAATGTTATTTTAATCTAAGATGGGGGATTTGGGTAGATAAAATACAATCGGGTTGATCGTGTCAACCCGATTGTATAGGAAAGCCCACCGTCGCGAAGCAAATATATTTTATCATTTATTGGGCAGGTTAGATTGAATTAACGAATCTAACTTTGCAATATTATTTAGCGCTTGCCTGGCAAAATCTTGGAACATTATCGCTTCGATGCAAATCGCTTCGATGCAAGTTCCAGGGGCAGATAATCCCCTTTTTTCAATCTGCTTCAATGTGTTGACAGCGATTTCAAGCTGCTGTTTTATTAACGCTTTAGGCACGCGGCGGGTGACCTTCACTTTTTCCATTTCAAGTAGTTCGCGCGCAATCTTTCCATCCATTACTTTAGATACAATCCATTCACCGATACCGTTGTTAGGTGTAACAATATCGCCGGTGCGAAGAATATCATCAGGCGTTAATACCATCTCTTCCCAATCTTGCTGTGAAGCCAATAGTAATGAATTATCCTTTTCCAGACATTCGGCGGCCGTATCGAGAGCGACACATAGCTGACCGAGATAAGTATCGCTGATCAAAACCACCGACTTCAATTCGCCGGCTATATCGGGGTTATTTATTCGTTTTGCTTTTTTGAATTGATCTGACCAAAATCTTAATTTATCTGCTATCTCCATGTTTTTCTCCTTATTCTGTCGAAAGCACGGCTCTCAAACGATACCGATGCCCGTCTTGCGGTGTAAACCCACCTTTATCCCATTTGTATTGACGCCCGAATTGTGCAAAGGCGTAACCCGAAAGGGACACAGCCACCTCATCGAGTTCGTTGCGCGTAGGTTCTCTGAAGGCGTGTTCGATCCACAAATAATCTACTGGCATGTTTCCCGTAACAACAAAACCGAATGTCCAGAAATCGCCGAATTTATGACTGCATTCAAGCCCCATCGTTATGGCAGCTTCCAGAAATAACCACCGGGTTGCCTGGTCGAGTTTATTCTTATCGAAAGCCCGGCGCGTGATGAACGGGATAAATACATCGTATTTACACAAAAGGTATTGGCGCACGCCCTTTAGCTTATTCCAGAGGTTGATCATTTTATGTTCTCTGCATCCAGTTTTACAGGCTCTGCACCCGGCCAGACATATTTCCGATATCGATCAAGTTCTTCGATAAATACGCCTAACGTGTCAGGGCTTGAAAACCTGATCGCCATTGGCGGCAAGCCTGTCATTCCAACCGGCCAATGAATGACAAAGTGAACCTGCTCAGGAGGCGATTTCCCGCTTGGGTCAGGCGTCCAGGCGGCGATCTGGAATTGGGGTTCCAAAATAGGCCCGGACGCCCGTTCGACGCGGTCGCTTCTTTCGACGTTCGCGCGCGGCTTTACCATATTTCAATACCCATAGCCAATCGTGATCTCGCTCCAGATAAAATAATTCTTCCCTTTTCGCTCTTTATACGATCCGGGGTTTTCGATATTATCGGACACTCTTGGAAATGCATTGCGCCAGCGGTTGAATATGTTCATTCCGGGGCTGCGACCAACACGGGAAACCCCGATTGTGTACACATCCCGATACTGGTAATTTTTCACATGTTCGAGCCGCATATAAAAAGTGTATTGCTTCCATTGGCAGGTTTGCATTTCGCCGCGGTTGTCGTTGGCTCTGACCAGCATGTGAAACGCAACATCCGGCAAGGGATCGGGTGGCCTTCGTTTGCGTGTCATCGGCGAGAAGGCGGTCAAAAGCAGTGCAATCGAGATAAGGATGAAAAATATTTTTTTAGACATTTGATATTTCCTTTCTTTGAGAATTTACAGAAACGGGTTGGTCAGCCGGATCGTCCGGCGCTCTGCTCTTTCTCAGAATATTCTTTGCAGATAATCACATTGCCGTTTAGAACAACATCGGCGATGATGACCGCTATACGCGGGCGGGATTGTTCGTCGTCGTTGATCGGAGCTATACGGATGTCGATACCGGCGCGCCTGGCAATTTCTACGGCACTCATTACAAGGCGCATAGCTTTAGCTTTATTGACGGGCTTGATCTGCGCAGTTGATTTGAGATGTATGTTCATATTTTTCGATATGTCCCTTCGACGACAAAATCTCCCTCGCCGCCAGGCGGCAATAAATTTTCAAGCATGGCGTTATCGCTCCACAGCTGGGTGATCGTTTTATCGCTTCCCGGGGCGAGCATGAAGGGCATGAGAGCGGCGTAACCGGGCGAAAGCTGCTGTAAACGGCGCAGCCCGTCGATGGCGTCTCTAACATTGAACAGTGCCATTTTCAAGGCTTGTTCGCGGCGTTGTTCGCGGCGTTTGGATAAAGATTGGCGGGATCGGGCTGTTTCTTTGACCGGCAGGGCGGCGACATCGATCCGCCCGGGGATCGTTTGCCCTTCCGGACCTTTAAGGTAATACCGCACCTGGAAGCCATCCCTCGAATGCTCGCCGATCTGAAAGACACCCCTTTGGAACGCGGTCACATTTCCGCCTAATCTGGTTATTGCCAACATGATCTCGCTTTTGAGGGTATCGATAGATTTATTTGTTGCATGCCCGCGCCAACCGTCTTGTTCGCTAACCTCATCAAAATATGGCACTTCGACAATGGTTTTGGGTTGATCGGGGATGAAGTTCATTTCTTGAATTCCTTTCGTAAAGCATGAATGACATCGATCCCTTTATCGGTTACATAGAATGGGTAACCGCGGTATTCGACCCCGGTGATCCAGTCGGCGTTCAGAAGCCTGGAGAGCGCCGATCTGCCGTAAACAGAACACAAAAATCGATATGCCATGCCTGGATGGTTATATAGAGCGGTCAGCAGTTTGACGTGCACGGAAGCGACTTTCCAAGGCGGAGAGATTATTCCCAGGGTCATAAGTTTTTGAATACGCCTGGCGAGCGAGGCGGGCAATATACCCGGCTCGAACGGTTCTTTATTTTCGGGCATCGCCTTCTTTTCCGGATCGAGTAATAAATCTATCCGCTCCAGCATTTCCTTGCCGTAATTGGTGATTTTATTGTTTTCATCGATCATATTCGCCATCGAATTGCGCATTCCAGGATGGATTTTGGCTCTATGTGCATTTCCGGCGGCTGCCAGGGCTTTGTAGTTTGCATAGGTAAGATCGCAATAGCGGAGAAGGATATCGGCGTCATTCATGATCCCGCCTCCACGCTATCCATCATCGAAATTTCTAAGCCGTCTGCCACACTCCCTACCAAAGCCTCCGCATTATCTGTGTTTTTAGAAGATATAGGCAGCTGTAATTGTTCGGCGTGAGTGGTCAGGTATTGCAAAGATGAATTCCAGGCGCCGTACCTGGCAATGATCTCGTGGAATTCTTCGATGTCGTGCCCAACAAGGGATAATTTTTCGTCTACCGAATCGTATTCGATATGGCAAAGCTCATGATCGATCAAGGCGTCTCGTTGTTCACTCGATAGTTTGCTGTATTGATCCTCGGCGATCCACACGATAAGATCGTATTTCATGAAAGGCATCAGTTTGGGCGGTACTTTGGCAATTTTTGCCAAAACCAGTTTGCCCATGCTGAACACAGCCTGGCTGCGGAAGACGAAACCAATACTGACCTCGCCCAATAATTCCGAATGGTGACGGCGCATGATCTTTTCAGCGCGGTCAATCACATCCGTAGATACTTCGGACCATATAATGGACATCTCTTTTGCCTATTCCTTTCTTTGCTTCCTCGATAAGCAGCATCCATTCCGGAGACGAGCCAAGGCTATAGCTGTATTGAGTCGTTTCCAGATCGATCTCGTCTTCTCCTTTTAGCGAGAGAAGATATTTAATAATTTTCAAGGCTGTATCGGCAGATACAACAACAATATCCCATACCGGGCTGAATAAAGCTTTTTGATGACCGTCATATAGAAATTGTTTATTCCCGATCACCAATTTCGAAGGTGACAGAATACGAAAGGGAATTCTTTTTGGCGGATATATATTGGGCTGCGCCAATTCGATCATTTCCCGCACCGACGTGCCGTCGAAGCGAAATTCTTTTGCGCTGCAAATTGGGCCATACATATCTTTTGCGGATAATGCATTTAATAATATATTTTGCATTTCATCAAACCTCCCAGAATGAACGTAGATAGCACCGTTTTTGGTAGTTAAAACGATCCACCGGGGCTGGCGGGTTGGTGATCATAGGAGTCTCCGGCGGGAAATGGTTGATCACGGTCGTCCATTCGGTTTCGGACGGGAATACTCCCTGGCGGGAAAGCTGGATACGGTATGCGCTATCGATGCCATATATAAAATCGATGCGCAGCCCGCTGCTGAGTTCACGGCGCTGCGGCTCTCCGGGGTTGGCGAGCGCATTTTCGTAAACGGTCTTTAACATGGCGGACAATTTGGATTGTTTCTGGTTTTCGGGCATAGGCAACTCTCCATTCGGTGAACGAACCTTGATCAGCGTTTGGGCATGTTCGAGCATGATCACCTCTTCGACCTCCAGATGATGTTTGTCCCGATAGGCTGCCCAATCACTCCAGGCGATCATGAGTTCTTGCGGCATGCTATACTCCCAACCCCATTTGCTTTTCGGGGCTGAGTGCCCCCCAGGTCTTCTCGCCGGCAGCCCTGAGCGCTTTTTCCTGTTCGAGCAGATCCATTGCGCGGCCGTGGACTTCCCGCTCTAAATATTCGTTCAATTCGTTCCAATCAGCCGCCATGTAATAGCCGCCGTCCGGACCGCCGGTAGAACAAATGGTATGACCGTCTTTGCGCAGCTGGTTGATACAGGCGCGGATAGCGCGCTCGTGTACATCGAAACCTACAATCTTTAGTTCATAGATCAATTGCTTTCTGCCAATGGTATGTCTCCTGCCCTTATAGAACGCCAGAATACGCAAAATTGCCCGGTCCAATCCGGGAGGCAGGTTGTAGATCACGTCTTGCAAAGTTCTTTTAGACATCGAAAACCTCCTTTCAATGCCGCATATGCATGCCAAGATTGTTGCGGTTTGGCCAGATGAACGCGCTTTTAGATGCGTCTTGTGCCAGGCCGGTGATATTCAAGACCGCCGACGTGAGCGCCGGCAATTCGGTCTCTGATAAATGGGACAACAGCTTTTTTATCTCGCCCAGCTTGTAATTGATGCTGGCGGATGTGATCCACCGCCCAAGCGAGATTAGGATCAATATCAACAGCAGATAATTTGTGATGTTCAAAGTCGCCTCCTCAGGGCAGGGGTCCGCCCCACGGTATTGCTTTTAGCCGGTTCATGTATGCGATCAATTCTTCCCAGGTGCCGTGAGCTTTGACAAACGCCGTGATCTCTCGGTATACGTCATAGGTTTTGCTTATCTTGCGCACGGCCTGGATACCGAACCGGCCGTCATCGAGCTGACAGACACGGTAAAACACATCATCTGCTCGGAAGATTTGAACCGGCCCGTTTTGATCTAAACAGCGACGGATGCGTTTCGCATCGCTGCCGTGTCGATCGGTGGCATGGTCGGATGAATTGATCGTGGCAAACGCAATGAGAAATGCGACGATGAGAAACAGCACGATCAAAAAGCCGAACGGGGACGATCTTTTGGTATCTGAAAGAGGGTAAGTTATGACAGACATTCGATTATCTCCTCGACGATTGGGCGAGCGACCTTCGAAAGGGCATCGACATCATCGGGATCGTGGATATCGCCAGAGAAATTAGCCAGGCATGCGCACAGGTCGTAAGCCGGATAGCCCGGAATAACGCGGTCGGTACTTAACAACCATTTGGCTAATCCAATTGACGCATTGTCAATATGCCCGTGCCAGATATTCCAACAAAGAATATTCAACGATTGGTCGTGGCTGATATGGTTGATAAACTTTTCAAACAATCTTGTTGAATTCATGGTTGTACCCCTAAAGCCTGCTCGTCGCAGACAAATGTTACAGATACCGGACAGATTTTTCCAAAATGTCCGAAAAATATACCGGTCAAATCCCGTTCGAGCGTTTTATCCAGGCGAGATTCGAGCAATTTCGCAGAGTATTCATCTTCGGCGTGGAAAATTACCCGGGAATGATCGTCGTCGATTTCAAGCCGGCAACCTTTGAGGCGTTTTTCGAGTTGTAAATGATTTCCGCAAGGGTTGAATGACCATTGATCACTGCGGTAATTCAGTACCTTTTGCAGAATTTCTTCCTCGAATGTGGGCGGCGGTTTTGGCTCTTTGGGTTCTTCCGGTTCTTCGGGTTCATCGCTTTCCGCCGGAGAAGCCTCTAAAAAGCCGGGAAATTTATAATTCTTAGGCTTTGGGTGGGGGCTGCCTTTCCCGGGAATGTCATTGTTGACCGCCCATTCGGTGAGCCAGACCAGGGAAGAGCGCCGGTAAGAATATCCCGATCTGGCTTTCCGTTTTTGCCAATCGTCCCAAAACGGGACAAGATATTTCACCAACTCTTGATCGCACCCAAAACGCCGGCGCAAAAGTCGCAGCGTGTCAATGGCCAGGCTGTAATCTTTAATTCCTGGGATGCGCCCGGTGATGGTTTTGAATAACTGGATCACCGGATGTTGGTCCGCCTCCAGGGGAGAACCAGGCGCCGGCAATTTACTTCCCCAATCGATCTCTGGAGAAGAGGAAGGGGGGTTTTCTGAAATTACTTCCTCTTCTTCTTCATGATTAATATTGATGATTCTTTTATGGTTAACTAATGATTCGGCGGACTCTGTGTCAGGGCAGGGGGGACTCTCTGTCAGGGGTGGGGGGACAGAGAGTCCGGGCAGGGATGACTCTCTGTCAGGGGTGTCGTCAAAATACTTATCTGACCCATGACTCTCTGTCAGGGGGGACTCTCTGTCAGGGGTGGACTTGGCGTCAAAATTGCATCCTTTCTTTGATGTCGAGGGAGAATTATTATCAAGAGAGGGAGGACTCTCTGTCAGGGGTAGAGGCTTCTGACCGGTCAAGATTTGATCGATGAACGCTACATCTATCTGATAGGTATTGGTCAGGTGCCCGCCGCCTGTGGACGATTTCGTCAAGAAGCCCTTCGCTTCGAGGGTATTTTGGATCCGCCGCACAGATCGCTCCGAAAGAGATGTGCGGCTGGCTGTCAGTGATATAGACGGATAGATCGACATGCCGTCATCGTTGCCATGATCGGCCAGGGATAGAAGCACGAATTTTTCAGGGGAGGTCAGCACGTTATCGAGCTTGAAAATTTTGGTCATTACCGAGATGCTCATATTTCGACCTTTTCAGGCGCGATCCAGCGACCGCCTACGATTTCTATCGAGCAGGGTTTAGGATATGCATCTAATCGTATTTTTCCGTCGCTCTCGAGTCGATGTAATAGATGATTGACATACGATGTAGAAGATATGTTAAAGTGCAATCGAATATCACGGATCGATGGGCTGTTGCCATCGTGCAAGCGCTTGTAATTCACCAGATAATCGTAAAGATGGTCGATATTACGAACGCCAAGCCTGACTGGGGGTGATTTTGGGGTTAAGTTAGTTGTATTGGTTTCCATAATCTCTTTTTCCAATTAGAATATATGTTCTATTGGATGATAGGCCGGACTGTGCTAAAATTCTGCCGGGGGGTACCACACAAAGATGTGCGGCTTGCAGCAGAGGCCTGGAAACCAATTGATGCTGTGAGAAAAGCCCCCGGCGCCGGTCGAAGGTTATGTAGACCGAGTGGGATATTTATGTCGGGAGGTTGACAATGCACAACTCATTACCAGGCAATGACCTTGCTGCTATTGGTTTGAAATCGCTGTTTGAGGGGGTAAGCCAGATCACGGTTGCTGACGCCGTGGAGGCGTTTCTTAATACGGATATGGCGGGGAAATCTGACGATACGGCTCTATGGTACAAGAGGATGCTTACACCGCTTGTCGAATACTTGGGCGAGAACAGACTCTTGAGTGATGTTTTAGAGCCTGACTTGCTGGATTGGAGCGCCTATCTTAATCGCAGGCAGCAGATGTACGGGAAAAATAGTTATCGACCTGCAGTAGATGCCAAGCTGTCAGTATATACCGTTCACGGCTACATACGAGCCACCCGTCGATTCTTCCGCTGGTTATATCAATGTAAAATTCTCGAAGCCGATCTTGGGGCTGCTTTAAAATTGCCACGTCTTCCCAAGCAGGGCAAGAAGGGTATATCAGAGGCTAATCTAAAAGCGATCCTTAGGTTTTCTTTGGGCAACACACGGGATTATGCGCTTTTTCGATTTATCGAGAGTACAGGGGTGCGCAGGGGAGGAGCAGAGCATTTACTGCTCTCTGACCTGAACATGGATGCCGATGAT
The DNA here is from genome assembly GCA_016929095.1 of Anaerolineales bacterium. Lineage (GTDB taxonomy): Bacteria > Chloroflexota > Anaerolineae > Anaerolineales > UBA4823 > JAAZNS01. Next base: position 90,914 of record JAFGJM010000002.1, on the reverse strand, counting down.
CCCAGAATTCGCCGAAGGGCAACGGTGAGGGAAAAGGGCGAAAAGGAGCGTACCGTTTGTATGTCGATAAACGCCCTGGAAGCGCTGGAGGATTGGCTGAAAGAACGCCCAAACATCGATGACGAGCATGTTTTTCTTGGGCACTCGCCTGGTCAACCCTGGCACGCGCTTTCCGACGAGGGTATTTCCTCTATTGTAGATAGATATAAAACACGTTTGGGATTGAAGGGCAAATGTTCTCCCCATCAATGGCGGCATCGCTGGGCGAGACATAATCTACAGCGGGGTATGGAGCTTTCCCAGGTCAGCCAGCTTCTGGGACATGAAGACGTTTCGATCACGGTGCGTTATTACGGACAATTTACCATAGACCAATTGCAAGATGCCTACGACAGACATGTGGATGAATTGGATTTAGACGAGTAACGTAATTGACTGAAGATCAATTGCGCGTCAAGATTCATCGAACAGGTGTTCTGTAATTGACATCTAGACTATTGACTATATACATGTTTTAAGTAATAGCCTCTTAATCAATTGGTTGGAGGTTCGAGTCCTCTACGGGTCATCTGAAAAAGCAAATTCCAGACGATTAAATATAATTATATAGCTATTTTCACTCCGATTGCAGAACGTAGTGCCATGGGAAATGAATTATGAAAATGATGAAAGGTAGTTTTTTCAACCTGGATATCGAAGATTTACGATAAGCAAATTAGTTAATTTCGATATTGGGAGGCAATTTATGGAAAACGGGGATTTTATTCAAAGCGGGATTAGAAGTAGATTATTTAATTTTCATGTTGTAACAATATTTATGAAAAAATCCTTTATAACTTATCCTAAATATTATATGTACATTACAGTATAATATTGAGTATAAGAATGGGACATTCAAAAAATCGTGCCTCATCATAATCAACCAGATTCATAAAGAAGTCACTAAATATATTTTGGGAGAATTTATATGAAACTAAGAAAAATGTGGCTAAACATCAATGGCGTAAACCGGATATTTATTTGTAATCCGGAAAAGGATTCGCTGGCAGATGTTCTTCGACGTATCGGTCTCACCGGCACAAAAGTTGGCTGCGATACCGGTATATGCGGTTCATGCACGGTAATATTGAATGGAGAGCTTGTCCGTTCATGTATAAAGAAAATCCGCACCATCGAAGAATACAGTGAAGTATTAACTATTGAAGGCATTGGTACACCAACCAACTTGCATCCAATTCAAGTGGCATTTATGAATTTGGGCGCAGTTCAATGCGGCTTCTGTACTCCCGGTTTCATCGTGTCTACCTATGCCTTGCTACAAAAAAATCAAAAACCCACGCGCCAGGAAGTGCGGGAATGGTTTAAAAAGAACCATAATGTGTGTCGTTGTACGGGTTATAAGCAGATTGTGGATGCCGTTATGGCAGCAGCTAAAGTGATGCGGGGTGAATCCACTATTGAAGATATAACATATAAATTTCCTGAGGACGGCGAATATTATGGTAAACCTGTTGTCCGCCCATCGGCGCTGGCAAAAGTGTGCGGATTAGCTGATTATGGCGATGACCAGGAACTTAAGATGCCTGCCGAAACCCTCCATGTCGCAGTGGTACAGCCAAGAATAGCTCATCATGCAAAGATACTCAAGATCGACACCAGCGAAGCAGAAAAGATGCCTGGTGTAGTAAAAATCATTACGTATAAGGAGCTGAAAGCTGCCGGAGGTGATAATATCATGGCAGAGGCTCAGTTCCATGAACGCACCACTGTCATGGTGCCCAGTCGTAATGTTTTGGCTGAAGATAAGATCTATCGATGGGGAGATGTTGTGGCTTTAGCCGTTGCCGATACGAAGGAACATGCTCGCGCAGCTGCTGCTAAGGTGAAGGTCGAGATTGAAAAATTACCCGAATATCTCAATTACCTTGACGCAGTGATGCCCGATGCCATGCGGATTCATGAAGACACTCCGAATATTTTCTCGATGCAGCCGGTCTTGAAAGGAGTAGGGTTGGAAGACCCATCCAAGGTGGCTGATGTGATCGATAGTTCCGCCTATAGCGTCGAGGGCAGCTTTTACTCATCTCGTGAGCCTCACCTCTCAATTGAAGGAATAACCGATCAAGCTTATTTCGATGAAGAAGATAATCTGACCATTCAATGCAAATCCCAGGGGGTTTATTCCTCACTCGGTCGTTTTGGCAATGCAGTTGGTGTTCCAAGAAGCAAGCTGCGAATTGTGATGAATCCAACAGGTGGAAGTTTCGGATGGTCAACCAACGCCGGAGATCTTTGTCTTGTAGCCGCAGCAGCCGTAGTCACCAAAATGCCTGTTGCGCTTTCTATGACCTACGAGGAATTCCAACATTTCTCCGGAAAGCGTTGCCCGTGTCACTCTAATGGACGAGTAGCCTGTGATGAAAACGGAAAGATTACAGCCGCTGAGTTTGATTATGGGATGGATCACGGCGCGTATTCCTGGGGCGGTGATGATCTGATGACAAAACCAGCGCGCTTTGCCTTTTTCCCTTATAAAGTTCCCGATGTTGCGGGATTAGTTCGAATTGCTAATACCAACCATAATTATGGTGTTGCCTACCGAGCCTATGGTTCTCCTCAGGCATATACTCTGGGTGAAGCATTAATGGATATGCTGGCAGAAAAAGCAGGTATCGATCCCTTTGAATTGCGCTGGCGAAATATTGCCCGTGAAGGTGATTTGAATATCAACAGTTATCCTTTCAAGCAATATCCAATGGAAGAGATGATGACCAAGATGCGTCCCTTCTATGAACGAGCCGTTAAGGAGGCAAAAGAGAAAGATACACCTGAACTGCGTCGTGGCGTTGGTTTATCTTGGGGTGGTTTCAATGTATCGGAAGGACCTACAGATAAAGCCACTGTTTACCTGGAGTTAAATCCTGACAATACCGTCACGAAGTATGATACCTGGCAAGATGTGGGGCAGGGGGGCGATATCGGTTCCTTGATGGTTACCCTGGAAGCCCTTAAGCCTTTGGGATTAACCCCCGATCAGGTGCATCTCATCCAGAGTGATACAAAGATATGCCCAGATAGCGGTATGTCTGCAGGAAGCCGCTCCCATTACATGAATGGTAACGCGACCAAGATCGCCGGTGAAAAACTTCTGGCTGCTATGCAGAAGCCGGATGGAACCTACCGCACATACGATGAGATTATTAAGGAAGGTATTCCCACCAGGGTCGAAGGGCAATACATGACAGTCGTTACACCTGGTCTTTGCCGACTTGATCCTAATACAGGTGTTGGTGATCCTCATCCTGCATACACATATATTCTAAACCTGGCAGAAGTTGAGGTTGATACCAAAACAGGGAAAACAAGAGTTGTGAGGTTTACCTGTGTAGATGAAATCGGCAAGGTTGGTAATATCGATGCCGTAAACGGTCAGGCTTATGGCGGCATCTCTCATGCCATTGGTTTTGCCCTCAGCGAAGATTATGATGATGTGACAAAGAATACAAATATCATCAATAGCGGCGTTCCAATTATTGATGATATTCCAGATGACATCACAGTTATTCACCTAGAAAATTACGATGTAAATGGTCCCTTTGGCTCATCCGGCGCGTCAGAGGCTTTCCAGTCCTCTGGTCATGTCGCAGTGCTCAATGCCATCAATAATGCCTGCGGCGTACGCATTTATGAGATACCTGCCACCAAGGAAAAAGTAAAGGCGGGGTTGGACATTATCGCAAAAGGTGGAAAAGTTTTGCCTCCCCAAAAATACTTCCTTGGATCTGACCTGTATGATGAGTTGGAAAATATCCAGGCGAATCCGGTAACATTTGGCGGTAATGATTTCTTCCAACCTCTGGGAGGGGTAACCTCGGAAAGATTTTTCTAAATAAATTCATTTCTTTCTGAGATAAATAAAGAACTTTTTTGAGGAAGCCAGCCCCCCTCGTCTCCCCCCATTTTCGCAGAAAATGGGGGGAGGTTCGGAAAAACGGGGGGTTGAAAAGCAGAATACCTTTTTTTTAGGTTTTAGAAGATGCGAATGTTCTTTGCCCGGAATCGCGACTGATATACTATTGATGATTGCCCGATAAATACTCAAAATCACAATCCGGGCTGACATTAAAGAGTGTCGAATTTGGATCGAGAAAAGGGAAAAATTCAAGACTGTCTGCAAAATGAACCGGCATTTTGTACGGTTGCCTGTCCTTTTTGCTTTGATGTTCGGGATTTTATTGAAAAAATGCAGCGCGGTAGTTTCAATGCTGCATATCGTCTCTATCTAAACACAGTGGGATTCCCTGGCATAGTATCCGCATTATGCGACGAGCCATGTAAAAATGTTTGTCCGAGGCGGGAAAAGGATAGCGCAATATCCTTACGATTGCTAGAAAAAGCCGCGTTGGATTATGCACGTAATACCGATCCTAACAATTACAACGTACCCCTGAAAAATAAAAAAGTAGCGATCATTGGCGCGGGGATCAGTGGGTTGGCTTGTGCCCTTCGTCTTGCGGCTAAGAAATATGATGTCACTGTGTTCGAAAAGTCGAACAGGATAGGCGGGCATCTGTGGGACTTATTACCACCTGAGATGTTTCTAAAAGAAATCGACCATCAATTTAAATACGAAAAATATACAGTAAACCTGAATACTGAGATCACCACACTCGATGGTCTCAATTTTGATGCCATATACATTGCCACCGGAATGGGAGGAAACAATTTTGGCTTAACAGATAGGTCCGAGGGAGTTTATGCCAGCATTATCCCCGGCGTATTTCTCGGTGGTACACTTGTGGGTCGAAATACGATGCAAGCAATCGCAGACGGTCTTCAAGTGCCGGGGGCTATAGAGTGGTATATCAAAACCGGCAGAATGAACCAACCTCACGAAACATCTTCCACTAAATTGGAACTGGACCCATCAACAATTACGTATTCTGAACTAATCCAGCCAAATAATGGCATTGCCTACACGCGTGACGAAGCCGTACTTGAAGCAAAACGCTGCTTGAAATGTTCATGTGACGCCTGTGTTCGCTATTGTGACCTTATGCATTTTTTTAAAAAATATCCTAAACGGATCGCAGAAGAGGTGGAACTCACCATTCATCCCGGCACATTAGATGGGAATGGTACACTGGCTACCCGTTTTATATCCACCTGTAACCAATGCGGTCTATGCAAAGAGGTGTGTCCGATTGGGATAGATACTGGTGAATTTTTACTTATCAACCATCGGATAATGCGGGAAAAAGGTGCTATGCCGTGGGCGTTTCATGATTTTTGGCTAAGGGATATGGCGTTTTCAAATGGGCCGGACACGCAGTTATCTCACCTCCCCAATGGATATAGCAAAAGCCAATATGTATTTTTCCCTGGCTGTCAACTTGGCGCATCGGACCCAAAATATGTAATAGAAAGTTACCAATGGTTATTAGCACATAAACCCGATACAGCTATTATGCTCAATTGCTGCGGCGCTCCGGCTGAATGGGCTGGTGACGAAATCATTCATAATGAGGTTATCGGAAAATTACGAGATCAGTGGGGTACTCTTGGGAAACCTGTTGTAGTGTTTGCCTGCCCTACCTGCAAACAAATGTTTAACCGGTATTTACCTGAAATCGAGGGCATTTTTCTTTATGATTTGATTTTAAAATGGGGAGATACTTCCACAAAAGAAAGTAACGGAGAAATCGTCTCGATTTTTGATCCTTGTTCCAGCCGAGAAGAGCCAGAATTACAGCAGGCAATTCGAGACCTTGTGAAACAGGCGGGCTTGGTCCATGAACCGCTGCCAATGGAGGGCCGGCTTGCTGCTTGCTGTAGTTGGGGTGGTCAGGTAGCAATTGCCAACCCGCGTTACACTCGTGAAGTAATATCAGCGAGAATTACACAAAATGAAAACCCTTACGTTACCTATTGTATTAACTGCCGGGATATTTTCGCCTCATCGCAAAAACCTGCCTATCATATTTTGGATATTTTATTCGGATTATATGATTCTAATCGGGCTGCTCCAACTTTTACCGAACGCAGAAGAAATCGCGTTAAACTAAAGAATGATATGCTGAGAGAGTATTGGAAGGATGAATTTCAAATGGATCAGGATGAAAGGAAAATTATTCTCTACATTTCGGATCATCTTAAACAGAAGCTAAATAGTGATCATATATTGGAATCGGAAATCGAAACTGTGATCGAACATTGCGAAAGTAAGGGAAAAAAGATCGTTAGCCCAGAAACCGGACATTTCTTTGGGCATTTACAGATAGGAAATATGACTTATTGGGCTGAATATTTACTTGCAGACAACGGTTTTGAATTAATAAATGCTTATTGTCACCGCATGAGTATTGATGAGGGGTAAATCATGGCTGAAAATGAGCAAATGATTTGTTATAGATGCCAAAAAGAATTACAACCAGCAAAAACGTATTTAAGCTATTTGGGACATAGTTTTTTCACCGATATGCTTAAATGTCCTGAATGCGGCGAAGTATACATCCCGGAAGAACTGGTAAAGGGTCGAATTGCAGAAGTGGAGATGCAATTAGAAGATAAATAATCACAATGATCGATGTACTATTTATACTATAACAATAGATACTATTGATGTTTTGACATTGTTGAGTGATAATTATATTTGCGAACCAATCTCTACCAAACTAATGCACAAAAAATTATCCGAGAATAATAAAGAAAGGACGTGGAAGGCGCCATGTTGAAAAAATCAATAAATATTAATGGGAATAGTAGAACATTGATCGTTGATCCCGAATCCAGCCTGGCTGATGTTTTGCGCAAGCAATTGCTCTTGACCGGGACAAAAGTATCGTGCAACGAAGGGCATTGCGGCGCTTGCTCGGTTATCCTGGATGGCAAATTGGTCCGCTCCTGCATCGTAAAAATGAAAAAAGTGCCAGACGGGGCTAGCATCACAACTATTGAGGGAATTGGTACGCCACAAAACCTGCATCCAATCCAGAAAGCTATGATCTTGCATGGCGCGGCACAGTGCGGTTTTTGTATTCCGGGGTTTGTTATTTCAACGAAAGTTCTATTGGAACAAAATCCATCACCAACGCGGGAAGAAGTACGCACATGGTTTCATAAGAATTTAAATGTTTGTCGTTGCACCGGGTACAAACCGATTGTGGATGCGGTGATGGATGCGGCTGCTGTGATGCGGGGGGAACAACCGCCTGTAACTCTGGAATTTCAGATGCCAAAGGATGGCCGGATATGGGGCAGCGGTTATCCACGTCCTTCGGCAGTGGCAAAAGTTACCGGCACAGCCGAGTATGGCGCCGATTTAGGCTTACAAATGCCCCCAGATACTTTACAGCTTGCCCTGGTGCAAGCCAAGATCAGCCATGCAAATATCTTGAGTATCGATACTTCGGAAGCTGAAAAGATGCCTGGCGTCGCAAAAGTGGTTACATATAAAGATATCAAGGGAAAGAATCGCATCAATGGTTTGGTTACTTTCCCCACCAACAAGTGCGACGGCTGGGATAGACCGATCCTTTGCGATACTAAAGTATTCCAGTATGGGGATGCCATCGCGATTGTTTGCGCCGATACGAAAGAACAGGCATTGGCAGCAGTCGATAAAGTGAAAGTTGAACTCGAGGAATTACCAACTTACATGAGCGCTCCGGCAGCCATGGCTGACGACGCCATCGAAATTCACCCGGGAACGCCAAATGTTTACTTTGAGCAAGGTGTAGTTAAAGGGGAGGATACAAAGCCTATCATGGAATCTGCTGCCCATGTCGTGACGGGTAATTTTTACACCCAAAGGCAACCCCACCTCACCATAGAGACGGATATTGGCTTTGCCTATTTCGATGATGAGGAGCGTCTGACAATACATTCTAAAAGTATTGCGATCTATCTGCATGCGCTGATGATTGCAGATGGATTGGGCATTGATGTTTCGAAGCTTAGAATGATCCAAAATACATCAGGCGGAACTTTTGGTTATAAATTCTGCCCCACCCTTGAAGCATTGGTGGGCGCGGCATGCATGGCAACCGGTAGACCGGTTTACCTGGAATATGATTACCAGCAATTTATCACGTATACCGGCAAACGTTCGCCGTTCTTTATGGATGTGAAATTAGGCGCGGATAAGAACGGAAAACTATTGGCGATGGAAACTGATTTCAGCGTCGACCATGGGGCGTATTCAGAATTTGGGGATTTGCTTACGCATAAAGGCGCTCAGTTCATTGGCGCCGGATACAATATTCCAAATATTCGCGGCATCGGCAGAACAGTATGCACCAACCATGCCTGGGGCGCTCCATACCGTGGATATGGCTCGCCGCAGAGTGAGTTCGCTTCAGAAAGTTTAATGGATGAGCTGGCTGAAAAAATCGGAATGGATCCATTAGAGCTGCGGTATCTGAATATCTACCGCCCAGGCGCCACAACTCCCACCGGGCAAGTACCCGAGACTTTTGCTCTGGATAAGATGATCGATATTCTCCGACCGAAATATAAAGCGGCTAAAGATAAAGCTGCTAAAAAATCAACCACTGAAAAGCAAAAAGGCGTTGGTGTAAGCATCGGTATATATGGCGCGGGCGGCGATGGACCGGATACAGCTGAAGCCTGGGTTGAGGTTTTGAAGGATGGCGTACTGCTATCTACAACATGGGGCGATCATGGCCAGGGCGCCGATGCCGGCGCGTTGGGAACTGCTCACGAAGCTTTGCGGCCTCTGGGAATTGCTCCGGAAAAAATACGCCTGATGTTAAATGATACTGCATTGGCTCCTGATGGCGGTCCGGCGGGTGGTAGCCGCAGCCAGGTAGTGATCGGGAATGCCATCAAGGTTTGTTGTGAAAATCTTTTAGAGGCAATCCGCAAACCGAATGGCAGCTATATGACATACGACGAAATTGTAAAAGCAGGAATGGACACCCGCTATTCAGGGAGTTGGACTTCTACAGCAGCTATTGGCGATCCCGATACTGGTCAGGGAATACCTATTGAGAATTATATGTACGGCGTGTTCATGGCTGAAGTAACTGTGGATACTAAAACCGGCAAAGTGGCGGTCGATAAGATGACGATCGTAGCAAACGTAGGCAGTATTAATAACAAAGCCGTGGTCGACGGACAAATTTATGGTGGAATTGCCCAGGGTATTGGATATGCGTTATCCGAAGATTTCGAAGATATCCACAATCATACGAATATGGTGAAATGTGGTATTCCATTTGCTAAAGATGTCCCGGATGATATCGAGATAATTTACTACGATGATCCACGAAAAACTGGTCCATTTGGAGCCTCCGGAGTGGGTGAATTACCCAACACTGCACCGCATGCCGCGATCATTAACGCTGTCTATTGGGCAAGCGGCGCAAGAATTCATTCCTTACCTGCTTATCCAGAAAAAGTTTTGGCGGCTCTGGCGGGAAAGAAGTAGATCGATACTTATCGAAAATTTGACCACCGATTGGGGCGGAAAGGATTTTGGTAATATACAAGGGATGAGTCTCTCTGGAAGATGATCATTTCAACCCGGAGACTCATCCTGAACGAATGATTATCCAATAATTTTTACCATTGCAAGAAGAAGCAGATAATTTATATTTTGGTATCACATAAGCTTTCTTCTTGTATAAATAAGTCATGGAACAAAGTCGATTAAGAGAGTTGGAAAGTCTATGTATCCAGGAATGCGCACCGCCGTGTACGTCCCACTGCCCGGTGCATGTGGATATCCGACAAATGGCAGCAGCAATAAAAATGGGGGATTTTTTTAGTGGGCTAAAAATATTTCGGAAATCGGTTCCTTTTCCCGAAATTGTTGCCCGCACCTGTGATCAACCATGTCAGAAAAAATGCAATCGAGAAACATTAGGCGGCGTTATCCAGGTTGCACAACTTGAGCAAGCGTGCATCAGTTACTCAACTGAACCATTACCAGGATACTCTACACTCCCTAAAAAGAAATCTCGGGTAGCTATTATTGGGGGAGGGTTAAGAGGATTAACTGCAGCTTTTGACTTATCAAGAAAAGGATATCAGGTTGATCTATATGACGAGCAGCAATACCTGGGAGGGCGGTTATGGGATTTTCCTGAAGAATATATGCCACGCGATGTTCTGGTTCGGGAAACAAATATTATTAAGGAAACTGGCGTGGTCGTTCACCTGAGTGAGAAAGTGGATACCAATCATGTGATTTTAGGTGAAGTCGATGCAATCTACCTTGCCTTCGGAAAATCTGATGCGTTTTTTCCTATGCTTGACTATGGGGATGATGACATTATTCAAAGTGATCCAATTACCTTTCAAACCAACGAACCCAGATTTTTTACGGGTAAAACCTCGGCAGATTCCTATTCTCCAATATTCTCGATCTCGGATGGTCGCAGGGCAGCTATTTCGATGGACAGATTTTTACAGAGAGTATCACTCACAGCCTCGCGGGTTAATGAAGGCGTATATGAGACGAATTTATATACCAATATAACCGGAATATCCTCCGTAGATACAGTGTTACCTGGTGATCAAGGTGTTGGTTACAACAAAGAAGAAGCGCAGGCTGAAGCTGCGCGCTGTTTGCTATGTGAGTGCATGGAATGTGTTAAGGTCTGTGAATATCTCGGTCACTATGGCAGTTATCCGAAAAAGTATGTTCGAGACATTTACAATAATCTATCCATGCTTGTACGAGCGCGTCTAGCCAACACTTTCATCAATTCTTGTGCACTTTGTGGTTTATGTGGCGAAGTATGCCCGCATCATCTGGATATGGGGCGGGTAAACCATGAAACCCGTCAAACGATGGTTAAAACTTCTCGAATGCCCGTTGCCACACATGAATTTGCATTGAGAGATATGGAGTTCAGCAATGGGGAGAAATTCGCGTTGGCACAAAACGCGCCCGAATGTTGTACAAGCACTTATGTGTTTTTCCCTGGTTGCCAGTTGTGTGGTTTGAACCCAGAGTATGTTGAAAAAGCTTACCATTTTTTACGGAAAACATACAAGGGAGATAAAGGTAACGTTGGTTTAATGTTACGATGTTGTGGCGCTCCTGCGGATTGGGCAGGGCGTGAGGATTTATTTGAAAAATCGCAATCCGAATTTTGGGTCGAATACGAGAAATTAGGAAAACCGAAGGTCATCCTTGTTTGTTCGAGCTGCTTTCAGATGTTCCAGAAATATTATCCCGAGATCGAGATTGTCTCATTTTGGGAAGTATATGATCAATATGGTAATTCCGGTGTAGACATCGACCAAAAGCAATTAACCAGGCGAATTTTTTCAAAACAGGTAGCCATTCACGATCCGTGCTCTACCCGATATGAAAAGCATATTCAGGATGCTGTTCGTAATATTCTCAAGAAAATGGGTTATGAGATCTATGAACTGCCATTAAGCCGTGAAAAAACGGAATGTTGTTCTTTTGGCGGATTAATGTGGCTGGCAAATAAATCGGTTGCCGAGAAAGTGGTTCAGCGACGTATCAATGAAAGCCCGCTGGATTATGTGACATACTGCGCCATGTGCCGGGAGGTCTTTGCTCGTTATGGAAAACGCACATTGCATTTATTTGATTATATTTTCGGCGAAACTGAAGTGGATTTAGCGTTAAACCCGAGTGTAGGCTTTTCGCAACAGCATGAAAATCGAGCCAGGCTTAAAGGGAAATTACTCAAAGAACTATGGGGTGGAATGATTCCTGAACAAGAAGCATTCGAGTCCATCCGATTGATATTGCCTGCCAATGTGGAAAAACAAGTGGAAGACCGTTTGATATTGGTGGAAGACATGCAAAAAGTTATAGAATATGCTGAGCGGACGGGGAAGCGTTTATTCAATAATGCCACAAAACATTATTTAGCTTATTACAAACCAACTACCGTGACCTATTGGGTGGAATATACACCACAAGAGAATGGTTCATTTTTGGTACATAAGGCATACAACCACCGCATGGAAATTGGTAAAGGGATGTAAAGATGAGTCAATCGCCACGTTTAATTTTGACATGGATCACGGTGCCTATTCATGGGGCGGCGACGTTAAAATGACTAAACCTATTCGTTTTGCTTATTTTCCTTATTCAATACCCCATGTTGCAGGACTCATTCGTGTAGCCAATACCAATCATAATTTCGGTGTGGCTTACCGTAGTTATAGGTCGCCGCAGGCTTATACTTTAGGTGAGGCAATGATGGATATGTTGGCTGAAAAAGCCGGTATCGATTCATTTGAATTCCAATGGATCATCCGGAGCCTCCGAAGCTTATCAATTCAGCGGTCGTGTGGCGGTACTGAATGCCATAAACAATGCCTGCGGGGTTGGTATTTATGAGATGCCTGCTACCGAGGATAAGGGCAAGGCGGGATTGGATATTATTGCCAAAGGCGGCGAGTTTTTACCCCCCAAGAAATACTTCCTTGGTTCTGATCTATATGATGAGTTGGAAAATATTCACGCCAATCCGGTAAAGTTTGGCGGTAAATTATAAATAAAAGGTGAAACATGGATGATTTGCTAGAATTGATGGCGCTTCGCAAGCAAGGTTTTTACTGCAGCCAAATAATCATGATCAAAGGTTTGGAACAGATGGGGAAAAACAATACAGACTTGATCAGAGCGATGAACGGCGTAGCAAACGGTCTTGGATACTCAGGTGAATTATGTGGCGCATTGATCGGCGGAGCCTCTCTATTGGGAGTGTATGCCGGAAAAGGGACGCCTGATGAGGAAGAAGAGCCGCGGTTGGATTTCATGGTTGAGGATTTAGTGAAATGGTTTAAAGAAGTATATATTGCGCAATATGGAGGCATCAGATGTGAGGAGATTTTAGCGGGTAACAGCCAGAATAAGGCAATACGCTGCCCGGAGATGGTGTTGTCAGTGATTCAGAAAGTGAAGGAATTATTAATAGAAAATGGCTACGACCTTTCCGGTTTGGAAAAACCGTAAATAACTATTCCGTATTGTTTGCATCTATGTATTTAGATTGGATTGGAAAACCGATATCACAATCGTAACGGATAATGCGGACATTAGTAATATCATTTCGATACAATTCGTCCGTACGATCAATAGGTTAATTTGGTATGGAATTTGACAATTAATCAATTGGTTGGAGGAACGAGTTATCACAGGTTGCTATAACATATGTATTAACTTAAAACATGATGAGTAAAAAAAAACGTTGCTCATCATGTTTTTTCTGTATGGTGTATTTTTTTGAAACTGCAATATTATTCGATCAGGAGAAATTTTCAACAGATTGGTAATTAATCGATGATAAGAAAACTGATCGTTTATTCAACCCAATCCCAGTTTAGAAACAATGCTTTCTGTCTCTATCTCATTTGCCGGGACATCAATATTGGCGTAGATATGCCAGGTTTCGGTATGAGATACTGTTTGGCCAGGGTCTATCATTTTAATAGGCGCCAGGGTTTCCAACTCCAGGAATCGGTCGTTGCAATAACATTCGCTGGAACTGCCAAAGTCATAATAGGGTGATTGAGCGTGATATTCTGCCTTTTTTACGAACAATATCCCATTGAACCAATAAGCAAGCCAGCCGCGCGGATTTCGGAATCCAATTTTGAAAGGTGATTTTAATTGCGCGTTGATCAGTATATATCGGTTTCCCCATATCACTTGCTTGTTAGTGATATCTGAATATGGCCATAGTGTGAAAGTACGATTTGGCAAGAAACCGCTTTGCTCTTGCGATAGCGGTAATATGGCGATCCCGTCCGGTTTCATTTGAGTGATTGCCCAAGGGGTATATTCGACGGATACCTGGCTGAAATTGGTCAACTCATGATGGATAGTAACTTGGGGATCATCACCTTCCAGATGGATTTTTAACGTTTTTTGCATTCCTGTTTGTTCTTCCACCGGCTGCGTTACGATTATCTCGTTTTCTATGGCATGAATTTCAACCGGTTTATCATCCACATAATATGTACGCGGCATGGATTCAGGCGCATACCAAAAGCGATGTCCACCATAGAAGTGAAACTCTCTACCGTCCGGGCGGCGAGATATCACGTCTGTTAGTTCCGCAAACAAATTCTCACTCTCCATGAAACTCAGAGAAATGATGCGCGGTCCGACCGATTTCGTCACTAAGAGATGAAGCGTTTTATTCCCAATGGAAACACAATCGAATCCAAGAAATTTAATATTTTTCATATTCTCCAATCGTATTATCACTACTCATTAATGGAGGGATAAATTATGAAATAAAACATAAAGAAAAGGCGAATAATTTTTGAGTTCAAATCGATTTACGTTATGATTGTATCTCAGAATTCAATAAAAACGGAAAGGCTTTTTGGTATTTTGTGGATGAATACCATTAGATATTGAAATGGTAAAAAATAGCTTGACAAATTGGTTTTTTGGCATATAATCCTTTCAATTAAATAAATAAAGACTTCGAAGAGGGCGAGTAATCATTGAAGCGGCAGTACAGAGAGCGGTATAAGATGAGAAACCGTCTGAACGTCAGTGATGAATGGACCTCAGAGTTGCAAGGCGAAAGAGAAATCGAGTAGTCTGCGCCGGAAATGCCACCGTTATCAAGGCTTAGGGTATCGGTTTTTTCTTTTCAGAATAACAACCTGTACCTGAAAAAAAGTGAGGCTGGCTTATTTATCCCGTTGCAACACCAACGGGATTTTTGATTAAAAGTATAAGCTGTCTAACCGGGGTGGCACCACGGGCAAATGCGCGCTCGTCCCTTAGAGGGATGAGCGCATTATTATTTAAATCCATATCATTTATTCTTTTCGGAGGTTACCATGTCTGATCAAGTGAAATATATATTAAGTGAAGCGGATATTCCAAAGTTTTGGTACAACATCAACGCAGATTCTCCCTTGCCGCCTCCACCGGTATTGAATCCTCTTACCCTGGAACCGATTACACCCGAGTTCCTCAATGTACTATTCCCCATGGATTTGATCCTTCAGGAAGTTAGCACAGAACGCTATATCGAGATTCCCAAAGAGGTGCGGGATATCTATAGGATTTGGAGACCCACTCCATTGTTGCGTGCACGCAGGCTGGAAATTGCGTTAGATACACCGGCGCATATTTATTATAAACATGAAGGGACTTCGCCTTCCGGTAGTCATAAACCGAATACCGCCATTGCTCAAGCTTTTTATAATAAAGCGAGTGGTGTAAAAGCCATGACCACGGAAACAGGCGCAGGACAATGGGGGACGGCTTTGTCAATCGGGTGTCACTACTTCGATTTAGACCTCGAGGTTTATATGGTGAAGGTTTCCTATAATCAAAAGCCTTATCGCAGAGTTTATATGGAGACATTTGGCGCCAGCGTTTTTGCCAGCCCGACTGACCGTACCGAATTCGGGCGTCAGGTATTGGCGAAAGATCCGGATAATCCAGGGTCATTGGGGATGGCAATTTCAGAAGCCGTCGAAGTGGCTGCTAATTCGGGCGGAAAAAAGAAATACGGTCTGGGATCGGTCTTAAACCACGTACTTCTGCATCAAACAGTGATTGGTGAAGAATCTCTAAAGCAAATGGATATGGCAGGAGAATACCCGGATGTTGTTATTGGGTGTGTGGGAGGCGGATCAAATTTTGGGGGCATCGCGCTTCCGTTCTTGAGAGGAAATCTCACCAATGGTAAAAAGACACGTCTTATTGGCGTTGAACCAACGGCTTCTCCTTCACTGACGCGGGGCATTTATGCATTCGATTACGGCGATACGGCAAAGATGGCGCCAGTGGTGAAGATGCACACGCTGGGTCATGATTTTATTCCAGCACCCATTCATGCCGGTGGGTTAAGGTATCATGGTATGTCTCCGCTTCTGTGCAATTTTTATAATGCCGGTTACATGGAAGCTATTGCAGTACATCAATTAGGGACATTTGAGGCAGCCATTCAATTCGCGCAGTGTGAGGGGATCATCCCAGCGCCCGAGAGCGCACATGCAATCCGGGTAGTCATTGATGAGGCTTTGGATGCAAAGGAAAAAGGAGAAAAACGCGTGATATTGTTCAACTTATCCGGACATGGTCATTTTGATATGGCTGCATATGATGCTTATTTTAGTGGTAAGTTACAGGATTATGAATTACCGCAAGAGGAAATCGACAGAGCTAGAGTAACCTTGCCCAAGGTCAGTATGCCTGCATAGAGTGTGCGGCGATGATCAATTGGGTTTGGCTTTAAGTGACGATGTAGTTGATAGATTTTATTACCCCCTCCCAACCTCCCCCATTTTGAAAAGCAAAAATGGGGGAGGGGGAAGAGTGTGAGCCATTTCGAAAAGCAAAAATGAGGGAGGGGGAAGAGTGTGAGTCATTTTGTAATTGGATGAAAAAAAAGTAATGAGGAAACCAGGAAAACGAAGAATCCAGGAAAGAAATTTGGTTTCTAGTTTACCTGATGACTGATAGCTAATAACTGATAGCCTTTTTTATAAGTCGCTATGCTGGGCAGAAAAAACGCTTGGATTATCCTTAGAAGAAAATAACGCTTTATCGGTGGCTTCGACAAGCTCAGCCTCCAATCCGCTGCCTGAGCCTGTCGAAGGCAGCAAAGGTTTACGGTTATTTTCACACTAGGAAAGCAGGAAGGTTATTGTCTGCTATGAAAAAAGCAAGCGCTTTTCAGCCAGGCTTAGCGATTGATTTCAGGTTCCCCGATACCTGATCCCAAATACCTGATACCCGATAATATCTTCTTTCAAATTTCATCAGCAAATGGTAATTTATCAACTAAATTGTAATTACCATGTTTCGCAAATGAATCTACACCAACCCTTCGCATTCTGCCATTATGGGGAGAGATTTTATAATATCGAAGTTGAGGTGATGGGAATCTTGAAATCAGTGGGATGGCTCGCTTTTTTCTACCAAAGACACGCCGCATGATGATGGATTGATGGCGAAAATTGGCGAATTCATGGTTTGAATGTGCGAAAATGTATTCATAAGCAAAAACGAATTCATCACGAAACCGAGGCGATACACAATCCAAATGATTGATTATCCAACATCGATCCTCATATTCCCAATAATATGATAATCCAATGAAATTCCCTTTTTGATCGATATAAGGGAAAAACGGAAACGATCGGCAGGTTATCGAACGGTACTCACGCTGGCATTTTTGGTGACCCTGGCACTTTATCATTACTTGGTCGGGTGGAATTTTTTCTTTCAAATGTTCAAAATCGAGTATTTCGTTACAGGAAATGCGTTCCCACATATCGGCGTTTTCCGAAAGATAATCCCATTCGGAACAATATGCCAGGGGAATAACATGGCGCGTGTCACAACAAAACGGGACATGATGTTCATTATAGGCACTGCATTTTGCACCACAATCCAAATCTGATATGGGTGATAAGAAAGTTTTATACAAGTGGAGAATATGGCTGTGTTCGATATCGACCATAGTTTCAGGATATCATATTTTTATCAAATTTCCCGAATTCAAGCGCACAGAGTATAATTTTCTCTATTATGATACGACATCGTTATAGACGCATTGTTTGGTTTTTTGCCCGCATCATCATCAACCTGATTTTATGGGATGTGATCTTTCCTCGTATCGGATTGAGGAGATGGTCGCGAAATAACCGCCACACTCGCTATGTTCGGTATGCTGGTGCATTCAGGGCATTGGCTATTAGTATGGGTGGTGTCTTGATCAAAGTCGGGCAGTTTATGTCATCCAGGGTGGATGTTTTACCGGAAGAAGTGACCAATGAATTAGCGGGTTTGCAAGATGAAGTGCCGGAAGAAAACTTCGATGAAATTCGCCCTGTTATTGAACAGGAATTAAATGGTCCGCTATCCCAGGTATTTGCCCAATTCGATGAAAAACCTATGGCTGCTGCTTCACTCGGGCAAGTACACCAGGCCCGACTATTTAATATTTCTCGTAGTGAAAACGAAACTCAACCCGATGTTTTGGATGTGGTGATAAAAGTTCAACGCCCAAATATTGAAAATATCATTGCCACCGATTTAGCTGCTCTGCAAACGGTTGGACAATGGCTTCAGCGTTATCCGCCCATCAAAAAGAGGGCAGATGTACCAAAACTCCTGGGCGAATTCACCAAAATACTCTATGAAGAGATTGACTACCTGGCTGAGGGAAGAAATGCAGAAATTTTTGCCGAACATTTTAACCAAGATGGGGATGTCCTTGTACCAAAAGTTATATGGTCACATACCACAAAAAAAGTCCTCACACTGGAAAATGTACTTGGTATAAAAATCACCGATTATGATGAAATTACAAAGGAGGGCGTGAATCGTAAAACTGTAGCGATAAAATTGTTGGATACTTATTTAAAGCAGATCTTCGAAGACGGTTTTTTTCATGCCGATCCTCATCCAGGAAATTTATTTGTCAGACCAATAAGTTACATTAATGAAAGAACTATTGGGGAAAATGATCGCGGAGAAGGGCAGCCATTCCAATTGACATTTGTCGATTTTGGAATGGTGGGAAGAATTTCACCGGATACTGTAAGCGGCCTGCGAGAGATGTTAGTGGCTGTCAGCACCAGGGACACAAGACGGTTGATAAAAGCATATCAAATGTTGGGCTTTCTACTCCCCGGAGCAGATTTAGAATTATTGGAAAAAGCAGAGAAAACGGTTTTTGACCGGTTTTGGGGGAAATCAATGAGTGAGTTGCAAAATATCAGCATCAGTGAGATGCATGAAATTGCCAAAGAATTAAGAGATTTGATTTATAGTATGCCCTTTCAAATACCACACGATCTCATATTCTTGGGACGAGCAGTAGCTATTTTATCTGGAATGTGTACAGGGCTGGATCCTGATTTTAATGTTTGGGATCATCTGGTACCTTTTGCTAAAAAGATCATTGCCAAGGAAACCACATCCCAGGCAGCGTTTTGGGTTGAACAAATTAAAGAAATTCTGCGATTAATGTTCAATATTCCGATCAACATGGACCGTGTGATGTCCAAGCTCGAAGCGGGTGAAGTGGAAGTTAAAGTCACCAGATTGAGTGAGCAAATTGATCATCTGGGTATTGCCATGCGCCAGATGGTAGGGGTGATCATATTTGCCAGTTTTTTATTAACCGGCATTCAAACTTTCCTGGCAGGATATTTGATCGGAGGGCAGTTATTGCTTTTTGGGGCGGGTATTGCTTTGGTGTTTGTGTTTTTCCAATTTCCTAAGAAAAAATCATAATAATGAGTTTAAAGCGAAAAACGATGTGAATATTAAAAAAGAATATATAATGAAGCCGGAAATCATGGAAAGCAAGAAAAGACCTTCGAATCTATAATCCTTAACAAAAGCGATCCATCAAACAAAATGTCACTTTTATCATATAAGAGCATCATAATAAATAAATATCTGGCATAAAGAAGTCAATCAACAATGATAGAGGCAATCATGGAAATTAACAATACCCCCGATATTTCTGGAGATGGAGAACAATTCGATAAAAATGTCAAATTAATCATAATTGGATCTGGGCCTGCAGGATTGTCGGCAGCTTTATATGCCGCAAGAGCAGATTTAAAACCGGTGGTATTAACCGGAATGGAATTGGGAGGGCAAGTTTCACTAACTTTTACTGTAGATAACTACCCAGGCTTCCCCGAGGGGGTGGGCGGCTCCGAATTAGTGGAGAAATTCAAGCAGCAAGCAGAACATTTCGGTGCAATTGTTAACTTTGATAGTGCCGTTGAAGTAGATTTATCCCAATATCCATTTTTTATTCGTACATATCAGGGAGAATACCTGGCACAAGCCATAGTTGTGGCAACAGGCGCCTCAGCCAGGCATTTAGATATTCCTGGTGAAAAAAAATTTACCGGACGTGGTGTGTCATATTGTGCCACTTGTGATGGTTGGTTTTTCAAGGAAAAGGATGTCGTTGTGGTAGGCGGAGGCGATAGCGCCCTGGAAGAAAGCCTATTCCTCACGAGATTCGCTAAATCGGTGACTATCATTCATCGCCGGGATGAATTACGGGCAGGTACGTTTCTGAGAAATCGAGCAGCCGCCAATCCGAAAATCCATTTTATTATGAATTCAATTGTTTCCGACATTTTAGGCGAAGATGCGGTAAAATCGGTGAAATTAAAAAATGTGGAAACCGGTGAAATTCGTGATCACCCAACCGATGGTGTTTTTGTATTTATCGGTCACACACCCAACACGCAATTATTCGAAGGGCAGTTAGATATGGATGATCGAAAATACATCAAGGTTGATCCTTTATTACACACTAATGTACCGGGTGTGTTTGTAGCTGGGGAAGCTGCTGATCCACATTTTCGACAAGTCATCACGTCTGCTGGAATGGGCGCGGCAGCTGCCATGCAGGCTATCCATTTTTTGCAGGATCGAGTTGAGAATTCTTAATGAGGGAGTATTGTATTTGCCATGAGAAAAAAAGTTTCTATCATCGGAGCAGGCATGACAGGGGCAACCACAGCTCACTGGCTTGCCGAAATAGAAATCGCTGATATTGTACTCGTCGATATCATCGAAGGCATGCCGCAAGGCAAGGCTTTAGATTTGCAAGAAGCGATGCCAGTAATTGGAAAAGATGTCACGATTACCGGAAGCAACGAATATTCTGCAACAACCAATTCTGATATCGTGGTCATTACAGCTGGACTACCTCGCAAACCAGGGATGAGTCGGGATGATCTGCTGGCAGCGAATGTTGAAATTGTTTCAACTGCAACTCAGGCTGCTATCCGTGAGTCGCCCGATGCAATTTTTGTCGTGCTTTCAAATCCCCTGGATGTAATGTCCTATTTGGTCATGAAAGTTGGTGGCATACCCTCTCGTCGCGTAATTGGGCAAGCCGGAATACTGGATTCGGCTCGTATGCGGGCTTTTGTTGGCATGGAATTGGGCATAAGCATAGAGAATATCCATTGTTATGTTCTGGGCGGTCATGGTGATGAGATGGTGCCGTTAACTCATTACTCAAATGTTGCAGGAATTCCTCTGGATGAAATTTTGCCAAAAGAACGGCTGGATGCTATTGTCACCCGTACTCGGAAGGGAGGCGGTGAAATTGTAAGTTTGTTGAAAACCGGAAGTGCTTACTATGCGCCAGCCATCGCGGTGACACAGATGGTGGAAGCGATACTCAAAGATAAACATTTGATTGTGCCTGCTTCTGCCTATTTATCTGGAGAATATGGTTTAAATAATATCTTTTTTGGTGTCCCGGTGCAGATTGGAATGAAAGGCGTAGAAAAAATCATCGAATACAGCCTTTCTGATGAAGAAAAAGAAGCGCTTAAAAAATCTGCAGCGGGCGTAACCGAAAACATCGCATTGCTCAAGAAATAGACCCCATAATTTGAATAAAAAAAACCGGATATCAATAGAAATCCGGTTTTTTGCGTTTAATTGATATATAGTAGAAGGAATGCTTACGGGGTTGGCGTTACGCCAGGTTGAGTAGAGCCAATCCAAATGAAATCTCGATAATCGCTCGATACCCCGGCAGTATCCCAGATGGGGTTGCCGTTATCGTCGGTGCCTGTTTGCCGAGCGGCGTTTACCCACCAGCGGATTACGTGTGGACGACTATCTCCGGGGCGGAACGAAGTCGGGACGACATATTTAGTATCCAGGACATAATCAACCAATTTACGACCAGAGCCATCCGTAATATCCATGATGGTGATCTGGTACGCTTCATTATCTCGCAGTGTACCAATCGCAGCCCATTGTAATGATATGACTTGATCTGAAGTTAAATATGGCTCACCATCGGGAGGCAGCAATAACACTGGCGCCGGATAAGGTGGAGGAATGGTAGGTGTTGGAGATGGCCCGGGTGTGGCAAAGCGCTCGCATAAGGGTATGACGATGGTTTGACCTGAGCGTACTGTGTCGTTGACCAGCCCATTATATGTTTTTAAAACAGTAATGGGAACATTATAATTCGCAGAAATGCTGCTCAACGTATCGTTATCTTGAACTTGATAATCGATTTTCGTGCAAGCTGCTTCAGTGGCTTCCAATGCACTCAATGTCGCGGTGGGCATGGGTGATGCGGTTGGTGTGGGTTGCGGGATCAATAATGATTGTCCAACATAAAGGGTATCACAGGCTGCGGGAAGATCGTTTTGCAACACCACAGCATTGATCGAGATGCCGAAAGCATACGCGATGGATGAACAGGTATCACCCGTAGCTACTTTATACGTGAAAGGAGTAGGACTCGGTTCCGGCGTATTGGTAATCGTGGGAGTAACCTCAGTCGGTGTAATCGAGGGTGTGATTGTGGAAGTAACAGTGGGGGTTAGGGTTGGTTCGATACCTGTAGGATTGGAGCGTATCATCGCAAAATACACCATACCGGCCCCGATTGCCAGAAAAAGGGTGAAAAACCCTAGGATAGCAGGCAGGCTCAGGGTGATTTCCGGCATACGGCTGCCTTGAACAGGTTTTGAACCAGATTGTTTTTTCTCGGCAACTGCTAGATTGGCGCCGCAGACCAGGCAATGGGTTGCGTCTGCGCTTACACGAGTGCCGCATGTAGGACATAATTTTGTAGGTTTAGAGGGAATCTCTGGGCTCATAATGTTTTTAAGGGGGCTTTTTACCCCGACTGAGCGATTATACCAGCCTTCTTCGAAAGGTAAAGGGAAAAAATGGATGTGTTTGGTATACTCAACACAATGGAACAAATCGGTTTATACATTCATATTCCCTTCTGTACTAGCCGATGCGCATATTGTGATTTTAATACATATGCAGGAATGACGCACTATCTCGACGCATACGTTAACTCGGTATGTAAAGAAATTGGGAGTGTATCACAGTCTGCACCCCAAAATCTTTATATTTCTACGATTTATTTCGGAGGGGGGACGCCGTCTTTACTTTCGATTTCTCATCTAAAAAAAATCCTTGGAATGATCCACAAGAATTTCGTCATTGTGGATCATGTCGAAATTAATTTGGAAGCCAATCCGGGGACAGTGAATTTATCTTATCTTAAAGAGCTTCGTCGATTGAATATAAACCGGATAAGCCTGGGAATGCAATCTGCGATTTCTGAGGAGTTAATGCTTTTGGGAAGGCAGCATAATACCATCGATGTTATTCGGGCAATAAAATGGGCTCGCCAGGCGGGGTTCGAGAATCTAAACTTGGATTTGATTTTTGGTTTACCCGGACAGGCAATGCAAACATGGCAAGCCTCGTTGGAATTTGCCTTGAGAATGAATCCTGAGCATTTCTCGCTGTATGCATTATCTGTTGAAGCGGGTACACCCTTACAGGGCTGGGTCAATCGTGGATTGATAGATGGCATAGACCCCGATCTGGTAGCTGAGATGTATGAATGGGCTGGCGATCGGTTAGAGGCAGCAGGATATAAGCAGTACGAGATTTCAAATTGGGCAAAGCAGGTGAATAATGAATATTTGGTTTGCCGTCACAACATGCAATATTGGCGCAACCAGCCATATTTGGGATTTGGGGCAGGCGCACATGGTTATGCAGGCGGGCTGCGCATAGCCAATGTTTTGTCCATTCCTGAATATATTGATAAATGTGCTAAGGGAGAAACGGGAGAATTTCCCAGGTCGCCTGCCACCATATCAGAAGAATTTATCGATCAAAAAAATGAAATCGCCGAAACCATGATGATGGGATTGCGATTAACCTCCGAAGGTGTTTCTGCTGACCGGTTCCATAAACGGTTTGGGAAGGCGTTAACCGATATTTATCCGGACGAAATCAATGAACTAATTCAATGGGGGTTATTGGAATGGGACGGAAATAATTTGAGGATCACAAAAAATGGGAGGATTTTGGGGAATCAGGTGTTTATGCGTTTTGTATAGAAACGGGATGTGGTATCAGGTAATCAGGGGATAAGGTAATCAGGAAAAAAAAGATTTATGAGGAAACCAGGAAGTTGAAAATCCAGGAATTGATCGAAGAAATAAGTTATGTTGTATCGAATAAAGAGGGATACCAGGATCAGTCGATCAGGAAACCAGGGAGTCTATATTTATTCATAATTAACTGAAAACCGAAAACTAATAACTAACAACTGAAAATTATCCATTTCTATGCAACAACTTCTCAGCGATATCGATCAATAATCCTTTCGCCGGTTCCTGTGGTTCAGCCTGATAAAAGCTATCCAAGGCGAGTTTTGTCAGTCGTTCTGTTTCTTGCCGTGTAAAAGCTAATCCGCCTTCGTTTTCTAATTGAGCAGCTATTTGATGAACTTCAGCCGGGCGGATATTTCCCAACAACCAACGTTTTGAGAATTCCCCTTCTTGGGATACACCATACAATACAGGCAATGTCTTTTTCCCGCTGACAAGATCACTCTCATTTGATTTCCCGGTGATGGCAGCATCTCCCCAAATGCCCAATAAGTCATCCTGCGCCTGGAATGCTAACCCCAGGAAATGACCAAAGTCTTTGTAATATTGACATACTGATTCGCTTGCCCCGGCAATAAGCGCACCCAATTCAGCGCAGACTGAGATCAAAGCTGCGGTTTTTCCTTCCACCATCTGCCAGTATTCCTCAAGAGTTACTTGAGCACATTTCTCAAATGTCATATCCAGGTATTGTCCCTTGGTGAGTTTTAAACAAGTTTGTTGCAGTAATCGCACAGCAGTGGTGAGTATATCTGATGTCACCGTATTTTCTAAATTCAGCATTGCCAGGTGTGCCAGGGTCAGCATGGCATCTCCGGCGTTGATGGCTTGCGGGATTCCCCAAATTTTCCAAACCGTCTCTCGACCGCGACGCAGCGGGCTGTTATCCTGAATGTCATCATGTATCAATGAAAAATTATGCAATAGTTCCACTGCCGCGGCTGCCGGCAGGGCTTTTTCCCAACCTCCTCCAGCCGAAACACAAGTCAATAACAATAATAAAGGTCGGAAACGCTTGCCGCGAGCTTCAGGACCGGCGCCTTTACCTTCCCATCCCAAATGGTATGCCATCATCGAATAAAAAGGCTCCAGCTCTGGCTCGTTAGCCATCGTCATTATTTGATGCATCTGGTTTTCGATGGCAGGTATCATGGATTCTCTTAAGTCTTGCGGTGTTATATGCAGCATAATATTCCCTTTCTATCGGGAAAAGAAAAAATCATTTGGAATGAACTAAAGGTGTGTTTTGTAATTGTGAGATGGACGCTACCCCGCTGGCAAACATGCACACCTGAATTTCGCGTGTGATTTCCTGGATGACCTGGAGGGTAGATTCAACAGATATGGTTGCTGATTTTAGAAATGGATTTGCCATGCCGCCTAATGTGGCGCCGAGAGCGATACATTTGGCAATATCGATTCCTGTACGCAACCCCCCAGAAGCGATGATTTTCATTTGCGGCGTGGAGCGGCGCACATATATGATCGAATCGCTGGTGGGTATGCCCCATCTATAAAAGGCAGCCGCAAGACGGTGTTGGCTTTCATTGTTTGCCCGATACATCTCCACCTGTGACCAGGATGTGCCTCCAGCTCCGGCGATATCAATCGCCGAAACACCCGCTTCTGCCAGGTATTTTGCGACTTGCTCTGATATTCCCCATCCAACTTCTTTCACGATGACCGGTACAGGTAATTTTTGACAGATGATTTCGATGTTTTTTAATAACCCTTTGAAATGGGTTTCACCATCTGGTTGTACGGCTTCTTGCAAAGGATTTAAGTGTAAACAAAGCGCGTCTGCTTCTGCCATATCCACTGCCCGCTGACATTGCTCGATGCCATACCCGCAGTTCAATTGGACGGCGCCCAGGTTGGCGAACAATAATATATCGGGGGCATATTTACGGATTTGAAATGTCGATATCAGGTCCGGATTGTCAATAGCCGCTCTTTGCGAACCTAAGCCCATGGCGATGTTCAGGGTTTGGGCAGCTTCAGCCAGTGTTTTATTGATAGATTGAGCTTGAGAAGTCCCCCCAGTCATTGGAGAGATGAGAATGGGCGCGTTCAATCGATGATTGAAAAACTCGACATGCAAATCCACCTCTTCCAAATTCAATTCGGGTAATGCTTGATGGATGAAATGATAATTCTCTAATCCGGTCGTTAAATCGGATCGGACATCCTCTTGTAAGTTAATACGGATATGGTCGGATTTTCTTGCGCTGATTGGCGTAACTTTTTCCATATCTGGGTGTTTTTGTCCTTTGAGGTTATCTTACCAGCCTGATTCTTGACTGTCAACACTTTACTTGGAGAATGCTCGGTAATCCTTGACAGATAGCCCATGACGATTACAATTGTCAAAATATTGTTCGAGGAGGACGTTTTATGGAAAACACTTTTGAACAAATAAAAACGATTATTGTGGATATACTTGGTGTCCCCCCTGAAAAAGTGACCCCTGAAGCACGCGTCAGAGAAGATTTGGAAGCTGATTCACTGGATTTGGTGGAATTAATTATGGCGATTGAAGATCGATACGGTGGTGAAATTTCTGATGAAGATGCCCAAAAAATCACCACGGTGGGTGAAGCGGTTAAGTACGTGGAAACCCATATGTAGTCATTAATCATTTTTTGGTTTAGTAAAAAAACAGTCCACTCTTACCATCGAGTGGACTTTGTTTTTATTTTACGGCGATTTGCCTAATATTAACTTTTAAATAATAAAGGAATTTCTTCAGGGTGATTGGCAACTTTAACCCCCGCAGTTTGCAAGGCTTTAATCTTGTCGACGGCCAACCCCGAGCCTCCCTCGACGATGGCGCCGGCGTGCCCCATACGTTTGCCCGGAGGCGCGGTTCGACCGGCAATGAAGCCGACAACGGATTTGGTCATGCGGTCGGCAATAAATTCGGCTGCTTTTTCTTCGTCGGTCCCGCCAATTTCACCGATTAACACCACCATGTCTGTGTGTGGGTCGGCTTCGAACATCTCTAGGGCATCAAGAAAATTGGTGCCGTTTATGGGGTCGCCGCCGATTCCCAGGCAAGTGCTAACGCCCATATTTGCCATCATTAATGCATATAGTACTTCGTAGGTGAGAGTGCCGGAGCGGGAGACAATTCCCACGTTGCCGGGTATTGAAATGTCGCCGGGGATGATGCCGACTTTAGCTTCCCCAGGAGTGAGAATACCCGGGCAATTGGGACCAACCAAACGGACACCTTTTTGGTCCAGGTAATTTCGTACGCGCATCATATCTTGAACCGGAATGCCTTCGGTGATGCAGATTATGAGGGGAATTCCGGCATCTGCTGCTTCGAATAATGCATCCGCGGCAAACCGTGCCGGTACAAAAACCACGCTGGTATTGGCGCCGGTTGCTTCTACGGCGACTTTGACCGAATCAAAAACAGGTATCTTCCCGTCCAAGACCCATTCACCGCCTTTTCCCGGTGTTACGCCTGAAACGACATTTGTTCCGTAATCGACCATTTGTTTGGTATGGAAGATGCCCTCTTTGCCGGTGATATTTTGAACAAGTAATCGGGTGTTTTTATTGACCAGGATGCTCATTGAACAGCCTCTCCTTTTGCTAAAGCGACCGATTTTTTGGCAGCCTCCACCAAAGTCTCGGCAGTAATCATGCTTGCGCCAGCCAGGATTTGACGCCCTTCTTCGGCATTCGTCCCGACCAAACGGACAACCATGGGAATTTGGGTTTTAACATCGTTCATAGCGGATAGAATTCCACGAGCGACTTCATCGCCGCGAGTGATGCCACCGAACACATTGAGTAAAATCGCTTTTACGTTTGGATCGGAGAGGATGATGCGGAATGCCGCGGCCACCTTTTCGGCGCTGGCTCCCCCGCCGATATCCAGGAAATTTGCCGGTTCACCGCCATACAATTTGATGATATCCATAGTGGTCATGGCTAATCCGGCGCCATTGACCATGCATCCGATATTCCCATCTAGTTTAATGAAAGATAAGCCATATTTGCGTGCCTCAATCTCCGATTGAGCTTCAATATCCAAGTCGCGCATATCCGCTAAATCAGAATGGCGGAACAAGGCGTTATCGTCCAGAACCATTTTCCCATCCAGCGCCAGTAATTTATTTTCCGAGGTGATGACCAACGGGTTGATTTCAGCCAGGGTTGCATCGCAACCTGTATAAGCCAGCCATAAGCCATTGGCAATTTGACCAAAATGGCGCCATAATTCGCGAGGCAGATCGATGCATCCGGCAATATCTCTCGCCTGATAATCGCGCAGTCCTAACAGAGGGTCGATATGCACTTTAATGATTTTTTCGGGAGTTTGTCGAGCCACTTCTTCGATCTCTACGCCTCCAGCTGCGGAAGCCATCATGACCGGTTTACGCGCCGCCCGATCATTGGTGATACCCAGGTAAATTTCTTTATCGATACTGGCGGCTTCATCTACTAACACTTTCCTGACAGGCAATCCTTTGATCTCCATAGAAAGAATTTCGGCGGCGATGTCTTCGCTTTCATCAGGGCTTTTTGCCAAACGGATTCCACCCGCTTTGCCCCGGCCGCCAACCAGAACTTGAGATTTGATGACCACACGTTTTCCCAATTCTTCGGCAATGTGTTTGGCTTCCTCCGCGGTGGATGCGATTCTCCCTTTTGGAATGGGTATTCCATGTTTGGCAAAAATTTGTTTTGATTGATATTCATGCAGTTTCATTCAAATTGCCTCTTTCTTTAGGTGAAAACCTGTTGAATAATGGTGAATATGGATGCGGTTCGTTATGGAGAAATCTCATCAACTTGAGACGGTAATGAAAGGTCGAAATGCATAATACGGCTGTTCCCGGCATCGGTTACCCATGCGTCTCCATTCTCGTCAATGACAATCGACGCGGGCAGTCCAAAACTATCATCGCCTGTGCCGTAATCTCCCCAATATTGAATAAATTCGCCCTGACCCGTGAAGACCAATACACGGTAACTTTCCGGATCAACTGCAAAAACATTGTCGCTAGAATCTACGGTTATGTACGGTTTATTATCCAACGATTGTCCATACCAGGCAGACAAATCCCATTGATTTATCGAACTATAAACACCCGATTCATCGGGCAAAAATTCCTGGATACGTTGATTCCATGTATCAGCGACATAAATTTGTCCGGCGCTGCCAATGGCAATGCCAACCGGTTCATCAAATTGACCGGGCAGCAAACCTGATTCCCCAAATTGGGTGATTGGCAGTCCATCCCTATCGTAAACGACGATCCGTTTATTGCCGGTATCGGTAACGTATACATTTCCATCTTCAGACACTGCCACATCGCGCGGTCCCCAGAATGAATAAAGCGAATCAGATTGTCCCAGTGTTCCCCACATGGTGATAAATTCCCCCTCGCTGGTGAACATTTGAATGCGGTGATTCCAGGTATCCGCTACGTAGACCATGCCATCTGATGAGACAGCGATACCCCAAGGCTGGTTAAAAGTACCGCCAGGCGCTTCACCAACACTCACATCTGCAAAACTTCCCCAAACGTGGAGTACATTCCCTTGTGCGTCCAGGTGTTGAATGCGGTTATTTTCGGTATCGGCGACAAATAGACTGCCATCGGGTGCAATGGCGATATCGCGAGGCCTTTGGAATTGACCTGATTCCACCCCAAACGAGCCGATCACTTTATCGGCGGTCAGAGTAACCTGTTTCCCCTCATAAGGATCGGCTATGACATCCTCGGGTGCGATACTGGTACCGTAATTCCACATTTTTGCGACTATATCTTTTCTTATATAAAGCCGCATACGAGCAGCGGGGTCCCAATTGGGCAAACTCATGTCTTTTTGGGTAAGCGTTGCATAAAGGCTGTAATCCCGATTCAACCAGATATTGTACAGAGCTACTCTCGTTTGTGGATTGGATAAAGCCTCAGATATACGCTGCCAGTTCAAGTTGAAATAATCCTGGTTTGGCCACCAAAGGCGGATATAATCGAATTGATAAAAAGCCTGGCCGACAATCGGCTCGATCTTCCCGTAGTTCGCGTCTCCAACAAGAATGACGGGAGAGTTTCTCAATTCTTTCGAAGGGGTATCTGCGTAGTAATTTTGGTGGGAGTAATTTCGAAAATACCACCAATAGGGGTAGGTAGTTTCATTGTCGTAGGCGATTTCTAAAGCCAGTCCGTCGGTGGTGCGGCGGGAAATTTCTTCAATTTGTTCCAGGGCTTCTTTTGGGCCTCTCGCCGAGTGGGCATAGACAAGGTATTCCGTCGCGTAATCGTAATTAATAAAAGCAGCCATGATCGCAGTTCGAGCTGTGAGGATGGCTAATAATGCAAAGCAAAATAATCCGATCACGCGAGAAAATTGCTGCGGCTGCCATTCTTTGATAAGCATGGTTAAACCATATCCGCTGACGATGAGAAATATCAGGCTGCCCAAAAATGTACTGGTGGCTCTCAATTGTTCCAATTCTTTGCCCTGAAAGGGAAGCTCCACGCCAAATAAACTTCCTATGACTCCCAATCCACTGGCAAAAAATACAGGCAATAATAAAATAACTAAGACACCTTTTTGGCTGATAAAGGCATGCCAATCGATATTTTCGATGATTTTCCCAATTGCCCAGGCTGTAAACAAGATCAAGGGTAATGCGATGTGAAGGGTCAGCCAGGGCATTTTCTCACCTGCATAGGTGTAGGCAACAATACTGGTGATGCTCCAGAAACTCAACAACCAAAAGAAAGTGGCTTCAGAAGAATCGTTCAAAAGAGAGGTGGTAGTTAGTTCCGGCGTTTCATTTTGTGAAGGCGTTTTATTAGACCGCAAAAATCGGCGGATACCCATGATAAAACCGGTTATCATCCCAATAAATGGAAGATATTCATAAACCGGAATTTGTAATCCAATGTAGAAATACCAGGGTTGGCTGCCTCTTTCCACTCCTTGCTGCTCGAGCCAATATCCCAGCGAACCAAACAGCCCTGTTACAATCCCAAAGCCATTGGTGAAAAACGTAGTATATAAAACAACGAAGATACCATAAAAAGCCGCGGCATTGGTCAACCACAGGCGGGAATTCCATAGCAAACCTATAACCACGGCGCAAACCACCAATAAAATTCCAAAAATGCCGTCAAATAAAATACTCTGGGAATTTTGATAATCGATAGGGTTGTAACCTAATAACCCCACCGGAAAGGGAGCCAGCATGGGCATCACCATGGTGAGCAGCACAATAATCATATCAAATGATCGTTCCTGGCAGAGCTTCTTCCAGGTGAAACCATGGATCAAGAATACCAAACTGATCAAGCCGGCAATGACTCCCAGGATGATCAAGGTAAGTGGTAACACATTGTTTTCTGACAAAGCGCCTGGGTTAATCGCTTCACCAGGCACGCCGGGTGTGGCATCATCGATAACACTCGAGACATTTTCCCCAGGAAAGGCAATATGCCCCACGCCTCCGGCACCTAAAAGGACAAAGGCAACGATGAGCATGATCAAAAAGATATTACGATCGTTTGCATTCCCCCAATACTGTTTTGATACCCGATAAACCAGAAAAAGTCCCAGAAAAATTAAAACTTGCGCGGTGTAAATAAAAGCCGTTTCTTTCGTAGCAAATTGCATAGAGGTGATAATGGTCAGGAATAGAAGAAAGCGTGATAAACCGGTATCTAAATATCTTAAGACTGCCCATATGGTCATAACGCCAAACAAACCGCAAAAAGCTTCATTGCGCACATACCGACCATAATAAAGAAAATACGGTGAGATGAGGAACAGAAGCGCGGCGACCAAGGCGCCAACTCTACCCAGGTAGCGCCGATAAAACCACATAAAAGCGATGGTACCTACACTAAATATTGCGGCTGGAATGCGGGCAGTAAAATCATTGTCCCCAAAAAGGAAGTAAGAGAGAGCGACCAGGTGAAACTGTAAAGGTCCATGCGTCACGGGATCATGTTGGTATCCCATGCCTTGTTCCAAACGCCAGGAGAAGTACACATGCGAGGTTTCATCATGACTCATGACGCGCGTTTCCAGGTCGTAAAACCGGCTAAAAACACCCAATATCAAGAGGAGAATGAAAATGATCGTCTCCCAATTGAGCTTAAACCATGAAGATAATGGATACTCTAACCAGGATTGTTTGGATGTTTCGTTATTAAGCATGGAAAGTCCTCAATTAAAGTGTGCTGTAATTTTTATGATGTTTTTAATGCATTTATTTCAGCTTCAGAGAGATAACGCCATTGTTTTGGTTTTAATGCACCAATAAGAATGTTACCAATGCGTATTCGAATTATTTTTACCACAGGTAATCCTAAAGTTACGCCGACCTGACGAATTTGTCGTTTTCTGCCCTCACGCAAGATTACCCTTAACCATGCCCCTTTACCATGGGTGGATTCGAAGGAGACTTGAGTAGGCGCCGTTCGAAAACCATCCTCCAGGACAACACCCCGCCGCCATGTGTTAATTTGCATATCATCAGGTCGTTTAGATACCAGTACTCTGTATTCTTTTTCATGGCCATAACGCGGATGAGTAATGCGGTTTGCTAATTCACCATCATTGGTCATAATTATCAAACCTTCACTATCAAAATCTAACCTGCCTACAGGGTAAAGCCTGTCGGGAAGATCCACCAAGTCTCTAACGGTAAGTCTTTGATCCTGAGATTGGGTAGTAGAAAGAACGCCGCGTGGTTTGTATAACGCTACATAAATCAACTTTTGGTTATCAGATACAATCTGATCATCGACCAGAATACGGTCATTCATTGGATCTGCTTTTTCCCCTAATTTGGCAACCAATCCATTAACCTGCACCCGTCCAGATTTTATCAATTCTTCGCAAGTCCGGCGGGAGCCATATCCGGTGCGAGCTAAAATTTTTTGTAATCGCTCCTCCATAGAATATTATTATATCTCAAGCGGGGTAATCGGGTGTGATCTTTGAAGCGCATCAAATATATTTTTAGTGATTTAATGCCATTCAAGCAGTTACTGATGTTTCTTCATCCATCTCCGGTAAGGGAGGCAATTCTTCCAATGAGTTTAAACCGAAATGTTGCAGGAAATCGGAAGTCGTGCAATATAAGATGGGTCTTCCGGGGGCTTCGGCTCTTCCGATTTCTTGGATTAAACCCTTACTCAATAGGTTTTTAATCACCCCGTCGCTGCTAACACCCCGAATAGCATCGATTTGGGGGCGTGTAACCGGTTCTTTGTAGGCTACAATGGCCAGAGTTTCCAGGCTAGCTCGGCTCAAGCGCGATGAAGCCTCCAGTCCAAGAAAGCGTTCGATAACGGGAGCTGCTTCAGGCGGAGTGGTTAATTGCACCCGTCCATGATGCCTTTGTAACCGTAGCCCTCGCATTTGATCGGAATTGAGTAATTGCTGTTCCAGTTGAAGCAAACCCGCCTCAACTTCTGCAACAGGTATTTCCAAGGCGGTGGCCAGTTGTGATATCAGGGTTGCTCCCGGGGCAACGAACAATAACGCTTCCAATAAGCTGGTGATATTTGTATTACTCTCTATAGGATTAGATTTATCCATGCTATGATACAATTTATCTCTATGACGGCATTCAAGTTGAGATTATACCACTCGGTTTATCGGGTGATTTTTTCAATCAGCATAATATTATCCCTTTTTTTACTCTCTGGGTGTGTGACTACCACCACACCTCAGGCGCTTGTGGGGGTCAACGTTAACGCCGATGGGAAAATATACCACATCGAAGTACCTGACGGAAGCAATATCGAACAAGCAATTCAGGCTTCTGGTTTATCACTGGGGGATTTAGACCGGGTGGAACCTGATCTGGCAAGTAAAATTATTCCCGATCTTGAAATTAAAATCGTCCGGGTTAAGGAAGCTTTCACTGTGGAAGAAGTAACGGTACCTTTTGAACGCAGAGTGTTGCAAACAGAATCACTTCCCGAACAGGAAACCATGCTGGCGCAAAAAGGGGAAAATGGGCTGGTGGAGATCACATACCGGCATCTTTATGAGGATGGGGTAGAAATGACCAAACAACAAGTCGCCAGTCAGAAAGTAATACGAGAAGCTGTGCCGGAAATTATCATGGTTGGCGTTCAATCACCTTTCTCGCCCATTGCAATTCCCGGACGGCTTTTATATTTGGTGGGGGGAAATGCCTGGATGATGGAAAATACAACCACCAATCGGAAACTGTTAATTTCTACCGGCGATCTAGATGGTAGAATTTTCAGCATTTCAGATAACGGGGAGTGGTTGTTATTTACACGGCGCAGCGATGAGGACGGACAGATCAATTCTCTGTGGGCGCTGCATATAACTTCCGGCAAAGACACCGAGGAACCCATCGATCTCGAGGCGGAAAATATCATTCATTTCGCGGATTGGAAGCCTGGACTATCGTCGACCACAGTTTTGTACTCCACGGTTGAACCCAGAACGACTGCACCCGGCTGGCAAGCAAACAACGATTTAATTTCCGTGAACGTGAGCGCCAATGGATGGCTTTCAAAAAAGACGACCATTATTGAACCGAATTCAGGCGGTGTTTATGGCTGGTGGGGGACTACCTTTGCATGGCAACCCGGCACTAACTCTTTGCTTTATTCACGACCAGATGGCATTGGCACTGTTGATTTGGAAAATGGAACCCTCACACCATTATTCGATATATTGCCATTACAAACCCGTAGCGATTGGGCATGGATTCCGCCGGTTACGTGGTCTCCAGATGGATCAACGATCTATTCGGTGAATCATATGCCTCAAGAAGGATTAACTTCTCAGGAAGAATCGCCCGTTTTTAATTTATCGGCGCTTTTCTTAGAGAACAGGATGTTAATCAGCCTTTTTCAAAATACCGGTATGTTTGCTTATCCTGCAGTATCACCTGTTCAAAGCACCTCAAACAGTGGTGATTCTTTTCAAGTCGCATTTTTACAGGCGATCTTTCCGGAACAAAGCGATAACAGCCGGTACCGTCTGGTTGTGATCGATCGCGATGGTTCTAATCAGAAAACATTATTTCCTCCAGAGGGGCAACCAGGGCTTGAACCACAACAGATGGTCTGGTCGCCAGCAGTATTCGATGAGCAAAGTAATTATGCGGTGGCAATCTTATATCAAGGGAACATATGGTTTATTAAAACCGGCGAAAATACCAGCGATAGTTATCAAATTACCGGTGATGGATTAACCAGCCGCTTATTGTGGGTGATTGCGGAGTAAGGAAAACAATCATGAGAATATTGATTACTGGCGCAGCCGGGTTTCTAGGCTCTCATCTATGCGACCGATTGATCCAAGAAGGTCATTCGGTGGTTGGAATGGACAATTTCATTACGGGCGATCCCAATAACCTGGCGCATTTAGCGGGGAATCCGAACTTTTTATTCATTCGCCATGATGTCTCCAATTTTATTTTTGTACCCGGAAAAATCGATGCGGTATTACATTTTGCTTCACCCGCCAGCCCAAATCCAAAGTCGCCTTATGGGTATGTTAATCTTCCCATTCAAACCATGAAAGCCGGCGCGTTAGGAACCCACAATACCCTGGGATTGGCGCGGGCGCATGGGGCTAAATTTTTACTTGCTTCTACCAGTGAAATCTACGGTGATCCTTTGGAGCATCCGCAATCCGAATCGTATTATGGTCATGTTGACCCCATCGGTGCACGGTCTGTATATGATGAAGCGAAGCGATTCGCAGAAGCTCTGACGATGGCATATCACCGCTTCCACGATATCGATACACGAATTGTGAGAATTTTCAATACATATGGGCCGAGGATGCATCTTGATGATGGCCGGGTGGTTCCCAATTTTTTACAGCAGGCTTTACGAGGAGAACCTTTAACTATTTATGGCGATGGAACTCAAACGAGAAGCTTTTGTTATGCGGATGATTTAATTGAAGGTATTGTCCGATTATTGTATTCTTCTGAACATTATCCGGTGAATATTGGAAATCCGGTAGAAACTACGATCAATGAATTTGCCACCACGATAAACCGCTTGACGGGTAATCCTAGTGGAATTACCTATAAGCCTGATGAAAGATTGGAGGGAGATCCGCAACGCCGCCAACCAGACATTACACGAGCTTTGGATGTATTAGGGTGGACTCCAAAGGTATCTCTCGATGAGGGTCTCTTGCGTACAATTCCCTTTTTTAAAAGCAAATTGGGTATTTCATGATTTCAATTTTAGTCAACCCTCGGGAACGAACACGCTTTTTAAAGTTTGCAGTGGTTGGCGTTATTGGTGCAGTGGTTGATTTTGGTATATTCAACCTGTTGTCCGGTTTTTTTTCGGTCAATGAAGTGGTGGCCAGTGTGATTTCATTTTCTGTTGCGGTAATAAGTAATTTCCTGTGGAATCGTTTCTGGACTTACCCCGATTCGCGTTCAAAACCGGTAGTACGACAACTGTTAGAGTTTTCAATAATCAATGTGATCGGGTTGATCATACGGACTCCATTATTTGCTTTTTTCGCAGAACGGTTACCTAAGTATTTTGAAGCGAGTAATTATTCCGGATATTTACCATTAACGCCTGCGTTTTGGGGGCATAATATTTCTCTGGCGATTGCTGTGGTTGTAGTGATGTTTTGGAATTTTTTCATAAATCGTTATTTAACTTACAGTGATGTAAAGTGATTAAAAAATTTATTCATATGTGTATAATAGTGGTTTAATGGCCGAGTCCTATGATATTAAACTAATCGTGATCTATACCACACAGGGCGAACCGGGCGGTTTTCTACTCTATCCACATATTTTCAATCGTTCGGGAGAATGGATTGGTTGGGTGAATGCCAAACGTCAGGTTTATTCTGTATATGGGCATTATGTGGGGTTTCTCAACAACGATCCACGCATTATTCGTAAGCAATCATCCGGGTATTTAAAACCCAGGCTAACGCCCCCCTCCAAGCCTCCTAATATATCGCCTCCGGCGACTGTACCGTTAGCGCCCATGATGCCCGAATTACCGATTGGTATGTTTGATGTGTTAGAAGATTCCCCGGAAATGCTTCCTGCGTCGGATTTTGGGGATTTAAAAGATGATATGGATTAGGAAAGTATTATTTAAATACTTCCTGTGTGATCGATGTCTGAGAATACACCGCCCAACCAAATAATCGAAGCTGGAGGTGAAGATTCAAATCCCATTGCTCCAACGTCCAGCGTGCGGTCTTTAAAGGAATTGATAGAGCGTGTTTCCGGAAAAGATTTGCAAACTAAAGGGGAGCGGGAAGATGCGGGTATTGCTGAGGTTTTACCCTTTCCGTTTTTAGCGCTTGTGGGGCAATCCGAATTAAAACTGGCGCTGATTTTAGCTTTAGTAAATCCGTCTTTGGGTGGCGTCCTGCTTTTGGGACCTCGCGGTACCGGAAAAACCACAGCTGTGCGCAGCCTGGTCGATTTATTGCCTCAAATACCGCGCAGTTTGTGTTTTTATGGCTGTTTACCTGAAGATATCGAAACCGGCGGTGTCGATGCTGTATGCCCGGATTGTGCCCGGAAATTTGCCGAGGGGAAGCCATTGTCGAAAATGGACCGCGTTCGACTCGTGGAATTACCTTTGAATGCACGCCTGGAAGATGTTGTCGGGGGCATTGATGAGCGAGTTGCCGTTCATGACCGGTTGCGATTAAAACGCGGTTTGCTTGCCCAGGCGGATAAAAATATTTTATATGTGGATGAGGTTAATTTATTGTCCGATGAGGTGGTGGATGCGTTATTAGATGCGGCAGCGCAAGGAAGCTACACAGTTCGCCGGGGGGCAGTATCAGCCGTTTTTCGATCCCGATTTGTGCTTATTGGTTCGATGAATCCCGAAGAAGGGCGTTTACGTCCGCAAATTCAGGATAGGTTTGGACTACGGGTGATTGTGCATGGATTAAAGGAACCGAAGGAGAGGATGGAAGCCTATGAAAGAGTGCAGGCATATTTAGCTAAGCCTCGTCAAATGATCGGCCAATATGCTGATGAAACTGCCCTGGTACAAGCCGAAATCCAACAAGCGCGCGATTCTTTAGTGAATGTAAGTCTGTCTGAGGAGGTTGCGCAAATAGGGCTGAAGTTGATCAGTCAGTTAAATATTGATTCATTGCGGGCGGAAATCACGTTATTTGAATCCGCGCGTGCTCATGCCGCGGCTGACCGGCGCGACGAGGTTTCGATTGATGACCTTATTGTAGTAGCGCCAATGGCTTTACGTTTACGGCGTTCGAGTTATATT
The DNA here is from genome assembly GCA_016929095.1 of Anaerolineales bacterium. Classification (GTDB taxonomy): domain Bacteria; phylum Chloroflexota; class Anaerolineae; order Anaerolineales; family UBA4823; genus JAAZNS01. Next base: position 52,701 of record JAFGJM010000002.1, on the reverse strand, counting down.
ACCGAATATCTCGATGATCAGAATGCCGAAGAAGAAGAATTAAAAACAATCATCCATCAGACAATAAATTAATTTTTTTTGGGGAATAAAATTATCCAAATGGGGTAATTTTGATGATTCGATTTATAAATTGAATGAAATCGCTTTGTAATTTCATGCGCGGGGAGATTATAATAAGTCGCACATGTAGTTTATTCCATAATATGAAGTGGAATTTCATTTGGTAAAATATTCGATTTGTTCAATTTAACGAGGACGAACCATGAGTAACAAAGAATTAAACCATCGCGAACGATTAGAAGTGTGCTTGAACGGCGATGCTCCAGATAGAGTGCCCGTAGCTTTATGGCGCCATTTTCCCGTAGACGATCAGAGCGCAGAGGGTCTGGCAGCCTTGGTTATTGCCTTTCAACAAATGTATGATTTTGATTTCGTGAAAGTAACATCGTCTTCTTCCTTCTGGGTAAAAGATTGGGGTGTTGAAGATGCCTGGCGGGGAAGCGTGGAGGGCACGACAGAGATCACAAGATTTCCGATCCAGCATCCAGAAGATTGGGAAAAATTAATCGTACTAGATCCAAAGAAAGGTGAATATGCGGCGCATATCAAGAGCCTAAAATTAATGACGAAAGTACTGGGGGCGGATACACCTATTATCCAAACGGTATTTTCTCCATTACTCCAGGCCAGGAATCTTGTTTCGAGGGAAAAACTATTGGCACATATGCGAAGATATCCTGATGCATTTAAAAGAGGCATTCAAACCATTACTGAAAGCACATGCCGTTTTGTGGAAGCCGCCATGCAAACCGGGATTGCCGGGATATTTTATGGTGTACAGCATGCTGATTATCATTACTTATCCAAAACTGAGTACCTTGAATATGGAATGCCTTTCGATCGATTGGTCATGCAACCCGCCGTAGACGCATGGTTCAATATGGTCCATTTGCATGGTGAAGATATTATGTTTGACTTGTTCACGGATTTTCCTATGCATGCTGTCAATTGGCATGATCGGGATACATATCCCAGTCTGGCTGAAGCCAAGCAACTGTTTAAAGGGGTCGTTTGTGGTGGTTTGCAGCGTCAAAAAACCATGTTATTAGGGACACCCGAAACGATCACCCAAGAAGCGAAAGATGCGATTAAAACCACAGATGGTAAGCGTTTTATCCTGGGAACCGGGTGTGTATTACCCATCACAACGCCTCACGGCAATATTATGGCTGCTCGCGCCAGCGTCGAATGACAGGTTTACGGGTCATCTCCGGGAAAGCTAAAGGGCGGCGGTTGCACGCTGTACCAGGCGACACAACCCGCCCGATCACTGACCGGACAAAAGAATCTCTTTTTAATATTATTGGAGCCGATATCATTGGCGCCAGTTTTCTGGATTTATTTGCCGGGACTGGCGCGGTAGGTATTGAAGCGCTTAGTCGGGGAGCATCGCGGGTCAGGTTCATTGATGTTGTTCAACCAGCGATACAGACCATTAAAAAAAATTTAAAGCTTACCCAATTAGAGAATTTTGCGGAAATGCGTAAAATCGATGCCTTCAAGCTGATCGAAAGCACACCTGACAAAGGATTTGATTATATATATATTGCTCCACCACAATATAAAGAAATTTGGAAAAATATGTTAATAAAAATCGATAAAAACTTGGGATGGTTAGCAGAGAACGGTTGGGTCATCGTGCAGATCCACCCGACAGAATTTGAAGATTTGGAAGAAACAAAGGATTTAAAATATCTTGAAATTATAGACCAAAGACGATATGGTAGTACTTTATTGATGTTTTACAGGCAGAAAAAATCATATTAAAAATCACATTGATAATAAAAAAGCACCCCCTTTCACATAAGGAGGTGTTTTTATTATGAATGTGATTTTCATATGCAACAATCTCATCCTTGAGAGGGATGAAATTGTTGCATTTTACTTTATTGTTTAATTGAAGCCGATGCGAAGTTTTTTAACCGCGATAGATCGAATCTTATTGGATATTCTGACAAAAAATGAATTCAACTACCCATTAAGAAACGCATCCAGCGCGTCTTTGCTGATCCTGAAAGCGTTACCGATTTTCTTGGCTTTCAAATCACCGGCATTGATCGCTGCAATGACGTCCTCTTCAGAAACCCGTAGATAAGTAGCTGCTTCAGAGGGGGTCATTACGGAGGGTGAGCCACCCGACGGTGGTGTTTGCGTGGGAGTGGTTTGCGCCTGACCCTGGTTGCCAGTCATCCCTGAGAGCGATTGACCGAGCACATTGCCAATGCCCATTCCTGCGCCGATTCCGGCGGTTAACCCGGCGCCACCGGAGGGATTTTGAGCGGCGTCACGCATGGCGTCTGCGGCTTGAAGCTGCGTATAGGTAGCCATATCCAGCATACCCATCGCTCGCAATTCCTCCGCCGATTTACTTGAGGGTTTGAGATTTTCGATGTAGAAGGCTTTCAAGGTCAAACCTAAAGCTAGGAAATCATCATGCGCTTTTGCCCGTACTCCAGCCCCTAATTCTTCGGTCAAGCCAATCAATTCGACAACACTGGATTTCGCCGTGGTTTCGCCCAACAAGTCCTGTAGCTTGGAAAGCAGCATGGATCGCAGCCGGCTTTCGATATCGGATGTGCGGTAAGTTCCCTGGGCGCCTACCAGTTGGGTCACAAATTGTTGCGGATCTTTAACCTGAAAACTATAGGTGCCAAATCCTTGTAAGAGGGCTACACCTAATCCCATATTTGGATTTCGCACGATGATGGGTTGCGGTGTGCCCCATTTCCGGTCGGCGAAATCGCGCATCGATACGAAGTATATTTCTGCCGGAAATGGCGTTTGTTCGTTAAATATCTTTCCAATTTGATCCACGATCAGAGGAATATTGGCAGTTACAATCGTGTGTCTCCCAGGTCCAAAGACATCCAAAGCATTGCCATCCCGGAAGAAAACCGCAGCCTGGGATTCACGAACGATAACCTGTGACCCAATGCGGTAATTACCCGGACCTTCCTCAGGAAATCGATGAACGATTTCATCTTTCATTTCATTGGGGTATTCAACAACATCAAAAATACGTGCCATGGTTATTTCTCCTATAATTGCATCTTAATTCAACAAATCAATCCTTCAATGCATCAAAAAAAACGCATTGTCTTATTCTGTTACCCCGCTGGTAACGACTTCATCTCGACGGTTGAAAACATCGATGCATTGTTGGGTAATACTGACCAGGTTTCGAATTGCTGCAGCCAAGCCTTCGGTACCCATGGAGGCTTCGATATTGTCGATGGCGCTACCCACCGATTCGGTCATCTCAAGCATGGATGCATCGTATTGGTAAAGTTGAGCTAATTCATCTTCGTTGATTTTTACCGCCTCGAATAAACTGGAATAACCGCGCGGCGCACGGCGAACCCTATCTGCAAAAGTTCTTAGTTTGATAGCAGCCGCTTCCATGTCATCCACAAGAGCGATCTCACCTTTACTGATAAAATCTCGTTGTATTGCAGATACTCTAGCCCATTTTTCTTCAACGCGATCGGCGATGGTGTCGCGCAGTAACTTATCTGCGTCACGTCGTTTCTGGCGCTCTATATACCCTTTAAACCCAGGAATGAAATTGAGTATTTTCTTAAACGGGTCAATATCGGAGCTAACTTTTCCAAATAGCTGGTCTTTTAAGTCACTCATCTTATTCTCCTTATGTTTTTTGTGACCATTCTTGTCGATTTTTCATTCTCGATTATAGCGTTATCTTATCATTGATGCAACATAAAAATTAAACTAATCTGAATTCTCATTCTATATACGATATACTTATGGGTAGGTTGTATAATAAATACAAATGTGAAAAAACTCGATATAAATATTCAAGGAGTAGTTAATTATGTCAATAAGGGAATTAGATGATCTATTGGGGTTATTGGATCATAGTGTTGCTATTAAAGAAGGTAAGGTTGAAGTCAAAGATGAGGCAAAACTACGCTCCAATATTTATCGCCTGGCAGAAATTTCTGCTTTAGGATCGGGCATTCAACAAGGGTTGGCGAGATATCTAACCCGTTTGATTGCTCAATCGCTTGGCATCATCCCGTCTTCGATTCATGATTTATATATAGCCCGAGGCAAGGGAAAAGTTGAGCCTAATTTTACAGTACCTGCGATTAATCTACGAGCATTATCGTTTGATTCCGCGCAAGCTGTTTTTAAAGCCGCAATAAAATTAAACGCTGGTGCCTTTATTTTTGAAATTGCCCGGTCGGAAATGGGGTATACCGATCAACGTCCCAGTGAATATACTACCAACATTTTGGCCGCGGGAATTGCCGAAGGGTTCAAGGGTCCTGTATTTATCCAAGGAGACCATTTCCAGGTATCTGCAAAGAAGTTCGCCGTAGATAGTGACACAGAACTCAATATATTACGGGAATTGATCAAGGAAGCCGTTGCTGCCGGATTTTATAATATCGATGTAGATACTTCTACATTGGTCGATTTAAGCAAGGCAACCATTCCTGAACAGCAATATAACAATACCAGCCTTTCAGCCATGTTTACGGCTTTAATCCGATCATTAGAGCCCAAGGGTGTGTGCATTTCTGTGGGTGGTGAGATTGGTGAAGTGGGTGGGCATAATTCGACTGAAGAAGAATTACGCGCATATATGGATGGCTTTAATAGCGAGCTTAAAAAACTGGATGAGAAGGCAATAGGTTTAAGCAAAATCAGTATTCAGACGGGAACTTCCCATGGCGGTGTTGTATTGCCGGATGGGTCCATTGCCAAAGTGAGTGTTGATTTTGATACGCTATTAAAACTAAGTCGAATTGCACGCAAAGATTATGGCATGGGTGGTGCGGTTCAACATGGTGCTTCTACTTTACCTGAAGACGCGTTTGGAAAATTTGTTGAAGCGGAAGCCACCGAAGTCCACCTGGCAACCAATTTCCAGAACATGCTTTTCGACCGGCTGCCGGAAGATTTACGCGCCGAGATGTACCGTTTCCTGGATGAAAAGAAAGCCGGTGATCGCAAACCGGATATGACAGATGAACAGTTTTATTATAAAGTTCGCAAAAACGCTGTCGGCCCATTCAAGAAGCAGGTTTGGAATATGCCGGCGGAAATGAAAGCCGAAATCCGAAATGCCTGGGAAGATCAATTTGTGAAGCTTTTTAATTACCTGGCGGTAGTGAATACCAAAGATATCGTTGACCAAACGATAAAACCGGTTGTCGTTGAACCTAAATTGAATGATTATGTGAGTGGCTTTGGGTCTGACGCCGATATCAGTGATCTGGCAGATTAAGCCACATAACTAAATAAATTTATGCTCATGTTGAGCGATGTGATTTCTTTTAATTTATTAAAGAATTGACGCTTCGCTCAACATGACAATATATGATTCTGATGGATTTTCCAAAGATTATGGGGGTTATCCAAGAAGTATCATGATTATTTTGAATAAGCCCAAATATTTCTTCTTTGATAATTTTGGCTATTTCAGTGGGATATAGATATCAAATTGCGTATTAGGATGATCGTAACCTAGATATCTGAGGTCATAGACCTCGAAGTCCTCGCGATTATCCAACTTTTCCTTGCACCCCGGAATCCAGGTTCCCCAAATATATTCATAAGAATTTCTCAGGTTTTTCAGACTGCCAGTGTGAGTAAAAACTGCGTACTTTCCCGAAGGCAGGATTTTGGTGACTATAGGGTCGACTATATTATCAAAACTTATCACCTCGATACCCACTACTTCAGAAAACGATGTTTCGCCGTCCATGGTAAAAATCGTTTGTCCGGATTCGCAAATACCAAAAGCCCGGCTGGTGGGCAAGATGTTAGGAATGGATTTCCGTATTTGCCAGAATTGTTCCCATAGTTTTGGGATAACATTGTCATTCAGGGTGGTATTCCCCCGGATTCCTGCCACTTTTATTTCTTTTGTTTCTACAATTTCAGGTTTCAATGTTATGTTACCGGTGAGGTGTCTCAATATTTCATTTTTCAATGGTCTTTTGGCACCAACTATTACATCGAGGCGATTCTTTCGATATGTTGATGGGCTGATTTTATATGTCGATTTGAAAGCCCGGCTGAACGCTTCGGAAGATTCAAATCCATTCTCAATAGCAATGTCGATGATGCGTTTATCAGAATACAGTAATTTTTGTGCTGCATCGGCTAATCGACGTTTCTTGATATAACTGCCTACCGATTCACCGATAACAGTCGTAAACAGACGAGTCAGGTGGTAGTATGAATAGCCTGTTACCTGGGCTACTTCTTTTACATTTATATCCCCCAAATTTTCCTCAATATATGTAATGGCTTTATCCAGGGATTTCAGGTAATCCAAAATTGTTCACCATTATTCTGGTATAAGATCGAAAATTCCGGGTTGAGATACCTCTTGCATAATTTCAATCGATTTTGTATGGTTATCCAGAGGTTGAGAAATATCGAGCTTCTTCCAACCGTTGCTCGCCAATCCTCCCCAACAACATTCGATTTTTCCATCATCCAAATCCATAATTATACTTTTAGTTGTTCCAAAAAATTCGTCATAATAATGACAGCATAAACCATGGGGAAATTTCCCAAGCAATAATGTTTTTAGATCGTCTATGGTGAGTGGGGTTGCTCTATTCAAATATTGAGAAATGAATTCATATCTTTGCTTGGAATGCCTCATAACCATTGGCTCATATTGCTTTAACTCTGGTAGATGCACATGGTTTGTAGCATGCAGATATTGTGGCTCGGCCGTTTTATCTATCTGCTTAATTGCCATTTTACCATCCAGGGTCTCAACCAGGGCAGCGCTGCCTGAACGGTCAGCCAGCAAAAGATTTATATTGTAAGCGATGGGTATATCTCTAACAAATGAAATGGCTTCACCGACATCTTTGCAGTTTTCGAGTAATGTTCGAATAACTGCCCAAAACTGTAATCCACGCAAGGCGGGTTTCCGCATTAGCTCTAAGCCCCCAACCGGAAAGCCACAGGAACTCATACTGACCGCCAATCCACATTCATTCAACCCTTCATCCCTGCCGAATTGCATGACACTGGTACTCAGATGAATATATTTCCCTTCAACGCCGGTTCTTGTTAGTATAAAATCCTCGAACTGATGGGAAAATTCATAATTTCGCGCCAACAACACGTGTCCGTTTTCTGACAACCCAGGCAAAAGAGCTATCTGGGAACACCTCGGAATTAAATAAGTCATGGAATAATAGGTTGCTTGTGCCGGATCAAATCCTAAAGCATCGGCAAAACCCTGAATTTCTTCATTCAATCCGGGACACCAGCGGTCGAATAGCGTTCGAGCATGCGACATATCGTCTGCCTTGAAATGCTTCCCGCCGGAGGTTTGCAAGGCTTTTTGCGGGAGATTATTATTTATTATTTGCCCAAGCTTATTTCCGATTTCATAACTTGAACCCATTAACTCCATATAACTTGCTTTTAGCTGTATCATGAAAATCAAACCTCCGAATTTTATGTTTCTTGCATTCTACCAGCACTGTAAAATAGATCATGATATTTTGTGCGGTGTTTGTTCGGAGAACGACCTTCTCTGGTATATAATGAATAGGAACGCTTTTTCACCAATCGAAATATTTTTTAGATTTTGAGGGATTATTGGTCTTTTTTTTCTGTTTAAACATATAATATCAGGTAGGAAATGAGGCGTAAACTGAAATGAATAATCAACATTTTAGGAGAGGAAAATGAGTGAATTGACCCGTCTGGATGTGATCAAGATCATAGCCACAAGCCAAGGAAAAGGTGTGATACTAAGAGGTGTCGATCTAAGTGATGTGAATCTATACGGACTATGTTTAGCAGAAGCAGATCTTTCCTTTGCAAATTTGAATAATACCAATCTAAGCCAGTCAGACCTCAGCAAGGCAAATCTTACGAGAGCCAACCTGGCTTATGCTGATTTGTCTGAAGCTACCTTGTCTAACGCCACTTTGTATGAAGCCAATATCTCGGGAGCTGATTTACGAACAGTGGACCTGGGAGGCGCAGATTTACGGAAAGCCGATCTGCGCGGTGCCAATTTACGGGGCGCCATTCTTACAGGAGCTAATTTATGGCAGGCGGATTTACGCGATTCAACCATGATCTACGCCGAATTAGACGGTGCCAAAGGGCTGCCGGTTAATATTGAAGAGTTTCTTAAGGGGAAGACCTAACAATTTTTTATTTTTATTGCTGGAATAAGCAACCAAATAGTTGATATTTCGTAGAATTGATTAACAGTACTGCACTGTTGAAAGCCAGTCATCCAAAATCCGGATGGCTGGCTAATCCCTGTTGAGGAGTTTTTTTATGAGTAGTAATAAGAAAAAAACACGCCGTGTCCCCTGGTATCTTCTCCCATTTTGGTGGATATGGGAGTTATTAGCAATGATTGTTGGTATGACCGGCAGGCTGTTAGCGATTATATTGGGTCTGATATTGATGATTGCTGGCGTCCTGGTTAGTGTGACAATTGTTGGATTGATTATTGGTATTCCATTAATCCTTTTCGGCGTCATGTTGATCATCCGAGGACTTTTCTAATCCTTTATCCGAGATAACTTTTAGCTGGATCTCTTGTGCTTTATCCATCGAAATGGGTTTGTTTTTAGCTACTTTGCGAAGATGATCTTTTAATTTGTTCAATGAAAGTGTGACAGCCGGAGCATTTTGATCGTTTCGTACATCAATTACGGTTTTATCGTTGGTAAAAATCAATGCGGCGTTGATTTCGGGAACGGTTATATCGGGGATTATCTTTTTTAGGTACTTGAGAATTAAATCTTTTTCATTCTCAATTTCCAAATCAGGCCGACCCAATCCCTCTTGAGCAAACATTTTTAAGTATAAGTTGCCTCCTTTTTGATGCCATTTTCCTTTGGAATAAGTGATAGTCCCTTTATGAAACCGGGGGAGGAGAATCCACAATCCGGCTGGGCCGATTAAAAAATGGGATGCGGGGGTATAAAAGTGAAAGAGGGAATATCTGTTATCGAATCCTTTTAATGCCTGATTGAGTTGAATATCCGACCGAGGTTGTCTTGACCAACGATTAGTAAATAATATTCCGGTTTGAGATAATAAAAACCCCAAAATTAAAGCCAGGATGACGATGGATTGCTGTTCCGGAAATTTCATGGACACATAAAAACCACCTATTAGAATGACCATACCGCTAATGAGGCAAATTCGAGAAATTAGAGTATATCGGCGGATCAATTTTTCATTGGTGTAAATTTGCATGATACCTTTCCTTATCTTTAATAATATATGGGTGAGTTAAAGCGATTTAAATATTTTTATTAATCAACAGTCATTTGTTGTTGGATGGCATCATGGATTGAGACAAGCAAATTGGTGGAAACTGCCTGTCTGGCGACCCGAATAGCGCTGACCAGGGCATGCGTATCTGAACGACCATGCCCGATAAAAACCAGCCCATCGATTCCAAGTAAGGGCGCTGCGCCAACTTCCCCGGGATCCATGAGGCGTTTGATTTCTTTAAATGCAGGTTTTGCCAGTAAACCGCCGATTTGTGTGCGCATACTTTTCATCATCTGTTCTTTTAATATATCGGTGATCAATTTTGCTACCGCTTCACTCGATTTCAACAAGATATTTCCGGTAAATCCATCTGTCACAGCCACATCGGTTTCGCCGCCAAATAATTCTTTGCCTTCCACATTACCGATGAAATTCAAGCCACTGGTTTCCAGGAGCGGAAACGCTTCTTTGACTAATGAATTCCCTTTACCTGGTTCTTCTCCATTCGATAAGATGGCAATTTTGGCTTTAGATTTACCCAACACCTTTTCTGCATAAATGCTGCCCATTATCGCAAATTGGAGCAGGTGTTCCGGTTTGCAATCGGGGTTGGCGCCAATATCCAATACCACACAATGTCCACCCTTTACCGGAAAAAGACCGCTAAGCGCCGGACGTTCCACTCCAGGAATAACTCCCAGGCGAAAGAAAGCTGTGGCGAGAGCGCCGCCTGTATTACCAGCGGTTACAAAAGCGTCGGCTTCCTTGTTTTGAACGAGATCCATCCCAATAGCCATGGATGTTTTTGAATTTTTCCGTTTGGCTTTCAATGCCAGCGCCAATCCCTTATCCTGCATAGTAATAACATCAGTAGCGTCCACAACCCTAACGCCTTTATAAACCGGTTTTTTTTGTTTTAATTTACTTTCCAATCGATCTGCGGGACCAACCAGGATGATTTCATCCCCGAATAAATCTGCCGCTTCAAGGGAAGCCTCAATTTCGGGGTCGGGACAGGTATCACTTCCCATAGCGTCCAGAACGATGCGCATCTCAACTCCTTTTGATTATGTATGCAATTGCCGATGTAAAATCATACACCTTAGCTATCTGCTTGACAAGGAAACAGAGGCGATTATAATACCAATGCTCTGGCGCTGGTGCTGGAATTGGCAGACAGGCATGGTTGAGGGCCATGTGCCGCAAGGCGTGAGGGTTCAACTCCCTCCCAGCGCACAAATGAGACGAATTCCTGAGAACTGAATTGCAGATTTATCTGTTTTGTATCTCAGGATTTTTTTTAATTATCGTTATGATTTAGCGAACCAAAGCAAAGATCCAAGACCCATTTTCACTGTAAATAAGATTATACAAGCCGCTCTCTATCAGCTTTTGATGAGAAAAGACGCCCCCTTTGGCGCCCAGGTATACATAATGGATATTTTCAGATATCAGGAGTTCGTATAACGCAGCCGGATAACTGCCTTTTATTATAATATTTTTACTTAATTGGGTCACATATTGGGAAATTTCACCTTCCGTATCGAATCCATAAAGCAGAGGCGGAGGCATGGTTTTCCTTCCGGAAAGCGGGGTAATCCAAAATCCGCCGTCTGCACCGGTATACAACCCATAACCCCAGGCGAAGGGATTGATAGCAATGGTTTCCTCTGCTGGAATATTTTTTTCAATCCACTGAATAGCAGGAATATCTGACTGACGAGCCAATACGGTATCGGGATTTAATATGGGGATTATTTTATATGCGCCGTAAAAAGTGAGGGCTATGATACCGATCCATAATACACCATTAAAAACAAACGCCCAATTACCCCGCAGCCGTTTACCGATGATTTCTATTAATAGAACAAAACCATATGCCCCCAAAACGGCGATAGGTAAGAATAAAGCAATTTCCACGGACGTATTATTGATAAAACCAGACATGGGTAATTTCAGCATATTCATATTTGCCATCAGGAAAAGGGATATGACCCAAATAACCAAAATCCAGGTAAATTTCTTACGTGTAAAAATGCCTAATATAATACCTGCCATAGCCAGATAGAGTGTCCATGTACCCAATCCGGCTGTGAGATATGACCAGGAATGGCCGGCAAATGCTGTATCTCCTTTCAGGCTGGATTCAATTCGGGGAACAATAAATTCTGCCAATGCACCAGGCAGCCAGGGGAAAGAAAGAGCTATTGAAATCACCACAATTGAGAGGATCAACAGAAGGTCGTGTGAGAAGGGCTTTTGATAATATCGATGTCTGGTTGGGCTAAGGCAATTGATCAAGCATAACGCGATCAATAGCAGCGCTAAAAAGATGATTACCCGGTAATGGGTAATGAATAAGCTGGCGCAGATTATACTTGCCATAAATAATATACGTAAGCGCTGGCGCTTGTTTTGAAGAAGGGAAAATTTGGAAGAAAGGATGAAATGGATCAGGGCAAACGCAGCCGGTAACAGGATGAGACCTGCTAATTGTGTGTACCGTCCCCAACTGGTGTAATACGCTGGCATGGGAGTAAATACGCCGGCGATTAATGCGGCAAACAAACCGGTTTTTTGATTTTTTGTCAGCGTGCAGGCAAATAAAAAAACACTTAACACGATAGACGCATTCAATATCTGTCCGAAAAGCAACATTCCGGTTTGCATTTCCAAACCCGACAGCCATTGAAAAACTGCCAACATGACATGATATCCGGGATGATAACGGGCATTATCGGCGCTGATGTAAGGACTGTAGGTTTGGGGGAACTGGCCTTGTTCCATAATGATGCGGGTTAACAGGGCATGATGAACCGAATCCACCCATGGAGGCGCTGCAAGATCCCGGATCATGATCAGACGGATGGCAAGAGAGAATATGAATATTAAAAACAAAGCGAGGAGATAACGATTTTGGTGTAACCAGTTTATTAATCCTGCGGTTAAAATTTGTGATGGATTTTGGAAAAATTGCTTTTGTTCAATATATCGTTTAGTGTATATTATTCCCCGCAAACTATACATAACCGCAAATGTTAAATAGATACACCAAACCCCGGTTTTTGACCATCGAAAATCAAGCAGGGAGCTCCATTCCATAAGTAAAACGGGCAACGCCAAGCTAACAGCTACGGTCAGACCGATACGTTCGGCAGAATTAAAAAACGGATTGATTTTTAGTATGGATAATAAAAAACTACCCGGGATGAAACAAAACAAAAAAAAGATAACCACTAGCCAGGATTGGGGTAGGAGGGAAGAAAAATCGTGCCAGAGTGTTTGGAGATCGTATAGATATTTTATGCGAAAAGCTATATCTCCAGGGAGAACTGTGCTATCCTGAATGGCAGTGCCTGGGGCATAGTTATCTTCAGCCCGGCCAAAAACCTGAATTGTGCAATCCTTTGCTTGTATTACCAGCTTATAATCATGGGATGATGCTTTGTTTTTTGGCTGAAAGGTGATGAGAATCGGCTGGTCGGGACGGAATGTCCCGGCTTTGATAGAGGCTGCCGCATACGGCGATTCTGCCTGTGGAGGGTTATAAAGTTCAAAGGTGATTTTTCCAGCCGGGGTCGGTGAATCGGGTGTAGATTGCAGCCATAAGAAAATGCTATCAATGTTTGTTTGTCGTGTATGGATGGTTTGTTCGAGTGTATGGGTTTCATCGATAGAACCAACCATGTCTGTGTGATAGATTTGCGTTGCCTCGGGGTCAGAAAGGGTGGCGCATCCTGACAATAAAAATACGCCCAGTATGGAAGAAACGATTTTTATAAACAAACGATCGAAACATGCCCAGTATGTTGTGTGCGGCATATGGTTTTTAGGATAAGCGCTTACATAATTTATATCTCTTCAGGAGCAGAAATATCTTGGCTGCCATTTTCGCCGATTTTTGATTGCAGGAAAGCCTGGATGAATCCATTGATTTCCCCATCTAACACTGCTTGAGTATTACCAGATTCATAACCTGTACGGTGGTCTTTTACCATCTGGTAAGGGTGTAATACATAGGAGCGAATTTGACTGCCCCATTCGACTTTTTGAAATTCCCCGCGTAAATGCGCCATTTCCGTTTCTTGTTCTTGTTGTTTTATCTCCAATAATCTGGCGCGTAAAACCCGCATGGCATTTTCGCGGTTTTGCATTTGGGAACGTTCGTTTTGGCAGGTGACAACAATGCCCGTAGGTATGTGGGTAAGCCGGACAGCGGTATCATTTTTTTGGACATTTTGACCACCCGCCCCGGCGGAACGATATGTATCGATACGTAAGTCGTTAGGATTGATTTCGATCGATTGATCATCTTCAACTTGAGGCAGAACTTCCACCAAGGCAAATGATGTGTGCCGGCGGTGCGCGGCGTCGAAGGGAGATAACCTCACCAGTCGGTGAACACCTTTCTCTGGGTGGAGATAGCCATAGGCATATTTGCCATCCACTGCGATGGTGGTACTTTTAATGCCGGCTTCTTCGCCCAGGCTGGTATCTAATATTTCCGTTTCGAAGTGGTTAGTTTCTGCCCAGCGTAAATACATACGCATTAACATTTCTGCCCAATCTTGCGAATCGGTACCCCCGGCGCCAGCGTGGATGGCAAGTAGGGCATTACCCGAATCGAATCTTCCGGTGAACATAGCAAAAAATTCTTCTTTTGCTATCTCTTTTTCCAGAAATGTGGTTTCTTTTTCCAATTCTTGGCGAAGCGTTTCATCTTCAAGCAATGCCAATTCCAATGCATCGGCGGCTTTTTGACGTATAGATTGCCAATACTCAACTTCTTCTTTCAAAGAGGCAAGACGTCTCATTGTCTGCTGGGCATTGGTGGGGTCTTGCCACAAGTCTGGATTTTCAGATTGGATTGTGATCCGTTTTAAGCTTTCTTCCTTTGAAGGTAAGTCAAAGACGCCCCCGTAGGTCGTCAATTTTTTCCAGGCTTTCGGTTAAACGATCAATAAGGTCTTGCATGAATTAACTCCAATAATACTGATTTACTCTCCCAGAATGCCGCTTATAAAAGCATCCGGGTCAAATGGTTGAAGGTCGTCGATTTTTTCGCCTAATCCTGCAAATAATATAGGCAAACCTAATTCATTCTGGATAGCAAAAACCATCCCCCCATGTGCAGATGAATCCAGTTTTGCGAGGATTATTCCATTGACATTCACGGCTTGTTTAAAAGCGCGTGCTTGTTGAAGTGCATTTTGACCGGTGGTGGCATCCATCACCAGCCAAACAGCGTGAGGGGCGCCTGGGAGAGCCTTTCCGACTACACGATGAACTTTCTTAAGCTCCTCCATAAGGTTAAAACGAGTGTGCAACCTGCCAGCGGTATCGATGATGGCAATATCGGCTTTTCGGGATATGGCAGCCTGGACGGTATCGTAGGCGACAGCACCCGAATCACCACCGGTTTGACCGGCAATCACTGGTAAATTTAACTTGTTTGCCCAAATTTGAAGTTGGTCAACCGCGGCGGCGCGAAATGTATCTGCAGCGCCAAGAATAATTTGGAGTCTCTGGTTGGAGAACCATTGCCCTAATTTTGCGATTGTGGTGGTTTTCCCCGAACCATTAACTCCTACAATTAATATAACCGAGGGTTTTTGATCCAATGAAATTTCCGGAGGTGCGGATAAGCGGTTTCTTAATTCTGTACGTAGGGAAGCTTTCAGTTCATCGGTTTTGGTAATGCCGGTTTTTTGACGGGTAATTTGCAGGTTTTTTAAAATTTCCTGGCTGGTTTCCACACCCAAATCTGCCTGGATCAACAATGCTTCCAATTCGTCGTAGGTTGCGTCGTTAATCTCAGAGGCACCCACCAGGGTGGCAATTTGACCAAAAGTGGCTTTACTCGTACGGGTAAGGCCTTCTTTCCATTTTTTCAATATATTATTCATAGGCGCAAATTATATCATGGGGAGATTGATGGAGGATTGTCGTTAAGATGCTATAATTCGAGAATGTCCAACAAACTTTCACACCTTGATGATTTAGGGAAAGCCAAAATGGTAAATGTAGGCCATAAGGCTGATACAGAGCGCATAGCCATCGCTGAAGGATTTGTTGTCATGAAACCGGAAACACTGGGGTTGATCCAATCGGGTTTGATGAAGAAAGGTGATGTCCTCACTGTGGCACAATTAGCCGGCATCATGGCAGCCAAGCGTACACCGGATTTAATCCCTTTATGCCACCCGTTGATGCTCACGAACATCCAGGTGGAATTGGAAGTGGATGAGACCCTTCCCGGCATACACATCTTGGCGACGGTAAGCACTACTGGTAAAACAGGCGTTGAAATGGAAGCTTTGACAGCGGTTTCGGTTGCCGCTTTAGCTGTGTATGACATGGCAAAAGCGGTCGAAAAGACGATGGTGATCAAAGATATTCGATTGCTGGAGAAACATGGCGGGAAAAGCGGCGATTGGGTTAGGAGTTAACATCAAACCGTATATGCACATCACGATATTATTTTTCGCAGCCTATAAAGATCAGGCGAAAACCCAAAGAGCAGATATGGAGATACCTGCTAATTGCACAGTGATTCAGTTATTGAATGAAATATTAATCAAAGAATTTCCTCATTTAACCATTCACGCGCCTTCGACTTTGGTTTCCATCAACCGGGAATTTGCCAGTTTCGAAGACAATATACCAGAAGGCGCAGAGGTCGCCATATTTCCACCAGTCAGTGGTGGCGAGATTGATTTTCCTACAATTATTCTTCTAACGAGCAATAAAATCGAGTTGGAAGAACTTATCCAAAAAATCACCCTTCCAACAACTGGCGCTTGTGCAATATTTACGGGTATGGTAAGAGAGATTACAAAAATACCCGATTACAAAAAAATCAAACACCTTGAATATGAGGCATATCAGCCTATGGCAGAAGCAAAAATGAAACAGGTTGCCAAGGAGATACGTCTTAATTGGCCAAAAGTAGTGGGAATTGCGATTGTCCAACGCATTGGTAAACTTGAACCGCAAATTCCTTCCACATTGATCGCCTGTACATCAGCGCATCGCAATGATGGCATCTTCGAAGCGGCGCATTTCGGGATCAACCGGTTGAAAGAAATTGTTCCGGTTTGGAAAAAGGAAGTCGATGAAAGCGGGGAGGAATGGATCGAGGGCGATTACAAACCAACGCCACATATAGATTGATCGGTTTATATGAACAATATCCTTTGTACTAATTGTAAAAATCCATATCCTGATGAAGGGGCGCCATATCGTTGTCCGATTTGTGGGGGAGTGTTTGATTTTATAGAAGAGTTCCCTTATCAAGCAGAAATGCTTTCAAATGCACCCGGGATTTGGCGTTACCAATCGAATTTTGGATTACCCTCCACAATGCATCACATCTCTTTGGAAGAGGGCAATACACCTTTAGTGTGGGTGGAAAGCGGAGACGCCAGGTATGGAAAACGGATCGCCTGTAAATGTGAATTCATGGAACCCAGCGGATCATTTAAAGACCGTGGCAGCGCATTGATCGTCAGTTTTTTAATCAGTAGAGGCATGAATACCGCCCTGGAAGATTCATCCGGCAATGCCGGTTCATCTTTCGCGGCGTATGCAGCCAGGGCAGGATTAAGATCAAAAATTTTTATTCCTGAAACTACTTCGGGACCAAAACGGTCCCAAATAGAAGCTTATGGTGCTGAGATAGTATCGGTTCCAGGGGCGCGTTCGAAAGCCACCGAGGCGCTGATTAATGTATTGGAAAGTTTACAGGAGAATAATACGCCATCTGTATCTTATGCCAGCCATGCTTATCTACCGTTTAATTTACCCGGATACGCTACAGTCAGTTATGAGCTGGTTGAACAATTGGGTGAAGCGCCGGGGACAGTGATTGCGCCGGTCGGTCAGGGTGGATTAATATTAGGAATAGGAAGAGGTTTCAGCGCCATGAAAGCAGCCGGACAAATATCGAAAATTCCACAATTGATCGGGGTACAGGCAGAGGCTTGCGCTCCCTTGTGGGCTGTATCCAATCGAGGCGCCGCCGGACTAGCCTGGGTGACAGAAGGCGAAACATTAGCAGAAGGGATACGTGTGCGCATCCCAATAAGGGGCGACGAGGTTTTAAAAACGGTAGAAAACAGCGGGGGTAAATTTATCACGGTAACTGAGTCTGAAATTGCCATGGGACAGACCTGGCTGGCAAAAAATGGTTTGTTTGTTGAACCCACCTCTGCTGTGGTTTGGGGAGCGTGGTCGAAATTGATCGAACATTTACCCGAACCGATTGTAGCGGTTTTAACCGGCTCGGGATTAAAAACAAATAGAAATCCAATTGCATAAGAATTGGCGTATAATTAATTTGCTTGGCGATAATCTTTCATCGCATCGATTCAGTGATGTTTCATTTTTTGAACTTATGGAACGCGAAATACCCGACGAGGGTGGGGTGTTTAGCGCTCCCTGAGTTCCAGGAGGCTAATTATGAGTCTTCCTTTGGGAGCCTCAGGGTTCGAATCCCCTGTCGATTTCGCAGCCCGTTTGGATATTCCATTCACCGACATTCTCCTTCTCTCCCGTGCTCTAACGCACCGGTCTTATTTGAACGAACATCCGGAGGCTTTGGAGGATAATGAACGGTTGGAGTTTTTGGGCGACGCAGTCTTGGATTTTTTAGTAGGCGCCTGGTTATATAATCATTTCCCGGAAATGGCTGAAGGTGATTTAACCCGCTTACGTTCTGCATTGGTTAAGACTGAGCAATTGGCAGAATTTGCTCGACAAATCAATCTTGGAAATGCTATGCGATTGGGAAGAGGAGAGGCGCAAGCCGGAGGCGCCGATAGACCGGCATTATTATGTGGGACGTTTGAAGCTTTAATTGGCGCCATTTATCTTGATTTAGGCATGCAGGCTGTAGAGAAATTCCTTCAATCGATGCTAAAAGAAGCATCGAATGATGCAATATTTTCGCGAAAAGAGCAGGATCCAAAAAGCATTTTTCAGGAATGGGCGCAGTCACAGGGATATGGACCACCGATTTACCGCACAATATCCACCACCGGACCGGATCATGACCGGTTATTCGAAGTGGAAGTATGGGTAGGCGAGACACGATACGGGTATGGACAAGGTCATAGCAAGCAAGCGGCAACCAAGGCTGCTGCCAGGGATGCACTTAATACTTTAGATTATTATTAGGATTATCATTAAACCAATATGACAACGCGATTAAAATCATTAGAGTTGCAAGGTTATAAAACATTTGCTAATCGTACCCTGTTTGAGTACGCTGGGGCTATTACCGCGATTGTTGGACCCAACGGCTCGGGAAAATCTAATATTGCCGATAGTATTCGATGGGTTTTGGGAGAACAATCGTATAGCTTGTTACGCGGAAAAAAAACAGAAGACATGATATTTTCCGGGTCTGAGCATCGTCCGCGATCCGGGATGGCCTCAGTTACAATGGTGTTTGACAATGAGAGTGGTTGGCTGCCGATTGAGTTTGGTGAGGTGGCTGTTACTCGCCGCGCCTATCGAGATGGACAAAACGAATACTTACTTAACGGGCAGAAAGTACGCCTGAAAGATATTTCAGAGCTTCTTGCAAACTCTGGTTTGGCGGAACGCACGTATACGCTTATCGGGCAGGGATTGGTGGATGAAGCATTAGCCTTAAAAGCTGACGAACGGCGGCGATTATTCGAAGAAGCTGCCGGAATTGGACTCCATCGCACAAGAAAAGAAGAAGCCTTGCGCCGGCTGGATGCCACCCATCGTAACCTGGACCGAGTTAAGGATATTCTGGCGGAATTGGAGCCGCGTCTGCGCAGTCTGGAAAGACAGGCTCGCCGGGCAGGTGAATTTGACCAGGTTAAAATCGATTTACGCGCCATGCTTCGGGATTGGTATGGTTTTCATTGGCATAAAGCTCAAAGTGAATTATTAGAAGCGCGAGAGGAGGCGCGCGGAAAACAGGCTCAGGTGGAGGAAATTCGGCAGCAGCAAATGAATGTCAGCAGTCAATTGCTGCAATCTCGTCAGAAGATCCAAGAATTACGATCCAAATTATCAAATCTTCATAGTCAGTTATCAATCCTACATTCATCCAGAGAAGAAAATACACGCGAACAAGCCGTAACCGATGAACGCATCCGTTCAGTGGAAGAGCAGATGCAGATATTGAAGCAAGAAGAAATGCGGCTGGATGAAGAAGTAACGATTTACCGCCAGCAAGAATCTTCATCGGCGCGGGAAGTCCAATTACTGGTAAAAGATTTAGAGGAAACTCGTTCACAATTGGAAAGTGTTAAGCAAGATTTTATTGTGCAAAATCGCAAACGCCGCGACATCGAAAGAACGCTTCAGCTGACCCAAAAGGAGCTTGATGATACAGTTTCAGAAATAAATCAATTGAACGCCAGGTTAAACGAAAGAGATAATCAGGCGACTCAACAAAAAGCCGCTTTGAATAATTTGTCTCAAACAATTTTGGAAGCACATAAAAACGCCGAAGAAGCGAAAAGAATGACCAGCGTCGTTGAAAAAGAACTTAGTACAGCCGAAGATTCAAGCAAGAGATTTTTTGAGTTGTTGGAAATTCACCGTAAAAATCAACAAAATATAGACAAATCGCGCCAGGAGAAAATCAATGCCCTTAATCAGGAAAAAGCTCATCTGGCTCAATTGCAAGCCCGGCTGGATGTGCTGGATCAAGCCGATAAAGGGTTGGAGGGCTACTCAAACGGCGCCCAGGTATTGTTGAAAGCCGTAAGAAGCGGAAACCTGAAGGGTTTTGAAAAAGCATTGGGAAATTATATGGATGTCCCCCAGGACCTGGAAAAAGCGGTCGCTGCAGCGTTAGGCAGTGCAATAGAAGCTGTAATTCTGGAACCCGATAATAATATCGATACAGCATTAGATCTACTGGCAGAACGGGAAGCACAGGGAATATTGGCACCCGTTGAATTGATTAATGTAAATAATAAAACAATGGCATTTCAGCGCGATCCCTACGTACTGGGTGTGGCGTCTCAGATGGTAGCAATTCCGCCGGAATTTTCTTCCCTGGTAAATTTATTGTTGGGAAATGTGCTCATTGTTAAAGATCGGGAAACAGCCAAAAAGGTTATTAGTAAACAAAAAGGCGAAATACGTGCGGTTACTTTACATGGCGATATTTTTTACTCTAATGGATTGATTGAGGGACGGTCGGGCAGTCAGGCTGGCGCGATCACGCGTACCAGGGAGCGTAAAGAATTATTATCAAAAATTGGCGCACTAAAGGAAAAGATTCAAAAAACACAGACTCGACTGGAAGAGTTGGATCATCAATTAACCGAGGCAAAAGTTAAAGAAGAGACCTTGGGATCTTCGCTAAACCAGGCTCGTGTTGAATTGGAAAATGCCAGGAATAAATTATTCCAAACGAAGGAATCTTATAATCAAATTGAGCGCGATCTAAAGAATTACCAAAACCAGAGCAGCCAATTAGAAAATGATATCCAACATTGGGGAAAAAATTCCCATGAGATGCAAGAGCAAATCGAAGGATTGGAGAATAAAAAATCCACATTCTTAGAGAAAATCGAGGTATTGAGTGCGGAACTTAAAAAATACTCTCTGCATGAATTGCAAACACAAACCACACATTGGGAAACAAGAGTATTACTTTCGGAGAAAACATTCAAGGATGCTAACACACGTCTGGAAGACAGGCGTAATTTATTTGCAAAGAGTAAACAACTGCTTGAAAATAACCGGGTTCGGCAGCGTGCTCTCTCGGATGAATTAATAAAACTGAAGCAAAATAAATCACAATTGCAAATAACTGAAAGCGCAAATGCTCAAGATATAGAACAACTCAGTAGATTAATCGAGCCTTCTGAAAAAGAGATGGCTGAACAGGAAAAAACCCAAGACAGCCAATTGCTGGACGAAGCTAAAGTCAGGCAATTGCAAACTGTTGCGGAAAGGAATTTTACACAGGCGCGTATTGCACTGGCTCACCGGCAGGAATCTCTGGAATCATTACAACGGCGTGTCGAAGACGATTTTGGATTGGTATCTTATGAATATGCAGAAGACATATCTGGCCCAAAACCCTTACCTCTAGAAGGGCTAGTGGAAGAATTACCCCGTATAAAAGAAATTTCTCCGGAATTGGAAGAGAACATCCGCAGGCAGCGTGTACAACTTCGACGTATTGGGGCGATAAATCCTGAAGCGCAGCAAGAGTATCAGGAGGTAAAACTTCGCTTCTCTTTCTTAAATGAGCAAATTGTAGACCTGGAAAAAGCCGAAGCGGATATTCGCAAAGTAATTCGTGAATTGGACGATTTAATGGCTAATGAGTTTCAAAAAACCTTTAATGCGGTGCAGAAGGAATTTGGTGAAATTTTCTCGAAATTATTTGGCGGGGGATCTGCCAAATTACTATTAACCCTGCCGGACGATTTAACCGAAACCGGTATCGATATCGAAGCGCGTTTACCGGGAAAGCGCATGCAAGGATTATCTTTGTTGTCGGGTGGGGAAAGAAGTCTTACAGCTACGGCGTTAATATTCGCCTTGCTGAAGGTGGCGCCTACGCCATTTTGCCTTTTAGATGAGGTCGATGCAATGCTCGATGAGTCGAATGTAGGGAGATTTCGCGATTTACTTAAGGAACTGAGTGATACCACGCAATTTATCGTGGTTACCCACAACCGTAATACGGTGCAGGTAGCCGATGTTATCTATGGCGTCACGATGGGGCGCGATTCCACCAGCCAGGTTATTAGCTTGAAATTGGATGAAATCGATAAGGTGGTGGATTAATATTTTTCAGGGACGAACGTTTGGTCAGTCATTGGTGGTCTGACATAACCCAGGTCATCCTGGCGAGGTGGAAGCATAATGGGTTCGGGGGTTAAATCTTCATATGGGATTATGGTAAGCAAATGACTGATGCAATTCAATCGAGCTCTCTTTTTATCATCTGAGTTAACCACATACCAGGGTGCTTGTTTGATATCCGTATATTTAAACATCTCGTCTTTGGCAATGGAGTACTCGATCCATTTAGTGCGGGAACCCAAGTCCATTGGACTAAGTTTCCATCGTTTGGTTGGGTCATCAATGCGGTCTTGAAAACGCCGCTCTTGTTCCTCATCGCTTACCGAGAACCAATATTTGACTAATACAATACCGGACCGGACCAGCATACGCTCAAATTCCGGACAAGATCGTAAAAACTCCCGGTATTCTTCTTCGGTACAAAAGCCCATGACACGCTCAACGCCTGCACGGTTGTACCAGCTTCGATCAAATAAAACCATTTCACCCGCTGCCGGGAGATGTTGGACATAGCGTTGAAAATACCATTGGGTTTTTTCTCGCTCGGTAGGCGAAGGCAGAGCAACGACCCGGCATATACGAGGGTTAAGGCATTCGGTAATACGCTTGATCGTTCCCCCTTTTCCCGCAGCATCACGACCCTCGAAGATAACCACGAGTTTTAATCCTTTATTGCGAATCCATTCCTGCAATTTGACTAACTCGACATGCAAACGGGCGAGTTCACTGAAATAACTTTTTTTATCAATGGGGGTATCGGATTTCGTTTTTTCAACTGGCATTGAAGCCTTATCTGATTGGATAGCTATTTGTTTATTTTCTAAAACGTTTGTTTTTTGCTGGTTATTGGGGACTTTCAATTGACTTTCTTCTTTTACTGCTTTTTTTTCGGAAGATTTCTTTTTTGCCATTTGTGCCTCCCGTGGAATCAAAAATAATGGTTGAACCCAATAGTTAGCGAAGTGTCATTTAAAATAGCATTTCCATTTGCTTTGATTTAGAGTTAACTGGAAACGAAATAATCCCTTTCTTGTGATTATGATTGTTTCTTTCGCTATTACATGCTAATAATGCCACTCGAATTAACAAAAATCCAGATCTACTGATCATACCGTTGTTGACTACACATTAATTGACCAGATATGTTAAGTACATTGTAAAATAAAATGGCATAAAGTCAATGAATGAATAAAAAAAAATCGGCTAATTTATATTTAGCCGATTTTTCTTTATGACATTTTATTGACAATATCACTGACCCGTAATTTGTTGGATATAACTGTTGATTTCTTCGGGGAAAGCTGGTTCGGTGGGAATGTCTTCTGTTGGAATGGATTCGATCGTGATATCGGATGTATTTTTTAATTCCGTCATCCATTCTTCAAATTTCTCGTTTTGTAATTGGCGGTATTCCGACTCGGATAATTGACGATATTGGCGCCCTAAAAGTTGGATGATATGCCAGCCATAATCGGATTGAACAGGTGGGCTAATTTCTCCGACAGATTGTAGTGCAAACGCGGCGTCTTCGAATGAAGCAACCATTTGACCTTTTCCAAACCAGCCCAGATCGCCACCCTGGTCTTTATTGCTGGTATCGGTGGAGAATTCAGCCGCTAACGCCATCCAATCTTCCCCATTTTCCAATCGGTTGAGAAGATCTTTGGCGGTATCTTCGTCCTCGACCAGGATATGGCGCGCCCAGATTTCTTCCGCTTCATTATCGACAGATAATTCAGGAAAAACCGCTTCTTTTAGCTTCTCATCATACAGTGAATTCTCGATAAACATACGGAAGTCATTTTCAGTGTACTGAATATTTTCTTCCAGATCTGAAATGGTATTTTCCAGCAGCGATTTATACCCATCCAATGTGTAGGGCGTTGAAGTTGCCGTAGGGATGGATGTGGGCGTGATGCTGGGGATAATTGTCGGAGTAGCGGTCATAGTAACCACTTGAGTGGCTGTGGTGGTCATCTCAGGCGTGTTTGTGGGAGTGGACGTCGAGGGGGCTAAAGCCAGTTGCGTCGGATTATAGGTGGCTGTAGGTAAGGATGTTACATCTTTCGTAGGGGTAGATGTAGGAGTGCCTCCAGCAAAGTATCCAAACGCTTCTTGCATGGATTTTTCCAACTCTTCCGAAGAAACGGTAATCCCACGCCGTTTTGCTTCCTGGCGAATGAGTATTTCATCGATCATGGTATTTATCACACTATCGGAAAGAGACGTGGGCGATAATTGCGCCTGAAGCTGGTAGAGTTGGTTGGCAAAAGATGACTGGTTTTGGGAGTCGCCGCCGAAGTATTCTAAAAGTTGGTACGTGTACTGAGCCTGGTTCACAAGTTGAAGCCGGTAATAACGAGCTTGCGTTTGAAAATCTTTTAAGATGATTTTCTCTCCATTTACCGTAGCCACTGTTCTATGCGCTTTAAAATACGTCTGTTCGAGGATACCATATCCAATCAGACCGATCACCACGACCAAAACGATCAAGCCGCTGATTAGAATAGTGCGATTTTGCCTTCGTTCCCGTTCTTGGCGAGCGAGATGTTTTTTGGTTATTACAGGTTGTTTTGGTTTATTTGCCATTCATAACCTCTTAGTAAACCGGGGCATAGGCGGTTAGTACCTATGCCCCGATATGATGGTATTTGGAAATCGGTTATCTTAAAGATTCGCCAGAAAAATGCAGTAAAGCGAGGTGACGGGCGCGTTTTATGGCTCGCGCCAATTCGCGTTGATGCTTAGCGCATGTTCCGGTTTGGCGGCGAGGACGGATCTTTCCGTCTTCACTGATAAAACGACGTAGCATATCTGCTTCTTTATAGTCGATCACTGCATTATGATCGGTGCAGAACTGGCAAACTCGGGGATGAGCGTAGAAACGCTTTCCGGTTGCCTGGTTATCTGTAGGGTTTGGTTGATTACTCATTTCTAAAACCTCCTAAAGAGGGGTGAAACAAATTATTAAAATGGATATTCATCTTCCTCGACGGTGTCTTCTTCTGGAGCTTCATTGCTGACTTCACGTTTTTCATCCAACATGATCATCTCATTGGCGACAATTTCAGTGGAGTAATGTTTATTTCCATCTGTATCTTCCCAATGACGTGATTGAAGACGACCTTCAACATAAATCAAACGGTTTTTGGTAAGGTATTGTTTGCATATTTCAGCCAGGCTGCCCCATGCAACCACATTGAACCATTCAGTTTCCGTGCGTCGTTCTCCATCTGAGGTGTTCCATGTTCTGCTGGTAGCCACACTGAAGGTTGTAACAGGCCTACCAGAGGGAGTATAGCGCATCTCGGGATCTCGACCTAATCGTCCGATGATCATGACCTTGTTTAGACCACGACTCATTTCTCATTCCTCCGGGAAAACCAAAAACCAATGGAAATTGTTATATCGAGGTGATCATGAAACGCAAAATTGGTTCTGTAAGTCGAATATTGCGTTCCAAGACTGCGGTGAGTGCGGGCGGCATGTTGGTGTGGACATACACGTATTGGCCTTCTTTGTGCTTTTTAATGGGATAAGCAAGTTGACGTTTTCCCCAGAAATCAGCTTTGACCACCTGGCCCCCGCCTTCAGTTATCCATCCATTAACCCGTTCGGTGATTTCTTTGAGAGCATTTTCATCCAGGTCGGGATGGATAATGTAAATCAATTCATATTCGCGCATTAGAGTGCCTCCTTTCCACGGGATTGCCTCCGGTCAAATATACTCAGCCAGAAGCGGAAAGTAAGCCACGCGTAGCGTGGCTTGGAGGGTAGTTTAGCATAAAGCAGGTATTTTGGAAAGGGTAATTCACTTGACTTACAATGAATGGAAATGTATCATGAATACAAACCATTATTAATATATCAAATACCTGGGATAAAAAGCGCCATGGAAGAAGATAAATTATCACCCGAAGAGCAACTCCTTCTGTTAAAAATTGCACGTCGAACCATTGAAGAGTTTTTTGTTGAAGGGAAAAAACCTCAGATCGATCTTAGTGATTTTTCTCAGTCTTTAATAAAAGAGGGCGCGACTTTTGTCACCCTGACCAAACGTGGGGAATTGCGAGGGTGTGTGGGTGCATTAGAAGCATATCAACCATTGATCGAGGATGTGCGGGATCATGCTTTAGCCGCAGCTTTCGACGATTATCGGTTTGCTCCCTTGCGCCAGGAAGAATTACCTTTCGTGGAAATTGAAATTTCTCGATTAACCCCCCCAAAACCTATTGAATATTCAGATGCTGATGATTTATTACAAAAAATCCGCCCTGATATTGATGGTGTGATTTTGCGCGATCGTCATCGCAAAGCAACCTTTTTACCTCAAGTTTGGGAGAAGTTACCCCAGGCAGATATCTTTTTGAGTCATTTATGCCAAAAAATGGGTTGTGATCCTGATATTTGGCGTTTTAGAAAATTAGAAGTATCAACCTATCAAGTAGAAATGTTTCACGAGTAATCTGCTGTTTTATATTTGAGTGAATTGTTCTACATTTAATACAAATAGTGTTGCGCGATTCATGTTTGCATCTTCAGGAGGGGAAGTATTTTCCTTGATAACTTGAATTGCCCCTTCCAGTCTTTCTTCATGAACACCAATGATTAATGTTGTTGAACCCCGGCGAAGGAATCCACCCGTCGAAGCAATGCGTGTTACGCGGTAGTCTGATGTAATTAACGCTTGTGTGACTTGATCGTTATCCTCATCACGAATAATGGCAATGATCATTTTCATAATTAAATCTCCTCATAATGTTCGATAGGCAGGATAAACACAATGGCACCCCCTACCAGGATCGGTGTGGATAGCGGTATGGGTAAAGGCGCCCCCTCCAAAGGAGTAGATACATATTCTGTTCTTTCATGACATGTTTTGCGTATTGCCTCAATGGCTTTATTCTTATCTTCATCATTCAAACCGATCAATAAAATCGCATTCTTTCTTTCTAAAAATGCCCCGGTGCTGGATTGATGATAACATGTAAGCCCGAGTTTTTTTAATGCTCGAGTAGCTTTTCTCTCATCTTGTAATTGGATAATCGCAATAATAAGACAATTATAGTTCGAGTTTTTTCGTATCTCATCTATGGGGGTATTCTTTATTGGTTGGGTATCGATTGTTTTCATTAGCATTCCTCTGTTTTAAATCAGCCAACCGAATTATCGAGTGAAACAATTGTTGGCGAGGGATCTTCAATCGTTGCTGTTTCGCCATTGGGGAAAATTACAGTCGCTTTTTCTATTTGTTTATATATAGTAATGCCTCGATATTTTACCGTAACTGGCCATGAGAAAGGGTTAAATTCACGCGAAGCAATTTTGTTTGAAGACAATATGCGTAGACCTATTGTATCTAAAAATAAACCAATCGGGGCAACACCGTTGATGATATTAATTTCTCCGGTCCCCTTTCCTGTCGTTGTCGAATAATGCTCTCGAAATGAGCGAGTATTCTTTAGAGATTGGATAATTGCAGGCATAAATTGAGTGAATAATCGAGCAACTTCCTTATGAAAACCATACCTGAGCATCCCTTCTGCGACGAATTGCAGCCAGATAAGATTGAAATTTGTTTGAGGTATATCGTTGTTTTGGGAATTCGCGTCATCCGGAGGATATGTTCTGCTTGACCAAAAGAACTGATTGGGATCAGAAAGAGATTTTTGTATCATAGCTTGTGCTTGTTCAGCGCTAGGAATACCAGCCCATAAGGGCAAGAATGAAGTCAGGTCATGGAAGTGATAGTTATTAGAAAATACAGTGACAGTGTCTTGTGCATCGACTCCCTTGATTTCGATGAATTCTATTTGATTGTATACTCTTTTCCCCGGCAAAATACCGGTACCCTGGTTCCAACGCATTTGGTTGGCGATAATGTGGTCTACAACCGCTTCTCCCGTATTTGATATACCATGGATGAATACCTGGACTTTGCGAGTTTTTTCATCAGCTGCTTGAATACGAATTGAGATGCGAACCGGCGCCTCAAATGTTTGTTGAATGTGAATTACCCCTCCACCGATTTGCTCCGATAATAACTCACCAATAGTACTTCGATGGGTATCGCGATCTCGATACATAAATACTTTACGCGTATCGTTCCAGGTGCTTTTCACAAATTCACCAAGCTGATTGGAAATTGATTCCAAATCCTGGTCATAATCATGGCAGCCAATGATCTTGCCTATGTTTAATAAACATTGACATTCCCGAACCAATAAAGACGCCAGTGCAGGACATTCTGCGGAGGAGATATCTACTCCCTGCGAATAGGAATAGTTCGATGAAAAAATTGGATGCTCTTCGTAACCCATCTGGAATATATGATCCCATTCGGGAATGCCGTCTTGATCGCGGTCGTGTAAAGGGGAAAACCATGTTTTGATAAATCGATAAAGCGGGAGAAAGGTTTCCTCTAAAAACATTTTATCGGAAGTATATTGGTAAATACGCCAGGTTAGAGAGCATAAAATCGGTGTTGCCAGCAACTGGCTTAATTGTCCCGCAGCGCCAGGTTTCCAATCGATGTCCCCATTCTGCTTCTGGGTGAATAAATAATTCCTGACTAATCCCTTTGCAAATCCTGCAGCATCTGGCAATAAAGCACAGGCAAGATAATAACTTTCTAAAACCGGTTGACCATTCCATAAGTGGTTATAATCCAGACCATCTTTACGTAATGAATAGCCTTGATCCGGATTTCGGGAGAGTGCAAAGGAAGCGAAAGGAAGGTGCTTTTGGGGATTGATAACCAATTGATAGAGTAAATTTTGTGAAAATGCGAATGCGGCATCCCAATCCGGATCACCAGTGAAAATATCAACCATACCCGCGTTTAGCAACCTCACCCGATTAATCTCAGATTCCCATGATCGCCCCAAGAAATGGCGGGCGGCAGTGAATGAATCGAGAGTTGTGTGGAAACTCGCCTGACTGATCATTGAAAACCGTTTTTCATGGGGCGGAATTTTGAATGTCTGACTATAAGAAGGATAGGGGCTGCCTGATGGTTGAGCTCCACCGCTGACAATTACCACGGATGCAATATCTGCTGATTTACCAGCCAGTACCCAGGTATTATCCATTTCAACCGGGGTCATATTTTGACCTTCGGAAGCAGACAATTGGGTTATCCATTCCAATTTTATTTCGCGCAGGATATCAGATTGATTTGTAAGGGTTATCTTTATCAACAAACCATGTGAGTGGGGAATCCAGTATTCTGCCAGGATGTCTACATCGGAAATTGGAGTATATTGCACTGAAAGGAAATTTGGATAGAATTCTTTTATTTGTGTGGGTGAAATAAAATGTAAAGGATCGCTGATGGTAAAGTCATTCTCTGAAAATTGAGGGAACATGCGGAAAGAGCGGGCACGTAAACCAAATGTGGTTTGAATGGCTATACCAGAAGGATCTCCCCCGCCTATGGCAAGTTCCCAGATTTGATCGTTGCAATAATCAGTTGGAACAAGACGTGCATCAGAGGCTATTGTCAGATAAAGAGGATCGCCAGTCTTAAGATTCCATTCACGCATGATTAGATTTTACGGGATGATTCCGTAACCGTCAAAGGAATTTGGATGAGAATTTTACGCTATAATCAACACAACGTACTGACATGAAATTAAATTCGTGGAAAAATATACTATATACTTAAATATGAAGGTAAATCAATGTCAGATGAATCTAATCAACCCCAAAAAGAAGCGCCCGACAAACGTTTTCGCAGATTACTTTCTGAATCTGAAGAATATGAAGATGAACTATCCCGCGAACAAGATTCACAAATAACGTCTCCTGCATCCGTTTCAAATTTCGATCAGGAGAGCGAAAAACCAGAGGGCGAACAAGAACCAGAAACCCCTTCAGAAGTTGGCGCGAGTAATATTGATGCTCAATTTACAGCAAGACCAGATCCACAAAGTTTATCTGAATCTACGGCAATGCCTTTCAACATATTATTAGATACAAATGATACGCCAACCGGAAAAACACCTCCTACATCTCCACCTGCAATTGGCACCCAGGGGCTGCCTTTACCTAAAAAAGTAGATGAAATCGATGGGGATGCTACACGCGTATCACACGCTGCTTACCAAAATGGGCAAACAAAAAAATCCAACACACCACCTTTGGAACCAACATCTACACGGAAGGTAAAGAAACCGACAGTTACTCCGGCGGGGAAGTCCGCTTTACCACGACGCCCGCGCCCCAAAAAACCGGCTATCAAGGTGGATTTTAAACAAAGCGCCGGGTGTATCATCAAATCGATGATTGCAGGATTGTTTATTGTCGTTGTGCTTGGGTTGTGCCTGTTCTCATTTGGTTTATATCAGTATTTTTCTATTGCCAGCGATTTACCGACCATCGAGGACTTAAAACAGCGGGCATCGCAATTTGAAACGACGCGGATATTAGATCGTGATGGAAATGTCCTATATGAAATTTTGGACCCGACTGCCGGACGGCGCACCTATGTAACCCTGGATAAAGTATCCCCCTATTTAGTGGCCGCAACACTGGCAACCGAGGATAAAGAATTCTATAACCATCCCGGATATGACGTTTTGGCTATTCTCCGGGCTTTCCTGCAAAACCAGGAAAGTGATGAGATCGTATCGGGAGCGTCGACAATCACTCAGCAATTGGCTCGTAATCTTTTATTTACGGCTGAAGAAAGAAACAACCAATCGTACGAGCGAAAAGTGCGTGAGGCGGTATTAGCATCAGAAATAACCCGACGTTATTCCAAGGATGAAATCCTTGAGATTTATATCAATGAAAGTTGTTATGGAAATATGGCATATGGAGTCGAGGCAGCCTCTCAGACTTATTTTGGTTTACATGCCAGCGAATTGGATTTAGCTCAATCAGCATTCATAGCTGGGTTGCCACAGGCGCCAGGGATTTATGATGTATACACCAATCGTGAAAGTACATTGAAACGGATGGAAGATGTTTTAGTTTTGATGTACAAGTTGAGTTTGGAGAAAAATTGTATTTATGTCAGCAACAGCTCAGAAAGAGTCTGTGTAGATGCTGTGACCGCCACCGATGCAGCGAAAACAATGAACACTTATGAATTCCCCTCTCCTGATGTACCCCTACATTATCCGCATTGGGTGAATTATGTGCGCGCTCTGCTGGAAAGTCAATTCGACCCTCAGACGATTTATCGTTCCGGTTTTACCGTTCATACAACTTTAGACCCCAGCCTGCAAGATCTGGCTGAAAAATTAGTCAAAGAACAGGTTGAAAGTTTAGCCGATAAAAAAGCCACCGATGGGGCATTAATGGCAATTGAACCAGCGACAGGAGAAATCCTGGCCATGGTCGGTTCGGCAGATTATAATAACGAGTCGATAGCGGGACAGGTCAACATGGCGATCAGCCCTCGTCAGCCTGGCTCAGCGATCAAACCAGTCACTTATCTGGCTGCTTTTGAAAAGGGGTGGACAGCTTCGTCACTCATCTGGGATGTGCCCTCGAAATTTCCCGCCTCGGGATTGGCAGACGATACCAGCCTGGGCTATGAACCGGTGAATTATGACGAAAAGTTCCATGGTCCGGTAACGGTACGTTCAGCTTTAGCGAATTCTTATAATGTGCCTGCAGTAAAAACATTATTTGCAATTGGCATTTATGATGATGATTCTACATCGGTGGAAGATGGCATGATTGCCACAGCTAAACGGTTGGGCATCACCACGTTTACTCGTTCCGATTATGGACTTTCGCTTACGCTGGGCGGCGGAGATGTGACCTTACTTGAATTAACGAATGCCTATGCGGCAATCGCCAATAAAGGTGTTCTCATCCCCCCGGTAGCCATCACCCGCATCGTTGATTTCAACGGAGAAGAGGTGTATACCTATTCGCCACCAACTCCCACCCAGGCTATTCACGCAGAGCATGCTTATATTATCTCTTCGATATTATCGGATAATGAAGCCCGTACACCGGCGTTTGGCTCCAATTCTGTTTTGAATTTGCCATTTACTACCGCAGTAAAAACAGGTACCACCAATGATTTCCGCGATAATTGGACAATTGGATACACGCCAGACCTGGCAGTAGGCGTTTGGGTGGGTAATGCAGATTACTCGGCTATGGAAGATATAAGCGGTGTGGCAGGAGCTGCGCCGATTTGGGCAAAATTCATGGAAACGGCTGTTATTACGGTTAGTGGAGGCAATCCCAGCTCATTCTCACGACCTTCGGGGATCGTGGAAAGAGAAATTTGTGCGGTTTCAGGAGCTGAACCCTCAGAAAAATGCCCCTCGAAGAGGAAAGAAATCTTTGCCTCTGACCAATTGCCGCTGCCCAAAGAAGAAGACCTATGGCAAAACATTGAAATCGACACCTGGACGAACTTGAAAGCCTCATCAGCTTGTGATGATTTTAAAAAGGAAAAATCGGTGATCAATGTAACTGATGAATGGGCGGTCAAATGGATAAAGCAAACTCAAGAGGGAAAAGACTGGGCTTCGGGTATGGGTTTTAAAAAGCCTTACACCTTTACACCTGAAAGAGAATGCACCGCCGACGACCCTCGACCGCAAATTTCTTTTTCTTTTCCATCCGATGGCGAAACGATCACTTCCAACCCATTGGAAATTGTTGCCCAGGTGAATGCCACGGATAAATTTGCGAATTTCCGGCTGGAATATGGTAAAGGCGATGATCCGGACGATTGGGATCTTTTGGAAAAACGTAGTAAACCGGTGAAATCTGCAAAAGAAATCTACGAGTGGGATGTTTCTAAGCTGGCGGCAGGAGTTTATTCCTTACGCATTATCATGTACAGCTCGGAAGATACATTTGCTGAACTCAAGATATCCATTAACTTACAGGTACCTACTCCTACGCCCACGCCTACTCCGACATTCACACCAACAACAACCCCCACTGTTACACTCACACCAACATTAACACCAACGGTCACGGTATCTCCTACCAGGACACCAACCCCAACAGAGACGCTGGAACCAATACCCTATCCGTAAAAAAATTATTTCTCCAGCCCCATACTTCAAAGATAACTATAATTTCCCATTTTCCATAAAACGATCCCTTTTTACCATCACAATAATGGAAAAATGGGGTCGTTTATAAATTGATTTGTCGGGGCGGGCGGATTTGAACCGCCGACCTCTCGGACCCGAACCGAGTGCTCTAGCCGGACTGAGCCACGCCCCGAATGGGTTGCAGGATATTAAGCGAAGGGATTATAATCTAGCCATATGGCTTTGGCAAGGTTTATAATAAATCGCCAATCATAAAGAAATAAAATCATCAAAATCAGGAGAAAATCCATGAAGGAATCCAAAAAAGTACGTGTAGCCATCATCGGAGTAGGAAATTGTGCATCTTCGTTAATTCAAGGCGTTCATTACTATCGTAATGCGAAAGAAGATGAGCGGGTTCCTGGGATTATGCATGTAAAATTGGGGGGGTATCATATTTGCGATATTGAATTTACGGCTGCCTTCGATGTGGTAGATACGAAAGTAGGTTTGGATTTATCTGAAGCAATTTTTGCGTACCCCAATAATACGTATAAATTTACCGATGTCCCCAAAATAAATGTACCGGTGTCTCGCGGTATGACTCACGATGGATTGGGAAAATACCTTTCCGAAATATTGAAAAAAGCGCCAGGACCTACGGCAGATATCGTTGGAATACTGAAAGAAACAAAAACCGATGTTGTGATCAACTTTTTGCCGGTTGGCTCAGAGATGGCCACTAAATGGTATGTAGAGCAGGTACTGGATGCAGGCTGTGCATTCGTTAATGCTATTCCGGTCTTTATAGCCAGCCAAGAATACTGGCAAAAGCGCTTTGTTGAACGGAATTTACCGATGATCGGTGATGATATTAAAAGTCAGGTAGGCGCTACGATTTTACATCGTGTTCTCACCAGCCTATTTGTAGACCGGGGTGTGCGCCTGGATCATACTTACCAATTAAATTTTGGGGGTAATACTGACTTTTTAAATATGTTGGAACGAGATCGGTTGGAGTCGAAAAAGATATCTAAAACGGGCGCCGTGACCAGCATGTTACCTTATTCACTGTCACCAACCGATGTGCATGTGGGGCCTAGCGATCATGTGCCCTGGTTAACGGATCGTAAATGGTGTTATATACGCATGGAAGGAACAACATTTGGAGAAGTGCCTCTAAATTTGGAGGCGAAGCTTGAAGTGTGGGATTCTCCCAATTCGGCCGGCGTGATGATCGATGCGGTGCGCTGCGCCAAACTAGGATTGGACCGCGGTTTGTCGGGTCCGTTGATCGCGCCCTCCTCTTATTTCATGAAAACACCTCCCAAACAATTCAAAGACGAAATAGCAAGAGAAATGACCGAAGCCTTCATAAAAGGTGAAGGATAAAGCGGTAATGGTATAATTTGAAATTACGTAGAAATAATTGTGAAAGAAAATCCCATAAAATAAATTGCCGATGGTTTAGGAGAATAAATATGTCAGGACATTCACATTGGGCGACTATCCGCCGCAAAAAAGGCGCAGCCGATGCGAAACGCGGTCAGGTATTCACCCGTTTGGCGCGTGAAATTGTGATTGCGGCACGCGAAGGCGGTGGAGATCCTTCAACAAATATCCGATTGCAATTTGCGATCGACAAAGCGCGATCGCAAAATATGCCCAAAGATAATATTGAAAGGGCGATTAAACGAGGAACCGGCGATTCCAAAGAAGGCAGTGCTCTGGAAGAAATAAATTATGAAGGTTATGGGCCTCATGGCGTGGCGTTCATCATTTCTTGCGTTACAGACAATCGTAATCGGGCAGTATCAGAAATTCGACACATATTAAGCCGTTATGGCGGCAGTATGGCGGAAGCGGGTTCCGTAGCATGGCAATTTCGAAAATCTGCCTATTTTAATATGCCTGCTGAAGGGCATGATTCTGACCAGGTATTTGAATTGGCTGTGGATGCCGGGGCGGATGATGTAACCGTGGATGAGGAGACCATTGAAATTTTCGCTCCCGTCGAAACATTCAAGGCAATCAGCGATAAGTTAAAAGAAGCAAAAATCAAACTGGAAGAAGCCGAATTACGTATGTTCCCAAATAACGAAATGGAGTTATCGGTTGATGACTCACTGCAAGTGTTGAAGGTGGTCGATGCACTTGAAGAGCTCGATGACGTGCAAGAAGTTTATTCAACTTTAAAACTGACCGACGAGGTCGTCGCACAACTTGAGGTTGCTTGATTATTAATGATAGTCATTGGCATTGATCCGGGAACTGCTCTAACTGGCTATGGGATTATTGAAGAAACAGAAAATGGTCAACTAGCGGCAATAAAATACGGCATCATAGAAACATCGGCGGAACAAACATTAGAAAAACGTCTACAAATCATATATCAAGCTTTATCCGAATTATTGAATCTCCACCGTCCGGAAACCGGTGCGGTGGAGAAATTATTTTTCCAGAAAAATGTACGTACAGCCATGAGTGTTGGTCAGGCTAGGGGGGTAGCAATGCTTGCTTTAGCAGAAGCGGATGTAAAAGTAGCGGAATATTCACCTATGGAAATAAAACAAGCGGTGACCGGATACGGCGCTGCTGATAAAACCCAGGTACAACAGATGGTACGAACCATTCTCTCACTGGAAGCTGTCCCACGACCCGATGACGTTGCAGATGCCCTGGCGGTGGCTATTTGCCACATTAATTCTAATCAATGGGAAAAAATGATCCAGGCTAATAAAGGATAACGAAGATGATCGCCAACCTGATCGGAAAAATTTTGGAAATTCGCAATGACGCTGTGATTGTGGATGTGTCAGGCATTGGTTTTTTGGTATTTATCCCCAATTCGTTGAAAGCGCAAATTCATGTGGGCGAGAATATCCTTTTACACACCTGCCTGATAGTTCGTCAGGATTTAATGGCGTTATATGGTTTTGAATCCAATGAAGAACGGGAGATATTCAGCCTGCTGTTAGGCGTGAATGGGGTTGGTCCCCGCCTGGCATTAGCTATATTGTCGACATTGAATCCGGACACTATACGGAACGCTATTCTCCAGGAGAATTTTGATGTGTTTGGCAGGGTTCCAGGCGTAGGTAAGAAAACCGCTCAAAAGATCCTATTACACTTGCATGATCGAATTCCGATCATCACCGGATTGGAAAGCCTGGCTGCCATTAGCGATCAAGATTCAGAGGTTTTAGCAGCATTGACCGTATTGGGGTATTCGGTTGTGGAGGCTCAAGCTGCACTACAGTCAATTCCTAAAGACGCACCACAAGGGACTGAAGAGCGCTTAAAACTGGCGCTGCAATATTTCTCGTAGGAAAAAATCTAATAAATGTGGAAAATCCAGGAAAGCAGGAATAGATACAGAGAATTAACTGACCAATTTTCATAAAATTTTTTCTCGAAATGGTATTGGGTGAATGGCAAGTAAATAACTAGACAATATAATGGCTTTCAGGTATCATTTCAGAACTCTAATCTCAAGGGATACCACCGTATGGATTCGATTGAAAAATTATTGAAAGAGCTTACTGAAGCTCATGGCGTGCCCGGATATGAAGCCCCGATCCGGGCAGTAATTCGTAAATATTTAGAATCTTTAGGGAAATTATCCCAGGATAACATTGGCAGCCTGATATGTGAGAAAGAGGGGGCAAAATCCAAGCCAAAAGTGATGATTGCCGGGCATATGGATGAGATTGGGTTTATGGTGAAATTCATCACCGAAGATGGGTTTCTGCGATTTCTCCCCCTGGGTGGGTGGTTCGATCAGGTGCTTTTGGGGCAGCGTGTAGTGATCAAGACCCACAAAGGCGATGTCATCGGAGTTATTGGCGCAAAACCCCCTCATCTTTTGCCAGCGAGTGAGCGCGAAAAAGTAGTCTTGAAGAAGGATATGTATATCGATATTGGCGCCACAAGTCTGGAAGAAGTGCAAGAGGCTGGTGTTCGTCCCGGTGATCCGGTGGTACCACAAAGCAGTTTCTCCATCCTGGCGAATAAAAAAACCTATCTTTCTAAAGCGTTTGATGACCGTGTAGGAACGGCGATTGTCATTTCCGTGTTACAAAATCTTCAAAAAACATCTCATCCCAATACGGTTTTTGGAGTAGCCACAGTGATGGAAGAAGTGGGTTTGAGAGGCGCCACAACCAGTGTCCGGGCGGTAAATCCCGATGTGGCGATTGTTTTAGAATCGGATATCGCCGGGGATGTTCCGGGGATCAAGCCGGAAGAATCGTCTGTTAAATTGGGAAAGGGTCCAACCGTTTTACTGTATGATACACGCATGATCCCCAATCTAAAACTACGCGATTTCGTGTTAGATGTGGCTAAAGAGAAGGATATCCCGGTACAAACTTCTTACATCGAAGGGGGCGCGACCGATGGAGCGGCAATTCATTTGCATGATATTGGTGTTCCAACGATTGTAGTTGGCGTGGCAGCTCGACATATTCACTCACATAATGCGATCATTAACCGGGATGATTATGATAACGCCGTGAAATTAGTGACAGTATTGATAACCCGGCTGGATAAAGCGCTTGTTCAAAAATTAGTCGAATAATTATCAATTTATGCTTTTTTGGGAGGCAGGATGTCGGATACTATATATCAAATTGCAGCCGATTTAAAAAACAAAATTGAATCATATAAAACCGAGTTTGAGGTGCAGGATGTAGGCACGGTTGTTGAAGCGGGGGATGGTATTGCCCGGGTGAGTGGATTGGCAGGTGTCTGTGCTCAAGAATTGGTGCAATTTGCGAATGGCGTAATGGGGATTGCTTTCAACCTGGAAGCCGATCAAGTTGGTGTGATCATTATGGGAGAATATTCAGGAGTTGAAGAGGGAATGCTGGTGAACTCTACCGGTATGATCGCTTCAGTTCCGGTGGGGGATGGTTTGGTGGGCAGAGTAGTGAATGCATTAGGTCAGCCTGTGGATGGGAAGGGACCGATCAAATTTGATCATTATCGTCCCATTGAAAGAATTGCCCCTGGCGTAGTTTCACGAAAAGACGTCGACGCGCCGGTGCAGACAGGGTTAAAAGCGATCGATTCAATGATCCCAATCGGGCGAGGCCAGCGAGAATTGATTATTGGAGACCGCCAAACAGGTAAGACTGCCATCGCCATCGATACAATCATCAACCAAAAAGGCAAAGATTTGCTTTGTATTTATGTGGCGATTGGTCAGAAAAAAGCCGCTGTTGCCCGGACGGTAGCAACATTGGAAAATCATGGCGCTATGGATTACACGATTGTTGTTATCGCATCCGCAGACGAACCAGCAGCACTTCAATACATTGCACCCTATTCTGGTTGCGCTATAGGTGAAGAATTCATGGAAACCGGACGGGATGCGTTGGTGGTTTACGATGATCTATCAAAACATGCCTGGGCTTATCGTCAGGTTTCATTATTGTTAAGACGACCCCCCGGACGGGAAGCTTACCCCGGTGATGTGTTTTATTTGCATTCACGGCTTCTTGAACGGGCAGCCAGATTGGCAGATAAGTATGTGATCGTCAATAAAGAATTGGATAAAACCCAGGCAGAAGAAAACGACAGTGAAAATGGCGTTATTTATGATGGCCCAATATCCAAATATGACGCTGAAACAGCCATGAAATCGATGCAGAATTTCGATAGTCTAAAAGTGGTCAAAGTAAAAGGCAGCGGGGGGTCTTTAACTGCTTTACCAATCATTGAAACATTATTGGGCGATGTCTCCGCTTATATTCCCACGAACGTCATTTCTATCACCGATGGACAAATCTACTTAGAGAATAACCTTTTCTATGCTGGTATTAGACCAGCCGTTAACGTTGGTTTATCGGTATCCCGAGTAGGGGGTGATGCACAGACGAGAGCGATGAAACAGGTGGCAGGACGATTAAGATTGGATATGGCAGCTTTTCGCGAGCTGGCTGCTTTTGCGCAATTTGGTTCGGATCTGGATAAGTCTACACAGGCGCAATTAAACCGCGGTCGACATTTGCAAGAGATATTGAAACAATCTCAATACGAACCGATGTCGATGCCAGACCAGGTCATCGTGATCTACGCCGGTACAAATGGTTACGCCGATAAAGTAAACCTGGATGAGATGAAAAGATGGGAAACAGCCATCTTGCGGTATATGGAATCGACTCACCCTCATATCGGCAAGGACATCGAAGAGAAGAAACGCATTACCGATGAAACAGAGCCTGAATTGAAAGCGGCTGTCGAATCGTTTACCAAGGCATGGCAATAGGATAATATCATGGCAAATGCCAGAGAAATGCGGATACGGATAAAGAGCGTAAAAAATATAGCTCAAATTACACGCGCTATGCAAGCTGTGAGTGCCAGTAATGTGCGTAAGGCAATGCAGGCGATGATGCATACACGCCCATATTCACAGAAAGCCTGGCAAGTGCTAACGCACCTCTCTCAACAACCGGGCAGAGCCAGTTTGCATCCCTTGCTTTCAGAAAGAACTCAAGTAAAAAAGGTGATTGCTATTGTGATTACCGGCGATCGTGGCCTTGCAGGAGCATATAATACCAATATTGTCCGCTACGCCATGAATTATTTCGAAAACTTCTCGGCAGAAGTTCTTTATGTCACTGTCGGACGCAAGGGGCGAGATTTATTAGCAAGGCGGCGGAAGAATATTGTCGCGGAATTCAGCCATTTACCTCCGGCGCCAAATTTTACCGATGTTGCTCCAATCGGGCGAATCGTTGTGGATGATTTTCTGAAAGAAGAGGTAGATGAAGTTTACCTGGTATATACAGATTTTATCAATATGGTCAAACAGAATGCCACAATAAAAAAGCTGCTGCCCTTGGAAATCGAAACCACAGAGCAACGTGTGCAAGATTTTGAAGTAATCAAAGAAAAAATTCATGCAACCTATATCTATGAACCGGGTGAAAGCGAAATTATCGATGAAATCGTACCTCGCTTTACAGCGCTGCAAGTTTATCAGGCAATACTGGAATCATTAGCGAGTGAACATGCCGCACGAATGGTTGCTATGAAGAATGCTACCGATAGCGCGATTGAATTATCTGCGGCATTACAGTTGGAATACAACAAAGCCAGGCAACAAACAATCACTAACGAAATGTTAGATATTGCCGGAGGGGCAGAAGCCCTCGGGTAATGGCAACAAGCAATGGAAATATCGTCTTGGAGGTTTGAATGGTAAAAGCCACTGGAAAAATTGTTCAGGTATTGGGCGGGGTTGTGGATGTAGAGTTTCCACAGGAAACATTACCTGAAATATACGATGAAATTCGAGTTCCCAGGGAAAATAAAGTGGATTTAGTTTTGGAAGTAGAAAAGCACCTGGGAGGTAATTGGGTGCGCTGTGTAGCCATGGATTCAACGGATGGATTACCCCGGGGAATCCTCGCATATAGCACCGGTTCACCGATCATGGTTCCTGTAGGAGAAAATACGCTGGGTCGAGTCTTTAATGTGTTGGGTGAACCGGTTGATAGAAAAGGCCCAGTAGATACGGAATTATATTATCCAATTCATCGTATGGCGCCAAAATTTGCTGACCAATCTACACGAGTAGAGGTGTTTGAGACCGGCGTAAAAGTGATCGATTTGATCGCGCCCTTCACAAAGGGCGGAAAAACCGGTATCTTTGGCGGGGCAGGCGTTGGGAAAACCGTGATCATTATGGAATTGATCCGGTCAATTGCCACGGTTCACCAGGGAAACTCTGTGTTTGCAGGTGTAGGAGAACGAACCCGGGAAGGTACCCAGTTGTATCGTGAAATGCTTGAATCTGGGGTTATGAAGGATACGGTCATGGTTTATGGACAGATGAATGAACCGTCGGGGGCGCGCTTGCGGGTAGCGCTGGCAGCCCTTTCGATGTCGGAATATTTCCGCGATAAAGGGCGGGATGTTCTGCTCTTCATCGATAATATCTTTCGTTTCAGCATGTCTGGTTCAGAAGTATCTGCGTTGTTGGGTAGAATGCCCTCTGCTGTTGGTTATCAGCCCACCCTGGCGACCGAAATGGGTGAACTGCAAGAAAGGATTACTTCCACCAAACACGGGTCGATTACCTCAATGCAGGCTGTATATGTGCCGGCTGACGACTACTCTGATCCTGCACCTGTGGCGACTTTTACTCACCTGGATGCGACAATTGCATTGGAACGCTCGATCTCTGAAAAAGGTATTTATCCCGCAGTGGATCCTCTGGCATCTACTTCACGTATTCTTGATCCGCTTATTGTAGGAGAGGAACATTATGAGACCGCCAGGGAAGTTCAAAGGGTTTTACAGCGCTATAAAGATCTGCAGGATATTATCGCAATTTTGGGTGTTGATGAATTAAGCGAAGATGATAAATTGATCGTGACCAGAGCGAGAAAAATCGAACGATTTTTCTCTCAACCATTTTATGTGGCTCAACAATTTACCGGACAAGAAGGCCGTTATGTTCCGCTGCGTGAAACTATTCGTGGTTTTAGAGAAATTCTGGATGGTAAACACGATGGTTTACCCGAACAGGCATTTATGCGTGTGGGTGTGATTGACGAAGCGGTTGAAAAAGCCAAACAAATGTCGGATTAATAGCAAGAGGAGATCATGCCCATTCGATGTGAAATTGTTTCTCAAGAACGGATGGTATTTTCGGGCAATGCTGATATGGTTATCGTTCCGGGAATATCCGGTGAAATGGGGATATTACCGAACCATGCACCGCTCTTATCGACGCTTAAATTTGGTGTATTAAAAGTTCGTTACCAGGGGCAAGAGGAAATATTTACAATTGGCGGCGGGGTAGTGGAAGTCCAACCGGATATGGTCACAATTTTGGCAGATACAGCAGAAAATATTGAAGAGATCAACGTCGCTCTAGCTGAAGAGGCCAAACGAAGGGCAGAGAAATTATTGGAAGAAACACCGCCGGCTGATGAGGATAGTTATTTAAAAATCGAAGCAGCATTAAAACGGTCTAGTTTACGTTTGGAAGCCGTAAAACGATATCGGGCAAGCCATCCGGTGCGCAGACCTGTTGTAGACGAGGGAGAAAAAGAATAAATTATGGCGTTCTTTTCCAGAGAATTGGGTATCGATTTAGGCACCATATTTATTCGCGTGGTCGAAGGGTCGAAACTGGTATTTGAGGAACCTAACGTGGCTGCCATCGTGGTCGACGAACAAAAATTGGTCGCTTGGGGGAAGGAAGCGCTCGATATGTATGGAAAAGTCCCCGAATCAATTGAGGTGACCCGCCCTTTACACAATGGCGTCATCGCTGATTATGAGATCACCGAAAAAATTTTATCTAATCTGATCAGAAAACTAACCCGACCGGCGCGCTTTTTTGGGCCAAAGGTTATGATCACGGTTCCATATGGTGTGACAAGCGTAGAAAGCCGGGCTGTGCATGAGGCCGTGCTACAAGCTGGGAGTGGTGAGGCATTTCTGGTGCAACAGCCTTTAGCTGCGGCGATTGGGGTTGATTTACCCATCGGGACTCCATCCGGAAATATGATTGTGTGTCTTGGCGGCGGCGCTACCCAGGCAGCCGTGTTAGCCATGTATGGCATTGTGGCGGCGGAAACGATGCGTGCCGGGGGAATATCACTGGATGAATCCATCATAGCATACGTAAGAAAAAAATATGGTTTGATCATTGGACAATTAACCGCCGAACAAGTGAAATTAAAAATCGGCGCCGCTATTCCACAAGATGAAGAACAAAGCATAGAGATTCAAGGTCAAGACCAAGTCAACGGTTTACCACGACCGGCGACAATTTCTACCGGTGAAGTCGTTGAAGCCATGAGTGATCCGCTGCATGATATTGTGGAGTTGACCCGCCGGGTACTTGAAAAAACACCACCTGAATTAATTTCAGATATTATCGATCGCGGTGTTGCGCTTACCGGCGGAGGGGCGCAATTAAGAGGGATGGATAAATTCATGACCAAAGAATTGGGAGTGCCGGCTTATTTAGTCGATAACCCCACTACTTGCGTCGCGGAAGGCGCACTAAAAAGTCTAAAGATGTATGCGATGATTCGGCGCAATTTACCCCCCGTGTAAAAATTCTGGTTGATCGATTATTATTTCAAATAATATGTCATTTTTTGTAGATGCATCACAGGATCGATATATTGGATCTGGATACCTTTGGGGACATTGATCGTAATTGGCGCATAGTTCAATATGGCTTTAATCCCTGCTTGTATCAAATCGTCAACCACCAGTTGGGCTTGAGAAGCAGGAACAGCGATCATGGCGATTTTAATATTGGATTGCTTAATAATTGCCGGCATTACCGCGCTATCTTGTACAGAAAAATCGCCGATTTTTGTGCCTATTTTATTAGGGTTATTATCAAATACGGCAACCACTCTGAACCCTTGAGCACCAAAATTCGGATAACGTGCAATTCCATGTCCAATATCTCCGGCGCCGATGATGATCACATCCCAGATCGTATCCACGTTGAGAATTTGACGTAGCTTCTTTATTAAGAACTCTACCTGGTAGCCGGTACCTTGTTTGCCAAATTCACCAAATTGCGAAAGGTCTTTTCGAATTTGTGCGGCAGAAATACCTAAACGCTCAGCCAATTCTTTTGAAGATGTTACCATCTGCTCTTCCAGTACCATATACTGAAGTGCACGCAGATACAAAGGTAACCTGCCAATCACAATATCAGGGATTTCATTATTATTTTCTGGCATGTTCGGCCTCCCATCTGGCAACAATCTGGTGTGTTTTTGGATGGACACATTGTGTAAAAATGCACAACCGGATGCATAGTTTATCATAATCTGAGCATATTGGGATTGTTTTTTCCGGCAAATTCCTTGAAAAAAATAAAAAAGTGGGAATGGTATAATTTTCTCTACTTCCTAGAATGTTTGTTTTCTAAGGGTCATGTTTTACGAAACAAAAATTGGATAAAGCCTGACAAACAACCAATTATTATCCATTCAACCATCGTAAATCGTGAAATTATCTAATATTGAATAGAATTACCGGAATCAGGATATTGTGATATGTTTATTGATCAAGCGCAAATCCATATCCGCTCAGGAAAAGGCGGGGATGGTGTTGTTCATTTCCGAAAAGAGAAATATGTGCCTTTTGGCGGTCCAGATGGCGGAGACGGCGGAAAGGGAGGGGATATTATTCTAGAGGTAGAACCCTCATTGAACACCTTGTCATCTTTCCGGCAAAAAAATAAGTATTTTGCCGATAATGGGGATAATGGTCGAAAACAAAAAATGACAGGCAAGAGTGGTAAAGATTTGATAATAAAAATACCACCTGGAACTATTGTATATGAAGACCACACCGGAGAAGTTTTGGGAGATTTGGTTACACCGGGTCAACGGTATGTGGCAGCCTCGGGAGGACGGGGCGGGCGCGGAAATGTTCATTTTGCCAATTCTCGTAATCAAGTTCCACGTGTTGCAGAACGGGGGGAACCCGGTGTGGAACGGTTTTTGCGGTTGGAACTTAAGTTGATCGCCGATATT
Source organism: Anaerolineales bacterium (assembly GCA_016929095.1). GTDB lineage: Bacteria > Chloroflexota > Anaerolineae > Anaerolineales > UBA4823 > JAAZNS01. Next base: position 8,021 of record JAFGJM010000002.1, on the reverse strand, counting down.
GGAATTATTGGTGTTCCTAATGCCGGCAAATCCACATTATTAGCATCGGTGACGAATGCAAAGCCAAAAATTGCGCCATATCCTTTCACTACTCTGGAACCGAATTTAGGTGTTGTAGAATTGGATGATGAGATCGTCCTGGTATTGGCAGACATACCGGGATTGATTGAAGGGGCTCATAAGGGGGTGGGATTAGGCTATGCTTTTCTCAAACATATACAAAGAACCCGAGTATTAATTCATCTGCTGGATGGATTAGCTGAAAATCCAGTATTGGATTATGCGCAAATCAATTCGGAATTGGCATTATTCGACCCGGGATTGGCAGATAAGCCTCAGATCGTGGTACTCAATAAAATGGATATTCCCGAAGCAGAAAAACGATATCGAGAAGTATCAAATACTCTTAAAAAACAAGGTGTAAATCACATATGGGGAATTTCAGCCGTGACGGGCATGAATGTAAAAACTGTTCTATACCAGGCTGCCAAAGTACTCCAAGAATTACCAGAACACCCCCCTGAAGTGGCAGAAACACCTGTTTATAAAGTGGAGGCTGACCCTCGCCATTTCCAAATAAAACATACCGCTAAAGGATGGCTTGTAATCGGTGATGCAATCGAAAGAGCTGCTTCGATGACATATTGGGAATACGATCAATCAATACGCAGGTTTCAACGCATATTACAAACACTGGGTATAGAAGATGCGTTGAGAGAGGCTGGCGTACAAAGTGGAGATACAGTGATAATTGGCGAATATGAACTGGAGTGGGCGGATTAATTATGAGAATAGGCGTTTTTGGCGGTACTTTCGACCCTCCTCATCTTGGGCATCTGATATTAGCCTCTGAGGCATTATGTCAGTTAAATCTGAATCGATTGTTTTTTGTACTTACATCAAAACCACCGCATAAAAAGGGGCAACCAATCACACCCATAGAGATACGAGAGAAATTAGTGAAAGCCGCGCTGACAGGGAACCCGGCTTTTGAATTCTCACGAGTGGATATAGACCGTCCGGGGCCTCATTATGCTGTGGATACCGTGAATATCATCCGTCAAGAAAGCCCAAGCTGCGAACTGGTATATTTGATCGGTGGTGATTCATTGCGCAATTTACCCAAATGGCATAAGCCGCGTGAATTAGTCCAGGCTATCGATACCCTGGGTGTGATGCGTCGGCCAGGGATTAATATTGATTGGTCATACTTAGAAACACATATTCCGGGTATTTCTCATAAAGTAAATTTTGTCGATGCGCCTTTATTGGAAATATCATCTTCAGAAATACGAAAGCGGGTAGCGGAAGAATCTGCGTTTCGATATTATATTCCTGTCGAGGTTTATAAGCTGATTATCGAGGCGGGGTTATATAAGAATAGCTTATCGCACACTCAGATTGATGATTAATGGGGACGAAAAATCAATTAAATCTACAACAATTAACGGGATTGGGAGAAAATGACCGGGCGGATAATCCCAATCGGGATGTTCGGTTTCATCCATAAATTCCACTGAATCGGCAAACGAATGGATATTGATTGGTTGGTTGATTTCTAAAGCGGCTATTGACCCATCATTATAAATCCAGGTATAAGAATTGTCACAACTTCGGTCAACTTGAAATATGGAGCTGCTCATCCAATCAGGATTAAAGCGTATCCAGGGATCAAAAAGAAATGGAATTTGATATGCATTGATTGGTGGTTCGGTTATATATATGCTAATTCCCCCTGAAGATAAAGAATAGGTTTTTTGACCAGTAGAGGCATTTAACTTGATGGCATTTGAGGATGTCATTATGTGATAGTTTTCATCCTTACCCCAAAAGGCACCAGGGATTACGGATGGATCGGATACTTCTAAACCCGATCCATGCCATGTATCCGGGCTGCTTAACCCGGTAGCTAATAATGAAGATGGAGCTATTATTTGATGTAAGTTGCCGTTGCTTATGAAATACGCATACCGTAACCCCCCATTCTTTTTGTCGATAACCAAAAAGAAACGGTCGGAAGACAATACACAATCTAATTGCCCATCATTATCAATATCGGTATTACAATCGGATTTTTCATCATGATTTTCAATCCAACGAGCGACTTCTAATAGAAGGTCAACGTGATCGACATAATTTTGTCGTAATTCATACAGCAAAGCCGAGTCGGGAAAGATAGGGGTGGTCAACAAAGTCATTGTCTGAATAGCTTGTTCCAGGGCAGTATTTTGGGGTGAAGATTTAATCGCTTCAATGGTTTGAGGATTGAAGATGAAATCATCCGATTTTTCCTGCGGTCGGCAATCGCTAGAATTGTCTTTAAAAGATGAAAGTAAATCGTTTTGCCCAGCCAGGTGTATCCAGGGATGATGGTTGAAGTAATTCATGGTCGCCTGGGCTTCGTCGGGGATGCCCCAGGACGAATTTGGTAATTCCCCTCCCAGGATCATGAAGATGGGATTTGACGAGGTTTTCAATGTGTTTTGGATGGCATTGTGGATTAAGGCGCGGCGCAATGAAAGGCTGGGACCTTCTGGTCCGGTTTGGTCGTAGAATGGGTGCGGAGAAGGGAAAATCGTTACGGGTATAACCGTTTGCCCGGCGCAAGTTGAAAGCGTGAATTCGGGAAATGGGGATGTGGATGTGGATTTGGGATACTCAATTTGAAATACTGTCGAATATTGATTAATCCCATTTGGGTTATTAAACGGGGCAGAAATTGAAAAAATTGCATGTGAAGACGGCAATTGATATTGCCTCTCGACACTCTTGATGAAAGATATCTCCTGAGTCAGAATATCATCAGGCAGTATTATTGGATTTGAATAGGATAGAACCGGTTGTGGATCGGCTAGAATGAGTAAATTTTTTTCCACCAATTCTCTAATCAATGCTGTTCCACTGACGTAATCTAACGCCGAAAGCGTCATAGGGGATTTAATATCTAACAAGAAAAGAGGAACAGAATATTGCTTGGCTGCACTCAATAAATTGAACAACCCATGCCGGTTTCCTTTCGGTCCGGTATGGGCGCCATCCCAACGACGCAAAGCCTGAGCGGGAGTATATGCCGGGAATGTATTCCAAAAGATCATGACAGCTTCGGCTTGCTTTGGAGGAAAATCTGTTGATGATATGCTTTCAGTTACATCGGTAATTGCAGCCTGGTGAGGTAGGGTGGTAATAACCTGGTATTTCAATTGGTGGAAGGAATGTTGAAAAGTATTACCGGAAATATTGATTATCATTGTATCTTGCAAGGGGTCGCGAATAACACTGACACCGTTAGCTATGACCGGAGAATACTTTTCATTATAGGTATTGATTTGCAGGGTGGAGGAAATTACTAATAAAATATCCCATTCGACTTCTGTAGGGATCGAGGCTGAGATTTGATTTGCGCCTCCGGTTTGGGTATCCAATGCCAGGTATATATCACATTCTGGCAGGTAAGACAAATCCAAAAAATCCAGGCGTATTTGAATATCATGTGTCATTTCATTGGAAGGTGTTTGTCGAAGATATACTGCCAGGATGTCTGCTCCGGGTAGGGGCGAATCGGCTGCATCGAGGGCGCGTATGTTAGAGTACTGCCAGGGCGGGTCGAACACAACCTGATTCCCTGTTTGACAGCCGGATAATAACAACGACATCCATATGATAAACACGCTTAGCCGAAAACTCATTATATTTTATTCTAACCGCCAATCATAATAAAAAATACCCCAAGAAAATCTTGAGGTATGACTGGAAAACCTTATAAAAAATAAGTACCCCCACCGCGACTCGAACGCGGGTTTTTGCCTCCGGAGGGCAACGCTCTATCCACTGAGCTATGGGGGCTGTTTGCAGAAAGAAATTTTACCACGATAATTATGAATTATTTGAAGTATCCATTAATATCAGATGGCGGCGGTGAAACAGCGCCGTTGTGGGTTCTATACCCAGCGAAAGAAGGACTTCTTCGGGTCTACCGGTGGCGCTTTCCCTGGCTTTAAGAGTCATTTTGATTTGCTGCCTTCCTGATGTATCTTCAGGGAGTAGACTAATCTCAAGGATAAGGGGGCGAAGATCGTATTCCTTATTTTTACGTTGGCGCATTATGACTTTTTGTTTTTGCAGCCTCTCGAGTTTTTCAGCTAACTCATCTTCATGCAGAAGTAATGTCACCAAATATTCTGAAGCTGTAAGTTGTTTTTGCAAAGAAGGCGCCTGGTATGGAATTTCTTCTACAGAATGTATGACAATGCCCGGGGGAACAGCTTGCGTTAGACGTTGATATATTTCATCCAGCGTCATATCCCTGGCGAGCCAGATATCCACCAGGTCATTTTCGCTGGTAAACCCTAATGGCAAAGCGCAGGCTAAATTGATATGGGCATGTGGTTTAAAACCTTGCGAGAAAGCCAGGGGTAGTTCAGCCCGGCGTAATGTTCTTTCCCAGGCGCGATATAAGTCGAGATGGCTGGTAAATCTAATGATCTCTGTTTTTGAAAAAATTATCCTGATTCTCATGATAAAGACGTTGAAAGGTTTGTTTGAACAGGTGTACAGGTGGTTTTGCTGTATTTGGGATTTTTAACCTCGGGGCAACACCAAATGTCTCCCGGATTATCACGGCGTAAATCGGCGAAAGTTGGGAGAATACCACAGCCATGGCATTTTTCCCGGCAATCAGACCAAACAATGCCTTGTTGGCTGCGTAAGTAATCCTGAATCAGGTATTTCTTACGGACGGCAATACTGATATGATCCCATGGAAAGACCTCATCAATCGGGCGTTCTCGATGAGTATAAAAAGATGGATCGATACCGACGGTTTTAAATGCATCCTGCCATATTTGGTAATGGAATTGTTCTCCCCAGGCATCGAATTTAGCGCCGTTTTTCCACGCTTCGTAAATAACATCTGCCATACGCCGGTCGCCGCGTGAAAGCCAGGCTTCCAGCATGGTTTCTTCCGGGGCGTTCCAGGAGAGTTTCAATCCCTTGCCGCGCAATTCCAATTTTAGCAAATCTTGCTTAGCCGTAATTTGTTCAAAGGTATCGCAAGCAACCCACTGGAAAGGTGTATGTGCTTTTGGAATAAAAGTACTTACACCCGCATTTACCTGGGCGCGTTTTCCAATGACACTCTGACCAACGGCTAAAACCGCCTTGCACAACTCAACGATCTCTTTTACGTCTTCTATCGTCTCAGAGGGGTGCCCGATCATGAAGTAGAGTTTTATTGTTGGCCAACCGCGAGAAAAGATCGCTCTGACGGTTTCCAATAATTGTTCATTTTCAACTGGTTTGTTAATGATTTTACGCATTTTTTCTGAAGCAGCTTCCGGAGCCAATGTAAAACCGCCTCTACGGACGGTTTTAAGACTGTTCATTAATTCCACTGAAAAAGTGTCGATCCTTAACGATGGGAGAGAAACATTCAGGCGATTCTCCGAAAAACGGGAATTTATTGCATCGATCAAATCAAGAATATGCGCATAGTCAGAAGATGATAGGGATAAAAGACCCACTTCCTCGTAACCAGTATTTTTCAAGGCTAATTCTATGGTTTGGATAATTTCGTCCACGCTACGCTGGCGTATGGGGCGATTGATCATCCCGGCGTGGCAGAACCGGCAGCCGCGTGTGCAACCACGCATGATCTCTACTGGGATGCGATTGTGAACAATGTCAATCATCGGAACAAGCAAGCGAGTGGGTGAAGGAGGAAGTTTTCCGACAATACGCTTTACAATTGGTAAAGGAGCATCTTCATCAATTTTCTGAATATTTGCAACCTTATAATCACTGTGATAAATCGGTTGATATAAAGAAGGAATGTATATGCCGTCAATTTTTGAAAGCATGGAAAGTAATTCGCTTCTGGATGCGTGAAGGGTTTTCCATTTTTGATATTGGTCAATCACTTCATGGATGATTTCTTCACCTTCTCCAATCGCAAAAGCATCGATAAACGCGTGCATCGGTTCCGGATTGAAAGTGGCGTTTCCACCAGCGATTACCAAAGGGTGTTGGAGTGACCGTTGCGATGAGTAGAGGGGAACCGCAGCCAGATCTAATATGTTTAAAACATTTGTATATAATGTTTCATAAGGTAAGGAGAACCCTAGGATATCAAAACTCGCCAATGGGTGCATGGTTTCAAGTGAATACATTGGAAGGTTCTCCCGCCTCATCATGAGTTCCATATCCAGCCAGGGAGCATATGCTCTTTCCGCCAGCACATCTTGGCGCTGGTTAATTTGATCATATAAGATTGTTAACCCTAAATTGGACATGCCGATATCGTAAATATCAGGAAAAACCAAAGCGAGTTTGGTGGAAATTGTTGACCAATCCTTAACGACCTGATTTAGTTCGCCACCGGTATAGCGGCCTGGTTTCTGAACATGGGGGAGGATCGATTGTAGTTTTGATCTTACCAATTCTGAGGAAATCACCATTAATCCTTTTTTGTCGCGAATTGTACGAGATTATATCAAAGATAAATTGGATATATTATGTATAAAAAAGAAATAATAAAATAAAAAACCCCCGGCTTATCGACCGGGGGTGGGAGATTTTATTCAAAAATCCAATGATCGATTTCTCTTTGCCAGGAAACGATTTCTTGAGCCTGAAACCATAATTCCACTTCTTTTACACCATTTTCCACTGAGTCTGATGCGTGGGTAATATTTCTACCAACCTCTAAACCAAAATCATGGCGGATAGACCCGGGTGCTGCTTCGACGGGTTTCGTCGACCCCATCGTCTGACGTACGGCAGCGATGGCATTATTCCCTTCCCATACCATAGCCATCACCGGAGCGGAGGTGATGTAATTTATCAATCCATCGTAAAATGGTTTACCTTTATGAATACTATAATGGGTTTCTGCCAACTCCCGACTGACATTCATGAATTTAGCAGCAACCAGGCGTAAACCACGGCGTTCAAGGCGCATGATCACTTCACCAATAAGCCCTCTTTGAACGCCATCTGGTTTAACCAGCACTAATGTTTTTTCCACGATTTTCCTCCAAGTAAGTTTGAATATATACCTGCAATAAACTAGAGGTATTGATAGTTACCTTAATAATTTTTCTGCTTGAGTATAAGCATTTAATGCATCCTGAAGTTTGCCTAACCGTACACATGTATCTCCCAAAGTTTGCCATAGGAGTGTATCTGTTGGATATTGGTCAATAGCCACTTGCAAATCAAATGCTATTTCATCCAAATTTGTTTTTGTGTTGATCAACTCCTGGTATTGATCTATCGCCTCGGGGATTTTCCCTAGTTGAAGGTCGTTGCGTGCTTTCAATAAAGGTGTAGAAATTTCTTCTTCTGGAGAAATTTCAGCTGGCTCTTCAGCTTGAGCAAGGACATTTAATTTAGATTTTATTGAATCTATAAGGGTTACATCAAAACCGGAGACTTTAACTAAATCGTCTACAGATTCAAATGACCCATGTTCATTGCGATAATTAATAATATTCTGTGCTTTTATAAATCCAACACCTGGTATTCTCTCTAATTCCACCAGAGAGGCATGGTTTAAATCTATTACGACTAATTCGGTTTTTTCTTCGGGTTCAGCCATAGGCATTTCTTCTACAAGTAGGCGTGTAACTGGAGCTTTTAGGGGGAGCTTTTGTTCGACTGGTATTTCAACGGTGGGTGCTTCTTTTTCAGAAATTTCACCCTCCGGTATTTCTGAAACAGGGGCTTCTTCGATGGGCAGCTCTTCTTCGGGAACTTCTAAAACGACCGCTTCGGCTTCGATGACCTCTTCTTCGGCTACCTCTGAAACAGGGGCTTCTTCGATGGGCAGCTCTTCTTCGGGGACTTCTGAAACAATCGCTTCAGCCTCGATGATCTCTTCTTCGGCTATCTCTGAAACAGGGGCTTCTTCGAATGGCAGCTCTTCTTCGGGGACTTCCGAAACAACCACTTCAGCCTCGATGATCTCTTCTTCGGCTATCTCTGAAACAGGGGCTTCTTCGAATGGCAGCTCTTCTTCGGGAACT